>JAJVIM010000022.1:0-228242 GCA_022071955.1 Anaerolineae bacterium
TTCAGAATGGTCATGGTGCCGGTCAGCAGCAGCACGCCGACAATGATCAGAAATGCGCCGCTGACCCGCTCGATTAGCTGCATGTGGCGGTTGAGCAACCGCAGCCGGTTGGTGGCCGCGGTCAGCAGCCAGGCCGTGACCAGGAAAGGGATAGCCAGCCCCATTGAGTAAATAAACAGGTAAAACATCGACAGCGGGATGTTTTGCCCCCGGATGGCCATCGTTAAAATTGCCCCCAACAGCGGCCCGATGCAGGGCGTCCAACCAGCGGCAAAGGTCATACCAATGATGAAGCTGCGGATGTAGCTGGGTGATTGGTCCTGCCCGTATTCCAGCCGTTTCTGCATATTGAACAACGGAATGGTGATGACGCCCATCGTGTGCAGGCCAAACACCACCATCAGCAGGCCGCCCACCCAGACCATATAGTCGGCAAATTTCCCCAGTACTCCGCCCAAAAAGCCGGCCGGCACGCCGAAAACCACCACAAAAATAAAGGTGAAGCCGCCCACAAACAGCAGGGCGTGCGAGAACACCAGCCGGCGCGATGGTGGAACATCGCCCACAATGGTGGAGCCGCTCAGGTAGCCCAGATAAACCGGGATCAACGGCAGTACACACGGCGAAATGAAGGACAACAGTCCGGCAAAGAAGGCGGCAAACAGGGTGATATTTTCAATGCTCATCGTATGTTTCTTGTCTACAAAGTCTTACGGATAATAAGACAATTATAGAAAGAGCATTCGGAATGTCAAACCCTTGATCAACCTTCTGTGTTGACATCACGCGTGATGTGATGTACAAATCACGGCTTATCCCGATCACACTCCCGCCGACCTGATCATTGCCCAGGATGGCGTTACCAACTTGCTCAGCGCCAGTTTGTTGTTACCGACCAGCGCCGCCGACCAGGCGCGCGGGGTACCCGGCATCGAGAAGGTCATCCCCATCATCTCCCAATTTGTCATTCTGGATATTCACGATGAAAAAGTAGTGGCCTATATGATCGGCTACGAGCCGGATGTTGGCGGCGGGCCGTGGGCGCTGCCGGTGCTGGACAACGTGGCGATTGTCAGCCAACTGGCTGGCCTGTCTCGCAAAGCCGCCCGGCAGCGCGCTCGCGATTTGCTGGAACAATTGGGGTTGAGCCATCGGCTCAGCTTTCTGCCGGAAAAGCTGTCCGGCGGCGAAAAGCAGCGGGTGGCTATCGCCCGGGCGCTGGTCAACCAGCCCGATCTGATCCTGGCCGATGAGCCGACCGCCAATTTAGACAGCCACCACGGGTTTGAAACCATGCACCTGCTGCGCCGGATTGCCAAAGAAGAACAGCGCAGTGTCATCATTGTTAGCCACGATCAGCGCATTAAGGAAATTGCCGACCGGGTGCTGTGGCTGGAAGATGGCGAATTCAAAGATACGGTTGAACTGGCCGTTGATCCGGTATGCGGGATGTCCGTGGATCGTGAAACTGCGCCGGCCCGTACGGACTACAACGGCCAAGTCTTCTACTTTTGCGCCCAGGGCTGCAAAGATGAGTTTTTGGGAAACCTGGAGGTGTATTTGAGAAGAGAAGAGAAAGGTGTTGGTCGATGACTACGACCTCGACCAGCTTTTGCTGCTGCTGCGAACCGGGGCCACCAGCTGTATCTCCCGTGATGAATCCGTTGCGGATTTGGCGCGGGCCATCATCGCTGTCGGGCACGGCAACTGGCCCAACGCGATCCGGGGCCGGGCGGGTACTGGTGGTGGTTAATGTACGCCACTGCCACCATCTGCGCCCAGCCCTGAGCAACTATCCTGACCTTGAAGTTGTTCCGTTTTCAGAACTGTAAAAGTTTGTTGCATGCCGCCGGATGCGGCAAGGAGAAATCAGTGGGCGCAACCTTTGTTTTTAGCGGCGTGGCCGTGCTGGAAAAAGATTCGGAGCACCCATGGCCCGGGTTGACAGCAACCGGCTGGCCATTGGTAACGCCAAAATGATGGCCCGTGAAGGCACGGCGGTAGCCGAGGTGCAGCCTGAGGTAAGCCGGCTTTCGGGCGAGGGCAAAACCGTAACGTACGTGGCCGCTGATGGCAAGCTGGCCGGGCTGATCGCCCTGGCCGACAATCCCAAAGCAACCTCCGGCGAAACCGTGCGTGCAGGGCATGCACTGGGATTGCAGGCTTACAATATAATCACTATCCCTATTGCGGCGGGTATTCTGTATAGCAGCCTGAGGATTCTGCTGCGGCCGGAATGGGCCGCTCTGGCGATGGCCGCCAGTACCATCACCGTCACTATCAACGCGCTGGCGTTAAAATGGGCCGGTCTACCCCACGCTGAAACGGCGGTGGTAGCGCCGCAGACGCCTGTACCGGTTGCTATGGCGTAATCCATGCCGCGCCGTCGTTGGTGGTGTGGTGCAGAATGTGGAACCGGTTGGAGAAGGTATCCCTATCAAAAATAGGGATACCTTCTCTGTTTTCGGTATGTAAACCGTGATATGGTATGACTGTGAATGAGTCGTTACACTCTATCAAAAACCGAATCAACTATTAAGGAGGTGTTACCCAATGTCATTAACAACAAGGGAGTTTTGGACCGTTATTCACGGTATGATTCTGGGCGCGCTCTTTTTGCTGGCTTTTGCCGGCGGATTGGCCGGCTTGTACAGCCTGCGACCAGAATGGGTTACAATAGCCGGTATCAATGAACGCATAAACCGGCTCAATATTGGAACCATCGGTATGGCAATTGTGGCCTGGCTAACCGTAATTACCGGCACGTATATTGTGTACCCCTGGTATCGGGCCAAGCCGCCAGAGGGCCTGACGGACCTTTCCAGCTATCCCCGCTCATTTTTGCTGTCTGTGCCACACCTGGCCGAATGGCACAGTTTTGGAATGGAATGGAAAGAGCATGTGGCCTGGTTTGCCCCGATCCTCGCTACAGTGGTGGCCTTTGTGGTTTGGCGCTATGGCGCTCAGCTTGCGGAAAATGACAAATTGCGCAAAAGCCTGATCATATTATTTGTGCTGGCCTTTGCCGCCGCCGCCATTGCCGGGTTGTTCGGGGCTTTCATTACCAAAGCTGCACCAATGATGTAAGCCAACCAATCAACCGTAACCAAAGTAGACATAAAAGAGAGGTGCACAAATGGCAGTAACACAATTATCTGGACAAGTAACAGTAAAAACATCGGAAAAAGTCGCTACGGGCGTGGCATCGGCGGCTTTTCTCTCCGGCGGAATTGGCGTATTAGTAATTGGGTTGATGGTCACTGGCGCCGAGATGAGCGAGGGATTGAAGAATGCGCTCAACTGGTGGAACCCGGCCGGGCCGCTAGTCGGCAAAACCCTGGTGGGCATTCTGGCCTGGTTGATCAGTTGGGGGGTCTTGCACGCCGCCTGGAAAGATAAAGAAACGGATTTTGGCAAGACTTTTACCATCAGCCTTATCCTTATTGGGCTGGGCTTTTTGTTAACCTTCCCGCCGATATTTGAAATTTTTGCCGGTGGTTGATAAAACGCCGGAGTGTTAGTTGGTTTGAAGAAGCCCGCACAGTATTTTTGTGCGGGCTGTTTTTTATAATTCGCGGTTGGCTGCGGATAGATAACGCTCAATATGGTGACGCACGGCATAGGTTGCCGCCTCAATACGGTTGGTTACATCCAGCTTGCTCAAGATAGTGCTAACGTGGTTGCCCACCGTTTTCTCGCTCAAATGTAATGTCTGGCCAATTTCGGCATTGGTTTTGCCCTGAGCCACCAGATTCAACACTTCCATTTCGCGTTTTGAGAGACTCTGAAAAGCGTGATACTCCATTTCCTGTTCAGCCTGGCGCACTCGGGCCATCAATTTGGCGGTTACCACCGGATCTAAAATAGCCTCGCCCCGCGCCACCGCCCGAATGCCTTCCACCAGTTCATTGTCTTGCACTCGTTTTAGTACGTAACCTTCGGCCCCAGCGTTGATGGCATCTAAAACCAGTTCATCATTGGCAAAAGAGGTAAGCATAATTACGTGGATATGGGGCCAGCGCGTTTTGATCTCGCGACACGCCTCCACGCCGCTGCGGCCCGGTAGACGCAAATCCATCAGGACAATTTGCGGTTGCAACACTGCTACGGCGGCAATGGCTTCATCTGCGGTGGCGGCCTGTCCTACCACTTCAAAATCGGGTTTGATGTTAAGCAGCGTTTGCAACCCCAACCGCACCACTTGATGATCGTCAACCACCAAAATTGAGACTTTACTCATTTTGAAATCTCCCTCGGAACGGTCAACTGTAAGCGTGTCCCCTGCCCCGGTTGGCTGCGGATGGTCAGTTCGCCGCCCAACAAACGGCCACGGTCCCGCATATTTTGCAGGCCGTAACCGGCCATATAATCAGTAGGAATCCCATGACCGTCGTCCGTAATTGTTAAACAAAAACAGGTATCTTCTATTTTGGCGGTCACCTGTATGTGCCGCGCCTGGGCATGGCGGGCCACATTACTGAGAGCTTCGCCGGTAATCGCCAGAATATGGCTAATTTGGCCGGTTTCAAAGTGGTAATGGTCGGGCAAGTCAAGGATCAGATCGATATCAACCATTGAAGGCAGCACGCTGCCATAAGCGAGTTGGGTCAGGCTTTGGGTTAGGCTCAGGCCGGTGGGTTGAACCCGTAGTTCAGCGATGTGACGGCGAATATCATCAACCGCCTGGTCCAGCATAGACATTGCCTGGCCGAGGGTTTGACTGGCCGCTTCATTTTTGGCCTGGTTCAGCAAGTCTTGGGTAGCATTAAGCAGCAAGCCGGTGCCATAGACGGATTGCAGGGTTCGGTCGTGCAGGTCGCGTCCAATCCGGTCCCGTTCGGCTGATAAAATTTGGGTTTCCTCTATCGCGCTCAACTTTCGATCAATTTCCAGGTCGAATATTTCCAGTGAACGAATAACGGCCAGCATCAATATAAAGCCTAAAACGCTACGAAAAATCGGCACGGGAATTACCAGCCACATGGCCAGGGTCTCGGTATTTAGCCAATTGGCCGGAAAATAGGGACCGGGCAAAACAACCAGACCCCCCATAATGGCATAGCCAGCCAGAGTGATTCCGGAGATACGGAGCATACGCTGGGGGCGTGGTTCATTGAGAGGGGCAATGAGCTGCGGCGATTGATGGACCAGTGCATAAGCGGCCAGTGCCGCACCGGGAAAACCAATGAGATATCTGGCCCAAATACCGGCCAGATGATGCCATTCCATTATGGTCACCGGCATCACAGTTAGCCACACCAACGCCGCCAGTGACCAGAGCAGCAGAATCCCGGCCGGCAGCCAGCGCAGCAAGGCCCACCGGCGCGGCAAAGGCCGCAACAGATCGAGGCCAAATTGAAACAGGCAAGTAAAGGAAATAGCCAACAGCCCCAATTGAACTGCTTCCAATACGTCAATGGCCGGCGAAGGCAAGTAAGTGGCCTGAATTGGAATAAAAACATCGCCCCATTCATGCAAGCCATGAATATAACCAAACAAGGCCAGCCAATGCAGGCGGCGAGCCAGACTCAAACGGCTGTGCCGGCGTGATTGAAGAGTAATGGCCAATCCCAGCACAAAAAAAACCAAACCGTAAACAAAAAAGATGAGCGAAACATTGATTTGAAATATGGTTTGGATGGTTGATATCATAGGCCGTTAAAGAAAACCTGCTGGCAGATTGGCACAGCAAATACCGGGGGTTAAAATTCTCAAGTTACGGTTCAAGTTATCAGATTATGGTTAAGTATAGTTTGATATGTGGCAAAACAAAACTGCAGGTTGGTTAATATAGTGCTGATAAATCTGGTCTTGGGGATATTGGGGACACCTGAAGCAGAGGGGAGAGGGTCTCAAGCGACCCTCTTGGCGTTATTTCCATTTAGCCGTCTAACCGGTTCCCCTGACTACCCAGGAGCCCTTTGATTAACCGCGACAACACCATTACCGCGTGCAGTTGGGTGCAATAAGTGCGACTCAACTTGAGGAATTTATCGAGGAACTACTGTCCAGTTAATGATTTGGGATGAGGTGAAAACTCCCGATCCATCAACGGCCACAGAAAGCCAACAAGCCCCAATCCAAACAGCAGTCCGGTTGTAATCCGCAGCAGCGAGTTGAGTGAGCCGAACATATCTCCGGCATAAAACTGGGGCGGGAAGACGCCGCCGGTGAGCCAAATGGCCCACTGGTTCACATCCCTAAAGCTGAGCCGCAGTACATCATTGACCAGATGCGTGGCGCCATCAAGCGCCATCGGTAAAATCAGGATCAGCAGCCATTGCCACGACAACCCTTTGGGTTTAATGCCCGTCTGCCGCAGCAGCGCGTACAGCAGTCCAAACAAAAAAATGCTGCCGTACATAGCCACCATCCGGTCTGACCAGGCCACTTTCCAGCCCAGTTCCGGCGTACCGATAAATTGACGGCGGATCATCTCGTGGCTGATGCTGGCCACGGATACACCCCAGGCCGCCGCAATTTGCTCTTGCGTGTAACTGATTTGCGGGCCAAACAAAAACCAGGAGCGCTCCGGTAGTTGGTGGCAAAGAAAACTGTACATTGTATAAACCAGTCGCGCCGGCAGAGTCAACCCGGTTGCCATCAGCGCCGGGGCCAAAAAGGGTAGCCCGACGAATGCACCCCAAAAGCCGTTGAAGGTGAGCAACCAGTGATGTTCAAACCAGTGGTTGATGCGCTGCGACCACACCTCAGACGGTGGACGCTTACCTGCTGTTTTGGCTGCGCTTAAATCTGTTGTTATATTCATGAAAACTCCCACCGTAATATTTTTTTATAGTGTTGGGGTTAGGGCTATTAACAATTGATCAAATCTCAGGGTGCGCGATATTTTGCCCTTGACTCTGTACCACACTACAGGGTTTATACTGTTCAATGGAGTAAGTAAATGAATGCTTTAAAAATTGGTGAAGTAGCCAAACAAGCTGGCGTTAATATTGAGACAATTCGCTACTACGAACGACGCAACCTTATTCCTGAACCGCCCCGGCTAACGTCGGGCTATCGCCAATATTCGGCTGATGATGTGGCCCGGATTCGATTCATAAAACGCGCCCAGGAGTTGGGTTTTTCGCTTGCAGAAATTGCCGGTTTGCTGGTTTTACGGGTCAATTCTGATACCGTGTGCAACGAAGTCCAGAAACAGGCCGAGAGCAAACTTGCTGATATTGAAACAAAAATAGAATTGTTGCAGCGAATGAAAGCCGTATTATCTGATTTGGTTAAAGCATGCCATGAAAACCGGCTTACCGGCGAGTGCCCAATTCTGACCGCATTAGATGCAGATTAAATCTGAGGTAAATAGAATGGATGTTGTTCTTCAATCAAACTTAACTTGCCCTACCTGTAACTTTACCCAAAAATTAAACATGCCAACAGACTCTTGAATGGTATTTCATTACTGTGCCAGTTGTGGCACCATCTTACGGCCAAAACAAGGCGACTGTTGCGTATTTTGCTCCTACGGTGATGTTCACTGTCCATCTAAGCAGACGGCAGTTGAAAACCGTTAAAAATCGCGTTCTCCGCACTTCGTCGCTATATCAGTAGAGTCAAAGTTGTAATCAAACGCCGCAGCTATTGCCGCCGCCGGTTTGCGGCAACAGTTTGTTATCAGCCAGCCATTGATGCACGCCGCGGTAGCCGGTGCTGGAGGAAACACCGGCGCCAACCAGTTCACGCGCGTCGATTTCGGCAAAATCCTGATTTTTGCCCACCTTGAAGGCCAGGGCCAGTTCGGCAGTTTGCTGTGGAAACCAGAAGGCATTCAGATACTTGGCCGCGGCGAACATCTCATCCGGCGTGGCGTTTTGCGCCGCCAGTAGTTGTAACACACCCAACATCGCCATTCCGTGATTGCAATCCGGAAAGGACGTGGGGTTGTTGCAGCAGGGCCGGTACACGGCGGCAGCTACTTCTTCCAGGCGGGCTTGTTGCCCGGTTGTCAGGGGAATGAGGGGCGCGCTGGCGTACAGGTCAGCGATGGGTTTGGCCGCCAGCGTCCAGCCGCCAGTTGAGGCGTAGGTTTCAATATTGCCGTCGCTGCGCTCAACCATCGGCCCTTCTTTTAGCAGCGGGTTGTTGTTAGATAACCCCACCGCCCAGAAAAAGTTGAGCAAAAAGTAGGCGTTTTCCCGATTTATGACAACCGGCATGTCGCTGCCATCTTTTAAAATATTCAACTGCTCTTCAGTTAATGGTTGCCCGGCCTCTTCGTAAACCTGCACAAAACGATCAAAGTCAATCGCGCCGGCGGCCAGCAATTGCGGCCCCAGATTGCCGTAAGACACCGGCAGTTCATACTCGCCGGGCAAGGTTATTTCCAGCACGGGTAAGGCGGTTTGTTCGGCCTCAATTGTTGGCGGTGCTGAAACGGTCTCAGGTGGCTTCACGTCAACCTGGCCGGGAACAAATTGGCTCAGCAGTAAACCGCTTCCCAGTCCCAGCGCAAAGACAATGATAACCAACTCCAGCACCAACCGCCGGCTGGCATAAAAGCCAACTGCCTGGGGCGATGTTTCCGGGGGAATGGCTGCAAGGTCAGCCTGATTTGAGTCTGTAACAAGGGCGGAATCGTCAACATTAATGAGTGGGGTGTCATCAGTTGAAGGGGCCATAACATACCTGCCTTTTTAGGATTACCCGTCAACAATACCGCAGTTGGGGTAACATCGCCAGCGTTAATATGCCTGTTCTGGTATAGGCAACATGGCCCATCCTGGTGTTACTGTAAAATGGTATGCTGATAAAAGAACTTGACAAGTTTCTTACAAATTGTAAGATATTACGCTCAACGGTTCAGGAGAAAATTGATGGCTGAATCTGTCTCAAACAAACCGGTTTCGGCTCAAGAAACAGCAACTCGCGCCCAACAAATGGTATTGCTGGTGGGGGGACTGCTTATCCTTGGGCTGACGACTATTTTTGCCTGGAAAATGTACGACGAGGCCCAGGTTTTAGTGGTTGACGGCCCGGCCCCGGATTTTACACTGCCTCTGTTTGAAGGGGGCGACATCACGCTTTCAGATTTACGAGGGCAAGTGGTGGTGGTCAATTTCTGGGCTTCGTGGTGTATTCCCTGCCGGGATGAAGCTCCCTTTTTGGAGCGGGCCTGGCGCAAATACCGCGACCAGGGGGTGATGTTTATTGGCGTTGATTATCTGGATACCGATAAAGACGCGCAGGCTTTTCTGGCCGAGTTTGAGGTTAGCTACCCCAACGGCCCCGATATCGGCACCAAAATAGCCAAACAGTATCACCTTACCGGCGTGCCGGAAACATATTTTATCGCCAAAGATGGCCGCCTGGGCGATTTGGAGATTGGCCCCCTAACTGAAACCCGGCTGGTACAGGTCATAGAAAAACTATTGCAAGAGGAAGGAATTTTGTATGAGCAGCCATCTGCCCTCCGAGGCAAAAATTAACAATGCACCGCGCAATAAAATGAAACCGGCCACGCTATTAACGCTGCTGTTCATTCCGGCATTGCTCGTGGGCGCAGGAGTAATCTTTTGGCGACAAATCCAGGCCACCCCCGCCCGAGAGGTTGGGATTACGGTGCCGCCCTATGGCATCATCTCTGTGCGGGTTACCACCGAACCGTTTCCGGCAACCACCACCGGCCCGGTACAAATAACCCTGCTCATGCAGGCCGCCGGCGGCAGCACGGTTAGCCTGGATCGGGTCAGTTACAGTTACAGTCCGCCGGGCGGCGGTGAACCCATTGAAGCCGAAGCCATGCAAGCTGCCCGCAACGCCTACCATGGCGAGTTGCGCTTTGATAGCGTGGGAGACTGGCAGGTGACGATAAAAATTGAGAACAATGGCCGCGTTAGTGAAGGTACGGTTACTATTCCGGTGAAACCGGCTATGTAAATCCCGTTGAAAGGTAAATTATGACGGACTCACCAGACTCAACCGGGACGGTTTTGGCCGCTCGCAGAGCAAACCCCCGGTGCAAGTGGTGGTAACGGCCACACCCGCAGAAGTTATGGCCCAAACCAACAGCACCCCGGCCCCATCTGCCAAACAATCCTCGCCGCCATCTTCTGCCTCGGAATCTGCCGCCGGAGCGCCAATGCCAACTATTATGGATTTTGTGCTGGCGGATGCCCGCCACTTTCAGGGCAGCGCCGGTACGCCCATTACAATTGTAGAATTCAGCGACTTTAAGTGACCGTACTACGGGCGTTTTGCCGCCGCAGAAAATGGCCACTCGTTCAACGGGAGCTGGCTCTGCAACGGCTGCATCGCTTCTTCAATTGTGCAGGCGTCTATGGGGGGATGGCCCATTATCGGCTGGACGGCCAGATAGCCAAACAATGTCAATATCAGCAGCACGCCAAAGTTTACCGGCCATTGGCTCCAACGGCGGCGTTCATTGTGCCCTGCCGCCGCCGGATAAAGCAGCCGCCGCAGCCGCGCTTCAGTAATATTGAACGCGGTGATGGTTGCAGCCCGGGGTATCTGCCCGGCGGGTAAGGCCAACAACTTTTGCAGCGCGCACAACAAAGGCAAGTCATCGCCCAAAAAAGCAATGGCGGCGCTGTCGGCGGCCAGCTCGCAACCTAACTCGGCCCGGCGGGCCAATGCGCCCATCAACGGCAAAAAGAAGAAAGCGCTGGCGATGGCCCGGCCCATGACCAGCCGCAGCGGGTCGCGCTGGCGCAGGTGATGCGCTTCGTGGGCCAGCACCGCGTTGAGTTCGGGATCGGTCAGCGTTGTCACCAACCCGCTGGTCAGCCAGACGCGAGGCCGCCACAACCCCAGGCAGAACACGTGGACCGTGCTTAAATTGAGATAGACAATGTGCGCGGGCGTCAGGCGGTGGGCGGTTAATAACCTTTTCAGCCGCGACGGCGGTTGGCTTTGCTGCGCCAGAAAACCGCGTGCAAACCGTTGGGTTTGCCACACCTGCCGGCCAAAACTCCACACCCCACGCAGCAACACCACAATCAGCAAAATCAGAATAACCAGTTGCCACGACACCGGCGCGTGTCCCCACAAATTTTTAACACCTTCCCGGCAAACGTGCCACAACGTTTGTGGCCATTGGGTAGCGTAACCAAACCCAACCACGGCCAGGCCAGCGGTACACAGTAATCCGGCGCTCCCCACCAATCCCCAAAAATGAAGCTGCTGGCGCGGCAGATTATTCATCTTGCTTTCTTTGTTGGATAAGACGGCTCAGCTCATCCAGAATTTGGGGGTCAACGGCCTCCGCGGTGGCTACCATTTGAGCCAACGCAATTTCCCGAAATTCAGCGTTGAACATGCCGCGCACCATCCGGTCAAACACCCCGGCCAGCAAATCCTGCCGGGTGGCCGTTGCCGAATACACAAAGGCCCGGCCCGATTTTTGGCGCTGCAAAACGCCTTTTTCCACCAGTCGGTTGAGCACAGTCATAGTGGTTTTGTAGTTCAAGTCGCCGCCCAGGTAGTCAATAACTTCCTGCACGCTGGCTTCATTCAATTTCCAAACCGCTTCAACCAACCTGGCCTCAAGTTCACCAAAAATATGAGTTAACCCTTCTTCGGCCAATTTGAAAGATTGGATAGGTACATTTTCAGACATTGCCCGCCGCCTTATAATTCAATATATCTTCCTACATATGGTAAGAAACCGGGAGGTTATTGTCAAAAATTAAACGGCCGATTAGAGCATGATCCCCCGTTTTAGTGGCGGCCAGGTTACGGATCAAAAGCCGAAGTTGCTTTCCCAAAAATTCCCTTTTTTTGGTCTACCTCTCATTATCCGGCATCTTCCGGTTTTTGGGATGAACCACATCTAATCCACTGAAAGCCATTGGGCCATTCAGAGGAGAGGTTTATCATGAAACCGAAATCGATAACATTAGGTGTTATTGTGGTAATACTGGCGCTGCTGGTGGCAGTGTTCTTTTTTACCACCAACCAACCGCGCGATCCAGCAGATATTGGCGCAGCATCGTTAGTCACTTCTGCAACCCAACCGCCGTTGACCAACCCCGATGATTGGCCGGCACCGTCGGGGCTGGCAACGTTTGGTAATCAGGTTAAATTGCTGGCCTTTGATTTGCCGGCCAATCGTTTTGCACCCGGCGCTCCTATTGAAGTTATCCTCTATTGGCAATCTCAGGCAGTGCCCAATACCTACAGCTTCTTTCTGCACCTGATTGATGCCAATAATCAACTTGTCAGCCAGGCCGATATGCCGCTGGAAAATCGCGCTTGCGCTGCCGTTAGCCGGTTTTCCGCCGGCGTGGTCGTCACCTGTGCTTCGCTTTTGTTGCCGGCTGATCTGGCCGAGGGGGAGTATCAATTGCTGACCGGCGTCTATAACCCGGCCAGTGGACAACGATTAATCGCTACCGGCGATCAAAACACAGTGGGGTTAACACCTGTGACAGTTGCCAAAGATGGGTTAACCTCGGTTGCCACACCCCTCCCCCCCTGCGCGGTGACCGAACCCAACGGCAGCGCCCCGCCCGGCGAGCAGCCCTCGCCCGAATATCTCGGCAACGGCCAACTCTGGACCGTATTATGGCCGGATGGCAAAGTTATCTTTGAGCCGGGCGGCCCGGGCACAATCGGTGAGGACGGCTCGCTGGGGATGAAATGGGGGTGGTGGCGCGGCGTGAACGGCCAACTGACGATTGAAGGCCGGCGTTTGGATGCGCCCGCCCCGCCCCTGCAAGCCGACATCCCCGCCGGTTATGGCGAAACCGGCTTTCAGGCTACCGGCCTCATCTTCCCCACCGAGGGTTGCTGGCAAGTAACCGGCAAAGCCGGCGAAGCCGAATTGACCTTTGTTACCCTGGTGGTCAAACAGGATAAATAGAACGGTAATCAATCTGCCCCGGGCTAAAATTCTTTGTTTGTGATATTCAGTTGTCAGCAAATTTGTAATATACTAATTGAGTCCAGTAAAACCACTTTGTGCCCGAGAAATTGCCCGCGTGTTCAACAAATGAGTAGCGTTGATAAAAGACCTGTCAAAAGGAGCCAATAGATGTCGGCAAAGATTGATTTTAAGCTCTCGCAAATTGGCCAGATTACCATGCCGGTAACAGACCTTGAGCGGGCTGTTAGCTTTTATCGTGAAAAGTTGGGGCTAAAGCACCTGTTTACCACCACCGGGCTGGCCTTTTTTGACTGCGATGGTATCCGGCTTATGCTCGGCGTGCCGGAACGGGAAGAGTTGAATCCGCCCGGTTCGATTATTTATTTCAAAGTGACTGACATTGAAACGGCGCACCAAACGTTGTTGGAGCGTGGCGTTCACTTTGAAGACCGTCCCCATCTGGTTGCGCGGCTGGGAACACACGAGGTCTGGATGACTTTTTTCCGCGACACCGAAGGTAATCTGCTCAGTCTGATGAGCGAAAAAAGATGATCCCCGGACTTTCTTAAAAGTCTCCCAACCACTTCCGCTTTTTTCCGCCAACTGCATCTAATAAAGCGATGATGACCGTGGATACCATGCAACTGCTCACCCGCTGCCGGCAGGGCGACTCGCTGGCAATTGAGGCCCTGGTGCGGACTTACACCCCGCCGGTTTACCGGCTGGCTTTGTCTCTGCTCGATGACCCGGCCGAGGCCGACGAAGCCACTCAGGATGCCCTGGTTGCCGCTCTGAGCAAGCTCGATACGTTTCGGGGGCAGGCTAAATTTACCACCTGGCTCTACTCCATTACGTTGAATGTGTGCCGGGGCCGGCTGCGCAAACGGCGCGCTCAAACTCGGCTGATCGATGTGTTGCAAAACCTGTTCCGTTTCTCCACCCCGGCCGAGTCGCCGCTGGAGCAAGTCGCCCTGAAACAGGAGCAAGATACCGCCCTCTGGCAAGCCATCAACGCGCTCGATGACCGCCGTCGGGAGGCAATCATCCTGCGATATTACCACGAGCTGACCCTGCCGGAAATAGGGCAGATATTGGGTGTTAGCGATCGCACCATCCGTACCTGGCTGCACACGGCCCACGAACAGATGCGAAGGACGTTGGAACAATGAACACGGGGCAACAGAACGGGATAACCCACCAACAGGCTCGCTATTTTTTGCATATTGGCCGCGGCCAGCTTGTGGCAGCAGAACAAACCGCGCTCGACAGCCACCTGGCCGGCTGCGCCGACTGCCGTCGTTACGCCGATGAAGTTACCGGGTTGCACCACCGATTGGCCCAAACAATGCGCCGGCGCTGGCAAAATCAGCATCCCGGCCCACAAATCAACGAACAGGTACAGGCGCGGGTGCGACGCAAAATCGGGCAACGGCAGGCATGGCGCCTGGCCAATTCGGTGGCGGCCGCAGCAGCCATTGTGCTGATCATGGCCGCATTGGGCTGGCTGGCCTGGCGCATTCGGCCGCTGCCCGATAAGCCGGTTGCTCCCGCCACGCAAACTGCGCCAGTTTGGCCCCCGCTGCCGGCCCCTGCCCCCGCCGAGTGGTCAACCTTGCCCGGCCTGACGACTTTTGGCAACCAGGCAAAGTTGCTGGGCTACAACCTTTCGGCGGCCTCAGTTGCACCCGGCGATACAGTTGAACTGAGTTTTTACGGGCAAACCCGGTTTGCTGACGTTACCTTTTTTGTCTATCTGCTAGACAGCGCCAACCAGCTGGCTGCCCAGGCCGAGGCCGCGGATTGCCCGCCTACAAACCAGCATTCAATTGATTTGATGATAACCTGCGCCGCCCTGTCCCTGCCCAACGACCTGCCAGACGGCCCGTACCAACTGCGAGTGGGCGCTTACAATCGGTCCAGCGGCCAACGCCTGACCACACCGACCGGAGACGAGACATTTTTGCTCACCTCGCTTCAGGTGAGCGTACCGCCATCGCTGCTGCCAACCCCGGCCCCAACGCCAACACCCTACTCCATCCCGGCCAGTTGCCCGGTAACGCTGCCCAACGGCAATCCGCCGCCGGGCCAGTCAATCTCTGCCAGCTATCACGGCAATGGCCGGCTGTGGACCAGCCTGCTGCCCAACGGCGTGCTGGTTCCGCCGGAAAATATCCGGCCCGATGGCAAACTCACGTACAACTGGTGGTGGTGGCGCGGCCAGCCGGGTCAGCTTACTATCAAAGGCCGTCGCCTTGATGACTTGAATACACCGCCGCTGGAGGCTGAAATCACGCCCGGTTTTGGCGATAGTGGTTACCAGGATAGCTGGCTGGTCTTTCCCACCGAAGGCTGCTGGGAGGTGACCGGCACAGTAGGCGACTCAACCTTAACTTTTGTGGTTTACGTGGCCAAAGTTGACCGATTACAGTAGCCGGGCGGGAACTCTTTTGCCGGGTGCGACGTTTAAAGAAGTGCGGCTCATTTTTGTCGCATAATTTTATGAACCTTAAAAACAAAATGATTTGGAGGTAGCAATGCTGTTCAATTTACGGAAGTTCATTAAATTTCTGGCGGCCATCGCCATTGGGGTTGTTGTGTTTCTTAATGCCGGTGGCAGTTCTGTGTTGGCCGATCCGCCGGCCGTTGGCTACGTGTGGGCCGGGCAATTGAATGTTCGTTCCGGCCCCGGCCTCAATTACGACGTTACCGCCCGGGTTTACCGCAACGACACGCTGACCTTAACCGGCCGCACCGCCGACGCCGCCTGGCTGCGGGTTCGCCTGCCGCTGACCGGGCAGGAAGGCTGGGTTGCCGCCCGCTTTGTTGGCCTCGGCTCCGGCTCTGTTTTTGATCTGCCCGTGGTCGATGGCGGCACGCCGCCCCCACCACCCGGCCAGGCCACAGCCTACGTAACCGTTTATCAATTGAATGTACGCGGCGGCCCCGGCTTCAACTACGACATCATCGGCACGGTCCGGCGGGGCGACAGCCTGCCATTGATTGGCCGCAGCGCCGACGGCGTCTGGCTGCAAGCGCAGGTTTCCAGCCCCTACCCCACCTTTGCCGTGCCCACCGGCTGGGTGATGGCTCGCTATGTTTGGAGCAGTGTGCCCATTTTCCAACTGCCGGTCACCGATGGCGGAACGCCCCCGCCGCCCGACAACCGGACCGGAGTTGTGACCGTCCCCTCGCTGAACGTGCGTTCCGGGCCTGGTTTTGGGTACGGCATTTCCAGCCAACTGAACGGTGGGCAGCAGGTAAAATTGCTGGGCCGCAACAGCGCCGCCGACTGGCTAAAAGTGGAGTGGGGTGGCTACCCGGGAATGGGCATGCCCACCTACACCGGCTGGGTAATGGCTCGTTATATCCGCACTTCTACGCCCGTTGCCAACCTGCCGGTGATTGGCGACCAGCGGCCATCAGGCCACCGTATCCAGTTTGCGCCCGGCAGCAGCGGAGCTACACTATGGGGGAGTCTGTCTCCCAGCGGTACGGACTCCTATGTTTTAACCGCCCAGGCCGGCCAAACGATGACCGTCAATGTTATCCCAGGTGCCGGGCAGGCGCTGCTGTCCATCAGTGGGGCCAACGGCGAAGTGCTCAAATCGGCCGGAGCCGGCTCATCGAACTGGAGCGGAGTGCTGCCGCTAACGCAGGATTATTTTATCAATATTAGCGCGCCGGGCGGCAGCGCGGTGGATTACACGCTGCAAGTAACTATCCCGCCCCGGTAATCAATCCATCCGGCAAATTGAACCGTATTGCGTGTTGCGTATCAACCCCCTGACGCAACACGCAATACGGAGAGCGGAACATCACAATGGAGGATATTCTGACCATGAACAAAATTGACTTCAAAAAAGAACTCAAAAATCTCTACAACCCCTCGGCCAAAACGGCAACGGTGATCGACGTTCCGCCGTTAAACTTTTTGATGATTGACGGCCACGGCGACCCGAATACCGCCCCCGCTTACAGAGAGGCGGTCGAGGCTCTGTTCAGCCTGTCCTACGCGCTCAAGTTTATGGTCAAAAAAGAGTTGGCGGTTGATTACGCCGTAATGCCGCTGGAAGGGCTGTGGTGGGCCGATGACATGAGCCGGTTCAGCGTGGAAGACAAATCCGGCTGGCTGTGGACGGCCATGATCATGCAGCCAGAGTACATTGTCGCCGATCTGGTTGAAACGGCGCGCGCGCAGGTGGCCCGCAAAAAGAATCTGCCGGCCCTGCCGCGCCTGCGGCTTGAAACCTTCCACGAAGGCCGGGCCGCCCAAATTACCCACATTGGCCCCTACGCCGCCGAAGCGCCAACCATCGCTCAACTGCACCAATTCATTGCCGCGCAGGGCGGGCAGTGCGCCGGCAAACACCACGAAATTTATCTGAACGACCCCGGCCGTACCGCGCCGGAAAAACTCAAAACTGTGATTCGCCAGCCGTTTGCGTGAATTTTTCGGCACAAATACAAAGTTGACGCAATAGCTCGTTTGTTCTACAATTTCAACCAACTATCAATGCTGCGCAAAATATGAGGAGGATTGTATGGAATTGGGTGCATTTTCGGTAAGTTTATCGGTCAAAAACCTCGACGCTTCTAAATCCTTTTACGAAAAACTGGGTTTCCAGCTTTTCGCCGGGGACGCGGCGCAGAATTGGTTGATAATGAAGAACGGGGATCACGTTATTGGGCTGTTTCAGGGAATGTTTGAAAAAAATATATTGACCTTCAACCCCGGCTGGGACCAAAATGGCACCACGCTCAAATCCTTCACCGATGTCCGCGATCTTCAGCGAGAACTCAAAGCGCAAGGATTGACCATTGAGCATGAGGCCGACGAGAGCACAACCGGGCCGGCAAGCTTCATCGTTATTGATCCCGACGGAAATCCAATTTTGATTGATCAACACGTGTGATCATCACAAAACTTACCTGAGCGGCCCGGTCGCACCACCTAAAATCGTTATGCGCCGGCCGTTTTGCTGAGTGGGAGGGCTTTTACGTGATGAGTCGTCCAAACCGGATTCCAACATTGCTGCTTTTGTGGGCTTTATTGCTTTTCACGGCGTGTCGGGCCTCGGCCACGCCACCGGCAGTTGGGCAGCCCGCCCAAACCCCTACCGCCCCCGCCTTATTTACATCGGCCCCATTACCCCCGCCAACCGTTGCCCCCTCGCCAACCACTGCCCCGCCAGCCGCTACCCCAATGCCTGTCCCGCTCCCAACCGAAACCCCACCGCCGGCAGCCGCTACCCCGGTGGTAAGGTTAAGCAGCCGGATGGCTCAGATCAGCGACAGCCCGTACGCGGTGGTAGAAATTGAGCCGCTGATACCGCCGCAATGCTGTCCCACGCTATCGCCCGACGGTCAAAAGGTCGCCTTTAGCAACCCGTCGGCCACCGAGACCAAAATCTTTGTGCAGAATAGCGATGGTAGCAACCTGAAACAAATTAGCAGTGTGACAATGACCAACGGCGACGGCCCGTTTCCCGACCCGGTTTGGTCGCCCGACGGCCAAACTCTCGCCTTTGTTGACTCCGACTCCGCCATTTATCTGGTCAAAGCCGATGGCACAAATCTGACCCGGCTGGAGCCGCAGGGCTTTGACCCGGCCTGGTCGCCCGATGGCACAGCGCTGGCGTTTACCTCGCTGGATATGGATATTTACGTAATGAACAGCGACGGCAGCAACCCGCGGCAACTGACCGCCAGCAAGGATTTTAATGACCAACGGCCGGCCTGGTCCCCCGATGGGCAGTCGATTGCCTTTGTATCCCTCTTTAACAGCCATGATGCCAACGCCGAAATTTTTGTGATAAACAGCGACGGCAGCAACCAGCGCCGCTTAACCGATAATGCAGCCAACGATTGGGGGCCGGTTTTTTCGCCGGACGGACGCCACATCATTTTCACCTCTGACCGGAGCGGCCGCAACGCCATTTACGCCATGAACAGCGACGGTAACAACCCGCAATGGCTCATGGACACCGAAGCCAAATCGCGCTGGCGGATTGATACCACCCGGGTGCAATTTATTGAAGCTTCCCGGCAAAACAACCAACTCCCGGCAGAAATCAGCCAGGGATTACCTTTTACGCTGGCCCAGCAGTTTCAGGTTAACCCCGATGAAGTCAAACTGGTGCAGATAGAACAAACTACCTGGCCCAACGATTGTATGGGCATCGCGGCGCGCCGCCCCTGCGCCACCGGCGACACCCCCGGTTATCGAATCACGGTCGAAATTCAGGGTCAACCCTACGAATTCCACGCCCCGCTGGCCGACCCGCTGGATTTGCGGCTGGCGGTCAGCCCCACAATTGATGTTTATCAACCGGCGCTCATTTGGGAAGGTGACCCGGCGTTATTTGGCGATGCTGAAACGGGCAGTTGCCTGAGCCTCAAGTTGACCGCCAATGATCAGGGAACGCTGGGTGAGTGCGATGGCCCTCTGCGGGCAATTGAGCTAACCGGCGAGCAATATGCCCGGCCCCGTTTGTGGCAAGACTGGCTAACCCGTTTTGCTCCTTTCCAGGTTGACACCCCGCACGACCGGGTTGTTTTTTACGGGATGGGGTCGGTTGTTGCCGCGCCGGCCTGGCAGCGTGCCATGGCCGCCTGGGCCAAACTGGCCGCGTTGGAGTTGAGAGACGGCCGCAGCGGGGCCGGCTGGGGTGCAGCGATGGCCTGGCAGCAGCCACTCCCCAATCGGCAGGGTTATTGCCAGTTTTTGAGCGTGCAAGCTTACGGTTGGGCCTATGCCAGCACGGCCCTGTGCGACGGAGGTGATCCGCAAAATCTGGGCCAGGGCTGGATTGACTCCACACAGTGGGAACAGTTTGACAACTGGTTCTACAACCGGTCGCCGCTAACAACAGGCAGGTTGAGTTTCTTCGGCGTTGGCTCAGTTGAAATGAACCAGGCGGAAAGCGAGGCTCTTGAGCAATGGGCCAGGAATCTTTATACTGAACTCAACTCCAGCCAATGAGGTTAGGGAAATATATCCCAAATTTCTGTTATGGCTATTGGCAATCGCGTTTGCAGCTTGCCGGCCTGCCTCACTCCAATCACCCGAATCCAAAGCACTGTCAACGCCAACTCCGCCGCGCCGCAGGAGTTTGGCCCGGTCATCAATTTTGGCCCGGCCCGGTATGCGGAAACCGCTGCCCTGTCCGGCGACGCGCTGGCTATTTTTCAACGGCCCTGAGTTAAGTGGGAGTACGTCGCTGTCTGGTGGTGCGGCGGGGTTGGCAAGACAGGCTCCAAAATGAGGTGCAGTCGATGGGTCACAAAAAGTTTGGCCGGCAAATCATCTGTTTAACGCTGCTGATAATATTTTTAGCCGGTTGCTCTCCCGCCAACCTGCCGGAACCTACCTCAACCCCGCTCCCGCCGCCGGCCGTGCCCCCCGTCGAAAGCGCCAACTGGCAGCTATACGTCACCGGCATGCTGGTGGGCGATGCCGCCGCCCCGCTGGTTGCCCAACTGGCGCTGCCCCAACCGGCCGGTGGGCGGCAATGGCTGGTGTTGAAACTGACGCTGGAAAACATCAGTTCTACCTGGCTGGCCCTGCCCAACGGCGGCCTCTCCGGCGGCTTGCGCGACTCTGCCGGGGATGAACTGGCGCTGGCCGGGGTAAATTTTTCCCCGTACACCCGCCTGCCGGCTGGGGAGGACATCGCCCTGGCCCCGCGCTTCCAGGCGGCCGGGCTGGCCTGGGTTGAAATCCCCCCCAATCACACTCCCACCGATGTCTGGCTGAACATTGCCGCCACCGACACCGGGCAACCGGCGGAAACCGCCAGATATAACGTGGTCGAGTCGCCATTGCAGCCGCCACCGCTGTTCAACGCCATTCAACTGGGTGTCAGTCCGCCCGGCACCATCTTTGATTTCCCCAACGATTTGCGGGCCACCGTCACCTCGCTTCGCCTGGAACCGGCCGCCGTGGGCGGCAACTGGTTTTGGCTGCGGGTTGACCTGACTGTGGAGAATATCGGCAACTCGCCGCTGACGCTCGATGGCGCCCAATTGGTTCAAATTTGGGGCATGGACAAAAGCGGGCGCTACTTCTGCTGCCTGGCCGACCCATCGGCCCAGGGTGGCGATTTTGGCCCTGATAAACAGTTGGCCCCGGGCCAGCTCGGGCAAGGCTATTTGATAACCCAGCCCTTTACCCCGGAAACCGATGCTGCTCCTGAAGCGCTGATAATGTTGACGATTCGCGGCCGCACCACCGCCGTCACCGATATTTTTATGGCCGATACCGGTAGCCCGGCAGTCGCGCCTCCCGCAGCCGGGCCGTTGCCCGCCAACCTGCCATTCACAGAAGCCAATGGCGTGGCTGTTGTGGGCAATATCGCCTACCTCACCGACAGCGCCGGTCTGCACATGCTGGATGTGGCCAACCCCACCGCACCGGCAGAAATCGGTTTTTATCCGGCAGAAAACGCCGCCGAACTGGTGGTAGACGGCGCGGTGGCCTACCTGATGTCCGGCGGGAATCTCCACCTGGTTGACATCGCTCACCCGGCCCGCCCATTGCGGCTTGGGTTGTACCCTCTGCCGGGGAATCCCGTTTATCTGGCCGTGGCCGGTCAAACGGTTTACTGTGGCGCCGGGCAGGATGGCGTCATCATTCTGGATGTATTCATCCCGGCGGCGATCCGCGAAATAGGCCGGATTGCCGGCGATACCAGTAAAGTCGCTGTGCTGGGCCAAACGGTTTACGCGGTGGACAGGGCGGACACCCTGCGCATCTTTGATGTTTCCAACCCGGCTCAACCGCACCTGCTGGGCGCGTTTAGCCCCGGCGATGTCATCACCGATCTGGCTGTCGCCCCCTCGCCCGCCGATCCGTCCGTCCCGCTGGCTTACCTCGGCACGATGGGCCAGGGGGTGCGGCTGGTGGATGTTTCCAATCCCGCCGGTCCGCGCGAGTCAGGCGCATATTTCAGTAAAGGTTCGGTTTTTAGCCTGACTCTGGCCGGCAACCGGCTGTATGGGGCCAACGGTTGGGGAGCCAGCGGTCTGAGTGTGGTAGACATCTCCAATCCGGCCATTCCTGTTGAGGTCAGCTTTATCTCGGCGGCGCAGCAGTGGGACTCGCTGATGGACGTGGCTGCCGGCTCCGTGCCCGGCGGCGTCAATGTCTACCTGGCCAACCGGTTTGAAGGCTTGCTGGTGTATCCCGATGCCCCGTAACGTGCGGAGGCCCGGCCCCGCCTGCCGGCTCCTGGCCCCCATCATCGGCCTGATTGTGTTTGCTTTGCCGGCCGTTGGCTGCGACGCGCCCGCCGTACCGGCCACAGCCTCCCCACCTCTGCCAGCCGTGCCCTCTGTCACTCCCTGGCCTACATCCACGCCCGCGCCACCGGTTTTAGTCCAACCGCCCGCTGCGCCGGAGCCAAGCCCAACTCCGGCCCCATTGCCTCCGCCACCGGGCCACCCCACGGCGCTGCCTCTCCCCCCCACGCCCGATATTGAAGCCCAACTGGCCGGGGCGCAGGTTGACATCAACGCCCGGCCTGCCGCGGCCGCGGTGGGCGAGCTGATCACGCTAACCGGCCGGCCCACCAACCTGGGGCTGCCACAGTACACCCTGTACCTGCGGGGCGAACCGGCAACCGTCATCCGCTACGATGGTGAAGTGATATTTCAGGGATTTACCGGCGCGGAGGTTGAACTTGTCGCTGCCTCGGCCAGCCAGAGTGAGGCGATCTTTACCCTGCGGGCGACGCAACCGGGCCAGGTAGCGGCGATGATCAGCGTATCGGGTGAAGTCCGTCTCGACACAGACCAGGGGCCAACCACCGGCTTTGCCTGGAGTTCGGCCTCGTCATCGACCATCACTTTGATGATTGCGGCCCCCGCGCAACCTCAGCCCGATTCAAGCGGCGCGTCCCCCCAACTGAATGTTACGCCGACCACCGGCCCTGCCGGCTCAACCGGGACAATCCAACCTAACAACGCCGTCCATCTGACCAAATTGGCCCGGCTGGGCAAAGGAACCATCCACGATTTTGCCTGGCTGCCGGGCGAAAGTGGCCAGTTATTAGCAGGCGCGCCGTTGGGCCTTCATATTTACCTGGCCGGCACTCATAACGAGGCGCGATTTATGCCAACCGGCAGCCCGGTTATGGCCGTCGCGGTTTCGCCGGATGGGGCGCTGGTGGCCGCGGCGCAGGAAAACTTTATCCAACTCTGGTCGCTGGTTGATGGCGCACCCCGGCAAATCCTGAGCGAACACAGCGGCCCGGTGCTGCGCCTGGCCTTTTCGCCCGATGGTCGCTGGCTGGCCTCAGGTTCCGCGGACGGTACGTTGCGGCTGTGGGATGTCGTCGCGGGGCAGGCCCGCTACGTTTGGCCGTTTACCCCCGGCGGCCGGTTTATTTTCAGCGCCGATCACCCGCCGGGCGAAAAGGGCCGCTGGCTGGCGGTGGGCGGCGGCAAGTGGAATCGTCAGGTGCAGGTGTACGATCTGACAACCGGCCAACTGGCGGCGGCCCTCGACATCTTGCCCGATTTGACCGGATTGGCCTTCAGCCCGGATGGCCGTAAGCTGGCGGTGCTGCCCAGCGGCGAGTCGCCCACCCCGGTACTGCTGTGGGATTTCCAAACCGGGCAAACCCGCCGGCTGGTCGATAACCAGGCCATCCGCAGTGTCAGTTTTAACCCAACCGGGGCAACCCTGGCTACGGGCAGTCTCGATGGCGCAGTCCGCCTGTGGACTATCGCCGATGGCCAATCCCAACTTTTGGGGCAGCATTCTGCTATTGCGCTCAATCTAACGTTCAGCCCCAACGGGCAATGGCTGGCCTCGGCCGATGAAACCCGGCTCAAAGTGTGGGATGTTAACGCCAAAACGCTGCGGTTCGATCTGGAACAGTTTGCCGGCAGCCAACTGCACTTCAGCCCCGATGGCCGCATGTTGGCTTTCCAGCGCGGCGGCACGGTGGGCCTGCTTGACTTGCATAGCGGGCAATTCGACTTACTGCCGGGCCATAGTGATCTGATTGCCAGCCTGGCCTTTGATTCCGGCAGCCAAATATTGGCCACCGGCGATTGGTCGGGCTTGATCCAGTTATGGGACGCTGCTACCGGGCAACCGCTGCGCGTGCTAGATGGCCACGCCGGGCCGGTGGGCCATCTGGCTTTTAGCCCCGTCGCGCCGGTGTTAGCTTCCGGCGGCATTAATGAAGACACTCTGGCCCATTTGTGGGAGGTTAACACCGGCCGACAGCTTGACACGATCAGCGGGGACGCCGGCTATCCTCCGGCCGACCTCAGCTTTAGCCCGGATGGAGGCGTGCTGGCCTTTGGTGGGCTAAACGGCGTTATTCTGCGTGATGTCACAACCGGCGCCATCCGCCGCCTGGGTGGTCACAGCCAGCCGGTGCTGAGTGTAGCCTTTAGCCCTAACGGGCAACGGCTGGCGTCCGGCAGCTTTGATGACCCGGTTATTATCTGGGATGTGTCTGCCGGCCAGCCGCTGCGCACGCTGCCCGGCCACAACCTGGGCACAGCGGCGCTGGTTTTTAGCCCGGATGGCCAATGGCTCATTACCGGCGACCAGCAGGATCACATTCGGGGGTGGAGCGTAGACAACGGCCAGTTGTTGCAGACAATTGCCGGGCGGGGCCAGGATTTGGCGCTTGGCCCGGACGGGACGTTGCTGGCCTACAAACCCACCGTTGACACCATCGCTCTGTGGGATATTGCCGGGAAGCGAGAGGTTTTTCGCGACACCGGGGAACGCCCGCTGGCCTTCAGCCCCAACGGCAGGGTACTGGCGGCCGGAGCGACGGATGGTGTGGTAACCCTGTGGGGGATTAAATAGACCTTCGATACAAAGAGGGTATTGGAGGCTGCCACAAAAACCGATGCGCTCGCGAGCGCATCGGTTTTTGTGGCCTTGTTTAAAAGTGACAATTGTTTGGAGCCAGGGCGATCAACCGGGGTGCCAGCGTTCAACCGCCAACATTCACCGTAACTTTGTAGGTGCGGGCAATATCAGCCAGGGCAAATACATGCTCGCGGCCGGGCGGTTCCAGCCCGCGCAGTTGATAGGGCAGCCGTAACTGCCCCCACTTTGGCTCACCCAACCGGTGATAGGGTAATATGTCAAACTGTTGAATATTGGGCAACTCGGCGATGAAAGCGGCTGTGGCCTGCACATTTTCCGGCGAGTCGTTGCAGTCCGGCACCAACGGCAGCCGGACATACACCGGCAGCCCCATCGCTGTGATGCGGACGAGATTTTGCAGGATCAGCCGGTTAGGCACGCCGGTGAGCCGCTGGTGCGTTTGCGAGTCCATATGCTTGAGGTCATACAGAACCAGATCGACATATTGCAGAATGGGCCGCAGGGTAGACCACTGCACGTAGCCACAGGTATCGATGGCAACATGCAGGCGGCGGGCCCGGGCCTGACGGCAAAGTTCCTTCAAAAAAGCAGGTTGCGCCGTCGGTTCCCCGCCCGAAAAGGTGACGCCGCCGCCGGATTTGGCGTAAAAATCCCGGTCACGCTCAACCTCGGCCAGAACTTCGGGCACGGTCAGGTAGCGGCCGATGATATTCAGCGCGCCGGCATAACAGACCTCAAGGCACTCACCACACAGGGTGCAACGGTTCGGGTCGATCTCACGCCCGTTGTCTGCCGTGGGGTGAATGGCCGCTTCCGGGCAGCGTGCCAAACATTTTTGGCACTGGATGCAATTGCTGGCAATGTGGGTAATTTCCGGCCGGTGAGCCATCGACTCAGGGTTTTGGCACCACAGGCAGCGCAGAGGGCATCCCTTTAAAAAAACCGTAGTGCGGATACCCGGCCCATCGTGAACCGAAAAACGCTGAATATCAAACACGAGGCCGGTTAGCTCCTCGCGCAGATTTGCGGCGGGGTCGTAATGATGCTGTCGCTCCGACCAGGTAGGCATGAGGCTACTCCTTTGAAAACAGACGAATGTGCGAATTTGCGAATGGTCGGGGCGCTTTGCAGAGCGCCCCGACGCGGTTTTATGGTCGCACCATTTCAGTGTGGTGTGGCTCAGATTGATGGGAGTTAGAAGGTTTGCTCGGTTCGGGCGATGATATCATTTTGCAGGGCCGGGTCGAGCGCGGTGAAAAAGGCGCTGTAACCGGCTACCCGCACCACCAGCCCCCTGTACTTTTCGGGGTGCTGCTGGGCATCCAGCAGCGTTTCCCGGCTGACAACGTTGTACTGCACGTGCAGGCCGCCCTGGGTAAAGAGCGTTTCGGTAACGGCCATCAGGTTGCGCAGGCCCCGGTCATCCTTGAGCGCGTTGGGATGGAATTTCTGGTTGAGCAGGGTGCCGTTGGAGGCAATCTGATGGTCCAGCTTGGCCACGGATTTTACCGCTGCCGTGGGGCCAAGCGCATCGCGGCCCGATACCGGCGAAACGCCATCCGCCAACGGCGTGCCGGCCTTGCGCCCATCCGGGGTGGCGCCCACTACTCCGCCCAACGGCACGTTAGCCGACACCGGATAAAGGCCCGGTTGGAACTGCCCGCCGCGCGGGTTGGTGTATTTCTCCACCTGGTTGCAGTAAATCAGCGCACCTTCGCGAGCCAGTTCATCAGCAAAGTCGTTGTCGTTGCCAAATTTGGGAGCGCGGTTGACGAGCATCTGGCGCAAATCTTCCTTGCCTTCAAAATTGGTAGCCAGCAGTTTCTTGAGTTCGGCCAGGGTCAGCGCCTTTTCCTCAATGACCAGTTTCTTGATAGCAGCCAGCGAGTCGCCTACGTTGGCCACGCCCACACCCTGCGGCCCGGTAAAGTTGTAGTGCGCGCCGCCCTCTTGC
The DNA here is from genome assembly GCA_022071955.1 of Anaerolineae bacterium. Taxonomy (GTDB): domain Bacteria; phylum Chloroflexota; class Anaerolineae; order 4572-78; family J111; genus J095. Next base: position 26,656 of record JAJVIM010000022.1, read on the forward strand.
AGCGATTTACCCTTGGCGATGCAGTCGGCCACCATAGAGGAAAGGAAGGGCAGCGGAGTGCGCTGACCATGCGCCATATCCACCGCGTTATCAGAAACCACCAGCAACCGAACGAAATATTTCATCTGGGTCTGGTACGCTTCCAGCACATCGTCAAAACTCTTGAACGAGGTCAATTCGCCGGTCATCAGGCCCAATTGCTGGCCGGTGAGCGGATCGACACCGTTATTGAGCGCCAGTTCCAACACCTTGGCCATGTTGAAGAAAGCGGCATCGTGCCAACCTTCGGTATTGCCGCCCACCTGCGGCTCCACGCAGCCGATGATGCCGTAATCACGGGCGTCTTCGCGGGTGAGGCCCCGGCTCAGCAGCCCGGGAATGATAACCCGGTCGCTGTAGTAGGCCGGCATGCCCAACCCCACGCGGCTCACCTCTAGCGCCTTCATGTAGAGCGGCTCCGGCGTGCCATCGTGAATGCGGATGGAAATGGAGGGCTGGTACAGTTTGGTGTTGGCCGTGGCTTGCAGGCACATAAACGACAGTTCGTTGGTAGCGTCGTGGCCATCGCGGGTTTGGCCGCCCACAATCAGGTTTTGGAACATCGGGTAACCGCCAAAGGCCTTTGTCGAGCCTTCATCGCGGACTTTGTTAATTTCGTTAAATTTGAGCCACAGCAGGTCCAGCAATTCCTGCATATCGGCCAGCGACATGCTGTCTTCGCTGGCTTTGAAGTAGGGCAGCATATACTGGTCAAATCTCATCGGGGAGATGGAGTGGCCGTTGGACTCCAGTTGGATGGTCAACTGAATGAACCAGAAGGATTGCAGGGCTTCCCAGAATGTTTCCGCCCGTTGGGCCGGAACTTTGTGGCAAATTCTGGCAACCTCTTGCAGTTCCGCCTTGCGCTGGGGATTTTTCTCGGTGGCAGCCAACCGTTCGGCTTCTGTAGCGAACCGATCGGCAAAATCGATGACGGCGTGGTTGGCAATGACTACCGCCCGCAAAAAGTGCATTTTTTGCAGATGGGCGGGGTTGGTTACGTCCAGCCGGGCCATTTCCGCTTCTGCCTCATCGATGAGGCCATTCAACCCCACCGCCAGCACTTTACCGTAATCAACTGAGATGTGGCCCACCCCATTGAAGAAATAGTTGCCCACAGTAAACACGCCGGCAGCCTGCGCTTCTTTAGCTTCGTGGGTCATCAACGCGGCGGCCAGTTCATTGCTGGTTTTGCCTGCCCAGTAGGGGAATAATTCTCGCAGGGTTTGCTTCTTTTCCTCGGAAATCAGGAAGACATCGCCGCTGCGTTTTTCCAGCCGGTCCAGTTCAGCTTCCAGCCACTTGCACGAAAATTCCGGAAAAATCGGCGATGAGCGGGGTTTGGTGGCCTGGTTGCCCACAATCAACTCATCCTCCTGAATGAAGATGGTCATTTCCGCCAGAATTTTTTCCAGCGCTTTGGCCCGCCGGATGATAGTCGGTTCTGCTTCGGTTTCCCGGTACGATTGGGTGATAAGTTTGGCCCGCTCCACGCAGATTTCGGGCGTGACGGCCAAAAAGCGTTCCTTCATCCGTTCAAAGCGGGGCGTTGGCCCTGGTAATACAATGGTACGGTTTTCAATCTGCTGCAATAGCTGTTGCATTTTGCTACCTCCATTGGTATCTTATGCGAATATTAAATTTTTGAGCGCATCACTCAACACTTGCCGGCGCACAAAAAGTGATGCCATTTTACGCCGATGGGAACTTTAAATCAGTTGTGCAGTGATTGACACCTCCTTTCCATAACCACGGAATGCGCCGGTTTGTGAGGAACATTTTCAGCACACCTGTTATCACGCCAGCAGCCCGTTGGATTAAATCGCATTCAAAGTGATTACTGGCTGAAACAAGAAACAACCGGGGCACAAAATTGGGAGGAGGCAAAGTAGAAGGAAATCTGGCAGGCAAATGCTACCAGAAAAAATGAAAAAGAAGCAGATTTTGATGGGGGCAAATCTTATAAAACGTATTTGGAAGGAATCATATATCGCGCAACTTTATATTTTAGCAAACGTCAATAAGAAACTCCAGTGACATTTGTCACGAATTTTACGACAAATGTCAGTTACTCTGCCGTGAGGTTAAAAAATGAAAAAAGCCGGTCAGGGGTTTGAATCCTGATCGGCTTTAATTTTTGAGCCAGCATCGGGCAAAGTTACCCATATCGGGTATCCCCCTCGAAAACCGGGGGCATAACCAGCCGACGCCGGTAGAAGTCATCACCTGAATAACGTCATCGGTGTTGAGGGTGAGGCCGCTGACCACCGCGTATCGCATCGTGAAAACTGAGATCATCCACCGTACCGCCGTAGCGCGCTTCGGCCACTTCTGCCGGGCAATTGTACGTTTCGCCGTGGAAGGGCGAAAACTGGCACGGCATCCCATCCCGCAGGGAGGAGCCGCCCCAACCGCCAATTTCCGGCTCGATGACGGCATGCGGGCGGCCGGTATCCGGGTGGATGCCGCCAAACAAAATGATGGTTTGTTCTTAGCGCGCCGGCCCGGCGCTCACCAAAACGGATTGGGCATGGAAGTGACCGGTTAAAGTTCCTTTAAGCAAATTCTATTCTGTTTCTAATATTTTTACAGTACATTATGAAACATAAGCAGTTTGTATTGAACCAAACCATTTAAAATTAGCGGGTTGATAACAGACGCAAAAACAAATCTGAAGATTTAGCAACTTTTTTGTTCAATTTGCGTATATTAGTTGCAACCCAATTAATTGGGAGAACATGATGAGCTGGTCACTTAGAGTTGGAAAACTTTTTGGTATCGACATAAAAATTCACTTCACGTTTTTGCTCATTTTGATCTGGGGCGCGTTGAACTACGGCGGCAGCGCCGGCCCGCTGTACGGGTTGATTGTTACGTTAGCGCTGTTTACACTGGTACTGTTACATGAGCTTGGCCACAGCGTAGCGGCGCTGTGGTACGGCATCCCTGTGAAAGACATCACCCTGCTGCCGATTGGCGGTGTGGCCCGGCTGGAACGCATGCCGGAAAAACCGCTGCAAGAGCTGGTGGTAGCCATTGCCGGGCCGGCCGTAAACGTTGTTCTGGCCGCAATTTTGCTGCCGATTGTCGGTGTGCTGGCTGTATCACAAACCGGGCTGGCCGGGCTGACGGCGAGCATATTTCTGAACCCGGGATTAACCGGCCTGTTATCGTTTTTGTTGATGGCCAACATTTCGCTGGTGGTGTTTAATATGATCCCCGCTTTTCCGCTCGACGGCGGACGTGTCTTTCGGGCGATATTGGGCTTTTTCACCACCTACCAGAATGCTACAAATATTGCCGTTCAGGTGGGCCGGGTGTTTGCCATTTTGATGGGTTTTGTCGGCCTGTTTTATGGGCAAATCTTTCTGGCGCTGATTGCGTTCTTTATCTATCTGGCCGGGGGGCAGGAAGGGCAGGCAGTTGCCATTAAAAGCGCGCTGCGCAACGTAAAAACAGCCGAGGCGCTCACCAGCACCGATGTAGCCCTCTCGCCGTATGCTACGGTGGGCCAGGTGGCTTCAATGATGCTGAGCACGCCCTACCCGCTTCTGCCGGTGCTCGATCCCGACAACGGCGAGTTTTTGGGCGTGGCCAGCAGCAGCGGCGTGGCGCAAGCAATGCAGCAGGGCCACTGGTACAAAAACATTACCGAAATCATGCAGCCGGCCCGGCTCATTCCTAAAATATCACTGCATGCGCCGCTGGTAGACGCGCAGGAAAAGCTGGCCACAGCTTCCAGCCAGGTAGTTGCCGTGTACGATGGACTCCATTTTAAGGGGCTGATTACGGCTAACGACATTTATCGCGTTTTCAGATTTCTGTCGCAGAGCGGCTACGCTTCGCCGCAGTTTGCCTGATGTCGCAATCTTAAAAAACAAGGGTGTGGCCAATCACATGGTGCACACCCTTGTTTTTTGTCTATATTTTTGTAAAATTTCTATACAAAATATTGACAATATTCAAATGGAAGTTATACTTACTTTCGAGAAACTCCTTTGACAAAATAATTAATTGTGATATATTTGCCCCTTGCAATAATTTTTCATCCAATATTTAAAGTAAATAATATTTAATAACACTAACTATTTCTTCTCGCCGCGACGCCCCAGTAACAAAGACCAAGGCAATGATAACTAAATCTGAACGCGTAAAAAAAATTCACGATACGTTTGTTTTGTTGATGCAAGCGGCCAAACGCAGATTTGTGCAGCAACTCCAGGTTTACGGGTTAACCCTGCCCCAATTTGCCGCCCTGGCAGCGCTATCGGCGTATGGCCAGGCCTGCACAATGAGTGATCTGACCAATGTCACCTTTCACGATCCGCCGACAATGACCGGCGTTATCGACCGGCTGGTGCGTATGGGCCTGGTGCAACGCACCCGCAGCCAAACTGACCGGCGCGTGGTTTTGGTAGAAGCAACGCCCGCCGGGGCCGAACTGGTGCAAAAAATTGAAACAACGTTAATGCACAAGGCCGTAGAAAGTTACGACGGCCTGACCGAAGAACAACTCGATCTGCTGGACCAATTGCTGCGCCACCTGCTGCGAATCCATCTCAAAGAATATCGGTCTTTGCCAGATGCTGATATTGAAACGGAAATCCATCAACTTGAAAAATTTGTACAGGACCCCATCTGTTATATGAAATCAGATAATGCGAAGCCCTTTTAATGGATACTCTTCAATTTTGGAGGAATTTCACTGTGAAACGATTTTCTGTAATCTCGCTGATATTGCTTGTTAGCGTGCTGCTGGCTACCACAGCATGTGGCGCCAGCGCCCAAAAAACCGATAAACCGGCCGCAGACAACGTGGCCCAGGCCGCCACACTCAACGAAGCCGCCACAGACAAAACGGTTCCGGTTGAGGTGGCCCTGGTTGAAACCGGCGATATCTCGCTGATTTTCAATTACTCCGGCAGCCTGCAACCCAAAGACGATTTGAACCTTGTGCCCGGCGCAGCCGGCAGAATTGAGACGGTTCTGGTTGAGCAGGGGGATACCGTGAAAGAAGGCGACCCCATTGCCATTATTGAGTCTGACACGTACAAAACCGCCATCAAACAGGCCGAAGCGGCTCTGGCCTCGGCCAAGCTCAATCTGGCCAAAATGGAGCTTGGCTCGCGGCCGGAAGAAATCGCCGCAGCCCAGGCTGCCGTTGAACTGGCCAAAGCCAGCCTCAACGATGTGGCGTCTGTGAGCGACGATGAGCGCACCCAGGCCGCCGCAAACCTGGCCCGCGCCCAAACCGAACTCAAACGCGCCCAAAGCGAGTACGATAAAATTGCCTGGGCCGGCGATGTTGGCACCAAACCCCAGGCCGTGGCTCTTGAAAATGCCACCATTGCTTACGAAACCGCCCTGGCCGCCTACAACCAGCAGACCAACCCCAGCGACTCGCAGTTGGCCCCGCTGATGCTCCAGGTGGCCCAGGCCGAACTGCAACTGGCCCTAAAAACCGAGCCGTACCGCCAGGTTGATTTTGCCACCGCCCGCGTCGCCATCAAACAGGCCGAAGCCGGGCTGGAAGCCGCCCAACTACAGCTTGACGAAACCACCATTCGCGCGCCGTTTGATGGCGTTATCGCCGATATTACCATTACCAAAGGCAGCCGCGTAGGCCAGCAATCACCTATTGGCCAGCTTATGTCTAACGAGCTTGAAGCCGAAATTGGGGTGCAGGAGAGCGCCATCAGCCAGGTGAAAGTTGGGCAAAGCGCTTCGCTGCGGGTTACGGCCTATCCGGGCCAGGATTTCCCGGGGGTTGTCAGCCGCATTTCCCCGTCGGCCGATCCCAACTCGCGCACGTTCTCGGTAAAAGTGACGCCGTTGCAAGGCCAGGATTTGCTCCACAGCGGTATGTTCGCCGATGTGTCGATATTGGCCCAGGAAAACAAAAACTCCGTGCTGGCCCCGCGTGAAGCGATTGTGCAGGGCAGCCAGCCTTCGGTTTTTGTGGTAAAAAACGACAACACTGTTGAAAAACGCACTGTTACCACCGGCCTGTACGACAAAGACCGGGTTGAAATTCTGAACGGCCTCAAACCCGGCGATGTTGTGGTTGTGGCCGGCCAGCCCAACCTGCAAGACGGAGTCAAAGCAGAAGTAACCAACGACCCGCGTGTGGCTCAGTAATCAGCAACGCTAAACCCGGCGCTGCGCCCTTGTCGCGGCGCTTTCTGAGAGGATTAATTTTTTATGGGATTAACAAGACTGGCCTTAAAACGGCCGCTGACCATGCTGATGATCATTCTGACCCTGGTGATTATGGGCTGGCAGGGCTACAACCGTCTCCTGCTCGACAGCTTTCCGGCGGTCAACTTTCCGTTTGTCAGCGTTACCGTAATTTTTCCCGGCGCTTCCCCGGAAGACGTGGAAGACCTGGTGCTGAAACCTCTGGAAGATGCCATTTCAACCATCTCTGGCATTGATGAGCTAAACGCCACCGCGTCCGAAGGAGTGGGCACCATTGTGGTGGCCTTTGTGGAAGGCACCGACGGCAACGCCGCTGCCATCGATGTGGAACGGCAGGTATCGAGCGCCCGCGGCCAACTGCCTTCAGAAGCCGAAGACCCGGTAGTGGGCAAGTTCGACATTAACGCCATCCCGGTGCTGATTATGTCGCTGAACGGCCCGCAAAGCCAATCGGCCCTGTTTGAACTGGCCGATACCGACATCAAAACCCGCCTGCAAGCGGTGCCGGGCGTCGCTTCGGTCAGTGTTTCTGGCGGGCGCGAGCGCGAAGTTCAGATTTTTATTGACCAGGCTAAACTGGCCGGCTTTGGGTTGTCGCTGGATGATGTACAGAAGAAACTCCGCGAAAACAACCTCACCTTCCCCGGCGGCTCGGTTGAAGAAGGCCGCCAAAAAGTGTCTGTCCGTTCGGTGGGTGAATTTACCAGCCTGGAAGATATTGAAAATCTGGTTGTCCGTGAAAGCGGCGGCAAGGTTTACCTGCGCGATGTTGCCACCGTGCAAATGGGCCTGAAAGACCGCAACAGCATTTTGCGATACAACGGCAACGATGCGGTGAGCGTGTCGGTGGTCAAATCCAGCGATGCCAACACGGTGCAAACGGTTGACAATGCCAAGAAAATTGTCAAAGAGATCAACCAGGAACTCCCGCCCGGCGCCGAATTGACCGTGGTGCTGGATAACGCCCAGTTCATCCGCGATTCTGTGGCGGCGGTGCTGGAAGACCTGATGCTGGCGGTCATTATTACCGGCATGGTTATTTTGGTCTTTCTGCACAACGTGCGCAGCACGTTCATTGTTATTCTGGCTGTGCCAACCTCCATCATCAGCACCTTTTTGGTGATGTGGATGTTGGGCTTCAGCCTTAACCAGCTCACCTTGCTGGCCATGACCCTCGTCATTGGTATTTTGGTTGACGATGCGATTGTGGTGATCGAAAATATTGAGCGCCACCTGGAAATGCACAAACCGCCGATGCAGGCTGCGCTTGATGGCCGGTCTGAAATTGGGCTGGCCGCGCTGACCATCACTCTGGTCGACGTGGTGGTTTACCTGCCGGTTGCCTTTATGAGCGGCATTGTCGGCCAGTTCTTCTTTTCCTACGGGGTTACCATTGCCGTGGCGGCAATGGCCTCGCTGTTTATCGCCTTTACACTCACGCCCATGCTGGCCGCTTTTTGGCTGAAAGACCCCACCCAGCCGGAGACACCGCCAACCGGCATTGGCAAATTTTTCAGCATGCTGCTCAAACCGATCAACTGGCTCTGGAATCGCGCCATCGCCATATTTGAGTGGGGATTTAACATGCTGGCCAGATTCTATGAATTGACCCTGCGCTTTTTCCTGTACCGCTGGTACACCCAATTGCTGGCCGTAACACTGGCGGTAGGTGCGTTGATTGGCGGATTTTATCTGGTGGTTGGCGGCTTTGTGGGCAGCGAGTTCTTCCCGCAGCAGGACGACGGCCAGATTCGGATAACCATTGAAATGCCCGCCGGCACCAATCTGGACGCCACCGATCGGGTCGCTCGCCAGATAGAAAATATCATTTTAAGCGAAGTGCCGGAAACATCGGCCATTCAAACGCAAGTGGGCACCGGGGGCGGCGGGGGCGGTCCCGTCGGCGGCAGTCGAGCGTCAAACGCGGCCACCATCAACCTGATTTTGGTTGACAAACAGGACAGAACCCGAACCACCACCGACGTAGTTGATGCGCTGCGGCCGCGCTTTACCAATATTCCGGAAGCCATCGTTGCCACCGCGCTGAACTCTGGCGTGGGCGGCGGCGGCGCCAGCCCCATCCAGATTAGAGTGTTTGGCCCCGATCAAAATACGCTCATCAATTTGGCCAACCAGGTTGAAACCACCATTCGCAGCGTGCCCGGCACCGCCGACATCAAAAACACCGACGCGGCTCGCTCCCGCGAAACCCAGCTTGTTGTCAACCGCGAACAGGCGCTGGATTTGGGCCTTACGCCGCAGCAGGTGGCCACCACCCTGCGCACCGCGTTGAGCGGCAGCCAGGTAGGCCAGTTTGATCCCGGCGATGGCGGTAACAAAATCGACATCACCGTCCGGTTGAGCGAAATGGCCCGCAACGACATCAACCAACTGTTGCAGATTCCCATCAAGTATGTTAACGGCCAGCCCATTTACCTGGGCCGGGTGGTTACCGATGAGTCCAGCCAGGCTCCGGCCAAAATCACCCGCGCCGACCGGCAGCGCGTGCTGACCGTAGGCAGCGGCGTGGCTACCGGCTACACCGCCGGCGATGTGACCAACGAAATTGAAGCCGCTATCAACCAGCAGGTGAACTTCCCCACCGGCTACGGCTTTAAATTTGTCGGCGCTTCTGAACAGCAGCGCGAGTCGTTTGCCCAGTTGGGTAACGCCATTATGCTGGCCGTGGCGCTGGTTTACATTTTGCTGGTGGCGCTGTACCAAAGCTGGCTGCAGCCGCTGGCCATTATGTTCTCGCTGCCGGTGACGCTGGTGGGCGCGTTTGGCGGCCTGTGGCTCACCGGCAACACCCTCAACCTCATTTCGCTGTTGGGGATTGTGCTGCTCACCGGTGTGGTCACCAAAAACGCCATCCTGCTGGTAGACTTTACCAACCAGCTCCGCGAGGAAGGGACACCACGCAAAGAGGCTCTGGCCCGGGCCGGCCGGCTGCGGCTCCGCGCCGTGCTGATGACCACCCTCACCCTGGTGTTTGCCCTGATGCCGCTGCTGTTGGGCACGGGCGCCGGCTCAGAAACCCGCGCCCCGCTGGCGGCGGTGGTCATTGGCGGGTCAATCTCGTCTACCCTGCTCACGTTGATTTTGGTGCCGGTGGTTTACAACTTCTTTGACTTTGGCGGCGATTTGCTGTCGGGGATGTTCCGGCGAATCCTTGGTATCAAAAAGACCAAACGCGAACTCCCGCCCGAATTGCAGGACAAGCCGGCGGCAACGCCCGCGCCGCAAACCGGCACGGCTATCTCGTTTAACGAACCCGGCGCAGAAAGCGCCTAAACCCGGTGGGGCGTTTCTCCCCCCAAACAAGGTTGCGATCTAATGAAAAAATACGTTTCAACGTTTTCAATCTTACTCATCCTGCTGGCGGCGCTCAGCGGCTGCGGTTTTGGGTTTGAAGCCGAAAAAGAACCGCGTACCACGCTCGATGTGTCTAAATGGCCCACGTCCGTGCCACCCACCGTTTCGCCGGAGCCGACTCCCTTCCCCAAAAGCACGCTGCCGCCGGCCACCCAGCCGGCCAGCGCCGGCGTGGCTCAACCCGAACAACCCGGCGCCCCGACCGGGGGACTGGCCGGCCTGGATTTGCAAAAGTTGCTGAGCGGCGACCTCTCCGGCCTGCCGCCCGGTGTTGATTTGCAGCAGTTGCTCGGCCAGCTTACGCCAGAGCAAATGGCCCAACTCAGCGCCGGCCAGATTCCGCCGGAACTGCTGGCCCAGCTTGGCGCGGAGCAAACTTCGGCCAGCGATGTCTCGGCGCTGCTGGACAGCCTCAATGTTGACGATACCTCAAGCGCGGATGTTTCAAGTTTGATGGCCGACCTGGGGGCCGACCAGATTACCAGCGGCGCCACCACCAATCTGCTCAACCAGGCCAGTTCGCTGGGCGGGTTATCGCCGGTGGCGGTGCTCAAAACCAGCGCCGCCGAAACAACCATTCGCCAGGGGCCGGGCGACAGCTACGGCGTTACCGAAGTTGTGGCCCAGGGCGAACTGGCCGCCGTGCTCGGCACCGACTCCAGCCGCAACTGGCTGTTCATCATCACCATTAAAAATACACGTGGCTGGATTCCGCAAAGCGATGCCCGTATTTTGGGCACGCTCGACGAAGCGCCGGTGTTGCCGCCCAACCCGCTAACGCTGATCGCCCAAAAAGCGGCGGCGGCCATCTCGGGCGGAAGCAGCGGCGCATCCGCCCCGGCTCCGGTGGCGGATTTGGACAAACTCAATCCGGTGGCTACCGCCCGCGTCAGCAGCGAAGTGCTGAATATGCGCCAGCGGCCCGGCCCGGATTATCCCCTGCTCGACACGCTGCCGGCCAATACAGAAGTGGCCGTGCTGGGCCTCAACCGTGACCGCGAGTGGGCGCTGGTGGCCAATGCCGAAGGCAAAACTGGCTGGGTCTCGCTGGACTTTTTGGACGTGACCGGCTCATTAGCCAACGCGCCCATTTTCCGCACCCTTGAACCGGCCACGGGCAGCCAGCCCGCGCCTGTGGTTGAAACCTCCGGCGCAGCCGTTGCCGCGGCTCAACCCGCCCCGAGCGCGCCGCCGGCGGCGGCCCAGCCGGCGGCCAGCGCCATCCCCGGCGACAAATCTTTTGCGCCGGCGGCCACGGCCAGAGTTACGGAACGGGTGAATATGCTCACCGGCCCCGGCCCGGAATTTGGCGCGCTGGCCGAATCCACGGTTGACCAAAATGTAACCGTGTTGGCCGTTAACGCCGCCCGCGATTGGGCGTTTGTGCGCAACCCGCTGTCAAAATATGGCTGGGTACCGCTCAGCGCTCTCAGCGTTACCGATGGCTCACTTAACAACGCCAGGCCGGTCACCACCGGCCTGATCACCAGCGACAACCTGACCCTGTCCAGCGGCCCCGGCATTTTTTACGAAGCCGTTGGCCCGGCAGCCCGCAACGAATTTGTGGCCGTGCTGGGGTTGAACCCCGGCCGCAACTGGGCGCTGGTAGAAACCGTGGGCGGCGGGCGTGGCTACATTCCGCTGCGGCTCATCAAAATCAGCGAAGCAGTGGACAACCTGCCCGAAGTAAAAGTTGATGCCGTGGCCCAGAGCCAGCCGGCCGGCCCGGCAGTCCCCGCGCCGAGCGGCCCGCCCAGCGGCACATTGGTGCTGCAAACCAGCAGCGGCGGCAAAATTATGGCAATCAACGCCGATGGTTCCGGCCTGAGCCAGGTCACCGCCAGCGGCATCGACCCGGTGCTGTCGCCGGACGGGCGACAGGTGGCCTTTACCCGCTGGCAGGGCGATGTTGGCACGCTGTGGGTGGCCAACACCGATGGCTCCGGCGAGCGGGCGGTGGTCGGTGAAATGCGCAAAGCCAAAGGGCCGGATTGGTCGCCCGATGGCCAGCAAATTGTGCTCAACTTCCAGCAGGGCGGCCAGGTTGATGATGAAAATATGTGTGTGCCGCTGGGGTCAAAAATTCCCTTTGATCGCGCGCGTAACATCAGAGTCAACAACGGTAAAAATGGGCCCAGGCTTTGCTTTATCCTGCTGGCCGACCCGCACTGGACATTGCGTGTGGTCAATTTGAGCGACGGCAAATTTGAGGATCACTACGGCGGCCAGTACGCCTTTCGGCCCGCGTGGGACCCGGCCCAGCCGTGGCGAGTTATCTCGGCGGCGGGCAACGGCCTGCTGGCCACAGACGTAAACAACCCCGATTACCGCCAGCAGCTCACCAACGTGATCGGCGACGGCTCGCCGGTAATGTCGCCGGACGGCCGGTTTATTGCGGTGGTTACCGATAACAACGGCACCCGCGATATTTACCGGCTCAACGCCGATGGCAGCGGCCGGGTGCGGTTAACCCAAACTCCGTTGTGGGAAACCGTTACGCCCGACAAAGAGCCGCGCCAGTGGAACAACGTCGCCCCGGCCTGGTCGCCCGATGGATCGCGCCTGGCCTTCCTCACCGACCGCACCGGTCGCTGGGAGGTGTGGGTGATGAACGCCGACGGCGCTAACCAGCAACCGCTCTTTTCTGACGAGATCAACGGTCAACTGGCTCTCCAGTATAATTTTGTAGATGAACGCGCCATCAGTTGGCGCTAAAAATCCATTCGGCGGGGTGAGTGGGCGGCGTCGCCACCCGCTCGCCCCGCCAACAAATTTCTATCGATGCGTGTGATTGCCGGCCTGGCCAAAGGTAAACAACTAAAAATGGTGCCGGGCGATACTACCCGCCCCATCACCGACCGCACCAAAGAGGCGCTGTTCAACATTTTGGGTGACTGGATTGTTGAAGCCCGGGTGCTCGACCTGTTTGGCGGCACCGGCGCGGTCGGCATCGAGGCGCTGAGCCGGCAGGCCGCGCACGTTACGTTTCTGGATACCAGCCGGGCCGCCACCCAAACCATCGGCGAGAACCTGCGCGTCACCGGCCTGGCTGCCGGGGCCACGGTGAAACGCAAAGATGCCTTTGACTACCTGCAAGCGCCGCCGGCCAACCCGGAACCCTTCGACCTGATTTACATTGCCCCGCCCCAATACAAAGATTTATGGATTAAAGCCATCGAGCTGATAGACGCTCAACTGGATACGTGGCTGCTGCCCGATGGCGCGATCATTGTTCAGATTCACCCCAAAGAATACCGGGATTTAACCCTGCGCCACCTCCACCTGTACGATCAACGCAAATACGGCAGCACAATTCTGTGCTTTTACGAGCGCATCGACGAAGGGACGTAGCGTGACCAATGAACAACCCATCGAACCAGACATAACCCCGGCCAGCGACTTACCGCCGGTTAAAACCGGCCCGCCGCTCAAACTCATCGTCACCATCGTTCTCATTGCCTGTGTGGGGGCGGCGGTGCTGGGCTTTGGCGTGTATTTTGCCTTCAACACCATCAAAACCAGCGTCGGGCTGGTTACCTCGGAGCTGCCCCAGGCCGGCAGCGACCGGATTTCTAACCAGATTGCCTTTGTGGGCAACGATTTTAACATGTGGCTGGTCAAGCCCGATGGCTCAAATCTGCACCGGCTAACCACCGATGGCCACGCCTACCGTTTTCCCACCTGGTCGCCCGATGGCCGCTGGCTGGCGTTTTTGGGCCGCGCCGAAGCCAGCCACAGCGTTTTGTACCTCTCCGCCTTTGACCAGCCCAAGCCAACCATCATCTACGACAACCCCAACGGGCCGCCATTTTACCTGTACTGGTCGCCCAACAGCCGCAGCCTGACCTTTTTAACCCAGGAAGCCAGCGGCCTGGCCATGCGCTAGATTGAGCCAGACACCCCCGCCAACCAGCGGGTTCTGAGTGTTGGCTCGCCGTTTTATTGGGCGTGGTCGCCCGCCAGCGACAAAATGGTGCTGCACGTTGGCGGCTCGCGGGCCGTATCGCCAGAGGCGCACATCTCGCTGCTGGCCAATCAGGCGGGCGCCAGCCGCGAAGAACTGAAGCAGAGTCCGGGCCGGTTTCAGGCCCCGGCCTGGTCCAGCGATGGGGCCTACTTTTACACCGTCGCCGCCGACAGCCAGGGCCGCGACGTGATCTATCAAACCGACGCCCAAACGCTGGAGCCGCGCCAGATTACGACTGTCAGCGGATTTTCTCACATTGTGCTATCGCCAAATAACCGGCAGTTGGCCTACTTGCAACACTCGCGCAGCACAAACCTGCCCTTTGGCGAGGCATTTATAGTTGGCACAGATGGCCAGGGCAAAAAACAGGTCATCAACAGCCCGGTCGCGTCGCTCTACTGGTCGCCGGATGGCAAAAAGCTGGCGCTGCTGAGCCTGACCCGCCCCAACGAAGGCCCCACCGCCAAAATCGACGGGCTGGCCGCGCCGCTGGCGCAGTCGGCGGTGTCGCTGCGCTGGTGGGTTTATAATGTTGAAAACGATGACTTACAGCCGGTTTTCACTTTTCAACCGACCACTGCTTTTTTGCAAACCGTCCCCTATTTTGACCAATATTATCTGTCGCTCACATTTTGGTCGCCAGACAGCCGTTATCTGGTCGCCACCAAAGCCCTGGCCGGCCAAAACCTGCTGGGAGCGGTGGTTGTGATCGACACCACCGGCCAGACCGACCCGCTCAAAGTTGGCGACGGCACCATCGCGGTTTGGTCGTGGCAATAAGGTTGTCAGCCCCAAAAAACTTGGTGTATAATCAACCATCACCTTCAAGAGAGGCTGGGCTATGAACCGAACCTGCCGCGTGGGCTTGCACGGTCGCAACGATGTTGATTTTGGCGATGCCGATTTTCGCGTTATTACTGACGCAAAAATAGAAACCGTAAAAATGATGAGCCACACCCGGCCGGCCCATTTTCAGCGGCTCAAACAGCTCCGGCCCGATCTGGAAATCATCACCCGACTGTACGATGACCGCATTGACCAGCGTGGCCGCGTGACGCCGGAAGACTTTGCCCGGCGTATGATTCCGCTGATGCTCCAGCTTCAGCCCTACAGCGTAAAATTTGAAATCCACAATGAACCCAACCACATGGACCGCATTGAAGGCTGGGGCGACACCGACGACGACGCTCGTGATTTTAACGCCTGGTTTTTGCGCACCTACGATATTTTGAAGCACTACTGCCCGTGGGCGCAGCTTGGGTTTCCGGGGCTGGCCATTCCCCACCGCGATTTGGAGTGGATAGATGTGTGCCGCCCCGCCGTTGACAAAGCCGACTGGCTGGGCGTTCACTGCTACTGGCAAACGCCGCCGCACGAAATGCACAATCACCTTTCTGATTTTTGGGGGCTGCGCTTTAAGTATTACCACCAGAAATTCCCGGCCAAAGTCATCGACCTGACCGAAGCCGGCAACGCCAACGTGCAAAGCGGCATCCCCTTTACCGAGGACAGCCACGCCCGCGAATATACCGAATACCTGACCGAATGTTTTCGCTACCCGTATCTCAACTCGGTCAGTTTTTTCATTATGTCATCCGCAGACCCGCGCTGGCAGGGTTTCACCTGGCGCACCGAAGACGGCCGCCCGCACAAAGTTACCTACGCCGTGCGCGATATGCGCCGGCCCCATTTGCAGCCGGCCCAACAGGCCGCCCCGCCGCTGGCGCCCGCGCCGGCTGCGCCCGTTGCTGTCGCCGCGCCGCCCATCCAAAATATTGCCGCGCAGTTGCCGCGCCACGCCTCGCTCACCTGGCCGCAGCGAGAACTATCGCAAATTGACCGGGTTATTGTTCACCACAGCGGCGTAGCCGCCAACGTTGACGCCGCGCGCGTGGCCGCGTTTTTGGTAAACCAGCACGGCCGGCCCGGCATCAATTACCACTACTTTATCACCGCCGAGGGCGCAATTCAGCAAACCAGCCCGCTGACCAGCGTAACCGCGCACAGCACCGACGCGCTCAATCCGGTTGCCGTCGGCGTGGGCTTTGCCGGCAACTTTACCCAGGCCGCGCCGCCGCCCGCCCAAATTCAGGCCGGCGCGTGGCTGATCGCCTGGCTGATCCGCCAGCTTGGGCTGTCGCCGCAGGCGGTGTACGGCCACAAAGAGCTGGCCAGCACCGCCAGCCCCGGCCCGCAGTGGGACAGCGGGGCCATGTGGGGCAGCCAGCTTCGCCAGCAAATTGCCGCCCGGCTATCAGGAGCCGCCCGTTGAGTTTTATCATCGAAGAAGAACAGAACAATTACGAAGTCGATCTGCCCGCGTTTCAGGGGCCGCTTGATTTGCTGCTGAGTTTGATTGAGCAGGAAGAACTGGACATCACTAAAATTTCGCTGGCCCGCGTGACCGACCAGTATCTGAGCCGGCTGGAAATCATCAAAGACACCGACCCCGACGACCTGACCGATTTTCTGGTGATCGCGGCCAAGCTCATTTTGATCAAATCCGAGGTGCTGCTGCCGCGCCCGCCGCCCATTTTGGCCGCAGACGACGAGGAAGACGTAGGCGACGAACTGGCCCGGCAGTTGCTCATTTACAAGCATTTTAAAGAGATTGCCGCCCAACTGCGCGATGTTGAAGAGCAGCACCGGCGCAGTTACGTGCGGGTAGTGCCCAAAATCAAAATTGAACCCAAACTGGCCCCCGGCGAAGGCGATCTGCTGCAACTGCTCGAAGCCGCCCGCAATGCGCTGGCTATTAAGCCGGAAGACCCCGATGTTGACGAAGTGGTCTCGCCGGTGTCCGTGACCATTGGCCAGCAAATGGTCAACATCTGGCGCGAGGTCGCCTCGGGGCGGCGGGTGTCATTCAATGCGATGCTGCGCCAATCCAGCAACAAAATCGAGGTGATTGTGACCCTGCTGGCCGTGCTGGAGCTGATCAAACGGCGGGTGATCACCGTCTCGCAATCCAACCGTTTTGGCGATATTCTCATTGACCGCAAAGAAGCCAGTAGCACGCTTAACGACGCCGACTGGGAGTCGGTGCTGGAAATGACCGAAGTGTCGTAGGCGATTGTTTCAACCGGGCGGTACATAGGGCACAGGTCGCTCCGCTCAGGGCCTGTCCCGCGTGGTGTTGGCGGGGTGACACAATTGAGCACACCCTAATTCCTAACTCCTAACTCCTGACTCCTGACCCCTATTTTCAAAGGAGAACCCATTGGAACACAGAACTCTTGGCCGGACTGATTTAAATGTTTCAACCCTGTGTCTGGGCACAATGACAATGGGCTGGACATCGAGCAAAGAGGACTCATTTGCGGTGATGGACTACGCCCTTGAAAACGGCATCAACTTTTTTGACACCGCCGACGTTTACTCATTTTGGGCCAAAGGCAACCCGGGCGGGGTGGCCGAAAGCTGGATTGGCGAATGGCTCACAGCCAGAAACGCGCGCGATAAAGTGATTATCGCCACCAAAGCCCGCGGCAAAATGTGGGCTGGCCCCGATGGCGAAGGGTTGAGCCGCAGTCACCTGCTCCGGGCCGTTGAAGACAGCCTGCGCCGGCTGCAAATTGAAACTATCGACCTGTACCAGAGCCACTGGCCCGATAACGACACCCCCGTGGAAGAAACCATGCGCGCTTTTGAAGATATGGTGCAGCAGGGCAAAGTCCGCTGGCTGGGCTGCTCCAATCACTCTCCCGCACAGCTACGCGAAGGACTTGACGCCAGTGCCCGGCTGGGCATCTCCCGCTACGAATCGCTGCAACCGCACTACAACCTTGTCCATCGCACCGAGTACGAAGCCGAGCTGATGAGCCTGTGCGCTCGCGAAAAGCTGGGGGTGATCCCCTACAGCCCGCTGGAAGGCGGTTTTTTAACCGGCAAATACCGCCGCGACGGCAGTTCGCCGCAAAACAGCCGCGGCCACGATTCGGAGCGAATGGCTGCCTACGCCACCGAAGCCGGCTTTAAAATTGTGGACTCGCTGGCAGAGATTGGGCAGCGCCACAGCGCCACCATTGCCCAAACCGCGCTGGCCTGGCTGCTGGCCAACCCCACCGTCACTTCGGCCATTATTGGAGCCAATACGGTGGAGCAGTTGGCCGAAACCGTGAAAGCCGAACAGATTAAGCTGACCGCCGCCGAAAAATCCCGGCTGGACTCGCTGCCCAGCCCGCGCTAAGCCTTCAGCCCATTTGGAGCTGCCGATGTTCAATTTTCGCACCGATATTGAATTTGCCCGCCAACTGGACGCCGCCGACGAGCTGGCCGCATTTAGAAACGAGTTTGTCATCAGCGATCCCAACCTGATCTACCTTGATGGCAACTCGCTGGGACGGCTGCCCCAACGCACGGTTGAACTGATGCAGCAAGCCGTAACGCACGGCTGGGGCGAGCGGCTGATCCGGTTGTGGAACGATGGTTGGGTTGGCGCGCCGGTGCAGGTGGGGGCCAAAATCGCTCAATTGATTGGGGCGCAACCGGACGAGGTAATTGTCACCGATGCCACCTCAACCAACCTGTTTAAGCTGGCCGCCGCCGCGCTGCGGGCCAGGCCGGATCGCTCTAAAATAGTCAGTGACGTGTTCAACTTTCCATCCGACCTGTATATTTTGCAGGGCATCATTGATTTGTTAGGCAACCGTCACCGGCTGGCGTTGATCCCCTCCGCCGACTCGATCACCATCGAACCGGAAGCGGTTGTTGCCGCCATTGATTCCGATACCGCCCTGGTTACGCTGTCGCACGTGGCGTTTAAAAGCGCGTTTATGTACGATATGGCCGCCGTTACCGAACTGGCCCATCGCGCCGGGGCGCTGGTGCTGTGGGATTTGAGCCACTCCACCGGCGCGGTGCCGCTTGATTTGAACGGTACGGGCGTTGATCTGGCGGTGGGCTGCACCTACAAATACCTCAACGGCGGCCCCGGCGCGCCGGCTTTTTTGTATGTGCGCCGGGATTTGCAACAGCAGTTGCTTTCGCCGCTGTGGGGCTGGTTTTCGGCCCAAAATCCGTTTGCCTTTGAGCTGGCCTACACTCCGGCCCCGGATATTACCCGCTTTTGGGGCAGCACCCAGCCGATGCTGTCACTCAAGGCCATTGAGCCGGCGGTTGATATGGTGCTGGAAGCCGGGTTGGAACGGCTGCGGGCCAAAAGCGTCCAGCAAACCGAGTACCTGATTTTTTTGACCGAAGAGTGGCTGCTGCCGCTTGGTTTTGGGCTGGGGTCGCCGCGCCGGCCGCAACAGCGTGGCTCGCACGTATCGCTGCGCCACCCCGAAGGCTATCGCATCAACCGGGCGCTCATCGATGCCGAGCCGCCCGCGCCAGTGGTTATCCCGGATTTCCGCGAGCCGGACAACATCCGGCTGGGCATTGCCCCGCTGTACACCACCTTCACTGAAATTCACCGGGCCATCAACCGCATCCGCCAGATTGTTGAGCGCGGCATTTACCAGCGGTACACCAGCGACCGGTCCGCCGTTACCTGACCGGCGAATTATTTACCCGTTCTTTACTCTTCCTTCATGAAAAATTTATACAGTTCTGCCTGAATTTGGGCTAGAATACTTGTGAGCCGTTGCCAAAAATAGGCGGTGGGCTGCCGGATTTCTCCTGTTCTGCCGCAAAGCGGGCTACGGCTAACAACAATATTTTTACCCCGTGAATTCTACTTAATGAGGCCCAACAATGGCACATATTTTAGTGGTCGATGATGACTTAATTGGTACAAAAACGATGAGCCTCCTGCTCTCGCGTTTGGATCACCAGGTAACCACCCACAATGACCCGGCCATCGCCCTGAAATGGCTGCAAGTCCCCGGCAATCTCCCGGACCTTGTGATTTCTGATGTGACGATGCCCGGCATGAGCGGCTACGAATTTGTGAGCCAGATTCGTAGCGCGCCGATCACCGCTCATTTACCCATTATCATGCTCACCGCCATGAACGAAATCGACAGCAAGGTGGAGGGCTTTAAAGCCGGAGCTGACGACTATCTGACCAAACCCGTTGACCGCACCGAACTGGAATGGCGGATCAAGGCGCTGCTGGCCAGGGCAGAAAAGGCAAAACCGCAGCAGGAACAGCGCGAGGCCAAACTGATTTCGGTATTTAGCCTGCGCGGAGGTGTTGGCACCACAACCGTGGCGGTTAATATGGCCATCGCCCTGGCTCATCTGTGGAACAAAGAAATCCCCCTGCTTGACCTGGCGCTGACCACCGGCCATTGCGCCATGTTTCTCAACCTCAACCCCAAACACACCGTCTCGAGCATTGTTGGCTGGGATTCGGCCACCATGGATGCCGAAACCATAGAAAGACTGTTGATTAAACACAAAACCGGCGTGCGGCTGCTGGCCGCGCCCCGGCTGCCCACCGAAGCCGAACTGATTGATGCCAGCGTCATCGACCACATCTGGCCCTATTTGCGAGCCAGTTTCCCCTTTATTGTGGCCGATGCCGGCAGCAATTTTACCGAGCCGGCACTCACCGTGCTGGAGCGGTCGCAGGCGATTTTACTGCTGCTGGCCCCGGAACTCGGCTCGCTGAAAGCGGCGGTTGATGCGATCAAGGTTTTCAAAGAGCTGGGCTTTGATCGCCACAAAATTTTGCCGGTGCTCAACGAAACCTTCTCCGGCGATGGCATTAGCCACAAGCACATGGAAGACACCATCAAACAGGAATTTGAGGCGATAATCCCCTACAATCGCACCGCATTTGTACAGGCCATCAACACCGGCCAGCCCCATGTTTTGTCCAACCACAACTCGCCGGCCAGCCGGGCGATCAGCGCTCTGGCTTACAAACTCAGCGCCACCGAAATGGAAGCCGATCATATCGAATCGCCATCGCCGCTGCTCAGTTGGGCGCGCAAACTTATGGTTGCCGCCTGAGCAATGTTTGGCGCAACAAAAAAGCAACCCGGCCGGGTTGCTTTTTTGTTGCAGCGGGAGGCCGGCTAATGGCCGGCAATCTGAGCCAACGCGGTTTGCGCCGCCTGAATGGTCGCCACCACCACTTCCTGGCTGTGTTCGGTGGAAAAGAACCACGACTCAAACTGCGAGGGTGGAAAATAAACGCCCCGCTCCAGCATGGTGTGGAAAAAACGGCCAAATGTTTTGAGATCGCTGCGGGCCGCCGAGTCCCAATCAATGACCGGCCCTTCGTTGAAAAAGAAGCAGAACATAGTCCCGGCCTGGGTGGTTGTCAGCGGGATGCCGACCGCTTCGGCCGCAGCGCTAACCCCTTCGCACAGGGTGGTGGTTAACTGCACCATTTTTTCAAAAACACCCGGCTGCGACAATCCTTTGAGCGTTTCGATGCCGGCGGTCATAGCCAGCGGGTTACCGCTGAGCGTACCGGCCTGATACATCGGTCCGGCCGGGGCCACCGTTTGCATAATTTCCTTGCGGCCGGCATACGCGCCCACCGGCAGCCCCCCGCCAATCACTTTGCCCAGCGCGGTTAAATCCGGGGTGATGCCAAAATATTCCTGCGCCCCGCCCGGCGCTACCCGAAAACCGGTCATCACTTCATCAAAAATGAGCAGCGCGCCGTGTTTGTGGCACAGCTCGCGCAGGCCGGCCAGGTAGCCTTCAACAGGCGGCACCAGCCCCATATTGCCCGCCACCGGCTCCAAAATGATGGCGGCAATGTCATCGCCAAATTGTTTAAACAGCGCTTCGATGGCCTCAAGGCTGTTGTACGGCGCGGTCAGCGTATCCTGCGTGGCCCCTTTGGGCACGCCGGGGCTATCGGGCAGGCCCAGCGTGGCCACCGCCGAGCCGGCCTGCACCAGCAGAAAATCGGCGTGACCGTGGTAATTGCCGGTCAGCTTGATGATTTTTTCACGGCTGGTGTAGGCCCGCGCCAGCCGCAGCACACTCATCGTCGCTTCGGTGCCGGAATTGACAAAGCGCACCTGCTCCGCCGCCGGCACAAGGTCGATGACCAGTTCGGCCAGTTGGGTTTCCAGTTCTGTGGGCGCGCCGTAACTGGTGCCATTTTTGGCCGCGCGGGCAATCGCTTCGACCACTACCGGGTTGGCGTGGCCCAAAATCAGCGGCCCCCAGCTCAGCACGTAATCAATGTAGCGGTTGCCGTCGACATCCCACAGGTACGGCCCCTCGGCGTGGTCAATAAAGAGCGGCTGGCCACCCACCCCCCGGAAAGCACGCGCCGGTGAGTTGACTCCACCGGGGATAACCTGCTGTGCCGCTTTGAATAAACGTTCTGAATTTGGATAAGAAGGCACAATAATTTCTCCTCTGAAAATAAGCGTTGGTCGGCCCTCACCCCCTGCCCCCCTCTCCCAGAGGGAGAGGGGGATTTTTCGGTGGGTAACGGCAAGCGCGTAGCGCTTGCCGTTACCCACCTTTTTTGTCCCCTCCCCCTGACAGGGGGAGGGGAAGGGGAGGGGGTGTAAATCCAATTTTCTATTCAGCCAGCCAACGGGCGGCGTCTTTGGCCCAATAAGTTAAAATCAGCGACGCACCGGCCCGTTTAATGGCTGTCAGGCTTTCGAGCGCGGTCCGTTTTTCATCGAGCCAGCCCAGCCGGGCCGCGGCTTTGAGCATGCTGTATTCACCGCTCACGTTGTAGGCGGCCAGCGGCACATCGGGGAAGCGGTCGCGAGCCTCGCGGATAATGTCCAAGTAGGGCAGGGCCGGTTTAACCATCATCATATCGGCCCCTTCCTGCAAATCCAGTTCAATTTCAAGCATGGCCTCGCGGCGGTTGGCCGGGTCCATCTGGTACGATGAGCGGTCGCCAAATTGGGGCGGGCTGTCGGCGGCCTCGCGGAACGGCCCGTAAAAGCCGCTGGCAAACTTGGCCGAGTAACCCATAATCGGCGTGTTGGCAAAGCCGGCCGCGTCGAGCGCCTGCCGGATGGCCGCCACCTGTCCGTCCATCATAGCGCTGGGCGCAACCACATCGGCCCCGGCCACGGCGTGCGACACCGCCACCCGGCCCAAAATCTCAATCGACGGGTCGTTCAAAATCTGGCCATTTTCAACAATGCCGCAGTGGCCGTGGTCGGTGTATTCACACATGCACACATCGGTCATAATGGCCAGCCCGCTGCCGGCGGCATCGCGGAAAGCGCGGATGGCCTGCTGGACAATGCCGTCATCGGCAAAATTTTCCTCGCCGATGGGGTCTTTGTGGGCCGGCAGACCAAACAGCATCACCGCCGGGATACCCAGTTCCAGCAGTTCAGCGGCCTCGCCGGCCAACTGGTCCACCGAAAGCTGGTGGACGCCCGGCATCGACGAAATCTCGCGCCGCACATTTTGCCCGTGGGTAATGAACATCGGGTAAATAAAATCAGCCGGGCTGAGGTTGGTTTCTCTGACAAGCCGGCGCAGAACTTCGGTTTGGCGCAACCGCCGGGGCCGCGCGGTGGGAAAGCCCGGATTGATGCTACTCATTACACAACTCCAGTGATATAGTTTTCCAGTTGGGCAATCATAAATTCCTGGTGAGAAATGATGTTCTTCACCAAATCGCCAATCGACACAATGCCCACCAGCCGTTCGCCGTCCATTACCGGCAGGTGGCGCACGCGCTTGTCGGTCATCAAAGCCATGCAATCGTCGAGGCTTTGATCCGGCCGCACAAAAAGAACGTGGGTGGTCATTATTTTTTCCACCGGCGATTCCAACGACAGTTCGCTGCTGAGCGCCACTTTGCGAATGTAATCGCGTTCGGAAATGATCCCCACCAGCCGCCCGCCGTCAACCACCGGCAGCGCACCCACTCTCTTTTCAATAAACAGTTGCAGCACATCGCGCACACTAACGTGGGGCGGCACCGTCCAAACGGCGGCGCTGCCTTTGGCCTGCAAAATTTGATTTACAGTTTTCATAAGTCACCCCCTTTGAGCACATTAAGTATACCATCAATTGTGTAATCTTTGGCCACAGCCGCCACCGGCACGCCGAGTTCGCGGGCGGTTTGGGCCGTAATTGGCCCAATACAAACCACCTGACTACCGGCTAACGCCGCGGACGGGCTGGTGTTTTTCAGACAATTGACATAGCCCTGCACCGTTGAAGAGCTGGTAAACGTAACAATATCGGCTTGAGGAGGGGTTGGCCCGCTCTCCACGGGCACAGTGCGATAGGCCGGAATTTCCAGCACCTCAGCGCCGCGGTCGGCCAGACCGGCGGCCAATGTTTTGCGCGCGATGTCGGCGCGGGCCAGCAAAAACCGCTGGCCGGCCACGGAGCCAAGCTGGTCAAACGCGTCGAGTACGCCTTCGGCAGTATAAACCGGCGGCACCAAATCTGGAACGATGCTGCGCCGGGCCAGCGCGGCGGCGGTAGCCGGGCCGATGGCTGCTATTTTAACCGCGGCCAAACTGCGGCTATCCAAGCCCTGGGCCTGCAGCCGCTCCCAAAAAGCGGCCACACCGTTGGCGCTGGTCAGTACCAGCCAGTCAACCGGTTTGGGGCCGGGCTGATCGGCGGCCTCTCGCTGGGCGGCGGCCCAATGGCCCAACTGCCGGATGACCTCATCCAGCCCCGAGGTGTCGGCCACCGGCCTGATTTCAATGGTTGGAAAGGCCACCGGCTCCGCGCCCAAATCGCGCAGCTCGGCCATAAAATCGGCGGTTTGGTGGATGGGCCGGGTTACCAATACCCGTTTGCCCAACAACGGGTAATTTTCCGGCTCAAACCAGCTCAGCTCTGCTGAAAGACGAGCCACCTGCCCCAGCACCACAATGGCCGGGGTGGCGATGGCGTGGGCCTGCACCGCTTCTTCCAACTGCGCCAGCGTGGTTAGCACCTGTTTTTGTTGCGGCAGCGTGCCGTTTTCAATCACCAGCGCCGGCGTTTCGGCGGGGCGGCCGGCAGCGAGCAAGCGCCGCACAATTTCCGGCAGGTTTTCCAGCGGCATCAAAATGATTACGGTTTCCAACTGGGCCAACGCCGGCCAATTGGGTTCCACCGGAATTTTATCGGGCAAAAAGCCGGTGACCACCGCAAAACTGGCCGAAACATCCCAGTGCGTCACCGGCACGCCGGCGTAGGCGGGCGCAGCGATAGCGCTGGTAACGCCCGGCACCACGGCCACCCGCAGGCCGGCCTGTCGAGCTGCGGCCATTTCCTGCGCGGCGCGGCCAAACACAAACGGATCGCCGGACCAAAGGCGCACCACGGTTTTGTGACGCCGGCCCAGAGCCAACAGCTCCCGCTCAATTTGAGCCTGAGCCATTTTGTCGCCGGTCCGCCGGCTGCCGGTATCGATGATTTCGGCTTCGGGGCGGGCGTGGCGCAACAGCCGGGCCTGGTCCAGCACATCGCCAACAATGGCATCGGCTTCCTGCACCAACGCCAGCGCTTTAACGGTAATCAGGCCGGGGTCGCCGGGGCCGGCGCCAATCCAGTAGATTGTGGCCGCGTTGGTCATGAGTTAGCTCAAAAGGGCTTGCGCGCCCTGTGAAATGGCCTCGTTGGCCAGTTGATAGCCAATTTCCTGCGCGGCCGAAACCGCACCGCTACCGGCTACGCGAATAACCCGCCGGCCATCCGGGCTGGCCACAACGCCGCGCAGGCTGAGTTGGCCCGCCTCAACAGTAGCCAGCGCGCCCACCGGAATGGAACAACCGCCGCCCAGTCCGGCCAGAAATGCGCGTTCGGCGGTAACGGCGGCGCGGGTTGGCGCGTGTTCCAGCGGCGCAAAATAGGGGCCGGTGTCGGGATCGTTGGCCCGGCCCTGCACGCCCAGCGCCCCCTGGCCGGGTGCAGGCAGCATCACCTGAGCGGGGATGGGGTGGATGTGAGTCAGATCGGCGTGGCCCAGCCGGGTTAACCCGGCCTGCGCCAGTAAAATGGCATCGTAACCCTGCGCCGGGTCATCGAGCTTGCGCAGCCGGGTATCCACGTTGCCGCGAATATCTTTGATTTTTAAATCCGGGCGCAGGGCGAGCAACTGCGCCGCCCGGCGCAGGCTGCTGGTGCCAACCACCGCACCCGGCGGCAACGCTTCAACGCGATCGGCGGTGCGGCAAACCAGCAGGTCGCTGGTGGGAGCGCGTTCCGGCACAGCCACAACGGTGAGGCCGGGGCTATCTTCCACCGGCAAATCTTTGAGGCTGTGAACGGCCAGATCGATGCGCCGCTCGCGGAGCGCCTCTTCCAGTTCCAAAGTAAACAGGCCTTTGCCGCCAATTTGGGGCAGCGGGTCGATGCGGTTCAGGTCGCCGCGGGTGTCAATCAGTTCGATGTCAACCTGCAAGCCGGACCAGGCCGCCAGCAATTGCCGGCGGACCAGATTCGATTGGGTTTGGGCCAGTTGTGAGCGGCGCGAGCCGATAATCAATTTGGGCATAAAACTAATTGTGGCGTGTTGTGCGCCGCATGTCAATTAACTGAGCACGCGGCGCACAACACGGATTAAGTTGATGGGTAGTGGATTAACTCTATTTCAGCAGATCAACAACAACGGCTTTTTCTTCGCGGAGTTCGGCCAGGGTGGCATCGAACTTGGCTTTGGCCCAGTCAGACATCGGCAGCCCCGGCACAATGCTGTAACCGCCTTTGCCGTCGGCGCGGGTAGGCACGGAGAAGAACAGCCCTTTGTCGATGCCGTAGCTGCCATCGGAGACCATCGCGCTGGAGAACCAGTCGTTGGCCGGGGTGGGGGCGATCATATTTTTCACGTGGCCGAGCGCCGCATTGGCTGCCGAAGCCGCCGAGGACGCGCCGCGAGCTTCAATCACTGCCGCACCGCGTTTTTGAACGGTGCTAATGAATTCACCTTTGAGCCATTCGTGGTGACCGATGACATCGTACACCGGTTTGCCGTTGATTTTGGCATTTTCAGCATCGGGGTATTGGCTGGCGCTGTGGTTGCCCCAAATGGTCACGTTGGTCACTTCGCTCACGGTTACGCCGGCTTTTTGGGCAAGTTGCGCCTGCGCCCGGTTGTGGTCGAGCTGGGTCATGGCCGCAAAACGGTCGGAGGGGACATCGGAGTTGTTGGCGGCGATGAGGCAGTTGGTGTTGGCCGGGTTACCGACCACTAAAATGCGCACATCGCTGGCGGCTTTGTTAAGGGCGCGGCCCTGGCCCACAAAAATGGGGCCGTTTTCGCGGATTAAATCGCTGCGTTCCATGCCTTTGCCGCGCGGTTTGGAACCAACCAGCAGGGCCCAGTTAACGCCGTCAAAGGCCACTTCGGCGTTATCGGTGGTTACTACGCTGTCCAGCAGCGGAAAAGCGCAATCGTCCAGTTCCATCACAACGCCATCGAGCGCTTTGAGCACCGGCGTAATTTCCAACAGGCTCAGCGCCACGCGGGTATCGGGGCCAAAAATTTCGCCGGAGGCCAGCCGGAAGAGCATGGCATAGCCAATTTGCCCGGCGGCTCCGGTAACAGCAACTTTCACGACTTTACTCATAATATTTTATCTCCTTAAAATCAAAGTTAGTTGGCATGAGTCGGTGCTGTGTATGTTACCCCGAAGCGGAAATTTTTAAAAATAGGGCCGGGGGATTTGAAATTAATTGTTGCCCTGTCTGCCAATTTAAGGCATAATCTAACTTCACCTCAGTTACTCCAACCAAACGAAAGGACTTGAAACAATGAGCAAAATTCGCTGGGGAATTTTGAGTACGGCCAAAATTGGCACCGACAAAGTGATTCCCGCCATGCAAAAGGGGCAGTACTCAACAGTAACGGCCATTGCCTCGCGCAATCTTGACCGGGCCAAAGCCGAAGCCCAACGGCTGGGCATTGCCAAAGCTTACGGCTCGTATGAGGAGCTGCTGGCCGATCCCGATATCGACGCAGTGTACAACCCGCTGCCCAACCACCTGCACGTGCCGTGGTCCATTAAAGCGATAGAAGCCGGCAAGCACGTGCTGTGTGAAAAACCCATCGCCCTCACCGCCGCAGAAGGGCAGGAGTTGGTTGACGCGGCCAAAAGCCATCCCAACTTAAAGGTGATGGAAGCCTTTATGTACCGCCACCACCCGCAGTGGCAAACCGCCAAAAAAATTGTGGCCGATGGCGGCGTGGGCGAACTCCGCACCATCAACACGCTTTTCTCGTACTACAACCCGGACCCAACCAACATTCGCAACATGGCCGATATTGGCGGCGGCGGGCTGATGGACATTGGCTGCTACGCTATTTCGCTGGCGCGCTTTATTTTTGGGGCCGAACCGCAACGCGTTTTTGGCATTGTTGAATTTGACCCCAATTTCAACACCGACCGGCTGGCCTCGGCCATTTTGGATTTTGGGCGCGGCACCTCTACCTTCACCTGTTCCACCCAGGTTTCGCCTTACCAGCGCGTGCATATTGTGGGCACCGCCGGCCGGGTAGAAATCGAAATTCCGTTCAACGCGCCGCCCGACCGCCCCTGCAAAATCTGGCACCAGCAGGGCGACAACATTAAGGAAATTCAGTTTAACGTGGTAGACCAGTACACCATTCAGGGCGACCTCTTTTCGCAGGCCATCCTCAACAATACGCCGGTGCCCACCCCCATTGAAGATGCGGTGGCCAATATGCAGGTCATTGAGCGGGTGTTTGCCAGCGCCAAAAAAGAAACCTGGGCTTAATTCACTTGGGGGGAAATCTTATGGAACAGGCCGTTTGGCGTGTTGACGTTAACCAACAAACCGTAACCACCGAGCCGGTGCCGGCCGGTTGGCAGCGGCTCGGTGGGCGGGGATTGATCCCGCGCATTTTGCTCGATGAAATGCCGGCCACGTGCGACCCGCTGGGGCCGTTGAGCAAGCTGCTGTTTACACCGGGGCTGCTGGTGGGCCACATGCTCTCCAGTTGCGACCGGCTGTCGGTGGGCGGCAAAAGTCCGCTGACCGGCGGCATCAAAGAGGCCAATGCCGGCGGCACTACCGCCCTCAAAATGGTGCAACTGGGCATCAAAGCGATGATTGTGCAGGGCGCGCCGTCCGGCGACGACTGGTGGGTGCTCCACCTCAGCCAGCACGGCGGCCGGTTTGACCCCGCCGGCGATCTGGTTGGGCTGGGCGTGTACG
The DNA here is from genome assembly GCA_022071955.1 of Anaerolineae bacterium. GTDB lineage: Bacteria > Chloroflexota > Anaerolineae > 4572-78 > J111 > J095. The sequence continues at coordinate 55,262 of JAJVIM010000022.1, forward strand.
AAGCCGCGCCGCGCCTGCTGGCTCGCTACGGCGACAAAGTGGCCATCGCCCTGATTGGCCCGGCCGGCGAAATGCAGCTTTCGGCGGCGGGCATCCAGAATCTCGACAAAGACAAAGAGCCATCGCGGATTGCCGCTCGCGGCGGGTTGGGCGCGGTGATGGGCAGCAAACGGCTCAAAGCGATTGTGGTTGACCCGGCCGGTACGTCTGCGCCGGAGCTGTTTGACAAGTCGCTCTACCTTGACGCCAAAAAACGGTACACCAAAGCGCTGCTGGCCCATCCTCAAACCACCACCTACGCCGAGTACGGCACCGCCGCCATTGCCATGATGTGCGATGGTTTTGGCGCGCTGCCCACCCGCAACTTTTCGGCGGGCCATTTTGAGGCCGTGGAGCAAATCAGCGGCGAAACCATGCGCGATACCATTCTGGCTCGCGGCGGCGAGGGCGACCCGACCCACGCCTGCATGCCCGGCTGCGTCATTCGCTGTTCCAACTGCTACGCCGGGAGTGATGGCAAAAAGATCAGCTCGCCGCTGGAGTACGAAACCATCGGGCTGATGGGGTCAAACCTGGGCATCGACAATCTGGACGACGTGGCCCGCATCAACCGCGAAATCAACGATCTGGGCATGGACACCATTGAAATTGGCGCGGCGCTGGGTGTGGCCGCCGAAGCCGAGCTGATGCAGTTTGGCGACGGCGCGGGCGCGCTGCGGCTGGTGGCCGAAATCCGGCAGGGCACACCGCTGGGCCGCATTCTTGGGCACGGCGCGGGGATGGTGGGCAAAGTGTTTGGCGTGCGGCGTGTGCCGGTGGTTAAAAACCAGGCCATTTCCGCCTACGACCCGCGCGCCATCAAAGGCACAGGCGTTACCTACGCCACCTCACCGCAGGGCGCCGACCACACCGCCGGGCTGACCATTCGGGCCAAGGTTGATCACCTCGACCCCGCAGGCCAGGCGGCGCTGTCGAAGACGGCGCAGCTCAATATGGCCGGCTACGATACGCTGGGCGCCTGCATTTTTGGCGGCTTTGGTTTTGCCACCGCGCCGGGCGCTATCCGCGATCTGCTGCGCGGCCAGTACGGCTGGGACGCCGGCGAGAATGCGTTGCAGGATTTGGGCCGGGAAACGCTGGCGCTGGAGCGGGAGTTTAACCGGGCGGCCGGTTTTACCGCCGCCGATGATCGCCTGCCGGAGTGGATGACTCAGGAACCGCTGCCGCCGACCCAGGCTGTTTTCGATGTGCCGGCGGAAGATTTGGACGGGGTGTTTGCTTGATTGTGACGGTGCGGCTGCACGCCAACCTGCGCCGGCAAACCGCGCAGGGCATGGTTGACCGGCTGGCCGTGGAGCTGCCGGAGCAGGCTACCGCCGGCGATCTGCTGGCGGCCCTGCAACTGGATGCCCGGCCCCAGGCGGTGGTGCTGCTGGTGAACCGCCGCTACGCCGAGCTGTCCCATCCGCTCCACCCCACCGACGACATCCGGCTGTTCCCGCCTATCTCCGGCGGAAACTGAAACAGCCGTGGCTCAGGCCAGTGCGCTTTCTTCGCCGGAGTCCCGCACAAAGATACACGAGGCATCGGTGGCGGTAACCAGCCGCTGCATAAATTCAAGATCGATTTGTTGCTGAAGTCCAAAAATATTCAGATCGGCCAGCGGCAACTGCGGCAGCCATTCTGCCAGCGTGCCCACTTTGACAATAGCCTGGGTTTCGCGCGGCATGCGGCCGTAATTCATCAAATCGGCCAAAAAACGCTGGCCATTGGCCTGCTCTGCCGGATCGGACACAATGGTAATCAGGTTGATTTGGCCCTGCCAGTTGCGATTGAGCTGGTAGGCCAGCAGCAGCGCCAGATCGAGGTTGCTCAGCCGCAGCCCCACCTCCCAGGCCGGGCTTTGGTCTCGAATCCAGACATTAATCACCTGCTCGTGTCCCAGCGACGACTCGGGGTGTTTGGCGTACAAAATCGCGCCGATTTTGTCTTCGGCGGCCTGATCCAAAATAAACTGCAACGTTTCCTGGTTGGTATCGGGCCTGACGCTCATAAACAGGATATTGGGCCGGAAAAAAGCCATGTGCAGCACGTCAAGCCCGGTTTGCACCCCCTGAGCGTAATCCTTTACCGGCAACAGCGCCACCCGCGAAAAAATGCCGTCGCGGGCAAACACCTGCTCAAACAGTTCCAGCCGCCGAACCGCCTGCTTGTGACCCTCTTCGTACAGCCCCAAAATATGCACCGAGCCGCGCGGGTAGGTGAGCGCCTTTAAAAACCGGTAGCTGCCGCGCACGGTGTGCGCCGACTGCACCGGCACCAGCAGCGATGGCCGCCAGGCCCGTTCCTGCGAGGTGGGCATGCTCAGCACGCGCTTGGCCGCCCACTCGGCCACGGTCACAAACAGTCCGCTGCGCACATCGCTCCACGGGGCCAGCAGTTGCCGCCGCGACAGATAGGTGTACAGCAGCAAAATCACCACCACCGCCGCCAGGCTAAACAGCGGCGCAATTAAAAACATCGACCCCAAACAGCCAACCAGCCCCACCAATGAAATCAGCCGGGGGATTCGGAACAGCGGCCGAAAACTGATCAGCCCGACAGTCTGCTCCATCAGCACCACCCCGTTCAGCCCGGCGTAAACAATTAAAAAGAACATGGTCATTAGCGGCGCGATGGCGTTTAACCCGCCGCCGGTCAGCCCAAAAACGATGGTGCCAATCCCGATCAGCCCGGTTAAATACATCGCCGGGCGCGGTTCGCCGGCGGGCGTTTCACGGGCAAACACCTTGCCGCGCGGCAGAATATCGTGTTCGGCGATGGCTTGCAGCACCCGCGGTGCGCTCACCAGCGAATTGAGCGCCGCCGAAAACGTGGCCGCCAAAATTCCGGCCGTCACCGCCCAGCCAAACGCAGATTTATCAACCATGATGGTCACATTATGGACCAGCTCAGCCGGCGTGGCCACCCGCGACACCCAATAGGCCAGCCACAGGTAAACTACCATTGTCAGCCCAATGGCAATCATTATCCCTTTGGGGATGCTTTTGCGCGGGTCCTTTAGCGTGCCCGACATATTGACCCCGGTTAAAATACCCGTGACCGCCGGAAAGAAGACGGCAAACACCCCCCAAAAGCCGGCTTCCGGGTAATCGCCCCACATTTGCGGGGTTTGGCTAAAGCCGCCAAAGCGATCAAAGCTGGCCAATAAAATGGAAACCAGCGACAGAATGATGATAAACAGGATGGGATAACGCACCTGCGCGGCCAGGTTGATGCTGATAAAAGCGATAACAAAACAGAGCGCGTAGCCGGCAAAAACCACCAGCCAGACCGGGTGATCGGGAAAAACGCGCTGCCAGCCTTCGCTGAAGGCAAAAATGTAAAAGGCCACCGAAATGGCCTGGGCCAGATAAAACGGCACGCTCACGCTGCCGCCCACTTCCAGCCCCAACGACTGCGAAATGATTGAGAATGCGCCGCCGGCCCGCACCCGGATATTGGTGGCCACCGATGAAATCGACAGGCCGGTGCAGATGGTGATCAAATTGGCCAGCAAAATAATTAAAAAACCACCGGCCAGGCCGGCATTGCCCACCACCCAGCCGGTGCGCAAATACATCACCGCGCCCATAATGGTGAGCAGAGTGGGCATAAACACCCCATCGAATGTGCCAAATTTGCGAATGCTGGCATCATCCGGCGGCGAAATAGAAAAAAGACCGCTGATTTTTTCGGTAATATGAGACATTATGTTTGCCAGTGGGTGAAACTTGTTATGCGGGAGAGCGCGCAGCAGGTTTGCCGCGCGCTCTCGATTTTAACACAGGTTACAGCAAATTCTGGATGGCGTTGATGTAGTTGTGGGGCAGGTGATCGTCAATCCATTCGGTGAGGCGCTGCAAAAATCCCTCCATCGGTTTGGATTGCCCAAGCTGAATGAGTTGGCCGACATGCACGTAACCAACCGGCGGAATGGTCGGCACCATATCTTTATCGTTGACAAACCGGTAGGTATTGGGCACCGCTTTATCGTAGGCGGCGGCAAAGGCCGGATTGCCCACCTTGGGCGAACCAAAGGTGTAGCAACTGATCGCTTTGCCGGGCACGTTTTGCCGGATATCGAGCGCGGCCAGCGTGGCCAGCGCCCCGCCCAGGCTGTGTCCAACCGTGATAATTTGGCTGAGTTTAACCTCGCGGGCGGCTTTTAGCACCGCATCACGCACCGAAGTGTAGGCTTCGGTAAAGCCGTAGTGCACCTGAATATTGGGGTCATTGCCCGGCGCATAGGGATACGGGGCCAGCACAAATTTAAGGTCGGTGATCCAGTCGGCGGCGCCGGTTTCTTCTGAGCCGCGAAAACCGATGACAAAATATTTGCCAAACGCCTCGCCAAAAACGCCCTGCGTGTCGGTGCCTTTGTTTTCAAACTTGGCGGTTATGCAAAAGTTGCTGTCGCTGCAACTATTGGTGTACGTTGAGCGAGCCGCCATTGCATAGAGTATTGCTTCTTGCTTGATCATGTGTTTCCCCTTTCTGCCCCATTTAATTGTTTATTTGAATAGCCGGCTGCCCCGGAAACTGCATAAATGCCTGCCTCTTTTCCGGGATAATCCAGCCCAAAATCACGTCGCCGGCGCTGGCATCAAACTCGCGGCCAGCGTTCATACCACCATTAACCGGCGTATGCCAGACGGTCCGGTAGTGAGCGGGATCAAGCTCCAGGCGCGTCTCGGTATCGCCATCCAGCACAAATTCCTTACCGCCGCCAAAATTACCGCCGGTGATGGTTAACAGCGCGAACTCGTTTTCAGTGCTGCGGTTTTGCACCACAAACAGCGCTTTGCCGGCTGGCGCAACCAGCCCATCGGGCCGAGACACCGGCGTGGCGGTGGGCGCGGCCGGGGTGGCGACAGCAGCCTGGCCCTCAACCAATTCATCGTACATTTCGGTTTGGGTGACGCCATCTTCCGGCACAATCCACATTACCATCACTTTGCCAGACACGGCAGTAAAATCAGCGCCACGAGTAAAGCCGTTGGGCGCGCTCCATAGCGCCCGGTAGAAATCCGGTTCCAGCGCAATTTCAATCCGGCCGCCGGCCGGCGGGTTGATCTGTTTACCACCGGCCACCGATTTGCCGCCGGACAGCGTCAACGTAGCCGGCAGGTTTTTGAGGCTGCGATTTTCAACCAGCAGCAGCATCTGGCCGGCCGGAGCGCGAATGACATTGGCCGGAGGTGATGTTGGCGTCGACGTGGCGGTGACGGTTGGCGTGGCGGTGCCAGTGGCCGCCGGTGCGCCCGGGGTGGGCGGCAGCGGAACGGCGGCCAGCGGCACGTTCTGCGTGTTTTGAGCGATCACAAAACGGGGATCGCCGGAAACCCAGGCCAACCCGTTCACTCCCGCCGAAAAATTGATCTGCCACCACAGGCCCTGACTCCCGGTGGTCTGCCCCACAATTTGGGCCTGCTGGTTTTGCGGCAGCGAGCCGATAACGGCATATTGCGTTCCCGGCCCGGCCCGAACATTGAGCAGCGGTGCAACAACCGTGAGCATCGCCGTGTTGACTGTTGGCGGCGGCGAGGTGGGGCTGGGCAGCGGCGTTTCGGTGGGTTCGGGCGTGGGCGGCACAGGCGTAGAAGTTGGCGTGGGTGCGGTAGTGGGGGTAGGCGTGGGGGTATCGGTGCCGCCGCTAACGCTGATGCTGGCCGCCGGAGCCGCACTCATCAACCCGGACTCGTTGTAGGCCCGAATTTCAATATTGTACGCGCCGGGCGTTTTGGCGCTCCACTGAAAAGACGAGGTCATCGACTCGGCGTTTTGGGCCAGCGGACTTTCCACAAAATCAACCTGCGCGCCGTTCACCCACAGTTCAATACGCTTGATGCCGGTTGGATCGGTGGCGATGGCCTGCACGGTGATCGACTGGTTGACCGGAATCTCGCTGTTGGCGCCGGGCGACTGGCTGATTGTAATCGAAGGCCGGCCAGACGTGGCCGCGGCCGGAACAACCGTCGCTGTGGGCGCGGCAGTGCGGCCGGTGGTAATCCAGTATTCGGCCAGCAACACCCCACCCAACAAAAAAATGAGCAACCCCAGCAGCAGCGCCAAAACCAGCAAAATGGGCCAGATTCGCCGCGGGGCCGGTTCCGGCCGTACTGGCGGCGCTACCGGAACCGGAGTTGGAGCCAGGGTTGGTTTCCATGTTGCTTTAACGTTAAAATCAAAGGGGCCAATTTGAATAATGTCGCCGGATTTAAGCGCGGTTGGTTCGGTGATGGCCTCGTTATTAACAAAAGTACCGTTGGCGCTGTCCAGGTCTTCTAGCATTAACAACTCGCCGCGCTGCATCAGGCGGGCGTGATAGCGGGATACTTTTAAATCATCGAGCGGTACGGCATTGTCAAGTTCTCGCCCAATTGTGATTTCCGGCTGGTTCACAACGATGGTGTTCAACACTGCTTCATCGCGAAACACTTTCAATTCCCATTGGGCTAGAGCGGCCTGCTCAACCGTATCGGCCATATCACGGGTTCCTTTCGCTGGCTATTTCAAAGTATAGCATACCTCCCAAGTGTAGCAAGAAAATTTAAGTTGACAAAACCCGGGATGTCCCATAGCATAAATTTATGTTAATAACTATACCTTTTGAGAGGGGGAAAAAATGTTATCAAGACTGATTGGAGTGTTCACCCTTAGCGCCGGCACGTTTGAGGAAATTGAACATGACGAGGGCGCTACCGGCCAGGCAGCGTTAGTGGTGACTCTGGTAGCCGTGGCTGCGGCTATCGGCAGTGGCGCGCTGGCCGCTTTTTCCGGCGGCAGTATCATTGGCGGAGTCATCAGTGCCATTCTGTCGGCGTTTATCGGCTGGGTGCTGTGGTCGGGGGTAGTCTACCTTGTTGGCACATCAATGTTTGGGGGGCAGGCAACGATGGGCGAAATGCTGCGGGTGATCGGTTTTGCCCAGGCGCCCCAACTGCTGGGGCTGATCCCTTGCATTGGCTCGCTGATTGGCCTGATCTGGTCTATTGCCGCCGGCTTTGTGGCGGTTAAAGCCGGGCTGGATTTGGATACCGGCAAAGCCATTGCCACAATTTTAATTGGCTTTGTGGTAGTTTTGGCCGTTAACTGTGTGCTGGCCATGATCTTTGGCGGCGGAGCGGCCATGTTCAGCGCCTTCACCGGCGGTTGATCTCAACTCATTTTCTGCAAAGTTTTCAGTAACAAGGGGCTGGCCGTAAGGCTGGCCCTTTTTTTAGTATTCTTTTTGAGAATCTGTTAAAATGAAAAAAACTTTGCACAGGAGGCCACATTGCTATACGACTTCAAAGTCGGTGATAAAGTCCGTTGGGTGAGCCACAGCCGCGGCAAGTGGGTAGAAAAAGTGGGCGAAGTTGTTGAAATTGTGCCGCCCCAGCGCGGCGTTGTACTCGATAAATACCGGGGCGAATACAACCTGGGCAGTTTTAGCAAAGGACGGCCGCGCCTGCACAAATCTTTTGTGGTTGCGGTTGAGGTAGACAAAGGGAAGCCCAAACTGTTCTGGCCGCGAGCCAATCAGTTAGAACCCGCCGGCGCTGCCGACTCTGGCTGATCCTTCGGCCAGCTAACAAATTACTGCATCCAGATTATGCCATCGCCTGTTTGGCTTGCGCTCAGCCAGATTGCCATTATTGTTTTTACGCTGGTCATCGCCTGGCTCACACATCGAACTTACCTGCTGCTGCCATATCTTGACCCCGATTTTAACGTGCTGCTCTCCCTCCCCGAAACCATCAGCCGGCTGGTTTTGGTGGGGATGTGCCTGGCGTTAGCCTGGCTGAGCGGCCTGCCGGCCGGCCAGTTGGGGCTGATCAGCGGCAATTTGTGGTGGTCGGCGGGCGTGGGTGCAGTCATTGGGCTGGCGGCGCAACTGGTTGTTTTCGGGCTGACCACACTGGCCATCAATCGCTTTGGCCGGCATATTTATTCACCCTGGCTAATTTTGAATATTTTGCCCCGGCGGCCGGCGCAGTGGCTCTGGGTAGCGCTGGCCTTTATCCCGCCCGTGGTTATGGAAGAGCTGCTCTTTCGCAGCCTGTGGTTGGGTGGGTTTAGCCAGACGCTGCCGCTGTGGCTGCTGGTGCTCAGCACCTCGCTGGCTTTTGGCTGGATGCACCAGGCGCAGGGCAAACTGGGCATGATAATGGCCGGCGGCCTCAATGTTCTGCTGTCGCTGGTGTTTATCTGGACCAGCCAGCTTTTGGTAACGATTGTTGCCCACTACACGTTGAATATGATCCAGCTCCTGGCCGCTCACTTTCAGCGAGACACGCTCCTGCAGAACCAGCCGCAGTCCATTGACAAAACTCCGGCCCGGTGATATTCTTGTTATGACAAGTTGAGGCTCAAATCATCCCTCGCTGCCCATGCAAAATGTAAGGAGGCCGATATGGCTATTTCTTACCCCGATATCATTGGCGATTATCTAAAATCAACCCAGCGCTTTGAAACCGGCGGGCTGCAATACGCCGGCTATTTTGAACCCGACACCCTGGTGCCGGGGCAGGTAGCTCACCTGTACCTGTTTTTACAAAACACGCTCAACGTGCCGATTACCGTCAATTTTCAAATCGAAATTCCCAAATCGGGCGGCTTTTTTAGCAGCAAAAAACCGATGCTGCACGTTGAAAAAACAGCCATCGCCATCGATATGGGCCAGGCCGAGGTTGGCCTGTTCACCCTGCCCGTTACCACCACCGACCACACGTCGGAAGCCGATCACCCGTTGACTATTGCCACCAAAGTAACCCCCAAAGGCCGCGGCAAGCGGATTCGGCCAGCCAAAGCAATCAGCCAGCTCGATGACAAGTTGATCGATTCGCCCACCGGCTTGAATCTGGTGGCCAGCCTGGGCGCCACCTACACTGAAAAATCGGTAAAAAAGGCGCAGTTTGGGCTAAGAGTGGCCGGCAAACCCGATCCGCTCCAGCGCGCGCCGCGTCTGCAATCCAGTTACGAGCCACTCTGGCAGGAAGAAAACCTGCCCCTGTTCAACCAGGCCATTCAGGAAATCAACTCGCGACAGGTGAAATTAAAAGATGAGCTGTCCGTGGAAAAGCTGTTTGTGAATTTGTACGGTGAAAGTGTGGGGCGTTTTGCCGATGCCGGCCTGCCGCTGCGGATTGGTGAGGCGATTGTGCTGGCCAAAATGCTCACCTACAGTTGCCACTATTTTTTGGCCAGCCCCAAACGCAGCAACGGCCTGTTAGTACCCATTTTTGAGCAAGCCCTGGCTGAAAAAGCCGATACCACCGACGTGCTGCACGTAATCCGCACGGTGGGGTATCACCACGTCATTCGGCTGGCGGTAGCCATCAGTTTTGGCGTCATTGCCAAATCGCTGGGCCGCCAATACTGGTCGCTTGAGGAGCGGCAAGCCGTGGCCGATCACATCGCCGACTGCCTGGAATCCGGCCAAAACCTTGACGTTGAATTTTTGTACTTGCCGCTGCTGATGGGCGGCACGCAAATTGCCACCAAAGTTCAGCTTCAGGGCGAAAGCCTGGCCGATACCGTGGCCCTAATGAAAACCGCTCGCGACGAGCGCAAGCGGTTATTCATCGATCAGGATATGGAAAAAGCCGACAAAATTTACAGCCGAATTTTGAGCAAAGCGCTGGCAGCGGCCAGCTGATCAGCGACCGCTCTTCAAATCGGCCAGCCGGTTCTCCAACTCAGCGCGCCGTTCGGCGGCGGCGCGGCGGCCTTCGGCCATAATATCGTCAAAGCGCGACCGTGCCTGCTGCTGCAAATCTTTGCCGCTTTGCGGCGTTGTTAAAATAACCACAACAGCGCCGATCACCAATCCAATTAAAAAGCCCATCAAAAAGCGCATAAAATTTCAACCTCCATTGTGAGTGATTGCCCCTCAGATTATACCACGCTCCATTTTACTGGGGAAGCATCCCCGGCCCATCTGAATTGGTAACTACTCAGCCGCACCATTCTGGATGTCATTCCCGCGTGTTTTTAGCGGGAATCTACCGTTTTGGCCTTCAGTGGATGCCCGATAAAAACATTCGGGCATGACGGCTGAGTCATTACCTGAATTGATTGAAAAAAGCTCGCCGCTGATGTAGAATGTTCCAACTTTAGCCAGGTGATTTTTTATGGACTCGACTCTGCTGTTTCCCAACGTACTGGTGGTTATTAAAGGCGGCGGCGATCTGGCCAGCGGCGTTGCCTACCGCCTCAAACGGGCCGGCTTTCCGCTGATCATCACCGAGTTGCCCGAGCCGCTGTTTGTCCGCCGCGCGGTGAGCTACGGCAACGCCGTGTACGAAACCAGTGTCACCATCGACGGCTTGACCGGCCGGCGCGTGGCCACTCCCGCCGAAGCCGAGGCAGTGGCTCGCACGCCGGATATTCCGGTGCTGGTTGACCCCGCCGCGGCGGTGATTGCCGCCCTGCGCCCGGCGGTGGTTGTCGATGCGATTATGGCCAAACGCAACACCGGCACCCGTCCAACCGACGCCCCGCTGGTGATTGCCCTTGGCCCCGGCTTTACCGCCGGCGAAGACTGCCACGCCGTCATCGAAACCAACCGCGGCCACTGGCTGGGCCGGGTGATCGACCGCGGCCCGGCGCAGGCCAACACCGGCACGCCCGGCACGGTTAAAGGCCACACCGCCGAGCGGGTGCTGCGCGCCCCAGCCAACGGCTTTGTGCTGCCGCAGGCCAATATTGGCGACCCCATTGCCGCCGGGCAGGTGATTGCCAGCGTTAACGGCCAGCCGGTGGTCGCGCCCTTTGCCGGTGTGCTGCGCGGGCTGGTGCATCCGGCCGTGGCCGTGACAGCCGGTCTGAAAATTGGCGACCTTGACCCGCGCGGCGAGGTGGCTCACTGTTTTCACATCAGCGAGAAATCGCTGGCCATTGGCGGGGGCGTGCTGGAAGCCATTTTGGCCAGCCCGGTGGTGCGATGAAACTGGCCCACGCCCTGCGCGTTTCGCCCGGCGAGGTCATCGCCATTACCGGCGGCGGCGGCAAATCTACACTGATGTTCAATCTGGCCGCCGAACTAGTCGGCCCCATGCGCGTACTCACCACCACCAGCACCCGCATTTTTGCCGCGCAGATCAAACAATCGCCGGCGCACGTTTCATTCGACCCCGCCCACCAGCAGCTCGATGACATCCGGCCGCAACTGGCCGCGGCCATTGCGCGGCACGGGCAGGTGCTGCTGGTTGGCCCCACCGAGGCCGCCAGCGGCAAGGCGTTTGGCGTCCCGCCGGAAATTATTGACCAACTGGCCCGCTCCGGCCAGTTTGAGGCCATCATCATCGAAGCCGACGGTTCCCGCATGCGGCCGTTCAAAGCGCCCGCCGAACACGAGCCGGTCATCCCGGCGGCAACCTCGCTGGTGGTGCCGGTAGTGGGGTTGGATGTGCTGAGCCGGCCGCTCACCGATGACGCGGTTCACCGCGCCGAACTGGTAAGCCGGCTCAGCGGCACGCCCTTTACCGCGCCCGTTTCGGCCGAAACCATCGCCGCGGTGCTGGCCCACCCTAACGGCGGGCTGAAAAATGTGCCGGCCCGCGCCCGCGTTGTCCCGCTGCTCAACAAAGTTGAATCGACGGAGCGGCACGCTGCGGCCCGGGCCATTGCCACCCGACTGCTGGTCACGCCTCAAATCGACTCGGTGGCCATTGGCAGCGTTAAATCCGCCGGAGACCCCATCACCGCGGTGAGCAGCCGGGTAGCGGCGGTGGTGCTGGCCGCCGGCGGCTCCAGCCGTTTTGGCGCGCCCAAACAGTTGGCCCGCTGGCAAAACAGCACCCTCATTGAACGCGCCGCCGACATCGCGCTGGAATCGGCGGCCGGGCCGGTGCTGGTGGTGCTGGGCCGCGCCGCCGAAGCGTGCCGGGCCGCGTTGGGCAGCCGCCCGCTGCAAATTATCGACAATCCCCGCTGGGCCGAAGGCCAAAGCACATCGATGCAGGCCGGACTAGCCGAGCTGCCGGCCAACACCGGCGCGGCCATATTTTTGCTGGTCGATCAACCCGGCGTCACCCCTCAGGTTATCAACGCGCTGATCGAGCGCCACCAAACCACTCTCGCGCCCATCGTTTGGCCGGAATTTGAGGGCCGGCGGGGCAATCCGGTGCTGTTTGACCGGGCCGTTTTTGGCGAGCTGGCCCGGGTGTCAGGCGACACCGGCGGCCGGCCGGTGCTGCAAGCCCATCGCCACGCCGCCGAGCGGGTGGCTGTGACCAATCCCGGTATCCTGCAAGATATTGACCGGCCGGCCGACCTGGCCGGGCAGGTTGTCTGAAATCGGGGAAACGAGGTAAAATTCGGCCCTGATATTCAACCGAGGTCCAAAAAATTGCCCACACGTCACCTTGCCACAGATACGGCGAAACAAAAATATCAGCAAAACCGCATGGCCCACTGGGATGCGGTGGCCCGGCAGATGGATAACTGGACGGGCTGGGGCGGCGTCTACCACCGGCGGCTGACCGAAGTGTATCGCTTTTTAACCGCGCCCGGCCAGCGGGTGCTGGAAATTGGCTGCGCCACCGGTAACCTGCTGGCCGCGCTCCAACCCGCGCTGGGGGTCGGCGTTGATTTTTCGGCGGAAATGATCCGGCGGGCCACCGGGCGTCACCCCAATTTGCATTTTGTGCAGGCCGATGCCCACAAATTCAACCTGAATGAAACCTTTGATGTGATCATTCTGTCAGATTTGGTCAACGATCTGTGGGACGTGCAGACCGTGTTTGAACAACTGGCCGATTTGTGTACGCCGCACACCCGGATCATCATTAATTCTTACAGCCGGCTGTGGGAACCACCGCTGGCGCTGGTGCAAAAACTGGGGCTGGCCAAACCCAATCTGTACCAAAACTGGCTGACCGCCGACGACATTGCCGGCCTGTTGAATCTGGCCGATTTTGAGGTGATCCGCCAGTGGCCGGAGGTTCTCTGGCCGCTGCCGGTGCCGGTGATCGAACCATTTTTTAACCGGGTACTGGCCAAACTGTGGCCGATAAAAGAGCTGGCGCTGACCAATTTTATTGTGGCCCGGCCCCGCCCCAAAGCTGAAACTTCGTCGCGGGACTACACCGTGTCGGTGATTGTGCCGGCCCGCAACGAAGCCGGCAACGTCCCCAAAATATTCGCCCGCACGCCGGAAATGGGGTTGGGCACAGAACTGGTGTTTGTTGAAGGCCACTCGCAGGATGACACCTACACCGCCATTGAGCAGGCCATTGCCGCCCACCCGGAACGCAACTGCAAGCTGTTCCGCCAAAGCGGCAAAGGCAAAGGCGACGCGGTTCGGCTGGGCTTTTCGCAGGCCAGCGGCGATATGCTGATGATTCTCGACGCCGATCTGACTGTGCCGCCGGAAGACCTGCCCCGCTTTTACGAGGCGCTGCGCAGCGGCAAAGGCGAATTTATCAACGGGGTGCGGCTGGTTTATCCAATGGAAAAAGAAAGTATGCGCTTTCTCAACCTGCTGGGGAACAAATTTTTCAGCCTGGCCTTTTCGTGGCTGCTGGGCCAGCCAATCAAAGACTCGCTGTGCGGCACCAAAGTTTTGTGGAAAACCGACTACGACCTGATCAGCGCCAACCGCGCCTATTTTGGCGATTTTGACCCCTTTGGCGATTTTGACCTGCTGTTTGGCGCAGCCAAACTGGGCCAAAAAATCATCGACCTGCCGATCCGTTACCGGGAACGGACCTACGGCTCAACCAACATTCAACGCTGGTCGCACGGTTGGCTGCTGCTGAAGATGGTTTCATTTGCCGCCGGCCGGATCAAGTTTATATGACGACTCTACTGACCAACCCGAAACTCAAAACACTGTCGATTTATGCCCTGCTTGTCGCTCTCATTGCGCCGAGCATTGTCTGGGTCATGTTTGACAAATCGGTTTGGGCCTGGGATCAGGCCGGCTACGGGCAGGCCGCGGTCGATCTGTTTTACACCTTACGGCACGCGCCGCGCGAGTGGCCGGAGGCGATGATGCAGGCCGTGGGAAGAAAACCGCCGGCTATTGCCTGGGCCGGCCAGTTTTTTGTTCCGCTGGGTAGTTTAACCGGCTCAATTGAGGCGGGATTGCTGGTTTTGGTGCTGATCGTTCAGGCGCTGAATCTGGTTGTGATGTACCGCGCTATCCGCGAGCTTTCGGGAGGGAACACATTAATTGCCGTCACCGGATCGCTGGCGATGGCCTCGGCCCCGTTGTTTGTGGGCATGTCCCATCAATTTTTTGTTGAACCTCTGCAACTGCTGGCGGTTAACTGGTTTTTGCTGATTATGAGCTTTGCGCCCAAATGGGATCGCGCTTTTATTTTGAGCCAGTTGCTGGCCGCCGCTGCTTTTGCTACACTTGTTAAAACCACCTCGCCGATATACTGCGTGGGGCCGGGGTTGGTGGCTTTAAAATTCATTATCTGGCCCGGCTCAAACCGGGAAGTTGCTTTCCGCTGGACTCAAAAGCTTACGCTCGTCAGTCTGAGCGGCGGCGCTATTTTAACGGCGCTGGCCCTGGGTTGGTACAGCCGCAATCTCACACAGGTTTTGCGGCACATCTCGGTGTCCAGTTCCGGGCCGGTCGCCGAGCTGTACGGCAAATCAGAACCTTATTTTTACAGTTTTGGGTACTGGTTGGAAGCCAGCCAGCGGAATTTTTTTGTGCCGGCAGTTTTGGTAATGTTTGCATTACTGGTCGGCGCCGGTTTTGTTTATTTTGTAAAACACCGCCCGGCCGGAGTCACTTTTATTACCGGGTGCGCCGGAATTGCGGTTTTGCAAATTATTATTGTTTTGGCGCTATTTTCCGCCAGCCCCAATCGGGATAACCGGTATTTATTGCCGCTGCTGCCATATTTTTCGCTTTTACTGGGTTGGGCTTTGGTTCAGATCAATGTAAAGCCGATAATCGGCGCGGCGATAGCTGTCTTTCTGGTGCAGTGGATGCTGATTTACGGGCAGGCTTTTGCGCTGACTGCTCCCAATCCGCAGCTTTCTGACTGGCTGCTGCCCATTACCCGAAACTCCCGGCAGGCAAACATACTCAACGCGATTGTTGCCCGTACCTGCACCGAAACCGGCGCTGAGCGTTATACTGTAATTGGAGTTGAGCTATCGTGGTTAAATTCTGAAACGGTTTCTTTTTTTGCTTCAAAAAACCGGCTGCAAACTCACCGGCGCTGTTTCTATATTCCGTTGGGCTTTGCCGAGTCCGACCCTGAAGTGGTTGTCGCCGCGGTGATGACGTTTGACCCCATTTATTTTGTTACGCTTGACCCGGATTTATACCCGATTCCAACCAATCCGCTCAACCAGGTCGATTTGGCCATTTTGGAACAGGCCCGTGACGAAAAGACCATTGCCGAAGATGAACCGCTGGCCGAAGAGCCGGCTGTGTTGTTTTTTCACAGAATAGAGGATTAACTCAAATACGCTAACCGGCTCCCGGCCGGCGTTGAAGCACGTGCAGCAGGGCCAGGCCGTAGGCATCGCTGGCGCCAAACGCCTCAAACGAGTGCGGGCTGCCGTCAAACTGAATCTCGCAGCGGTAGCCATCGGTGGTGCTGTAAAACACAATCGCCGGCTGGGGTTCACCGACCAACCGCTGCTCCAGCAGTTCGCGGAGTTGGGCTTCGGTGGGCAGCCAAACCAGCTCGGCTACCAGTACGTGATCGAGCGCCCATTCCACCGCGCCGTGAAACGTAATGGCCAATTGCCCTTGCAGCATAGCCAGCATCACCGTCATATCACTGAGTACAAAAATGTATTCATCCAAACCCCGGTCCGGCGCGGCGAAAAAATCGTTTTTTGCCGGAGTCCAGGCCAGCCCGGCCGCTTTGAGCTGCTGCGCCAACGACAGGGAAATCATGCCGGCGGCGCTCCTTTGACAACCATTGGCAACCCGGCCACCATAAATAACACCCGGTCGGCGGCGGCAGCCAGCCGCTGGTTGGCTCGGCCCAGCACATCGCGGTAAATCCGGCCGAGCGGATAGGGCGGCACCAGCCCCAACCCCACCTCGTTAGACACCACCACCAGCGGCGCTTGCAGGGCACGCTGGGCGGCCACAATGGCTTCAACCTCGGCCTGCACCAGCGCGTCAATTTCCTCCGGCGATTTGTCTTCGTGGGCCAGCAGCAGGTTGGTGACCAGCAGCGTCAGGCAATCGAGCAGCAGCACGTTGGGCCGGGCGTCGAGCTGCGCCAGCGCCGCACCCACGCCCACCGGCGCTTCGAGCGTTTGCCAGGTGGCCGGCCGTTCGCGCCGGTGTTTAGCGATACGCGCCGCCATTTCCGCATCGCCGGCTTCGGCGGTAGCAATGTACAGCACAAATTGGCCAAGTTCGGCGGCCAGTTTTTCGGCGTAGCTGCTTTTGCCGCTGCGTGCGCCGCCCAAAATCAATATTAATTCAGCAGTCAATATATTTCTCCTCTGAGAGCAGGCTTCGGGAGTCAGGAATCAGGGAATTACTCGGGCGCGTTGCCCGCGCCGGGTAATATGCACCGGCACCAACATTATACTTGAGTCACAACCACGCCCAAACCGATGAAGGAAATCCGGGTTGGGGCGTACTATGTGGAGGATAAATGAACTGTTTTGCCGATATTCCCGGTTTGCAGGTGGGCCACGCCCAACATTTTGCGGCGGCAACCGGTTGCACGGTAGTGATAACGCCCGCGGGCGCGGTCTGCGGCGTCGATCAACGCGGCGGCGCGCCCGGCACCCGGGAAACCGATCTGCTCCGGCCGATGCACCTGGTAGAACAGGTTCACGCCGTATTACTGACCGGAGGCAGCGCATTTGGCCTGGCGGCGGCCGATGGCGTGATGCGCTGGCTCGAAGAGCACGGCATCGGTTTTGATACGGGCGTGGCCCGGGTACCGATTGTGCCGGCGGCGGTTTTGTTTGATCTGGCCGTGGGCCGGGCCGATGTTCGGCCGGACGCCGCGCTGGGGTATGCCGCCTGTGAAAATGCAGCCAGCGGCGCTGACCGCTGCCGGGACGGGAGTATCGGCGCGGGGACGGGCGCAACGGTGGGTAAAGCCCTCGGGCCGGCGGCGGCGATGAAAGGCGGCCTGGGGCAGGCGCTGCTACCAGCGCAACCGGGGGTTTGGGTGGGCGCGCTGGTAGCCGTTAACTGCTGGGGCGATGTTATCGACCCGAATACGGGCCAAATTCTGGCCGGCGCGCGTAAATTGCCAGACGGCGGTTTTGCAGATACCATGAGCCTGCTGCCCAAACTGGCCGGCAGATTTGCCGGCGGCGGCAATACAGTCATCGGCATAGTGGCAACCAACGCCGGCCTGAGCAAAGAAGCCGCCAACAAAGTGGCGCAGATGGCCCACAATGGGCTGGCCCGCACCATTCGGCCGGCGCACACTATGTTCGATGGCGATACGATTTTTGCGCTGTCAACCGAAACAAAAACGCCGGGGAACCCGACGGTGATCGGCGCGCTGGCCGCCGAAGCAATGGCCCGGGCCGTAGTCAACGCAGTTCAGCAGGCAACCGGGCTGGCCGGCATCCCGGCGATGCAGGATTTGGCCCAACTTAATCCGGAGTAAGCATGACAACGTCGATAGACATTGAACTTGATAACTACTCGCTCGGCCAGGAAATTGGCCGGGGCGATTTAACCATAGTTTACGAAGCGCGTCGCAAAGCCGATGGCGCGATGGTAGCCGTAAAGTTAGTGCCGCCCCAATTTACCTTTGACGAACTGTTTGTGCGCCGCTTTTTGGATATGTCCAAACAGGCGGCCCGGCTGGAACACCCCAACATTGTCCGCACCTTTGAGGCCCGGCAGCAGGGCAGCATTTTGTACATTGTGCGAGAGTTTGTAGACGCCCGCCCGCTGGCCGAGATTCTGGCCGAAGAAGGCCCGTTTTCGCCGCAGCGTGCGCTCAACATTGCCAAACAAATTGCCGGAGCGCTGGATTACGCCCACCAAAAATCAATTATGCACGGCGATCTGTCGGCCAGCCGGGTGTACCTTGGCCCGGATGACCACGTAACGGTGGCCGATTTTGGGCAGATGCAGGCCATGGCCGGCACCAGTTTGGTGAAACAGGGTTTTGCTGTTGGCTCGCCGGAAATTATGGCCCCGGAACGGGTTCACGGCCAGGGGCCCAGCCGCCAGTCGGATTTGTACTCGCTGGGGGTGCTATGTTACCAGATGCTCAACGGCAAACCGCCGTTTGTGGGCGAACCGGCGGCGGTGCTGCACGCCCAGGCCTACGAACAGCCGCGGCCGCTGCACATGGCCAATCCCGGCGTGTCGCTGCGGCTGAGTGAGGCCGTGGGCCGGATGCTCTCCAAAGGGCTGGAACTGCGCTACTCAACCGGCTCGGAGTTTACCCGGGCGCTCACGGTAGCCGTCGAAGGTACCGCGCCTATCCGCATTTCGTCATCGCCCACCAAAACCGGCCAGTTGGAAATCGATCTGGAAGTGCCCAAATCCGGCTGGCAGCGGCCGTGGGTGTGGGTTTTGATCGCCGTGCCGCTGATTTTGATTTTGCTGATTGCCGGATTTTTGGCCGTATCGGCCTGGCTGGCCTTCCGTGCGGCGGTTCTGCCCGCCGCTCCGGCTCAGGACACCATCGCGCAGATAACTGAGCCCTCGCCTACAACCGCCCCGTTGGTGGCCGAATCCCAGCCGTCGGCTGCCCCCGTCGAAGCAGCAGTAACCCCGCCCACCGCTACCGCCACGCCTGCGCCGTTGCCCACAGATACACCGCCGCCAACCTCTACCCCCACGCTCGTGCCACTGCCCACGCCGGGACCGCCGATGGTGGCCGCGGGCAGCCCGTTCAGCAATGTTAAGCTGGCGCACAGCATTGGCGCCGATAACCAGCCCGAAAAGGTAGGCACCTCGTTTGCGCCCGGCTCGCTGCCGGTTTACCTGTTTTTTGATTACGCCAACATACAAGCCGGTACGCCCTGGACCCATCGCTGGACCTGGGGCGATACCCCGTTGGACGTGTTTGACGATACCTGGCCCACCAGTTTTTCTGACACAGGCACGGCCTGGGTGTATTACAGCCCCACCGGCGGTTTTCAGCCGGGGCCGTACCAGGTTACGCTTGAGGTTGACGGGCAGGTGGTAGTAACCGCCACGTTTGTGGTTCAGCCCGGCGGAATTTAAACCCGCTCGTTTGAGAATTTCTGCACAAGCATGAATTTATTGACAGCTTCATCGTAAGCAACTATAATCTCTTCAACTTCATATTTACCTTCGGGGCAGGGTGAGTGGCCGCGCGCCACAATTCCCGACCGGCGGTGATGCTGCGAGGGGCAGCTAAGCCCGCGAACTCTGGCTGGTTCCCAGGTCAAATTCCCAAAATTGACCTGCCCATCACAACCTGATGGGGGTAGGCGGCCAGTGCCGATCCAGTGCAATTCTGGAGCCGACGGTATAGTCCGGATGGGAGAAGGTACAGGTATTGGAAAATCCCGCTTGCCGGGAATCCACCACCACAGGCCCCGAAGTACCGCTATGGTCTTCGGGTTTTTTATGTCTAGTCAGCCTGGGTGGTGGCCGGTTCAAGTTTTGCTGCCCCGATGTCGGCGTATGCCAGCATGCGGGGCTTTTTGTTTAAGGAGCCAGTGATGATCAGCAATATTAGCAAAAGGGTTAAACCCATGCAACAGACACTAAAAACAGCGCCATCGAGTACTTACCCTGTGTACCACCCAACCCTGGCCTGGTGGCGCACCCACCGATTGGAACTGCTGGCGCTGCCGGTTGGTCTGGCTTTGCTTATTGGGTTGTGGGCGCTGGTGGCGCTGGCCGGCAACTACCCTGCTTTTATTTTGCCCGGCCCGGCCGTGGTCTTTAGCGAGCTGGCCAAAATTACAACTAACGGTACGTTGTGGCACCACGCCCAGGCTACGCTGTTTGAAATTTTTGGCGGGCTGATGCTGGGGTTATCGGCGGCCACGGTGCTGGGTTATCTGCTGGCCAAAAGCCCCTTTCTGGAGCGACTGGCCGGCCCGTACATTGTGGCGTCGCAATCTATCCCGGCTATCGCTATTGCCCCGCTGCTGGTGATCTGGTTTGGTTCCGGCAAATTGAGCAAAGTGCTGATCTGCGCGCTGATTGTGTTTTTTCCGATTCTGGTCAATACCATTGTTGGGCTGCGCTCGGTAGACCCCGGCCTCAAAACGCTAATGCGCTCGCTGCGGGCCAACCGCTGGCAAACCTTTGTGATGCTGGAAGTGCCGGCGGCCATGCCGATGCTGCTGGGCGGGCTGAAAATAGGGGTCACACTGTCGGTGATTGGCGCGGTGGTGGGCGAATTTGTCGGCGCGGACCGCGGGCTGGGCTACCTCATCAACCTGTCAAAGGGGCTGTTCAACACCCCGCAAATGTTCGCGGCGATCATCGCTCTGAGTATCATCTCCCTGATTTTGTACATGCTGGTGAGCAGCCTGGAACACTGGCTGCTGGCCTGGCGTCGATAACATTTCTTCGTAAAAGGAATTTGCGCTATGAAAACTTCACATCTTGTTTTATCGATTTTGATTTTGGCGGTGGGGCTAACCGGCTGCGCCGGCAGCACCAGCGCCGGCCAGCCGGCTCAGTTGCGCCGGGTGTCGCTGGGGGTGGGTTACATTCCCAACGTGCAATTTGCGCCGCTGTACGTGGCTCAGAAAAAGGGGTTTTACGCCGAAGAAGGGCTGGACGTAAACATAGAATATGGCTTTGAAGACGATTTTGTAGCGCTGGCCGCTCAGGGTGAACGCGATTTTGCCGTGGCCAGCGGCGATCAGGTTATTCTGGCCCGGGCGCAGGGTTTGCCCATCACCTATGTGATGAAATGGTACGAGCGTTTTCCAGTGGCGCTGCTGCTGGGCCCCGGCCAGGCCGTTTCATCCCCGGCCGAGCTGGCTGGCAAAACCATCGGCCTGCCTGGCTTTTTTGGGGCCTCGTATGTGGGCTGGAAAGGGCTGGTGTACGCGGCCAACATCGATGAAAGCGCGGTGAAGGTTGAGGATATTGGCTTTACCCAGGCTGCCGCCATCCAGCAGGGCACCGTGGATGGGGCGATGGTTTACATTGCCAACGAGCCGATTCAACTGCGCAATGAGGGGCTGGATGTGTCGGTGATTGAGGTGTCGGATTACCTCAACCTGATTTCAAACGGGCTGGTAGTGGGCGACAAACTGCTCCAGGCCGACCCCGAACTGGTGCAGAAGATGGTCCGGGCCACGCTGCGCGGCCTGCAATACACCATCGACACCCCCGACGAGGCTTTTAAAATTGTCCGCGAAGTCATCCCCGAAATGACCGATGCCGACGCGCCGATTCAGCGCCAGGTACTCGATGCCTCAATTGAGCTGTGGCGCAGCCAGCAGCCCGGCGTTACCGACCGGCAGGCCTGGCAAAATTCGGCGGATTTTATGCGAGACACCGGCTTGCTGCAAACCGAAGTCAACGTTGATCAGCTTTTTACCAACCAGTTTGTCACGGCCAAATAAACGGTGAGCGCGTACATTCTGCAAGCCAAATCCATTTCAAAAACGTTTAACACCGGGCGCCGGCCCATTGCCGCTGTAGCTAACCTGCATGTAAACGTCCGCCCCGGCGAGTTTTTGTGCATTGTTGGCCCATCGGGCTGCGGCAAAACCACGCTGCTGCAATTGCTCGGCGGGCTGATTTTGCCAGACAGCGGCCAGGTTTTGCTCGATGGCCGGCCGCTGTCCGAGCCGCCGCCCGACATCAGTATTGTCTTTCAAAAACCCAATCTGATGCCGTGGCGCACGGTGGTTGATAATATTTTGCTGCCGCTGCAAATTCAGGGCGTGCCGGCCGGGCAGGCCCAAAAAAAGGTCAGCGACACGCTGGCGTTGGTTGGCCTTACCGAATTTGCCCACGCCTACCCCAAAGAGCTGTCTGGCGGGATGGAGCAGCGCATTGCCGTGGCCCGGGCGCTCATTCAACAGCCGCGCATTTTGCTGCTGGACGAACCCTTTGCCGCGCTCGATGCGCTCACTCGGGAGCGGCTCAACGACGAACTTTTGCGCTTGTGGCGGCTCCAGCAATTTACGGCGGTGATGGTTACCCACAACATCAGAGAAGCCGTGCTGCTGGCCGACAGGGTGCTGGTGCTCAGCCCGCGCCCGGCCACAGTTTCCGCCGAGTTTGTCATCAATTTGCCCCGCCCTCGCCCTCCGGAAACCCAGTACAGCGAGGCTTTTGGCCATCTGGCCACGGAAATCAGGCAAGCTATCCAGGATTAAATCTTAAAAATTCGGGCCTTTAGTACGGTTTGCGAAGCATGGGTACAATGGTATAATCGTATTGTACTTGTCTGGTAATCAGATATGACACCGTGTGGAGCACACTACCCGTATGGCCAAGGAACGAGTTCTGATTGTTGATGACGAAGTTGATGTTTTGGACCTATGCAAAAGAATTTTGCTGGCGCAGGGGTATCAGGTTCAAACTGCACACAACGGTTACGAAGCCATCGACATTGCCAACAACCATCAGTTTGATCTCCTGCTGACCGACATCAAAATGCCGGGAATGAGCGGTTTGGAGATTGCTCAGGAATTAAAAGAAATCGACCCCAACCTGATTTGCGTGACCATGACCGGTTTCAGCACGATGGACATGGCCATCAATGCCCTGAAATTAGGCATCGATGAATTTATTTTAAAGCCATTCACCCCCAAAGAGCTGAGCGCGGCCATTTCAAAAGCGCTTGAAAAAGAACGGCTGCGCAAAGAAAACTTTCGCCTGCGCTCGTTAATTCCCCTGTTTGAATTGAACAAAACCCTGATGACCACAATAGAAGAGCAAAACGTGCTCAAAAGTTTGCTGGAAATTGCCCAGCAGGAAACCAAAGCAACGTTTGCCGGAGTGTATCTGGTAGAAAACGACATTGTGTCGCAGCCAATTTTTATCAACCTCAGCCCGGAACAGCAACTGGTCTGCGACGAATTGGCTCAGACGGTTTGCCAAAATAACACATCTTCTGTGCTCACGCTGAACGCCGCCAACCCGGACCATCAATTGATTATGGAACGGCTGCAAGCGGCGGCAGTCGTGGCTATCCCCATGAAATCGCAAAATTCGTGTCTGGGTGTGCTGATTTTGGGTAACTCCGAAGACCGGTTTGCGCCCAGCGACAAAGATTTTTTGACCGTTTTGTGCGGGCAGGCCGCCATTGCTCTGCAAAACGCGCAGCTTTTCACCGAAAAACAGCAGGCCTACGAACAGCTCAAAATGCTCGACCACATGAAAAGCGAGTTCATTAACATTGCCGCCCACGAACTGCGCACGCCGCTGGCTATTTTGATGGGCTACGCCACTGTACTGGAAGAAGAACTGCCGCCCGGCCAGCAGCCGTATGTGTCTAATATTTCACGCAACGCCCTGCGACTGCGGGCGCTCATCGACGACATCCTCAATTTAAAGGTGCTGGAAAGCGGCATTCCGGTGTTGGCTCAGGACAAAATTGATCTGCACCAGGTAGTTGAGAGCATCAGGCAAGACCTGGCCCTGCAAGCCGACGAGAAAAAGCTGCAATTAAATGTAAAAATCCCGCTTGATTTCCCGGAAATGACCGCAGACCGGCAAAAGCTGGACCTTATTCTGGTCAACCTGTTTCACAATGCCGTAAAATTTACGCCGTCCAGCGGGAGTATTACGGTTTGGGCCGAAGCAAACGGCAGCCACGCCACAATTTCGGTGCAAAATTCGGGCAGCATTATCCCCAAAGAAAAACAATCTCAAATTTTTGACCGGTTTTATCAGGTTGAAGCCACATTGACTCGGGAGCACGGTGGGGCCGGGCTGGGATTGGCCATTGTGCGGGGGATGGTGCAGGTATGTGGCGGCAGCATCAGGGTAGAAAGCTCCGAGGAAGCCGGGACTACCTTTACATTCACAATGCCGCTAGATAATACCAACCTCAAGGCGCGCAAACTAGAGTTGTAACTTTTCCGCCACCAGTTTTTTTAGGGCCGCAACCCGCAGTTCCTCTGATTCCTCACTCACATCAATCCAATGAATCCGGCTGTTATCCAGCCGAAACCAGTTATACTGCTGGCGAATGAACCGCCGCGTTTCTTTTTTGATGAGCGCCACCGCTTCATCCAGGCTCACCTCGCCGCGCAGATATTGGCCAATTTGTTTGTACCCCAGTCCCATCAGCGCCGGCTGCTCCCAGCCGAACCCGGCCGCAGCCAGCGCCTGCACCTCATCGAGCAGCCCCGCATCCATCATCCCATCAATCCGGCGGTCGATGCGCTCGTACAACAGCGGCCGCGGCATAGTTAACCCCACTTGCAGCACGTTGTACGGCGGCGGATTTTTTTGCTGATGCACGCTGATGGGCACGCCAGTTTTGCAGTACACTTCGAGCGCGCGAATCACCCGCCGCAAATTGCGCGGGTCGATTTTGGCCGCGGCAGCCGGATCGATGGCAGCCAGCTCGGCGTGCAGCGCGGCTGCACCTTCGGCCTCGGCCCGCGCCTCGAGCTGCGCCCGCAGGGTGTAATCGGGTGGCACGCGGGGGATGCCCCAACCTTCAACCACGGCGCTGACCCACTGGCCGGTGCCGCCAACCAGCGCCGGCAGGCAGCCGCGCCGGTGAATAGCCTCGATGGCGGCGTAGGCCAGTTCCTGAAACTGGGCCAGCGACAATATTTCGTCGGGGTCAACCACATCGATGAGATGGTGCGGGGCGGCGGCCAGTTCGGCGGGGGTGGGTTTGGCCGTGCCAATATCGCAGCGGCGGTAGATTTGCCGCGAGTCGGCGGAAATGATTTCAAGGTTAACCTGTTGGGCCAGCCGCACCGCGAGCGCCGTTTTGCCCACGCCGGTTGGCCCAACAATAACCAAAAGGGGTAGATTGGACATTGAGAAACAGATTCCAGAGTCCAGAGTCCAGAGTCCAGACATAGACGGATAAGCCGTCATTGCACTGGATTCTGTATTCTGGACTCTGTATTCTCTTATAAGCTATAAATCTCTGAAAATTTCTGGTTGATGTAGGCCAGGTACGGCCCGGCTTTGATGCCGTCATCGCCGGTAACGCGCCGAATCAACTCGTTGGCGGTGTATTTGCGGCCGTGGCGATGAATATGCTCGCGGAACCAGCCCAGCAGCGCGCCAAACTCGCCACGCGCGAACTGCTCCGGCAGATCGGGCAGCTCTTTGAGCGCCTGGCTGTAAAATTGCAGCGACAACACGTTGCCCAGCGTGTAGGTGGGAAAATAGCCCATCATCCCACCCGACCAGTGGATGTCTTGCAGCACACCCAGCGCGTCGTTGGGCGGGGTTAAGCCCAGATAGGCTTCCATTTTGGCGTTCCAGGCAGCAGGCAGATCGGCCACATTCAGCCGGCCGGTCAGCAGCTCCTGCTCCAGCTCAAAGCGCAGAAAGATGTGCATATTGTAGGTCACTTCATCGGCTTCTACACGGATGAACGACAGTTCAACCCGGTTGATGGCCCGGTAAAACTCATCCAGGCTAACCCGCTCCAACTGCTTGGGGAAAAATTCCTGCAACCCCGGATAGTAATATTGCCAAAACGGCCGGCTGCGGCCGAGCACATTCTCCCACAGGCGCGACTGCGACTCGTGGACGCCCAGCGACGTGCCGCCGGCGAGCATGCTGCCCTCCAGCGCCGAGTCGCCGTTTTGTTCGTACAGGGCGTGGCCGCCCTCGTGCAGGGTGCTAAACAGCGACGACGGGAAGGTGTCTCTGGCCAGGCGGGTGGTTACGCGCACATCGTTAATTGAAAAGTTGGTAGTGAACGGGTGCGTCGATTTATCCTGCCGGCCGCGCTCCATATCAAAGCCGATGGCATGCAGCGGCAGCAACCCAAAATCCCACTGGAGCTTTTCATCAAACTCCTGTTTCAGCGGCGTATCGCTGACGGCATCGATCCTGGCCACAATGGCCTGCACCAGCGGCACCAGGCTGGCTTTCAACTCGTTGAATACGCTGGTCACGTCGGCGGTTTTCATGCCCGGCTCAAACTGATCGAGCAGGGCATCGTAAATGTTGTCCTCGTAGCCGTAGGCTTCGGCCACCTGGATATTCAAATCGACAATTTTGGCCAGCGTGTCCCGAAACTGGGCAAAATCCTGGTCGGCGCGAGCTTTGGCCCAAATCTGCTGGCCTATCGAAAAGGTGCGGCTCATTTCGGCCACCAGCTCCGGCGGCAGTTTGCGAGCCAGGTCGTAATCGCGGCGGGCCACGCGCAGCAGGCTGGCCTCGTTAGAGTCGTAATCAAACCCGGCCTGCGCCAGGTCGGTGAGGAGTTGGCCAATTTCGTCGGTGGTAAACAGCTCGTGGGCCAGTTTGTCCAACGTGGCCAGTTGCTCGGCGCGAGCCTCCGCGCCGCCGGGTGGCATGTACGTTTGCTGGTCCCAGCCCAGCAGCGCCGAGGCGTGGTGCAGGTTGGTGACATCTTTCAATTTGGCTTGCAGGCTTTGCAGTTGCTCTTCCAAAATTTTTCTCCTTTGAAAATAGGATTCCTCAATGTCACCCTGAGCGTAGCGAAGGGTCTCAGAGACTCTCACCTGCACTGCGCGCAGGCGCAAGTGTCGCTCCCTGCGGTCACTCAGAGTGACAATTTCGTTTCTCATTGCGATGCCGCAAGAACTGTCTCGCCCCTGTGAAAAATTACTCGTCGCCCAGGCTCAAAACGCTCATAAACGCTTCCTGCGGAATTTCTACGCTGCCGACCATTTTCATGCGTTTTTTGCCTTTTTTCTGTTTTTCCAGCAGCTTGCGCTTGCGGGTAATATCACCGCCGTAGCATTTGGCCAGTACGTCTTTACGCAGCGCCTTCACGTTGGCCCGGCTGATGACTTTTTTGCCCACCGCCGCCTGAATCGGCACCATAAATTGCTGGCGCGGTATCACATCTTTCAGTTTGCTGACCAGTTTTTGGCCGCGATTATACGATTGTTCGCGGTGAACAATAATGCTCAGCGCGTCAACCGGGTCGCTGTTAACCAGCACATCCAGTTTAACCAGATCGCTGGGGCGGTAATCCTCAAAGCGATAATCCAGCGAGGCATAGCCTTTGGTGGCGCTTTTGAGCTGGTCGTAGTAATCCACAATCATTTCGCTCAGCGGCAGCAAATATTCCATCAGCACGCGGGTTTCGTCCAAATATTCCATTTTGATGAACTCGCCGCGGCGGCGGGTGGTGATGTCCATAATCGCGCCAATGTAATCGGCGGGGGTGTAAATGCTCAGGTGCATCCACGGCTCAGAAATGGTCTCGATGTAGTTGGGGTCGGGCATATCGGCCGGATTGTCAATGAGGATGGTCTGCCCATCGGTTTTGACAATTTTGTACTCCACGCTGGGGGCGGTGGCCAGCAAGTCCAAATCGTACTCACGTTCCAGCCGTTCCTGAATAATTTCCATGTGGAACAGCCCCAAAAAACCCACCCGAAAGCCAAAACCGAGCGCCTGGCTGCTCTCCGGCTGGTACACCAGCGAGGCATCGTTGAGCTGCAACTTTTCCAGCGCGTCTTTGAGCAGGGCGTAATCTTCGGCTTCGGTGGGATAAAAGCCGGCAAAAACCATCGGTTTGACCGGTTTGTAGCCGGGCAGCGGTTTTATATCGACGCTGCCATCGGCGGCGGCCATCGATTTGAGGGTGATGGTGTCGCCCACGCGCAAATCCCGAATGGTTTTGAGGCCGGTGGCCAAATAACCCACCTCGCCGGCTACCAGCCGGTCGATGGGCTTCATGTTGGGTTTGAACACGCCAAATTCCAGCGGCTCAACCACTTTTTTGGTGGCGATCAAATACGGCGGCTCACCCTTTTGAAGCTGGCCATCAACCACACGAATGTACGCGATCACGCCTTTGTAGGCATCGTAGTGGCTGTCAAAAATGAGCGCCCGCAGCGGAGCGTCGGGGTTGCCTTTGGGCGGCGGCACCTTTTCAACCAGCCGTTCCAGCAATTCCTCAACACCCGCGCCGGTTTTGGCGCTGACCGGCAGCACATCGAGCGCGTCAATGCCAATGAGGTCTTCAATTTCCTGGGCTACCTCGTCGGGCCGGGCCGATTGCAGGTCAACCTTGTTGACCACGGGGATGATTTCCAGGTTGTAGTCCAGCGCCAGATACAGGTTAGCCAGCGTTTGGGCTTCGATGCCCTGGGTGGCGTCAACCACCAAAATGGCCCCTTCGCAGGCGGCCAACGCCCGGCTGACCTCGTAAGTGAAGTCCACGTGGCCGGGGGTGTCGATGAGATTGAGCTGGTAGGTTTGGCCATCGCTGGCGGTGTAGTCCATCCGCACCGCCGAAGCTTTAATGGTGACGCCTTTTTCACGTTCCAGCTCCATGCCGTCCAGAAACTGCTCCTGCATCTCCCGCTCGGAGATGGTGCCGGTTTTTTGCAGCATCCGGTCGGCCAGCGTGCTTTTGCCGTGGTCAATATGAGCGATAATACAAAAATTTCTAATGTGAGATTGATCCATCAGTTACTAATTTTCTAGGTCAGAGTTTGAATTTAATCCGGAGATTATACAACAGAGGCCGTTGAAAGCGAAACAATTCAGTATTCTATTCAACCAGCTTCCAATCGATACGCAAAACCTGGCTGTGGCCGGCATCGTCGCTGTGGCAAACCGGGGTTGAGGCCCAATGAAAGCGCTCCGATACCTCGCGGCCGTTTTCCATCACCATTACCGCCCATTGGCCGGCCTGTAAATCCGGCAGGGGAATCCGAAACGCCTCGTAACGGCCGTCGGCGTCGGTGCGGGCGGTAAATTCAAGATTGGTACCGTGAATGCCCAGCGCGCGCACCTCAACATTAGGCAGGCCAAAATTGTTGGCATTTTGCACGGTCCCGTAAATGGCGGTGTAATCGCAGTTAAATTCGCGGCTGGTCCCGGCGAGCACGTATTTGATGGCTGGTTCCGGCGTGGGGGTGATGGTCGGCGTGGCGGTTGGCGGCGGCAGCGCAGGTGTGGGCGTCGGCGGCGACGTTGGCGTGGCCGTGGGCGCGGGTGTATCTGTTGGCAGCGGCGCGGGCGTGGCGGTGAATGTGGCCGTGGCCGGAATCGGGCTGGGAGACGGTGAGGGGGTGGGGCTGGGGCTGGGAGCCAGAACCGCAGGTGCTGTTTCGGCGGGAAGCGATGGGGTCGATGTAAAAGTGGGCAGGGGGGTGCGGGTGGCCGCCGGCTCGGCCGGAGACATGGCGGCCAGCGGCGCGCAGGCTAAACTCAGCAGCAACAGGCCCAGCAAACATAATTTTGCCGCCGGCTGCGCCAAATGCAAAGTTGACGAGGGCATCGGTTATCTCTGTTTTTGAGAAATTTTGAACAAGACGATCAAATTCGTCAGCGGGGGTAATTCTAACATAAACCGGGGAGTGGTTCAAACGAAAAAATTTTGATCGGGCTGTGCGGGCGCAGGTTATTGACAAACAGAACTATGTTTGATAATATAGGGTCAAGTTTATTAAAATGGAATTGCGTTCCATATTATCGAACGCAATTCACGTGCCGCTATTGAGTAGAGAGTCTCAAAATGATAAATTCTGTCCTCAAAGCGATCAAAATTATGCAGTTATTCAACGCGTCGGAGCCGCGCCTCAGTTTGGGCGAAATCAGCCGCCGGCTGGATATGCCAAAAAGCACCACGCATAATTTGCTCAACACACTGCTTTCAGAAGGTTTCATTGAAAAAGTAGACGGCGACCAGTACGCGCTGGGCACCACCCCGCTGTCGCTCACCCAAAATATCCGGGTCAATGTTGAATTCAGAGACCCCGCCGCGCCGCTGCTGCGCAAACTGGCCGATTCATCGCACGAGTCGGTTTACCTTACGGTAAAAGATGGCGACTACGCCCTGTATGTTTATGCCATAGAATCGCCGCGCCGGCTGCTGGCCCGAACCGCCGTGGGCGACCGCATGCCGCTGCACTGCACATCTGTAGGCAAGGCCATTTTGGCTCATTTGCCACAAGACGAAGTGCGAAAAATTGTAGACAGGGTGGGGCTCCCGCGCTTCACAGAAGCCACCATCAACGATTGGGACTCGCTGATGCGAGAAATGGAAATCACCCGCAAGCGAGGGTATTCGCTGGACCAAAGCGAAGTTGAACCCGGCATTTATTGTGTTGGCGCTCCCATTTTCAACGCGCGGGGCCGCGTCCTCGGTTCGTGCAGCGTGTCCGGGACAGACCCCGAGATTGTTTCGGGCCGGCTGGCCGATCTATCTCCGCAGGTGATGAACACAGCCGAAGAAATATCCCGCAGAATGGGCTACATGCCAATCAAAACATCGCCGCGCCCCTTCATCTGAGAGGATGAATGTGAATGAGCAATGACGCAGCACGCAACACAAACTTAAAACTCAAAACTTAAACCTCATCACTCACCCAACTTGTTTTCTGGAGAGGGAGTAAAAATTGATGAATGTAAAGATCAAGGGTGTCATTGTGCCCATTATCACTCCATTTGATGCGCAGGGGCAGCTTGACACCGCAGCCATCAATCGGCTGGTGAATTACCTGATCGAACGCGGCGTGCACGGCTTGTTCCCCGGCGGGACAACCGGCGAATGCCCGCTGCTGTCGCTGGCGGAGCGCCGGTTGCTGGCCGAAACCGTTATCGAGGCGGCAGATGGCCGCCTCCCGGTGATCATTCACACCGGCACAGTAACCACCACCGATACCATTGAACTGACCAAACACGCCCAACATATTGGCGCGCACTCGGCGGCGGTTATCCCCCCGTACTACTTTCACTACACGCAAGAGGCGCTGTTTAATCATTACGCCGCCGTCGCTGCGGCCGTGCCGGATTTTCCCATTTATCTGTACAACAATCCGGGCGTTGGCAACAACAACCGCCTCACGTTGGCGCTGGTCAGCCAACTGGTGGATGAATTCCCAAATATTGTGGGGATGAAGGACAGCAGCGGCTCGCTTGAACTGCTGACCCAATTGTCTTACCGGCAAAATGGAGCCTTTAACACCGCCAGCGGCGGCGACGGCCAAATTTTGATGAGCGCGGCAGCCGGCATCGACGCATGTGTATCGGGCAACGCCAACGTTGTGCCGGAACTGGTTGTGGCTCTGCACCGGGCCGCCTCGGAAGGGGATATTTCGCTGGCCAGAAAATTGCAGAAACAGATGGATTCTGTGCGCCAATTGCTGGACGATGGCCATGATTTATCGCTGTTTAAAGCCGGGTTGACCCGGCGCGGGTTGCCCGTCGGGCAGGTGCGCGCGCCGTTATGTCAAATATCCGAGGCGGTTTTTGAACAGCGCTGGCAGGCGCTCAATTTATTACAAATTGAGATGGTTCCAATATAGGCTTAACCCACTGCGTACCTCCAATGACGAATGAGGAGTAAGATCGGTCTGAAAGGGGGGGTGATTAAATAACAAAATTCAAGGTACGGCCCAAAATTCTTCAGTCAAAATAAAAAGTTGAACCACAGTTAATTTCCAATGGAGGGAAAAAATGAAAAAAATCATTTCCATATTTGCACTGTTAGCACTTGTTGGCTTGCTGTTGGCGATTTCTCCCGCAACTATGCTTGCCCAAAATGTCTCCTGTGATTCAGAAACAGTGGTACAGGCCGATGACTGGTTGAGTAAAATTGCCGATAAATTCTACGGCAACGTGCTGGCCTACCCGGCTATTGTTGAAGCCACCAACGCCCAGGGCGGCGATTATGCCACCATCACCAACCCGGACGTCATTGAGCCGGGCTGGAAATTGTGCATTCCCCCGGCCGAATATGTCCAATCTGTTTTGGGCGACAGCGCAATGGCAATGGCCGAAGAGCCGCCAATGGAAGTCACCGGCGACCCGGTAACATTGCAGTTTTCGTCGGTGAGCGTGCCGGAAGATGCCCACACTAAAGGAATGCAAATCTTTGCCGATGAAGCCGCGCGGCTGTCCAACGGCAACATCACAGTTGAGGTGTACCCCGGCGGGCAGTTGTTCACGCAGGAAGGCGAACAGGCTGCCGTCCGCGCCGGTAATGTCGATATGGTTTACGGCGGGCCGAACTGGGTCGCCGAGTTTGTGCCTTATATGTCCATGTTCGCCGCCCCCTACATGTTCACCAGCTACGAGCATATGAGCAGCACCTTCAACGGCCCCATCGGCCAGGAAATCTTTGACGACATCGCCGCCCAAACCGGCGTCCGTCCCCTCGGCGCGTTCTACCTGGGCACCCGCGAACTCAACCTGCGCGACATCGGCCGCGAAGTGATGACCCCCGCCGATATGCAGGGCGTGAAGCTGCGCATGCCCGGCAGCCCCACCTGGCTCTTTATGGGCGAAGCCCTCGGCGCTAACCCCACCCCGCTGGCCTTCACCGAAGTCTATCTGGGGCTCAAAACCGGCACCATCGATGGTCAGGACAACCCCCTGCCCACCGATAAAAACGCCAAATTCTATGAAGTCACCAAGTACATCGTAATGACCGACCACTACATCAACCCCCTCTTCCCCATGATCAACGAAGCCAAATGGCAGTCGCTTACCCCCAGCCAGCAAGCTGTGGTCCTCAAAGCGCTGGAGAAAGCCCGCCAATTTGTAGACAACACCAACCTGCAGCAGGAAGCCGAATTGCTCGACTTTTTCAAGGCAGAGGGGCTAACCGTTATCCAGCCCGACAAGCAAGCCTTCACCGATTTCGCCCGCGAAAAGACCCTGGCCAACACCGAAATGACCGCCTCCTGGAATATGGACCTGTTTAACAAAATTCAGGATACGGCACAGTAACTTCATCTAAACCGGACCACCGAGGTTTTAAAAACCTCGGTGGTCTCTTCAACGGAGCACCTATGACAGATACATCTATTTTAAAACGGTCAGGGTTGTTTCTGCTGGATGTGCTTGAAATATACCTTCCCACGCTTTCGTTTGTGGTTCTGTTTGTGGTTTTTATCCTTCAGGTATTCTTTCGGTATTTTCTGAACAACCCGCTCACCTGGCCGCCAGAAGTCATCAGTATTGCCTTTATTTGGACCACAGTGCTGGGGGCATGCTACGCCCAGCGTCAGGCCGATCACGTGAATTTCAGCCTGATCTACGACCGGCTGTCGCCGATGGGCCAGCTCATTTTTCGGCTCATTGGCAACAGTTTCATCGCCATCGCCTTCATCATCGCCCTAAAACCCACCTACGACTACATCACCTTTATGAATTTCCAAAAGTCCACCGTTCTCAGAATCTCATATGCCTACATTTTTTCCCCCTATCTGGTCTTTTTGGTTTTGATCGCCGGGCGCATGCTGGCGTCGATCTGGGTTGATGTGCAATTGCTTCGCACCCAGCGAGACAACCTGCCCAAAGAAGTCAGCCTGCCTGTGGTCGAGCAGATTGGCGATCTACTTTTAGACAAGGATACAAATTAGTATGCAACTGGACCTGCCGCTTCTCATTTTTTATGTTGGCTTTGCCGCTATTTTAATCTTCCGCATCCCCATTGCCTTTGGCATGCTGGCCACAGCGACAGTGTACATGCTAGCCGCCGGTGTTGACATTGGGCTGGTGGCGGAAAAAGTACTGACCAATCTCTTCTCCGTGTTTATCATCATTGCGGTGCCGCTGTTTGTTTTTACCGCCAAAGTGATGAACACCGGCAAAGTCACCGATATGGTTTTTGATTTTGCCAACGGTCTGGTGGGCCGCTTCCAGGGCGGGCTGGGCCACGTTAACGTGGTTGCCTCCATTATTTTCTCCGGGATGACCGGCTCTGCCGTGGCCGACGCCTCCGGCCTGGGGCTGATGGAAATTGAAGCCATGCGCAAACGCGGCTACGACGACGGTTTTAGCTGCGCCATCACTGCTGCATCGGCCACCATTGGCCCAATTTTTCCGCCCAGCATCCCCATGATTTTTTACGCCATGCTCTCCGGCGCATCGATTGGGGCGCTGTTTATGGGCGGTATGATTCCGGGGCTGCTTATCGGCGTGGCCCTGATGATCTACATCGCGATTATCGCCCAAAAACGCAACTACCCGCGCGGGCTGGACGTGACGCTGCGCATCTTTTTAATGACCTCACTCAAGGCGTTGCCGGCGCTGTTCACCCCGGTGATTTTGCTGGGCGGCATTTACAGCGGCGTCGTTACCCCCACCGAGGCCGGCGCGCTGGCCGGTTTTTACGCCATCATTGTAGCGATGCTGGTTTATCGGCTGATGGGTGTTAAACAGTTGTACGAGGTTACGGTTGACACGGTAAAAACCACCGGCACACTGTCGCTGATTGTGGGCGCGGCCTTCACCTTTTCATTTGTGGTGGCCCGCGAGCAAATCCCGCAAGCGGTTGGCAGTTTTCTGCTCACCATCACCGAAAACAAATACATGCTGCTGCTGCTGATCAACGTACTGTTTTTGTTGCTGGGTATGTTCATCGACACGTCTACCATTATGCTGGTGTTCATCCCGATGGTACTGCCGCTGGTCAATTCGCTGGGCATCGATCTGACCCACTTTGGGGTGATGATCGTGCTGAATATGATGATTGGCCTGTCGACGCCGCCGTTTGGCATGCTGCTCTTCATTGTCTCCGGCATTTCCGGCACGCCGTTGGGAACCGTGATCAAAGAGTCGCTGCCGATGGTTTTTGTGTTGATCATTGTGCTGTTTTTGATCACCTATATCCCGGAGATTGTACTGTTTTTGCCGCAAATGTTTGGGCAGTAGGTTTTTGAAAAGCAGGGATTAGGAGCCGGGAATCAGGAGTTAGGGAAATAAAAACCCCTAATTCCTACTTACACCGTCAACTCAGTTTTCGGGATTTTTGAGTGTCATTCCCGCACGCTTTTAGCGGGAATCTATCCCTGTAGATGCCCGATAAAAGCATTCGGGCATGACGGCTGAATTATCGAAAGTTCTGCATGACTTTGTTTACAGTGTACTAACCCCTGTTTTTGGAGCAATCTATCTATGAGCAACACACCAACCCCGCCACAACAACCCAATATCCTGTTGATTATGTCCGATCAGCAGCGCTGGGACTCGCTGGGTTGCTACGGCCAAACCGCCATCGCCACGCCGAATCTGGACGGGCTGGCCGCCGCCGGGGCGTTATTTGAGCAATGTTACACGCCCAGCCCCATCTGCACTCCGGCCCGGGCCAGCCTGTTCACCGGCAAACACGTTTTGGGCCACGGCGTTACCAAAGTGTACGATGTTCTGCCCAACGATGAAACCCTGTTTACCGAATATTTGCAGCAGGCCGGCTACCGCACCGCCCTGTTTGGCAAACTGCATGTGAGCAGCGGCGTCCACGAGCAAACCGAGCGCCACCCCCACAACGGTTTTGACGTGTACGATTATTGCATTGAGGCCAGCGTGGGCATGCATTCGCCCTTTAACGGTTACGTCCGCTGGCTGGCCGAACAAGACCCGGCCTTTCTGGCCAAACTGCGGGCCAAACGGCGCGGCCTCAAACACATTCCGCGCCACCTCCACTTTACCCATTGGGCCGCTGAAAAAACCATCGACTTTATCCGGCAAGCCGATCCCGCCCGCCCTTTTTTCTGCAAGATGAGCGTTTTTGACCCCCACAACCCCTACGATGACTACCCGGCCGACTACGCCAGCCGGGTTGACATCGAACCGCTGCGTCACGTCATCGCGCCCGCACCGGGCGATGACTCAATTTACGCTCTCCAACAGGAGCGCCGCCTCTCCTACCTTGGCCCCGCCGACTCTTTTTCAAACGATGATATTTTGGAAATGCGGCGCGGGTATTACGCCTCGCTGGCGCTGCTGGATGACGAGGTAGGCCGGGTGCTGGCCGCGCTGGACGACGCCGGTTTGGCCGAAAATACGCTGGTAATTTTTGTTAGCGATCACGGTGACTCGCTGGGCGACCACGGTTTGTTTGTCAAAGGCGTGCAGCTATACGATGAAGCCATCCGCGTGCCGCTGCTGCTGCGCTGGCCGGGTGTTATCCCCGCCGGGCAGCGGCTTTCTGCGCTGGCCCAACTGCACGATCTGGCGGCTACGGTGCTGGCCGCCGCCGGCATCGAACCACCGCCGGAGATGTTTGATTCGGCCAACCTGCTGCCGCTGGCTCGCGGCCAGGTTGAGCGCGGGCGCGACCACGCTGTTTGCCTCTACCGCAACAGCGGCATCAACGATCAAAAAAATTACTTCGGCCCACCACTCAACAGTTCAATGATTTGCAACGGGCGCTACAAATTGGCGCTGTACCACAATGACGCCGCTGTCCAGCTATTTGATCTGCATGCCGATCCCCACGAACAGCACAATCTGGCCGACGACTCCGCCCACGCCGCCATCAAAGCCGATTTGCTCACCGCGCTGACCAACTGGTTGAGCACGCAGGTTACCGGGCTGGAAAGTCGCGGCGGCAGCGCCCTGCCCGACGAGACGTGGAAAAAGGTAATCAACAATCGGTTTTAACAATGGAGCAGGGGGCAAGTTGCAGGCCGCAGGGTCGCAAATTCGTAAATTCGTAGATTCGTTCATTCGCCACTCGCAATTCGCAGATTCGCTGACTCGCAGATTCGTTTATTCGCCACTCGCAATTCGCCATTCATTGGGGGTTCCAAATGCCGCAAACCGGCCAACAAACTGACCAACAACCCAACGTCCTCTTCATCATCTCGCACGATTTTGGGCCGCGCATCGGCTGCTTTGGCGATACCCAGGCCGTCACCCCCAATATTGACCGGCTGGCTCAACAGAACAGCCTCCGTTTTGAGCGCCACTTTGCCCAGTGGCCGCTGTGCGGCCCGTCTCGCGCCAATTTGTGGACCGGCTGCCGCCCGCCCACCACCCAACGATACGACAACACCAGCTTTTTCCCGGAATTTCGGGCGCGAATGGGGCCGGATTTTGCCACTCTGCCAGAACACTTCCGGCGGCACGGATACGCTTCGGCCGGCATCTGGCATCTGCTGCACGGTTTTGAGCGGGATGACTCAAGCTGGGATGAGCCGTGCTGGCACCCCAGCCTGCCCACCCCGGAAATTCCGGATTTTGTCCCCCGTAACCAGCTCGATCATTTTTACTGGTGGGTGTCGGATGAGGCATTTGCGCTGGTCAAAGAACGAATGGGCCGCTGGCAGGCGCAGGGCCACCCGCTCAACGAGCCGCGCCGCTATCGCGGGCCGGCCGTGGAAGCGCCGGACGTGCCGGACAACGCCTACGTTGAAGGCCAGGCCACCGAGCAGGCGATCAACTGGCTCAATCATTACGATGGCCAAAAACCCTTCTTCCTCGGCGTGGGCTACGAAATCGGCCATTTGCCC
Organism: Anaerolineae bacterium; assembly: GCA_022071955.1. GTDB lineage: Bacteria > Chloroflexota > Anaerolineae > 4572-78 > J111 > J095. Next base: position 92,543 of record JAJVIM010000022.1, read on the forward strand.
TTTTGCGCGCCCAAAAAATACTGGGATTTGTACAACCGCGACCACCTGTCCATTCCCGGCGCGGCAGACCAGCCGCCCGGCTCGCCGGATTGGGTGCGGGGCGATAAAGAACCGGCCCAATACTACTGGCAGCACTCGTACGATAAGGTGTGGCATCCCACCTTTGAGCAGCAAAAAGAGCTGCTGCACGGCCACTACGCCGCCATGAGCTACTGGGATGCCCAGATTGGCCGGCTGATCGAAGCATTGGAACAAAACGGCCTGCGCGATAACACCGTCATCGTCATCACTACCGACCACGGCTTCACCGATGGCCAGCACGGCTACGTTGGCAAACACAACATGTGGGAAGACGCGCTGCACGTGCCGCTGCTGATCCATCTCCCCGGCTACCAGCCGCCGCAACCGGCCACGGAGCGCCTCAGCGAGCACGTTGATCTGTACCCCACCCTGTGCGAGTTATGCGGCCTGCCCGTGCCCGCTTTCGTCGAAGGCAGCAGTTTGGCCCCGCTGTTCGATGACCCGCAGCGTCCCTGGAAAGAGGCCGTTTTTAGCTGGCGGCGGCCCATGTACCACGATCTCAACAAAGGCTATCACCAGGCCCGCGGCCTGCGCACCGAACGCTACCGCCTCACCGTGTACCAAAACGAGCCGGGCGACGCCCTGCACATCGAACTGTTTGACCACCAGCACGACCCGCTGGAATCGGTCAATCTGGCGCTCGATCCGGCCAAGGCTGATTTAGTCGCCAATCTTCGGGCCAAACTCGATGCCGGCTGGCGGGCCGCCCTGCCGCAAAAGAAACTATGAAAGAACTATATTCCCTCTCCGGCATTATCACCGTATTGAACACGCCCTTTACCGCTGCTGACACGCTCGATTTGCCCGGCCTGCGGCGCAACGTGCAGGCCGCGCTGGCAGCCGGCGTGGCCGGGTTTTTGGTACCGGCCATGGCCGCCGAAGTGAACAAGCTCTCCCGCACCGAGCGGCGGCAGATGGTTGAAACGGTGCTGGCTGAAGTAGCCGGGCGCGTGCCGGTCTTTGGCGGGGCCAGCGCCCCGGATGCTGACACCCGCCGCCAAATTCTGGCCGATTTGCGCGCCCTCGGCTGCGATCACGTGCTGCTGCAAATTCCGCATCAAACCGATGCCCAGTACCGCGCCGACGTGCTGGACGCCGCCGAAGTTGGCTTTGCGGTACTGATGCTGCAAGACTGGGATTTTGGCGGTGGCGGCCTGCCGCTATCGCTGATAGTGCGCCTGTTTGAGGAGGTTGACAGCTTCCGCTGTCTCAAAATTGAAACCGTGCCGGCGGGGGTAAAATATTCGGCGGTGCTGGCAGCAACGGACGGGCGGCTGCATGTTTCCGGCGGTTGGGCGGTATCGCAAATGCTGGAGGGGTTGGCGCGAGGCGTGCATGCCTTTATGCCCACCGGCATGCACCATATTTACACCGCCATCTTTAACCGTTACCAGGCCGGTCAAACCGAGGCGGCCCGCGATCTTTTTTACGAGCTGCTGCCGGTGCTGGCCTTTGCCAACCAGCACCTCGATATTTCCATCCATTTTTTCAAACGGCTGCTGTGGCGGCAGGGTATTTACGCCACACCTCGCGTCCGCGAACCGATTCTGCCCTTTGACGCCATCCACCAGCAGGAAGCCGACCGGCTGATTGAGCGTGTGATGCATCTCAAATTATGAACCGCCTTCCGAGTCCGCGGTAGAGTAAAAATATTCAGGCGAAGGAATCAAGTTTTTTAGGCGAAGAAATCCTGTTTTTTAGGCGAAGTTTTATGACAGGCCGTAAACCAAAAAAGACGCATCTAAATGCGTCCTTTTTTGTGGAGTGACACGGGCGAGCAGAGACAGAAAATATTTACGGAGTTCGTTACCAGCGCTGCCAGGTGGCATCAGAGTGGCTATAAATATTGCGCCCGTTATCTTCCAAATGCTCAAAAGCAGACTGCACCGCCACCCGGCCCGGCCCGGTTAGCCGCAGCCAGAAATGGCGGTTGTTCCAGGTGGATACCCACGAACTCCACGAGCTTTTGGCGCTGCGGGGCTGTTCGATGTGCAGTTGCATTTGCACCGTTGGCGCTTTAAACAGCAGGGCGGTCGGTTTGACCAAAATTGATTGGCCCGGCGACAGCTCCCGCGTAAAAACATTGCCGCCGGCGTGCAACAGCAGCAACCCGGGCGTTTGGGGCGACGAAAATCGATCCATAAACATCCCCACCGGGTAATGTGTTTCGGTTTCGTCGCCATCTTTGGTGGTAAACCAGACGCCGGTATTAAACCAATTGTAGGTAATCTGGCCGGTGGCAACCAGAAAAACATGCTCACGCACGTCAACTACCTGTCCCGGTTGCAAGGGCAGTGCAATCATTTCACCCGGCAAATCGCGGGAAAAAGCAATATGGCCCGGCCCCTGGGCCACGGTCATAATGATGGGTAATCCGGCCATCAGCCGCTTCCAGGCCCCCTTCATTGACATGGCTGATACGCGCACCTGCGGGTCCATCCACAATAACACGTGGTGGCCAAAATATACGCTGTCTTCCGGAGCCAGCTCCATATCGGCCACGGGCACGTAGGCACCCTCAATCTGGCAGCAAGAATGGCCAAACTGCAACTTGGCCATATCTTTGCGGCCGGGCAGTTCTACCCATTCCGAGCGGGTAATATTTCGGCGCACGTCAATCGTTGCCCCGCAGGCCGGGCAACTCAGGCTGGTGCCATCGCTAACGGCGCCGCACCAGGCGCAGGTATTCTCCCGAATCGGCGCATTGTTGTTGGCTGGCATCTCCGGCTCCTTATTCTGTATTGTGATGCACATACATCGACTGAATGCCAACCCGGCCCGGCCCACTCATCTGGGCCAGATTCATGCTACTGCCGCCCACCCCAAACAGGCCACTGGTCAACTTAATGGATTGCACATTCATCGTCACCGAGGCGTCCTTGTACAAAAACGCCCCCGGCTCAATCAGAATTGTTTCGCCGGCGACCAGGGTTCGTTCAAAAACGTTGCCGTAGCCGTGCAGCAGCAGCAAACCCGGCGCACTGGTAGTGACAAAGCGGTCCATAAACATGCCCTGCCCGCCAAACAGAATGTTGCGCAACCCCTTGATTTGCACGTAGGTGAAATCAATGTGGTGCGAGGCCAGCAAAAACGCGTGCTCGCGCACATCCAGTTCCATACCGGGGTGCAGGGGCAACACAACCAGCTCGCCGGTGGCATCGCGAGAGAAAGCCACTCGCCCCGGCCCGTGGGCAATGCTGACAATAAACGGCATTCCGGCAAACAGCCGTTTGGCCCCGCCGGAGAGGGGCATCACGCTCATGGGCACGGAGTCATCTTTCCAGAGCAAAACGTGGTGCTCAAAAAAGACAGAGTCGCCTGGCCCCAACGTAATCTCGGCCACCGGCACAATTTCGCCTTCAACCTGGCAACTGCTGTTGCCAAACCGGATTTCGGTCATGTCCTTGAGCCGCGGCGCTTCACGCCAACCCGACTCACTGACCAGATTGCGGATGTCCAGCGGTGCGCCACAGGAGCGGCAGGTGTGAGCCGACTTTTCATTCTGGCTCTGGCACCATTGGCATTCCACCCGCTCGATCGGTTCCTGCGAATTGGGAGGGCTGTGGCCGCTGGCCACCTTCACCCCGGCGGGCGTCGCCTGGGCCACACTGACCAGCGGTGTGCCGTCAACTGTGCAAAACTTTTGCTGTTCTTCATAAACTCGGTGGCACGCAGGGCATTGCTTCATCGGTGGCTTCATCCTTTTCCGGGCTAATCACACTGGCGGATTAAATGAATGGCTCCATCGTAGCACACTCAAGCCGACCTGTCCTTAACCGGAACTTATGGCCACCTTATGGCCAGCTAAAATTGTGGCTCTCTGAGAATTCGCGGGGGCAAATTAGCCATATTTCATCCCATCAATTTGAAATCCCAATACATCAAAAGGAGTAAAAATTAACAGGTCACGCTTTTTGTCACGTGACCTGCTTGTAAAACGGATTTATTGGGTTTTTCAGGCCGATACCGGCGCAAGCTGGCGCAGCTCAGTGATCGCCGTTTTCAGTAGCGTAAGCCTGGGCCAGCAGTTCAACCGTGTGATAAATGGGCAGAGGCCGACCCAGTTCGGCCAGGTGAGTGCTGATCTGGGTGAGGCAGCCAATATTGCCCGATACCACAGCTTCGGCGCCGGTGGACAGTATCCGCTCGGCCTTTATCTGCCCAAATTGACGGGCCAATTCCGGCTGCTCCAGGTTGTACGTGCCCGCCGAGCCGCAGCACATGCCGCCATCTTTCAGTTCCAGCAGCAGCAGATTGGGAACACTCAGCAGCAGCCGGCGTGGGGCCAGCCCAACGCCCTGGGCGTGAACCAGGTGGCAGGCATCGTGATAAACTACTTTACGGGCCGGCTGGGGGCCCTGCGGCCGCAGCAACCCAAGTTCATCCAGAAAAACGCTGATGTCTTTGACCTTGTGGGCAAATTGCTCGGCCCGGGCCTCGTCCGGTTGCCCCTTGAACAGCAGGCCGTACTCGTGCATTCCGGAACCGCAGCCGGCGGCGTTGGTAATGATCGCATCGACATCATCCGGGAAGGTTTGCAAATTGTGCCGGGCCAATTTGACGGCCGGCCCATCTTCGCCGATGTGCATTAAAATGGAGCCGCAGCAGCCCTGCCCGGCCGGGATAACCGTTTCGACGCCGTTGGCCGCCAGCACTTCCAGCGTGGCCCAGTTGATACCGGGAGCCAGCACCGTTTGCACGCAGCCGGACAGCAACGCCACCCGCGCCCGGCGCGGCCCCCGGGCCGGATAGAACTCCGGCAGCGGTCGGGCCGGCGGTAGCGAGGCGGGCATCAGTTCCAACATAGCCGACATCTTCTCCGGCAAAACTTTTTGCACCAGCTTGCCCACCCGGCCGGTGCGCATGGCCAGTCGGAAGCGGTCGGGGTAGGGCAGCGTGTTGGTAATCATTATCCGGGCCGCCCGGTCAACCGGCGACCGCTTGCGCTGGGTTTCGGTTAGGGCGCGATAGCTGGCCAGCAGATTGCCGTATTCCACGCCGGATGGGCAGGCCGGCATACAGGCCATACAGCCCAAACAGCGGTCAATGTAGGGTTGGGCCTCGGCCGCGGGAATATGTTCTTCCAGCACTTCTTTCATCAAATAAATTCGGCCCCGCGGCGAATCCATTTCTTCGGCCAGCACTTTGTACGTGGGGCAGGCCGACAGGCAAAAGCCGCAATGGACACACTGCTGCACAGCGCCGGCCATTGCCGCGCCGCGCGGGCCATACCGGGTTTCATCGATGTTGTGCTGCATGGTTACGCCTCCAAAAATTTGCCGTGGGGGTCCAAAGCCTGTTTTACGCGCTGCGCCAGCGGCAGCCCGTGACGCGCGCCGATGAGTGGCTGCTCGGCCGAACCGCGCAGCACCAACCCGGCCAATCCCATTTCTGCCAACTGCTGATGCAGGCGCGGCACATTGGTCACGGTGACCCAGGCCACGTTGCCGGCGGCGCTGTAATGACGCGCACCCAGCTCGGGCAAGCCATCCAGCGCCGGGAGTTGTTTTGGAGCAACGGGAATTTTAACCAGCGCCTGCCCGGGTTTGGCCCAGTTGACCGCGTTGATCCCGGCCCACAGGGCCGCATCGGCCTGCCCTTCGGCCAGCGATGCCTCCAGAACCGCCATTTCCGCGGCCAAAAAATCTCGCAGGCGAGCCACGCGGCCGGACAGCGCCTCCGGCGGGCCGCCGAGCCGCAGCAGTAATTGGACCTGCCCGTTGTCACGCGGCCGCAGATCAAGCGCGTCCAGTTCGTAGGGTTTGTTGGCCAGTTTAAAGGTGGCTTGCAGGGCGGTTTCCAGCCGGGCGCAGGTAATTTGCAGGGTGACATACGCTCGCGGTCGCGGAAAAACCTTAAATGTAATCTCGGTGAGCAGACCGTAGCGCCCCAGAGAGCCGACCATAAATTTGGGCAGATCAAAGCCGGCAGCGTTTTTTACCACTTTGCCGCCGCCGCGCACCAACTGCCCCTGCCCATCGACAAAACGCACCCCCAGAATAAAATCCCGCACACCGCCGTACCGAAAGCGGCCGGAGCCGGCGGTATTGGCCGCCACTGTGCCGCCCAGCGTCGCGCCCCGATCAACCAGCAGCGGGTCAAAGGGCAGATATTGGCCGTGTTTGGCCAGTTCGGCGGCAACTTCTGCCACGGGGGTGGCGGCCAGCGCGGTAAAGGTGAACTCATCCGGCTCATATTCAAGCAGGCCGGTGAGCCGGCTCATATCCAGCGGCGTGGCCTCCGGGTGGAGGGTCGATAACGCCGGTTTGCTGCGCCCGGCAAACGGCTGCAACCGGCTGTGAGTCTGCACAATCTCCTGCACATCTTGCGGGCTTTGCGGTTGTAACGTCATTGTGACACCTGCCAAACAATTACGAATTATGAATTACGAATTACGAATTACGAATTATGAATTGTGAATTGTGAACGGCCAACTGTTTACCAATGAAAATTGGTCATTGATAATTGATAATTGGTCATTCATAATTGGTCATTCATAATTGACATTTTATTCTCTGGAAATGATGCCCTGCTGTTCCAGCGGGTGCATACCGTGCATTTTCAGCGCGGGGGCTTCGCCGCCGGGCAGCTTTTTGCCGCGATTGGCAATCTCTTTGGGGTCAATCTGGCGGCGAATGGCGTTCATCGTTTCCAAATCAACCGGGCTGAACAGCACCGGCATGTATTCGCGTTTTTCCATGCCCACGCCGTGCTCACCGGTAATCGAGCCGCCCAGTTCGATGCACATTTTGAGGATTTTGCCGGCCAGTTCTTCGGCGCGATCCAGCGCGCCCGGCTGGCGGCCATCATACAGAATGAGCGGGTGCAGATTGCCGTCGCCGGCGTGGAACACGTTGGCTACATCCAGTCCGTACTCCTGGCTGAGCCGGTCAATGTGGGCCAGCACCTGCCCCAGCCGGCTGCGCGGCACCACCCCATCCTGCACCACGTAATCCGGGCTGAGCCGCCCCACCGACGAAAACGCCCCTTTGCGCCCTTTCCAGATTTTGATGCGCTCGGCTTCGTTTTGGGCCACTCGCACCTCGTAGGCGCCGGAGTTATTGATGAGGTCCATCAACTCCTCAAACTCAAGGTCAACCTGTTCGGTTTCGCCTTCCAGTTCAACAATGAGCACCGCCGCCGCGCCGGCCGGATAACCGGCGTTTACGGCGGTTTCGGCGGCTTTGATGGCCAGCCTGTCCATAATTTCCATCGCCCCCGGCAGCAAGCCAGAAGCCACAACCGTGGCCACGGCGTTGCCGGCCATTTCCAGGCTGTGGTAGGCGGCCAGCACGGTGCGGTAGCGCTCCGGTTTGGGCAGCAGCCGGACGGTGATTTCCAGCGCCACGCCAAACAGCCCTTCTGAGCCAACAAATAGCCCGATGAGATCCGGCCCAACGCCAACGCCTTCCACACTGTCGCTGCCAAACTCAACCACCTCACCATCGGCCAAAACGGCTTTTATTTTTAAAATATGGTTGCTGGTCATGCCGTATTTCAGGCAGTGCGCGCCGCCGGAGTTGAAGGCGACGTTGCCGCCGATGGTACAAACCGGCTGGCTGGAGGGATCGGGGGCGTAATAGAGGCCAAAAGGTTCGGCGGCGTGGGTAATGTGCAGGTTGACCACCCCCGGTTGCACCACCGCCAGGCGCTGTTCGGGGTCTACCTTGAGGATGCGGTTGAGCCGATTGAGGGCGATAACCAGCCCATCCTCGATGGGCAGCGAGCCGCCGGACAGGCTGGTGCCGCTGCCACGGGCCACAAACGGCACGCCAGCCTGGTAACACAGCCGCACCGTATCAATGACCTCTTGCGCGGTTTCCGGCAACACTACTGCCGCCGGTTTGCGCCGAAAGGCCGTCAGCGCGTCGGACTCGTAGGGCAGCAGTTGCACCGTTTTGGTCAGCAGCCGCTCGGCGGGATAAATCCGGCTCAACGCCTGAAAAAATGCCGCAGTCTCCATTGACGTCCCTCCTTTGAAAATAGCGCCGCAGGCCGGGGGGCTTGCCTGTGCCCGTTTTTTGGGTAGGGGGGTAGTTCTCCCCAACCACAATTTTCACCTGTGCCAGGTACGGGCATTCTCGGTGTCGAACCCCCGATTCTGTCGGACTCCCTTGAACTACAATGCTGAATGACGAATGACGAATTGTTAAACACCTGCCATTCGCCACCCGCCATTCGTTTTACAACAGCGGCGTCTGCCGCTTCACCAACTGAATCGCAATGCCCCACGGGTCACGAACAAAGGCCAGTTTGTCGCCGGTGGGGGTGGTGGCGACCTCGCCAAAAGCCGTCGCCCCGGCGGCGATGAGCCGCTCGCGCTCGGCCTCCATATCGTCCACGGTGAAGGCAATGTGAAAAGTTACCGGGTGCATATCGCCATAATTGACGTGCTGGCCCAGCGGATTGTTAAACACTTCAATGACCGTCTCGCCGTTGTCATCGGCCAAAAAAGTTTCGTAAGGGGATTCGGTGCGAGCGCGGGCAATGCGCAACCCCAGATTGGCCACGTACCATTGGGCCAGGGCGCGCGGGTCGGCAACGTTTACGGCAAAATGCTCAATTTTCATCACATAATCCTCTCTTTGGGGTGGGTTTTAGATGGGGTAGTACGAGTATAGCATGCCACTGCTTTACAATCAATGCTTTGGCCCGGAAATCGGCGCTCCCCGTTTTTTCATTTGGCCCAAAATTCTTGATTGCCACAAAATGGTGTAGAATATTCCCGGTATTTTTTGTTTTAGGAGCAACGGATGCGGCTGCCCGAACCGGAACATCCGGCCTGGCTACAAGTTATTTCCGGCGAAACCATTCACCCGTATGAGTCGCTGGCCACCAAAATTATTCTGGGCCGGCTGAATTTGAAATTTCGCCAGGATTCATCCCCGGAAGCTACCCGCCAATACATTCAGGAATTGCGCGGGTATTTTGCTATGAATTTACGCTTGCCCAAAGTTCAGGCCGATCTGGCCCGGATTTTTGACGAAGGAGCTGCCCAATGACCGAGGTGATACATCGGGTGGATCAGGTTACGGCCCTGATTCATCAGGGTAAAAGTTTGCTGCTGGCCGGCGATGAAACCGTACTGAGCCAACTGCCGCCGGGCAACTGGATTGGCGGCACCATTCCTTATTTTGTGGGACAGGCCGGTGGCGTGTTCACCAGAGAACAGATTTATGTCACCCAACTGCCGGATTTTGCCGTAAACGCTACCGTAAAAAGCTACGATGAAAGCGGTATCCGCCAGATATACCAGGATGCGCCGGCCAACGGCTTTAGCGTTATCATCATCCCGGCCCACAGCGGCATCCATTTTTCATTTGCCCTTAACTGCCACAACTACCCCGGCTTTGCCACCCGCCCACTGATTGGCTGGGTGTCCGGTATTTCGCTGGATGAACTGGAACCGGTTTCGGCCAAGGTTTTTGATGGCGTGGCCGCGGCCAGCTACCCCAACCGGGCCGTGGTTTTTCACGTTGAACTGCCGCCGCACAAAATCGCCGATGTCCAGATTGTCAACTTTTTCCAGCCCGGCGATGGTGACACCCTCACCTTTACCCGCGACGGCTTTAGCGCCAAAACGGTGCTGGTTAACGGCCAGCCGGCCATTTTTGTGGATTACCTGGCCCGCAATCAGATCGACACCAAACTGCCGCTGGTGGCCGATATGTACGGAGCCATGATCAATACCAGCTTTAAAGCCATCAACATTGCCGAACAGCGCGTTGATTTTTACGCGCCGGTGTTTGCCGGCGTTGAATATAAAATTGCCCGGCCGGTGGATAACTACCTGAAAAACTTTGAAACCCTGCTGCCCCAAAACGTGAGCAGCCGCATCTTTTTTGCCTGCAACTGTGTGTTAAATTACGTGTACGCCGAATTACAGGGCAAAAAAATGGCCGGCATCACCGGGCCAATGACCTTTGGTGAAATTGCCTACCAGCTTTTAAACCAGACAATGGCTTACGTGACCATTGAAAACCTAAAGTAGACCCACTATGCCCCGCCTGTCCGTTCAAAAAACAGCCGCCCCTCAACCGTGGAACCAGCACCCGCAGAGCCTGGTCGCCCTGCTCGATGTCTCGCGCAACGTGGCCGCCACGCTGGAATTGGAAACGCTGCTGCGTCTCATTTTGGAGCAGCTCAAAACGGTTATCGATTACACCGATAGCGCCATTTTAACCATTGAGCCGGGCGGCGGTCTAAAAATTGTGGCCCGCCAGGGCGAGTCGCCCCACACCCACCCCCTCGACGCCTGTTTTTCGGCCCAAACTTTAAAAGAGCACCCGGAACTGTTCAATATCCGCAAACCGCTTATTTTTGCCGATACCCGGCTCGATTCGGCCCTGTTCCGCACCTTCCGGCGCATCAGCCAACAATGCGGGCTTGATTTAAGCCGGCTGCGCTCGTGGATGGGCGTGCCGCTGATTGTCAAAGAGCAGTTGATTGGGCTACTTAGCATCGGCCACACTGAACCCAACCACTACCCGCCCCACTTTGCCGAACTGGCTATGGCCTTTGCCTATCAGGCTGCCGCCGCCATCGAAAACGCCAGCCTCTATTCCAAAGCCAAACGCCACGCCGACGAAATGGAAACGCTGCTGGCCATCCAGAGCGCCATCATCAGCCGGCTGGACTCGGAGCGGGTGCTGCAACTGGTGGCCGATGCTGCCTGGCAATTTACCGGCACCCACCTGAGCCTGGTATATTTAGTTGACGGCGACTCGCTGCGGATTGCCACCATTTCCGGGCAAACCGACCGTGAAAAGCTGGTCGGTTACGGCATCCCCCTGGCCCGATCCGTGGCCGGCAGTTGTATCCGCACCGGCGAGCCGATGATCATTGGCGATACCCGCACCGACCCGCGCATTTATCCCGATATTACCGAGCGGCTGGGCATGCGCTGTTATATGACCGTGCCGCTGCACGCCAACGATCAGCCCATCGGCGTGCTGGCTGTAGCCAACGAAGAACCCTTTTCGCTGGGCGCGGAACAGGAGCGCATTTTGCTGATGCTGGCTCCCACCGCGGTAATGGGGCTGGAAAACGCCCGCCTTTACCGCGAAGAGTACCAGCGCCGCCTTGAAGCCGAACGCCGCCGCCACATTGCCGAAAGCCTGCGCGGCATCCTGACCATTTTAAATACCAACCGCCCCCTGGCCGAAGTGCTGGATACCATTGCCGTACAGGCCAGCAAACTGCTCGACAGCCAGGCGGTGACCATTTGCGGCGCGACGGAACCGGACGACGGTATGCGTTACCTGGCCACCTTTGGCCTGCCGCCGGAAATTACCGCCGCAGCCGGCGGCAGTCTGATTTCGCCGGACTTTTTTGGGCAAACCAGCGACTCGCCGCAGCCGGTAACCTTCACCGATCTCAACGCGGCGCTGGCCGGCCTGCCCCCCGAAAACGCCGATAGCGCTTTTTTCAGCCGGTTGGCCGGCCCGTACCGCTCGCTACTGGCCGCGCCGCTGGTGATCAAAGGCAATTTATTTGGCCAGCTGCTGCTGTTTCACCAACAGCCCCGGCAGTTCACCGCCACAGAAATCGAACTGGCCGCCACCTTTGCCGATCAGGCGGCGCTGGCCATTGAAAATGTGCTGCTCAAAGCCCAGGTCGAAAAAACAGCCGTCGCCACAGAACGCAGCCGGCTGGCCCACGAACTGCACGACTCGGTGACGCAAACGCTGTTTTCGGCCAACCTGATTGCCAAAGTGCTGCCCCGCGTGTGGGAAAACCGGCCCGCGGAAGCCCACGCCGGCCTGGATGAACTCCAGCAACTCACCCGCGGCGCGCTGGCCGAAATGCGTACCCTGCTGCTGGAACTCCGGCCCACCGCCGTGACCGAGTGCGGGCTGGATGTGCTTTTGCAGCACCTCACCGCAGCCATGTCGGGCCGCACCCGAGCGCCCATCAATCTGCACACCGACGGCGAATGCAGCCTGCCGCCGCCCGCGCAACTGGCGCTGTACCGCATTGCCCAGGAGGCGCTCAACAACGTGGCCAAACACGCCCGCGCCGAACAGGTGACGGTCTCGCTGCGCTGCTCGGCGGGCGGGGTTGAGCTGGAAATTTCTGATGACGGGCTGGGCTTTGACCCCGCCGCCATCCCTCCGGATCATCTCGGCGTGCGGATAATGGGCGAACGCGCCCAAAAAATCGGGGCCAGCCTGCAATTGAACAGCCGGCCCGGCTTTGGCACGCAAATCCACGTTAGCTGGCAAAATTCAACGGATGAGGACTCACAATGACTCAACAACCACCCATCAAAGTAATGATTGTTGACGACCACACAGTTGTGCGCCGGGGTTTAAAATTTTTTCTGCTGGCCTTTGACGACATGGAATTGGTGGGCGAAGCCGACAACGGTGAGGCCGCCGTGGAACTGTGCGGCCAGCTTCAGCCGGATGTCATTTTGATGGACATGAAAATGCCCGGCATGGACGGCGCGGCGGCCACCCGCAAAATCATCGAGCGCCACCCCCACGTGCAGATTATCGCCCTGACCAGCTTTAAAGACGAGGCGTTGGTGCAGGGCGCGCTGCTGGCCGGCGCGGTCAGCTATTTGCTCAAAGATGTCACCGATGACGAGCTGGCCGAAGCCATTCGCTCGGCCTATGCCGGGCGGGCCACCCTGGCCCCGGAGATTGCCCGCGCGCTGGTGCGGGCCGCCACCCAACCGCCCGCGCTGGGCAGCGACCTGACCGACCGCGAGCGGCAAGTGCTGGCCCTGATGGTTGAGGGGCTGAACAACGTTGAAATTGCCAAACGGCTGGTTATCAGCCGCTCCACGGCTCGCTACCACGTGAGCAACATCCTCTCTAAACTGGGCGCGACCAACCGCGTCGAAGCCACCGCCCTGGCCATCCAAAATAAGCTGATTTAACTTAAGTTGGGACTCACCCCTCATCCCCCAACCCCCTTCTCCTATTGGGAGAAGGGGGAGTTTTGTTTTTGGGGTTGTAACGCGCAGCAAAGCTGCGCGTTACAACCCCGTTATTTTCCCCCTCCCCCAAATTTGGGGGAGGGGGTTAGGGGGTGGGGAGAAAGCGCCACCCTGTACACCTGTCCAGGTTATATCCCCGTCACCTGCCCGGTGCTTCTCCCGCCGGTTAGGGTTATACTGACAGAGAGTCTGATCCTACAGGGCAAACTCTGCCCGTAACATTCACGCGGACGAGGAGAAAACGATGATCGAGACCACACTGGAATTTACCGTTGCCGTCAAGGCCAACGAAGCCACCCTGCATACCCTGCAAAACCAGCTCAACTGCGGCACCACGCCGCCCTCACCCCTGGGCCAGATTTTACCGGAGCTGATCAAAGAAACCCTCCAAACCACCGGCCCCGCCGCCGAGGTTGAAGTTGCCCTTCATCCCGGCCATCTGGTTAACCACTTTGAAAATCCCGGCGGCCTGGCCAGCGACCTGTGGCAAGAAGTTAGCCGGCCAAATCGCGCCGCCCGCAGTGGGCTGGCTTATTTAAAAGCGCGGCCCGGCGATGAAATTCTCTGCTCAGATTAGCCCCCAGCGTGGGGGGAGGTGATCCCATGTCATCAACTATGTTTTGGGCCGAAGTTGACGCCGACGGGCGGCTGGTGCTCAGCCCGGACGTTGCGGCCCGTTTCCGGCTAACGCCCGGCAGCCGGCTGGCCTTTTCTGAAAACGGCGGCGGGCTGCGCCTGCACCGGCCGGTGAGCCAGCTCACCAAAATCTACATCGAACCCTCCAGCCTGTGCAACCTGGATTGCCGCACCTGCATTCGCAACGTGTGGGACGAGCCGCTGGACATTATGACCCAGGCCACCTTTGACCGGATCATGGCCGGCCTGGCCGAATTTTCGCCGCCGCCAACCATCTTTTTTGGCGGCCTGGGCGAACCGCTCACCCACCCCAGCCTGGTTGACTGGGTTGCCACGGCCAAAGCAGCCGGGGCCAGAGCCGAGCTGATTACCAACGGCACCATGCTCACCGAACGCATGTCGCGCCGGCTGATTGAAGCCGGCCTCGATGTGCTGTGGGTATCGCTGGATGGCGCAACGCCGGAAAGCTACGCCGACGTGCGGCTGGGGGCCTCGCTGCCCAAAGTACTGGCCAATATCCGCCAGTTTAACGCCCTCCGCCCCAACCGGCACGACCCCGCGCCGGAGTTGGGCCTCGCTTTTGTGGCCATGCAGCGCAACATCGCCGACCTGCCGGCGATTATGGACATTGCCAAACAGGTGGGCGCGTCGCGGCTATCGGTGAGCAACGTGCTGCCCTACACCGCCAACATGGAATCGGAAATTCTTTATGCGCGGGTGTTAAACAACTCCACCCGGCAGCCTTCAAAATACGCGCCCCATCTCAGCCTGCCCAAAATGAATCCCAACAGCCAGCTTGGCCAGCTTCTCGGCCAGATTATGGAGCGAGGCTGGGTGCTCAATTTTGCCGGCGGCGGCCTGGCCGCCAGCAACACCTGTCCCTTTATTGAAGACGGTACCCTGGCCATTGGCTGGGATGGCAGCGTTAGCCCCTGCCTGCCGCTGCTGCACAACCATTCCAACGTGCTCGATGAGCGCCGGCGCGTCTCTCGCCGCTACATTGTGGGCAACGTGGCCGACCAAAGTTTGCCCCATATCTGGACTCTGCCGGAGCACGTGGCTTTTCGGCAAAAAGTGCAGGCCTTCGATTTTGCCCCCTGCGTGTTTTGCGGCGGCTGCGAGCTATCCAAAACCAACGAAACCGACTGTTTGGGCAGTTCCTTCCCCACCTGCGGCGGCTGTTTGTGGGCGCAGGGCGTTATCCAATGCCCCTAAATACTGGACACCTGTCCAGGGTGTAGCCTGTTCACCTGCCTGATGACGAACCGGCGGTTAACGGGTACACTCTACATATTAGTTCATTTTTTCACGATGCCGAACTCCTGATTCCCCAACCCTGACCCCTATTTTCAAAGGAGACAGACTCAGCCTGCGGCAGCGCACCGATGAATGAAAACCGTAGCTGAGGCATCCCTATGCCCAACTGCTGAGGCATAGGGATGCCCAACCTGCGGTGAACAAGGGCTATTTTCACAGGAGTCCGACAGAACCGGGGTTCGACACCAAAGAATGAAAATGGGGTAGGGGCGGTTCGCGAACCGCCCCTACATTCGCAATTCGCAATTCGCTATTTTCAAAGGAGCAAATAATGGCAAAGATTTTGATGATCCACCCGGATAAATGCCTGGGCTGCCAGAACTGTATGATGGCCTGCGCATTTGTCCACGAAGGCTCATTTCGGCTGTCTGCGTCTCGGGTGCACGTGTACACCTGGGAACGAGAAGGTATTTCTGTGCCGATGATGTGCCAGCAGTGCAGCAGCGCGCCCTGCATTTCGGTGTGCCCCACCGGCGCTATGCACCGCAACGCTGAAACCGCGATGGTTGAGCTGGACGCCAATCGCTGTATCCGCTGCCGCATGTGCGTGCAGGCCTGCCCGTTTGGCAACGCCGTGTACGACTCCTTCACCGACAGCATTTTCAAGTGCGACAACTGCAACGGCTCCCCCGCCTGCGTGCAGATGTGCCCCACCGACGCGCTGGAATATGTTGACGACACCGTTTCCACGCACACCCGCAAAAAGGCGTTTGCCGCCAAATTAAAAGCAGCTTTTCAGGAGGTTTAACATGTTTGCTTGGACAGGAACTATTCTGCGCGTCAATCTCACCTCCGGCAGCATTACCCGCGAGGCCACCAACCCCGAACTCGCCCGCCAGTACATTGGCGCGCGCGGGCTGGGCACCAAAATTATGCAAATGGAAGTAGACCCCAACGTTGACGCCCTTGGCCCGGACAACAAGCTCATTTTTGCGCCCGGCCCGCTCAGCGGCACCTTTGCCCCGTCGATGGGCCGCTACGATGTGGTCACCAAAGGGCCGCTGACCGGCACGATTGCCTCTTCAAACTCCGGCGGCTCCTTTGGCCCGGAACTCAAAATGGCCGGCTACGATCTGCTCATCATCGAAGGCCAAGCCAAAGCGCCGGTCTATTTGTGGATAGAAGACGATAAAGTTGAACTCCGCGACGCCGGCCACCTGTGGGGCAAATGGGTGCCGGACACCACCGATCTGGTGCGGGCCGAAACCAACGAAGAAGCCAAAGTGGCCTGCATTGGCCCCGCCGGCGAAAAGCTGGCGCTCATCGCCTGCATCATGAACGAAATGCACCGGGCCGCCGGTCGCAGCGGGGTGGGCGCGGTCATGGGGTCCAAAAACCTCAAAGCCATCGCTGTGCGTGGCCACGGCACAATTCCGGTAGCCAATCCCAAAGCCTTTAACGCCGCTGTAATGAACGCCCGCGCCAAAATTCAGGCGCACCCGGTGGGCGGCACCGGCCTCAAAGCCTACGGCACCGACGTGCTGGTCAACATTCTCAACGAAGTGGGCGGCCTGCCCACCCGCAACTTTCGCGACGGCTACTTTCCCACCGCCGACAAAATTGGCGGCGAAAGCCTGAGCGCCAAACTGCTGGTGCGGCCCAAAGGCTGTTTTGCCTGCGTCATCGCCTGTGGCCGCGTTACCAAAGTGACCAACCCCAAATTTGCCGGCGAAGGCGAAGGGCCGGAGTATGAAACGGCCTGGTGCTTTGGCTCAGATTGCGGCATCGACAACCTGGACGCCGTGACCAAAGCCAACTACTACTGCAACGAGCTGGGGCTGGACACCATCAGCATGGGCGCTACCATTGCCTGCGCGATGGATATGTACGCCGATGGCGTCATTTCCGCCAAAGACACCGGCGGCATCGCCCTGAACTTTGGCGACGCCGAAACGATGGTTGACCTGGTGCGCCAAACCGGTTTGCGCCAAGGCTTTGGCGACAAGCTGGCCGATGGCTCCTACCGTCTGGCCGACAGCTACGGCCATTCGGAATACTCAATGACCGTGAAAAAGCAGGAAATGCCGGCCTACGACCCGCGCGCGGTGCAGGGCATCGGCCTGAACTACGCCACCAGCAACCGCGGCGGCTGTCACGTGCGCGGCTACACCATCTCGCCGGAGGTACTGGGCGTGCCGGTTAAAATTGACCAGCACACCACCGAAGGCAAGGCCGAGTTTGTGAAAATCTTCCAGGATTTAACCGCCGCCCTGTCGTCAACCGGCGCCTGCCTCTTTACCACCTTTGGCATCGGCGCGGACGAACTGGCCGAACTGTTGAGCGCGGCCACCGGCATTAACTACTCCACGGCAGATTTTATGCAGGCCGGCGAGCGCATTTACAACATGGAACGGCTGTGGAACCTCAAAGCCGGTATCACCGCCGCCGATGACACCCTGCCGCCGCGCATCCTGAACGACCCCCTGCCCAGCGGCGCGTCCAAAGGCGAAGTTAATCACCTTGACCGCATGCTGCCGGAATACTACGAGTTGCGCGGTTGGGATACCGCCGGCGTGCCAACGCCCGCCAAACTGCAAGAATTGGCTCTGGCCAACGGCTCTGTAAATTAAAAGCCTCCTATTTACGGCCCACACTCCAGTTAGCCAGTCTCGTCTCTGAACCTGCCGGCCCTTATCTGCCAACTTCAGCCGGTACCCATCACACCTGCATCTGTTTCCCCCACCGGCAGGTTCAGAGACAACATTTTTTAATGTGGAAACCTGAGTCCGATAACTCTCTGAATTGTCATTCTGAGCGACCAACGGGAGTGAAGAATCTCTGATTCACAGGTAATTTTACTGGCAGCCGTAGAGATTCTTCGTCGCTACGCTCCTCAGAATGACGGTTGAAATATACCCCGAATTTGGATTAGAAAGTTTCTAATATGGCCACCGACGACACAACCCGCTCCGCCGCTTCGCTGTTTGCGCCCCGGTTAACCTGCAATTGGCCGCAGGCGGGCCTGCCCACCATTTACCCCCCCGACATCTACCAGCCGTGGCGATCGGTGTTTGGCTTTGCCGTAACCGCCGGCCAACTGGCCGCCTCGCAGTTGATGGCGCTCCACTGCCGCGAAGATGAAGTTTTTAAGGTGATGGCCGCCCTCAACGCGCTGCTGGCTAATCCCGCCAGTTTGCAGCGCGCCTTTGTCCTGCTGCAAAAATTACGCAACGAACGGCTTGAAAAGTTGTCCGGGCTGGTTGAATTTCAGCGGGCGCACCCGGTAACACGCCAACGAGTGATGCGGCTGGGGCAGGCGTCCCCGGCGGCCACCCGCCCGGCAGGCGAGCATAAAGTGAAGGTTGAGATGGAACGGCTGCTTTCGCCGCGCAACGCCGCTTTGGAAGTGGCCGGCCTCACCAAAATGGTGGTTCGGTTGGAAGTGATGCTCTCGGCGCTGGAGCAGGTGCAGCCGCGCGGCTTTCGGGTGATTGTCCGCGACCGCCGCCGCACCCCGACGCACCCGGCGCTTGAGGCGCGCCGCACCGAAACCGCGCCCTCGCTGGGCAGCGATCTGCCGGCGGGCTTTTTGCTGCCAACCCAATATCACCTCACCCTGTGGACTTACCTGGTTGAACGCAACGCCTGTGGCCAGTCCGCGGTGTGGAATTAAAGCAAGATGCAAATTCGCTACTTTGCCACCATCAGAGAAATCACCGGCCAAACCACCATCGCCTGGGATCAACCGGCCAACACGCTGGGCGACT
Organism: Anaerolineae bacterium; assembly: GCA_022071955.1. GTDB lineage: Bacteria > Chloroflexota > Anaerolineae > 4572-78 > J111 > J095. Next base: position 111,230 of record JAJVIM010000022.1, read on the forward strand.
TGCTGCGCCAGCTCACTCGCCGCTACGACTCCCGCTTTGCCTATTGGGTGTGGAAAGACGACAACTTGAGCGATATGGTGATCGTTCTGATTAACGGCAAAGACGTGCGCCATCTGACCGGCCTCAACACCCCCCTCCATCCCGACGACATCGTCTCCATTTTCCCAATGGTTGCCGGGGGATGACGAATTGCGAATTGCGAACTGCGAATGACCAATGACCAATGACCAATGACGAATGACCAATGACGAATGACCAATGACCAATGACCAATGACGAATAGATTTAGGTAAAAAATTTCGTCTTCCGTCCTTCGTCTTCCGTCCTTCGTCCTTCGTCTGGTGAACCATTCGAAATATACCCTGATTTTTTACGAACTCTAAGGAATTACCCGTGGAACTATTCGCAACGCTGCCCATTTTAATCCTGCTGACCGGCGCGCTGGTGCAACTGCTGGTGGGCCACATAGAATCCGCCCGGCTAAAAGGCTGGCTGGCCTTTGCCGCCGGGCTGGGCGCGCTGGCGGCGGTTGTGGCCGGCGTCCCTTCAATCTGGCAGGGCCAGCCGCTGACCGCCGGCCCCTTTTTGTGGGACCAGGGCGTGCCCATCCTCTACCACGTTGATGGCCTCAGCCTGATTTTTGCTCTGATGGCCACCGGCATCGGCGCGGCCATTTTGCTTTACTGCGTGCGCTACATGGAACACGAGCCGCAAGGCCTCACCCGTTTTTACGCCCTGATGCTGGTGTTCATTGCCGGGCTGGTTAACCTGGCCGCTTCGGCCAACCTGCTGCTGGCCTACCTCAGTTGGGAAGTGGTCGGCCTGTGCTCCTACTTTTTGGTGGGTTTCTGGTACAAAAGCACCGCCGCCGCCAACGGCGCGCGCAAAGTGCTGCTGATGACTCACCTGCCCGGCTACGGCCTGCTGATTGCCATTTTGCTGCTTTACAGCCAATCCGGCACCTTTTTGTGGACCGACCCCGCCCTGAGCGCCGCCTTTACCGCCGGTATTTTCGGGCTGATGCTGCTGGCGGCGATGGCCAAATCGGTGATGGTACCGCTCCACACCTGGATTCCCGAAGCGATGAACGCCCCCACGCCGGTCTCGGCGCTGCTCCACTCGGCCTGTTACGTGAAGGCCGGCGTTTATTTGATTGCCCGGATTTACGCCATCACCCCCTGGCAGCCGTCGTGGAATACCGTGGTGCTGGTGGTCGGCTGCGTCACCATGCTGGTGGGCGCGCTCTTTGCCCTGGCCCAAACCGATCTCAAACGGCTGCTGGCTTTCTCGACCATCAGCCAGTTGGGCTACATCATCACCGGCCTGGGGCTGGGTACGGCGCTGGGCGTGGCCGCCGGGCTGTTTTACTGCCTGAGCCACGGCCTGTTCAAAGGGACGCTCTTTCTGTGCGCCGGCTCGGTGCAGCACGCCACCGGCACCCGCGATATGCGCCAGCTTGGCGGGTTGGCCGCCAAAATGCCGCACACCGCCAAAATCTGGCTGGTAGCCGCCGCGGCCATCATCGGTGTGCCGCTGACCAACGGTTTTGTGGCCAAGTGGCTGCTGCTGGATGCCGCGCTGGAGGCCGGGGCCGGGTTGGTGGTGATTGTGGCCTGGCTGGTGAGCGTGTTCACCGCCTTTTACATGCTCAAGGCCACCGTCAGCGTCTTTTACGGCGAGTTACCCGCCGCGCTGGCAGAAAAGCACGTCCACGAAGCCGCCCCCTCGATGCTGGCCGGCAAGGGATTTTTGGCCGGGCTGGCGCTGCTATTTGGCATCGCTCCGCAACTGCTGATGCAGCCGGTGGTGGCTCCGGCGGTGCGCGACCTGGGGTTTGAGTGGCAGGTGGGTTTATCGTGGCTGGGCGTGCAGACCGGCTCGGCGGGCATGCAGGTCACGCTCGGCGCGGCGGTGGTGCTGCTGGGGCTGCTGGCCGGCTGGGCTGTTTTCCGGCTCACCCGCGCCCCCAAAACCGAAGCCATCGGCCTGTTTACCGGCGGCGAACCGCTGGCGGCTGCCGGCGACTCGGTGGGCGTGGCCGATTTTGCCAGCCTGGCCGAAACCGCCTTTGAGCCGGTTTTTGCCGCCACCGACCCCGACCCGCTGTATCTGAAACTGTGGGCCGGGCTGAAGAAGCTGGCCGGTCAATTTGATAACATTTTTACCCCGCTGGGCGAAGGCCACCCGCTGCTGGCCTCGCTGCTGCTGGCGCTGGTGGTGCTGGCGCTGGTGTGGGTGTGGTAAGGAAAAGGCAAATTCTATGGAACATCTCCTTATTGCAGAAGCGTCTGTGCCCGGTGGACTGCACTGGGACAGCCTGTACACCGGCCTGTTTTTGCTGGTGTTTGCCAGCGTGGCCGCCTATTCGCTGGCCATTCCCCAGGGCGACCGCCGCTGGTGGGGGCTGGCTGCCGCGCTCGGCGGGCTGGTGCTGGCCGGCCAGGTGGTGGGCGCGGGCTTTACCCGGCTCATCCTGCTCGATGGCGCGGCGCTGGCCGCGGTGGCCCTGGTGTGGGTGCAGGATACACCGCAGGCTAAGGCATCGGCCCAAAGCTATTTGCAACTGCTGCTGCTGGCAATGGCGCTGATTGGCCTGGGCCTGTATTTGGGCGGCGAAGGCGCAGCCGCGCCGGCTTCACCCGTGGATAAAATAGCGGTGGCGCTGCTGCTGGCCGGTTTTGGCCTCAAGCTGGCGCTGGTGCCCTTTTATTTCTGGCTGCCCGGCGTGGCCGAAGCCGCCCCGCCGATGACCACCGCCCTGATTGTGTCGGTGGTGGACATTGCCGCCTTTGGCGAGCTGGCCCATTTGCGGCTGACCGCGCCGTGGGTTTTTGCCGACTACACCAGCCTGTGGCTGGCCGTCGCCCTGCTGTCGATGGTTGGCGGGGCGCTGCTGGCGCTGGCCCAAACCAACCTCAAACGGATGCTGGCCTTTTCCACCATCGATGATATGGGCTACATGATTTTGGGCGTGGCCGTTGGCTCCAGCGTGGGGCTGACCGGCGCGATTTTGGCCGCGCTGGCCCACGCCCTGTTCAAAGTGCTGCTCTTTGGCGCGGTGGGCGTGGCAGAACACCGCCGCGGGCGGGCCATCACCCTGGCCGACCGCGGGCTGGCTGCCAGCTATCCGCTGAGCGCCGCCGTGTACATTGCCGGGGCGCTGGGTATTTTGGGCGTGCCGCCGCTGTTTGGCTTTGTGGGCCGCTGGCGGCTGTACCTGGCCGGCGCGGAATTTGGCGGCGTCTGGCTGGCGGCGGTAATGGCCGCGGCCACGGCCATCGCCCTGCTGTATTACGCCCGTTCCATTCATCAGGTCTGGCTGGGCCAGGGCGAGGCCGATAGCGCGGCTGAGCCGCTGCTGCCGGCCGGCGTGCTGGTGGGACTGACTATTTTAGCGGTGATTCTGGGCCTCTATCCGGGCTGGATCACGGCCATTCTTGGCTAACAGGTGAGTGCTATGAATTTATTCGATAAGCTGCTGTCAACCTCACGGCTGAAATCCCCCTGGATTTACTGCCTTAACGCCGGGGCCTGCAACGGCTGCGATATTGAAATCGCGGCCAGCCTGGCTCCCCGCTACGACGCCGAACAGCTTGGCGTGCGGCGCGAGGGCAGCCCCAAACACGCCGATATTCTGCTGGTCTCCGGCCCGGTCACGCTCCGCACCCGCGACGCGCTGCTGGATGTGTACAACCAGATGCCGGAGCCAAAAGCGGTGGTGGCCATCGGCTCCTGCCCGGCTTCGTGCAACGTGTTTGCCGGCAGTCCCACGGTGGTGGGGCCGGTGGATAATTTTATCCCGGTGGATGTGTACGTGGCCGGCTGCCCGCCCCGCCCGCAGGCCATTTTGCAGGGCGTGGCCAAAGCCGCCGAGCTGCTGGCCAGCGGCCAGACCAAACCCGCGCCGGAGGTGACGCATGGCTAGTGTTTGGGGTAATTTGCTGGCGCTGCTGCTCTGGCCGGGGCTGGCCAGCGGGGTCATTTTGGGCTGGTTTTATCTGTGGCTGGTGCGCAAGCTGACGGCCCGGCTGCAAGGCCGACGCGGCCCGTTCTTTTACCAGCCATTCTTTGATTTTGTAAAGCTGCTGGGCAAACAAACGCTGCTGCCCGGCGGCATCAGCCGGGCGATGTTTTACGGCCTGCCGCTGGCGGCGCTGCTATCAACCCTGTTTGCGCTGGCGCTGATCCCCGTGCCGGGCAACCCCATCACCTCTTTTGCCGGCGATTTGATTGTGCTGATTTACCTGCTGGAAATGCCGGCCCTCATTGAGGTGCTGGCCGGCTACAGTTCCCGCTCGCTGTACGGGCAGGTGAGCGCCGCGCGCGAGGCGCTGCTGTCGCTGGGCTACAATTTGCCCATGTTGGCCGCGGTCATCGCCCTGGCCATGCACGTGGGCACTTTTAGCCTGCGCGAACTGGCCGCCGCGCCGCCAAGCTGGGTGCATCTGCTGGCAGCGGTGGCGTTTCTGCTGGCCATCCCGGCCCGCCTCAAAATCAACCCCTTCTCCATTCCCAACGCGGAACAGGAGATTGTGGCCGGCGCGCACACCGAATTTAACGGCGTCCCGCTGGCGCTGTTTGAACTGGGCCACGCCCTGGAACTGGTGGCCCTGCTGGCCCTGTTTGCCGTCCTCTTTGTGCCGCCGGTGGGCAGCCTGCTGGCCGGGCTGGGGCTGTACCTGCTGGTCAGCCTGGCGCTGGTGGCGCTGGTGGCGCTGCTCGGCGCGGCCACGGCGCGGGTCAAAGTGAATCAGGCGTTCAGATTTTACTGGAGTTGGGGCGCGCTGGCGGCGGTGGTTGTGGCGGCGCTGGTGATGATGGGGTAGAGGAGAATTATGAACATCTTTAAAATCTTAACCCAAAATCTGGGCGGCGGCTCGCGGACGCTGGCCCCCGCCGACGCGGTGGCCTACCCGGCCGGTTTTCGCGGGGTGTTGCACCACCAAACCGAATTATGCACCGCCTGCGGCACCTGCGCCTACACCTGTTCGCCTTCGGCCATTGTGCCGGACCGCAGCGATGAACGCTTTGTGGTGTGGCGCTATTTTGAAGACCGCTGCACCTTTTGCGGCCTGTGCGTGGATTACTGCCCCACCGGCGCGCTCAGTTTTGAAGCGCGCGCGCCGGAAGTAGTGCAGGAACGGGCGCAGCATTACATCAGCCATCAAATTGACATGGAACCCTGCCCCGGCTGCGGCCAGTTGTTCAAACCGCTGCCGCCGGCGGCGCTGGAACGGCTGTACGATCACCAGCCGGCGGAAGATGTAGCCAGTATGGCCCGCATGTGCGATAAATGCCGCCGGCAGGCCACCAGCCGCCGCTTTAAGCAGGCGCTATCAGGAGAATAAACCGATGACTACCTCCGAAGTAATGTCCGTTTTAAGCCAACTGCCGGGCGCAACCACCGTTGAGACTCGCCGCGACGGGCTGTGGATGGCCGCGCCGGCGCTCGATGTGCGGCAGATGGCCGCCAGCCTGCACCAGTTGGGCGCGCGGCTCAGCACCATCAGCGCGGTGGCGCTGCCCGCCGGCGAAACCGAAATCATTTACCACTACACCGTTAACCGGCAGGCCATCAACGTTAAAGCGCAAACCAAAAACAACACTCTGGCCTCCATTACGCCGGTGGTGCCTTCTGCCAACTGGATAGAACGCGAAATCCACGACCTGTACAGCGTGAATTTTGTGGGCCATCCCAACCTGGCGCGGTTAATTCGCCCCCGGCAGCTTGAAGATGGCCTGTTCCGCCAACCCAAATAGTTTTAAGTTTTAAGGTCTCAGTTTTGAATTGTTTGCTGACCCAGAACTTAAGTGGTTTCCAATTTTAAGTTGTTACTTTTTCTCGACAGGATTAACAAGATTGACAAGATTTTCCCTGATTTTATCCTGTTAATCCTGTAAATCCTGTCGATTTTGTCTTTATGAAAAATTTACAAGTTGGTTCTGAAAACTACTTAAAACTCAGCACTCAAAACTTAAAACTTGTCGTGAAATCTGTGTCCAGTTCAAAAGCCATAAACTCAAACTGTCAGGCAGCCAGATCGTAAATCCAAAATCGGTTAGTGTCTTTAGTTTTTCGCCACTTAAAAAGATGGCGAGTTGCAAGTAGCGGGTGGCGGGTAAAAACGCGCCACTTGCCACCCGCCACTCGCCACCGACCACAGCCAAATGCGTGGTGGCGAAAATTCTGTGACACTAACAAAATCGTAAATCGTAAGAGGAAAAATCTATGTCGTATACCATCCCCATTGGCCCGTACCACCCCGCGCTGGAAGAACCGTACAAAATCAACGTTATCTGCACCGGCGAAACGGTAGAGGGCGTGGATATTGAAATTGGCTTCAACTTTCGCTCCATTGAGCTGCTGGCCCAACGGCGCAACTTTATCCAGGCCATCACCCTGGTTGAGCGCGTCTGCGGCATCTGCTCCAACGTGCATACCCTCACCTTTTGCCAGGCCGCCGAAGCCATTGCCGGGCTTGACGTGCCGGCCCGGGCCAAATACATCCGGGTCATCATGGCCGAGCTGGAGCGCATCCACTCGCACCTGCTGTGGGCCGGCATTGCCGCCGAGTTGATCGGCTACCAAACCCTGTTTATGGAGGTTTTTGCGGCGCGGGAGCTGGTGGTCGATTTGCTGGAAAGCATCTCCGGCAACCGGGTCAATTACGCCATGAACTGTATCGGCGGGGTAAACCGGGATATTCCCCAACCGGACGATGTTTTGGCCGGTGTAAAAGTGCTGCGCCGCATGCTCCAGCAAAAATTCATCCCCATTTTCACCACCGATCCCACCGTTAAGGCGCGTACCGCCGGCGTGGGTATTTTGACCAAAGAGCAGGCGCTGGCTTACGGCGCGGTTGGCCCCACAGCCCGCGCCTCTGGCCTGGATATGGACGTTCGGCGCGATCTGCCCTACGCCGCCTACGATGAGCTTGATTTTAAAGTGATTTCCGACAGCAGCGGCGATGTGCGCGCCCGCGTGGTTGTCCGCGCTTTGGAAATTCTGGAGAGCATCCGGCTGATTGAGCAGGCGCTGGCCAACCTGCCCGCTGGCCCGCTGCGCCAGGCTGAGCGCTTTCCGGCCATTCCCGCCGGCGAGGCCGCGGTGCGGGTTGAAGCCCCGCGCGGCGAAGTGCTCTACTACCTGGCCACCGATGGCAGCGACATCCCCCAGCGGGTCAAAATCCGCACCCCCACCTACGTAAATATGCCCACCGTTGAACCGATGAGCCAGGCCCAGCAGTTGGCCGATATGCCGCTGATTCAGGCTTCCATTGACCCCTGCTACTCCTGCACCGACCGCTAGTTTTTGTTGGGTTTCGCCCGCGGCGTTCACCAATTCTGCGGCGCGAAACCCAACCCTGTCACCTCCACTTAAAGATTTTTCCGGGAGCAAAAAGTGATTATAACTGAATTATAATCAGATTATGACTGAGTTATAAGTTGATTATGACTGAGTTATAAATCGTAACCTTCGTCACTCACACCCCCTCCCCGTGGGCGGTCAGCCGGATGTTATTTGCTGCGGACAGGGTTAGAGTTTTTCAGAGAGGGCGATGGAGCGCAGGCTTTCTTCCCGGATCAAATGGGCAATTTCGCGTTTGATCGCCAGAAATTCTGCGGACAGCTCCATCTCGTAATCACGCGGCCGGGGCAGGGTCACTTCGATTTCACGCTTGATCCGGCCGGGCCGGGCCGACATCACGTACACCCGATCGGCCAGAAAGATGGCTTCATCAACATCGTGGGTGATAAACAGGATGGTGGTCTGGCTTTCGGCCCATACCCGCAGCAGCAACTCCTGCATCAGCTCCCGCGTTTGGGCATCGAGCGCGCCAAACGGCTCGTCCATCAACAGAATGGCCGGGTTGTAGGCCAGGGCGCGGGCTATGGCCACCCGCTGTTTCATGCCGCCGGACAACTGGGCAGGGTAGGCTTTTTCAAACCCGGCCAGCCCCACCAGATTCAAATAATAGCGGGCAATCTCATCCTGTTCCTGCGCCTTGAGCCGCTGCTTTTTCAGCACAAATTTAATGTTATCCAGCGTGGTCAGCCACGGAAACAGGGTGTAGGATTGAAACACCATGCCCCGGTCCGGGCCGGGGCCGGTCACCGGGCGGCCATCTACCTCGATGGTACCGGCGGTTGTGTCGATCAACCCGGCGACCATGCGCAAAAATGTAGATTTGCCGCAGCCAGAAGTGCCGACAATCGTTACCAGCTCGCCGCTGCGAACCTCCAGCGAGAGTTGGTCTAACGCGACAGTTTCTTTGTTTTTAACCCGAAATACTTTGCGCACATCTTTGGCAGTCAGTTTGATGGGACGTGGATCGGACATAAGGGGTGTACTCCGTCAGGGTTAGTGGTCGCCGGTGGTGGCCCAGGGGAAAAGGCGATGATACAGAAACTTAAACGAGAAATCCATCACCAGCCCCAGCAGGCCAATGACTAAAATCCCCAGAATAATCTTGTCTGTTTGCAAATAACGCTGCGAACGCATAATGGTGTAGCCCAGCCCCACGTTGGCCGCAACCAGTTCCGCCACCACCAGATAGGTCCAGGCCCAGCCCAGGGTAATGCGCAGCGTGTCAATCATACCGGGCGCGGAATACGGGGCCACTACTCGCAGCGTGGTTTCCCACTTGTTCAGCCCAAACGTGTACGACACGTGAATCAGGTCTTTGGGCACGCTTTTGACGTTATCGGCAATCATCAGCACCTCCTGAAAAAAGGTGCCGATGAACAGGATAACAAATTTCTGCGTATCGCCCACCCCGGCCCAGAGGATGGTTAGCGGCACAAAGGCCACCGCCGGCATGTAGCGCACCAGATCGATGGGCGGCTCAAACAGGCCCTCGAACAGTTTGAAGTTGCCCATTAAAATGCCGATGGGTACGGCAAACAGGGTGGCAATCAGCCAACCGACCGTAATGCGGTACACGCTGGCTTTAACATCGGCCCACAGCGTACCATCCTGAATTTCAGCGGCGGCGGCCTTTAAAATAGAATCGGGCGGCGGCAGAAAAATGGGGTCAACCATGCCGCCGTAGGTCACAATGCTCCAGACCACCAGCAAAAGGGTGAGCAGGCTCACGCTGGCAATCATGTAGTACCGGCGGGGAATATCTTCTCGCAGGGGTAACAGTTGCATTTTACAACCCTTATTTAAGCAGCGAGGTTACGGGCGGCGCTGCTGCCCGTAACCTCGGCGGATTTGATTTGGCGCGATTTTTCGACAAATGGCCGCTGCTACGGCAGGTATGAGGCGTCGAACACTTCTGCGGGGTCGGGCACCGAGGTGGCCCCGCCGGAAGCAACCAGCACTTCGCCAATCTGTTTGTAGGTTTCTTCAATTTCACCGGCAAACATCTGTTTGCTGCCGGCCAGATCATACAGTTTGATGCCCTGCCAGGCGGTTTTGAACTCTTCCAGGTCGCTGCCAACGGCATCGGCGATAATTTTTTGCCCTTCGTCGGGGTTGGCCTGCAAAAAGTCGAAGGCTTCCTGCCAGGCTTGCAGCATGCCTTTAACCGCTTCCGGTTTTTCCTGCAACACTTTGGCCGGGAAAACAAACACATCGCTGATGAGGCCGGGTTTCTCGGCGGCGCTGTAAAGAATGCGATAGCCGCTGCCCTGGGCCAGAGCCGCCGAAATGTACGGTTCGTAGGTCACCGCCACATCCACCTGCCCGGCAATCGCCGCCGCGCCCGCATCCGAGGCCGGCATCGGCACGGTTTCGATATCGGCTTTGGTCATGCCGTTTTGCATCAGGGCGTAGGTGAGCAGGATGTCGCTGGTGGTGCCTTCTTCAAACGCCACTTTTTTGCCTTTCAGGTCGGCAATGGAGGCAATGCCTTCGCCAGCGATCATCGCGTCAGCCTGATACGAGGCGTCCATCAGCAGCACGGCTTTCACGTCTACCCCGGCCTGCCGCAAAATGATCGAGGTGTGGGTGGCAATGTTGGCCCCGTCAAACTTGCCGGCGGCCAGGCCCGAGTTCAAATCCTGATCGGTGGCAAATTCTACCAGTTCAACTTTTAGCCCGTGCTTTTCAAAAAAACCTTTGTTTTGGGCAATGTACCACGGGCCGTAGCCAATCCAGGGTTGGGTGGCAATTTTGAACTCGACCAGCTCAGCCGGGGCCGGCGCGGCCTCTTTTTCGGTGGCGGGCGCGGGCGCAGCGCCGCCACACTGAGCCGCCATTGTCGCTACAGCGGCAACCATCATCAACAGCAACAGTACTCTCTTCATAATCTCTCCTCCAGATTGTTTATAGGATACAAACAGCCCGGTAGTATATCACAATTTTGCCGAGTGAGGAATTGGCGGCTGGCGCTACCCGCTGGCAAAGCGGCTTTGTTTTTACCGAAAATTGCGCGGGCGCACCGGGGTTGCGAACGGCAAAAACAGGGCGGAATCGCGCGTCTGCCATCGATTTTGACCCCGCGCCAATTACTCTAAAAGGGCGGCCTTTGGTATAATTGAGGCCGCGAGTCAAGGTATTCCAAACAGAGATTTTCCCAATCCTTCAAACCAAATAAACCATACAACGATGTATCTCAGGAGGGTATTATGACTAAAACCGCAGTAATTGTGGGTTCGCTTGACACCAAGGGCGCGGAGTTCGCCTTTGTCAAGGAACTGATTGAAAAGGCGGGTCTGAACACCCTGGTGGTTGATTTTGGGGTGATGGGCGCGCCGCCCTTTACCCCCGATATCAACCGCGAAGCCGTGGCCAAAGCCGGCGGCGGCGACCTGGCTCGCCTGGCTGCCGGCGACCACAAAGACGAGGCCATGCAGGTGATGGCCACCGGGCTGGCGGTTGTGGTGCGGCAGTTGTTTGATGAGGGCAAACTGGATGGCATCCTCGGCATGGGCGGCAGCGGCGGCACCTCGATTGCCACCAGCAGTATGCGCGCCCTGCCGGTTGGCGTGCCCAAAGTGATGGTCTCAACCATGGCCGGCGGCGATGTGAGTGCCTACGCCGGCAGCAAAGACATCACCTTTATGCCTTCTGTGGTTGATGTGGCCGGCATCAACAGCATCAGCCGGGCCATCTACACCAACGCCGCCGGGGCCATTGCCGGGATGGTTAGCATGGAAACGCCGCCCAGCCGGGCCGAAAAGCCGCTGATCACCGCCTCGATGTTTGGCAACACCACCAAAGCGGTTGACCACGCCCGCGGCATTCTTGAAGAAAATGGCTACGAGGTGCTGGTTTTCCACGCCACCGGCACCGGCGGCAAAACAATGGAAAGCCTGATTGCGGATGGCTACATTGTCGGTTCAATGGACATCACCACCACCGAGCTGGCCGATACCGTTTGCGGCGGCGTGTTCGACGCCGGGCCGGAGCGCTGTCTGGCCGCGTCGCGGGCGGGGATCCCGGCGGTGATTGTGCCGGGCTGCGTCGATATGGCCAATTTCTGGGGCGTGGAAACCATGAAAGAGGAATACCAAAAACGCAACATCTACAAATGGAACCCTAACGTTACCTTGCTCCGCACCAATGTAGAAGAAAACATCAAAATGGGCCAGATGATTGCCGCCGCGGCCAACGCCGCCACCGCGCCGGTAGCCGTTGTGCTGCCGCTCAAAGGCGTGTCGATGCTCGACAGCGAAGGCGGTCAATTTTGGGACCCGGCCGCCGACAAAGCCTGCTTTGACGCCATCAAGCAAAATCTCAAACCGGGCATCCCGGTCATTGAAGTGGACCACAACATCAACGATCCCGAATTTTCGGGCAAAGTTGCGGAAACAATGCTGAGCCTGTTGAAAAAGTAGTCAACCCAATAACATATCCAAAGGAGTTATCTTATGGCACTCTCACGACAGGAAATCTTAAAACGATTACACGCCCAGGTTGAAGCCGGACGGCCGATTGTTGGCTGCGGGGCCGGCACCGGTATTTCGGCCAAATTTGCCGAAGCGGGCGGCGCAGATTTGATCATTATTTATAATTCCGGGCGCTACCGCATGGCCGGACGCGGCTCGCTGGCCGGGCTGATGCCCTACGGCGACGCCAACGGTATTGTGGTTGAAATGGCTTCGGAAGTGCTGCCGGTGGTCAAAGACACCGCTGTGCTGGCCGGCGTCTGCGGCACCGATCCCTTCCGGCTGATGCCGATCTTTTTGAAACAAATCAAAGAGATGGGTTTTTCTGGCGTGCAAAACTTCCCCACCGTTGGCCTGATCGATGGCACCTTCCGGGCCAACCTGGAAGGCACCGGCATGGGCTACGACAAGGAAATCGAGATGATCCGCCTGGCCCACGAGCTGGATTTGTTCACCTCGCCCTACGTGTTTGACGCCAACGACGCCAAAGCGATGGCCAAAGCCGGTGCGGACCAACTGGTGGCCCACGTTGGCTTAACCACCGCCGGCAGCATCGGCGCGGCGGTAGCCTTTACCCTGGAAGAAGCGATTGAAAAAGTGATGACCATCGCCGAGGCCGGGCGAAGCGTGCGCAAAGACATTCTGGTGATCTGCCACGGTGGCCCCTTTGACGAGCCGGAAAGCGTGGTCAAAGCCCTGGCCCAGATGCCCGGCATCAACGGCTTCTTTGGCGCATCGTCCATTGAGCGGCTGCCCACCGAACGGGCTATCACCAATCAGGTGAAGGCGTTCAAGGCCGCCAATCTGGCCTAAATCCAGTCGTCAGGGGAGAACAACTTTTGGGTGTTATTTGGCGCGGCATAGCCGCGCCAAACAACACCCGTTTTATCACTCCCCCTCCCCACTCTATGGGGAGGGGGCTGGGGGGAGGGGTAAATAACACTGCAAAATGTTCCACCCGCTGAAAGTCACCTCAATCCAATCGCCCAACGCCGACGCCGCCTGCCGGCAGATTACCCGCTATCTGGGCGAGCAACTGGGCGTTGCCGCTGAATTTGTGGGCGATGTTACCTGGCAGGAACGGGAGCACCGGCTGGATGCCGGCGAAATTCACCTCGGCTGGATTTGCGGCCTGCCCTACGTTCACAAGGTTGACACCGCCCGGCTGCCGCTCGAACTGGCCGCCGCCCCGGTCATGCGCCACCCGCGCTACCGGCAGCAGCCGGTTTATTTTTCCGATGTGATCGTCCACCGCGACAGCCGCTTCCGCAGCTTTGCCGATTTGCGCGGCGCAACCTGGGCCTATAACGAGCCGCATTCACAATCGGGCTATAACCTTACCCGCTACCACCTGGCCACCCTGGCCGAATACAGCGGTTTCTTTGGCCGGGTCATCGAAGCCGGCGCGCACCTGACCGCACTGGAAATGGTGCTGGATCGCCGCATCGACGCCACCGCCATCGACAGCACCGTGCTGGAACTGGAATTGGCGGCCCGCCCCCAACTCGGCGGGCAACTGCGCGTCATCGACACGCTGGGGCCAAGCCCAATTCCGCCGTGGGTGGTCTCCAAAAATATCGCACCTCCCTTCCGCGAGGCCATCCGGCATGCGTTGTGGCAGATGCACGCCACCCCCGCGGGTCAGGCCATTTTAAGCGAAGGCCAGATATTGAAACTGGTGCGCGTTGAAGACCGGGATTACGACCCCATCCGAAAGATGGCTCAGTTGGCCAGCCAGGTGAGCTGGTAGACACAACCGCCCCGGCGTGCTACACTTTTGACAATAGACTCCCCACAGAGAGGATTGATGAGCACACCATCCACCTCCAAAGAACAGGCCCGGCGCACCCGCGAACTGTTCATTTTGCACCAGATCGCCGAAGCGCTGAACCGGGAGATCAACCTGGAACCGGCGCTGCAAACCGCCCTGGCCCAGGTAGCCGACCTGTTTGGGCTGCACACCGGCTGGATATATTTGCGCCGGCCCAACACCGATGACTTTTACCTGGCCGCCGCGCAAAACCTGCCGCCAGCCCTGGCCCAAAACTCGTGCCGGCTGATGGAAGGCGATTGTACCTGCCTGGATTCGTACCTGCACAGCGGGTTAAACCGCAAAGACCGCATCAATGTGATCACCTGCAGCCGGCTCGATGGTTTGCTGGGCGGCACGCACGGCCTGCGCTACCACGCCAGCATTCCGCTATCGACCCAAGATAAAGAACTGGGCGTACTGAACGTGGCTAGCGCCGAAGCTCGCTGGTGGGTGTCGTCCACGGAAAATCTCAACCTGCTGCACACCGTCGGCGATCTGCTGAGTATTGCCATTGAACGGGCCGCGCTGTTTGCCCACAGCACCGAACTGGGCGTTATCCGCGAACGCAACCGGCTGGCCCGTGAAATCCACGATACGCTGGCGCAGGGGTTGGCCGGCATCGCTCTGCGGCTGGAAACGGTTGACGCCATGCTGGAAGCCGGAGCCGACCCGGCGCAGGTACAGCAGGCGGTGCAAAACGCGCTGTCGCTCACCCAGAGCGCGCTCGATGAGGCCCGGCGCTCGGTGCTGGATTTGCGGGCCGCGCCGCTGGCCGGCCGCAACCTGGCCGAAGCCATCGCGGCGCTGGTGCAGGAGCAGGCCGCCGCGCCGCCGCCCGACATCGCCTTTACCGTTACCGGCGGCAGCCAGCCGCTGCCCACCCGCATCGAAGTGGGGCTGTATCGCATTGTGCAGGAAGCGTTAACCAACATCAGCCGCCACGCCCAGGCCGATAACGTGGCCATCACCCTGGCCCTCACCCCGGCTGAGGCCCGGCTAATCATTGAAGACGACGGGCAGGGCTTTGATCCCGAGCAGGTGCCGGCCGGCCACTTTGGGCTGATCGGCCTGAGCGAGCGGGTTAAATTGCTCGGCGGCGCGCTCAAACTGGCCAGCAGTCCCGGCGCGGGGGTGCGGGTAGCGGTCACCATCCCGCTGAACACCGAAGGAGCGACCTCATGAGCACCCCCATCCGCATTTTAGTAGCCGATGATCACCCTGTGGTGCGCGATGGGCTGGTGGCCATTTTGAGCACTCAGCCCGATTTTGAGGTGGTCGGCGAGGCGGCCAGCGGCAGCGAAGTGCTGCGACAGGTGGCGGCGCTGGCCCCGGACGTGTTGCTGCTGGATTTGGCCATGCCGGAGCAGGACGGCGTGGAAACGTTGCGCCAGTTGCAGGCGGCCGCCTCGCCGGTGCGGGTGATTGTTTTCACCGCCTTTGATACCGACGAGCGCATTTTGAGCGCGGTGCAGGCCGGCGCGCAGGGTTACCTGCTCAAAGGCGCGCCCCGCAGCGAACTGTTCAACGCGGTCCGGGTAGTGTACGGCGGCGGGTCGCTGCTGCAGCCGGTGGTGGCCTCCAAACTGCTGCGGCAGGTGAGCCAGCCCCAGCCGGAGCCGCTCACCCCCCGCGAGCTGGAAGTGCTGCACCTGCTGGCCCGCGGCCTGCAAAACAAGGAGATCGCCGCCACGCTGGACATCAGCGAGCGCACCGCCAAATTTCACGTCAGCTCAATTATGGGCAAACTGGGCGCGGGCAACCGCACCGAAACGGTGGCCATCGCCGCCCAGCAGGGGTTGATTGAATTATGATTTGGAAAGCGCCGCAAGCCCGGGGGCTTGGAGCAATACTTTTCAAATAAGGTTTTTCTTGGCCCTCACCCCCTGCCCCCTCTCCCTCTGGGAGAGGGGGAAAATCTTTTTTGGTGTGTTTTTTGGCGGCTTTGCCGCCAAAAAACACACCGTGAAACTTGTATTGTACTGGTCAAAAGGACAGGTGAGTCACCTGTCCTTTTTGTTTGGGCCGGCGCTGCCCCATCGCCCGATGCGCCGCCGCACCAAATGCGGTATGCTAAAAGCATAACATACTGAAAGGATTAAACCGATGACTCACGCACAAAATATTCTCATTACCGGCGCGTCGCGGGGGTTGGGGCTGGCCCTGGCCCGCGAGCTGGCCGGGCAGGGTTGGCAGCTCATCATCACCGCCCGCGGCAGCGAGGCGCTCGAAGCCGCCCGCGCCGAACTGGCCCAACAGACTCACGTCGTCGCTATCCCCGGCGATGTGAGCGACGACCGCCACCGCCAGCGGGTGGCCGCCGCGGCCCGCAAATTGGGCGGGCTTGACGCCGTGGTCAACAACGCCAGCCTGCTCGGCCCCAGCCCGCAGCCCAACCTGCTTGATTACCCGCTCGATGCGCTGATTCAGGTGTATTGGGTTAACACGCTGGCCCCGCTGGCTGTGTTGCAGGCGCTGAGACCGCATATCAAACCGGCGGCGCGCATTATCAATGTAACCAGCGATGCCGGTGCAGAAGCCTACCCCGGCTGGGGTGGATACGGCTCCAGCAAAGCCGCGCTGGAACAGCTTTCGGCGGTGCTGGCCGCAGAAAATCCCGATTGGCGGGTGTACTGGGTTGACCCCGGCGATATGCGCACCCAAATGCAGCAGGAAGCCTTTCCCGATGAAGACATCAGCGACCGCCCACTGCCGGAAGTGAGCGTGCCGGGCTTTGTTCGCCTGCTCAGCGGCGATTATCCCGGCGGCCGCTATCAGGCCCAGCATTTTGCCGCCGCGCCCGCCGAACCCGTCCACGAAATGCGGGTATCGCTGACTGTTGATAATTTAGATCAGGCGCTGGCTCTGTATCACCAGGGGTTGGGGCTGCCTATTGTTGATGAGTGGGCTTCTGCCGAAACGGGGCGAGGCGTGGTGCTCAATGCCAGCCGGGCCACGTTGGAACTGCTCGATGCCGACCACGCCCGGCATGTTGACGCCATTGAGGTAGGCCGGCGTTCGGCCGGAGCGGTGCGACTGGCTTTTAACGTGCCAAACTTACAAGCCAGCGTCGCCGCCCTGAGCAACCGCGGCGCAACCCCGCTTAACGGCCCGGTACAAACGCCGTGGGGCGATTTTAACCAGCGGCTGCAAGCGCCGGATGGCCTGCATCTGACCCTGTATCAGGCGCCGGAGTCGGTCGCAGCCGGGTAAATAATTAGAGGGAATGAAACTGTGGAATCCAAAACTGTAGTTTTGATTCCTGCCACAAATTTTCAAAGTCGGGACAGAAATCCCCTAATTCCTAACCCCTGACTCCTGACTCCTGTTTTCGGAGAATGACGATGCGAAATTCAACCCAAACAACCACTGCCCCTCAAACTCGCCAGTTGCCGCAGTTTGTGTTCCAGCCCGGCTTTGAACTACCGCCGGAGTTGGAAGCCGCCGAGCCGCCGGAAGCGCGTGGCCTGCGCCGCGATCAGGTGCGGTTGATGGTTTCTTATCGGGCCGATGACCGGGTGGAACACACCCGCTTTACCAACCTGCCAGATTTTCTGGAAGCGGGCGATCTGCTGGTGATCAACACCAGCGCCACGCTCAAAGCCGCGCTCCCGGCCCGCCGCAGCGACGGCACGCCGCTGGCGCTGCACCTGTCAACCCGGCTGCCGGCGGAGTTGTGGCTGGCCGAAGTCCGCCAGCCCGATGGCGTGGCCAGTCAGCCTTTTTTCAGCGCCCAAGCTGGCGAAATGCTGTCGCTGCCGGGCGGCGCGGCGGTAACGCTGCTCACGCCGTACCTGCCGGCGCTGCGCCGTCAACCCGATGCGCCGGTGCGCTTGTGGGTCACCCGGCTCACTCTGCCCGATGGCTGGACGCTGCCGCGCTATCTGGAAACGCATGGCCAGCCCATCCGCTACAGCTACGTGCGCCAGCCGTGGCCCATTGAGTATTACCAAACCGTGTTTGCCACCGAGCCGGGCAGCGCCGAAATGCCGTCGGCGGGGCGGGCTTTTACCCCGGAACTGGTTACCCGGCTGGTGGCGCAAGGCATCGAATTTGCGCCGCTGCTGCTGCACACCGGCGTGGCCAGCCTGGAAAAACACGAGCCGCCCTACGAGGAGTATTACCGCGTGCCCGCCGAGACAGCTCGCCGGGTGAACGCGGCTCTGGCCGGCGGCCGGCGGGTGATTGCCGTAGGCACTACCGTGGTGCGGGCGCTGGAAACCGTCACCGACGCGGCCGGCGTGGTGCATCCCGGCCAGGGCTGGACCGAACTGGTGATTACGCCGCAGCGCGGTTTACGCGCCGTTAACGGGATGCTCACCGGCCTGCACGAGCCGCAAGCCACCCACCTGGCCATGCTCCAGGCGCTGGCCGGCTGCGAGCATCTGCACCACACTTACGCCGAGGCGCTCCGGCAGCGTTACCTCTGGCACGAATTTGGCGATCTGCACTTGCTGCTGCCGTAACGTAGCGGTAGCAGCGCGCTCCTTTCAAAAATGGCACGCTCCCCGGCGTGCCATTTTCTTGTTTGCGGGGCCGGCCTCAATCGTGCCTGTCCCATTTCACCCGGATGCGGGCGTCGCCGGAGTCATCCAGATATTCCACTTTGATGGTGTGCAGCCCGCCGCCGAGCTGCTTGAAAACGCCGGAAACCTCGCCGCCTTCGTCTTTGTCTTTATCAACAATGAGCCAATCATCGACGTAGATTTTCACGCGATCATCTTCGGCGATCCTGGCTTTGAACTCGTAATCGCCCGGTTTAAAATCGACGGTTTTCTGCCAGCGGATCGAAAAATCATCGTCGGGCAGGCCGGAAACCGGATTGTCGTCGCCCCAGTCAAAATCCAGGCTCTCATCGGCGCGAACCAGCACCGGTGTACCGCTGAAGTTGGGGTTACTGAAATATTCGCCAATCCATTTATCCGTTGAGACAATGGTTTTTTCATACCAAATATTGATGTGAGCCAGCCCTTCGGCTTCAAAAAATTCCACGGTGATGGTGTGGATGCCCGCCTTGACTTTGGCAAACGTGCCGGAATGGAGGGTGTACGGGTTGGTATTCCACTCATCGATGACCAGCCAGCCATCAAGATAAAGCCGCACCCCATCGTCAACATCGGCCACAAACTTGTAATCGCCATCGTCCACAAACTCAAACGGGCGAGTCCAGCGCACCGAGAAATTATCGGCGGGCAGATTGGGGGCGGGACTGTCTGCGCCCCAGTTAAAATTGAGCACCGGGTCGTCGCGGACAAACACCGGCTGGCCGGTCAGGTTGGGATTATCGTAATACTCGGCCCGCCAACTGGCCAGTGACGGCGGCGGCAGCGTGGGGCTGGCCGAAGGCGTCGGGGTGGGATTGAACGCAACGGCCCGCGGTGTGGCGGTCGGCGGCGGTGTGGGCACGCCCCCGGCCAGCGGCAGTTGAGCCAGGCTCCCCTGGCAGATAACTTCTGCCACGGCAACCCAGCCAACTTCCTGCTGCGTTGTGGCCACCAACAACCACAACCCATCGGCAGTCTGTTTGAGCGCCGACAGGGTGATGCTTGCCGGCAAAATTTTGATGAGATTGTAATTGAAGCCGGGGCCGCTGCGCATTTGAGAGGCGCCCGGCCCAACCATACAGGCAATACCGTGGTCGGTGACCAGCGCGCCAAATGTGGGCATGGGCGTCGGCGAGCGCCGCGGCAGGGTTTCGCCCTGGCTGACAAAAGAGACTGGCGCGGGCGTTGCGGTGGGGCTGGGGCTGGCGGTTTGGGTGGGGGTGGCAGTAACCGGCGGAACGGTAGCCATTGCCGTGCCGGTCGGGGTGGTCGCTGACACCGCCGGCGGTGTGTCGGTGGCCGGCGGCGTCTCCGCCGGTAAGCAGCCGGCCGCACCAACAACCGTCAACCCAACAATTAGAATGTGTTGAAATATTTTTTTGCTCATAGTTATCCCAATTAGATAGCAGTTTTTAACACAAGAGACGGACCCAGCCGGCGGCAGCGCAACAATGAATGAAAATCTGGCGGGTGGCGAGTTGCGGGTGGCGAGTGATTGGCAATTCGCAATTCGCTTATTTTCAGAGGAGTCTGCTAATTCCTAATTCCTGACTCCTGACTCCTGACTCCTGTTTTCAGAGGAGTGTGACAGTTCCTGCCGCACAGCGCCGGCGAATGCCTGTACCTGGCACAGGTGAAAATTGGGTAGGGGCGGTTCGCGAACCGCCCCTACATTCGCTGGCTCGCGGACTCGCTTATTTTCACAGGAGTCGCGCAACATATTTGGTAAAATATACTGCCGCAGGCCGAAAAACCTTCAATGGACAACCCGCCGCGCTGCCGCAGCGCAGATTCTGACTTACGCCTCAATTATCGGCCCTGCATTTGACAAAGAATCAATTTTCAGTACGTTTGTTCTATACATTTAAACCAACTTATCCGGTCACAGTGGAGTGTCTGAAACCGGAGAATTTTTAGCAAGGCGAGGTAAAGATGGACGCGACGGTATTTGAACGTTTCCGCATTAATCTGTTGGAGCAGCGGCAGAACCTGGCCAACTGGCTCAGCAGCACCCCGGACAAAAAAAAGCGGATTCGGTTGGGGCCGGCCCGGGAAAAGGCCGCGCTGGCCCATTTGGAGGTGCTGGAAACAGCCATCGAAAAAACTGAAGATCATACGTTGGGGCAATGCGAGGTTTGCCACGATTTCATTGAAGCCGACCGGCTGGAGATGGACTACACCTGCTGTGTTTGTCTTGACCATCTTTCGGCCGAGGAGCGAAATCAACTTGAGTTTGAGCTGGAGTTGTCGGCCAAAGTGCAGCAGGCGCTGCTGCCACAGCGCATGCCGGATATTCCGGGGCTGGAACTGGCCGCGTTTAGCCGGCCCGCCCAAATTGTTGGCGGCGATTATTTTGACTTTTTCCACTTTAATGACGGCACGCCCGGCCTGGTTGTGGGCGACGTGGCCGGCCACGGCATGTCGGCCAGTTTGTTGATGGCCAGTTTGCAGGCCTCGCTGCGCACGTTGGCCCCGGATTACGACTCGCCCGCCGAAGTGATGCGCCGGTTGAATCTGCTTTTTTGCCACAACATCCATCTGACCAAATTTGTAACGCTGTTTCTGGCCCGTTTTGAGCCGCAAACCCGGCGGCTAACCTACAGCAACGCCGGGCACAATCCACCGCTGCTGTTCCGCGCCCGGGCCAACGGCCACGAGCCGCTCACTTACCTCAACCCCACCGGCGCAGCCATCGGTTTGATAGAGGAATTTGAATTTGACGAAGAATCCGTTACCCTGGCCCCCGGCGATATTACCCTGTTGTACACCGATGGTGTTACCGAAGCCGTGAACCCGCATCAGGAAGAGTTTGGGCAGAACCGTTTGGCCGATTTGCTGCAGGAGCGATCTGATTGGCCGGCGCAGGAATTGGTGCGCGCGGTGCGGCAACGGCTGCAGGAATTTACCCAAAGCCAGCCGCTAACCGACGACACAACGATTGTCGCCGCCCGGGCCACCGCGCTATGAACCAGCCGCAGCGATTAGTCATCGGCATTTCCGGAGCCAGCGGCGTGATTTACGGCATTCGCCTGCTGGAAGTGCTGCGCGATGTGCCGGGCGTGGAAACGCATTTGGTGCTGAGCAACGCCGCCAAACGGACCATTAGCCTGGAAACGGACACCACTCCCGACGCCGTTTTTGCCCTGGCCGATCACGTCTACGGCATTAAAGATATTGCCGCGCCCATTTCATCCGGCTCGTTTAAAACGCTGGGAATGGTGGTTATCCCCTGTTCCATCAAAACGATGGCCGGTATCGCGGCCAGTTACAGCGACAACCTGCTGCTGCGCGCCGCCGATGTGGTGCTCAAAGATCGCCGCCGGCTGGTGCTGGTGCTGCGCGAAACCCCCCTGCACCTGGGCCACATCCGGTTGATGGCCAGCGTCACCGAGTTGGGCGCGGTGATAATGCCGCCCATGCCGGCTTTTTACCATCGCCCCCAAACCATCGACGATATTGTCAACCAGACCGTAAACCGGGTGCTCGATTTGTTTGAGATTGAACTGCCGCAGGATTTGTTTCGCCGCTGGCAGGGACCGCCCCGCGACCAGTAGAGTTTACCTTGATCCATAAGTGGGGGAGGGAAGATTAATACGGGGTCAGTTTTGGGCGGCAGAGCCGCCCAAAACTGACCCCAAAAATCAAATTCCCCCTTCCCCCGACGGGGGAAGGGGGAGTAGTTACTACACTCGCAATTCGCTATTCGCAATTCACTTAAACAGCCGCCAGCGCCCGGGCCAGATCGGCCTGAATATCGGCCACATCTTCAATGCCCACCGACAGGCGCACCAGCCCATCACCAATGCCCAGCGAAGCCCGCTCGGCCGGGGTGAGCGTGCGGTGCGAGGAGATGGCCGGGTAGAGCAGCAGCGAGTATATATCGCCCAGCGAGGTGGCCGGCTGGATCAGCTCCAGCGCGTCCATAAAAGCGAAAACCTGCTCGCGGCCCGCGCCGGCAATTTCAAACGAGAGTACCGCCCCGGCCCCTTTGCCCCCGCTCAGCGTTTGCATCAACTCATACTGCGGGTGATCCGGTAAAAACGCATAATTGACGGTTTTAACCTGCGGCTGAGTTTGCAGCCAGCGGGCCACGGCCAGCGCGCTGTCGCACTGCTGGCGCATCCGCAGCGACAGCGTTTTGAGGCCGCGCAGGGCCAGCCAGGCTTCAAACGGGCCGGTACTGCTGCCCATCAATTTGTTAAGCCTGACCAGTTTTTCTTTTAAAGCCGATGACGTGGCCACCACCCCGGCCATTACATCGCCGTGGCCGGCGATGAATTTGGTGGCGCTGTGGATGACCATATCGGCCCCAAATTTGAGCGGGTTGCACAGATAGGGCGAACAGAAGGTGTTATCAACCAGCAGCAGCGCTCCGCTATCATGGGCAATGGCCGCCAGGCCGGGCAGATCGGCCACTTTCAGCAGCGGGTTGGAGATGGTTTCAACCAGCAGCGCCGCCGGTTTTTCGCGGGCCACCGTTTGCTGCACCGATTCAAGATCGAGCACATCAACCAGAAAAACCCGCGCGCCCAGCGAAGCAAAAATATCCTGCAACAGGGTGTAGGTTGCGCCGTAAACATCGGCGGCGGCAACCACGGCCTGGCCGGCCCGCACCCCGGCCGCCAGCAGCGCCAAATGAATGGCCGCCATGCCCGAAGCAAAAGCCAGCGCGGTCTCAGCCCCTTCGAGGTTGGCCACGGCCGCTTCAAAGGCGCTGATAGTGGGGTTGGCGTAACGCGGTGAGTATACAAAGCCGGATTTCTGGCCGCCCAGCACGGCGTCCAGGTCATTTGAATCGGCAAAAGTATAGCCCACCGAGGCGTGAATGGGTGTGACCACCGGCTGGCTGCCGGCGGCATCGAGTTTTTCACCGGCGTGAACGGCGCGGGTGGCAAATGCTTTTTCAGACAGAGTGGTCATGTCAGGCGGTAACCACCCGGCGCTGTTCAATGGCCGCCAGCAGCGAAGCAAACGCATCGGCAAAAGCTTTAACGCCGGCATCTTCCAGCGATTGAGTCACTTCGGCCAGCGAAATACCCAGCTCTGCCAGCTCGGCCATCACCTGATTGGCCGCAGCCAAATCCTGCTCCAGCGTGGCGACGGCCCGGCCGTGGTCAATAAACGCCGCCAGCGTGGCCGGGGGCATAGTATTGACGGTGGTCGGCCCAATCAGTTCATCAACATAAAGGGTGTCCGGGTAGGCTTTATTTTTAGTGCCGGTAGAGGCCCACAGCGGGCGCTGGTACTGCGCGCCGTGCGCCTGCAACGCGGCAAAGCGCTCGCTGCCAAAAACTTCTTTGAACGCCTGATACGCCAGTTTGGCATTGGCAATGGCTGTTTTACCCTGCAGCGCCGCGGCCCGCGGCGTCCCCAGCGCGGTGAGTTTGTCATCCACCGCGGTATCAATCCGCGAGACAAAGAACGAGGCCACCGAGGCGATGCCGTTGATGGGCAACCCCTGCGCCGCCCGGTCTTCCAAACCAGACAGAAAAGCGTCCATCACCGCGCGGTAGCGCTCAATGGAAAATATCAGGGTGACATTAACGTTGATACCGGCGGCAATCGTGCGGCGAATAGCCGGCAGCCCTTCCTGCGTGGCCGGAATTTTGATCATCAGGTTGGGGCGATCAACCCAGTTCCACAGCCGCCGCGCTGCGGCCACGGTGCTTTCGGTGTCGTAGGCCAGGTTGGGGCTGACCTCAAGGCTGGCGTAACCATCGCCGCGATTGGTTTTGTCGTACAGCGGACGCAGCAAATCGGCGGCGGCGCGGATGTCGGCCACAGCCAGATTCTCAAAAATTTCTTCGTTCGATTTGCCAGCTTCGGCCAGCGGCAGCAAATCGGCATCGTAATCGGTTGATTTGGCAATGGCGTTATTAAAAATGCTGGGATTGGAGGTTAAGCCCTGGATTTCACCGCGCTCGATCATGCCGGCGAGTTCCCCGTTTTTCAGGAGGCGGCGCTCAATGTTATCGTACCAGATCGACTGGCCAAAACTACGCAGTTGTTCAATTGATGATTTCATAATCCTTCCTCACGCTAAAATTTATAGTTACCGGTTAACGAGCGCCGTTGCTCGTTTTAAACTAGACTTATTGTACATCGTTATTGCGTCTCAGGTAAAAATTTTGTATTTAAAACGGGCATGTCTACTTTGATGCCGTCAGGTGCCGGAATCTTAATCTGTTTTTACCGGAGATGGACCGAGGGTGAAAATTGAGTAGGGGCGCTTCGCGAAGCGCCCCTACATTCACAGATTCGCTCACTCGCTGACTCGCTGATTTTTAACAGAGCATTGTATGCCGCCGGAGTTTATGCTATGATATCCCCCAAATCAACCGAGGAACAGCCCCTATGTCGACCCAACCTGTTGCACTGGTAACTGGCGCTACCGGCGCGATTGGCCTGGCCATTGCCCGCCAACTGGCCCAAAAAGATTTTGCGGTGGTGCTGGCCTGCCGCAACGAACAAAAAGCACTGACCGCCGTGGCTGATATTCAACGTGCTACCGGCAATCGGCAGGTTCGAGCCGAACTGGCCGATGTATCGCGCCGGGCGTCTGTTGAGGCGCTGGCCCGGCGCTGGGAAGGCCCGCTGCACGTGCTGGTGAACAACGCCGCGGTCACGCCGCGCAGCCGGCAGGAAACGCCGGAAGGCATCGAGCTGCAATTTGCCACCAACGTGCTGGGCTATGTTTGGATGATTGAAGCTCTGGCCGACGTGCTCAAACAGAGCGCGCCGGCGCGGGTGGTCAACGTGGCCAGTTACTGGGCCGGCGGCCTGGCGCTGGACGATCTGGAATTTAAGCGGCGGCCGTACTCCAACGGCGCGGCCTACCGCCAATCCAAACAGGCCAATCGGATGCTGACCGTGGCCCACGCCGGGCAGTTTGAGCCGTTCAACGTGGCGGTCAACGCCTGCCACCCCGGTGACGTAAATTCGGCGTTGAGCAACAATCTGGGCTTTGGCGGGCACGACTCGCCGGATGCCGGCGCAAAAACGCCGGTCTGGCTGGCCACAGAACCGATTGGCCAGCAGCAAACCGGCAAATATTTTGAACACATGCGCCAGGCTCGCTGCCCGTTTGCAGAGGATACCGCGGCGATAACAGCTCTGTTTGAAGCCTGCGCGGCTTACAGTTGACGACTGATTCCGGGGAACAGTTCGATGGACCGAACCAACGACATGTGGCTGGCCCAGTTGCAGGATGGTCACCCTGACCAGGCTCAGGCCGTGGAAGATTTGCGGCGCTATCTGAAGCGTGGCATTCTGGGCTACCTCTACACCCGCAGCGATTTGGGCACCCGCGCCGGGCCGGAGCTGGAGCAGATGAGCGAAGATTTTGCGCAGGAAACCTTGCTGAAAATAAAGGCCAACCTCGACTCGTTCAAAGGCAAAAGCAAATTCACCACCTGGGCCTCAAAAATTGCCTCCAACCACACCATCGGCCGGCTGCGGCGGGCCAGGTGGCGCGACCTGTCGCTGGATGTGCTCACCGAGGCCGGCACCTCGCTGCAAGAGGTGATTGCCGATGACTCCCACGCGCTCAGCCACCCCGAGGTTGAAAGCGAGAAAAAACAGGTGTGGCAGAGCATCATCGCCGTGATTAATAACGATCTCACCGACCGCCAGCGGCAGGTGATTGGCGCGGTCTATTTTGAGCAAATCCCCATGGCCGAGGTGGCCCACCTGCTGGGCACCAACACCAATAACATCTACAAAATTCTGCACGATGCCCGCCTCAAGCTGAAAAAACAGCTCGGCGCGCTTGGCTTTGAAACCGATTACATCCTCAACCTGTTTGGTTAAGCCGCCAGCACCGGTTGCCGCGAAAGCTCCGGGGCCAGCAGCCCTTCTACAATTTTGGCCGATGACAGCACCCCCGGCAGCCCCGCCCCCGGATGCGTGCCCGCACCCACAAAATACAAATTATCAAAATCTTCCGAGCGATTGTGCGGCCGGAACCAGGCCGATTGCGTCAGCGTTGGCTGCACGGAAAACGCCGAACCCAGATAGCTGTTCAACGTATTTTGAAAATGCAGCGGGTCGATGTAGTGCTCGGCGACGATATTGGCCTGCAAATCGGGCAGGTAGTTGTCTTCCAAAAACTGCATAATGGCATCGCGGTAGGGTTTGGCCGCCGTGGTCCAGTCAATATCGGCCCCCAGATGCGGCACCGGCGACAGCACGTAGAAGCTTTCGTGGCCCGGCGGCGCAATCGAGGAATCGGTGATGGTGGGCATGTGCAGGTACAGCGAAAAATCTTTGGCCAGCACTTTGCGCTTGAAAATATCGTCCAGCAATTCCTTGTAGCGCTGGCCCAAAATGATGTTGTGGTGGGCCAGTTTGCTGTCGAGATAGCGTTTTTTGGTGCCAAAATAGATCACAAACAGCGACATGCTGTATTTCATCCGCTCAATTTTGCGGTTGGAATATTTGCGCCGGTACGCTTCGGGGATCATGTTACGGTAGGTAAAGGCGACATCGGCATTGCTGACCACGTGGTCGGCCCGCAAAATAGTGCCATCGGCCAGCCGCACCCCGATTGCTTTGCGGCCGGTCACCACAATTTCTGCCACTTCCGCATTCAAATGGATTTTGCCGCCGAGTTCCTCAAACAGCCGGCCCAGCGCGGCCACAATCGCGCCGGTGCCGCCAATGGCGTAGTGGATACCCCACTCCCGCTCCAGGTAATGGATCATAGCGTAAATGGAGGGCGAGTCAAAGGGGTTGCCGCCCACCAGCAGCGGATGAAACGAGAAACAGCGGCGCAAAAAGTCATCCTGCATAAATTTGGACGCGTATTTGTACACGCTCAGGTAGGATTGCAGTTTGATCAAATCCGGCGCAACGCGCAGCATGTCGGTGAAGGACAAAAACGGTTTGTCGGCCAGCTCCACAAAGCCTTTATCAAAGATGGCTTTGGTGGTGGCCATAAATTGCTGGTAGCCGTCGCGGTCGGCCGGGTTCCACTGCTCAATCTGCTGCAGGATAAACTGTTCGTCGCCGTTGTAATTGAAGCTGCGGCCGGTGTGGTCAAAAATGCGATAAAACGGGTCGCATGGCACAAAGGTGATGTAATCCTCGCGCCGGCGGCCGGCCGCCTCAAAAATTTCGTCAAACAAAAAGGGCGCGGTGATGACCGTTGGCCCGCCGTCGAACTTGAAGCCGTTGATCTCGTACACGTAGGCGCGGCCGCCCAGTTTGTCGCGCTTTTCAAACAGTTCAACCTCAAAGCCTTTGCTGGCCAGCCGAATAGCCGCCGCCAACCCGCCAAACCCACTGCCAATTACGATCACTTTGTTTTTCATTGTTAATCCTGCCTTGCCGGTAGTGTAAAAATATTTTCAACCCCCAGTATATCAATCTGCCCGGTTTTTGTCAACTATTTGCACAGATTTATATTGACAAATACTGGATAGTGTGCTACGATTGAGCTTGATAAACCCGGCTCTGCACCCGCCTTTCACCGCGAGCCAACCGAACTGGAATCGGACGATGTTAAAAAAACCATCCCCTACCATCAACCGCCGTAACAATTTGCCGGCTTCCGGCAAAACCAAACTGCTGGCCTGGCTGGCGGAGCCGGGCCGCTGGCCCGGCTACCCATACCTCCTGCTGTTTGCCGGCTGGCTGCAAGTGCTCATCGCTCTGCCGCTGGTTATTCTCGTTTGGGGACAGGCCGCTACCGCCCCCACGGTAACAGTCAACGTGCTGGTACAGTCGCTGCTGGTGCTGACGATTCTGCGGCAGGCATGGGGCGCGCGGCGCACGGCCATCACCGCAGCGATGGTGGTCGGCCTCACCTGGGCCATCGAGTTTGTCGGCTCAACCACCGGCCTGCCATTTGGGCGCTACTCGTACACGGAGGTGTTGCAGCCGCAACTGGGCCACGTGCCGCTGCTTATCCCGCTGGCCTGGCTGATGATGCTGCCGCCGGCCTGGGCCGCGGCCTATCTGGCCAACGGCCGGCGCACCGGCTGGCGATTTGTGCTGTTCAGCGCGCTGGCTCTCACCGCCTGGGATCTGTTCATCGACCCGCAAATGGTGCGCTGGGGCTTTTGGGTGTGGGCCGAGCCGGGGCTGTACTTTGGCATTCCGCTGCTCAACTTTGCCGGCTGGGCGCTTTCCGGCGCACTTATCACCGCACTGGCCCGGCCTGCTAACCTGCCCGCCGCCCCGCTGATGTTTGTTTTTGTGGTTACATGGCTGCTGCAAACGCTCGGCCAGCTCATTTTCTGGCAATTGCCCGGCCCGGCGCTGTGCGGTTTTGTGGGGATGGGCTTGTTTGTTTGGCTGGCTTACCGGAGAGGAAAATAATGAGCACAATTCTTTGGATTTTGGCGGCATTTCTGAGCGGCAGCCTGCCGTTTTCGGTGTGGGTGGGCCGGCTGGCGCTCCGCACCGACATCCGCCACTACGGCGATAACAACCCCGGCGCAACCAACGTGCTCCGCGCCGGCGGCAAAACCGCCGCCGGACTGGCCCTCCTGCTCGATATTCTCAAAGGCGCGCTGCCGGTGGGCATGGCCTGGTTTTTTGGCGAACTGGCGGGCTGGCCGTTGGCGCTGGTTTCGCTGGCGCCGGTGCTGGGCCACGCCTATTCGCCGTTTCTGGGCTTCAACGGCGGCAAAGCCGTGGCCGTGACCGGCGGCGTGTGGGCCGGCCTCACCGGGGGCGTGGCCATTTTTGGGTTGGCGCTGCTGCTGGTGGCCTGGTATTTGCTCATCAAACCCGATGGCTGGGTGGTGCTGGCCACCTCGCTGTCGCTGTTGCTGCTGCTGTTTCTCTTTTCCGCCAGCGCGACTCTACTGGCGGTGTGGGCCGGCAGCACGCTCATTTTGGCCTGGAAATATCGCGCCGATCTGACCCGCCGCCCCACCCTCGCCCCGCGGCTGCGCCAGCGAGTGACTCCATGATTCTGCTGCCCATTTTCGCGCTGCTGGCGCTGATTGTGATTGCCGCCATCGCTGTCCTCAACACGCTCACCTTCCCCCGCCTCCGGCCGGTTCAGCCCGATGACTCACCGGCGGTTTCGCTGCTGGTCCCGGCCCGCAACGAAGCCGGAGTCATCGGCCCAACCGTGGCCCGATTGCTGGCCCAAAACTACCCCAATTTCGAGGTCATCCTGCTCGATGACCATTCCACAGACGGCACCGCCGCTATCGCCCGGCAGGCCGCTGGCGCTGACCCTCGTTTGCGAATTTTGGACGGCCAGCCACTCCCGGCCGGCTGGCTGGGCAAAAACTGGGCCTGCCGCCAATTGGCTCAGGCCGCTACCGGCGACTGGCTCATTTTCACCGATGCCGACGTCCACTGGTCGCCCCCCGCGCTGAGCGCGCTGCTGGCGCAGGCCCGCTCCACCCGCGCCGACCTGCTGGCCGTGTGGCCCACGCAGCGCACCGTCACCTGGGGCGAACGGCTGGTGGTGCCGCTGATGGCGCTGGCGGTGTGGGGCTACCTGCCGCTGCCGCTGGTGCATCACAGCCCGTTTACCGCGTTTGCCGCGGCCAACGGCCAGTGTCTCGCCTTTCGCCGCGAAGCCTACACCCGCATTGGCGGCCACGAGCCGGTACGGGCTAACGTGCTGGAGGATGTCACGTTGGCCCGCCGAATTAAAGCCGCCGGGCTGCGCCTGCGATTGGTTGACGCCGCCGGGCTGATCGCCTGCCGCATGTACCCGGACTGGCCGTCCGTACTATCTGGCTACGCGAAGAATATTTTGGCCGGCTACGGCAACTCGGTGGCGCTGCTGCTGCTGGCGGCGCTGTTTCACTGGCTGATTTTTGTGCTGCCCTGGCTGTGGCTGGCGTTTTGTTGGCTCACCCCGGCGCTGCCCGGCTGGCCCGGCTGGCCGCTGGCGCTGATCGGTTTGGGGCTGGGCGTCCGGCTGCTAACCGCCGCCGCCACCGGCCAACGGCTGCTCGATGGCTTGCTGCTGCCGGTGTCAGTTTTGCTGATGAGCCGTATCGCCGCCCAGGCTGTGTGGTGGCATTATCGCTACGGCGGCCCGCGCTGGAAGGGTCGGACCATCGTCGCGCGCGGCGCGCCCGGTTGAATCAATTTTAACTGTGGGAGCTGGACGGGGTGAGGGGAGCCGCCGCCGGGCGCCGTTACACCCGGTCGGCGTAAATTCCGCGGTATTCCGGCGGCAACAGTTGAGCCACCCGGATCATAATTTCGTCGGTGAGCGCGGCCTTTTCCTCCCGCGAGAGCCGGTCGGTGGTTGGCGACTCCAGTTTGAACGGCTGGCCAAACACAACCTTAACCGGCCCGCGCCGCCGGCGCCGCCAGTGAGCAATAAAATCCTCGGTACCGGTAACGGCCACCGGTAAAATCTGGGCATCGCTGCGGAGGGCCAGCATGGCGGCTCCGTCTTTGGCCTCCTGCAACTGGCCGGTACGGCTGCGCGTACCTTCGGGGGCCAGCAAAATGCACTCCTGCTCCTTGAGTACCCGCAACGCCGATTTGATGGCGCTGGTATCAACCTCGTCGCGCTGCACGGGGATGCTGCCGCCCACGTTCATCACCCAGCCAAAAAAGGGCAGGCTGTAGGCTTCAATTTTAGCCAGCGGGATGACAATGCGCGGCACCAGCATCCAAACCACCACCGGGTCAAACACAGTAATATGATTGATCACAATCACCACCGGGCCGCGCGCCGGAATATTTTCCAGGCCGCTCACGCTGGCCCGCAGCAGCACCAGCCGCAAAATTTTGCCCACCCAAAAAATGAGCCGGCGCATCGGCTTGTAACCGGGAATAGGACGGGCTGGCGTGCTACGCGTGCTCATTACAGCTCGTTTCAACCAGATGTTTCAACTGCTCAACTACCTGGGCAATGGTCAGGTTATCCGTATCAATAATGATGGCGTCAGCGGCGGGATGGGTGGGCGACACCGGGTTGTCGCGGTCCAGCGCATCACGTTGAATGATAGCGGCCAAAATTTGGTCGAAATCGGCGGGCCGGTTCTGCTCCAGCGATTGCCGGTAGCGGCGACGGGCGCGTTCTTCCGGCGAGGCCAGCAGGAATACCTTTAAATCGGCGTCGGGCAGCACCACCGTGCCGATGTCGCGGCCGGCCATCACCATCGAACCGGCGGCGGCAATTCGCCGCTGCTGGTTGGTGAGCGCTGTCCGCACCCGCGGGTACGACGACAGCCGCGAGACCAGGGCATCAACCTGCGGCTGGCGAATATCCCAGGTTACGTCGCGGCCGTCTACCCGCACGGTCGCCTGCCGGCCATCGGCCGGGCCATCGGCGGTAACGGTAATGGAAATTTGCTCGGCGAGCTGCGACACGCCGGCCACGTCGGCCGGGTCAACGCCACGGTCCAGCACGGCCCAGGTAACGGCCCGGTACATCACGCCGGTGTCAAAATAAAGATAGCCGAGCTGCTCGGCCAGCAGCGCGGCCACGGTACTTTTGCCGGAGGCGGCAAAGCCATCGATGGCAATGGTTGACGGTTTGGACAAGATTCTCCTCACAAAATAGATTTATTTGACTGCCCGGCGCAGGCGGGCCACCTCAACAAAAGTGAGGTGCCGCCAGCGGCCCGGTTTGAGCCGGCCCAGTTTGATTGGCCCCAGCCGCACCCGGATCAGCACTTTGACCGGGTGCTTGAGCGTTTTGGCGATAACCCGGATCTGTCGTTTGCGGCCTTCGGTGAGCACAATCCGCAGCCAGGTATCCTCGCCCTCCTCGTTCAGTTTTTCCACAATGGCCGGGGCCGAGGGCTGGCCCTCCACTTCGATGCCGCCTTCGCGCCAGCGAAACAGCTTGTCGGTGGAGGGTTTGCCGGTGACCAGCACGTGGTACTCTTTTTCAACGTGGTGGCTGGGGTGCATCAGTTTTTGGGTCAACTCGCCGTCGTTGGTCAGCAGCACCAACCCCTCGCTGTTGAAATCCAGCCGGCCCACCGGGTAAACGCGCTCCGGCACATCCACCAGATCGACCACCGTTTGGCGGCCGCGTTCATCGCTGGCGGCGCTGAGCACATCGCGCGGCTTGTTCAAAATAATGTAAACCCGGTGTTCCTCTTTTTTGGCGATGGGTTCGCCGTCAACCGTGATGACATCGCGGCGCGGGTTGACTTTGACGCCCAGCTCGGTGACCACCCGGCGGTTAACCGCCACCCGACCGGCCAAAATCAGCTCCTCGCAGGCGCGGCGCGAGGCCACCCCGGCGTGAGCCAGTACCTTTTGCAGCCGCTCTTCGGCGGTTTTTACCGTCGCTTTTTTGGTCATTCGCCGGCCTGCATTTCCGAAAGTTTGTGGCCAACGCTGGGCAGCGGCTGCGGCGGCTGCCGGTGCCGAAAGCCGGCGCGGTGATCCAGCCCGGCCTGCGCCAGCGCCATCAATTCATCCTGGCTGCCGCTGAACCACTCTTTGAGCTGGCGGCGGGCAATGTTCACGTGCAGCACTTCATCGGCCCAGTCAAAATCCTGAAACGTGGCCATCAACGGGTAGCGGGCCGAATCGCGGCAAAATTCGTACTCCTCACGCTTGCCCGGCGGGTATTTCATCATCGACGCCTCCACGCCCAGGCCGAGCATGGCGTACATTTCCAGCGGGGTCATTTCCAAAATCGAGGCTTCGTCAAAGGTGCGCATGGGCATCGCCGCCCGGTCGCCAAAAACGTCCTCGGTGGCAACCTCGCCAAAAATGGTGTGACGAATTTCGTCCCACAAATGGCGAGACAGATCGATGTAAAACGGCCACGGCTGGTCTTTGGTTTCCCACAGCACGTAGCCCAGCCCTTCGGCGGCGGTGATCTCACTGAGGCGGGTGGCGATCATTTGCGCCAGCCGCTCATCAACGCGCATATTATCGACGTGCAAAAAATCCCAGATGCGGGTAAAGGTGTCATCGCGGCCCAGCCGGCGGGGGATAACATACGGCTCGGCGGCGCGGACGGGCCTGAGCGCGGCCGGGTCGGGCCGGTCGCAACCATCGATGCCGCCCGCCGCGGACAGGAGCGCGGCCAGCGTGCCGGCCCAGGCTTCGGCGGCCGGCTGCAAATCGGGCTGGCGGCGCAGCGCGTATTCAAACGCGGCCTGCAGCAAAGTCAAATGTTCTTCTTCTTCCACCAACGCCAGCTTCAACAGGCGCACCGTCGGCTGATCGGCCAGGGCGTTAGTTTGGGCCATGTACTCGCGGTAGGCTTGCAGGAGCGCCGGTTTGAACACCTGCGTGAGCGCTGCCAGCAGTTCAACCGTGTTGGCCGAATACATGGCCTCGTCAAAAACCAGGCTGAGGGCCTCATCCTGGCCGCGCATGGCCTTGTTTTTTGAAATGCGCAGTTCGGTGAGCCGCTGTTTGAGCTGATCGGCGTGCTCGGCGTCCTCGTACTGGGTGCGGCCCAACAGCAGTTTGATGTCCCACTCCGGCACAATAACCAGATGCGCGGCTTGCAGCAGCAGCAGGCGCTCTTCGGCGTAGGCCAACTTTTGCAGGCGGCGCACCGCCTCTTCTACCTGAAAGCCGGGCTGATGCACATTTTGCAGGCCGGCGTAGCGAAACGATGTCATACTTTTACCCCTCGTGAAATAAACGAATTGCGACCGGTAGGGACAGTTCGCGAACCGCCCCTACATTGAATTTTCATCCGTTGGCGCCGTCCCGGTCGAGACTGGCCGGCTCTTCCGATTCTGCGCTGTCGTCATCCGCCGGACTGCTCTTTGGAAATTCAAGCTGCGGCAGATCGAGTTCCGGGAGCTGCTCCAAGCCATCGATGCCAAAATAGCGTAAAAATTCAAACGTAGTGCCAAACAGCACCGGATTGCCCACCGAATCGAGCCGACCCACTTCCTCAACCAGGCCGCGGCTGATGAGCGTGCGCAGCACGCCATCGCTGTTGACGCCGCGAATGGCTTCGATTTGGGGGCGGGTGATGGGCTGGCGATAGGCCACAATGGCCAGCGTTTCCAGCGCCGGAGTGGACAGTTTGCCGGTGACGGTCAGGCCCAGAAAACGCTCAATGGTGGCGGCCAGCTCCGGTGCGCTGACCAACTGAATTTTGTTGCCGTGCTGCTGCACGCGGATGCCGCGCTCGGCGGCGGTTTGGCGCAGGCTTTGCAGGGCGGCCTCCACCCGGGCCGGGCTGCATTCTACCGCCGAAGCCAGGTGGTTGATGGTCACCGGCTCGGAGGCGACAAAAAGCAGGCCTTCGATGATTTTGGTTAATTCCTGCTCGGTTAAGGGTTCTGTTGTCATGTCACCTCAAAGGTGCTATACTTTCGGCTTGATTTAGGAATTGCCCCTCCCCCCGACCCCCTCCCCGTTTCCGGGGAGGGGGAGCAATTGTAAAGGTGAGTTTTTGAGCGGCTTCGCCGCTCAAAAACTCACCAAAGAAGCTTTTCTCCCCCTTCCCAAAGGGAAGGGGGAAGGGGGGATGGGGTTCAAATATAAACTTAAAACTACATCAGATGAACACAAGGAGTTCAGCAACCTATCGTGCTTGGTTTTAGAAAATCTTTTGCTATTTTAGCGGTGCTGGTGTTAACCAGCCTGGCTTGCAGCCTGGGCGGCAACTCGCCGGAAATTGCGCCGCCGGGCGGGCCGGTGCCCGTCAATGAAGAATCGGCGGACCGGTTGAAACAGAATTTTTATCAGGCGCTGCAAGAAGCCACCTCAACCCACGAAGCCCAACTCCGGGTCACTAACGAAGAAATCACCTCGCTGTTTGCCAAAGAACTGGCCGAAACCGGCCGCATCCCGCTGAGCAACCCGCAAATCTGGTTTACCAACGGGCGAATTTATCTGACCGGCGGGGTAAAACCGGCCGGCCCGCTTGAATTCAACTCGCTGATTGTGGCCACCGCCGTGGTTGATAACGGCCAGCTCAAAGTTAACGTGCAAGAAGCCCAAATGGGCATGTTCGGTTTTCCCGACGCTATTTTGGAATCGGCCACCGACACGGTGAACGAAACGCTGGCCGGTATTTTGATCGATATGGATATCACCCGGCTGGAAATTCTGGAGGGTGAAATGTTTGTGGTCGGCAAGCGCCCCGGCTAGGCCGCAAACAAACCATCGACAAAGGCCTGGGCCTCAAACGGCATCAGATCGTCCACTTTTTCGCCCACGCCCACAAAGCGCACCGGCACGCCCAGCGTTTTGCCGATGGCAAACACCACCCCGCCCTTGGCTGTGCCATCGAGCTTGGTCAGCACCACACCGGTAATTTCTACCGCTTCTTTGAAGTGCTTGGCCTGCGACACGGCATTTTGACCGGTGGTGGCGTCGAGCACCAGCAGGGTTTCGTGGGGGGCGGCGTGGACCTGTTTGCGGGCAATGCCGCGCAGCTTTTCCAACTCTTTCATCAAATT
The DNA here is from genome assembly GCA_022071955.1 of Anaerolineae bacterium. Classification (GTDB taxonomy): domain Bacteria; phylum Chloroflexota; class Anaerolineae; order 4572-78; family J111; genus J095. The sequence continues at coordinate 146,752 of JAJVIM010000022.1, forward strand.
GAATTTGGTATGCAGCCGCCCGGCGGTATCGATAATAACCATATCGGCCTTGCGCGCCTGGGCGCTTTTGATGGCATCGAACACTACCGCGCCGGGGTCGGCGTTGGGCTGGTGGGCAATTACCGGCACCCCGGCCCGCTCGCCCCAAATTTTGAGCTGGTCGATGGCGGCGGCGCGGAAGGTATCGGCCGCGGCCAACACCACGTGGCGGCCCTGCTGCTGGTAAAGTTTGGCCAGTTTGGCAATGGTGGTTGTTTTGCCGGAACCATTCACTCCCACCACCAGAATAACAGTCAACAGCCGCGGTTTTTCAACCTGCGACGGAATGTCGCCTTCGAGCAGCTTCACCATTTCTTCTTTTAAAATACGCTGCGCTTCAATAGCTTTGGTCACGCCTTCGCGGCTCACCCGCTCGCGGACGGTATCCAGCAGTTCGGTGGTGGTTTCTACGCCCACGTCCGCCTGAATCAGCAGCGCCTCCAAATCATCCCATAAATCGGGGGTAATGTCGCCGCCGCCGAGCAGGCTGGTAATCTGCCCAAAAACGGAATTACGGGTGCGGGTCAAGCTCTCCTTGATCTTGTTGCCGCCAAAACCAAATTTAAACATTCGTGTTCCTCAATTCTCTGGAGCTTAAGTCAAACGAGCAACATTATAGTACAGTCGGCAGTGGATTCAAAACTTGATATTTTGTGACTTGCTTGTCGATTGTTAGAAGATAGACTATACTGATAGAAATTTCAAAACAAAAACCACCGCGAGGAAATGCGATGGACTCAGCCACTTTAAGATTTTTGCAACAGGAAAACGCCCGGCTGCGCGAAGATAATGAAACCCTTCGCGCCGAAAATTTTGCCCTGCGCGGTTATGTGGCTGCTCTGGAAGAACTTCAGCGAGCCGCCGGGGAAATCATCTCCGAAAACGATCTGTTTGAGCTGCTGGACAAAATTCTGGCCAGCGCGATGGCCATGCTTCAGGCGGAAGATGGTTCGCTGATGCTGCTGGACGAAGACACCGGCGATCTGGAATTTGTGCTGGTACACAGCGACATCCAGCACCAACTGCGGGGCTATCGCATTCCCACCGACCGGGGCATTGCCGGCTGGGTTGTGACCCATCGCCAGCCGTTGATTGTCAACACCCCCCACCAGGATTGGCGTTTTTCCCGCCAGATTGACACCGAATTTAACTTTTCTACCCGCTCGCTGATGGCCGTACCGCTGGCGGCTCGCGGCAGGGTCATCGGCGTGATAGAACTGCTCAACAAGCGCAACGGCGAGGAATTTGCCGAAACCGATAAAACGCTGCTTTCCATTTTGGGGCAAATTGCCGGCGCGACCCTGCTGGAACTCGACGATCGGTTGAAAGCCGCCGAAGCCGCCTAACGGATTTCGGTAACAATGACGCCGCTGGCCCCGGCGGCCACCAGCGCGGTTTGCACTGCCGCCACAATCTCCGGCGGCACCAGCGCGATCATATTTCCGCCCCCGCCCGCGCCGGACAGCTTGGCCCCCCACGCGCCGGCCGCCCGCGCCGCAGCAATCAACCCGGCCAACTCCGGCGAAGAAACGCCCATCGCTTCCAAAATTTCCTGGTTTTCATCCATCAATTTGCCCAGCGCCGAAACAGCCACCACTTCCTGTTCGATGGCGAGTTTGGCGTGGCGGGCAATCACCGCGATTTCATCAAAATAGCCTTCGTAGCGCTGGGGATTGGCCTGCCAGCGCTGGCGCAACGCGCCAACCACCCGGCGGGTGGGCGCAACCACGCCGGTATCGCCGATGACCAACGTAAAAGGCCGGGCCACGCGCAGCCGCTGGATGGGCCGTTCTTTGATAAAATAGACCGGTTGGGCAAAGGCGATGACGGTGTTATCGATGCCGGAGGGGGTGCCGTGGTGCAGTTTTTCCACTTCAAACACCAGCGCCGAAACATCGGCCGGCGAAAGGGAACGTCCCAAAAATCCGGCCAGCGCCCGCACCACCGCGGCGGAAATGGCCGCGCCGCTGCCCAGCCCGCGGCCCAGCGGAATAGTAGACTGGACGGTGAGCGTGCCGGGCGGAAGTTCATCCAGCGTAAAATGGGCCAGCGCCGCCCGAATAGCAGCGGCCAGCGGTTCGTCCGGCAGGGCATCGCGCAGCCAAAAATCCCGGGCCAAATCCGGCGCAATCACGCGAAACCCCGGCCCACCGGCTTCGATCTGCGCCGAAGCGGAGACATTGAACACCGGCGCGGCGATAGCCGGACGGCCGTAAACCACGCTGTGTTCGCCAAATAAAATGACTTTGCCGGGCGCCGAGGCAGTGATCACTGGGCCTCAACCTGAGGCGCCGGTGTTTCGCCGGTGGGTAGCACGGGGTTGGGCAATTCCAGATACATTAGCGTCCAAACCGCGGATTGGAAAATAAGGAAGAACGCGGAAGCGGCGCTCATCACCAAAATGAGAGCGATCAGCGCCAACGGGCCGCCGGTAATCGCCGCCGCCAACCACGAACTGGAAACCAGATAAACCAAACCGGCCGGAATACCGCCCAGCAGCAGCGCCACAATCGCCGCCACCGGCAACGCCACAAACAGCGACAACAGCCCCCACAGCAGCCCGGCTCCCAGCATGAGCAGCCAGATCACCAGCACGTCTTTAAAATTCTGCCGGACAAGCCGCCAGGCATCGCCCAAACTGGCCAGCGCGCCCTGTTCGTCAAGCGTGGAACGCCGCCAGGCCAATTCCTGAAACGGGGCAATAAAGGCGCTAACGGCAATCAGCAGCAGCACCACAAACAAAACCAGAACGATGGTCAGCACAATGGCCATTACCGACGCGGTTGTATCACCGCTGATGAGCAGCAGCAGCGGCGACAGCGCCAACAAAATCAAAACGATGCTCACAATAGCCACGGGAATGCCAATGACCAGCCCCACCAAAAACAGTCGCCAGGCCCGGCGCGACCAGCCAAAGCGCCAGCCATCGCGGATGGTGACGGCTTCGGTTTGGGTAATTTGCTGCACCATCCCAATAAGCGCGGTGCGGCTAACGGCGCGCACTACCGCGCCCACAACCGTCAAAATTAAAACCAAACAAACAACCAGCCCAATAATGGCGATGAGCGTGCCGGGGTCAATATCTGGCATGTCGCCGGCGGGGAAGTCAAAATTGCTATTATTGCCACTCGGCATTCTAAAGTTGCCGCCACTGCCGCCGCTGCACAGCGCCAGCAGAAAACCAAACAGCCACAAGGCCCGGAATCGCCACGAAATTGTCAGCGCCCGCTTCAAGAGTTCGGTGTGTTTCACAAGGTTATCCTGTCATTTAAATTTTTAAGAACCGGCCCTATCTTACCACAGAGTTGGCGGTGTGGGTAACATGGCGTTTAAAACAAAAAACGGGCAATCCAATGCAGATTGCCCGCAAAAATAGCGCTATGGTTTTTCAGGCGGCAACTTGTTTTTGGTCGGCGCCTATTTTTTCAAGATAAAGTTCAACTTCTTTGCGAGACTTGCTGAAACGGCGAACAAGCTGCTGGTCGGTATCGCGCAACGCGTTGATGGTTCGTTGCGAACAGGCCGCGCAGCCCAATGCCGCTTTGTAGCTGCCCAGGTCGCAATTGAGGCAATCGCACAACTTGATCATCATATGCGAAAACGCCAGCGCGTCTTCGTGGGTTTCGGGCAGGGCCGCCACATATTCCGTGAGTTCTTTCCACTGTTCGCCTTTGAGCTTTTTCAATCCGCTGACCCGGGAATGTGGAAACAAAATTTCGCACCGTGAGTACATGTTCATTTATCCTTATTTACCTTTTCACTTGAGTTAACAGCCCAGCCGAAAATCCCGTTTACAACCAGACTGATTTTAGCATTGATTCATCGGGCCAGGCCCGACAATATTTTTGACAACCGATGAGTATAAATAGCCCAAATCAGTTTGTCAAAAATATTTTTCATTTATTAGGCAATTCCTCCGGGCGATTAACTCAACAAGGTAAAACCACACAGAGTAGGATAAGCATAACCAAGTTACAACGGGTTGTCAAGGGGGATTTTTGGGCAATCACTGGCGGCACGGTTTAAAGTTGTGCTAACTGTGCCCGCGTCTTCTATTCAGATTTTTTTTGCGATTGGCTGCTGCGGGGAATCCGTTTGAGCACCATCAGATCGTTCTCATTGAGTTCATTCCCGCCTGACGCCGGCTGAATATCCACCGGTTTGGCTTCGATGAGCCGGGGCGGGTTGGCATCAAATTGCAGGTTCACCTGCCCCCGGCCGCTTTCCTGCAACTCGTATTCCACATTGGCGCCGTAGCCGCGCAGATGTTCCATTACAATAGGCCGAACATTGGACATATCGACGCCGGGGATGGACCCCAATATTTGCGACAAAACCGCATCGGACATTTCCGGGAAGGTATGTTTGAGCTGCACGCCGTATTGAATGAGTGTTGGCCCGCTGATATCCAGCCCTCGCTTTTGCTGCAAGGCTTTGATGATTTCTTCCGGGATACCGCGCCCCACCAACGTGATGGGCTGGTCTAACAGCAGAATCACGCCGATGGTGGGCAGCGTTTGGCGCAGCCGCTGGGCAATGCCATCGATCAGGGCGGTGTAGCGCACACTGCCCGGAGCCAACGCGATGACGCCGTCAAAGGTAGAGGCGTAATCTGGCATGGGGTACTGTTGCTGCAACAGCGTTACCTGCTTAACCAGCGCTTCACGCATTTTTACTTCAACCTGGTTGTGGCGTTCGGCTTCGGTCATTTGCACCAGCCGGGTCAGCAGCGCCCGGTCGCTGCCGGCTGCCTCCACCGGATCGGAACGATACCACAGGTTGAGGGTGAAATCGTTGGGCACGCCAAAGGCAAAAATACCCGCCACGGTCACGCTAACCGGGTGGTCTCTAACTTCTATCGTTTTGATTACCCGGTCGATTTTGGGATAAACCCGCACCACTCCCGGCCCAACCACGCGATTGAATTTGCCCAGCCGGTAAATCACCAGCCGTTCTTCGTGGCGCACCACCCGCGATGCGGATGAAAAAAACCAAACAAGCACAATGACGCCAATAATCACCAGGCAACCGAGGCTAACAATTGTAAGGGTATCCACGTTTGTGCTCCTTATCCTTCAAAGGTCTTGAGATAATTGGCCATCAAAGGGCAAAACCAGTAGATAGCGCCGCCAGAACGTACCAGCAATCCACGCCGCGCCAATTGGCCAATTGTGGCGCTGTCTTCGGGCCGATGGGTTCCCAGAGTTACGCGCAGGGCCACCTGCTGCTCCTGCCGGTGCAGGTTGGAGAATATCCGCTGGCACTCCTGTTTAATATCGGGGTTGGCGGCGAGTTGAATGGCTTTCAATTCAGTGGCCGGGGCTTTTTGTTTGATAAAAAAGACCACCTTCAACAACCCGGCATGGCCGCCGGCAAGGTGATAAATATGCTCGAGCTGTTCTTCGCTCAACACATTGCCGGTTTTCTGGTTGAGGTGGGCCAGCATTTGCAGGGCATCGGTGCGGGTGTACGGTTCCAGCGCGTAAACATTGTGCCGAAACAGATCGTAAAATTTGCAGTTTTGCTCCAGATTTTTGTCCCGGCCCAGCACGTGAGGCAGTTGTTTGGTAATCACCAAATAACTCAAATAACCCCGATTGCCGGCGCTGCGCAGCACGCTCAGCCGCTCCAGTTCGTCGAGCCGCGCTTTTTCAAACACCCGGTCAAAATCATCAAGCACAAACATCACCTGCTGCTCAAGTTCCTGGCACACATAATCCAGGCGCGCCTGTAACAGCCGGAAAATGCGCTGGTCTTCCGCCACGGACAAAAGCTCCGGGTTGGGCGAAACGGTGGGCAGGCTCGCGGTGGCGCCATTGAGCGCGTCGAGCATGAGCACCCACAAACTGTTAAAAGTTCCCTGCCATTGGGTGGCATCGACAATGGGAAAATGCAAACGCGCCACATCCTGTTCAACGTGCGGCGCGTTTACTTCAATGTCTCGCAAAAAATTAACAATATTTGATTTTCCCACCCCGGCGACGCCCATTAATGCCAGAGACTCGCCCTGTTTGGCCGAGTTAATGATTAACTCAATCTCATCGCGGCGATAAAGTGTAGAGTAGCGCGGAACACCATTTTGTGGCATGTGAGATTCTCCATTTCAACTTGCAATCATTTCCGGTAGCGCGGCTCTTCCTAACAATACGTAGACAACAGCAACCATCATTGTTTAACAGTTTTTGCGCTTGCAATTTGGATTGTTAAACGGGATTTACGGGGTAATTTAGCCTGATACATAAACAAATTGGCTTTGGTATCAGAGTACTATATAATTGAGTCAGTGTCAACCGCCTCAGGTCTCAGTCAAAACCGGCAAATACAGGCTTTTTTGGGGGATTAGCGCCATTGCCTGACAATGTCTGTCAAGGAGGATTTTAACGCCATGCACCCATTTTTTCAACAAAACCCGTTTATTCCAACCGCGGCGTCGGATATTGAAAATGATGCCGAGCTGGCGCTGCATCTGGTAATGTTTTTGCTGTCAACCCAAAACCCAGATGACGGGGTTTGGCGAGCGCCGCACGTGGGCGGCACGCTGCGCAACACCTGCCACGCGCTGGAAGCGCTGCACCTGCTGGGGCTGGAAAATTCGGCCGGAGCGATGGAAGCCGGTATCGCCTGGCTGGTCAATTTGGCCGATGTGCCCGAAGCCGCCGCCAGCGATGACGACATCATCCGGCTGTACCCCAGCCGTTTCAAAACGCTGGCCTGGCTCGATCAATTTTCAAACGCCCAGTTAATCCAGGATTTTGAAAGCCTGGACGATTATATTGACCCGCACGATGGCTCGATCCGCGGCATTATGGCCAACCAGATATTAGCTACCATCATTTACGCCGATTGCCTGCTGTATCTGGATGCCAGCACCACGCTTTCAAAACAGGCCCAGTCTCATCTGGAACAGGCGCTGGCCACCATTGAAAATCATCTGCGGCTCTGGTTTGACGACCGGGCCAGCAACACCCGCCTGTCGCACTTTGGGCCAAACGACGTGGGCGACCTGAGTTACGCCTTTGACGTGCTGTTTCGGGCGCAGCGAATTGCTGTTGACGACGATATTGGCCGGCTGGCGCTCGAAACTTTAAAAAACGCCGTCAGTGACTCCATCGGTGTTGACGCCATCACCACCGACGCGCTGTACTGCACCATCCAGCTTGCCACCCACTTTGCCGCCGACGAATCGGCCATTCGCATCGCCAAATCCTTTATCAAGCATTTGCGAACCCGTTACCAGCGCCAGGAATTGTACAAAGCGCCCCTGTTTTTTCACCCGCTGGTGCTGCGTGTGCTGGTTACCTTTTACGGCCGCCGGCTGCGCGCCGAACTCACCCGGCTGATGCTATCCAAAGAAAAACGCCGGCTGGAGCTTCACCGCGAAAATCTGGAGCAGGGTTTAAAAGACGATTTCACCAACCTGATCAAAAGCCGCTTCAACGTTGAAATTTTAGAAATTCAGCGGCTCACCGGCGGCATTACCAGCGCCAACCTGTTCCGGGTAAACTACGCCCTCAACCTCAGCCCGCTCGACGATATGCGGCGGGTGCAGCTTACCAGCCCCGGCTCGCTGGTGATCAAAAGCGGCTCGCTTGATTCGCTCCAGCGCTCAATTACCAGCTACCAAAAACTACCCGCTGCACTCAAACCCTATTTTGCCCGCCACGCCGGCCAGCCTCAATTTCTCAAAGCGATGTCTGATTCGCCGTGCTACCTGATTATGGAAGACCTGGCCAACCTGAGCACCTTTCGGGACATCATCATTCGCGTTGACCGCGGGATTTTGTCGAACCGCCAAAAAACGCAGCTCAAACAGGCCAGCGACATTATTTGCCAGCAGCTTTTTGCCATTTACAACGCCACCCGCCGCGACGAGTCCAGTTTTTTTGGCACCCAGCTTTCCCGGCTCTACCTCAGCGACATCGAAGCCAGCCTCATCCGCATGAGCCAGCCCGACAAATTCGCCCATCTCAAATCCTGGTTTCGCGGATTTTGGCTGGGCCACCGCAAATACCCGTCCATTGAATATTATCTGGGCAAAATTGACAGCCACAAAGCCAAATTCAAAGTGCCGTACCTGGCGCTCACTCACGGCGATTGCCACAGCCGCAACATTATGCTTAATGACTCTTTGTCCGAATTCAAACTGGTTGACATCGATCACCTGACCGAAGACGGCGATTATCTGTTTGATTTGGCCCGGCTGATTGAAGATGTGGCGGTGTTTGGATTTTTGCTGGACGACGGCTACCGCCATCGCCTCAAAAAACGGCAGGTTGAATTTCCAACCGATTCCACCCAGCCCAACGTGATTGAAAACCGGGTGCAGTACCCCACCTTTTCCAGCGAAGCCGTGCGCCTGTTTCAAAAACATATGCTCGAGCACCTGCAAGCCCACGCCGAAGCCATCGGCGACACCTACTGGCAGGAAAGGTTGTGGCTGGCGCTGGCCACCAATTTGCTGGCGCTGGTTTCCAAACAAACTCACAAAGCCTACGCCGCCGTGGTGTACGCGGAAGCCATCAAAATTTTTGATGAGCTGGTCAACTATCTGGAAGACAACCAGCCGCTCAACAACATTCCCTTCCCCGGCCAACATCCCGGCGGAGTGGTGGAAAAACGGGTGGGCACCGGCGAAATCACCCTGCCGGCATGGTACCGCCAAAATTCAATGCTGACCAAAATTCATCGCGAGGTAATGGCCATCAATTCAACTATAAAATTCAAACTGGCGTCCGGGGGCAAAGTGGTTCGGTATTACGCCGACCAGTCGGCCCAGCCGTTTGTGGTGATCGACTTTAAAAAGCAGCCGCCGAGCATTTTGCTGGCCAGCGAACCCACCCTGCTGGATGACCCCCACGGGTTGGTGCAGCCGCGGCCCTCCACCAGCGAGCTGCAAACCCTGTTGCGCCCGGATGACCTGTCTAATCCGGCCGGGGTGATGTATCTGATCAAACAAACCTACCACCGGCAAAGCAACGAGGATTAAACCATGACCGACACCGCTTTACTCCAGCTTTCGCAGCACCTGGCTACTGTCGCCGCCGCGGCCGTCCGGCAGGTTGGCCCCATTTTAGCCGATGCCTTTGGCCCAACAATTAAAGCCACCGACAAAACCGGTTTTCGTGATTTGGTCACAGAGTACGATCACCGCTCCGAAGAACTGATTTTTGAACACATTTTTCGGCACTACCCCGACTCGGCGGTGGTGGGCGAGGAGTCCGGGGCGCACGGCAGCGGCGCGGTGCAGTGGTTTGTTGACCCGCTCGATGGCACTACCAACTTTGCCGCCGGCATCCCCTTTTTTGGCGTGTCTATTGGCGCGGCGCTGAACAACCAGATGCTGGCCGGCGTTATTTTTGACCCGCTCCGCCGCGAGCTGTTTTCGGCCAGCCTGGCCGGCGCGTATTTGAACGGGCGGCCCATCCGCGTATCGCCGACCGCCGCCCCGGCTGATGCGGTTCTGCTCACGGATTTCCCCTACTCCGAACAAGCCACCCTGCCCAACGACGCCGAATTTTTTCATCGGCTGGTCAAAAATTTTGGCAGCGTCCGGCGGCTGGGGTCGGTGGCGCTGGAACTGGCCTATGTGGCCTGCGGCCGGGTGGATGTGGCCTTTTCCGCGCTGGCCAAAACGTGGGACGTGGCCGCCGGGTCGCTGCTGGTGCGGCAGGCCGGCGGCCAATTCATCCCGCTCGAAAACCTGCACCGGCGTTTCCAGCCGCCCGTCTGGCCCACCCCGTTTTTTATCGCCGCCAATTCACAGCTTAAAATTGAAGAGACAATGCTCACGGAGTTGCTGGTAAATACACCGTAGCGCGCGCTGTGCAAAACAAACCTGCCTTTTTGGTCTCGCGCCACAAATAAACCGGAGCGGGGATGATCCCCGCTCCGGTTTTGCGTTGGCCTGACCGGGCCAGAAAACTAACAATGGAAATAGGCCTACCGGCGCGGCACCCGTTCATCGAGCCAGTTATCAAACGCTTCCGGCGCTAACTCGCCGACTACGCGCAAGGCAATGGTGCCATCCGGCGCAATTACAAACGTGCGGGGCAAAGAGCGGGCCTGATACATGAGCAGGGTGATGTCGTCGGGATTCATCAAAATTGGAAACGAAATACCGTAGCCGGTAACAAATTCGGATACATCCGCCGGCGATTCCTTTAAATTGACGCCCAGCACCACCAGTTCGCGCTCGGCAGAGAGGCGTTGCAGGTACGGCATCTCTTTAACGCATGGCGGGCACCACGTGGCCCAAAAATTAACCAGCACCCACTGCCCGCGCAGCCCGTCCAGCGAGAGGGTATCGCCGGCCAGGGTGGTCAGCGTAAAATTGTGGGCCGCTTCCGGCTCGGCGGGCGCATCCATCCGCCCGGCCTCCGGCGAATGCGCCCCGGCCTGGGTTAAAAAGCGGGCGCTGGCCAGATAACCGCTGGCGGCGGCCAGCAGCACTAGCACCGCAATCAATCCAATTCGGCGCACAGGCAACTCCTTTCCGCTTACGCATCGGGGGCCAGGGTTTGCTGGGCCACCGGCGCCTGATCGGCGGCTTTGCCGCTGGATTTGGCCGCCAGCCGCGCCCGCCGGGCCGAGGCGAACGCGCTCTGCATCACAATAAAGAGTAGCGTCAACAGCCCGACCACAATTTTTGTCCACCACGAGTTAAGCGTGCCCTGGAACATAATAATGGTCTGGATTAGCCCCTGGATGAGCACGCCAAACACCGTGCCGCCCACGTAACCCACGCCGCCGGTAAGCTGCGTGCCGCCAATCACCACCGAGGCAATGGCGTCAAGCTCAAGGCCGTTGGTGTACAGGCCGTAGCCGGAGAGCATGTACACGCTAAACACCATCCCGGCCAACGCCGAGCAAAAGCCGTTGAGCGTGTACACCAATATTTTGGTGCGAGCCACCGGCAGCCCCATCAGCAGCGCCGATTGTTCGTTGCCGCCGATGGCGTACACGGTGCGGCCAAAGCGGGTAAAATGGGCCAGATAAATGGCCAGCGCCAGCACCACCAAAAAGATGAGAACGTTGATGGAGATGAAAGTTTTGCCAAACAGCGGGATGCGAAACAGCGACAGCGCGCGGTAAAACGGGTGAGAAATGGTGATGGCGTCGGTGCTGATCACAAAACACATCCCCCGCGCAAAAAACATGCCGGCCAAAGTGACAATAAACGGCTGCACTTTGAAAAAATGGATAATGCTGCCCATCACCGCACCCAGCAGCGTGCCCACCAGCAGCACCAGCGGGATAACCAGCAGCGGGTGCAGCCCCCAGTCTTCGCTGAGGTAGGCCGACAGGACGGTGGTAAAAGCGATGACTGCGCCAATCGACAGGTCAATTCCGCCGGAGAGGATAACAAAGGTCATCCCGATGGAGGTAATCAGCAAAAAGGCGTTGTCGATGAACAGGTTAAAGAACACCTGCGGGTTAGAAAAACCGCGATAGCTGAAGTAGCCGTAGCCGTACAGCAGGATGAACAGGCCAATGGTAATCAGTAGCGGCCAGAATTTCCGGTCTATCTTGAGTTTGTCCATCACGGCTGAACTCCCTTCCGCTCAAACAGTTTATCCACCGAGATTTTCACCAGCTCAGAATACAGCAGCACCACCGCCAGCACCACCACGGCCTTAACCACCAGCACCACCTCCGGCGGCACGCCAAAGGCGTAAATGGTGGTGGTCATACTCTGGATAATCAGCGCGCCCAAAATGCTGCCCACCAGCGAAAATCGCCCGCCGGACATCAGCGTGCCGCCAATAACCACCGCCAAAATGGCGTCCAACTCAGACCAGAGGCCGGCGTTGTTGGCATCGGCGCTTTTTACGTTTGAGCTGATCAGCAGCCCGGCAATGCCGGCGCACAGCCCGCAAAACGTGTAGGCCAGCAATTTAACGTTTTTCTCGTTAATGCCGCTGTAAAAGCTGGAGCTGGCGTTGGTGCCTACCGCCTCTACAAACAGGCCCACCGCCGTTTTGCGGGTAATAAACCAGGCAAACAGAAACACCGCCGCCACAATGAACAGGGCAAAGGGCAGCCCCAGCAGGTAACCGCCGCCAATATAAAAATAGGGCGAATAGTAAACGGTGATGATCTGCCCGTTGGTAATAAGCTGGGCAATACCCCGGCCGGCCACCATCAGCACCAGCGTGGCCACCATTGGCTGGATGTTGGCCCGCGAAACCAGCACGCCGTTCCACAAGCCGCACAGGGCAGCCGCCGCCAGTGGAATTAAAATGACCAGCCACAGCGGCGTGTGGGTTACGTCCTCAATCAATTTGTCAGAGGTAACCAGCTCGCGGCCCAGCGCCGGGTTAATCAGCACCGCCGCCGCCGCGCCGGCAATGGCAATGATCGCCCCCACGGAGAGATCGACTCCGGCGGTGGCAATGACCATTGTCATACCGATAGCCAGCAGCATCAGCGGCGCGCCGCGGTTGAGCACATCAACCAGGCTGCCAAACAGATGGCCATCCTTGATTTCCAGCTTAAAAAAGCCCGGCGTAAAAATTAAATTAAAAAGCATAATGAGCAGCAGGGCCACCACCGGCCAAAACAGGCTGTGATGACGCAGGTCGCTCAACAGCGACTTTGTCGGTTTCATGCGTTAACTCCCGGCAATAATCTGCATAATTTTCTTTTCTTCGAGCTCATCCCCGGCCAATTCCGCGACCATTTCCTGGTCGCGCAGCACCATTACCCGGTGGCTGGTGCGCAGCACCTCTTCCAGTTCAGAGGAGATGAAGATGCAGGCCTTGCCCTCTTCGGCCAGTTCCAGCACCAGTTTCTGGATTTCGGCCTTGGCTCCCACGTCGATGCCACGGGTGGGTTCATCCAAAATGAGCGTTTGGGGATTGGTGGCCAGCCAGCGCGCCAAAATTACTTTTTGCTGGTTACCGCCGCTTAAATTTTTAACCAACTGGTCGGCGTTGGGCGTGGCAATGTTAAGCAATTCAATGTATTTGTTGGCAATCTCTTCCTGTTTTTTGCGCGACAAAAATTTAAACCAGCCCCGGCTGGCCTGGAGCGCCAGCACAATGTTTTCGCGCACCGTCAGCTCATCCACAATGCCATCGGCTTTGCGATCTTCCGGGCAGTAGGCCATGCCGCGGTTGATGGAGTTGAGCGGCGAAAACTTTTTTACCTCCTGGCCGGCAAAGGTCAGCGCGCCGTGGTCCGGTTTGTCTACCCCAAAGAGCAGGTTGGCGGTTTCGGTGCGCCCCGAACCCAGCAGTCCGGCAAAACCCAGCACCTCGCCGGCATGCAGTTCCAGATCAAGCGGCTGGATAGAGCCGGCCCGGCCCAGTTGGCGGGCGCGCAACAGCGGCTCGCGGGCAATATGCTTGCCGGTTTCCTGCTTAAAGCGGCTCATGTCTTCCAGTTCGTTCAGGCTGCGGCCAATCATTTTTGAAACCAGTTCCATGCGCGGCAGGGCGGCGGTATCGTAAGTGCCTACCAGCTCGCCGTTGCGCAACACGGTCACGCGGTCGGTAATCTGGTACATCTGGTCAAGAAAGTGGGTAATAAAAATGATGCCCAGCCCTTCGTTTTTGAGCTTGCGCATCACATCAAATAATTTCTCGGTTTCGCGGGCGTCAAGGCTGGAAGTGGGTTCGTCGAGAATGAGGATTTTGGCCGAAATTTCCAGCGCGCGGGCAATGGCCACCATTTGCTGAATGGCCACCGGGTACATGCCCAGGCTTTGGGTTACGTCGATGTCGATATCCAGCCGCTGCAAAATCTGGCGGGCCTGGTTGTTGAGCCGCTTCCAATCGATGCTGCCCAGTTTTTTTGGCTCGCGGCCAATCAGAATATTTTCGGCCACGGACAGGTTGGGGCACAGGTTCACTTCCTGGTAAACCGTGCTGATGCCCAATTCCTGGGCGTGCAGTGGCGATTTGGCCAGGATTTCTTTGCCTTCCAGCAAAATTGTGCCCGCGTTCTGGCGCTCAACGCCGGTGAGCACTTTAATCAGGGTCGATTTACCGGCCCCGTTTTCGCCCATCAGGGCGTGGATTTCGCCTTTGCGCAGCGAAAAGTTAACATTCAGCAGGGCCTGTACTCCCGGAAAAGTCTTGCAGATTCCCTGCATTAACAAAATACCATCGTTGGTGTTGGGCATTATTAAGTCCCTTGTAAAAACATACTTTTTTATGCAAGAAGCGGCGCTAAAACTAACGCCGCTTCTTGTCTGGTGTTACATTTTAGCCGTGCAATCAGGTTTAGCGAGCGGAAACGGCTTTAGTACTTGCGTTCCGGCAGCAGGGCGGCGGCTTCTTCCGGGTAGTAGACGCCTTCTTCCGAGGGCACCCACTTGGGAACTTCCTGGCCGTTGACAACTTTCAGCGCCAGATCATAAAATTGCGGGCCGAGCAGCGGGTTGCATTCAACGGTGCAGTTGAGTTTGCCGGCAATCATGGCTTCAAACGCGCCGCGCACGGCGTCAACGGACACAATCTTGATGTCTTCGCCGGGTTTCAGGCCGTATTCTTCAATAGCCTGGATAGCGCCAATGGCCATGTCATCGTTGTGGGCGTAAAGGGCGGTAATGTCTTTGCCGTGGGTTTTGAGGAAGGCTTCCATAACTTCTTTACCTTTGGCACGGGTGAAATCGCCGGATTGAGAAGCGATGATTTCCATGCCCGGTTTGTCGGCAATGTATTCTCTAAAGCCTTTGGCCCGGTCATTAGCCGGCGCGGAGCCGACGGTGCCAACCAGCTCAACAATTTTGCCTTTGCCACCCAAAATTTTGTCCATGGCTTCACCGGCGCGGCGGCCTTCTTCCACAAAGTCAGAGCCAAGGTAGGTGGTGTAGAGGTCTTCCGGCACGGCGGCGCGGCGGTCAACCAGAATAACGGGGATGCCGGCGTCTTTGGCTTCCTGAAAAACGGTTTCCCAGCCGGTTTCTACCACCGGCGAAACGCCAATCACGTCTACTTGCTGGGCAATAAAGGAGCGAATAGCCTTGATCTGGTTTTCCTGTTTTTGCTGCGCGTCGGAGAATTTCAGTTCAACACCGAGCTTTTCGGCTTCTTCTTTGATGGAGGCGGTATTGGCGGTACGCCATTCACTTTCGGCGCCAATCTGGGCGTAGCCCACAACCAGGTCGGCGTAGGTTTTTTCAGCGGCGGGCGCTTTTTCGGCCTGAGCCGGCTGCTCTTTGGCGGGGGCCGGCTGGGCGGCGGGCGCGCTGGCCCCGCAGCCAATTACGGCCAAAATCATGGCCAACGTCACTACAAGCAACAAAACTTTAGACAACTTCATTGTTTCTCACTCCTTCTTTAGAGTTCGTTAAAAGATGGTTTATTTGAAAGTACCCCGGGGTGAGATATGGCTATCTCTGATTGTTTATGATACGGGCTGTCAAGCCAATTTTCAATGAAGTTTTATTGGCGGGGTGTTAGGATTTATATGATATTGGCGGCCAAGGGTGAATTATTTTTGATGGGGGTTGAATTTTTTTGGATGGGTGGGCCAACCCTAATATTTGCGGGTGGGGAGAATGGCCGCGGCTTCGGCGGGGAAGAACACCGACTCCTCGGATTTGATCCAGCGTGGCACCGGCTCGCCGTTGGCCACCTTGAGCGCCACTTCAAAGAATCGCGGCCCCAGCAGCGGGTTGCATTCCACGGTGGCATTGAGCTTGCCGTCGATCATCGCTTCAAAGGCGGGGCGGGCGGCGTCAACCGACACAATTTTAATATCCTGGCCGGGTTTTAGCCCGTAGGCTTCTATGGCCCGGATAGCGCCAATGGCCATGTCATCGTTGTGGGCGTAAATGGCATCGATGCCCGGCCCGTAGCCTTGCAGCAGCTCTTCCATCACCTCTTTGCCTTTGGCCAGGGTAAAATCGCCGGAGCGAGAGGCAATCACCTTCATTTCCGGGTAAGCGCCGATGATTGCTCTAAAGCCGGAGTAGCGGCCATTGGCCGGGGCGGAGTTAACCGTGCCAACCAGCTCAACAATATCGCCCTGGCCGTGCAGCAAATCGACCATGATTGCGCCGGCGCGGCGGCCTTCTTCCTCAAAATCCGAGCCAATGTAGGCCACGTAAAAATCGTCCGGTACATCGGCGCGGCGGTCAACCAGAATGATGGGAATGCCGGCGTCTTTGGCCTCCTGAAACACATCCAGCCAGCCGGTTTCTACCACCGGCGAAATGCCAATGACATCTACCTGCTGGGCAATAAAAGAGCGAATGGCCTTAATCTGGTTTTCCTGCTTCTGCTGCGCGTCGGAAAATTTTAATTCCACGCCCAGTTGTTCGGCGGCCCCTTTGATGGAGGCGGTATTGGCCGTGCGCCACGCGCTTTCCGCGCCAATTTGGGCAAAGCCCACCACCAGGTCTTCGTAGCCTTTGGTTGGCTTTTCAGAGATAAATTCACGCGGTTGGGTTGCCGCGCAGGCGCTCAAAAAGATAATCTGGCCCAAAAGCGCCGCCAGCAACGGCCGACAAAATAAATCACGCCACATGCAAGAGGGGTTCCTTTCTGCCATTACGCGCCATTTGATTGGGCTTGCGCCGGAATGGTTACCACCACCCGCGTGCCCTGCTGGTACTCGCTGGCAATGGACAGGCCGTATTCTTTGCCATAATACAGTTTGATGCGCTTGTTCACATTTTCCAGGCCAAAGCCGCCTTCGCGCAAATCAATATCGCTATCGCCGGCGGTGTCGCTGAGTTTGTTTTGCACCTGAGCTAATTTGTAGCGGGTAAAGCCGATGCCGTCGTCTTCAACCTCCAGGTAAATTCTGCTGTCTTCGCCGCGGTAGATGCGTACGGTAACCAGCCCGCCACGCCGCCGGTTTTTGATGCCGTGGTAAATGGCGTTTTCCACAATGGGTTGCAGCGTCATTTTTAAAATTGTATTGTCCAGCACCGCTGCATCGGCCTCGATGCGGTAATCCAGAATATCGCGGTAGCGCATTTTCTGGATGGTCAGGTAGCTCTGCGTCCGTTCAATTTCCTCACGGATGGTAATCCAGTCTCGCCCTTTGCTCAGCGTAATTCTGAAAAAGCTGGAAAGCGCCCGCACAATTTCAATCACCTGATCGTTGCGCTTGGATTCGGCCATCCAGATAATGGTATCGAGCGTGTTGTACAAAAAGTGCGGGTTAATTTGGGCTTGCAACGCCCTGAATTCGGCCTTTTTCAGGTTTTCCTGCTCTTTGATTTTACTTTCGAGCATCTCCCTGATTTTGCCGATCATAATGTTGAAACTCAACCCCAACTCGGCGATCTCGTTGGCGTTGTCGCTGGTCACCAGCACCTGCAAATCGTTTTCGGCGATGGTAGTGGTAACGTTGTGCAGCTTTTTGATGGGCACGTAAATGCTCTCGGAAATGATCCAGGCCGCGCCCACGGAAAAGACCACCGCGGCCAGCATCAGCGTCAGGTAGACCACCGTCCAGCGCACAAAATGGCGCTGAATTTCGCGGTAGTTTTCCTCAGCGCGGTTCACCTCAAACAGCACATATTCCTGAGTCAGGTCTTCTACCAGTTCAGACACGCCGCGAATATTTTCCAGCACCTGCTCGTTATCTTTTACCCGGCTGCCCTGGGCCATCTGCTCGCCCATTTTGTCCACGTAGCGGGTCATTGTTTGCATGGTCCGCAAAATCACATCGAGTTTGATTTCAGCCTTGTCGGAGTCGGTGTTGGCCTTCATCCACCACAATTTGTCGTTCACGTCATCGATAATCTGATACTGCTGGCCCTGGCTAAACTCTTTTTTGCCGGCCACAATATCCCACATTTCAGAATTGATAGCCGGTTTGATGTACCCGTTGATGCTGTTGGCCGTGGTAATGTTGGCAATAATTGAGTCATACTGGTGGTTAAAATTGAGCACCTGCATAATTAAAAATGTGTTAACCGACCCCATCAGCACGATCACCACAAAAAATGACAGCAAGATTTTGGTGCGGATCGACAGGTCAATCCCGGCAAAATAATCGATAATCCGCCCCAAATAGCGGGGGGAAATTTCGTGGGCCAGTTTGCGTTCTGTGTAAATCATCACTGCACCTCAGCTTGCTGCTACATTTGCCCATGCAGCTTAAATTGGGTGGGCGACATACCGGTACTCTTTTTAAAGACCACGCTAAAATAGTGCGGGTCGGCGTAGCCCACCTGATCAGAAATTTCAAATGACTTTAAATTTGTGGTTTTGAGCAGTTCTTTGGCTTTATCAATGCGCACGCGGGTTAAGTATTCTTTAAAAGTTTCGCCGGTTTCGCGGCTGAAAACGGCGCTGAAATGGCTGGGGCTGAGGTTAATGTGCGCCGCCACCTCGTTGAGCGAAATATCCGGCTGGTGATAACGCTGCTCAATAAATTCTCGGGCCTGCTGTAACGTGGCGGTGTAGCTGTTGCCGGCCAGCGCGTCTCTAAATGCCAGAGCGCTGGCGATAATTTTGCGGGCCTCTTCCCGAATCTGGGTGACGGTTTTAATGTTCATCAGCAGCGTTTCAACCGCGTTGATTTCCGGGATCACCTCATCAACAATGCCGCCCAGTTGGTGCACAAATTTGGCCGTGGTCAGCACAATATCGATAAAAATGTAGTTTTTGATGAGATAAGAGCGCCGCGCCGAGGCGCTCAGCGGGGCCAGAAAGGCGTCGAAAAATGTCTCAAAATCGCCCGGCACGCCAAACCTTAAAAAGTTTTCCAGCGCGCTTTTATCGAGCTTGAGCAGTTCGGCCTTGTCGGCTTCGTTATCGGGGACGGGCTGCCGGCTCAGCGGCGAATCCTGTTGCAGTGCGGCCATCGCTTCGGCCAGCGACAGGGGGATGTCGCCAATGCGCCGCTGGGCGCGGCCGGTGCCCACCCGTAAAATGCAGCGCGTGCGGCCCGCAGCCTGCTCGCGGATCAATTTGGTCAAAAAGAGCGATTCCTGTGCAAGCTGGTGTTCGTTGCTGCCTTTCAGCAGCAGCACCAGCTCTTCCAAATCCTTTTTGATGAGAAAGACATCGGCGTTGTGGTTAACCAGTTCGGCCAGCAACCGCCGCACGTACTGGTATTCCTGAAAATCGGCCTGTTCCGGCTGCTGGCACACCTCAATTTTTACCACAATCACCTGATAGCCGGCGGCAATTATATCCAGCCCCAGCCGGCGGCTTTCTTCGATGGCCTCCGACGCGGTCAGGTCGCCGGTCACCAGCCGCAGCAAAAACTTCTCGGTAACAAGCTGGCGGTTATCTGCAAGCTGCGCCCGGAGTTGCTCCACATTTTCCTGGGCGTAACGGTCGTCATCCAGTTGCCGGGCCACGGCCAGCAGGGCTTGCTGCAAATCACGGGCGCTCACCGGTTTGAGCAGGTACTCGGTAACGCCCAGTTTTACGGCTTCCTGGGCGTAACTGAATTCATCGTGGCCGCTGAGGATGATGATCTTTACCCCCGGCATCCGTTTGCGAACAATCCGGCTCAGTTGCAAGCCGTCCATAAACGGCATTTTAATATCGGTGATGAGCACATCCGGGTGGGTGGTCTCAATAAGCGACAGCGCCATTTCGCCGTCGGGCGCTTCGCCGCAAAATTCAAAGCCGGCGGCCCGCCAATTCACGTTGTCGCGGATGCCCTCGCGGGTGACAATTTCGTCCTCTACCAAAAATACTTTGTACACGCCCAAAACTCCCGTAGTTTTCAGCCCGTTATCGATAACGAAAGCCGCCCCTATTCTAGCACAAATCCCGTCGCAAAGACAATGGCCTATTGGGCCGGAACAGGCGATGCGCCAAACTGCCCGGCTGTGGTTATACTTTGGCCGCCGGCGGCTCTTCTGGTAAAATCAAACCCTATCCGCAGCCGAGATCGGCGGCACCTTCAACGCCGGGCTGGCCGTGGCCCTGGCCGAACGGTCACCGCTGATGGCGGTGTAACTGGCTTTTAGCCCAACATTATTGATTGTGGAGGAAGTTTGATGACTCAATCGCCAGCAGCGTTTGACGCGAGCAAGCTCTCTCGCGCCGAACTGGCCAAATATATTCAATCGACCAGCATTGCCCCGGACGCGTCCCGGGACGAGATTATTGCCCATTTGGAAAAATGCGCCGAGTACAACGTAGACGCGGCCATGATTGCTATGTGCTGGGTGCCGCTGGCCCGCAACATTTTACGCGGCACCGACGTAAAAGTGGCTACATTTTTTGGCATCGGCGTAGGCACAGAGAGCGTCAACGCCAAAATTGCGCTGCTCAAAGAGTGCATCTGGCTGGAAGCGGACGAGGTGGATTACCAGCCCAATATGAGCTTCTTTCTATCCGGCATGTACGAGGAGTTTGAAGAGGAGGCCGCCCGCCTCGTTAAAACAGCGGAAGAGGTATCGTTGAAGGTGATGCTGGAATTGAGCTGCCTGCCCGATGACGGCCAAAAACGGCACGCGGCCCAATTGCTGATCGATGCCGGCGTGCCGTGGCTCAAAAATTCCAGCGGCTGGGGCAAGCTCGCCGGCCCGGCCACAGTTGAAGATATCCGGTTGCTGAGTAGTTTGTGCCAGGGTACGGCCAGCCGGGTCAAAGCTTCCGGCAAAATCAACAGCTACCAGAGAGCCGTGGACCTGCTCAACGCCGGTGCGGAACTGCTGGGTACCAGCTCGGCGGAACTGATTTTGGCCGGCAGCGCTCCCTCCGAGCCGGAGGAGGCTGACTATTAGTTCAGCACCCGCCGCCCGCGCTTGATGACCGTCTCCACCAGATTCCCGCCCAACTGATAAGCCAACTGCCGGTAATCCGGCGCGGCCACCACCAGCACATCGGCCTGCTTGCCCACCTCCAGCGACCCCAGCCGCGGCCCCTGTCCCACCGCGTAGGCCGCGTTGAGCGTTACCGCGTTGAGCGCCTCGGCGGGCAGCAACCGCTGGTAGCGGCAGGCCAGCGCCATCACCAGCGGCAACGACGGACACGGCGCGGAACCGGGGTTGATGTCCGTGGCCAGCGCCAGCGCCACCCCGGCGTCGATCAGCGCCCGCGCGTTGGCAAAATGAGTGCTGCCCAAATTAAAATTGACCGCCGGCAGCACCACGCCCACCGTGTCAGACTCGGCCAGCGCCCCAAATTCTTCCGGCGGGGTCACATCCAAATGGTCCACCGAGACCGCGCCCAACTCCACCGCCAGCGGCACACCGCCCAGCGACACAAATTCATCGGCGTGCAGTTTGGCCGGCAAGCCCGCCGCCTGCCCGGCTTGCAGCACTCGCCGCGCTTGCGCCCGGTCAAACACGTTGGCCTCGCAAAACACATCGCAAAAGAGCGCCGCGCCCGGCAGTTTGAACCGCGCCCCGGCCCACCATTCGACCACCGCCGGCAGCATCTCGTCAATGACCAGCGCCACGTACTCATCGGTGCGGCCTCGATATTCCGGCGGCACGGCGTGCGCCCCCAAAAACGTTGGCAGCAGATCGGCCGGTTGGCCGGCGTCCAGCAGCTCGATGGCCTGCAACATAGCCAGCTCGCTGGCGGTATCCAGCCCGTACCCGCTTTTTACTTCGATGGTTGTGCTGCCGAGCGCCAGCATTTCGGCCAGCCGGGGCGCGGCCCCCGCCGCCAGCTCCGCCGCCGACGCCGCCCGCGTGGCCCGCATGGTGCTGGCAATTCCGCCGCCAGCGGCCATAATTTCCATGTAGGTTGCGCCGCGCAGCCGCAACTCAAATTCATCCAGCCGGTCGCCGGCAAAAACCGCGTGCGTGTGCGCGTCGATAAAACCGGGGCAAACCACTTTGCCCGCGGCATCGATGGTTTCAGCGGCGGTAAAATCGGCCCGTAACTCGCGGCTCGGCCCCACGGCCACAATTTCGCCGTCCGCCACGGCCAGCGCCCCATCCGCCAGCAGACCGACGTCGGCCATTGCCGCCGCCCGTTTGAGGCCGCCGGGGCTGGCGCACGTTACCAACTGAGCCGCGCTGTGAATCAACAAATCAACTTTCATGCAGCATCCCTCTCGATGATTGCAACGGTTAACCCCTCATCCCCCTACCCCCTTCTCCCCAGTGGGGAGAAGGGGGATTTGACTTTTGTGGTCAGTTTGGGGCGGCAAAGCCGCCCCAAACTGACCACGTAATATTTCCCCTCCCCCATTTTGGGGGAGGGGGCAGGGGGTGGGGGCTACCCCTCCCCGATTATCTGCACCACCTGCGCCGCCAGTTTGGCCGTGCGCAATAGTTTGGCCTGCCTGTCGGACTCGTTTTCCGCGGACGGCTGGCCGAACAACTCGCCCCAGGTTTGCCGCCGGCTCGACACCTCGACCACATCCGCGGCCAGCAGCCGGTTACTGCCGGCCAGCGCCTGCACCAGCGCCAGCACAAACGCCGGCGATAAACCGGCCGCCGCCGGGGCGCTCACACCGGGCGCAGCCCACGCCTCCACCGCGTCGATGTCCACGCTCAGGTAAAAACCGTCCGTGCCGGCCAGCGCCGCCACCAGCGCCCGCTCGGCGACAGCTTCCGGCTCGTCGCAGTCAGCGTCAAATATCACGCCAACGCCGTGGCTGCGGGCAAAAGCCAGCATGTCGCCAAACACGGCGGAGTCGCTGCGGTGAATACCGATAGCGACGATATTCGACCCGGCCACCAGCCCGGCCTCGAGCAGCCGCCGGAACGAATTGCCGCTGCTGACCAGCCCGTCAACCCCGGCGGCGCTTTCCAGCGGGCGCATGTCCAGATGGGCATCGATGTAAACCAGCCCCAGCCGCCGGTGGGGCAGCGCCCGCCGCACGCCGCGCAACAGCGGAAACGTGAGCGAGTGGTCGCCGCCGAGGGCGAGAGGCCAGAATCCGGCCTCAATTTGCCGCGCCGCCGCTGCTGAAACCAACGCGTGCGCCGTTTCGGTGGCAGCCTGCTGCCGGCGGATAAACTCCGCATCAAACAAATTGGCCGGGCCGGGCGACAGGTTGAACGGCTCCAGCGGCAGCAGCTCGCGCGGCCAGCCGGCGGGCAGATGGGCCAGTATCGCTGCCGGGCCGTCCGCCGCGCCGGTCACGCCGCGCCGCCAGCGCAGCATCGTTTGGATGCCGTTGTCAAAGGGGCAGGCCAGCAGTCGACACGGCATCGGCTTTACTCCGCGTGAATCACGTGGGCCACCGCCTCAACCAGTTGGCCGGACGTGACCAGCGTTTTGACCGCGTTGATGTACGGGTAGAGCGTGGTATCGCGCTCGATGAAAGGCGCGTGCCGGCGGATGAGGGCGTAGGCCGGCTGCGTGCCCTCGCCCAGCGCCGCGTCTGCGCCCAACTCCTGCCGCCGAAAATCGATGCCCTGCGCCGCTGCCAGTAATTCGATGGCCAGAATGTGCTCCACATTGTCCAAAATCTGGCGGGTTTGCAGCGCGGCGGTGCAACCCATGCTCACGTGGTCCTCCACGTTGGCCGAGGTGGGAATGGTATCGACGCTGGCCGGGTGGGCCAGCACCTTGTTTTCGGTGGCCAGCGCGGCGGCGGTGTACTGGGTAATCATAAAACCGGAGTTGAGGCCGCCATTTTTGGTGAGAAAAGCCGGCAGCACGTGGGCGTTGCTGGCTTCGTCGGTGAGGCGCATAATCCGCCGCTCGGAAATGTTGCCCAGCTCGGTCAGCGCAATAGACAGGTAATCCATCGCAATGGCCAGCGGCTCGCCGTGGAAATTGCCGCCGGACAGCACCGTAATTTCGCCGCTGTCGTCATCGATGAAAATGAGCGGGTTGTCGGTGACCGCGTTCAGCTCAATATCCACCACCCAGCGGGCGTAGGCGATGGCGTCGCGCACCGCGCCGTGCACCTGCGGGATGCAGCGCAGGGTGTAGGCATCCTGCACGTTAGTTGGATCGTGATGGCGGGTAAACTCACTGTTAGTCAGCAGTTTGCGCAGGTAGGCCGCGCAATTGATCTGGCGGGGATGGGGTCGAACCCGGTGAATGCGCTCGTCAAAAGCCAGCACCGTGCCGTGCAGCGCCTCCAAACTGAGGCAACCGGCCACATCGGCCACCCGGCTGAGCCGGCGGGCGCGATGCACCGCCAGCGTGCCGAGGGCGCACATAACGGTGGTACCGTTGGTCAACGCCAACCCTTCTTTGGCCGCCAGCGTCACCGGCTCCAACCCGGCCCGGCGCAGCGCCTCGTCACCGGGCAGCAGCTCGCCGCCAAATTCGGCTTCGCCCAGGCCGATGAGCACCAGCCCCATGTGCGCCAGCGGAGCCAGATCGCCGCTGGCCCCCAGCGAGCCTTTTTCCGGGATGCGCGGATGTACCCCGGCGTTGAGCAAATCGAGCAGCCGCTGGAGCGTGCTCAGCCGGATGCCGGAGTGGCCGCGGGCCAGCGTGTTGGCCCGGATGAGCATAATTGCCCGCGTGGTGGGCGCGTCAAACGGGTTGCCCGCGCCGACGGCGTGGCTGACCAAAATGTTGTGTTGCAGCGCCGCCACCTGCTCCGGCGAGATGATCCGGTCTTTGAACGCGCCAAAGCCGGTGGTGATGCCGTAAGCGATTTCGCCGCGGGCCAAAAGCTGCTCTACCGCGCCGGCGGCCCGTTCCACCTGTTTGGCTGCCGCCGGGGCCAGTTCAACGTGCGGCTGGTCGGGCTGGCCGTAGGCAACAGCGATCACGTCTTCAATTGTCAGAGATTGTCCGTCAAGAATTATTGTGCTCACGAATGATCCTATCAGAAGACGTAATGCGTAATGCGTAATACGTAAAATCTACGCGTTACGCATCACGCATTACGCATTATCTTTTAACATCGGGATTTTGACGCCGTGGGTGCGGGCAAATTCGATAGCGTCCGGGTAACCGGCGTCGGCGTGGCGAACGACGCCCATGCCGGGGTCGCTGGTGAGCACGCGCTCCAGCCGGCGGGCAGCGGCGGCGGTCCCATCGGCCACAATCACCTGCCCGGCGTGGATGCTGTAGCCGATGCCCACCCCGCCGCCGTGGTGGATGCTGACCCACGTTGCGCCGCCAACGGCGTTGACCAGCGCGTTGAGCAACGGCCAGTCGGCGATAGCGTCCGAGCCGTCGCGCATCGCTTCGGTTTCGCGGTTGGGGCTGGCCACCGAGCCGCTGTCGAGGTGGTCGCGGCCAATCACAATCGGCGCGGAGACTTTGCCGGACGCCACCAGCTCGTTGAATTTGAGGCCGGCCCGCGCCCGCTCGCCGTAACCCAGCCAGCAAATGCGCGCCGGCAGCCCCTGAAATTCGATCTCTTTTTGAGCCAGTTTGATCCAGCGGGCCAGATGCTCATTTTCAGGGAACAGCTCCAGAATCGCCTCGTCTGTGGCGTAAATGTCGGCGGGGTCGCCGGAGAGCGCCACCCAGCGAAACGGCCCCTGCCCCTGGCAAAACAGCGGGCGAATGTAAGCCGGCACAAAACCGGGGTAGCTGAACGCCTCTTTTAAACCGTTGTCAAAGGCTCGCTGGCGCAAATTGTTGCCGTAGTCAAAGACCACCGCGCCTTTGGCCTGCCAGTCGAGCATAGCCTGCACGTGGCGGGTCATCGAGTCGATGGAACGGCGGACGTACTCGTCGGGGTTGGCGCGGCGCAACTCGGCGGCCTGCTCCAGCGAGAGGCCGGCGGGGATGTAGCCGTACAGCGGGTCGTGGGCGCTGGTCTGATCGGTGACGACATCCGGCGTCACCCCGCGCGAGATGAGTTCGGGCAGGATTTCGGCGGCGTTGCCCACCAGCCCCACCGATTTGGGCTGCTGGCTGGCGCGAGCCTCTTCCACCCAGGTCATCGCCTCTTCCAGATTGTCGGTCATCACATCGAGTTGCCGCAGCGACAGGCGGCGCTCGGCGCGCCAGCGGTCCACCTCCACAAACAGGCCGACGCCCTCGTTCATGGTGACCGCCAGCGGCTGCGCCCCGCCCATTTCACCCAACCCGGCGGTCAGCACAAATTTGCCTTTGAGCGTGCCCCAGCCGTGCTGCCGGGCCAACGACCCGAGCGTTTCGTAGGTGCCCTGCAAAATGCCCTGCGTGCCAATGTAAATCCAACTGCCGGCGGTCATCTGGCCGTACATGATCAGCCCGTCCTGCTCCCATTTTTCAAAATTCTGCTGGGTGGCCCAGGCCGGCACAATGTTAGAGTTGGCAATCAGCACCCGCGGCGCGTCTTCGTGGGTGCGAAAGACGGCCACCGGCTTGCCCGATTGCACCAGCAACGTTTCATCCGGCTCCAGCCACCGCAACGATTCCAGAATTGCATCTAAACTGGCCCAGTTGCGGGCGGCTTTGCCGCGCCCGCCGTAAACAATCAGGTTATCCGGGTCAAAGGCCACCTGCGGATCGAGGTTGTTTTGCAGCATGCGGTACGGCGCTTCGATGAGCCAGTTTTTGCAGGTTAATTGGGTGCCGCGCGGGGCGCGGATGGGGCGTGTGGTCATTATTATTTTCTCCTTTGAAAACAGGATTCAGGAGTCAGGAATTAGGAATTAGGGAAGTTCCTGCCTCGGCTTTAAAAATTTGTAGCAGGAGTCTAAAACTACCGATTTGGACTCGCTGGAAACTAAATGAATCTGCGCATTTGGGCAAACCGCAATAATGGTCACACGGTAAGCGTAACCTGCGCTTGAGCCTGAAAAGAATCTAAAAGAATTATAAAGGCCAGCGAGCGAGCCGCCAACTTTACCCATCAGTTGCTGGCCTTTGGCCGCAAACAGGTGATCCAGCCGGTGGTTCTCAGCCTGAACAGCGACATCAGCAACATGCTGCCCGCCTCATTAGCCTGGCTACGCCGGCAATGTATTTTATGGAGTGTCCCGTTCAGTCCCGGTTGCTTTTACAACAAACAGCCTATGAAAGCGTGGCCTTCATAGGCTGAATTAATGCGTTTCTTCGGCTGAAATCCAAAACTTTTTCCGAAAAGTTTGGAAATCTTCCTGAGAACTTTTAAAATTTTTCCGAAAACTTTCAGAACTTTTCCGAAAAGTTAAGCCAATCTTCCTGAGAATTTTTAAAACTTTTCCGAAAACTTTCAGAACTTTTCCGAAAAGTTTGGCAATCTTACCAAGGCTTTGACCGTGTCACAGGCTGACTCCGTCCGATTCAGCCTGTGACACGGCGGCAATCAGCGGTAGAAAGCCCGCTTATCAGGCTACAACTGTCTCTTTCAATACCACTCTGCGCTTGCTTTGCCAGAGCGCCCAGACAAAAGCCGCCACCATCAACCCTACCACCATCCAACTGAGCACGCCCAGGCCAAACTTAAATTGAACAATGATGGGAGCGATAATCACCGAAACCAGATTTACCACTTTAATCATTGGGTTGAGGGCCGGGCCGGCCGTATCTTTAAGCGGGTCACCAACCGTATCACCCACAACCGAAGCCTTATGTCGCTCCGAGTTTTTGCCCAGGTTTTTAGCCGGATTGCGCGGCTCATCTTCGATGATCTTTTTGGCGTTATCCCAGGCGCCGCCGGCGTTGGCCATAAACACGGCCAATAACTGGCCGGATAAAATGATGCCGGCCAGGAACCCGCCCAGTGCTTCAACCTGAAGGACCATTCCAACAATTATGGGCGAAACCACGGCCATCACCGCCAGGCTGATCAACTCTTTTTGGGCCGCAGCCGTAGAAATCGACACTGCCCGGGCATAGTCGGGCTTAACCGTGCCTTCCATTAAACCGGGAATCTTAAACTGGCGACGAACTTCACTGACAATCATACTGGCCGCCCGGCTGACGGCTTTGATGGCAAATGAGGAAAACAACCAGGGAATAGCACCACCAAAGAGCATCCCCACAAAGACCATTGGCTGAGATACTCTAATACCCTGAGCCAGCGCTTCCGGGTCAATCACTCCAACGTCGGTGATAAACGAACCAAACAGGGACACCGCCGCAATTACCGCCGAGCCAATGGCGATGCCTTTGGTGATTGCCTTGGTAGTATTACCTACTGCGTCCAAATCGGCCATAACCTGGCGGGCCTTGGGTTCCAACCCGGCCATCTCGCCAATACCGTTAGCATTATCGGCAATCGGCCCAAACGAGTCCATTGCCACGTTATTGCCGGTGAGAGTGAGCATGCCAATGCCGGTTAAAGCCACGCCGTACAACACAAAGGTAACTTGCTCAAAGCCCGAATAACCGGGGATACTGCCGTAGATCAGATAGGCTACAAAAATTGTGACAGCAATGATCATAGTTGCCCAAACGCTTGATTCATACCCCACCGCCAGCCCGGAGATAATCGTAGTGGCGGGGCCGCCATCCGTGCTTTCCCGAATCTCCCGGACCGGTTCCCGGTCGGCCCCGGTGAAATACTCGGTTATCCGATCCAGAACAATGGCCAGGCCAACCCCAAGCGCGGTTGAGAGGAAAGGCCGCCACCAACCACCGGGCACGTTTTGCATATAAAATACAGCTACCAAACCAAACAGCACGGTTGAGATCACCGCCGAGCTGAGAAAACCGCGAAAGATCGCTCCCATCGCGTCGGCCCCGCTGCCATCCTTACCGGCTTTAACCAAATAGGTGCCGATAATTGACGAAAGCACACCAATCCCGCGGACCAGCAACGGAAAGATAATCCAGTTCAAATTGCCGGTAATCCGTACCAGAGCCAGCCCCAGGATCAGGCCGGAGACAATTGTGACCTCGTAACTCTCAAAAATATCGGCAGCCATGCCGGCGCAATCCCCCACATTGTCGCCTACCAGGTCAGCAATAACCGCGGCGTTACGGGGGTCGTCTTCTTCCAGACCGGCTTCTACCTTACCCACCAGGTCGGCCCCAACATCGGCGGCTTTAGTGTAAATACCGCCGCCGACCCGCATAAACAAAGCCAGTAAGGTGCCGCCAAAGCCAAACCCCAGGAGCGCATCGGGGGCAGCCGTGCCGTAAATGATGAAAATAAGCGTACCGCCCAACAACCCCAAGCCATCGGTCAACATCCCGGTAATGGTACCGGCCCGATAAGCCACTTTCAGCGCCCCCCCAAAACTGGTTCGGGCCGCATTAGCCACCCGAACATTGGCCTGAACAGCCATCCGCATGCCAATCTGTCCTACCAGCAGCGAGAATCCGGCCCCCATTAAAAAAGCAATGGCCCGCCCAAAGGCCACGTACAGGCGAGCATTCTCGCCAAACTCGGTCTGCGCTTCGAGCGTGGGATTGACAATCCAGGCGCTAAAAAACAAGGCAATTGTTAGCAAGCCTATAAAAGGAAGGATAGTCCGTAATTGGCGGCTCAGATAAGCATCGGCCCCTTCTTTAATGGCTCCCCAAATCGATTGCATCTTTTCTGTGCCTTTATCTTCTTTGAGCACTTGCTGCCTCAGAAAGACAGCGTAGGCCAGGCCCAGAATTGCCACACCTAATACCCCAAAAATAGCGTACGTTTCAAACAAAGTCATGCCGTGCATGGAGGTAACCCTTTCTAGGTAACGGATAAGAATAACTGGTTTCTTTGCTTTGAAGGATATTTATTTGGTGACCAACTGCTGGACAGCCGCAACAATTACCTGAGCAGCCGATTCAGTTTTCCATTTGCTGCTATTAAGCAGAAAATGATAGAGTGAGGGGTCATCTGTCCTAACGCCAAAAAGTTGCCCCAGATACTGAGCGGTTTTGCGGTCCCGTTCTACAACCATTTGATACGCTTTTTCAACATCCAGAATGCCCTCTCGGTCTTGAATGCGCCGCAGGCGGGTGGCTATGGGCGCCTCAATCCGCACGTGAAGCACGCCAGGGCTATCCTGTAAAACTGCCTGCCCGCCACGCCCCATAATAACCACATTGTCCTGCTGATAAGCTGCCAGCAGCACTCGCCGGACAAAGTTAACAAACCTAACCTCGTCGAGCTTTTTGATCCCCATAGTTTCCGCACCGCTTTCATCCTGTGTCCAAACCGGTAGTTCTGCCACCACATAGGGGCCAGGACGCAATAAACGTTCCAGAAAATTTCTTTCCCGGTAATGCTCGGTAGTGAAATCAACCAGTTCATTCTCGGTTAATCCCTGTTCAGTGGCGACCTGGGTAATGAGATATTTGTCCAGATAACGATAGTTCAGAAGCTCACATACCTTGACGGCAATTTCCTCTGCCCCGCTACCCCATTGTCGGGAAATTGTAATAACGCCCATCTTAAACCTCCGCAAAAATCAACATCAACGTTAATAGAAAAATAAAAAGAGCACCGCAGCTTCAATGGCTCTTGATTGGCCTTGGCCCAAATCGGTTCCAACAGGAACCAAGCCTGCCCAATCAAATCGGTGCTCTTGTAAATTAGTCGGTTGAATCAGTCTGGCTAACTGCCCGACAATTCTACTTAATTGGAAATTGTTGAATTATCCATTTTTAACCTCGCACCAGCCTGAAGCGGCGCGACCCTTTGGCAATTTCTCGCCTTCCCCATCACCGGTGACGGGGTAGCAGCGGCCCGACTGCTGAAGATATTAGAACAATAATTCATCCTGATTACAATTTCAACTCTTGAATTTTAATCAATAAGCCTCTCGGTCTCGGATCTGTGCAAGCCCCGGTCTGCCCGGCGCTGCCACTTTTTTTCCGGCAATAATCATAAATTCAAATAACAGGCAAACCTTTTTCCCGACCGAGACCATTTGGTTAAACAACAAATGATACTTGTCGATTGCGGCAATATTAGCACTTGCCCAATACTTTGTCAAAAATTTCACATTTCGTATTAACAAAAAAACAGGCTGCCAACAATGGTTTATAGGCTTGTTTGTGACTGTCTGGGAGCAGGTATCCTCAATGTTAGGGGAGAGGTAAATTCAACACAAAATTTCGTTGGACATTCACTCAAAAAGGAGTAGAATCAGCCGGTTATCCATCACCCATCGATACAGGAACCGACAATGATAAAAACGTCACGCTTAACGGCGCTGCAACATCGTGATTTTCGTTTGTTTTGGGCCGGTCAAACCGTGTCGGTCATCGGCTCGCAGATGCAGTTGGTGGCGGTTGACTGGCACGTGTACCAGCTTTTGCGCGGGCAGGATTTCACGCTGGTACTGGGCGACTGGCATATTAATCTGGGCGCTTCGGCGCTGGGACTGGGCGGGCTGGGGCTGGCCCGCATCCTGCCGATCATCGCCTTTGCCCTGCTCGGCGGAATTATGGCCGACCTGCGCGACCGCCGCCAGTTGATGATGCTGGCCGAAGTGGCCGCCGCCGTTTTTGCGCTGGGGCTGGCCGTCATCACCTTTACCGGCTACGACAACATTCTGGCCATTTACCTGCTCACCGCCGCCGGCGCGGCCACCACCGCCTTTGAAAACCCGGCCCGGCAGTCGCTGGTACCCAACCTGGTGCCGCGCGAAGATTTGAGCAACGCGGTCAGCCTCAACACATTGAGCTGGCAACTGGCCACAATTTTTGGGCCGATGGTCGCGGGAGTGTTGCTCAGTCGCTTCAATGCCAGCACCGTTTACAGCCTCAACGCCGTGTCGTTTTTGGTGATTGCCGGCGCGCTGCTGCTGATGCGCTACCGGGGCAAAGCCGCCGCCGCCAACACCGGGCTGGGTTGGGGCGCACTGCTCGAAGGGTTCCGCTTTACGTACCACAACCGTATCATTTGGGGCACGATGCTGCTGGATTTTCTGGCCACCTTCTTTTCATCGGCGCGGACAATGCTGCCCATTGTGGCCAGCGATATTTTGGGCGTGGGCGTGCAGGGTTACGCGCTGCTGGTTACGGCCCAGCCGCTGGGAGCGATGCTGGCCGGGATTGTGCTGTCGCTGCGCAAAGAGATTGTGCGGCAGGGCCAAGTGCTGCTGGCCTGCGTGGCGCTGTACGGGCTGGCCACGGCGCTGTTTGGGCTGTCGATCTGGTTCTGGCTTAGTTACCTGCTGTTTGCTGTAACCGGCGCGGCCGATACCGTATCGACGGTGATCCGGGGCACGCTGCGGCAGGTGCTCACGCCGGACCACCTGCGCGGGCGAATGATGGGGGTCAATATGATGTTCTTTATGGGCGGCCCGCAGCTCGGCGAGCTGGAAGCCGGGCTGGTGGCCTCGGTGGGGGGTGTGGGGCTGGCCATTGTCAGCGGCGGGCTGGCCACGCTGCTGCTCACCGGCTGGATTGCCTGGAAATATCCCCGGCTGCGGCGATATACCGCCACTTAACGGCGGGGCGCCTTTTTTTGCAGATCGATGCGCGAGAGTTCGGGGCGGCCGGGCACGTACTCCACGGCCACCTGCTCACCGACGGCCAGCCGTTTGTGAGTGCGAACCGGCACGGGTTGGTACGCCGATTGTCCCTGCCCGTACTGATAGCCCACGTAATATTTCTTGCCGGGCGGGCGGGGCGGGTCAACCCACAGATGGGTGATGGTCGCCGCGCCGGTTACTTTGCTTTGTTCAAAAACGCGGGTCCGGCGCCAGTCGCGCCAGGCCAGCCACCACAAATAAAAAGCCGCCGGCACAAACAGGGGAAAAATGAACGGCAAAAAGATGGCCAGCCACGATGGGTTGTAAAGGCTGTCCAGATTCAATAGCGACGGGTTCAGCCATTGGAGCAGCCCGATGGCCGCGCCGGCCAGTGACAGCACCCCCAATGCCGTCAAGCCCAAAATATCTTTGCCGGTGGCCGGCAGAAAGGCCGGTTGGGTGGGCCGGGATTCCGGCGGGTTGGTCATCGTCAAATCCCTTGAAAATAGGATTCAGGAGTCATGCATCGGGAGACAGGAGATCCCTGCCCCGGTTCTTAAAAATTGTGACAGGAGTCCAAAACCGCGGTTTTGGACTCCTGTTCATTGAATCGTCGGGATGCTTTGTGAAGCGCCCCGACGCCGGGCTGCCCGCCCCCCCAGCGGAACACCCCTGTGGCTTACTGGCTCGACAGCGAGAAGATCAACTGCTTTTGGGTTTGGTCGGTGGGATCAGTAATCATGACCACCGTCAGATTTTGCTTGTTTTTTGACCAGATAGCCGTTTGGAACAGGTCGTTGCCCTGGTTGGCCGCTTCCATCATGGCGTTGACATCAACCATGCTGCCGGCGATGCCGCCCAGGCCGCTGCTCCAGCCCGCGCCTTCCAGCTCTTTGCTGTAAAAACCTTTCACCTGATCCCAGGTGGTGTCGGCCGGCAGTTGGAAGCCCTTTTGCTCAACTTTGCCGCTGCCGAGCGCGCCCAGGGCCTGGCGCATGGCCGCATCCTGCTCCATATTTTTGGCCAGCGTGTCACCAATGTTAGACTCGCCCTCTTTTAATTCGGTAGCGCCGGGATACACCGGCAAATCGCCGATAGCCACCGCGCCCCCGCCGAACATTCCCATCACCGAGTTGCAGGCCAGCAACGGCAATATTAACAGGCCAAGCAAAGCTACAAATCGAAATGAAATTTTTGTGTTCATAGTACACACGCTCCTTTTGATTGAAATACCTTTGCATTTCTTAATCAGGCCACAGATTTCGCAGATTTACACAGATTTTCTTAAAAATTTAGTGGCAATTTTATTGTCGGGGCCGCGCCCCTACCCAACTACTGCACAACCCCATCAATAAATCTGCGCGGGCAGCGCACCTTGAGCATCGAGCAACAGACCCCAGGTTTCGTCCGCGCCCACGGTGACATCGCTGGTGGTGGTGGCGCTGCCTACTTTGATCGTTACGGTGTAGCTGCCCGGTTTAATATCCAGTTTGGGCGCGTCGTCCGGCGAGGTCATCCCGGCATCGGCTTCAACCTGAAGGGTTTGGCCGTTGATGGTAACGGTTACCGCCTCACCGGCCAGATTGGCCAGGTACAGGCGCGCCTGCCCGGCCGGCGGCAGAATCCCGGCTGCTTTGGCGGCGGCGGGGTTTTTGCTCACCAGCGTGATCTCGGTTTCGCTGCCCGACGGTTTGAGCGTTAGCACCAGGTTGCCGTCCGCGCCGGAATAGTTGACGGTGGTTGCGCCGCCGGCTTCGCTGGTATCACCCGGTGTCCAGCCGCGGGTGGCCAGTTCGGATTGGTAAAAATCGAGCAGGGTGGCCACATCAGACGGCGAAGTGGCGGTCAGTTTGCGGCTGAACTCCGTACCTTCGGAACTGTAGCCGTTGTTGTCACTGGGCAGGGGCAGGCCGTCCTGGTCTTCGGCGGTGAGCTGGCCGGGTTCGCCGCCGGCTGCCCCGCCATCGACCGGATAATTGTAGTTGGTGAAGTTGATTTCCACTTCGGTGTTGTCAAAGCCTTCAAAGGCAAAGAAGTTGAGCGAAAGATCGCCGTTGCTGGAACTGCACGACATTGAGGTGTAATCGGCAGCGCCGTCCAGACAACTGGTGCCAAAGTCCATCAGTTCAAATGTGGCCCGGTAAAACTCGGCCAGATCAACCAGCGGCAGATCAATTTTGTAGCTCAGCGTTTCGCCGGAAAGGCTGACTTCGGTTGCACCGGGCGGGGTGGGCCAGTCGTTGATGGTGAAGGTAGGCGCGCCGGGCGGCGGACCGCCGGCTTCGCCGCCGGAGCCGCTCTCGGTGGGCGCGTTGCCGGCCAGCGACGGGGCGTAACTCAAATCGAGCGTGCCTTCAACACTGCCGCTGAAGTCAATCAGGGTCACGGTAATCGACTCCTCGCCTTGCTTGAAATCCACCGATGAAAATGTATCCGAGACGAGGGCAAAATCTTTGTCTTCCTGCCAGCCCAGCGCCGCCAGCTCGCTGCGGTAAAAGTCGAGCAGATCGGCCATTTTGGTGGCGCTGGAAAAGGTGATCTCGGACGATGCGGCGTCGAAGGTTACGTCCTCGGCATCCGTGGGCAGCGGCAAAGGCGGGATGTCGCTGCCGGCGGTGGCTTGGTCATCACTGGCGACGGGGGCGGCCGTTGGGGGAACCTCGGTGGGAGTAGGCTGAGGCGCGCTGGTGGCGGTAGCCGTTGGTTGGGCCTCGGTGGGAGTGGGCTGAGGCGCGCTGGTGGGAGTCGCCTCAGATTTAACCACCGAGTCGGTAGCGGCGGGCGCGTCGCTCTGGCTGCCGCCGCAGGCCGCCAGGCTCATCCCCAACGCCAGAATCAGAAACAGCAATAAAATCGATTTTGATAATTTCATTTTTCCTCCTGTGAAAATAGCTTGTTTGTGTCACTGCCAGCCACCGCAGGGAGCGTGACAGTCTCCGCGTGCGGTGGGGAGATTGCCACGGCGCTGCGCGCCTCGCAATGGCATTTCATCACTTATAATTTAACCACCAGCCTTGTTTTCACTTGTTGAGCGTATATTTAACCACCTTTTCACGAGCCACCACAAACAACTCATCCCTGTCGTTAAACACAAGCCCATCGGCGGGGCCGTCAACATCGATGGTGGCCAGGTAGCTGCCCTCCGGCGAAAAGACCAGCACGCCGCCAAAATCGCTGATGTAAATCCGGCCGCGGCCATCCACGGCAATATCAGCCGGAGCGGTGAGGCTGCCCGGCGCGTCACCGTCGCTGCCAAAGCGATCCAAAAACTCGCCCGCAGCCGACAAGCGGTAGACCGCGTCTTTGTTCCGGCCCAAAACCAAAATCTGCCCGCGGCCGTCAACCGTCACTTTTTCAATGCTGGAGGCGGGCCGGCTTTTTTCCACGGGCAGCGGTTGGTCGATGGTTTGAGTCGCCTGCCCGGCGGAGGTAAATCGAACCAGTGTTTTGAAGGCCGGGTTGGATTCCTGCACCACCAGCAACTCGCCCGATGGCGTCACCGCCAGCGCGTCGAGCCAGTAATCGGTTTCAAAAGCCGGCGACAGGGGCTGGCCGGTTGCGCCGTCAAATCGCCAGATTTTGCCTTTTTGGGCAACATAAACTACGCCCTGCCGGTCGGCGGCCAGATCGCGCAGCGGGTACTCTTCATCGCCGGTCCACTGGGTGATGAACTCGCCCTGGCTGTTGAAGGCCTGAATCCGGCCGCTGCCGTACTCGCCCACGTAAATATTGCCTTTGCCATCCACGGCGATGCTGCGGGCATCCTCAAAATGGGCCGGGCCGGTGCCCCGGCTGCCAAAGGTGAGCACCGCGGTGGCAAAACCGGGCGTTGGGGTGGGGGCCGGCGTGGCCGTGGGTGACGGCGAGGGAATTACCGGGTTGATTTCTGACACCGCCGAGGAAACGCCGATACCAAAAATCGCCAGCCCGCCAAAAGCCGCCAGCACCGGCACCACCGACACAACCACAATCAGCACCACCAACCAGGCCACGCACCCCGCAGAAAGTCCGCTTTGCGCCGCGGCCGGTTCGGCCGTTGATGTGGCGAAGGTGGTCGCGGTCATTTCGATGGGCTGGCCGGCGGCGATGGCTTCAACCGCGTCTTTGGCCTCTTTCAGCCCGCCGCCAAACGTTGCCCGAAAACGCTTGATCGCTTCGAGCTTGTTGCCGCTGCGGGCCAGTTGGGCAATCTCGCGCAGGGCGGTGAGTTGCCCCAACTCCAACGATGCCGACGCCGGCGGGGCAAAGCCGGACTGTGGCCGCAGCGCTTCGGGCAAAATGATCTCGTTGTGGCAGTAGTCGCAGGTAACCGTCACTTTGCCGGGCTGATAACTCAGCGGCGCGCCGCAGGAAGGGCAGGTTAGTGTCTCGGCCATCAGAGTTGCTCCTCTTCTTCAACCAAATCTGTTTGCAGTGAAGCCAGCAGCGCTTCCAGGCTGGCAAAACCGCGCCGCTGGCCGGTGTGCGGATTTTCAAGGCTAAAACGCCAAACCGTTACCAAAGCCCCGGCCTGGCTGCTTCGCTCTTGCCAGCAGCGCAGCAAATAGGTATGATAATGAGAGGCAGTGTAAGCTGTATCTTCGGGTTCCTGCATAGCATCGGCCTGATAAACGTAAACTACTTCGCCCAGTATAACCGGTTACCGTTCCCAAAGCGTGAATTAAAAGGTGAACTCCAGAATTTGTTGAGCGCCAAAAGGGTTGCTGATCCCATGCTTGAGCTTTCCTTACTTGGACGAGTTGAAATCACGCTGAACGGGCAGCCGGTGGAGGGGTTTGTCTCGGTTAAGGTGCAGGCGCTGCTGGCTTATTTGGCCGTTACCGGCCGAACCCACAACCGCGAGTCGCTGGCCGCTCTGTTTTGGGGCGACAAACCGGACGACCGGGCCAGAGCCAATCTGCGCAAAGCGTTGTCTAACCTGCGCAAACTGCTGGGCGGCTACATCAACAGCAGCGATCAACTGATTGCCTTTGACCGAACCCTGCCCCATTTTTTGGATGTGGCGGTTTTTGAAGAAACGCTCAACCAGGCCGGCGCGTTTAAAACCGCCCCCCAACCGCTGCGCGAAGCCATCGATCTGTATCAGGGTGATTTTTTGGCCGGCCTGGCCATCGATGACGCCCAGCCGTTTGAGGAATGGCTGCTGCCGGAGCGGGAACGGCTGCGACGGCTGGCCGTGCAGGCGCTCTACCAACTGGCCCGCATTCACACCTCCCGCGGCGAATACGCCGCCGGCATCGATGTGACCACCCGGCTGCTGGCGCTGGAGCCGTGGCAGGAAGAAGCCCACCGCCAATTGATGACGTTGCTGGCTCGCAGCGGCCAGCACGCCGCAGCGCTGGCCCACTTTGAAACCTGCCGCCGCATTCTGGCCGAGGAGTTGGGCGTGGAGCCGCTGCCGGAAACGCAGGCGCTTTACCAGCGGCTCAAAGCCAAAGGCCAGCCCATCCGGCACAACCTGCCGCCCCAGCGCACCCCCTTTGAAGGCCGGCAGGCCGAACTGGCCCAAATTGCCGACCACCTGCACCTGCCCGACTGCCGGCTGCTCAGCCTGGTAGGGCCGGGCGGCATTGGCAAAACCCGGCTGGCGTTGCAGTCCGCCGCCGAAAACCTGTCAACTTTCCCCGATGGCGTCTATTTTGTGTCGCTGGTGGCGGTGAACTCGCCGCAACTGCTGGCGGTCACCATTGCCGGTGTGTTGGGTTGCGCCCTCAACGGCCCCGGCGAGGCCGAACAGCAGTTGGCCAATTATCTGGGCCAGCGAGAACTGCTGCTGGTGCTGGACAATTTTGAGCATTTGCTGTCGCGCAGCAACCCCGGCGGCGAGACGCTACTGCCCCACCTGCTCACCAGCGCCCCCCACCTGAAACTGCTGGTCACCTCACGCGAACGGCTGGCCCTGCCCGAAGAATGGGTCATCGGCCTGGATGGGCTGGATTTTCCCGAGCAGGATGTTTCTTTTGCCGATGTGCAAATGTACAGCGCCGTCCGGCTTTTTGTGCAGCACGCCCAGCAGGTGCGCGCCAACTTTGTCCTGTCTGCCGCCAACCAGGCCGATATTATTCGGCTGTGCCGCCTGCTCGATGGGATTCCGTTGGGGCTGGAACTGGCCGCCAGTTGGCTGCCGCTGCTCTCCAGCGCCGAAATCATCGCCGAGATTGAACGCGATCTTGATTTTTTAACCGACTCGTCCCGGCGCGCGCCGGACCGGCACCGCAGTATGCGGCTGGTGTTTGAGTCATCGTGGCAACTCCTGCCGGAAGCGGAGCAGGAGGCGTTAAAACGGCTGGCCGTCTTCAAAGGCAAGTTTCAGCGCGAAGCGGCGCTGCACGTGTCCGGCGCGTCGCTGCCGGTGCTGCTGGCCCTGCTGAACAAATCGCTGCTGCGCCGCGACGCCGCCGGCAGCTACAGCATGCACGAACTGCTGCGCCAGTTTGCGGCGGAAAAGCTGGCCGCCGTCGCCGCCGAAACTCAAACGCGGCACAGCCGCTATTACCTGTCGCTGCTGCGTGAAAAAGAGGCCCGGCTGCGGGGCGGCGATCAGCCCCGGGCGCTGGCGGACATCGGCGAAGCCATTGAAAACATTCAGGCGGCCTGGCGATGGGCGGTTGAGCATAGCGATTGGGCGGCTTTGCACCAGGTTGGCCGCAGCCTTTTTTTGTATTTTGATACCCGCAGCCGTTTTCAGGAAGGCGAAGCGTTGTTCCAAACGACTCTTGACCGGCTGGCGCAATCGGAACCGGCGCAGCAACGGCTGGCCAGCCAACTGCTGGCCTATCTGGGCCGATTGCGTTACGGCCGCGGCCTGTACCAGCAGGCGCGCACCGATCTGGAGCAAAGCCTGGCTCTGGCCGATGCGCTCAACGAATCGGAGGCGGCGGCCTTTGCCCGGCACAGTTTGGGGCTGGTGGCGGTGATGCAGGGCGAATACCCAAAAGCGCAGCAGCTTGCCCGGGCAAGTTTGGAGTTGTGCCGCAAACTGGGCGATCCGTGGGGCGAGGCCTGCTCGCTGTATACGCTGGGGTGGGCCGCGTACTATCTGGGCGATTACGGCGCGGCCCAAAGGCACACCCACAAAAGCCTGCGCCTGCACCGGCAAATGGGCAATCGCCACGGCGAGGCCGCCTGTTTGAATACGCTGGGGTTGGTGGTTTGCGGCCTGCACGAATCCAACCTGGCCCAGCACCCCGAAGCCAAACGCTATTTTGAGCAAAATCTGGTCATCCGGCAGAGCATTGGCGATCGCTGGGGCGAAGCCATCGCCCTGCACAATCTGGGCTATCTGCACTTAAAACTGATGGATTTCGACGCGGCCAAATTCTGGTTTACGGAGAGTCTGGCCATTTCCCGCATGATCAGCACCCTGCATATGATCACCGCCACCAGCATGTGGCTGGGCGTGACCGCGCTGGAACTGGACAACTGCGCCGAGGCCCGGCGCTGGTTCAGCGAGTCGCTGGCGGCGGCGTTTGAAAACGGCGCGTTTGTACGGGTGGCGGATATTCTGTATCGCTGGGGTGATTTGCTGCGGCGGGAAGAGCAACTGGAGCAGGCCGCGGAGGTGCTGGCCTTTGTTAGCCATTATCCGGCCACAGACGACCGGGTGCGCGACGGCGCGGCCGAATTGTTAAATCAGATAGCCGCGCGGCTGCCCGCGCCGGCAGCAGAGGCGGCCCGCAGCCGGGGAGCGACGCTCGCGGTGGAAGAGGTGGTGGCCGGGGTGCTGGCCGAGCAAAAACCCAGCCCGTCTATTCCAGAGGATAGCGTTTTAGGCCCGCTGCTTGGGCAGCAATTAAAGCGATAAACAACGGGTTGTACACCAAATATCGATACCACAAACGCCGGGGTTCCTGCCGCAGCCGGAACAGCCACTCCAACCCGGCCTGCTGCATCCAGCGTGGGGCCTGGGCAATGCGCCCGGCGTGAAAATCAAACGCCGCGCCAACGCCGACCAGCACCGGCGAGTCCAACCGCGAGCGATGGCCGGCCATCCACAAATCCTGTTTGGGCGTGCCCAACCCCACCCAAATAATATCCGGTTTGGCCGCGTTGAGCCGGTCGATCAGTTGCTCATCCTCGGCCGGGCTGAGGGCGCGAAACGGCGGGCTGAACGCGCCGGCCACGGCCAGCCCCGGGAATCGAGCCTGAAGTTTTTGGGCCAGCAGCTCCGGGACGCCGGCCGCGCCGCCCAAAAAGAAATGTGAATACCCCCGCTCGACAGAAGCGCGGCACACCTCTAACAGCAAATCCGGGCCGTACACCCGGCTCACCGGCGCGCTGCTCCAGCGCCGTCCCAGCCAAACCAGCGGCATGCCATCGGGCGTGGCCAACCCCGCGCCGTTAATCGCCCGGCGCATGGCCGGGCTGCGGCGGCCCTCCATCACCGAATGCACCGTGCAAACCGAAACGTACTGCCGCGCGCCCTGTTCAACCCAGGCCAAAATACGGGCCACGGCCAGCGGCATTGTTAACGCGCTGATGCCCGCCCCCAAAATATTAACCCGCGCAATAGCGGCGTCGGCTGGAATAGTTGTCATCATTAATTTTACCGGCGGCCGTTTAGCACTGCCGCGTAAACGGCTTCTGTTTTGCGGGCCAGTTGCTCCCAGTTGTACTGCGCCTCCGTTTTTTGGCGGCCGGCCTGGCCCAACTGGGCGGCAATGGCCGGATGATCGAGCAAATAGCCAATACGCTCGGCAAGCGGGCCGGCGGCGGGCGCAACCAGATAGCCGTTGAGGCCGTCGTCAATCACCTCGCGCACCGCCGGAATATCCGCGCCGATGACCGGCTTGCCCAGACTCCAGGCTTCGGTGAAGACGCCGCCAAAACTCTCCTGCGCCGAGGGCAGGCACAACAGCGTGCAGGCGGCCAGGGCATCGGTTTTGGTTTGCAGATCAACCGCGCCCAAATCCAGCAGCCGGGGGTTAGACTGGCCGGCAAAGAATCGTTTTGAAAAAGGGGTGGGCGGCCCCAAAAAGACAAAATGAGCCTCCGGGGTGCGCCGCCACACCTGTTTGGCCGCCGCCGCCAGCGTCTCAATCCCTTTGTAGCGATATTTTTGGCCCACAAACAAAATAATCGGCGCGGCTGCGGGCAGGTTGTGCCGCCGCCGAAAAGCCGGCCCGTCGGCGGAGCCGGCCAGGTTGGGGCCGTTGCCGGTGACAAACACCCGCTCCGGGGCCACGCCGAGGCCGATCAGCGTTTGCCGCTCGGCCTCGGTCAGAGCGATCAGAGCATCGGCCTGGCGGTACAGGCGGTGATAATCGCGGTAGAGCCAGCCGCCCCAGCGCGGGTGGTGGTACGGAGCCAGCACAAACGGGATGTCGTGGCGGCGGGCCACCGCCAGCGAAGCGAAACTGAGCGGCTCGCGGCCAATGCGCACGTTGTGGATGAGGCTGGCCGCACCAGCAAAGGGGTCGATTTTTGGAGCGAATTGGGCGGCAATTTGCCGGATGGCCGCTGTTTTGACCAGATAGTACAGCCAGACCGCCGGCCGTATTTTTTGGCGCTGGGCCGGAGAAAGGGTGATCAATTCCACCGGCACGCCATCGATGTTGTACGTTTTTGGCTCGATGGGCGCGTTGAGGGTGGTGCCGCGCAGCCAGTCGGTGCGATTGCTGTCCCACAAAGTGACAACCTGCACCGTGTAGCCGGCCGCCAGCCGCCGGGCAATCTGGTGGGTGTGCAACTGCGCCCCGCCAATAGCCGGCAGATAGCTGGTGGTGGTGTAAAGAATATGCCGGGTCAAATTCAACACCTGTCTGATTAATGGCCACTATTATAGCTCAAGTTTTTGCCGGTTGCATCTCTTACTACCTTTGCACTTTATCGCGTGTTCCGTAAACGTGCAAACATAGCGATAAACCGGAATTGGCACATGGAAAATTGCCTGCATTCTGGTAGAATTAGGGTGATGAAGCCGAAAACACCTTCAACCGCGCTCAAAATTGCCGTGGGCTACCTGCTGGTGGCAAGCCTGTGGATTCTGTTTTCCGACCGGGCGGTGGAGTCGTTTACGCAGGACGCCCGCATGTTGACCACCCTGCAAAACTACAAAGGGTGGGCGTTTGTACTGGTTACCGCCGGCCTGCTCTATTTAATTTTGGGGCAACAAATCCGGCAATTAACCAACGAAATTACCGAACGCCAGCAGATTGAACAAACCCTGCGCAAAACCGAAGAGCAGATGCTGCTGGCAGTTGGCGCGGCCAACGTTGGGTTGTGGGATTGGGATATTCTGAAAAATAAGGTTTTTTACTCGGCGGAGTGGAAACGGCAGATTGGCTACGCCGAGGACGAAATTTCTGACGAGTTTGAGGAGTGGCGCAGCCGGGTTCACCCCGACGATCTGGAGCAAACACTGGCAACCATTAACGCGTATCTGGCCAAACCGTGGCCCAATTACGAAACCGAGTTTCGCTTTCGGCATAAAGATGGCTCCTACCGCTGGATTATTGTTCGGGCGGCGCTGCTGCTAGATGAAAACGGTCAGCCCTACCGCATGCTGGGCGCGCATCTGGACATTACTGAACGCAAACAGGCCGAACTGGAACTACGGCGCTACAGCGAACGGCTGGCCATTTTGCATCAAATTGACCGCGGCATCATCACCGCCAAATCGCCGCAGGCCATTGTGGACCGCGTGTTGAAGCAGATTCGCCATTTGATTCCCTGCCAGCGTTCCGCGGTTGCTTTGTTTGATGAAACCGCCGTAGAAGGGGTGATTTTTGCATCTGACGCGGAACCGGATTTGGATACCCCGGATATAACCACTGTACCCCTCGTTTTGGGCCCCATGCGACAGCAACTCGCCGCCGGGCAGGTTTTAACCATACCTGATCTGTCCCGTCAACCGGAACCCCGCTCGCCATTAGTCCATCTCCTCATCGATCTGGGATATCGCTCGGTTCTCAATGCGCCGCTACTGGCCGGCGGGCAACTCATTGGCACGCTCTCACTGCTGGCAGATCAACCCGGCTTTTTTACACCCAAACACGAAGAAATCACCATCGAAATCGCCAACCTGCTGGCCATCACTATCAACCAAAACCAGTTGCTGGAAAATGAACGCCGGGCGCGCCACACCGCAGAAGTGCTGTTAAAAACCAGCTATGCGCTGGCCCGCTCGCTGGATATTGACCAGGTGCTCGATAATTTACTGGTCAACCTAGAACATCTTGTCCCCTTTGACAGCGCCTGCGTGATGCTGCGCACCGACAACCGGTTGGCCGTTTGCGCCGTGCGCGGCTACGAACGCTGGACCGACCCCGCGGCCGTCCGCCAGATCACCTTTGAAATTGACTCTGAGACAAACCCAACCGCCTACCAACTGGTTACCCAACGGGTGAGCGTGCTCATTTCAGATACCCGGCAGGACCCCTACTGGCAGCGTGATGCCGGCGAACACGTGCTCAGTTGGTTTGGGGTGCCGCTGATTTACGGCGATGACGTGATTGGCATGTACTCTGTAGATAAAACAGTGCCCAATTTCTTTAATCGCAATCACGTAAAATTGGCCGAGTCGTTGGCCGGGTATGCCGCCGTAGCCATTAAAAACGCCCAGTTGTACCGGCAAACAGAACGCCACGCCGCCGAACTGGAACAGCGGGTGGCCGCCCGCACCGCCGAACTGGCGGCTCGCAATCGGGAGCTGGAAACGTTTACCTACTCCGTTTCGCACGATTTGAAGGCTCCGCTGCGTGGCATCGATGGCTACAGCCAACTGCTGCTGGAAGACCATTCTGCCAGCCTCAACGACGACGGCCGCGCTTTTTTGCACACCATTCGCCGCGCCACCATGCAAATGAACCAGTTGATCGAGGATCTGCTGGCCTATTCGCGGTTGGAGCGCCGGCCGCTGCAAGCGGCGCAGGTCAATTTAAAATCACTGGTTGGGTCTATATTGGCCGAACGAACCCACGTAATCACCGCTCGCGGTGTGGCAGTAAAAGTGGATATGGCCGACACCATTGTCGTGGCCGATCCCGACGGGTTGACAATGGCTCTGCGCAATCTGGTTGACAACGCGCTGAAATTTACCGACAACTCAGCTTCCCCAATTATTGAAATCGGAGGGCAAACTGACTCAAATGCGTGTATAA
This sequence comes from Anaerolineae bacterium, assembly GCA_022071955.1. Taxonomy (GTDB): domain Bacteria; phylum Chloroflexota; class Anaerolineae; order 4572-78; family J111; genus J095. Next base: position 190,975 of record JAJVIM010000022.1, read on the forward strand.
TATGGGTCAAAGACAACGGCATCGGTTTTAGTATGAAATTTCACAGCCGGATTTTTGATATTTTTCAGCGGTTGCATCGCGCCGAAGACTATCCCGGCACCGGCATTGGCCTGGCCATTGTCCGCAAGGCCATGGAACGGATGGGCGGCAAAACCTGGGCCGAAAGCGAACCGGGCCAGGGGGCCACATTCTATTTGGAAATCCCTTATTCAAGGTGACGATGATGCTTGCAAAACCAATTTTGCTGGTAGAAGACAACCCTATGGATTTGGATTTGACCCTGCGGGCGTTTAAGCGGCGTAAGCTAACCAACCCGGTTGAAGTTGCCCGCGATGGCGAAGAAGCGCTGGCCCGGCTGGCACGCTGGGAAACCGGCGAAGAGCAACCGGTTGTAATTCTGCTGGACTTAAAATTACCCAAAGTTGACGGGTTGGAAGTGCTCCGGCAGGTTAAATCCCACCCGGAATTCCGGGCCATTCCCGTTGTTGTGCTCACCTCCTCGGCCGAGGACCGGGACGTGCAGGAAGCCTATCAACTTGGCGCTAATTCTTACATCACTAAACCCGTGGATTTTGATAAATTTATGGACGTTGCCGAGCAGATTGAATTGTACTGGACCATTTTGAATACGCCGTCCATGTAATTTTCTTTGGGGCGCCTATCAAAACTCAGCAGGCTCCCAACCTATCCCAAAAAATATTCTATGAAAATTTTGTATGTAGAAGACGACAGAAACGATGCCGAGCTAGCTCGCAATGAGTTTGCCCGCCACTCGCCCGCCATCGCGGTAGAAATTGCCGCCTCGCTGGCCGAGGCGACGGCCCGGCTGGCCGCCGACAATTCGTTTGAGCTGGCGCTCATCGACCTGCGGCTGCCCGACGGCAACGGGCTGGAGCTGCTGGCCCAAATCCGCGAAAAAAATCTGCCGCTGGCCGTGGTTATTTTAACCGGCCTGGGCGATGAAGAAACCGCCGTAGCCGCCTTAAAAGCCGGCGCCGACGATTATTTGTCTAAGCGCGAAGGGTATTTGGCCAGCCTGCCAAAAACGCTGGAACAGGCGCTGGCCCGCTTTCAGGCCGAAACCGTGCGCCGGTCTCACCAACTGCGGGTGCTTTATGTTGAACGGCACCAGCTTGATGCCGACCTGGCCCGTCGCCATCTGTCTCGCCACGCGCCCCACATTCGGCTTGAGGTGGTATTCAGCGCCAGCGAAGCTCTGCAATGTATGCCCGATTCACCAACCAGAGATTATCCCTTTGATGTGCTGCTGCTAGACTATCAACTGCCGGGGTTGAACGCGCTGGAGTTAATCAAAACCCTGCGCAGCGACCGCCAACTTGATTTGCCCATGATTTTAATTACCGGCCAGGGCGATGAAGAAGTTGCGGCGCAGGCGCTGCGGCTGGGGGCCTCGGACTATCTGGTAAAGCACAGCGGCTATCTGTTTGAACTGCCGGCGGCGCTGGAAAACGCCTACCACCAGGTGCAGTTGGCCCGCGAACAGGCCGCCCTGCGAGAAAGCGAGGCTCGCTACAAAAGCCTGTTTGAAAACAACCATGCGGTTATGCTCATTATTAATCCGGCAACTGCCGCAATTATCGATGCCAATCCCGCCGCCAGCACCTACTACGGCTGGAGCCGCGAAGAGTTGAAACGCATGCGGATTGACCAGATTAACACCCTGTCGCCGGCGGAGGTTGCGACTGCCATGCAGCAGGCACACTCGGCGAAACGCGGCCATTTTATCTTTAAACACCGGCTGGCCAACGGCCAAATTAGGGATGTGGAAATTTACAGCGGGCCAATTCAACTGGCCAATCAGCAGTTGCTGTACACCATTGTCCACGACATCACCGAGCGGATTCGGGCCGAAGAAGCGCTGCAAGCCAGTGAATCTTACTTTAGGGCCTTAATTGCCAATGCCTCAGATATTATCACCGTGCTGGAAGCCGACGGCACGATTCGCTATATTGGCCCATCGGTAACGCAGATTATGGGGTACACACCCCAGGAAGTGACCGGCCAGATAGTCTTTAGACTGATTCACCCGGAAGACCTGCCGCTGGTACAGACCAGCTTTGGGTACATCATTCAAAATGAAGGCGAAACCCGGTCAACCGTGTTCAGAGTGCGGCACCGGGATGGCACGTGGCGCATTTTAGAGTCGAGCGGGCGCAGCCTGCTCAGCGAACCCGCGGTGCGCGGTATTATCGTCAATTCCCGGGATATTACTTCGCGCCGGGAGTTGGAAGTGCAATTTTACCAGTCGCAAAAAATGGAATCGATTGGCCGGCTGGCCGGCGGCATTGCCCACGATTTGAACAATTTGCTGGTGCCAATTTTGGGCTACACCGATCTGGCCCTGTACGATGTGCCGGCCAACGCGCCGCTGGCCGAACAGTTGCGCCAGGTTAAACTGGCAGGCGAGAGGGCGGCCGATCTCACCCGCCAGATTCTGGCGTTTAGCCGGCGGCAGGTATTACAAGTCACCGAACTTGATTTAAATCAGGTCATCATCGGCTTTAAAAATTTGATGCAGCGCTTGATTGGCGAAACCATTAAACTCAACACCTCGCTGGCGGCATCACTCAACCCGATCATGGCCGATAAATCACAGCTTGAGCAAATTTTGCTAAACCTGGTTATCAACGCGCGTGATGCCATGCCCGGCGGCGGCGCGCTCTCGCTGGAAACCGCCAACGCAACGCTCGATCGGGCGTATGTCAACAAGCACCCGGACGTCGAGCCTGGCGACTACGTGATGCTGGCCGTGAGCGACACCGGGCACGGGATGGATGCCGAAGTTAAATCCCGAATTTTTGAGCCGTTTTTTACCACCAAAGAGCCGGGCAAAGGCACGGGTTTGGGCCTGGCCACAGTGTACGGCATTACCAAACAACACAACGGCCACATCTGGGTTTACAGCGAGCCGGGCCAGGGCACATCATTCAAAGTATATCTGCCCGCCGCCAGCCACAAACAGCGGCCGGTTGTGGCTAAACCCCACCCCAACCGAATCCCTCACGGCGACGAAACCATTCTGCTGGTAGAGGACGAGGACGCGGTCCGGCAGCTTGTCAGCGAAACCCTGGAATCGCGCGGCTACCGGCTGCTGCAAGCTCGTGACCCGGTCATCGCTTTGACCATTGCCAATGAGTATCGCGGCGACATCCACCTGCTGCTCACGGATGTGGTTTTGCCCCATATGAACGGCCCGGAACTATTCAACCAGATTGTCGAGCTGTACCCCGATATAAAAGTTCTGTATATGTCTGGCTACACCGATGACGTTATGGTGCGGCATGGTGTTTTGCAGGCCGGCATCCACTTTTTACAGAAACCCTTTTCAGTAAACCTTTTGGCGCAAAAGGTCAAACAGGTTCTGAGTTACAGGGTTACCCCAACCGGCAAATGAATTTCTTCGCCGGCGAGTAGTGAAATTGCCAACATTAATATTGCCCAAATGCCAATTTTTGTAGCATAATGGGTGAGCTTTTTGAAAGTTGCAGAGATTTCACCATCGGCCACGCCGCCGACCCGGCCATACGCCCGGAACCACGGTTTGTTCTGTTCCCCAGGCAGCGCAGCAAAGTTCAATCTGCATGTGTACCACAATTTCATACGGAGCACCCCAAAGTGAAGTCAATCGACAAACCCGAATTTATTTTTCTACCTCAGGAAGACGTAATCGCCGCCGGTGTGCTGGATATGGCCCAGGCGCTGGCCGAGGTGGAGCTTTCGTTTCAAATGCACGGGCGCGGCGAAGTGATCCAGCCCAACAAAACGGTCATCGAGTTCCCCGACGCGCAAACCGGCCACCGCCGTTATCTGACCGTATCGATGCCGGCCTATTTGGGCGGCCAGATTAACCGCGCCGGCATCAAATGGGCCGCCGAGTCGCTGGATAACGGCCAGCGGCCGGGCCTGCCCTACGGCATCGATATGATCATTCTGCACGATCTGGAACGCGCCCACCCGGTAGCGCTGATGGACGGCACGCTCATTACCGCCATGCGCACCGGCGCCGCGGCCGGCGTGGCCGCCAAATATCTGGCCCGCCCGGAAGCCAAAACTGCCGGCTTTATCGGCGCGGGAGTGATTGGTCGTACCGCTTTTGAAGCCATCGCCCTGGCTGTGCCCGGTTTAACGGAATTTCGGCTGTTTGATCTGAATGTTGACAAAGCCCGGGCGCTGGCCGCCGAGTTTGCCGGTCGCTGGCAAATTGAAATAGTTGACAGCGCACAGGCCGCCGTAGAAAACGCCGATGTCGTCGCCACAATGACCACCACCCGCGCCCCGTTCATCAAAGCCGACTGGCTCAAAGCCGGTTGTTTTGTGGCCGCGATGGGCAAAAACGAGTTTGAGGCCGAGGCCCTGCTGCGGGCCAACCGGCTGGTGGTTGACGAGTGGGAGCAATTTAAACACTATCAGCCGGCGCTGCTGGCGCAACTGTACCAGGCCGGGCAAATTGATGAAGCCAACATTGCCAATTTGCGCGACATCATGCTGAATCGCACGCCCGGCCGCAGCAGCGCCGGCGACCGCATCCATTTTCTGTCGTTTGGCCTGGCCTGCGAAGACCTGGTGCTGGCCGAACGCATCTATCAAAACGCCAGAGCGTTGGGGCTGGGGCAGCAGCTATCGCTGTGGCAGCAGCCGCACTGGGTGTAAGTGGTGACATTTATCGTCAATAAAGGGGATAAACATCACTTTTCGGACGGACGCTTTGCGGGTAGTATGAATAAACGGAAAAAGGGAATGAAAATTTACTGACCCCCTCCCCTGGCCCCTCCCCCTGTTAGGGGGAGGGGGGTTAGGGGGGTGAGGGCCAGCTAACATTATTTTTAATGGAGTTTGCCAGTGAAATATTTTCAATATCTATCCATCGCCATTTTGAGCCTGATTCTGCTTGGGCTGGCCGGCTGCGGCGGCGAAGCGCCACCGGCCGCAGCGCCGGCTGAGTCCGGCCCAACGGTAGCCCCGGAAGAAGCCGCCAAAGGCAACCCAACCGCCGTGCTGTTGGGCGCTACCGCCGTGCCCACTCGCATCCCGGCTACCACCACCCCCACCCCCAAACCGCTGCCGCCCACGCCCACCCCGCGGCCAACCGCCACCCCGATACCGGCCCAGGAAGCCCAGGCTGAACCGGCCAAACCGCTCACCGACCTGGTTGAAATCCCCGGCGGGCCGTTTACAATGGGCCAGGATGGCGGCAGTGACGATGAAGCGCCAGCTCACGAGGTCGATGTTCCCACCTTTTCTATGGAACTCTTTGAAGTGACCAACGCCCAGTTTGCCGCTTTTGTGGCCGACACCGGCTACGTTACCGAAGCCGAAACCGGCGGCAGCGCCGGCTGGAAGCCGCTGGCCGAAAGCAAAGACAACTACCCGGTGGTCAAAGTTACCTGGAACGATGCCAAAGCCTTTTGCGAATGGGCCGGGCGACGCCTGCCCACCGAAGCGGAATGGGAAAAAGCCGCCCGCGGTACAGATGCCCGCAAGTTCCCCTGGGGCGATGATTGGGATGCCAACCGGGCCAACGTAAAAGAAGCCGGTTTTCGGGGCACCACGCCGGTGGGCACCTTTGCCGATGGCGCCAGCCCCTTCGGCGTTTTTGATATGGCCGGCAACGTTTGGGAATGGACCGCCGATTGGTACCAACCCTACCCTGGCAACACCGTCGCCGATCCATTTTACGGCGAGGAGTTCAAGGTGCTGCGCGGTGGCGGCTGGTTCGACGAACCGGACCAGGTACTCACGACCAACCGCTCCAGTACCTCGCCTACGGCCGCCAATGACGATATTGGCTTTCGCTGCGCCAGCGACGAGGCAAATTAAACCAATCTCACACAGAAAGGGGTGATGGCCGCACACTAACCATCGATGCTGCTTTTTACCTGATCTACAAGTAACTATCAAACATTGTTTTGGAGGAGCAAAGGAAATGTTAAAGAAGTTAGTTAGCTTTTTTGTGTTGATCAGCCTGCTGTTGCTGCTGGTGCCGGGCGCGGCTCTGGCGCAAGACGGCGGCGAAATGAAGGGCCAGGAATACACCATTCAAAAAGACGACTGGCTGTCTAAACTGGCCGACAAATATCTGGGCAACGTGCTGGCCTACGATGCCATTGTGGAAGCCACCAACAAAATGGCTGCCCAGGACAGCAAGTTCACCGCCATTGAAAACCCCGATGTGATTGAACCCGGCTGGGTCATCTGGATTCCCGAAGCCACCGCCGCCCCGGAAAAAGGCTACTACGCCACCATCGAAGAACGCGGCACGCTGATTGTCGGCACCTCCGCCGACTACCTGCCTTTTGAAGGCGTGGATGAAGCCGGCAACTTCATCGGCTTTGATATGGACCTGATCCGCGAGATTGGCAGCCGCCTGGGCCTGCAAGTTGAAATCAAAGACATGGGCTTTGACGTGCTGATTGCCGCCGTGCAGGAACAAAAAATCGATGCCGCTATCGCCGCCATCCAGTACACCCCGGAACGCGACGAAGCCGTTGACTTCTCCGTGCCCTACAACTACATTTACGACTCGTTCCTGGTTGCCGCCAACTCCGATATTGTCATCAGCAAAGCCGCCGATATTGCCCCCTACATGGTTGGCGTGCAAACCGGCACCACCCACGAAGCCTGGGTGCTGAAAAACCTCATTGAGCCGGGCCTGATGACCGAAGACCAGCTCTTCCGCTACGAACGCACCGAACAGGGCGCGCTCGATCTGGAAGCCGGCCGCATTGACGTGCTCTTTATCAATGCCGACCCGGCCCGCGAACTGGCGGCCAAAATGCCCGCGGTTAAAGTGGCGCTGACCACCCGCGAAACCGTGCAGGGTGGCCAATCCATCGCCATCCCGCAGGGCGAAATTGGCTTCAAAGCCGAGCTTGACCGCGTGATCACCCAGTTGCAGGACGAAGGCTTTATCAAAGACCTGCTGACCAAGTGGGAAATCCCGGTTCCCGAAGAATTGCAGTAACGGCACCCCTCCCCCCAACCCCCTCCCCGCCGGCGGGGAGGGGGAGTAAGTGACATGGTGTTGGTTGGGCAGCTTTGCTGCCCAACCAACACCTCAAAGATTTCCCCCTTCCCTGGGGAAGGGGGCAGGGGGATGGGCACAACCTCCCGAATCCCTTCACCGCAAAGGAACCGCATGGAAGGCTTACAAAATTTCGCGCTGCTGCTGCAATATCTGGCCCAGGGCACCGGCGTTACCCTGGGCGTTACCTTTATTGCGCTGACCACTGGCTTTATTTTGGGCACCCTGCTCGGGCTGATGCGCGTATACGGCGGCGGCCCGCTGGCCGCTTTGGCCGCCAGTTACAGCGTTATCATTCGGGGTATTCCGGTAATTGTAGTTATTTTCATCCTCTATTTTGTGATTGCCAGCTTCGTCAACCTGTCGCCGTTTTTGGCCGGCGCGCTGGCGCTGGGCATTGCCAGCAGCGCCTACCAGTCCGAGGTGCTGCGCGGGGCAATCATTTCGGTGCCGCCGGGGCAAATGACGGCCGCCCGAGCCATCGGCATGAGCCGCCTTAAAGCCATCCGCCACATTGTGTTGCCACAGGCGTTGCGGCTGGCTATCCCGCCCTGGTCCAACGAGGCGGCCATCGTGCTCAAAGATTCGTCGCTGGTGTACGTGCTGGGTGTGCCAGAGATTCTGCGCCGGGCGCAGTACGTGAGCGCCCGCACCTACGAGCCGTTCATTGCCTACGCGGCAGCGGCGGCCATCTACTTTTTGCTGACCTTTTTAACCAATCGCGGCCTCGACATGCTGGAACGCCGCTACAAAATCCAAATGTGAGAGAGCTGCCAATGGCTAACCAACCCATTGTTAGAATAGAAGACCTGCACAAAACCTACGGCGATGTTGAAGTGCTCAAAGGCATTTCACTGGAAGTTCAGGAAAAAGAAGTGGTGGTGATTATCGGCCCGAGCGGCACCGGCAAAAGCACCATGCTGCGCTGCATTAATTTACTGACCGCCCCGGACAAAGGCCGTATCTGGCTGGAAGAGCAAGAGATCACCGGGCCGCACGTGGATGTTAACAAAATCCGGCAGCGCATTGGCATGGTTTTTCAGGATTTCAACCTGTTCAACCACCTCACCGCCCTCGACAATATCACCATCGGCCTGACCAAAGTGCTGGGCATGAAAAAGAAAGAGGCCCACGATAAGGCAATGTGGGAGCTGGAACGCGTGGGGCTGGTGGAAAAAGCCGCCGCTTACCCGGCTCAGCTTTCCGGCGGGCAAAAACAGCGGGTGGCCATTGCCCGCGCTCTGGGCATGGACCCCCACGTGATGCTGTTTGACGAGCCGACCTCGGCGCTGGACCCCGAGTTGATTGGCGAAGTACTGACCGTGATGCAAAATCTGGCCCGCGAAGGGATGACCATGCTGGTGGTCAGCCACGAAATGGGCTTTGCCCGCGAAGTTTCCGACCGGATTGTGTTTATGGAAAAAGGGTACATTGTTGAGCAGGGGCCGCCCCGCCAGCTCTTCTACGAACCCAAGTTTGACCGCACCCGCGAATTTCTGTGGAAAATCACCGAGCTGTACGGCAAAGACGAGCCGGCGGCCGGCCAATCCGGCAGGGAGTAGCCATGGACCAAATGATGCTCTTTTTGCAGCGCATCGGCCCGGATTTTTGGCAGGGCACGCTGATCACCATCCGCCTCACGCTGGTGGCGCTGACGCTCGGCGCGGCGCTGGGCTTGCCGACGGCGCTGGCGCGGGTGTACGGCGGCAAGTGGCTCAGCCGGCTGGCCGTGGCTTACATCGAAATTTTTCGCGGCACGCCGCTGCTGGTGCAGTTGTTTGTGGTTTACTACGGCCTGCCCGATGTCGGCCTAACCCTGTCGCGCTTTGCCGCGGCCTACATTACGCTGGGCCTCAACAGCGGCGCGTATCAGGCCGAATATTTTCGCGGGGCCATTCAGGCCATCGGCGCGGGGCAAATGACCGCCGCCCGGGCCATCGGCATGAGCAAAATCAAGGCCATCCGTTACATCATTTTGCCGCAGGCGCTGCGGCTGGCCCTGCCGGCCTGGTCCAACGAAGCCATTTCGATGGTCAAATACACGGCCATTGTCTTTCTCATCGCCGTGCCGGATTTAATGACCAAAGCCAAAATTTTGTCGAGCCGTTACTTTAACCCCATTCCGGTTTACGCCACGGTTGCCCTTGTTTACATTTTTCTGGTGCTGATTGCTACCCTCATCATGCGCACCGTGGAACGCAGAATGCAAACCCCCGGCCTGGAGTTGGAAGTGGAACGGCACTAACCCCCACCTATGCGCTTTGATTTACCTCGCCGCGGCGGGCCGCCGCTGTCACTCGCTCTGCCCGACGACTGGTTTGGCGAACTGGTTTCGCCGCCGGCGGTGGCTGCTGCCCCTGATGCCCCGGCGTTGATCGCCGCTGCGCTGGCCCGGCCCATCGGCTGCCCGCCGCTTTCCGAGCTGGTTTCCCCCGGCCAATCTGTCGCCATTTTAATTGACGACTACACCCGCAAAACGCCGGGCCACCTGCTGTTGCCGCCCATTTTGCAACAATTACAAGCCGCGGGCGTGGCTCAATCAGACATCAGCCTGGTGCTGGCGCTGGGCACGCACCGGCCCATGACCCCCGCCGAAATTGCTGCCAAACTCGGCGCGGACGTGGCCGGCGCGTATCGCGTGGTCAACCAGCCTGCCACCAACAGCGCAGCGATGGTCTACCTGGGCGACGCCGCCAGCGGCCTCCCGGCCTGGGTTAACCGCACCGTGGCTCAGGCCGATGTGCGCATTGGGCTGGGGATGATTACCCCGCACATGGAAGCCGGCTTCTCTGGCGGGGCCAAAATTGTGCTGCCGGGCGTGTGCAGCGCGGTCACTGTCGATGCCTTTCACACCGCCTCGGCCACTATCCCCGCCAACCAGTTGGGTCGCATCGATGCCCCGCTGCGCCGCCGGCTGGAGCAGTTTGTGGCCGAGCGCGTGCCGCTGGATTTTATTGTCAATGTTGTCCCCACCCTGTCCGGCGAGCTGTATCGCTGCGTGGCCGGCCACCCCATCGCGGCGCACCGGGTAGGCGTTGGCTACGCGCAGGCAGTCTTTGGGGCGACAGCCCGCCGCCGCTACCCGGTGGTGGTGGCCAACTGCCATCCCTACGACATTGACCTGTGGCAGAGCCTCAAAGGCATTTGGGCCGGTGATTTACTGACCGCCGACGGCGGCACGCTGATTGCCGTCTCCGCCGCGCCCGAAGGCAACAGCAGCTACCCGCGCGTGCCGCACTACATTGGCCGCGCCCCGGCGGAGGTGCTGGCCGCCATCGACAGCGGCCGCCTGTCCGCCACAGAAGCGATTCAGGCTGCCACCGGAGTGATGGTCCGCCGCCGGCTTGAGCGGATCAACCTGATGCTGGTCTCGCCCGGCCTCACCCCGGCCGATGCCGCGACGATGGGCGTGCCTCATTTTGATACCGTTGAAGCCGCTGTTGCCGCCGCCGTTACCCGGTTACCCGCCGACCAGCAACCCGGCTCGGTGGCGGTGCTGCCCTTCGGCGGGCTGGTGCTGCCGTTGGTAGAGTAACTAATTTATTTAACCCCTCCCCCTGCCCCCTCCCCGCAAACGGGGAGGGGGTACAAAAGATGTGGGTGAGGGCCAACAATTGTAATTTTCAAGGAAGTCACAAGTATGACCACACCCAAAGATTTTGCCCAATTAATTGAACAGATGCCTCAGCTCCTGGCGCCGAGCCTGGCCCGCGACTGGCCCAACCTGCCGGTCAACCGCGCCGAGGGTATGTACCTCATCGGCGTTGACGGCCGGCGCTACCTGGATTTTACGGCCGGCATCGCCGTGCTGAATGTGGGCCATTGCCACCCCCGCGTGGTTGAAGCCGCCCAGCAGCAAACGGCGGCCATGATCCATTCGGCGGTGGGCATTACCCAAACCGCGGCGCTGCTGCGGCTGGCCGACGAACTGACCAAAGTGCTGCCGCCCGGCCTCGACAGCTTCTTTTTTGGCAACAGCGGCGCGGAGGCCATCGAAGGCGCGCTCAAGCTGGCCCGTTTCGCCACGGGCAGGCCGGGCTTCATCGCTTTTTGGGGCGGCTTTCACGGGCGCACCCTGGCCACCGCCGCCCTCACCACCAGCAAAGGCAAATACCGCGCCGGCTACGAGCCGCTACTGCCCGGCGTCTACTTTGCCGACTACCCCTACTGCTACCGCTGTCCGGTTAACCGCCAGCCGGCCACCTGCCACCTGGAATGCATGGCCAGCCTCGACACCCTCTTTAGCCGGGCCATCGCTCCCGGCGAGGTGGCCGCGTTTATTGTGGAGCCGATACAGGGCGAAGCCGGTTTTGTCACCCCGCCGGTTGAATTTTTGCAACGCCTGCGCCAACTGGCCGATGAGCACGGCATCCTGCTGATTTTTGACGAAATCCAGACCGGTTTTGGCCGCACCGGGCAAATGTTTGCCGCCCAAACGTTCGGCGTCACCCCGGATATTATGGCCATTGCCAAAGGGATTGCCTCCGGCTTTCCGCTGAGCGCGGTGGTGGCCAGCCGTGAACTGATGAAAAAGTGGAAGCCCGGCGCGCACAGCACCACCTTTGGCGGCAACCCGGTGGCCTGCGCCGCCGGCGTGGCCACGCTCGAAGTGATCCGTGACGAAAACTTGCTCGACAACTGCCGTCAGATGGGGGCGCGGCTGCTGGCCGGCGTGCAGCAGCTTCAGGCCAGGTACCCCATCATCGGCGATGTGCGCGGGCTGGGGCTGATGATTGGGCTGGAGTTTGTGCAACCCGGCCCGGACAGGCAGCCCAACCCGCAGGCCGTCACCCGTCTGCTCGATGAGTGCCTGAAGCGTGGTTTGCTGCTTTATATGGCGGGGTTGCACAACCACGTCATCCGTATTTTCCCGCCGCTGATTGTTACCGCCGCGCAGATTGATGAGGCGCTGCAAATTATGGATGAAAGTTTGGCCGTGATGTCGGCCTGATGGCCGGTATTCCCCGGTTGTCGCCGGGGGAATTTTGGTTTGGTTGGGGCAACTCCGGTTTGACAAGCGGGGCCAGTTCTACTATTATTCCCGCTTCGTGCAAATTTATATTAGCTTTTAAGGAGATAACCCCGAATTGAACAAGTTTTTAAAACTAGGTGAGCATGTAGTATACGACCTTTCCGGTTGTGACCAGGCGCTTTTGTTCGATAGTGATCGAGCAAAGGCGCTTTTTAGTGAGGCGGTAAAAGGCGCCGGGCTTACCATTGTAGACGAAGGTTACTACAAATTCAGCCCGCACGGCTTTACCTGCTTTCTACTACTGGCAGAATCTCACGCCAGCCTGCATGCCTGGCCCGAACACGGGTATTGCGCCATAGACCTGTTTACCTGCAATGTGGATTTTAACGCTACCCCGCTGCTCAACCTGCTCAAAGACCTGTTTGCCGCCAAGCATTGCTCGGTGCGAATGGTTAACCGGCAGGCCGCTATTCAGGAGGAACTATGCCTGTCTTAACAATGGCCCCCTCCGTCCCCGTTACCCATCTGAACATCTCCGAGCCGGAGAACATTTCTGGCGCAGCCCCGTGGGGCTGGCACCTGGTTTTAAACCTGTACGAGTGCAACTTGCGCTTAATTACCTCGGCCCAGGTCATTGAAAAATTTACAATTGAACTGTGTGACCTGATTAAAATGCGCCGATTTGGCGAGCCGCTCATTGTGAATTTTGGCGAAGACCCCCGTGTGGCCGGTTACTCGCTGGTGCAATTGATAGAAACCAGCAACATCTGCGGCCACTTTGCCAATGATTCGGCAGCCGCTTACCTGGATATTTTTAGCTGCAAAAAGTTTGACCCCCAACTGGCCGCCGATTTTGCCGCCGCCACGTTTGAAGCCCAAAAAGGTAAAGGAGTATTTTTTAGCCGTGACTGACCAGTGGATTACCGAACAATTGCACCCGTATTACCGCAAAAGTCTGCGGGTAGAGACCATGCTGGTTGACGAACACACCGGCTTTCAGCATTTGCAACTGGCTCAAACCGAGTTTTTTGGTAAAACCCTCATTCTGGACGGCATTATCCAGGTTACAGAACGAGACAACATGGGCTACCACGAAATGATTACCCACGTGCCAATGCTGGCCCACGACAACCCCAAAACCGTGCTCATTGTTGGCGCGGGCGATGGCGGCGCGTTGCAGCAGGTGCTCCATTACCCCTCGGTGGAACGGGCCGTGGTGTGCGAGCTTGACCGCCGCGTGGTAGAAGTTTGCGCCGAGCATTTTCCGGATTTCGGCAATCCCTTTGCCAACCCCCGCGCCGAACTGGTGATTGAAGATGCCTTTACGTACATGCAGCGCGCCGCCGGCCAGTTTGATGTCATCATCTCAGACACCACCGACCCCATTGGCCCGGCTGAAAAGTTGTTTTCCGCCGAATTTTACAACCTGATGGCCCATGCCCTGGCGCCCAACGGCGCCATTGCCACCCAATGCGAGCAGATGTACTTTGATGCTTCTCTGATTAAAACAATGCTCGCTACCGCCCAAAGCCTGTTTGCGCACCCGGCTTACTATCACAGCCTGGTGCCCACCTATCCCGGCGGCGGCATTGGCTTTATGTATATGTCCAACGTCCCGTGGACAAACGGCCTCAACAAACCCTACCCGGTCCCTATGAACTACCTCAACCCGGAAATGCACCGGGCCGCTTTTGCCCTGCCAGAATTTTTCCGCCGGGCGCTGGCTTAACCCTGTTTTGGGGGATGGGCCTGGCGATGACCAGGCCCATCCCCCGGTTTTGGCCATCCCCCGCGCGAGCGCCGGCGGGGCGCGGGAGGGGCAAAAGCGGCGGTCAATCTTTAGCGCCCCGTTTCTACGCTTTCCGATAATTCTGTGGTAAATTATGAACCCATGACCCGTTCAAACCATCCCAACGCCAACCAGCTCTCGCAACTCCAGCACGAATTACGCCGCGCCATCGCCGGCGAAGTGCGCTTTGACCGGCTCAGCCGCCAGCTCTACAGCACCGACGCCTCCAACTACCGCCAAACGCCGGCGGGCGTTATCATCCCCCGCCACGCCGATGACGTGGCCGCCGCCACCGAACTGGCCGCCCGCTTTGGGGCCGCTATCACCCCGCGCGGCAGCGGTTCCAGCCTGTCCGGGCAGGCCATTGGCCCCGGCCTGGTGCTGGACTACTCGCGCCACTTCACCCGCATTTTGGAACTCAACCCCGCCGAGCGCCGGGTGCGGGTAGAGGCCGGGGTGGTGCTGGCCCAACTTAACGCGGCGCTGGCTGGCCACGGGTTGATGGTTGGCCCGGACCCCGCCTCCGCCGCCGTGGCCACGTTGGGCGGGATGACCGCCAACAACTCCACCGGCTCCCACTCCATCAAATACCGGATGATGGTTGACCACGTGCAGGCCGTCAGCGTGATTCTGGCCGATGGCCGCCGCGCCGAGTTTGGCCCCAAATCGCCCGCCGAAGTGGCCGCGCTGGCCCAGCAGCCCACGCTGGAAGGCGCGCTTTACCGCGCCATCCCCGGCCTCATCAACGACTACCGGGCCGACATCGCCGCCGGCTACCCGCGCACCTGGCGCAATGTGGCCGGCTACAACCTCAACCGGCTGCTGGCCGACCACGACGCAGGTCGGCCCTTCAACCTGGCCCCGCTGGTTGTGGGCAGCGAAGGCACGCTGGCCCAGATTATCGACATCACCCTGGGCGTGGTGGCCAAACCGCGCCACACCCGGCTGCTGGTGCTCCATTTTGACCAACTGCGGGCGGCGCTGGAGAGCGTGCCGGCCCTGCTGGAACACGCTCCCGCCGCCATCGAGCTGATGGGCCAGTATTTTATCCGCATTGTGCGCGACCACCCCCGCTTTGGGCCGGACGTGCGCCGGTTTATCAGCGGCGACCCGGCGGCGGTGCTGCTTGTTGAATTTGCCGGCGACGAACCGGGCCAACTGGCGGCGCAGGCGGAACGGCTGGAACGCGAGCTGCGCCGGGCCGGCCACGCCGGCGAAATTGTCCACTGCCTCACCCCCGCCGAGATTGCCAACGTGTGGGCCGTGCGCGCCGAGTCGTTTGGGCTGGTGATGAGCCAGCCGGGCGACGCCAAACCGCTGGCCTTTGTGGATGACGCCGCCGTGCCGCTGGCCGAACTGGCCGATTACGCCGCCGAGGTGGAGCGGGCCTGCCGCGAGGCCGGCGCGGAGGTCACCTTTGACTCGCACGCTTCCGCCGGCTGCCTGCACCTCAACCCGGTCATCAACTTAAAAACCGAAGCCGGGCTGGCCCAAATGGAAACTATTTCGCGGGCGGTCATGGCCATTGCCATGCGCCACCACGGCACCACCACCGGCGAGCACGGCGAGGGGCTGGCCCGCAGTTTTTACAACGAGCAGCTTTACGGCCCGCGCCTGCACCGGGCCTTTCGGCAGGTGAAAGGGCTGTTTGACCCCGACAACCGGCTCAACCCCGGCAAAATCATTAACGGGCCGGCCCCGTGGCAGCCGGAATTGCTGCGCTTTAATCCCGATTACCGCACCCCGCTGGCCCCGCCGCAAACGTGGCTCGATTTTTCCGGCTACGGCGGCATGGCCGGGCTGGTGGAAATGTGCAACGGGCAGGGGCTGTGCCGCGCCGGCGGCAGCGGCGTGATGTGTCCCTCGTTCCGGGCCAGCCGCGATGAAACGCACGTCACCCGCGGCCGGGCCAACGCCCTGCGCGCCGCGCTGACCGGCGAGTTTGGCCCGGACAGCTTCACCGGCCCGGAACTGCACGCGGCGCTTGACCTGTGCCTGGAATGCAAAGCCTGCAAAAAAGAGTGCTCGTCGCTGGTGGATATGGCCAAACTCAAGTATGAATTTTTGGCCCACTACCAGGCCCGCCACGGCGTGCCGTGGCGCAGCCGCATGTTTGGCCACGTGGCCAGCCTCAACCGGCTGGGCAGCCTGTGGCCGGCGCTCACCAACCGGGCCTACCGCAGCCGCCCCCTGCGCTGGCTGCTCGATAAAACGCTGGGCATCGACCGGCGGCGGCCCCTGCCGGAGCTGGCTCCGGCCACCTTTCAGCGCTGGTTCGACCAACAGCCATCTCCGGCGAACGCGCCGCGCGGCCCGGTGGTGCTGTGGGACGACACCTACCTCACCTACAACCACCCGGAAATTGGGCAGGCGGCGGTAAAGGTGCTGCACGCCGCCGGCTTCGCGGTCAAATTGATAGCTGACCGGCGCTGTTGTGGCCGGCCGCTCATTTCCAAGGGGCTGCTGCGCGAGGCCAAAAAACACGCCGCCCACAACGTCAAATTGCTCGCGCCGCTGGCCGCGGCGGGCGTACCGATTTTGGGGCTGGAGCCGAGCTGTCTGGCCGCCTTCCGCGACGAATACCCCGACCTGCTCCGCAGCGACGAAGCCCGGCTGGTGGCCCGCCACAGTTATTTTATCGAAGAGTTTTTGCTGGAGCAGGCCGAAGCCGGCACGCTGGATTTGCCGTGGCAGCCCGCGCCGGGCGCTATTTTGCTGCACGGTCACTGCTACCAAAAGGCGCTGGGCCGGGCAGACGCGTGGCGGCGGCTGCTGAACCTGCTGCCCGGCGCTGCCGTCACCGAAATACCGGGCGGCTGCTGCGGCATGGCCGGCGCGTTTGGCTTTGAAAAGGAGCATTACGCGCTATCGCTGGCCATTGGCGAAGAACGGCTGCTGCCGGCGGTGCGCGCCGCCGCGCCCGGCACGCTCATCGCCGCGGCGGGCACCAGTTGCCGCCAGCAAATCTCGGATGGCGCGGGCCGCCCGGCGCTCCATCCCATCATCATTTTGGCCGGCGCGCTGGCCGATTGAGTCTCTGCTACTCTTGATGATTGACCAATAACCCGTATACTATCGTTCGAATTTGGTTACCCCAAACAGTTCAATCAAAAGGAGGGCAGCATAATGTCTAAAATTGGAGTTGTTGGAACAGGGATGGTCGGCGCGACCGGCGCTTACGCCATTGCCATGCGCGGCCTGGCCAGCGAGTTGGTTCTGGTGGATAAATTTACCACCCGCGCCCAGGCCGAAGCCGCCGATATTCTGCACGCGGTGCCGTTTGCTCACCCCATCCGGGTTACGGCCGGCAACTTTGCCGACCTGGCCGGCTGCAAAATTGTGATTATCGCCGCCGGCGTGGGCCAGAAACCGGGCGAAACCCGGCTGCAACTGTTGGAACGCAATGCGGTTATTTTCAAAGAGATGATCCCGGAGGTGGCCAAATACGCGCCAGACGCCGTGCTGGTGGTGGCCACCAACCCGGTTGATATTATGACCCACATGACGGCCCGGTTTGCCGCCGAACACGGCGTGCCGCAAAATCACGTGCTGGGGTCCGGCACCACTTTAGATACGGCCCGCTTTCGGGCGCTGCTCAGCACCCATCTGGGCGTGGCTGCCAACAACATTCACGGTTACGTGCTGGGCGAGCACGGCGATTCCGAGGTACTGGCCTGGTCGCTGGCCACGGTGGGGGTAATTCCGCTGGCAGACTTTTGCCGCACCCAAAATATTCGGCTGGATGAGGCGGTAAAGCAGGAGATTGACGAAAAGGTGCGGCGGGCAGCGTACACCATCATCGAGGGCAAAGGAGCCACCTACTACGGCATTGGCAGCGCGCTGGCCCGCATTGTCGAGGCCATTCTGGACGACCAGCGGGCCATTTTAACTGTGTGCAGCCCGGTGCCGGCGGTGGTCGGCGTAAAAGAAGTGACCATTGCCCTGCCGCACATTGTGGGCCGGGCCGGAGTTTTGGGCACGCTGCCGCTGCCGCTGAACCAGGACGAAACCCTGGCCCTGCAAGCCAGCGCCAACGTTATCAGAAACG
Organism: Anaerolineae bacterium; assembly: GCA_022071955.1. GTDB lineage: Bacteria > Chloroflexota > Anaerolineae > 4572-78 > J111 > J095. The sequence goes on from JAJVIM010000022.1 coordinate 208,826, forward strand.
CCATCACCGAAATTGAAAGCAGCCTGTAAACGGAACCGGCGCAATGATCAATGCCCTGCTCATTCTGTTATCGTTTCAGCTTGCCGGCGAAATCATCATCAGAACCCTCTCGCTGCCGGTACCGGGGCCGGTGGGGGGCATGCTGCTGTTGTTTGTGGCGCTGCTCCTGCGTGATTCGCTTGCGGCCCGGATTGAGCCGACCACCCAGTTTATCCTGCAAAATTTAACCCTGCTGTACGTGCCGGCGGCGGTGGGGGTGGTGGTTCACCTTGAACTGATCCGCAGCGAAGGGATACCGATTGTGCTGACGCTGATTGGCAGCGTGCTCATCACTTTGGCCGTCACCGCCCTGTCGATGAACTTTTTGCAGCGCAAATTCCGGCCCGCGCCGGGCTATAGAGGCCGTTAACCATGCAGGCCATCACCAACACCTGGGTTTATCTGGCCCAAACGCCGCTGCTGTGGCTCACCGTCACCCTGGTTATTTACCAATCCGGCGCGGTGCTGTATCGACGGCTCAATTCGCCCACTATTCTCAACCCCATCATCACCTCAATTGTGGTGCTGGTAACGCTGCTGCTGCTGACCGGCACCCCGTACCAGACTTATTTTGAGGGCGCGCAGTTTGTTCACTTTTTGCTCGGCCCGGCGACGGTGGCTTTGGCCGTACCGCTGTACCGCTACAGTAAAAAACTCACCCAACTGTTTGCGCCGGTAACCGGCGCGTTGCTCATTGGCTCGCTCACCGGCACGCTGTCGGCGGTGGGGCTGGGCTGGCTGTTCAACCTGTCAACCGCTACCCTGTTGTCGCTGGCCCCCAAATCTATCACCACGCCCATCGCGATGGGTGTGGCCGAACAAATCGGCGGGCTGCCCTCACTGACAACGGTGTTTGTGGTTTTTACCGGAATTTTGGGGGCGCTGCTGGGGCCAAAAAGCCTGGATTTTTTGCGGATAAAAGAATTCAGCGTGCGCGGCTTTACGCTGGGGTTATCGGCGCACGGGCTGGGCACGGCTATGGCCTTTCAGGAAAACGAAGAGGCCGGCGCGTTTGCCGGCCTGGCGATGGGGCTGAACGGCGCGGTAACCGCCATTCTGGTTCCGATACTGGTTCGATTGCTGGGGTTAAATTAGCGCGGCGGCTTTTTCTGCGAGTACCATCGGCAGCAGTACATCAAATCTGGTGCCTTTGCCCACTTCGCTTTCGACGTTAATTCTGCCGCCGTGGCTCAAAATAATTTTTTCAACGATGGCCAGCCCCAGACCGGTGCTCTTTTCACCGGTGGTGCTTTTCACGCTGAGTTTTTTGAACGGCTCAAACAGGTCCGGCAGTTCGTTTGCCGGGATGCCCTGCCCCTGGTCCTGCACCGAAATGATCACCGTGTCGCCCTGGCGGCTGAGCCTGACAGTGATGGTGCTGTGCGGGTATGAAAATTTAACCGCATTGCCCACCAGATTATCCAGCACTTGCTCGATTTTTTGCGGGTCCAGCATCAATTCCGGCGGAGAGTCATCGCACTGAAACAGCAGGTTTATCTCCTTTTTGGCGGCCAGGCTGCGGTTAAGGTTTAAGTTGCGCTCAAGCAGGCTAGCCAGCGCCACCGGTTCAAGCTGAAGATTGAGCTTGCCGGACTCGATTTTGGCCACGTCCAGCAGTTCGTTGACCAGGCGCAGCATAAACTCGCTGGAAGAATGGATCATCTCCAGCAGTTCGTTTTGCTCATCGTTGAGCATATAAGCCAGGTCTTCGTGCAAAAGTTCGCTCACGGTGTTGATGTAGCCCAGCGGATTGCGCAGATCGTGGGCGGCCATCCCCAAAAAATAATCCTTTTGCGCGTTGAGCTTTTCCATCGCCTGATTTTTTTGTTTTAATTCCTGCTGCATGGCCAGCAACTGCTGGTTGGCCTGCTGAAGCTCCAGATTTTTTTGAACCGCGTTTTCAAAGGTGCTCAGCAGCAGATCAACCATTTGCACCGGCTCAAACGGCAGCGAATAGCGCCGGTTGGCAAAATACACGTCGATGGTATCGCCGGAGGAAACATCGCGGCGCAGTTGCCGGTTTAGCAGGGTGTGCTCCAGCCGCGAAAGCAGAAATGTTTTGGTGTACGGTTTGGTTACAAAATTGTCCGCGCCGTTTTCCATCGCCTTAATTACCTCGTGCGGGTCTGCCAGCGAGGTAAGCAAAATTACCGGAATATCTCTGAGCCGGGGGTTGGCTTTGAGCGAGCGGCAAAGCTGGTAGCCGTCCATTTCTGGCATAACCACATCGCTGATAATCAGCGCGGGCCGGTTTGTGTTGAGCAACTCCAGCGCTTCCAGGCCGTTGCGCGCCAACAGCACCTGAAAACCATCTTCCTCCAGCAAATATTGCAGCCGAACCGCCTGAGTGAGGCTGTCTTCTACAATTAAAATTTGCACCGAGTGGTGATCAATCTTTTTGAGGGCGCCGTTGTCTTTCATGGAGTTTATCCGCAAAGTTGGTGTTTAACTGCTGTTGTGCCGCATGGTCAAAACGGCTGCACCTTTTGCTGCCGGGCCAGCCAAACCAGCAGCGAAACAATTTTGTTCGGGGGCAGGATATGTTTGGCCGCCCCCAGCGCCGCCGCCTCGCCGGGCATGCCGTAAACCACGCAGGTCTCTTTATTTTGGGCGATGGTCACCGCGCCCTGGTCCAGCATGTGCCGCAGTTCCTGAGCCCCATCTTTGCCCATACCGGTGAGCAGTACCCCGGCGGCGTGTGGGCCAAACGTTTCCAGCGCCGAGCGAAACAGGTAAGAGATAGCCGGGCGCAGGCTGTTTTCTCTGGCTGCCCGTTCCAGCACAATCTGCCGCTGGCGGTTAACGCCCATGTGCCAGTCGTCCGGGGCAAAATAGACGTGGCCGGGCTGCAGCGGCCAACCGTGGCCGGCAATCCGAATGGGCAGCGCGGCATCTTTGCTGAGCCAGTCAACCAGACCGGGCAAAAACCCGGCAGCAATATGCTGCACAATCAAAATGGGCAGCGAAAAATCCCGCGGCAGCGCACCCAAAATCGCGTGCAGTACCGGCGGCCCGCCGGTTGACACCCCCATTACCACCAACTCAATCTCCGGGTTTTCCGGTTTGACCGGTTCAATTTTACCGGCAGCGGCCTCTTTGGCTGTTGCCTGGGCGTACCGCGCCCAGCGCCGCACCACCTTTACCTCAGACATTAATTTGACGGTCTGGCGCAATTCGTGAGCCATCGCTTCATAGCGAGGGTGGCCCAGCCCCACCGGTTTTTCTACCAGCGTTACCGCGCCGGCTTCCAGGGCGCTGAACGTCATAGCCACTTCCTCGGCGGTCCAGTTGGCACTGACTATAATAATCGGTACCGGGCTGGTTTGCATAATTTTGCGTGTCGCTTCGATGCCATCCAGGCCGGGCATGTGGATGTCCATTGTGATGACATTCGGCTTTAAACGGGCGGCCAGTTTGATGGCCTCATCGCCGTTGCTGGCAGTGGCCAGCACATTTATTTTTTCGTCGGCGGCCAGTATGTGCTGCAAATGCTGCCGGCTCACAGCCGAATCATCGACAATTAATACGTTTATCATGGCACATTTCTGGCTAAACCAGCCGTTTAATAATGGCCAGCAGATTGGTTTGATCAAAACTACTTTTGGTGATGTAGGCGTCTGCGCCGGCATCAATCCCCCGCTCCCGGTCTTCCGGCGACCCCAGCGAGGTCACCAACACCACCGGTAACCCGGAAAATTTGTTATCGGCGCGAATTTTGCCGGTCAGTTCAAACCCGTTCATGCGCGGCATCTCCACATCAGAAATCAACAGGTCAAAGGGTTCGGTTTTGAGCGCTGTCAACGCGTCAACCCCATCCACGGTGGCCCGCACCCGGTAGCCGGCGCTTTCCAGTATGTTTTTTAGCAGCGTCCGCGAGGTAATTGAGTCTTCGGCAATTAAAATGGATTTCTGAATATTGCCCGCTTTCTTTACCGTTTGGGTAGGCCGGCCGTTCCCGGCCAGCAGCCGTTCCGCCGATTTCAGCAGGTCAGACACGCGCAAAATTGGCACAACCTGGCCAGAACCGAGCACCGTTGCGCCAGATACATTTCGCACCCGGGTGAGTTTTTTGCCCAGGTTTTTAACCAGCACTTCCTGCTCGTTGATAATCCGGTCTACTACAAAGGCCCGGCGGCGATCTATGGTGCCCATCAGCAACACCTGCAAATAGGGCTGCTCGGGGCTGCTGCGGTCATCGTCGGCCGGCGGGCGGGGCAGTTCCAGCACCTCGGCCAGCGGCGTGAGCGGCACAATTCGGCCATCAATTTCAATGGTTGGCCGGTTTTGCACCGTGGCGATGTCGACCTTGTTTATTCTGAGCACTCGCTCCACGCTGCTGGTGGGGATGATAAAGGTAGACTGGTTGGCCTGCACCAGCACCCCCCTGAAAGTGGCCACCGCAACCGGTAACAAAATTTGAAACGATGTGCCCAGTTGTTGCGCCGAAGCGACATTGATTTTGCCGCCCAATTGCTCAATTTTTTCACGCACAATGGCCATACCCAGCCCCCGGCCAGACATATCGGTGATGATGGCGCTGGTAGATACGGCCGAGCGAAAAATAAGGTGCATGGTTTCCTGCGGGTTCATCGCCGCCGCTTCAGACACGGTGATACACCCCTGCTGCAGCGCCGCCGCTTTTAATTTTTCAAGGTTGATGCCCGCGCCATCGTCGGAGATGATAATTTCAACCTTGCCGGCATCCAACTGCGAAACGGTGACGATGATTTGGCCCTGTTCCGGTTTGTTGGCTTTGCGCCGAATATCCGGCGTTTCAATACCGTGGTCAATGCAGTTGCGCAGGATGTGAATGAGCGGCGCTTTGACTTCTTCAAGGATGCGGCGATCAAGTTCTACCTCGCCACCCTTTATGCTCAAGGCCACATTTTTGCCCTGGGCGCGGGATAAATCTCTAACCATTTTTGGAAATGTATCCAGCAACGCCGAAAAGGGCAGCATCAGGCTTTTTTTAACATCCTCCAGCAGGTTGTCGATCATTCCACCCACCGAATGCTCTTCTTGCTCAACAGATTTGGTGAGGGTTTGCAGGCGGTCGGTGAGCACTTCCATGTGCGCGCGGTTCCAGTTTAAAAAATCCAGCAGCCGGGCTAACGAAGGCTGGCTGTCGCCGCGCCGCCGCTGAGCGCCGTTTTGCTCGGTCTGGCGCTGAACGCGTTGCACTTCCGGCGCAGCTTTGCTCCATTCGCGCTGCCACACATCCAGCATGCCCACAATTTCCCGCAGATCGGCCACATGCTGGTTGGTGCTTAGTTTTACAGACAAAAACTCTTCGGCTTGCAGCAGCAGGTTATCCAGTTTGGCGGTAGAAATTCGCACGGTTTCACCCAGTAGCGGCCGGGTGGCAGGCAGCGGAGAAGCCGATTTTTCGGTGGCGGGGTCAGGCTCGGCGGGGGGCGGCAACACCGGTTCCGGCGGGGGCAGCGGCGGTGCGGTCGGCGGTGGGGCCGGCGCGGATTTGCCCGCCAGCAGTCGCTCAATCTGTTGCATCACCTGCGGGGCCAGCGCCGATGACTCGCCGTGGGGCTGGGTTAGCAACGTTTCAACCGCATCAAGGGCGTGGTGCAGGGTATCAAACAACGCCGGCGAAAGCGTGAGGCTGCGCTGTTTCAATGCCGAAAACACGCTCTCTATCGACTGGCAAACGGTTTCAACATCCAGCTTGTTCACCGCGCGGGCAGCCCCTTTCAAGCTGTGGGCTTCACGAAAAACCCGTTCAACCCAACGCGTTTGTGTGTCCGGGTCGGCAGCATTTTCCAGTTCGAGCAGGCCGGCGGTGATAGATTTCAGGCTTTCGTTGGCCTCAATGTTAAAAGTTGCCAGCAGTTTTTCAAAAAATTCAGTTTCTTCGGCGCTCATTAAAATTCCCCCAATTTCAATGTTAGTCTACCTCTTCGTTCACGATCAGCCGCGGGTCGGCCAGAATTTTAACGGGATCAATAATAATCAGCGGCTCGGGAGTAACCCCTTTAATGTAGCCGGCTTGCCTGTCGGGCGCGGTTGCCAGCGAAGGTTGAATGGCGGCAATTGGGATGGACCTGACCCCAATAATTGAATCGGCTAACAGGCCCAATTCGGTATCACCCGCGTGCAGAATGATCATTTCTTTAAAGCCGGCTTCGGTGTGGCGCGGCAAATCAAAAAACTGTTCCAAATCGATGACCGGCAAAATCTGGCCGCGCACATTGACCATGCCGGCAATAAATGGTGGCGTGCAGGGAATGGGGGTCAACTCTTTGAGGGGAAAAACATCCCGAATACAGGCCAACTCGGCCGCGTAACTTACCCCGGACAAAGTAAAAACCGCAATCTGAAAAAATGAGGCCGCATCGGGCGGCCTGGCGACCACCCGGGCGAGCATTTTGGCGCGTTTTTTGAGCAGTCGCTGTTTGTCTTCCGGCGAAGGAACCAGGCTGCGGTCGCTGAGGGCGCGGGCCTTTTCCAACCGGCGGTGAAGCTGTTCCCAATCAACGGGCGGCGCTTGTTCTGGCATCATCATTAATTCTCCGCCGGCTCAGCCGGCATATCGAGCCACCAGCACTTTGAGATTTTGCCCCAGCCCTTCCAGGTCGTGAGCCGCCGAGCTTAACTGCCGGGCGCCATCAACATTTTGAGTGCTGGCCTGGTTAATATTTTCCATCGCCATTGCCACCTGATCCATACCCACCAACTGCTGCTGGCTTGAGGCCGCAATTTGCATAACCGCCTGCGCCGCCTCAGATACGCTTTCCGTTAGGGTAGAAATGGCCGCGCCGGCTTCAAATGTTTGCTGTAACCCGGCTTCGACTGCCTTGCTGCCCTGCTCGGTGGCCATTACTGCGGTGCCTGTAGCCTTTTGAATATCAGTTAAAATACGCCGCACCTGGTTGGTTGCCAGTTTGGATTGCTCGGCCAGGCTTTTGATTTCTTGCGCCACCACTGCAAAACCTTTGCCATGTTCACCGGCTTTGGCCGCTTCGATGGCGGCGTTTACCGCCAGCAGGTTAGATTGCTCGGCCACGTCGTCAACGGTGGTAATGATTTCGCCAATGGCCTGGCTTTGTTCGCTGAGCCGCACAATACTTTCGGCAATGGACTCCATTTGCTGGCCCACGTGGTTCATGCCGTTGATGGCCCGGTCCGATGCCTCTCGCCCGGCCTGAGATTTTTGCAGCGCCTTGGCGGCAATATCAGACACGTAGCGGGCTTTTTCCGTTGATACCTGGGCCGTTTGACGCACCTCTTCAATGGTGGTGGTTGTTTCATTGACCGCGGTGGCTGTTTCGGTGGCATTGGCGGTGAGTTGGCCGGTCGCTGTGGAAATCTGGCCAATTGAGCCGGCCAGCGTATCGGCGCTTTTAACAATTTCTTCAATCTGTTCCCGCAGGTTGGCAATCATCATCGTGAGCGAATTGGCCAGCACGCCAATTTCGTCGTGCCGCCAGGTATGCTCAACCTCAACCTGCAAATTACCCGCGGCAATCTGGCCGGCCACGGTAACGGCGCTTTTCAGCGGGATGGTAATGCTGCGGGCAATGGTGTAAGCCAGCAAACTGCTGCCCAACAAGGCCACCAGTAGGGCCACGGCAGATGTAACCAGTACGTTTTGCTGAGCCTGGCTGGCGTTACCAAGCATTCCTTCGGAATTGGCTTTGGCGTAATCCTGCAAACCGACCATGCGCGTTTCTATCGATTTTACGTAATCCGCGCCTTTGGTCCGGGTAATTGTGGCTGCCCGGTTAACCTGACCCACGCGAATAAATTCCATCACCTCGTCCCGAATCGGTTTCCAGCCTTTGAAGACCGACTCTGTTTCGTCAACCAAAGCCCGGCCTTCATCGGTTGTCACCGAGGCCCGCACAATATCAAACTGCTTGAGCACTTCGCGCTCGTATTCTTCAACAACAGATTTGGCCAATTGCTGGTCTTCCGCGGTTCTGGCCAACACCAAATCTTTCATGCCCCGATGCATTTTTATAATGCCCACATGCGCGTTAAGTACAGCCCGGGTAACCACCAGCGGGTGGTTGTACATATCTGAGGTTAAAGAGGCCAGATAATTTATCTGACTGAGGCTGTAAATATTGACCGCGCCCAGCACAATTAAAATAACACTAAAACTCAACAATAATTTTTGGCCAATAGTAAACCGCATGATTAAACTCCTGTGAAAATAGAGTTGGCTAACCCTCACCCCCCTGCCCCCTCTCCCTGACAGGGGGATACCCTGCGGGGCACAGGTGGGTTAGGGGAGGGGGTTAACTAATTTTTCATTCCTCGGTGCACTGCCGCAGGCTGGGTTTGACTCTCTTAAAGATGAGATTAAAAAATTTATTCAAGCATTGCCCGAATGTTATTTATTACCTCGGCCGCCGTGATATTTTCTGAGCCAAACAACACGCTGTCCGGGGCCAAATTCCTTAAAACCAGCAGCGAGTTATTAAAGTAGCGATTCGCCTCCCGGTTTTTGCCCTGCCGTCGGGCCATGTTGCCCAGGGCCACCATTGCCAGGATAAAGTCAGGCTCCAAAAACAGCACCCGTTTAAAGGCGCGGCTCGCTTCATCAAATTCACCCTGCTCCTGCAAAATTGTACCCAGCAGATAATAACAGCCCGGATTCAGTTTGTCCGCAGCGATGGCTTTTTCTGCCCAGTGCCGGGCTTCGGCCAGCCGCCCCTGGTTGGCGTACGCTTTAACCAGCAGCAAAAATGCTTCGGATTGCACCGGCGGCGCTGTTTTATTGTTTTGCCCGTCGGCAGCCAGGTTTGGTTTGAGAGCGCTCACGGTTTCGGCGTAGCGGCCCTGTTGAAACAGTTGCAAAGCCTGGCCGTACAATTTTTCCGTAATCGCTGCCGGTGGTGGCGGCGCCAGCCGCGGCGGCACAGGCACAGTTTCTTTTGCCGGCCGGTCGACGAAGTTACCCGGCTGAGCCACCTTTTGATAAATGGTAAATCCGGCGTGTTGTACCGGGGTGAACTGCGAATAATACTGGGTGGAGAACTCGGTTGAACCGACAATCAACCAGCCGCCCTCGGCCAGGGCGCGATAAAAACGCTTTACCACGCGGTCGATGCTGTGCTGATCAAAATAAATCAGCACATTGCGGCACAAAATCACATCCAGATTCACTGTTTCGTTCAAAAACGATGGGTACGTGTCCTCAATCAAATTGAGAGGGAAAAATGTGACCCGTTTTTTTATGCGCTCCGCAATCTGGACTTCACCCTGTCCCCGTTGAATAAAATATTGATCTTTAACCCAGGCCGGCGTGGCTCTAAATGACCAATCGCGGTAGCAGCCTTTTTTGGCCTGCTGCAAAAAACGGGGATTGATGTCGCTGGCCAAAATAGAGACCTGCCAGTTGGCCAACTCCGGGAAATTTTTGTCAAGCAAAATGGCAATCGAATAAGGTTCCTCGCCGGTGCAACAGCCGGCGCTCCAAATTTTTAGTTGGGGCAAACTTGCCTGGCCCCGAGCCTTGATTAACGCGGGCAAAATGTAGTTTTGCAGCGCTTCGAGCGCGTTTCTTTCCCGGAAAAAGTAGGTTTCGCCAATGGTCAAATGGTCGGCCAGGGTTTCTATTTGCGTTTGGGTGAGCGGCGCAGACAGCAGCCACTGAACGCAGGCTTCAGCATCGTCAAACCCAAAATCCCCGGCGGCGCGGGCAAGTCCCCGGGCCAGATCGGGCCACCGTTTCTGCGGAAAGTGCAATCCCATCTGCGAGTTTACAAATTGGCTGATTTGCATCAGGAGCGCCGGCGAAATGAGGCCTGTCATGATCACACCTGAGATTATTGACGGATGTCGGCCAGCCAGCCTTCTGCGGAATGGGCAAAAAGCTCATCCAGGCTGTGGATAAAAATCAATCCGTCTTCGGTTTTCACCCCGCCTTCAAGGTGGGTAACACCGGGAAAAAGTTCTTTGGCCGCCACCAATGACCGGATAGACGGCTCAATAATGCCGCGAACTTCGGTAACCACAAACGCCACCCACCGCTCATTGAGCTGCGCGATAACCAGTTGATCATCGAGCTGAACGGCCTGGTCTGGCAACCCCAACTGTTGACGAATGTTGACCACAGGCAAAACTGTGCCGTGAACATCAATAACGCCCACAAGGGTGGGCGGGGCCTGGGGCAGCGGCGTGATTTCTACAGCTCTGATCACCTGTTCAACCCCGGCAAGAGGTAAAGCAAAAGCCTGCGTATCTAATAAAAAGAGGACGTACCGGAGCATACCATCCACACATTAATCATTTTCGGTGTGAAATAAACCGAAAGTTTAGTTTTTATATTACACATGATTCGGCTTTATGTCAGTAAACTCCGCGTTAACATTTTTCGCAGCCGGACAACTTTTTTACTGGCTGAATCTGGGCTATAATGCGAACCAGCAAACCATCGATCATTTTAATCAAAGGGGATTAATTTTTATGCGCAAACATCTTGTTCTTACTTTGAGCGGGCCAGACCGGGTGGGGCTGGTGGAAGACATTACCGAAGTGCTGCTTAATTATCACGGCAATGTTGAACTGAGCCGGATGGCTCGCCTGGGGGGTGAATTTGCTATTTTGATGCTTGTTTCTGCACCGGAGGATCAATTTGAACCGCTGCGCGAGGGGGTGCGGGCGCTGCGCGAAGAGGGCTACAAAGTTACCACTCGCCCCACCGAACGCGGCTACGCCACCCGCTACAGCGGGTGGCTGCCCTACCGGGTCAAAGTGACCGGCGCCGATCAGGAGGGCATTATTCACCATATTGCCCGGCATCTGGCCGAAAAAGGCATCAACATTGAAACAATGGATACCGGCATGTTCAGCGCGCCAATGAGCGGCACGCCGCTGTTTACCATGTCGGCTATTGTGGTAGCGCCGCCCGGCTTGCCCTTTACCGAATGGCGCGACGATTTGGAACACGTGGGCGATACGCTGAACGTTGATACGGAGGTAACGCCCTACACAGGTTAACCCAATCGCCGGGCAAATTCCGCGGCGACCGGCTCGCCGGCGGCGGTCATCAATTGCCCCACCGCCGGCTGAGCCAGCAGCGCCGCCACCGCCGGATTGAGCGCCGGGATGTTTTTGCCCAGCCAGCTCTTCACGTAGGCCGCCGTATCCAGATCGGGCGGCGAGGCGGTCAGCGCCTCGCTCAATTCCGCCACCCGTTCCAGCGCGGCCTGCTGCTTGTCAGCGGGAACGGCAGACTCCACCTGCGCCTGCAAACTGGCTACGTGCCGGCGCACTTCTGCCCGCAATTCATCCAGCCGGGGCGGCGAGGCCGGTTGCGGCAAAGTGCCGCCAAAGCCCACCGAAACCTGCCCGCCGCTCACGCTGCCAATCTGGATGACGTTTTGCCCGCCCACGGCCACCTGCCCGGAATTGGCTGCCGGCAGCGACCGGCCAGCCTCGCGGGCGGCCGGCGGCAGGTTCACCTCAATTTCCGGCGGAGCCAATGGCCCCGCGCCGGGCCGGTTGGCCAGCGCCTGGGGCGGGTGGCCGGCCGCGAGCGCCTGCTGCAACGCCTGGGCCATCTTTCCGGCAGACGGGTAGCGGTCGGCGGGGTTTTGGCGCATGGCCGTGAGCACCACCTGTTCCACCGGCGCGGGCAGGTGCGGGTTAACGCTGGTGGGCGGCGGCCACGTTTCGCTGACCAGTTCCAGCAAAATGGCCACCGGGTTATCGCCCTGGTAGGGCGCCCGGCCGGTGACCATCTCGTACAAAATCACCCCCAGTGAATAAATATCGCTCCGTTCATCAACCGGTTGCCCCTGCGCCTGCTCCGGCGACATGTAGGCCGGCGTGCCCAACACCGCGTTTTTGGTAGTGTAGCTGGGCACGCTCAGCAGCCGGGCAATGCCAAAATCGGTCAGCACCACCCGCCGGTCGGGATTGAACATAATGTTGGCCGGCTTTAAATCCCGATGCACCACGCCCTTGCTGTGCGCGTAATCAATTGCGGCGGCCAGCGCCTGAAAGATGGCCGTGGTTTCCGCCAGCGGTAGCAACTTGTGGTGATCCCGCTTCGCCGACAGCTCTGCTTCCAGCGTGGGGCCGTCAACAAATTCCATCACCATGTAATACAGGTCGTCCTCGCGGGCAAAATCAAACACCTGCACAATGTTGGGGTGGCGAAGGCCGGCCACGGCAATGGCTTCGCGCTCAAAGCGTTCCAAAAACTCGCCGTCTTCGGCCAGATGGCTGTGAATCACTTTGATCGCCACGTAACGGGCCAGGCTGGGTTGGTAGGCTTTGTAAACATCGGCCATACCGCCCTGCCCCAGCCGCTCCACCAAATGATACTGCCCCAGGCTCCTGCCCACCAGATTGCGCCGGCCCACACTGACCGACTCGTAATAGGGCTGGTGCTTTTGGTAGAGCGCCGGGTTGAGTTCTTTGGCCAGCGACAGCAGTTCGGTGAGTTGCAGGGTTTGCTCGGCGTACTCCAGCAGCCGGTCAATAATTTCGGCCTTGCCGTTGCTTTGGGCCAACTGCTGATGGACCGGTTTAAAGTCCGGCAGGTCGAGATAAAGCTGGCGCAATTCGGTTTCGGTCAGCGAAACCGTCAGTTCGATGAGCAAAGCGCGAATATTTTTAAGCAGATAACGGGTGGTTACCACCTGCCCCTCTTTGGCCGGCGGCGACAGCCGGGAGGTGGGCAAATCGTCCGGCAGGGGCGGCCGGCGCTCCGGGGTAACGTTTGCCCCCGGTACAATAGCCAACTCCGGCTGGCTGGCCGGGGCCGCTTCGACCGCTTTGGCCAGCGCCTTTGCCAGCGCGGCCCCGCTGGCAAAACGATCCTCGGGCTGTTTGGCCAGCGCCCGCAACAGCAGCGCTTCGAGCTGAGGGCTGAGCGCCGGGTTAATCTGGCGCGGCGGCGGCGGCGATTCGGTGAGGTGCAGCATGGCCAGATCGTGCGGGTGCGGCGCGTCAAACGGCAGTTGGCCGGTCAGTATTTCGTACAAAATTACGCCGATGCTGTACAGATCGCTTTGCGATACCACCCGCGCCGACGAGACCACCTGCTCCGGGGCCATATACTGCGCCGTGCCAAAAATTTCGCCGCGAGTCTGGTTGTCGAGCAGGGCCAGGCCAAAATCGGTTAAAATGGGCCGGGCCTCGTTATCGAGCATAATATTGGAGGGCGTCACGTCGCGGTGGATCACGCCCTGGCCGTGGGCGTAATCCAGCGCCAGACAGATGGGGCGGATGATCGCGTTCACATCGGCCAGAGCCATCAGTTTTTGGTCGCGGTGGTAACCGGCCAGAATGGCCGCCAGATTCGCCCCGTCGATGTATTCCATCGCCAGATAAAGCAGGCCATTGGCCTCGCCGTAGCGATACACGCTGACAATGTGCGGGTGTTTTAACTGGGCAATGGCCCGCGCTTCGCGCTCAAAGCGGGCCGTGTAGTCCGGGTCGGCCCGAAACGGCGCATCGATCACTTTGATGGCCACCCGGCGTTGCAACCGCTCGTCAAAACCGCGATACACGCGGGCCATCCCGCCGTGGCCCAGCAGCGCTTCCAGGCGATATTCGTCAAGTTGTTGGTAGAGCAGGCTGTCGCCTGCGTGGTTAACAGACATCGGATTCCCCTCGATTGTCAGATTAATTGCCCCTCATCCCCCTAATTTTCCCCTCCCCCAACCCCCTCCCCAAAATTTGGGGAGGGGGCTACGCTGAATTTGTGTGGTTTTGAGCGGCTTCGCCGCTCAAAACCACACAAAAAACCTTCCCCCTTCTCCCGGTGGGAGAAGGGGGCGGGGGGATGAGGGGAATTCACCCCCATAGAAATTTAATACCTGGCCCCTCTGAACGTTTGTTGGGAAGGGGGTTAGGGGGGTGGGGTAATTCTGGTGATTTTATCCACCTGGCGCACAAATTGATTAACCTGGCCGGCGTAAGCGTCCAAATAATCCTGAGCTATGCGGACGGCCAAATCCCGCCGGCCGCAGGCGGCCAGCGCCTCCACGTGCGGCCGAAAATCGCGCAAACTGAGCTGCATCACCTCCTGCGCCGTGGTGATCACGCCCCACACCAGCGTCTTTTTGTCGTTGTCATCCTTGGCCGAGATAAAGCGGGTAAGCGTGCTGCCCGGGGCCACCGCCCCAACATTTGAAAAAACCTCCCGGCCTTTGAGCATATCGTTCAACAATTCAAAACGCTCCGGCACCTGTTCCAGCAGCCGTTGCAGCGGAACCGGCATGTGGGCCAGCAGTTTCATCGCGCCAACGCTCATACTTTCGCCGGCGCGGGCAATTTGTTTAGCCCGGCTCAACAACTGGCCAAAACCGGCCAGCGTCGCCAGATAATCGCGCCGCAGCCGGTCAAATTCAGCGCCGGTTTCGCCGCGCTGGCAGGCCGCCCACACGGCCTGATGCAGGCTCAGAAAATCCAGCTCGGTCAGCGGCGCTTCAAAGGTGATAGGGTACAGCCGCTCGCGGGGATCGGTGGTGCTGGCATCAAAGGGGATGACGATGGTCGGATTGGCAGCGTGGGCCAGCGCCTCCAGCGTCGCCTGCGCTGCCGGGCGAGTGTCGTCACTGGCGAGCAGTGCTTCCAGTTCTTGCTGCAAAGCCGGCGGCGGCGAGTAGGTGAGCGCGTGAATGGCCCGCACCAGCAACAACAGATCGTTGACGGTGAGCTGGAGCGCCTCGCTGCGCTGTTTGAACAGCCGCCGCAGCCGCAGCATCGCTTTGAGATTAACGGCATCCGACTCTGCGCCCACTTCCGCGGCCAGGCGCGGCGCTTGCACCAGCGCCGTCAAATCGGCGGGCTGGGGGGAAAAAATCAAAACCTGCGGCCAGCGCTGCGGCGAATGTGCCGCCGGCGAGCTGTGCAGCCGGTTGGCCCAATGGATAGCCTCGCCGGTCATAATTTCGGCCAGCGCCGCGCCCCAGGCCCCGTCAAAAAAAATGTGCGACTGGTCAAACACCATCGTGTCGCCGGTATCAAACAGGGTTAGCGCGTGATCGCCGCGGCTGCGGGCCGACTGGCGGAGTTCGGCCAGCGGCAGCCGACGCGGGTGAGAGTCGCAGTTGAGCCAGATGGGCGCCTGCCGCAGCCGGTCGAGCTGCTCAACCAGTTCGGGGGTCAGGCTGCGGCGCAGATCGGGCCAGGCCGTCCGTTTGATGTGCGCCAGTTCGGGCAGCAACGCCGAGCCGGCGGCCGGGCAGGTGCCGTCAAATACCGCAGCGATCATGGCCCGCACCGCCTGCGGGTCGGCCGGGCGGGTGGAACCGGGTAAACATGCCGGAATGAGATAATAACAACCCTGCCAGATCAGGCCGATGGCCGCCTGCCCCAGGGGCAGCAGCGCGCGGGTTTCGCTGTAACGACCGGGAGCCAGATAGGCCAAAATCGACATTTGGCGCTGGTAGGCCGGCAAATCTTCGGCCTCAGCCTGATCAACGCGCTGCTGCCAGTCGCTGCGGCGGGCGGCAGCGAGGCCGGCCAGCGGCTCGGCCAGAAATTGGTCAAAGGCGTGGCGGCGAACCACGGGATAGGGTTGGTGGCTGGTCAGCTCCCGGTTATACGGCCGTTGTTTCTGCCAGCGCGCGTAAAGCTGGGCGTAGCGGGCAGCGTCGGGCTGGCCGCGCATCACCTCGGCCAGCAGACGGGTGTACACCCGCTCGCGCCATTCGTTGGCCAGCAGGCTGTCGTACTGGTGCAGGCAGTAACAGGCAGCCATCACCCAGGCCGTGGCCCGATCCGCGGCGCTGAGTTGAAGCTGGCGCCGGCGCAAAAAACTGTCAAAACCGTGGGTTTCGGTGGCGTGGCGAGCCGTGTCCTCGCGCATAGCGTATTCCACGTAAAACTGCCACGTCCCCTCCGGGAAAGCCGCGGCGGGGTCTTTGCCGGCCAGTTTGAGCAGCCCCTGATAAGCGCCAATCACCGCCGCCGGTCCGGCAAAAAATGCAGCAAAAACGGCTTTGTCCAGCGTTTGCTCCGCGCCCTGAAACAACAGCCGCAGATCGCGCCGGACGGTTTGCGCCGGCAGGCGATGGTTGGGCAGGCGGGCCAGCCCGCTCAGAATCAAACCGGGGATGTTGCCCGCCGGCACCAGCCGGGCCACCTGCTCAACCACGGCTTCCAATTCTGGCAGGGTCAAACGCGATACCTCCGGCACGGAGAGTTGGGACAACTGCGCCACGGTGCGCAGATCGGCGGCGGTTTTGAGTGAAGCCTGGGCAATGTCCATCGTCAAACCTGTTACCTGAGAATTGGCTCGGTGGGCAGCGTGGTATCGAGCGCCGGCGAGCGGTTGTTGTCCTCGCGGCTCTCTTCAACCCGGCAGAACGGCGGCATAAATTCATCGCCGCTGCAACTGTCGGCCAAAGCCACCAGCGACACGGTTTGCCCCTGGTTTTGGGGCGGAAACGTGACGTAACCGCTAAACGAGACCTGCTCGCCGGCCGGCAGCGGCCCGCCGGTAAAGGGATACCAGACGCTGTTTTGCCCCGGCACAGTCAGGGCCACGGCAAAAGTGCCGTTTGGCCCGGTGTACTCGGTTGAAATTTTGAAGACGCCAGCCTCGGCGCTGCCCCGATTGGTCACAGTCAGGCTTACCGGCAGCAGCACTTCGCCCTTTGAATTGGTCCGGCCGGGGTCGGTAATACTGAACCCGGTGAACACCAGATCGGGCCGCGCGAGCAGCCCAACCCCGCGCAGGGGCAATCGCTGCGGGCTGTTGACCGCGTTGCCGGCCACAATCAATTCGGCGCTGCGCAGATCGGCGGCAGTGGGGCTAAACTGGAGCGTTATCGGACAGCTATCGCCGGGCGACAGCACCAGATTGGTGCAGGCCTGTTCAAAGGCAAAATCTTTGGGCGCGCCGCCGCCCAGGCTGATACTGCCAATCACCAGTTGGCCCTGGCCGCTGTTGGTCACGGTCACCCCCTGTTCAGGACTGGCGCTGCCCAGCGGCTGCTCGCCGAAGTTCAGGCTGGCCGGGTTGAGGCTGATCACCGGATCGGCCCGGCCGGCGCCGCTGAGAAAGACACTGCGCGCGCCGTCAAAACTGTTGGAAAACACCGTCAGGTTGGCCCGGCGATTACCGTCGGCAGTCGGCCTGAACCGAACATAAATGGTGCAGACGCCATTGGCCGGCAAACCGGGATAAATCTGGCAGTTTCCGGCGTCCATCAAAAAGTCATCGGCGTTTTCCCCCTCAAGGATAACGCTGGATACCGACAGCAACCCGCCGCCGGTGTTCACCAGAGTTACGGTTTGAGTCCGGCTGGAATCGCCCACCCGCAGCAGGCCAAAATCAAGGTTGGTGGGATTGAGCCAGGCCACCGGAACCGGCGTGCTGGTGGGCGTGGGCGACAGGGTGGCGGTGGGCGTGGGGCTGAAGGTGGCGCTCGGCGAGGGTGTAGCCGTGGGGTTGGGCGTTGCGGTTGGGGTGACAGTGGCGGTGGATGTTGACGTGGCCGATGGCGGGGGTGTGGCGCTGGGGGACAGGGGCGCAGGCGATGGGGTCGGGCTGGCGGTGAAAGCCGGGGTAGACGTGGGAGTAAAACTCGGCAAGATGACCGGAGTCGCGGCCGGCAATTGGGGCTGGCCAACTTGCGCCACCGGCGGCGGAGCTTTGGCCCGGGAAAAGAGCGATGCCCCCGGCCCGGCGCTCCAAACCAGAAGCGCGACCAGCGCGGCCAGCAGCAACCCGGCCACGCTCAACAGCGGCCACGGCAGGCCGGTTGCGGCGATTGGGCCGTTGGGCGCGGGCGGCGCCGGCGGCGACGATTGCGGCGGCGGGGGCGGCGGCCCCAGCAGCAAATTGAGGTTGTGGCGGGTAATTGCCGCGCCGGCCCGGTCGCCGAGCGTTTCACGCAGGCGCAGCGCCCGCCCCAGCGCAGTTTGGGCGGCAGTGGCATCGTCCAGGCACAGGGCGCGGGTGCCAAGTTGATGCCACACCCAGGCTTTGGCCGCCCGGTCACCGAGCGCGTCGGCGGCCCGCAGCGCCGTGTGCAGCACATCCGCCCACGCGCCCCAGCGGCCGCTCAAACTGAACGCGCCTTCGATGGCCCGCGCCAGGCGCAACGCCTCCGGCCAGCGCGCCGCCGCTGCCGCCCCGGCCAAAAGCTGGCGCAGAGTGTCGGCTTGGGCCAGCAACCGCTCCGGCGAAGTTTGGCGCTCGGCCCAGCGGGTAAAATAGGCCAGCACCCGCCCGGTTAACATCGACACATCCCAGGTAGACGGCCAATTCTCCACCAGCACGGCGGTGAGGCTGTAGCGCGGGCTGTGGCTGTGAATAATCTGGCGCTGGCGCAGCGCCTCTAAAACCGGCAGCGGATTGGGCAGGCCGGCCAGTTCGGCAATGTACTCCAGCGACAGCGGCGTGCCAGCCAGTGTGGCCAGCAGCCCCACAATCCGTCGCTCCGGGGTAGACAGGCCGGTGAGTAGCTGTCCGGCCAGCGCCTCGCGGGGCGCGTGCTGCTGCAACTTGCTGGCAATCTCAACCAGCGATACCTGCTGTTGGCGCACCAGCCCGGCGATTTGCAGCAGATGCAGCGGATGGCCTTCGAGCAGGGCGCACAGGGTTGGCGCGACGGCTTCTTCATCGGCGGTGAGGGGCCGGTCCAGCTCTCGCACCAGCAGCGCCAGCGCATCGTCTGGCGGCAGGCCGGCCAACGGCCGCGACTGGCCGGTACCCCACAACCGGCGCTCCGGCGAGGCCAGCAGAAACGCGCACTGCGGCGCGTAATCGAGCAGCGCCTCAACCTCCGCGCGGGGCAAATCAACATCATCCAGCAGAACGAGCGCCTGCTGCTGGTTCAGCCCGTGCCGAATCTGGGCGTCGGTGGGTTTGGCGGGAATGTTGCTTTCAAAAAAGGCTTCAAAGAGGAATTGAATCAGGTCGGCCTGGGGTTGGTTTTGGGCCGGCAGGTAAATAATGCCGGCGGGACAGGCGCTGGTGGGGAGCTGATAGGCCAAGTGGCGCAGCAGTGCAGTTTTGCCCTGCCCGGCTCGGCCAAAAAATTCCAGCGGCTCGAGGGTTTGCAGGGCGGCAGCGGCAGCCTGCGACTCCGGCTGGCGGTCCAGCAGGCCGGCAAAGCGGCGCGGGCGCAGCAACACCGGCAGCGGGCGCGGCTGCCAGCTCGGCTGCTCGGCGGGCATGGCAATGTTGACCACGCCCCCATGCACCGAGCCAATCTGCACCACGTATTTGCCAATGGCTACCTGACCACTGTTTTCTTGAATGTTAACGGTTGCCTCTGCGGCTTGATCCAATTGTATTGCGGCCATCTCAATTCCCCCCACTGCACGAGATGGGCCAAAGGCCCCATAGCCTGAAAAACACCTGTGTCTATCATCATAACAGGGTTTCTTTAACAGTTCAATGGGAAATGAGGGGGGCTACCTGACATGTCGGGGCGGGGCGCTC
>JAJVIM010000022.1:228252-395759 GCA_022071955.1 Anaerolineae bacterium
CCCCGCCCCGACGCCGCTAAATATTGCCGCGGTGAATATTGATCAAATCGATCAAAATAGAGAAGCCGGTTTCTACCCGACCCGCGCCGGCCCCAACCAGGGTGATCGGCCCGGCCAGATCGCACTCATAGGTGATGGCGTTGGTGGCGCCCATAATGCTGGCCAGCGGATCGCTGAGCGACACCATTTCCGGGGCCACGCTGGCGGTCACGCGGTCGCCTTCTTTGCTGCAGCGGGCAATGAGTTTCCAGCGCTTGCCCGCGGCTTTGGCCCGGGCAATATCTTCCAGCGTCAGTTGGCTGATACCCTGGCAGGCGACATCTTTTTTGGTGAGCGGCGCATTCATAATTACGTTGGCCAAAATGACCACTTTGCCCAGCGCGTCAAAACCTTCAACATCGGCGGTGGGGTCAGCTTCGGCGTAGCCCAGTTCCTGCGCCTGTTTGAGCGCGGCCTCGTAGCTCATACCTTCTTCCATTTTGGTGAGAATGTAATTGGTGGTGCCGTTGAAAATACCGCGCACCTCGCGGATATCGTTGCCAGCCAGCGAGACCAGCGGCATGCGCAACGCCGGCGTGCCGCTCATCACCGTGCCTTCAAACCCCCAGCGAACGTTATTCCCTTTGGCCAGCGCCGACAATTCCTGGTAGGCCAACGCCACCGGCCCTTTGTTGCTCATCACCACATTTTTGCCGCTGATAAACGCGGCGCGGCAGTGATCGATGGCCGGCTGGCCGGTGTTGATGTCGGTGTAGGCCACCTCAACCACGGTGTCGGCGTTGCTCTGGCGGATGGTGGTCAGGCTGTCCCAGCCGCGCACCAGTCCGGGCGAATCGGGGTAGGCGTCCAGCTTGCCGGTAGATTGCACCACCTCCAGCAGTTTGGCAATGTCCAGCCCGCCCGGGTGATAGAGCGATCCTTTGATAAAATCTGAGATGGCCACAATCTGGGCATCAAAACCCAGATTATTGCGCAGCGCCGCGCCTTTGTCGCGCAGAATTTCGGCCAACCCCTGGCCCACCGTCCCAAAACCGATCAATGCAAGTTTGTGCGTCATATCCCTGCCTCCTCAAAATAATTTCTCTGCATGGTAATGACGCCGCGCAGAAACGCCAAATAGATGGCAACCAATTGCTCAATCAGCGCGCCCGCCCCCGCCACTTGCCGAATTAAATACATCAATTATAATCACCGCATTAATCTAAAAAACAGCGCCAAAGTCTGACCAGACGCGGGGGACCCACCTATCCGGGGTGAATCCGAAACGAATCGGTCGGGGTGTTTTTGGACCCCAAACCCGTCAGCTAACCTCGCCGGCGCAACCAAAAGGCTCTTCTGACTCAATTTGTCGGAAGGGTCTTATTTATTTTGGAATAACTGACAAAAGGGGAGAGTTCGATGCAATCACTGGGTTTGTGGCAGCTCTGGCGGCGAGAGTTTTCGCCCTACAATTTTGACAAATTCCGGCAGGATTTGCTGGCCGGGCTAACCGTGGGCGCGGTGGCGCTGCCGCTGGCGCTGGCCTTTGGGGTGGCGTCCGGGGCCACGGCCGCCGCCGGGCTGGTCACCGCTATTTTGAGCGGGATCATCATTGGCGCGTTATCGGGCGCGCCGTATCAAATTTCCGGCCCAACCGGGGCCATGAGCGCCATTTTAATTGTAATTGCCCAGCATTACGGGCTGGAAGGCGCCTGGGTAACCGGCATGATGGCCGGCGTGATCATTTTGGTGGTGGGGCTGCTGCGGCTGGGCCGATTTATCGCCTTTATTCCGGCCCCGGTGATCACCGGCTTTACCGCCGGCATTGCCATCATCATTTTTGTGGGCCAAATTGACAACTTTTTGGGCGTAAAAACGCCGGGCAGCGAATCGGCGGCGGGCAAACTGCTGGGTTATTTTCAGGGTGGTTTTGTGCCCGACTGGCGGGCAATGGTCATTGGTGGGGCGGTGATTGTGACAATGCTGTTTTGGCCGGCCCGCTGGGGCCGCTATATGCCGGCCTCGCTGCTGGGGATAGTGCTGGCCACGGTTATCGCCGTGGCTACCGGCTGGGAGGTAGCCCGCATAGGTGAAATTCCGCGCACCATTTTGCTGGATGAACGGCTGCTGCCGGCCAACATCCCGTGGGCCAACCTGAACGACCTGCTGCTGCCGGCTATTTCAATTGCGGCGCTGGGCGCGGTTGAGTCGCTGCTGTGCGGCGCGGTGGCCAGCAAAATGACCGGCATCCGGCTGCACGCCAACCAGGAATTGATTGCGCAGGGCGTGGGCAACATTGTGATTCCCTTTTTTGGCGGTATTCCGGCCACGGCGGCCATTGCCCGCACCTCGGTGGGCATCAAATCGGGCGGGCAAACCCGGCTCACGTCGATCATTCATGCGCTGGCGTTGCTGGCCTCGGCGCTGCTGCTGGCCCCGGTTATCGCCCTGGTGCCGCTGGCGGCGCTGGCCGGTGTGCTGATGGTTACCGCCTACCGCATGAACGAATGGCCGGCTATCCGCTTTATGTTTACAAATCGCTTTAAAACGGCTATTATTACCTTTGCAGTGACGCTGCTGGCAACCATCACTTTGGATTTAACCCAGGCCATTTTGATCGGCGCAGCCCTGTCGGCGATGGTGTTTATTAACCAGGCGGCCAACCTTGGCGTCGACGTGCGCATGGTCGATGCCGCCCGAATGCGCGAACGCGGCCTGCCGGTGCGCGGCACCTGCCCGTATGTGCGGGTGGCCTATTTAACCGGACCGCTCTTTTTTGCCGCCACCAACAGCTTTAACGAGGCTTTTGCCAATTTGGAAGACACTCACGTGTTGATCCTGTCGATGCGGGCTGTGCCCAACATTGATATTACCGGCCTGGAGGCGCTGGCCGCACTGCACGAAAAAATTCAACACGAGCACAAAGTGCTGCTGCTGGCAGCGGTTCAGCCGCAGGTGATGCACATGCTCACCCGCAGCAAACTGGCCGAGGCCATTGGTCCGGACAACTTCTTTTGGAGCGCCGACCGGGCCATTTTGGTGACCGAACAGCGGCGCAGTAGTTGCCCGGCCTGCCCCAGCTTTGATATTTGTGCCGGGCCGAGCCATGCGCCGGCAGTTCAACACCCAACCAACAGGATATCAGCCAATTTATGATTGACTCTTCTGCTTCACGTTATCCCCGCGCCGAATGGCGGCTGTTGATTACGCCGCCGCTCGATGGTGCGACCAATATGGCCATCGACGAGGCTATTTTGCAGGCGCTGGCCGAAGGCGACGGCCGCCCGACCGTGCGCTTTTTTCAGTGGGAACCGGCCTGCCTGAGTTTGGGCTACAACCAGCACTGGACCGACATCGATCTGGCGGCGCTGGCCCAACACGGCTACACCTGGACACGGCGGCCCACCGGCGGCAAAGCCATCCTGCACACCGACGAGGCCACCTACAGCCTGATTATCCCGCAGGATGACCCGCGCATTGAGGGCGGCGTGGTAGAAAGTTACCGCATTTTGAGCCTGGGCCTGCTGCGCGGCCTGCACCGGCTGGGCCTCAATGCTGAACAGGCCAGCCGCGAAGAGGCACGCACCAAACGGCAGGAAACCAGCGGCGGCGGCCCGGTTTGTTTTGACACGCCCTCGGTGTATGAAATTACGGTAAACGGCAAAAAACTGATCGGCAGCGCCCAACTGCGCCGCAAAAAGATTGTGTTGCAACACGGCACCCTGCCGCTGGTTGGCAACCTCAACCGCATCATCGATGTGCTCGATTTTCCGCCGGACGAGCGCGCCGCGCAGCACGCCATGCTGCCGGAACGGGCGCTCACGGTTGAGCAGGCGCTGGGCCGGGTTATCAGCTTTGATGCGGCCATCGCCGCGCTGGAGCAGGGCTTTGCCGAACAGCTCAACCTCAAGCTGGAACCGGCGGGGCTGACTCCCCGCGAGCAAAAGCTGGCCGAACAGTTACGGGCGGCGCAATATGCCAATGAAAGCTGGCTACGAAGGGTTTAACGAGTTGGTGAGTTGCGTGGGTTTGGTGGGTTGGCCAAACCTTCGTACTTCTTGATTCATACTTCATACTTCAAAAAAATGGTAATCGGTGTCCTGACTCTGCACTTGCATATCCCAATGGCCTTTTCGCTCAAAGACAAGCGGCAGGTGGTGAAAAGCGTCACCGCCCGGCTGCGCAACGAATTCAACGTGAGCGTGGCGGAAGTGGGCGGGCAAACCGTTTGGAACGAGGCCGTGATTGCCGCCGTCACCGTTTCCGGCAGCCGCGACTACGCCCACGGCCTGCTCACCCGCGTGGCCCAGTGGGTAGAAAATACCCGGCTCGACTGCGAACTGGTTGAGTTTGACATTGAGTTTGTATAACCGCCGGCAGCGGCGCAGCGAATAGCGAATGGCAGGTTACGCATCACGCATTACGAATTACGAACCCAACCGGCCCAACTCACCCAACTTATTTTACTCACCGAACCCACCCAACTTATTTTCAAAGGAGAAAAGTTGTGCAACAATTTGATACCTACATCAACCAACACCAATCCGAATTTCTCAGCGAGCTGAAAACCTTTTGCGCTCAGCCGAGCATTTCGGCCACGGGCGAGGGCATCGAGGCAATGGCCGGGCTGGTCCGCGAAAAAATGGCCGGGCTGGGCGCATCGGTCCAAAAGCTGGAAATTGGCCCGGCCGACCCGCCGGTGGTCTACGCTTCGCTGGGGCAGGGCGAGCGCACGCTGCTCATTTACAACCATTACGACGTACAGCCGGTTGACCCCATCGAACTGTGGGACTCGCCGCCGTTTGAACCCACCGAGCGCGAGGGTAAAATCTACGGCCGCGGCGTATCTGACAACAAAGGCAACCTGCTGTACCGCATTCAGGCTATCCGCGCCTGGCAGGAAACGATGGGGCCGCTGCCCTTCAAAATCAACTGGTTCATCGAAGGTTCGGAAGAAACCGGCAGCCCCAACCTGGAACCCTTCTGCCTGCAACACGGCGAGTTGCTCAAAGCCGATGGCTGCCTGTGGGAAATGGGCGGCGTTGACGAAGCCGACCGCCCGATGTTCACGCTGGGGGCCAAAGGGCTGCTGTATGTTGAACTGAGCGTGCAAGTGATGAACGGCGACCAGCACTCGGCGCTGGGCACCATTGCCCCCGACGCCGTGTGGCGGCTGGTGTGGGCGCTGCAAACGCTCAAAGCGCCGGATGAAACCATTCTGCTCGATGGCCTGTGGGACCACGTGGCCCCGCTCAGCGACATCGATCTGGAGCTGCTGCGGGCCATCCCCTTTGAAGAAGAAAAAATGATGGCCAATATGGGTATTTCACAGTGGGCCGGCGGGGTGAGCGGGTTTGAGGCGCTCAAACGCCACCTGTTTGGCCCCACCTGCACCATCAACGGCATCGAGGGCGGTTACACCGGCCCCGGCCAAAAAACGGTGCTGCCGGCCCGGGCCAAAGCCAAAGTCAGCTTTCGGCTGGTGCCCAACCTGACTCCCGAACTGGTAACCAACTTACTACGCGAACATCTGGACCGGCGCGGCTTCAGCGACATCAACATCGACATCCTCGGCGGCGAACACCCCGGCAAAACTTCGGCCACGGCGCACGTGGTGCAGGCGGCCATCGCCGCGGCAAACGAGGTGTACCCGGACAGCCCGGTTATCTACCCGCTCACGCCCGGCACCGGCCCGGTGTGGCCGGTAGCCGTGGCTCACGGCACGCCGATGGTCAGTTTTGGCGCGTCGTATCCGGGGCAAAACCTCCACGCCCCCAACGAGAACATCCGGTTAGACGATTATTTTAAAGCGCTCAAAATGATGGGCCGGTTTATCCGCGAATTTGGCCGCAAATAGAATTCCGGGGGTGCGGGCCGCATACGGCCCGCACCCCCGGCCACCCGTCGTCCCCCGCCTGAATTTGACCCCCAAATTGATAGATAATCCCGATTTCCGAATCGGCTAAAATCGTTTATAATGGTAGTAACGGCACATTTTGTGTAGAAATTTTGTTCGCATACCAGATATTGATTGCGGGTGTGCGAGTTTGGAGGCAGTATGGAAGTAGGAATTGTCAGACAGGTTGATATTGACCAGCAAATGCAAAAGGCGTATCTGGATTACGCCATGAGCGTGATTGTATCGCGGGCGCTGCCCGACGTGCGCGACGGGCTCAAACCGGTTCACCGCCGCATTTTGTACGCCATGCACGATATGGGCGTGCGGGCCGGCCTGCCCTACAAAAAAAGCGCCCGTATTGTCGGCGAGGTGCTGGGTAAATATCACCCCCACGGCGACGCCGCGGTGTACGACTCGATGGCGCGTATGGCGCAGGATTTTTCTATGCGAATGCCGCTGGTTGATGGGCAGGGCAACTTTGGCTCCATCGATGGCGACCCGCCCGCCGCTATGCGCTACACCGAAGCGCGGATGGCCCAGGTGGCCGCCGAAGTGATGGCCGACATCGACAGAAACACGGTTGAGTTTGTACCCAATTTTGACGGCAGCCTGACCGAACCCAGCGTGCTGCCCACCAAAATGCCCAACCTGCTGGTCAACGGCGCGTCGGGCATCGCCGTGGGCATGGCCACCAGCATTCCGCCGCACAACCTCAACGAAGTGTGCGACGCCCTGATGTTTATGATTGACCGGGCCATTAAAAATCAGGAAGTGGATGTTGATGATTTGATGGGCTTTATCAAAGGCCCGGATTTTCCAACCGGCGGCATCATCTATCGCTATGCGAATGGCAAGAAAAGCGACGACGACGAAAACGCCGACCTGATCCGCAGCGCCTACGCCGTGGGCAAGGGGCGGGTGACCGTGCAGGCCAAAGTTCACATCGAAGAGATGAGCCGCAACCGCAACCGGCTGGTCATCACCGAACTGCCCTACCAAACCAACAAAGCCAACCTCACCGAAAAAATTGCCGATCTGGCCCGCGACGGCAAAATTGAGGGCATCGCCGACCTGCGCGACGAATCCGACCGGCAGGGTATGCGGCTGGTCATCGAGCTGACCCGCACCGTCAACCCCCGCGACGTGCTGGGCCAATTGTTTAAAATGACAGCAATGCAGGCCACCTTTAGCATTAATATGCTGGCGCTGGTTGACGGCGAGCCGCGCCTGCTGCCGCTCAAACGGTCGCTGCAACTGTTTATCAAGCACCGGCTGGATATTATCACTCGCCGCACCAAATTTGATCTTGACAAAGCCAAACAACGCGCCCACATTTTAGAAGGGCTGCGCATCGCTCTGGCCAACCTGGATGAAGTGATCAAAACCATTCGCAGTTCGCGCACGGTAGAAACGGCAAGGGCCAACCTGCAAAAAAGCTTCAAGCTGACCGAAACGCAGGCCAACGCTATTTTGGAAATGCCGCTGCGCCGGCTGGCCGCCCTCGAGCGCAAAAAAATTGAGGACGAGTACAAAGAGCTGCTCAAGCAGATCAAATATCTGGAAGGGTTGCTCAAATCCCGCGTAAAAATTCTGGAAGTGATCAAGGAAGAGCTGACCGACCTCAAAACCCGCTTTGGCACGCCGCGCCGCACCCTCATTGTTGACCAGATGACCAACGGGGCGCAAGTGACCACCGCCCGCGATCTGGTGCCCGCCGAAGA
Organism: Anaerolineae bacterium; assembly: GCA_022071955.1. GTDB lineage: Bacteria > Chloroflexota > Anaerolineae > 4572-78 > J111 > J095. The sequence goes on from JAJVIM010000022.1 coordinate 235,852, forward strand.
TGTGGTTGTCACCGTGACTGAAAGCGGCCGGCTGTGCAGTTGGCCCGCCGCCGACGGGCTGGACCCGGCTCGTGGCCGCCAAAAAGACCCCCTCACAGTAAGCGTGCCGGCCAACACCCGCGATATGCTCTACCTGTTCAGCAGCGACGGACAGGCCGTGATCATCCCCATGCATCAGGTGCCCAAAGGTGCGGAGCCGGGCGATGGCCCCAGCCTGACCGAATTCAGCGCGGGCGAGGTCAAGCAAATTGTGGCCGGTCTGGCCCTGCCCCACAGCGACGAGCCGAGCGGTTATCTGTTTTTGGTTTCTGAGCAGGGGCGGGTGAAGCGGATCACCCTGGCTGATTTGAATGATGTCCGTGGCAGCGACGCGACCGTCATCGGTATTGAGGATGGCGACCGGCTGCTGACCGCGTTTGTGACCCCCGGCGAAAGCGACGTGATTCTGGTCAGCTCCGGCGGGCAGGGCATTCGTTTTTCTGAAGAAGATGTGCGGCCCATGGGCCTGCCGGCGACCGGCGTGTGGGGCATGAAACTGGGCAAAAACGAGAAGCTGGCCGGCGGCGGCCCGGTCAAACCCCGCAGTGAATTGGTGCTGGTTTCCGAGCAGGGGCTGGGCAAACGCATCGAGCTGGAACAGTTTCCCAAACAGGGGCGCTACGGGCAGGGCGTCATCGCTATGCCGTTGGGCAAAGATACCGGCCCGGTGGCGGCAGCGGCAGTGGTCAATTTGAGCAACCGGGTGATGTACATCTCGCAAAAGAAAAATACCAAAACGGTTTACGCCCGGGCGCTGCCCAAAGCCGCCCGCACCGGCAAAGGCAAACCGTTAATGGCCATCGGTGAAAAAGACGGCATTCTGCGCGTGATTGTGCTGGATGTGTAAAAACGCGGTTCACTTGCATTTACTGCCGGGGCAAGGTTATAATCCACTCACTTTATTGCAGGAATTCCGGTTATGAAACGAAGAAGCAGAAAAGAGATGACCGCCGATGATATCATTCGGCGCTACCAAAGCGGCTACCGCGATTTTCCCGGCGTGATTGTTGAGGGCGATACTTTTACCCAGCAAAAACTGGCGCGAGCTAATTTTGATGGGGCAACGCTCACCAAATGCACGTTTGACCGGGGCAACCTGGCCCAGGCCAACCTTAACGCCTCAAACCTGCGGCAATCCAGCTTTAAACGGGCCGACCTGTCGAAGGCAATCCTGACCGGCGCGGATTTCAGAGGGGCCAGCTTGCAAGCGGCCAACCTTAGCGGCGCAGATTTGCGCTGGGCCAACCTGGAAGGGGTCAACCTGAGCGGGGCCAATATTTCCGGAGCCAATTTTGACGGAGCCAATTTAAAAAACGCCAATTTAAAAGACACCAATCCCGGCAAGTTGTGGTGGAAGGCCAATCTGCAAGAGGCCAAACTGGATGGCGCTACCCTGCCAGACGGCACAATTTTTGGCCAGGCCACGGTCAGCAAAGTAGAATAGCCAATGGATACCCCCTTTCTCACCGCCGACCTGCCGGGCATTGGCGGCACGCTCAAAAGCACGCCGGAAGACTTTGTTGTCGAAGAGATTCCCCTGTACCCGGCGGCCGGCAAAGGCCAGCACGTATTTGCCACCATTGAAAAACGAGGCATTTCCACTTACGCCGCCGCGCGACAGATTGCCCAGGCGCTGCACGTTTCGCCCAAGGAAGTGGGCACCGCCGGATTAAAAGATGCGCACGCCATCACCCGGCAGGTACTTTCGATTAATTTGACCACGCCCGAAGCGGTGCTGGCGCTGGAGCTGCCCCACATCAAAATTTTGGCCGCCGAGCGACATCACAATAAACTCAAAACCGGGCATCTGGCCGGCAACCGCTTTGTGATCCGGGTGCGCAATATTGAGCCGTCGGCTCTGCCGCTGGCCGAAAAAATTGTGGCCCGGCTGGCCGAAGCCGGCGTGCCCAACTTTTTTGGCGAGCAGCGTTTTGGCAACCGGGGCAACACCGACCTGCTGGGCGAAGCTTTGGTACGCAACGACCCGGCCCGCTTTGTGGCCGAGTTTCTGGGCCAGCCGCATCCCAAAGAACCGCGCCACGCGCAGCACGCCCGCCAATTAGTGGATGAAGGTCGCTGGGATGAGGCGCTGGCGCAGTGGCCGCATGATCTGGTTGACGAACGCCGCGCCGTGGCGGCGGTTGTCCAATCGGGCGGCAAACTGGATGCGGCTATGCGCTCGGTGAATGTAAAATTGAAAAGCCTGTTTGTTTCGGCTTTTCAGGCCAAGTTGTTTAATATGCTGCTGGTTGAGCGGCTGGACCGGCTGGGCACGCTGGTTGATGGCGACGTGGCCTATATTCACGGCAAAGGGGCGTCGTTTTTGGTAGAAGACGCCGCCGCCGAACAGCCCCGCGCCGACAGCTTTGAGATCAGCCCCTCTGGCCCGCTGTATGGCCCCAAGGCGCTGCTGGCCGAGCACGACCCCGGCTGCCGGGAAAGGGAGCTGCTGGCCGCGCATAACCTCACCGTCGATAGCTTTAAAGTGGCCGGGCTAAAAATCCGGGGGGCGCGCCGGCCCTATCGTTTTGAATTAAAACAGCCCAACATCTGGTGGGATGATGGGCTGATGGTTTCGTTTGAGCTGCCGCCGGGGGCGTACGCCACCACCGTGCTGGCCGAAATCATGAAAAACTGAGATCGCTACTCTTCCAGCGGCACTTCCGTGGCGTTGATAATTTCCCGCAGCACCGAATGCACCGTTTTGCCCCGCAGTTGGCTTTCTGGCTTTAAAATCAGCCGGTGAGCCAGCGTCAACGGGGCTAATTTTTTTACATCATCGGGGATGACGTAATCCCGGCCGCGCAGCGCGGCCAGCGCCTGGCTGGTTTTTACCAGCGCCAAACTGCCGCGCGGGCTGGCTCCCAAACTCAGATCGGGGTGGGTGCGGCTGGCCTGCACCAGCGCCAAAATGTACGTTTCCAGCGACGGGTCCACATGAACGGCACTGGCCTGATGGGCCAGCTTGAGCAGTTCAGCGCCATCAACCACCGGCTGCAATGTATCCACCGGATGGCCGTCGCGCTGGCTGCGAATAATCTGCCGTTCGTCATCAAGGCTGGGGTAGCCAAGCCGCAGCCGCATTAAAAAGCGGTCAAGCTGGGCCTCCGGCAGGGGGAAGGTGCCCTCAAATTCTACCGGGTTTTGGGTGGCCAGCACCAAAAATGGCCGGGGCAGCAGCCGCGGCTGGCCATCGACAGTGACCTGCCGCTCCTGCATGGCCTCCAGCAACGCCGATTGGGTGCGCGGCGTGGCCCGGTTAATCTCATCGGCCAGCAAAATATTGACAAATACCGGCCCCGGCCGAAATTCAAACTCGCCGGCATGCTGCAAAAAAACAGAGACGCCGGTGATGTCGCTGGGCAGCAAATCCGGGGTGCATTGCAGCCGTTTAAAACCGATGCCCATGCTCACGGCCACGCTGCGGGCCAGCATGGTTTTGCCCGTGCCGGGCACATCCTCCAGCAACACGTGGCCCTGACAGAGCATGGCCACCAGCAGCAACTCAATTTCTTCGCGCTTGCCAACGATAACCCGTTCGACGTTGTTAACAATTTTCTGGGCAAAATCGGATATTGGCATTCACTCTCCGAGGTTGGGCGTGTTTGGCCCGGCGTCAACCGGCCAACTTGTTGGCGGCCTGGCGCAGAATCGCCGTAACTGGGTGGGCCGGGTAGTGCCGGGCAAAAATCCGGGGAGAAGGCAGAACCATCATCTCATCGAGGTGGGGCAGCACGGCCACCACTTCACTCTGAAACACATCGGCCAGCTCGGCAGTGAGCGCCGCGGCTTCAAACGCGGCCGGCGCTTCGTTAACCAGCAACGCCACGCGCGGCACAGCCAACTGGCGCACTACGTCAACGGTGACGCCGGTGCCCTGATAATCACGCCAGTCGTGGCGTAGCACCAGCAGCAGCACATCCGGCAGCGTCAGCGACAGCAATGCCTGCCGGCTCAACCCCGGCTGCGAGTCGATGAGCAGGGTGTCGAGCTGATAAAATTGCACCAGCCGCAGGCAAGCGTTGCTGATTGGCTCCAGCAAGTCCGGCGAGTCGAACGGGCTGGCGGCGGCAGCGCCCGGCACAAAAAAGAGCGCGCCGGAGTCGGGCGGCAGAAGATGAGAAACCGGTACAGCGCTCTCTTCAATGGGACAGCGGCCGGTCAGGCCATCAAGAAAGGTGCCCGCCGGCCGGCAATCCTCAAGCCCCAACAAATAATGCAGCGACGGCGACTCGGTATCGGCGTCAACCAGGCCCACCCGCTGACCCTGCTCGGCCAGCAGATAGCCCAGGTTGGCCACCAGACTGGAGCGTCCAACCCCGTGCCGGAAAGAATGGACCAAAACAATTTTGGGCATAACCGCTCTCTTTTAAAAATCCAGCTTTTTCATAACGCCGGTAAAGCCTTTACGCTGCCGGCGCGACAACCGCCAGTTGAGCATGCTCTGATCGTACTCGGCGCGAGCGCGCCAGGCGGCCCAAACTCCCGCCAACCCGGCCACCCCGGCGATCACCAGATAGATGACCGCCGTGAGATAGGCCGAAATCTGGGCCACTACCGCCACATTGAGGATGATCAACAAAAAAACGCAGGCCGCAATGGTCGCCACGGCCAGCAAATAGGTGTCCATAAACGTGGTCACCCGGCCGCGTCGTTCATCGGGGATAAGCCCTTGCAGCGATTTTCTGACCGGCTGGTCCCAGGCCCGCTCAACCAGTTCCATTACAAACACGCCCATCGCCCCGCCAATTAGCCCCACAATTGCCAGGCCGCTGGTTGAGGCCAAAAACACGGCCGCCGGAAAAATCACAAAGCTGCTTTTCAAGCCGACTCGTTCCAGCAGCCGGCCGGTTAGCAGCCACTGCGCCAGCAGGGTAGCCACAATCAACGCCACCCGGTACGAGCCAAAAAAGGCCTGAAATTGCAGGTCGCTGGCAAAGGCGCTGTTGAGCACCGACAAAAAGTGGTACTGAATGATGGTGTAGCCCAAATAACCCAACAGCACCACAATTCCCAGATAGCGAAACAGCGGCACGTTGTTAAAGAAATCCAGCCCCACCGTAAACGACTCGCGGATGTTGATCTGGTTTTCTTTGGATTGACGGCTCGGCAGGGTGCGGTTGCGAAAGGCAAACAACAACAGGGCCACGCCAATCAGCAACAAAACCGCGGCCAGCCCCAACAATTGAAACGGCTCGCCGCCGTACCGGGCAAAAATGGACGCCGAGCTGGCCGCCGCGCTGTTGCCAATGATGCTGCCAAACGCATAACCGGCGCCGATCACCGGGAACAACCGCTTGGCCTCGGCAATCCGAAACACGTCGCTGGCCAGCGCCCAAAACGCCAGCGGGAAAATAAAAAACTGCTGGTCGGCAAAAATGAACAGCAAAAAGTAGTTGATGCCCGCGGGCACACCGTAGAAAAACAAAAGCTGGATCATCAGGTAGATTACAGCAAATCCGCCCAGCAGCCAGGCCACCAACTGCACCCGCTTCACCCGGTCTACCACCAGCGAATAGAGCGCCGCAAAAATCAGCAGCGCCACCATATCGATCATCCACACCCAGGGCAGGCTGGGCGCACCAACTTTGCTAACAAAGCCACTTGTCGCCACCACCTGTAGCAGTTCGCCCACAATAGTGTTGAGGGTGAGCAGCAGCAGCAGCGGCACAACCAGCTTCCACTCGCCCGGCCTTAATTTTAAGAGTTGAGAGATTCGATTCATCACGCTGTTGGTTTAGGTTTCTGAGTCATCGGCGTCAGTGCTACCGGATTTTTCGCTGCGGCCGCGCCGGCTGCGCCCACGGATTTCCCGAGCCCGCGCCTGCAAGTCGGCAAAGAAATCGGTTTCAACAATTTCGCTCACCTGCTGCTGGCGTTTGGCTTCGTCAATTTCTATTTTTAGCTGCTGGATTTCTCGTTTGAGGCTTTGCTCGCGGATGTAGGCTTCCAACGCGGCCGCCGCCAGCGAAGAGAACGACTCCATCATTTGCTGCAAATTGGTGTCAAACGGAATAATCTGGCCGGTATCGGGGTCGGTGGGGTCCAGCAACTGCATCACGCCCAGCACTTTGCCCTCCGGGTTTTTAATGGGGATAACCAGCATTGAGCGAGCCGCCTGATAACTGTCGCTCTCCGGCTGGATGGCGGTGGCGTCAAACTCGGTCACCGTTGAGGTATCGGCCAGGTTAACCGCGTTGCCCGATAGCGCCACGTGGGCCACCACATCACGCTCGTTAAACCCATCGCCTTCTACCAGCGGCACCGCCGGGTAAGTGATTTCGTTTTGGGTGGTGCCCCCCAGCGCGATGTTCTGGCGGTTGTTGCGCACAATCATCAGGCGCAGGGCGTCTTCTTTTTCCCGGCGCAGGTAGAGGATACCACCGTTGGCGCGGCAAAAATCCTGGGCCTGCACCAGCATATTTTCCAGCAGCCGGTTAAAATCTTTTTCCGCCGACAGCTCAACCCCGATGGGGATGACAACTTCCAGCAAGTCGTCGGCCCGTTTCTTTTCTTTGCGCACCTGTTGCAGCGTTTGGCTAAGCTGGCCGGTCATACTGTTGAACGTTTCGGCCAGTATGCCAATTTCATCATTCGACTCAACCACAGCGCGGGCGCCCAGATCGCCCTCGCGGATGATGTTGGCCACGCCGGTAAGTCGCCGGATAGGGCCGGCAATATTCTCCCGAAAAATAATTGACAAAGCAATGCCAATAATCAGGGCCACCACACCGCTCAACAGAATCTGCTGGTTGGTCAACAGCAACCGGTCCCGTCCGGTCGCCAGTTCACGTTCGAGCAACGCCTGCTGGTCAGAAGTAATACCGGCCAAAAGCTGCTGCATATCCGTGGTAAGCGGCACGGTTTCTGTACTGAAAAGATACAGGTCCTGCCGCCACTGGTCGCTTTCCAAAATTTCAAACATCCGGTCGGGTAACTCTAAAAATTTATCCCGATTTTCGGCAATTTTATCCAGCGAAGTTTGCTGACTGGGGGTGAGCAGATTCTTTCGTTCCAGCAATCGATCCCAGGCAAACTGATTGTTGGTCAGGTTGGCTTCGTATTCACCCTTAAACGTGCGGTTGCGCGTGGTAACGTAGCCGCGCAACCCGGACAGCATTGAGGCAAAGGTGCCCTGAAATTGAGCCATATCGGCCAGCGCGGCCACGGTTTCCTGGGTCGGTGGGCGGCGGCCCTGGGCGTCGATGAGCTGGTTGGTTTCAATCAGCACCCTACCGCCCAGCAAAATACCATCCGTTGCCAAAATTTTGTAGGCCGGCTCGCGCTCAAGTTGGTCATCGCGCAGCTCAAATAATTTTTCCGGCAGCGCCGACCACTTGGCAAAGGCCACCTGCAAATCTGTGAGGCGCTGGCGGTTTTCTGGGCTGAGGTTGGGCGAAAGGCGCTGCAATTCGGCCAGACTGCTTTCAAACTCGGCGCGAGACCGGGTGTAGCTGTCTTTAAAATCCTGTTGGCCCAGAGCCAGATAACCGCGCACGTCGCCCAACATTTTGAGCAGGCTGGCCTGAGCGCGCGCCGAAACCAGCGCCGTCGGCACGCGAACAGTGTTGGTGCGGTTAATATCTTCCGTGGCCGACGTACTGGTCAAATAACTTAAAGCGACCACCAGCAGGGTGAGCAAAATCATTACCCCAAAACCAATCAGCAGCCTCACGCCGATGGGCTGGTTTCGCAGGGCTTTGGCCCAGGGAAGCCGTTCAACAAAGGTCAACACCCGGCTGGAACTCTGCTGGCCTGTTTGAGCGGTGGTTGTCGAAGTTGTGTTAGTTGTCATTGGTGGACCGCGTCCAATCTTTAATATTCCATACGTCGCCATCCCAGGGGGTGGGGTTGAGGCCGTCAATAGTGTTACTGACGCCGGATACCCGGGCCAGATGCACCAACGGAATCATCGCCACATCTTCCACCTGAAGATCATTCATTTGAATAAACAACTCGCGCCGCTTGTCCGGGTCGATTTCCGTGCTGGCTTGCCGGAAAAGTTCATCGTACTGCCGGTTACACCAGCGCCCCAAATTAATGCCCGACCAGCCATTGGCTTTTTGCGGAATCTGGTCACAAATCCAAAAGCGCATGTACGAACCGGGGTCCGGGCTTTCGCTGGAAATATCGAGCGACTCCAGATCGGCCTGAAACTGAAAGACACTGGCCGGGTTGGTGGCCGCATCGCCAAAGTAGGTGCTGGCGTCAAACAGGTTTACTTCCAGGTCAATACCGATGGCTCGCAGATTGCGTTGAATAATCTGCTGGCTTTGCTTTTGCAGCGAACTGACCGTGGCGTGCGAGTTGAGGTGCAACGGCTGGCCGTCCTTTTCCCGAATGCTATCGCCGTTGGTGTCAACCCAGCCGGCCTCATCGAGCAGTTGTTTGGCCATGTCTGGATTGTACTCATAAAATTGGTGGGGCGATACGTAATTGGTCGGCGCGACCAGATTGTTGCTGGTGGCCTGGCCCGTTGAACCGTACAGCGCGGCAATTGCCTGCCGTTCGATGGCGTAGGCAATAGCCTGGCGCACCCGTTTGTCGCTGAAAATAGGGTGGGAGAACTTCACACTGGAGAGTTCACCGTCGGGGGTTTCGCGGCGGGGATCGGTTTGATTGATAACTATCTGCTCTACTCTGGCCCCAAAATTGGCCACCACGTGACCTTTGCCGCCGGTCGCCAGCTCGTCGAGCACTTCCGGTTCAATTTGTAAATTGAAGCCAAAATCATCTTCGCCGGCCTTCAACACCGAGCGCGCCGCCTCGTTAACCGTGCCGCCGCCTTTCAACTCAACCCGGCTAAAATAGGGTTTGTCCGCCTCACGGAAATAGGGGTTGGGCACAAATACAATTTTAACCGTCTGAATCAGATCGGTGCCCAAAAAGAGCACTTCCTGCGGTTTGATACCGTCCGGGGTGATCATGTACGGGCCGGTGCCCACCGGCATAAAATTGGCCGGCGCCTGCCGGGCATTGGCCCCGTTGTAATTCTCAAAAATGTGGCGAGGCAAAATAACGCCCTGTATACCCACAAACGGAATCGCCCAGGCCGGGTTGACTTCCCTAAAATTGATTTTTACCGTAAAGCTGTCGATGGCTTCAACCGTGTCAATGGCCTCGTACAGCGGCTGCGATGGCGAATTGACCGCCTTGTTGGTGATGTACTGGTAGGTAAACAGTACATCGTCCGCGGTGAACGGCTCGCCGTCGGACCATTTGACATCCCGTTTGAGCTTCCATGTCACCGATTTGCCATCCGGGGCGACCAGGCCATTATCCAGTGTTGGCTCTTCGGCGGCCAGAAACAACACCATGTTGTTGTCGGCGTCAAAACTGGCCAGCGGTTCGTACACAATGCGGCTAACTTCCAGGTCTTTGTTGGCCGGGGCCAGGTGCGGGTTGAGAATATCGGGCGCTTGCCAGTGCAGCAGGCGCAGCGTACCGCCCGCGCCGCGGCCGCTGGGAACTTCGGTGGGGGCGGCGGTGGGCGTGGCCGATACCTGTTCAATGGACGCGGTGGAGCTGGAGCACGCCGCCAGCAGCACCGCCGCCGCCAGCAGCACCAAAGTGGCTAAATTTGACCAACGGGGGTATCTCATTACCTCTTCTCTTCCTTTACGGTTCAATTATACACTAAAGCGGCGCAGAAGTAACTATAAAATTCTCAATTGCCAGCACATCCAGCCCGCTTCTTAAAAAAGAAGCGATGGCGTCGCGGGGAGTCAGCACAATCGGCTCGCCGTGCATATTAAAACTGGTGTTAATCAGGATCGACTGGCCATGAGTCAGCCGGTAGTAGTGATCCAGAATTTCATAAAACGATGGGTTGAAGCCGCGGCTGACAATCTGCGGCCGGGCCGTGCCATCGACGTGAACCGCGCCGGGCGCGCGCTGTTTCATCGTTTCAGTGCAATCCAGAGTAATGGTCATAAAACTGGCTGCATATTCGCAGCCGGCCAGATTTTTAAACAGGTCACCGGCCTGATAATCACACACCGCCGGAGCAAAGGGCATAAATTCGGTACGGTTGAGCTTGTCGTTGAGCCAGTAATTTACGCTGGCGTCATCGGCGCGATAAAGAATGCTGCGGTTACCGAGCGCGCGTGGGCCGTATTCCAGCCGCCCGGCAAAGCGGGCCACAATTTTGCCCGCGTGCAGCAGCCGGGCAATCACCGGCTCAATCTGCGCGTGTTCTTCAAATACCAGACCGTATTCGTTGAACAGTGCGGGCAAATCTACGCTGCCGTAACGAGGGCCAAAGTAAACGTTAGGCAGCCGCACAGGGAGCAGCCCAGCCTCGGCCTCCGCTTTGGCCCACAGCGCCGCGCCCAAAGCCAGGCCGTCATCACCCATCGCCGGATGGATAAAAATCTGATCAAACCCCAATTGTTTTATTTTATAATTTAGCGCCACATTGGCAAACAGCCCGCCGGCCAGGCAAATCGAATCGTACTGCCCGGCGTAATTTTTTAGCAGCGCCAGCGTTTTCTGCTCGGTGAGGGCCTGCACGGCAAAAGCGATGTCCTCCCGCGAAAATTCATCTAACAACGAGGATAGCCGCTCGATGTGCCGGTTAACCACCAGCCGCGGCGGCTGCTTGCGGCTGCCCACGTTTTCCCAATGAGTAATCTGGTATACCAGCTCGGGGTCGGCCAGCAGCGGAACCAGCTGCTCCAGCAGCGCCGGGTTGTAACGCCCGAAGGCGGCCAGCCCGGTGATTTTGCCTTCGTGGTGCAGCGGCCTAAACCCGAGCGCCGCCGTGACCAAAGCGTAACCATCGGCAATGCGGCTGTCCGGCGATTGTGCCAGCCGGCGGAGCCGGCCGTCGCGCCCCTCGTAAAAACTGACACACCACGGGTCAAAAAAGTTGCCGGCATCGATCACCAGCACCAGCGTTTTGCCGCCAAAACCGGAGGTGTAGTAAGCCGAAGCGGCGTGGGCATCGTGGTGGCCCACAAATACCGGCTCGGCGGCAAACTGGCGGATGTACTCCAGCCCAAAGCGCTGCGAGTCGCGCCGCTCGGGGTACTGAATTAACTGCCGGTCAACGCCGGGCCGCTGCCATTCCGCCTCGGAACGAGCCGGCGGCAAAATAGGGCAGGCAAAACGCACCCGCTGCGGGTCGATGTCGAAATTAGCCAGCAAATAGTCCAGTGCCTGCCGCGGCGGCCGGCCGTCCTTTTTTTCGCGGGAAAAACGCTCTTCCAGCGCTGCATATTCAATTTTATCGGTCAGGTAAGCCACATTGGAGTCGTGCAGGCCGTCGTAACTGAGGCCAATAAAATGATACGGGGTTTGCTGCACCATGGCGATAGCCCATTAATCCTGTTGGTCTGTACTGGCGGCCTGTTCCATTTTCCGGCGCAGGCTGAGCGGGCGCATATCGGTCCACACCTCTTCAATGTAGGCCAGGCACTCTTCTTTGGGGCCGCTTTTACCGGCGTCGCGCCAGCCGGCGGGATTTTCCCGTTCCGCCGGCCAGATGGAATACTGCTCTTCGTCGTTGATAACAACTTTGTAAATTGTGGTGTCTTCAAAATCGGCCATTATTCCTCCCTTAAAAATAGGATTCAGGGGTCAGGATTCAGGAATCAGGGCGTATTCCTGCCCCGGCTTCTAAAAATTTGTAGCAGGAGTCCAAAACTGTAGTTTTGGACTCCGCTTTCAGCAAGTCGGGCTTGTAGCCCGCCGTCACGCCAGACCTGCTGCTGTAGGGGCGCTTCGCGAAACGCCCCTACGCTGAATTTTCATTTTTGGGCGTGAGCAGTCCGCTACCCCTAAAAAATGCCAGATACCGCCCCAGCAGTTCCCCATCGAGCGGCGGGCAAACGATGCCGCTGCCGGCCAGCGCCGCCTGCAACCGCGCCGAGTCGTAGCGCGGCTCCTGCGGCAGCAGTTCGATGAGCGTTTGCGGCTCGTCCGGCGAGACCCGCTCCACAAACAGCGGCAGCAGCGGGTAAAGGGCATTGGCCGCGCCGGCCTCGAGCAGCGCCGCCCGCCAGTCCGCAAACGGCTGCCACGCCAGCGGATAACCGTGGCCGGCCAGCAGCGCGGCCAGTTCGCGCAGGTGCATCTCGTGCGGCGACACCAAATGGAACGTTTGCCCCAGCGATTCCGGCTGCCGCAGCAAATGCACCAGCGCCCGGCTCACAAAATTAACCGGGGCCAGGCTGAGCGTCTGGTCCAGTTCCGGCGCGGCCCCCAACTGAATGCAGCCGGTAATGAACCGGCCCAAATAATCGCCGCTGTTCCAGATACCGCTGCGGGTATCGCCGATGACTGTGCCGGGCCGGTAAACGGCTGCTGCCAGCCCGCGCGCCCGCGCCGCCAATACCAACCGCTCGGCCACCCATTTGCTTTGAGCGTAACCGTACATCAGCCCGGCGGCGTGGCCCGGCGTGTCGCCTTCAAAAATGGTGCGCCGGTCAAAATAGGGCCGCGAGTCAAACACCGAGACCGTGCTAACATAGTGCAGCGGCAGCCCGAAATCCGCGGCCAGTCGCAGCACTGCCAGCGTGCCCGCCACGTTGGCCGGCCGCAGCCGCTCGTAGGGGTACACAAAGTTGACCACCGCCCCGTTGTGCAGCACTGCCTGCACCGACCCGGCCAGGCTGGCGTAGTCGCTTTGGGACAGGCCAAAACAGGGTTGGGTCAAATCGCCGGGGACGGGCTGCAACCGGTCGGCAAATTCCGGCTGCCACAACTGGTAACGGCGCAGGTTGTCCACCAGTCGCTGCCGGGCCGCTGACTCGCCGCCGGCGCGCACCAAACAAAACAGCCGCGCCGATGTTTGCCGCAGCAGGTCGGCCAGCACAAACGCGCCCAAAAAACCGGTCGCACCGGTCAGCAAAATTGACTTCAACTCAGCCGGCGGACCAACCGGCGCGCGCGGGCGGATGTCGGCCGGCAGCGCCGCCTCGGCCTCAAAATCGATGGCCGCGCCACCGGTCAGCCCCCTTCGCAGCCGTTCAACCACCACCGCCTGCTCGGCCACGGTGGGCGCTTTGAACAACTCGCGCAGCGGCAGGTCAATCTGAAACGCCTCCCGAATGCGGAAATTCAACTGCGTGGCCAGCAGCGAGTGACCGCCCAGCGCGAAAAAGTCGTCGCTGAGGCCCACCGGCGCGCGGCCCAGCACTTCGGCCCACAGCCGGGCCAGCGCGGCCTGCAACGGCGTTTCTGGCGGGCGATAACTGCCGGTGAGCGCGTCGCCGTTAAATTCCGGCTCCGGCAGCGCCCGGCGATTGATTTTGCCATTGCCGGTCAGCGGCATTTCGTCCAGCGCCACCAGCGCCGCCGGCAGCATGTAATCCGGCAGACGCTCCTTTAAAAAAGCGCGCAGCTCGGCGGCGGCCGGCGCGGGCGGCTGTTTGGCCACCACATACGCCGCCAGATATTGGTCGTCCGGCGCGGCAGGCTGGGCGCGAGCCAGCACCACCGCCTCGGCGATGTTGGGGTGTTTGGCCAGCGCCGCCTCAATTTCACCCAGTTCGATGCGGAAGCCACGGATTTTGACCATAAAATCGACCCGGCCCAAAAACTCAATTGAGCCGTCCGGCAGGTAGCGGCCCAAATCGCCGGTCTTGTAAAGGATGGAGGATGAAGGATGAAGGGTGAAGTCAGCTTGTTTTTCTTCCGCCTTCCGCCGTCCTTCTTCATCCTTTACAAACGGATTGGGCACAAACACCTCGGCGGTGCGGCGCGGGTCGTGCAGGTAGCCGCGGCCCACCCCCACCCCGCCCACGTACAGCTCGCCGGCCACGCCCAGCGGCACGGGATTCAGCTCGCCATCGAGAATGACCATCTGCACATTGGCCATCGCTTTGCCAATGGGGATGCCCGGCAGGTGAAAATCGTCCGGCACGGCGGCCAGCGGGTGGTGGCACTGATCGTCGGAACATTCCGTGGAGCCGTAAGCGTTGAGCAGCGGAATGGCCGGGTAGAGGGCCAGCCACTGGCGGGCCAGCTCGGTGGTCAGCGCCTCGCCGGTGGGCACCACCCAGCGCAACGCCGCCAAATCCGGCGCGGCAGCGGCATTGGTGGCCTGAATGATGGCCCGCAGCAGCGACGGCACCACCTGAAAGATGGTAATCCGCTGGCGTGAGACTTCGGCCAGCAGGCGCGGCGGGTCGTGGGCCACCTCGTTTTTAAAAATGTGCGTTTGCCCGCCCACCAGCAGCGCCGCCAAAAACTGCCACACCGAAATATCAAAACACTGCGAGGCGTTTTGGGCGATGACGGCGGCGGCGGTCAACCCCAAATCCGTCACTTTGCTCCACAGGTGGTTGAGCATGCCCCGGTGGGTAACCATCGCTCCTTTGGGCGCGCCGGTGGAACCGGACGTAAAAATAACGTAGGCCAGGTTATCGGGCGCGGCGCGGGGCGGCAGGTTGGTCTCCGGGCCGGACCGGGCCAGCAGCGGCTCGATCTGCGCCACGCGCGGGCGGACGGACTCCGGCACAGCGGCCAACGCCTCGGCCAGCACCGGCTCAAATTCGGCGGCGGCCAGCACCAGCGGGGCGCGGCTCTGGCGCAAAATCCGGGCGTGCCGCGCCGGCGGGTGCAGTGGATCGAGCGGCAGATACGCGCCGCCGGCTTTGAACACCGCCAGCATCAGCGTCAGCAATTCGATGCCGCGCTCGGCCAGCAGGGCGACCACCGTTTCCGGGCCAACGCCATGCGCCGCCAGCCAGTGGGCCAGCTGGTTGGCCTGCCCGTTGAGCTGGGCATACGTCAGCCGCGCGCCGTCGCATGCCACGGCGATGGCGTTGGGCGTGGCCGCAACCTGCGCCTCGAACACCTGCGGAAACGGCGCGGCCAGCGCAAAGTCACGCCCGGTACGGTTGAAATCGACCAGCAATTGCTGCCGCTCCGGCTCGGTCAGCAGCGGCAGGGTGGTAATCGGCGCGTCGGGGTTGGCAACGATGGCCGCCAGCAGCGTGCGCCAGTGGCCGGCCAGCCGCTCGATGGTGGCGGCGTCAAACAGGCGGGCGTCGGCGTCAAACCAGCCGGCCAGCCCGGACGGGGTTTCGGCCAGCTCCAGTTCCAGATCAAACTTGGCCGCGCCGGGCGACACTTCGCTGAGGGCGGCGGTCAAACCGGGCAACTCGAGGCCGGGCATGGCCGTTGTTTGCAGGGTGAACATCACCTGAAACAGCGGCGTCAGGCTCACGTCGCGCTCCGGCTGCACGGCTTCGACCAGTTTTTCAAAGGGCAATTCCTGGTGGGCAAAAGCATCGAGCGTGGTTTGCCGCACCTGTCGCAGCAACTCCCGAAAGGTGGGCCGGCCGGAGAGATCGGCGCGCAGCACCAGCGTGTTGACCAAAAACCCGAACAGCCCCTCGAGTTCCGGGCGGGTGCGGGCGGCTACCGGCGTGCCAAGGCTGAGGTCGCTCTGGCGAGTGTGGCGGAACAGCAGCACAAAAAACGCAGCCAGCAGGGTCATAAACAGGGTTGCGCCGTTCGTTTGACTCAACTCGGACAGCGCGGCGGTGAGCTGCGGCGACAGCCGCACGGCACTGCGGTGGGTGGGATGGCGGCCCGAATCAACCGGGCGGGGGTGATCGAGCGGCAGGGGCAGCACCGGCGGCGCGCCGGCCAGCCGCTCGCGCCAGTAGGCCAGGTGGCCGTTAAATTTTCCGGCGGCGCTTTCGGCGCGCTGCCAGGCGGCAAAATCGGCGGCGTCGATGGGCAGCGGCGGCAGCGGGTTGGGCCGGCCGGCGGCAAAGGCGCGGTACAGTTCGGCCAGTTCACGGTAAAACACGCCCAGCGACCAGCCATCGGTGATGATGTGGTGCATGGCCAGCAGCAGGGCGTGGTCGTCGGCGGCAAAGCGGAGCAGCTGCGGGCGAAACAGCGGGCCACGGGCCAAGTCAAACGGGCGGCGGGCTTCGGCGGCGGCGCGACGCTCCAGCTCGGCGGCGCGGGCCGCGGGGAGCACATGAGTCAGATCGATGGCAGGCAGCTCGAAGCCGGGTGGGTTGACCTGCTGCACGGGTTGGCCGGCGGCCAACGGAAAAACGGTGCGCAGGCTGGCGTGGCGCTCGACCAGTGCAGCCAGGCTGCGTTCCAGCGCGGCGGCATCGAGCAACCCGATCAGCCGGATAACCGGCAGCGGCACGTTATAAGCAATATTGCCCGGCTCAAGCTGATCGAGAAACCAGAGCCGCTCCTGCCCAAACGACAGCGGTGCGGGGCCGGACTCGGCGCGGGGCGGGATGGCTGCCGCCGGGGCGGGGGCGGACCCGGCGCGGCGAATTTGCCCGGCCAGCGCGGCGATAGTGGGCGACTCAAACAGCGCGGCCAGCGGCAGGTCGAGCCGGTGCTGTTGGGCCAGCCGCGAAACCACCTGCGTGGCCAGCAGCGAGTGGCCGCCCAGCGCAAAAAAGTCATCATGGATGCCGATTTGGGCCAGGCCGAGCGCCTCGCGCCAGATGGCGGCCAGCGTTTCTTCCAACTCATCGCGCGGCGGCGAGAATTTCTCAGCCAGTTCGGGCCGGGCCGGTGCGGGCGCAGGCAGCGCGGCGCGGTCAATTTTGCCGTTGGGGGTGAGCGGCAGGCTGTCCAAAAAGACAAACGCGGCCGGCAGCATGTAGTCCGGCAGGCGGGCTTGCAGGGCGCGGCGCAGCTCCCGGCGCAAATCGGCGGGAGTCTGCCCCAGCGACAGTGGCGCGGCGGCAGCGGGCGCCACGTAGGCTACCAACTGTTTGTCGCCGGCGGCGTCGGGCAACGCCTGCACCACCGCCGCTGCGACGGCCGGCTGTTCGTTCAGCGCCGTTTCAATCTCGCCCAACTCGATGCGGTAGCCGCGAATTTTGACCTGCTGGTCGGCGCGGCCCAAAAATTCCACCGTGCCGTCCGGCCGCCAGCGGGCCAGATCGCCGGTGCGGTACAGCCGCTCGCCGCGGCCAAAGGGGCTGGGGATGAAGCTGGCGGCGGTGAGGCCGGGCTGGTTGAAATAGCCGCGCGCCAGCCCATCGCCGGCCAGATACAGCTCGCCGGGCGCGCCAACCGGGGCGGGTTGCAGCGCCTCGTTTAAAATGTAGGCGCGCGTGTTGGAGATGGGCCGGCCAATCGGCACGGTCGCTCCCACCTGCGCCGGGTTGGTCAGCGGGTAGCAGCAGGAAAAGGTGGTGTTTTCGGTGGGGCCGTAGCCGTTGATCAACGTGCTACCGCCGGCCATCGCGCCGAGCATTTTTTGAACATGCGCTACCGACAGCACATCGCCGCCGGCCAAAAGCTGGCGGACGCCGGTCAGGCTGTCCGCGTGGGCCTCGACCATCTGGTGAAAGAGGCCGGCGGTCAGCCACAAAATGGTAACGCGGTGCTGCCCGATGAGGCGGGCCAGCTCGGCCAGCGACGGCGGCTGCGGCGGGGCAACCACCAGTTTGGCCCCGTTGAGCAGCGCGCCCCAAATTTCGAGCGTGGCGGCATCGAACGAAATGGGCGCAAGCTGCAAAAAAACATCGGCGGCGGTGAGGCGGGCGTAGTTGGCCCCGCGCACCAGTCGCACAATCGCGCGGTGGCTCACGGCGATGCCTTTGGGCCGGCCGGTGGAGCCGGAGGTGTACATCACGTAGGCCAGATTTTCGGCGGCGGCCAGCGGCGGCAGGTTGGCCGCGGACTCGGCGGCGATGGCCGGCCAGTCGGCATCAAGGCGAATGACGCGGCAATCGGAGTCCGGCAGGCGGCCGGCCAGATGGGCCAGCGTCAAAATGACCGGCGGGCGGGTATCGGCCAGCATCAGCCGCAGCCGTTCGGCGGGGTAGGCGGGGTCGAGCGGAACATACGCGCCGCCGGCTTTGAGCACCGCCAGCAAGCCAACTACCATCTCGACAGAGCGCTCGATGAAGACGCCGGCCATCGTTTCCGGGCCAACGCCGCGGGCGCGCAGGTAGCGGGCCAGTTGGTTGGCGCGGGCGTTCAACCCGGCGTAAGTGAGCGACTCGCCGCCAAATTCAACGGCGATGGCGTGGGGCGGCTGGCTTTCAAAAAGCTGCGGCACGGTCGCCGCGCGGGGGTAATCGGCGCGGGTGTCGTTCCAGTCGAGCAAAATCTGGCGGCGCTCGGCGGGGGTGAGCAGCGGCAGCGCGGCCAGCGGTGTGTCCGGCGCGGCAACCAGCCCGGCCAGCAGGTTGTGCAGATGGGCCAGCAGCCGCCGGGCGGTGTCCGGGCTGAACAACAGCGAGTCGTACCCGGCGGTCAATTGCACTGCGCCGCCGGACTCTTCGGCCAGCAGCAGCAGATCGCAGCGGGCGGTGTGGGCTTCAAATTGGGCCAGATCGGCGGCGGACAGCGAGTCATCGAGCCAGGCCGCCAGCAGTTGAAACAGCGGGGCGCGGTCAAGTTCGTCGGGGATGGCCAAACCGGCCAGCAGGTCATCGAGCGGGAGGGCGTGTTGTGCGGCGGCCTGTTCTGTGGCCGCCGCGCGGCGGAGCGCCTCGGC
Source organism: Anaerolineae bacterium (assembly GCA_022071955.1). GTDB lineage: Bacteria > Chloroflexota > Anaerolineae > 4572-78 > J111 > J095. Next base: position 254,339 of record JAJVIM010000022.1, read on the forward strand.
AGCGGGCAGGCGGGCGGGCAGATTAACGCGCAGCGGCAATAGATGCGGACCGGGCAGCAACGCACCGAGCAGCACATCCGGCTGGCCGGTGTGGCGCAGCAGCAACGCGCCGACGGCGGTCAGCAGCGCGACGCGGGGAGCAATTTGCTGCCGGCGGCAAAAGCCGGTCAAAGCGTGGCTGAGCGCCGGGCCGAGCGAGTGGGTTTCGCTGGCGCGCAGGTAGGCCTGCACCGGCGGGCGGGCGCTGTTTAGCAGGGAATCGATATTTGGCAGCGGGCCGGCAAACTGGTCTCGCCAGTAGCCGGCCGCGCTGGCGGATGGCCACTCCATTTTTTCTCCCAAAATTGACTGACTGACGGTTTAACGCCGGGTGACGATAAAATCTTCCAGCACCAGCACATCGATTTCCGAGCCGGCGAAGGTGTCGATGGCCGTGGCCGGCGACAAAATGATCGGCTGGCCGCGCAAATTGAACGAGGTATTGAGCAGGATGGGCAGCCCGGTCAGTTCGGCGAATTTGGTGAGCAATTGCCAAAAGCGCGGGTTGCCGCTCTGCGACACGGTCTGCACGCGGGCAGAGCCATCGACGTGGGTGATGGCCGGCAGTTGGTCGCGGTAGGCCGGCCTGACCTGGGTGACGCACAGCATGTGGGCGTAGAGCGACTCGTCGCCGGGGGCGATGTCAAAATAAGCGGGGGCGGCCTCGATGGTGACGGCGGGGGCGAAGGGGCGAAAGGCTTCGCGCTTTTTGACCAGCCGGTTGATGTGAGCGCGCATTTCGGGGTGGCGCGGGTCGGCCAGAATGCTGCGGTTGCCGAGCGCGCGCGGGCCGTATTCCATGCGGCCCTGAAACCAGGCCACCACCTGCCCGGCGACAATGCGGCCGGCAATGTCGGCGGCAAGCGCGTCAAACGATTCGGCGCGGGTAAAGGTGACATCGCTGCGGCCGGCCAGCGCGGCCTCGATGTCGGCGGCAGAAAAGCCCGGCCCCCACAACGGCAGGGCCATTTTGCGGAACGATGGTTTTTCTTCGAGCTGATTTTGGGTAAACAACGCCGCGCCCAGCGCCGTGCCGTCATCGGCGGCGGCAGGCTGGATGAACATATCGTTAAACAGCCGGCTGCGTTTGATGAGTCCGTTGGCGGTGCAGTTGAGAGCCACGCCGCCGGCCATGCACAGATTCGTTTGGCCGGTTTCCTTTTTAAAGAAACGCAGCATGTGCATCAGCACGGCTTGCAGCACGGCTTGCAGCGCCGCGGCGATGTCTTTGTGGCGCTGGGTGATCTCGTCTTCCGGCTGGCGCGGCGGGCCGAAGGTTTCTTCCAAAATGCGCAGCGAGCCGTGGTAGGTCTCTTTGTCGGCAAGGGTGGGGTTGCGGAAGAGCAGCGGCACCGAATAGGTGCCATCGGGCTGAAGCTGGACAAACTCCATCATCTGGTTGAAATAGCGGCGCGGGTCGCCGTAGGGCGCCAGCCCCATCACTTTGTACTCATCAAAGCTCATCCAAAAGCCCAAATAGAGGGTGACGACGCCGTACAAAATGCCCAGCGAGTGGGGAGCGGTGACGGTTTTGATAACATCGATGGTGCGGCCACGGCCCACAGCCACGGTGGTGCTGTGAACCTCGCCCATGCCGTCTACCACCAAAATAAGCGACTCGTTGAAGCCGCTGACGTAGTAGGCGCTGGCGGCGTGAGCCAGATGGTGCGGCACCTCAACGAGTTTGGCAGACAGGTCAACCTCAGGCAGAAATTCCTGCAACAGCCGCAACTGGTTGTCGCGGGCGTAAACCTGAGCGTACTGCTGGCGAGCAAAATCGGTGTGGGCAAAAGCATTTTTGACCGGCTCGTAGGCAAAGCCGTGGGCGATAACATCGATCTGGCGCGGGTTTAGCTGACCGGCTTGCAGGCAGTAACGAATGGCGTTGGCCGGGAAGGCGTTGGTGCCTTTGTCGCCAGTAAAGCGCTCTTCGGCGGCCGCGGCGACAATTCCGCTGCCGGTTACCAGCGCCGCCGCCGAGTCAAAACCCTGAGCAATGCGATACTCGCGCGGGGACAGATTTGGGAACTGGTTTTGTTTGAAACTGACGCTGTGATGTAAACCGCTATAACCAATGATGTTCATAATAACCAAAATTGTGACCGACAAGCGGAGACTTGTCAAATATAAGAGTTACGCAGTTGAGGTCATTCTGAGCGAGGAACGAGCGAAGAATCTGTGATTTGGATCGAATTGGAGACTCTTCCCCTAAAGGGCACAGGTCGCCTGCGGCTCAGAGTGACATGCAACGAACTGCGTAACCCTAAAATAAAACGATCCATCTGCCTGCTTGCGTTGGGTCAGGCAGATGGATCGTATTTATTCAATAGCGCTGAAAGTTTTTATTCCAGACGCAGATCAGGCCATTAATTTGGCGGCAACTTGTTTGTAAAGCGCGGTAACCGCGTGATCGGGGAAGCGGGTGGCAAAGATGCCGGCGCTGGCCAGAGCCATCATTTCATCGGAATGGGGCATCACGGCCGCAACTTCCGCGCTGTAGAGTTTTTCTACCTGGCTCTGAACCTGGTTAAAATCATACACCTGCGGCGTTTTGTTGACCACAATTACCAGCTTGGGCACATTGAGTTTGCGGGCCACCTCAACAGTAACGCCGGTGCCCTGATAGTCCTGCTGATCCGGGCGCATAATAATGGCCAGCGCATCAGAAATGGCAATCGAGAGCAGAGTTTCTTCGTTGAGGCCGGGGTGCGTGTCAATCATCAGCACATCCAGATCAAGCGCGTCAACCAGCTCGTGGAAGCCGTCGTTCAGCAGGCCCACATCGTAACCTTCGCGCAGCACACGGGCAATTTCGCCGGCTTTGATGCTGGAGGGGATAAGAAAAACCCGGCCCGAAACATTTGCCCCAAGATGAGAGGTCACATCGTGCGCCGCCTCGTCGACATTGCACTTGCCCCACAAATAATCGTTGAGCGAGTGCTTCATCTCATCTTCTTCCAGCCCAAACAATACGTGAATGCCGGGTGATTGGATGTCGGTGTCAACCACACCAACTCGCAACCCCTGGCTGGCCAAAATGGCGGTGACATTTGCGGTTGTATTTGATTTACCAGTACCGCCTCTAAACGAGTGGATCGAGATGATTTTTGACATGCTGTTCTTCTCCAATACCGTTCAATTTATGATATTTCATTCAGCACCTCGCCCAACAGCGACCAGATGCCCGCATTTTTGTCTGCTTTTCGGCTAAAATAGGCTTTGTACCAAACCTGATGGTTAACCTCAACCCGCCGCACGTAGCCTTTGGCAACCAGATTATCCATTGTGAGCTGCGCATCTGCCACAGACTGCCCCAATTGCCGGGCAACTTCATCGATATGCATGCCGTTGCGGCGAACCATTTGGCTGATGATGTTGGCCAGAATCTCCGGCATATCCAGCAGGTCGATGGGTGACAGGCCGCCTACCCGTTCCCGAACGCTTATTTCTTCCTGAAGCCGATCGGATAACGTACTCATCAAAAAATTTCCGGCATTGGGATCGGCTCTGGCTGCGGCTTGCACACGCCGCACCACAAGGCATCAGCCACAACAATTGTTTTTGGCGTTTGATTGGCTCCGACATAAACTGACAGGATAACCGGCATATTGGTGTAGCAATTTTTGCAGACGGCCCGCCCGCAGAATTTGCACACACCGATAGCAGGCTCGCTACATTTATGACAAACCATCGACACTCCAACACCGGCTATCGGGGATCTTAATCAGCAGTGACAGGTTTGATTTTACGGTGGCGGGAAAAGATTAAGACTCGCAAATTAACCAGAAACGCTCCAAAAAAGGATACCCCAACACGACCATTTATGCAAATAATTCGATGAATGGGTCAGGAGGAATACCCAATTTGACAAACTCAACACCCAACCTGTTTGTAATTGGCACCGCGTCGCTGGATGTGCTGCATCTAACCAGCGGCCAGATAGCCCGGACGGCCGGCGGCGCGGGCTTGTACACGGCCCTGGCTGCGCAAAAATCCGGCGCGGTCACCGGCCTGTTTGCCCCCAAACCGGCTCCGCTGCCCGACGTTCTGCAACCGGCAGACCGGCTGCTGCACTGGCTTGGCCCGGCCATCAACCCGGACGAGCTGCCGCGGCTGGAGATTGCGCACCACGGCCAGGGCCGGGCTACGCTGCTCAACGCCAGTTGGGGCGCAGAAGCCCAACTCATTCCGGCGGTGATGCCGGCGCTGGTGCGGCAAACAGATGTGGTTCACATTGCCGCGCTGAGCAGCGCCGAGCGCCAGTTAGCCTTTTTACAGGCGCTCAAACCACACACCCGGGTATCGGTGGGTACATACGCCCGGCTGGTAACTACCCAAACGGCGCAGGTCCGTGAGTTGCTGAATCAGGCCGATTTCTTTTTTATGAATGAAAATGAAGCCCGGGGCTTGTTTGGCAGCATCGAACAGGCCCGGAGCCGACCGGGGGCGCTGTTGTTTGTTACGCTCGATGCCGCCGGGGCGCTGGTAATTGAGGGCGACTCGGCTACGCACGTGGCCGGCACGCCCGTGCCGGAAGTCGATCCAACCGGGGCCGGTGACACATTTTGCGGGGCAACGCTGGCCGGGTTGATGCAGGGGCTATCGCCGGTGGCGGCGGCCCGGCAGGCCGTTAAACTGGCGGCGCAAACCGTGAGCGCAGTTGGCCCGGCCGCGCTGCTGGCTAACGTTTAAATCGATTCCAGATGGTCAGTTGAATGCCGTAAGCCACAGTAAACACAATCAGACCGATCACAAACAGCCACAGTAACCGGTCGGGCCGCAAAATTGTACGCGCCGATACCGGCGGCACGGGTGTGGCAAAAGCCTCATCGGCGGGGATTGACGAAGCGGCCGGGGCAAAGGGATCAGCCTCGGAATCGGGCAACACCTGGCCCTGCGGCGGGGTATCGGGCAAAATGGCCGGCGGCGGACCGCTGTTTGGCGGGGGAGCCGTTGCCACCGCTACCTCGGCGGCGGTAGGCGTAGCCACCGGCGTGAGCGTGGGCGGCAACGGCAGCGGCGTTGCTGTTGGCGCGGGCGGTGGCGTGCTGGTGGGCGGCGGCGGAGGCGCGGTGGGTTCGGGCTGCGGCGCAAGCTCGCGGGCTGCGGGCTGGCCGGCCTCAACCACCAGCCAGGGCGCGCCGCCAATAAAACAGTAGTCGCCGTTGGTGCAGGCGGCGGCGGGCAGTTGCAGGCTGTACTGGCCGTTGACCGCGCTGATCGTTTCTGTGGCGCCCTGGTCGTTAACCAGCAGGGCCTGCCCGGCAATCGCCGGCAGATTGAACGGCGTCGGAGTGCGGCCAACATTCCAGACTACGGTAGTGGTTTGCCCGGTGCGAATCAGCGTAACCACCACCACATCGCCCACCTGTTGCCACTGCGCCTGCTCCACATCGGCAAAATAGGTACTGGCTGTGCGAAAGGACTCAAACGCGGGCCGGCGCGAGTCGTCGCCGCGCAGCAGCCCCAACGGCACCACCGAATCGGGGTGGCCACGCTCGTTGCGCAATTTGTTAAACGCGATGCGTTCCGCCCCGCCGGCCAGCGCCAGCGAAAACGCCTGCACCACAAAGGCGCTCTGCTCTTCGAGGCTAATTTTGAAGGGCGGCGTGCCGTTGGGCGGCTCGATGAAATCTTCCGAGGGCGGGGCGTTGGTTTCGTCAATCCAGATGGCTTTATCGGCCAGCCCGCGCGAGTCTAAAATAGCCCGAACATCTGGCAAAATTTGCAGCAACTGGCGGGGGTCGTAGTAAATGTGGTAACCAACGGCATCAAAATAGTAGTTGTTGGCCGCGGCGTCGGGGTCCTGCGCTATCACATCGAGCAGCCGGGCCAGGTATTGCGGCGTGCCCTGGCGCTGATCCCAGGTGTAGGTTAACCCGGCCACGTGAACCTGCATGGTGGGGTCAACTGTTTTTATTTTGAGGTATGCCTCTTTGAGCAGCCGAAAGTAATCCTCTTCGGTGCCGTCCCAGGTGTGGTTGGCCGAGGCGGGATCGGTGATGTCCGGCTGATTCCAGATAACCCACCGGCTGACCCGGCCTTTGTACTGTGACGCGACTTTATAAACAAAGTCGCCCCAAAATTCAACCGGCGGCACGGCCGTTGAGGTGCCATCGGGCGAAGCCCAGGCCGGCGTGCCGATCAGTACGCCCACAATTTCACGCCCGGCGGCAATCTCGGCGTCGATGAGCGGGTCTGGTACGTTGGCCGGTTTCCAGTCGGCGGGGCCGCCGGGCTGGATCACATCCCACCGAAAAAAGACGCGCGTCCAGCCCGCGCCGGCGGCGCTGGCTTCGGCGCTGTTCACAAAACCGTCTACCAGGCCAAAGCGAGGATTCAGCCGTGGCGGGGGTGATTGGGCCGTAACCGGAAGCGCAGCCGGAAACATTAATCCCAGCAGGGCCAAAACCAGTAGCGGCAATGATTTTACAGACAGTCGGCTGACAGCAATCATACGATAAAGTTTACATAAAAACAGTGTTTTTGCAAAGAATTCACCGGCTGCCGGATGTAAGAATTTTGGAAAACAATAGTTTTTACCAAAAAACAGGTTTGTTGGCAATTTGCGTTTAACCAGAATTGTGATAAATTATTCTAGCGCTGGATGAAGCCTGTGCTTCGCCATCTTTTCTGCTCCTGGCCTGGACCGGGGGCTAAAAATCCACAGAAAGGAGGTTACTGGCATGCGTGAGTACGAGTTGACCATAATTGTAGACCCCAATACTGACGAAGAAGGCGTCACTGGCATCGTCGAAAAAGTCTCGGAGCAAGTTAAGGGACTTGGCGGTGAAGTGGCGTCTGTTAATGTTTGGGGCCGGCGTACGTTGGCTTACCCCATCAACCGGCACAAGGAAGGGACATACGTTCTGTTCGATCTCAAAATGCAACCCCAGACCGTCGTCGATTTGGAGCGGGTCATCAAGCTGACCGAGCAAATCATTCGCTACATGTTAATCGCTAAGGAAGAACGTTAAAATCAGGTGGATAATTAAAAATGGGCAGAGGATTGAACAAGGTAATGGTAATCGGCAACATGGGGAGAGATCCGGAACTGCGTTACACACCATCCGGCAAACCCGTCACCTCGTTTAGTTTGGCTTCCAGCCGGTCGTGGGTAACTCCCTCCGGCGAGCGACGCGAAGAAACCGAATGGTTTAACGTGGTAGCCTGGGGCGGCCTGGCAGAAATCTGCAATGATAAACTTGCCAAAAGCCAGCAGGTATATGTTGAAGGCCGATTACAAACCCGTAGTTGGGAAGATGAATCCGGACAACGCCACTTCCGCACCGAAGTTGTAGCCAGCGACATGATCATTTTAGGCCCAAAGGACAAATATCGTTCCAATTCAAACGCCAATGATGATGACAACATCGAGCTGGAAGAAGAAGGCGACTTCTCAGAGCAGGATGTCTTTTCCAGTCATTAACCTAAGCCTATTTACCGGACACAGATTATCAAGCAAGTGAGTTATCAGGAGTAAACTAACATGGCTCAAGAGCCTGCTGAAAGAACCAGCAATCAGGAAGAACAACAACCCAAACGCCGGGAATTTACCCCGCGCGGTGGCGGCGACCGTGATCGCGGTGGCGACCGTAGTGATCGTGGCGGAGACCGTGGTGATCGCGGCCCGCGCGGCCCGCGTGGGGGTGGCCCCGGCGGCCCGCGCCGCGGGCGGTTCCAGCCACGCCGCAAAGTGTGCGCCTACTGCGCCGATCCGGAAAAAGTCATCGATTGGAAAAATCTGGATGACCTGCGCCGCTACATCAGCGACTCCGGCGGTATTTTCCCGCGCCGCAAAACCGGTATGTGCGCCAAACATCAGCGTCATGTGGCCATTGCTATCAAACGCGCCCGCCACATCGCGGTTTTGCCGTACACCTCTGAACACGTTAGAGTCACGGGGCAAGGCAGAAACTAGTTTCTACTTTGTCACTATTTAGTTTGTTCAGCTAATTTCGAGCGACCCGTTTTTGGGTCGCTCGCTATTTCTACCGTAAATAGAGGCCGGGGTTGATGCCCGTGGCCCCGGCCTCTATATTCATCCCCGGAGGAGAACTATGGCCAAAAAAAGGGAAGCCGAAAGCGCCCAAACGCCAACACGCCGGCAAATTGCGCTTTCAAAAAAAGAACGTGAACAGCAGCGTATGATCTACATGGGGCTGGGGCTGGTTGGCGTACTGGTGTTGGTTGTGCTGGCCGTTGGCCTGATCCAAACCTACGTCGTCGCTCCCAACGCGCCGGTGGGGTCAGTTAACGGCGAAGAGATTACCACCCGCGAATACCAGAACCGCGTTTATTACGACCGTTTTGTGCTCGACGACCAGCTTGAGCAAATCAGGACAGAATTGGCCAACCTGGGGCCGGCCGACGAAACCGACCAGTTGGGCCAATTTGTCCGCAACCAGTACCAGCAGTACGCCAGCCAGCTTTTGCAGCAGCGCAGCCTGGTCGATCGCCAGTCGTTTGACAACATCATCACCGACCGGCTGGTTGCCGCCGAAGCGGCCAAACGCGGCCTCACCGTAACAGAAGACGACATTACCGAAGCCATCAACCGCCAACTGGCCGGTCGGCAGGGTGGCTACACGCAGGCCGCCATTAACGAAACCAGCACCGCCCAGGTTGAAGCCACGGCCACCGCCGCGCTCTGGACTCCCACGCCAACCTTTACCCCCTCGCCAACGCTGACCACCACCCAGGAGTTGACCGCTACCGCCACGCCCGCGCCCACCACCGAACCCGCGCCCACGGCCACGCCCAAAATTCTCAGCACCGCCGAACTGAGCACGGCCTACACCGACTGGATTGCCCACGTGACCGACGTGACCGGCCTGAGCGAAGCGCAATACCGGGCCGACGTGGGTCAATCGGTGCTGCGCCAAAAACTACGCCAGGCGCTGGCCGATGAAACGCCGCGTGTGGCCGAGCAGGTCAACGTGCGACATATTCTGGTTGATACCAAAGAAGAAGCCGAAGCGGTGATCAAACGGCTGAACGATGGCGAAGATTTTGCCGCCGTGGCCAAAGAAGTTTCAAAAGATACCGGCAGCGCCGAAAAAGGCGGCGAACTGGGCTTTGCGCCGCGCGGCAGTTTTGTAAAAGAATTTGAAGATGCGGCCTTTTCGCTGCCCATTGGCCAGATCAGCGACCCTATCCAATCCCAATTTGGCTGGCACGTCATCGAGGTTCTGGCCCGCGAAAACCGGGAACTGGAACCGTATGATTACGCCCAAAAACAGCGCGCCGCTTTTGACGACTGGCTGACCAGCGCCCGGCAGTCTGCTACCATCGAGGACTTCTGGACTCAGGATAAAGCGCCGGCCGATACGGCTTCGCCGCTGCAATAAATTGGCTCTGTGATCCCATTTTCCCACTTTTAAGTTGCCTTAACTCGTGGTATAATCGACTAGTCGTAGCTAGAGCCGAAAAGGAGATGGGCAAATGAGCCCACACAGCAACAGAGTGGTAGAGTTACGGATTCCCAGTGAGCTAGGCTATGAAAAAATAGCCCGGGAAGCTGTGGCAACTGTTGCCCACCGGTTAAACTTTAGCCGGGAAAAAATAGAAGATATAAAAACCGCCATCAGTGAGGCCTGCACCAACGCTATCCGTTATGGCAGTGGTTCCGATGCCCGCATGAAAGTGGTGGTAATTTTGACAGCCGACGAAGACAAGCTGGACATCCTGATCAAAGACCCGGGCGCCAGCGGTTTGCCCCCGGTTGGGATTGACATCCCCGACATCAGCGGTATGGTTGAAGGCAAGCATCGCCTGGGGGGGATGGGTCTGTATATCATCCGCGAACTGGTTGACGAGGCCGGGTTTGTTGAACCGACCGATGGCCACGAAGGCAACCAGTTTAGAATGGTGATCTACAGAGTTGACGGAGACGACAACGAACCTGAGGTTTCCGCATCAGGTATCGACAATGGAGGCACACCAAAATGAGTGATGATATTCAGGTTTTAGTTCGGGGCGAGGAAAAAGCCACTGTTATCGATCTGGTGGGAGACGTCACCACGTTTGCAGAGGAAGCCATCAACCAGGCCTATCAAACCGCGTCGGCAAATGGCGCGCAAAATATTATTTTCAACTTCCGTGAAAATGATTACATCAACAGCGCCGGCATCGCCATTTTGATTGGGGTGGTCACCGAGGCTCGCAAACGCGATCAAAAACTGTTGATGACCGGTTTGAGCGCGCACTTTCAAAAGATTTTCCGCATGGTCGGCCTCACCCAATACGCCGACCTGCACCCCTCGGTGGACGATGCGCTGGCCTCGCTCAACGGGGGCCGCTAACTAGCGCAGCCAAAACGACAGCACCAGCAGCGCGGCGCACAACAGCAGCGCCACCACCGACACCGCCAGCCCGATGGCAAATGAGTCGGGCCAGAAAACAAAATCAAGGGTGTGATTACCCGCCGGCACCACCACCCCCTGCTGCACCACATTAACCCGCAGCAACTGCGCCGGCAAGCCATCCACCGCCACCCGCCAGCCGGGGTAATAAATCTGGCTCAGCACCAACAACTGATCGCCCAACGTATTGACAGATACCTGCACATGCGTTGGGCCGATTTTTTTTACGGCGACCGCGCCAGCCGCCTCTGAGTCTAAATTTAGCGGCTGGGCCACTACCGCCGCCCGGCGCAGGTCAAACTCGTCGCTGGCCAGCCGGGCCGTAGCCTCGGCATCGGCGGGGATAACTTCAACACGGCCCACCAGCCAGGCCTGCTCAAACGGATCGGCCATTTCAAACACGCGCACGCCATCGGCCTCAAATACGGGGCGCAGGCCGGGGTCGCCAATATCACGTTCGGCGAGCACGTAGCGCACGTTCAGCATCTGCCACAGCCGCCACGACGGCATTTGGGCCATAAAATCCGCCACTCGCTGCAACTGGAGCGGCGTGTTGCCGGTTAAATCCTCCAAATTATACACCGAAGCCGCGCTGTTGCCGCCGGGCAGCAGTCCGCCGCTGGCAATCCGGCCGGCGGCCACCCCGGCGGGGCCAACCCGCGCCTGCAAAAACTGCACCACCCCGTTGGGCGCAAAAGCCGGCACGTCGGTGGGCGAGGCCAGGTTGAACTGCCAGTTAACGGTGAACAGGTTGTACGCCACCCACACCGCCAGCAGCAGCATGGCCCAGCCGCGCCGCAGCCAGCGCCGCGGCCGCAGCGCCAGCACCAACAGCAGCCCGCCCATAATAAGCAGCCCAAACAGGTGATGCCACAACACGCCGTAAAACAGGTTGACCCCGTCGCCGCGGGCGGTGCCCGCCGCCGAGCCGTAAATAAAGAGGCCGGTCACAAAAACCGCCGCCACCGCCAGCCGGCGCAGGCCGCGTTCAAAACGGTTCATCGCCCGCCGCGAGGCTCGCGGCAGGGGGCTGGCCAGCAGCGCCGCGCCCAACCCGGCCAGAATGGCCGCGCTGAAACTGAACACCAAAAAAGCTCGCTCCTGCTGCCGAACCGCGCCAAAACCGGGCGCAAACAGGTAAAACAGCGGGTACCAAAACAGGTTGTTGCCAAAGGCCAGCAGCAGGCTGACCAGCCCGGCCCCGGCCCAAAAAAAAGTTTGGGCCACAGCAAAGCGATGCCGTCCCACCTGCGCCCAGCCGACTGCCAGCGCCAGCCCGATCAACACCAGCGGGGCAATGCCCACATACTCCGGCGAGCCGCCAAAAAAGCCGGGGTAGAGCATCGATACCAGTTCAACCAGCGGCAGCCCGGCCGACACCGCCGGGTAAGACAAATCGGCGCGGACGGAAGCGCTGATAAATTCCAGGGTGGGCGCCAGTTGAGCCGCGCCGAGCGCCGCGCCCAGCACCACCACCGTGAGCCAGGCGATGAGCGCGTACACCACAAACGAAACCTGCCGTCGCCAAAGCCAAAACGCCAGCAGCAAAGTGTAGGCCAGCGACAGGTAAAAAATATACATCACTGTTTGGGGATGGCCGGCCAGCACGGCCAGGGCAAAGGCCAGCGCCGCCAGCACAATCGCCGAGAGGGAACGGGCCAGCCGTTGTTTGTCGGGGGCGGCGGCGACCGGATCGCTGAGCTGGCGGATGGCCACGCTGTTGCCCCACAGCACCCACGGCAGCCAGGCGCTCACCTGCAAAATGGTCAACTGCTGCACCGGAAAGCCGGTTAAATAGCCGCTGTAGGTAAACACCAGGCTGGAAATGGTCGCGCCCAGCCGGACGGGGCAGGCGGAAAAACCGCCGGCGCGCAGCACATGTTGGGCGAACAAAAACGCGCCTGTCGCCGCCAGCGAAAAATGAAAAATCACCTGCCATTCCAGCGCCTGCAGCGGAAAGCCGCCGACTCCGCCCAGCAGCGGCCCGCCCCAGCCCAGCAGCAGCGCCTGAATGACGTGCGGCGGGTAGAGCGCACCGGATTGAATATCGGCCAGGGCGGGTTGGCCGCCGTACAGGTAGGGATTCCACAACGGCAGCCGGTCGTTCACCCATTCCTGCGCGGCAAAAGCGCGCAGCGGGAAATACTGCCCGGTGAAATCACCGGCAGCGATGGCCATTTGGTCGGCGGGGGTGGGGGTGATTAATCGCCAAAAAAATAGCAGCGGCAACAGGGCGAGTAACAGGAGAAGCAGCGGGTCGATTAGCTTGCGGCGATTGGCGGTCATTGGAATAAATTGCGGCGCTACAGCGCGTGGATTTTTTTCAGTTGGCTGAGCAGCGAAGAAACATCTGGCTCAACCCAGGGCGAAATGCCCAGCGGGTCGTCAACATCGGTCTCGCCCAGCAGGGCGCGGAAAGTGTTGCCCACCCCGGGCGCGAGCACTTGCAGGTTGTAGCCGCCTTCCAAAGCGAAAACAATTTTGCCGTCACACAACTCGCCGGCCAGGCCGATCAGGCTGTTCACCAGCCACTGGTAGCCGGTGAGCGTTAAACCGATGTTGGCCAGCGGGTCGTCCCAATGGGCATCAAAGCCCGCCGAGACAATGATCAGTTGCGGCTGAAAGCGGCGCAGCAGCGGAAAAACCACCTCACCGTACAGCCGCTTGATGTCCTCATCGCCCATCATCACCGACAGCGGCAGGTTAATTTTGGTGCCTTCGGCGGGGCCGGTGCCGGTTTGGTAAATAGCGCCGGTGCCGGGATAAAAGGGATACTGGTGGCTGGACACAAACATCACGGTGGGGTCTTCTTCTAAAATGGCCTGGGTGCCGTTACCGTGATGCACGTCAAAATCGACAATCGCCACCCGCTCGATGCCGGTGATGTACTGCGCGGCGCGGGCGGCGATGGCTGTGTTCCCAAACAGGCAAAAACCCATTGCCCGGTTGGGAATGGCGTGATGCCCCGGCGGGCGAATCAGGGCAAAGCCGTTATCGAGTTCGCCTTTGACCACGGCCACCGATAAATCAATCAACCCGCCGGCGGCGTGCGCGGCGGCCTCAAAAGAAAACTTGTTGGTGTAGGTGTCGGCATCGAGCATACCACCGCCAAAGCGGCAGGTGTCTTCGACCATTTCGATGTAGAGCGGGTGATGGCAAAGCTGAAGCTCGTTGATTTTGGCTTCGCGGCTGGGGATATGCACCAGGCGCGGCAAAATATCGTGGCTGGACAAATAGTCCATCACCGCCGACAGCCGCCGGGCGTTTTCAGGGTGATCGGGCCAGTTATGTTTATGGAAAACGCGCTCGTAAACATAGCCGGTGGTCATCTTTGCTCCTCGCTCCTCTTGGGTAGTCCTATGGTATCACAGGATTTTCCAGATGCAAATGATAATCTTTGGCGGTTCGCCTGTCAAGCAATGATTGTGTTTACTATTTGGCGCGAAAACTGGTATAATCCTGAAACTTAATGCACCGCAGTAAAAATTCAGCAAGTGGCGCGCGGCGGGTAGCGAGTTACTGACTCGTTCATTTGCAATTCATAATTCGTAATTCATAATTTATAATTGATTCTTCAAGGGAGTTCCCTCCAACAATGGAAATTGTAAAAACGCTGGCTAACCGGATTATTCACAACGTTGAACAAGTGATAATGGGTAAGCACGATGTAGTTGAGCTAACCCTGCTGGCCCTGCTATGCCAGGGGCATATTCTGATTGAAGATGTGCCTGGTACCGGCAAAACCATTCTGGCCCGAGCCGTGGCCCGCTCAATTGGCTGCACCTTTCGGCGGATTCAATTTACGCCGGATATGCTGCCCAGCGACGTAACCGGCGTGTCGGTGTTCAACCAGAAAACCCGCGAGTTTGAATTTCGGCCCGGCCCGGTATTTGCCCAAATTGTGCTGTCTGACGAGATCAACCGGGCCACGCCCAAAACGCAGAGCGCCCTGTTGGAAGCGATGGACGAACGGCAGGTGACCGTTGACGGCACCACCTACCCGATGGACCTGCCATTTTTGGTGCTGGCCACCCAAAACCCCATTGAGTACGAAGGCACGTTTCCCCTGCCGGAAGCCCAGCTCGACCGTTTTATGCTGCGCATCAACATGGGTTACCCGGATAAACACAGCGAAATCGCTATTTTGGGCGCGCAGCAATACGCTCACCCTATCACCGCGCTGGAGCAGGTGATCAGCCAGGAAGAGCTGCTCCGGGCGCAGGAAGCCGTCAAACAGGTGTACGCCGACGACTCGATCAAGGAGTATATTGTCAACCTGACCACCGCCACCCGCAACCACCCGGATGTGTACCTGGGCGTTAGCCCGCGCGGCAGCCTGGCCCTGTACCGCACCAGCCAGGCGCTGGCCGCCGTTCGCCAGCGCGATTACATCATCCCCGACGATGTAAAATATCTGTCGCAGCCAACAATGGCCCACCGGTTGATCATCAGCCCGGCGGCGCGCATTAAAAATATTGACCCCAAAGAAGTCATCGAAGAAATTTTGTCGTCGGTGCAGGTGCCGGCGGCGCGGATTGCGCAGCGGTGAATTTTAGAATACTGGACCGAAGCTGGGTTCTCATCCTCATTTTGATTGTGGCCACGCTGGGCGCGCTGACCATTGGCCACTCGCTTTTTTTTAATCTGGTTTATCTGACCGGGGCCATTTTGGTGTTGTCGTTTGTGTGGGCCTGGTTCAACATTCACTGGGTTAAAGTGACCCGTCATGTTCGCACCAGCCACGTGCAGGTGGGCGGCTTTGTAGAAGAGCGACTGGTGCTGCAAAACACCGGGCCGCTGCCCAAATTGTGGATTGAACTGAAAGACAACTCCAACCTGCCGCTGCACCGGGCCAGCCGGGTGATTTCAAACCTGGGCGGACGTCGCCAGCGAAGCTGGCCGGCGCGTACGCCCTGCTACCGGCGCGGCCGGTTTATGCTGGGGCCGATCAGCCTGTACAGCAGCGATCCGTTTGGCCTGTTCCCCCTGAAAAAAGATTTGCCCAAACAGTTCAGCTCGCCGGTGGTGGTTTACCCCATGGCCGTTGATCTGCCCGAATTTCAGCCGCCCGTTGGCGAGCAGATTGGCGGCGACGCGCTGCGCCGGCGCACTCATTACGTTACCACCAATGTTTCCGGCATCCGCGAGTACGTTTTTGGCGACAGCTTTAACCGCATCCACTGGCCCAGCACCGCCCGCACCGGCAAAATGATGGTCAAGGAATTTGAGCTTGACCCCATCGCCGATGTCTGGATTTTTCTGGATTTGGAACGGCGGGTGCAGGCCGGCCTCAGCTACGACCAGATTCCGCTGCCCCAACTGCCGCAGGTTCACTGGGAACGGCTGCCCAAGTTTGAACTCCCGCCCAGCACCGAGGAATACGGCGTTACCATTGCCGCCTCGCTGGCCAAACATTTTATCCGCCAAAACCGCAACGTGGGGCTGATCACCTACGCCAACGTGCAGCACCGCGACATTGCCCAAAGCGATCGCGGCGAGCGCCAGCTCACCCGCATTTACGAAATGCTGGCCGTGGCCCAGGCCAACGGCACCATCCCCATGGCCGAGGTACTGGCCGCCGAAACTATGCACCTCAGCCGCAACACTACGGCCATCATTGTGACCCCCTCCACCGAAATAGATTGGGTCAACGTCGCCCGCAATTTGAACAACCGTGGGGTCAAAGTGACAGCCGTACTGCTGGACCCCGGCACGTTTGGCGTGGCCTACAATTCGCTGGATGTGGAAATTGAACTGACCGCCAGCCACGTGCCGCACTACGTGGTGCGCAACGGTGACCGGCTGGAGCAGGCGCTGGCCAACGTGCGCACGGTGTAAAATTATTAGCCTAATCCGTCGGCTTGTGCTAAACTAACCAGACTATTTCGGAATCAGAGGGGCAGGGCAGCTCCGAGACTCGATGTCCCCGCAACAGACATCGCCCCGGTGTGCCTTGCCCCTATTTTAATACCGCAGTTGGATTGCTCCGCTGCAACAGAAAACGCAATACACAGAGGACGTAAGGCTAATGTCAACCAACGGACACCCCCAAACATTATTTGAAAAAATCTGGAACCAGCACGTGGTCGTGCAAGAGCCGGGCAACCCGGCCGTTATCTACATTGACCTGCACCTGATCCACGAGGTCACCTCGCCGCAAGCGTTTACCGGCCTGCGCGAAAAAGGACTCAAAGTGCGCCGCCCGGATAAAACTATCGCCACCATGGACCACGGCATCCCCACCACCCCGCCCGAAATTCCTATTTCCGACGTGCTGGTCATCCGTCAGATCAGCCAGCTCGAAAAGAACTGCGAAGAGTTTGGCATTCCGCTGTACGGCCTGCACAGCGCCAACCGTGGCATTGTCCACGTGATTGGCCCGGAGCAGGGCCTCACCCAACCCGGGATGACCATTGTCTGCGGCGACAGCCACACCAGCACCCACGGCGCGTTTGGCGCGCTGGCCTTTGGCATCGGCACCAGCGAAATTGAGCACGTGCTGGCCACCCAAACCCTGCTGCAAACCAAACCCCAAACCTACGCCGTCCGCGTTGATGGCACCCTGCCCAACGGTGTCTCGGCCAAAGACATCATCCTCAACCTCATTTCCCGCATTGGCATTGGCGGCGGCACCGGCCACGTGTTTGAGTACATGGGCAGCGCCATCCGCGGCCTGAGCATGGAAGAGCGCATGACCATCTGCAATATGTCCATCGAAGGCGGCGCGCGGGCCGGCATGGTCGCCCCGGACGACGCCACCTTTGAATACATCGCCGGGCGGCCCCATGCCCCGCAGGGAAAAGCCTGGGACGAGGCCGTGGCCCAGTGGCGGGCGCTGCCCACCGACGACGGCGCGACGTTTGACAAAGAAATCATCATCGATGCCAACACCCTCGAACCGATGATCACCTTTGGCACCAACCCCGGCATGGGCATGAAAATCACCGAGTATGTGCCCAACCCGGCCAGCCTCAAAGACGTGAGCGAACGCCAAACGCTGGAAAAAGCGCTGACTTACATGGATTTGCAACCCGGCCAACCGCTGCTGGGCAAAAAGGTCGATGTGGTCTTTTTGGGCAGTTGCACCAACTCGCGCATCAGCGATTTGCGGCTGGCCGCCGGCCTGATCAAAGGCCGCAAAGTGGCTAACAACGTGCGTATGATGGTGGTGCCCGGCAGCCAGCAGGTAAAAGCCCAGGCCGAAGCCGAAGGGCTGGACAAAATCTTTAAAGAAGCCGGGGCCGACTGGCGCGAGGCCGGCTGCTCGATGTGCATTGCTATGAACGGCGATCAGCTTGAGCCGGGCCAATACGCCGTCAGCACCAGCAACCGCAATTTTGAGGGCCGGCAGGGCAAGGGCGGCCGCACTTTTTTGGCCAGCCCGCTCACCGCCGCCGCCACCGCCATCACTGGCCAAATCACCGATGTGCGGACGCTGTTGAGTTAATCAAAAGGATTCAAAATCAATGGAAAAATTCACTACACTTTCGGCCAAAATGGTGGTTATCCCCACCGAAAATATTGACACCGACCAGATTATCCCGGCCCGCTTTTTGAAAGTAACCGACAAAAACGGCCTGGGCGATAATCTGTTTTCTGACTGGCGCTACAACGAGGATGGCAGCCCCAAACCCGACTTCATTCTCAACACCGAACAGGGCAAGCAGGCCCAAATTCTGGTAGCCGGCGATAACTTTGGCTGCGGCTCCAGCCGCGAGCACGCGCCGTGGGCTATTATGGGCTACGGCTTTCGGGCGGTTGTTTCTACCAGCTTCGCCGATATTTTCCGCAACAACTCGCTCAAACTGGGGCTGGTGCCGGTAGTGGTTGATAAAGACACCCACTACCAATTGCTGAGCCTGGTGGAAGAAGAACCCGGCACCACCGTTACCATCGATCTGGAAGCCCAAACCCTGCAACTGCCCGATGGCCGCAAAGTCAGCTTCCCCATCGACAACTTCAGCAAAACCTGCATTCTCAAAGGGGTTGACCAGTTGGGTTACCTGCAAAGCCACGCCGACGCGGTGCTTGAATTTGAGGCCGGTTACCCGGATCGGGTGAACACACTGGCTTAGCCATAAAGAAGCCAAAGGAGTCCAAAACTGCAGTTTTGGACTCCTATTTTCATGCGATCTTGTTAATTCTGTACAGCTACGGCAAAAAAGCGGAATCTGTCGCTATTGCAATCACCAAAAACGATGTTAGTATCAGGCTGGAATCAGCCGCCCGATACTCTTAAATGAAAGGATCACAATGATGTCGAACCAACAGATTTATGACCTGCTCGGCGACAAAGCCGATAGTTTGTTAAACTTTACCTGCCAGGGGATTCCCAAGGAATCCATCCACGCCCCCGGCCCCGATTTTATCGACCGGGTTTGGGCCGGCACCGACCGCAACCCGCAGGTACTGCGCAGCCTGCAATCGCTGTACGATCACGGACGGTTGGCCGGCACCGGCTACGTTTCGATTTTGCCGGTGGACCAGGGCATCGAACATACCGGCGGCGCGTCGTTTGCGCCCAACCCGGCCTACTTTGACCCGGAAAATATCGTCAAACTGGCCATCGAAGGCGGCTGCAACGCCGTGGCCTCGACGCTGGGCGTGCTGGGCGCGGTTAGCCGCAAATACGCCCACAAAATCCCGTTCATTGTAAAAATCAACCACAATGAACTGATGACCTATCCCCAAAAATACGACCAGATTATGTTTGCCAACGTGCAGCAAGCCTGGGATATGGGCGCGGTAGCCGTGGGGGCGACCATCTACTTTGGCTCCGATGAATCGGGCCGCCAGATTATCGAAGTGAGCGAAGCGTTTGAGCAAGCCCACCAACTGGGCATGGCCACCGTGTTGTGGTGCTACCTGCGCAACTCGGCCTTCAAAAAAGATGGCGTTGACCACCATGTCTCCGCCGACACCACCGGCCAGGCCAACCACCTGGGCGTGACCATTCAGGCCGATATTGTGAAGCAAAAACTGCCGGAACAGAACGGTGGCTTTAAAGCCATCGGCTTTGGTAAATCTAACCCCAAAATGTACGGCGAACTGTGCAGCGACCACCCGGTTGATTTGGTGCGCTGGCAGGTAGCCAACGACTACATGGGCCGCGTTGGGCTGATCAACTCCGGCGGTGCGTCCGGGGCCAACGACTTTGCCGATGCCGTTTACACCGCCGTGGTGAACAAACGCGGCGGCGGGATGGGGCTGATTTCTGGCCGAAAGGCCTTCCAGCGCCCCATGGCCGACGGCGCCAAACTGCTCAATTTAATTCAAGATGTTTATCTGGATGAGGAGATTACCATCGCGTAATCTCCCCGAAGCCACGTGAGCAAAGGGCCGGGGAGCTAAATTTGGGCTGCCCGGCCCTTTTGTTATATTCTTCAAATGAAGGTTTAATCTGACCAATGGAAACGCAGCATCAAGATAGTAGAGGTGTGACCCGGGCGATAGCCACCGCAATGGCCGTCGCCCGCCGCATTGGGTATCTGCTTCGGTAATCCCCCACCCCCGGCCCCTCCCCCAGATATGGTGAAGGGGAGAAAAACAGAGGGATGAGGGGAATTATGAAATAAGACGTCGCTAATGCGACAAACCTCATCCAAAATCATAAATTTAGCCGAATCGGAGATTCCCAATCATGACTGACCAAGTTTTTTTGTACGACACCACTTTGCGCGACGGCACACAGGGCGAAGGCATCTCCCTGTCTTGTGACGACAAGCTAAAAATTGCCCGCAAGCTCGATGAGTTTGGCGTATACTACATTGAGGGCGGCTGGCCCGGCTCTAACCCCAAAGACGCCGAATTTTTTGCCCGTCAAAATGAACTCAATCTGAAAAACGCCAAAATCGCCGCGTTTGGCAGCACTCGCTACAAGGGCCAAACCTGCGACACCGACGCCAATATTCAGGCGCTGGTAGCGGCCAACACGCCGGTAGTTACGCTGGTTGGCAAAAGCTGGGATCTGCACGTAACGCACGTGCTGGAAACCGACCCCGAAGAAAACCTGGACATGATCAGCGAGAGCGTGCTCTATTTTAAAGAGCGGCAAAAAGAAGTTATGTACGATGCCGAACACTTTTTTGACGGCTACAAAGCCAACCCGGACTACGCCATGCTCACCTTGAAAGCCGCCGTGCAGGGTGGCGCCGACTGCCTGGTGCTGTGCGACACCAACGGCGGCTCGACGCCGTGGGAAGTGGAAGAGATTACCCGGCGGGTGGCCAGCACCTTTGAAGGAGTGCAGTTGGGCATTCACCCCCACAACGATTGCGAACTCGGCGTGGCCAACGCGCTGGCCGGAGTGCGCGGCGGGGCGCGCCACGTGCAGGGCACGGTTAACGGTTACGGCGAGCGGGTAGGCAACGCCAATTTGATGAGCGTTATCCCCGATTTGCAGCTCAAAATGGGCTACCACTGCGTGAGCCGCGAGCAGTTGGCCAGCCTGACCAAACTGTCGCGCTATGTTGACGCGCTGGCCAACCAGATTCCCAACGATCACCAGCCCTTTGTCGGCCAGAGTGCTTTTGCCCACAAGGGCGGCATTCACGTGGCGGCCATCCTTAAAGTAGAAGAAAGCTACCAGCATATGGACCCGACGCTCGTTGGCAACAAAAAACGGGCGCTCGTTTCCGAACTTTCCGGCCGGGGCAACATTCTGTACAAAGCCCAGGAACTGGGGCTGAACACCAGCCGTGAAGAAGCCAAAATTGTGCTCCAGCAAATCAAAGAGCTGGAAAACCAGGGCTACACCTTTGAAGGGGCCGAAGCTTCGGTGGATATGATGCTCCGTCGCGTCACCGAAGGCTACCAACCGCCGTTCAAAATCATCGATTTTATGGTGGTCACTGAAAACCGCGAAGGCCGCGGCCTGTTTACCGAAGCCACAGTTAAAGTTCAGGTTGGCAAAGAAATCCGCCACACCGTCGCCGAAGGCAACGGCCCGGTCAATGCGCTCAACGCGGCCCTGCGCAAAGCGCTGTACCAGGATTTTCCGCAGTTGCGTTCCATCCATTTGAGCGACTACAAAGTGCGCATTTTAGACGGCGACCAGGGCACCGCGGCCACCACCCGGGTAATGATAGACTTTTACGATGAAGCCCGGCCCGGCAAAATCTGGACCACTGTTGGCGCGCACCCCAACATCATCGAAGCCAGTTGGAATGCCATCATCGACAGTATGGAATACGCCCTGCTTAACGGCAACGGCAATCACGAGTAGGAAAGTAGGAAGTAGGAAGTAAGGAGTAAGGAGTAGGAATTACCCCTTACTCCCTCCTTCATCCTTCATAATTGATAATTGACCATGCATCCAACCGCCCAAAAAGTGGCCGAAGCCGCGCAGACGCTCGGCCTGACCATTAAAATCAAGGAATTTGAAGCCAGTACCCGCACCGCCCAGGACGCCGCCGACGCCATCGGCTGCACCGTAGGCCAGATTGTTAAATCGCTGTTGTTTGTAGTAGCCGGCCAGCCCACAATGGCGCTGGTTAGCGGCAGCAACCAGCTCGATGAAAAGAAGCTGGCCGCGCTGTGCGGGGTGGGTCGCAAACAGGTTAAACGCGCCGACGCCGACACGGCCCGGCAGGCTACCGGTTTTGCCATTGGCGGCGTGCCGCCTTTTGGCCACGCCACACCGCTGCCGGTTTACATCGATGCCGATTTTCTGCAATTTGAGGTTATCTGGGCCGCGGCCGGCACACCAAACGCCGTATTCGCCATCACCCCGGCCGAGTTAGTACGCGCTACCGGCGGCGCGGTAGCGGATTTGAAAGCCGTTTCCAATTTGTAAACTGGAGTCCAAAGCTGTAGTTTTGGACTCCAGTCACAAGTTAAAAAACTCCACAAAACTTATTGATCATCTTGTTTGCCTCATCCCCCCGGCCCCCCTTCCCTATGGGAAGGGGATAGGGGAGGGGGCTGAGTAGTTACCTATTTTCAAAAGGAGCCACATTTAACTATGCAAGCCAAAATCACCCTTCTCCCCGGCGATGGCATTGGCCCGGAAGTCGTCGCCGAAGCCGTGAAAGTTTTAAACGCCGTGGGCAGCAAGTTTGGCCACGAATTCAATTTTATTGAGGCGCTGGCCGGCGGCATCGCCATCGATCAGACCGGCAATCCCCTGCCCGACGAATCGCTGGCCGCCTGCCGCCAGAGCGACGCCGTGCTGCTGGGCGCGGTTGGCGGCCCCAAATGGAGCGACCCCAAAGCCGCCGTCCGGCCCGAACAGGGGCTGCTCAAATTGCGCAAAGAGCTGGGGCTGTTTGCCAATATTCGCCCGGTGAAAATTTATCCGGCGCTGGCCGCGGCTTCAACCCTTAAACCAGAGGTCATTGCCAATGTGGATATGGTTATTGTGCGCGAATTGACCGGCGGCCTCTATTTTGGCCAGCCGCAGGGCCGGCAGGATAACGAGCGCGGTCGAGCCGCCGTCGATACGATGTACTACACCGAAGAGGAAATTGGCCGGCTGATGCGGGTCTCGTTTGATTTGGCCCGGCAGCGGCGCAAAAAAATCACCTCGGTGGATAAGGCCAACGTGCTGGCCTCCAGCCGGCTGTGGCGAGAAGTAGCCCACGAGGTGGCCGCCGAGTATCCGGATGTGGAATACGAGGATATTTTGGTGGATGCCTGTTCAATGTATCTGATCCGCCGCCCCGGCGATTTTGACGTGATTGCCACTGAAAACATGTTCGGCGATATTTTAAGCGATGAAGCCAGCATGCTGGCCGGCTCGATGGGCATGCTGCCTTCGGCCTCGCTGGCGGATGCCCCCTCTGCGGCCGGCGGCAAATTTGGCCTGTACGAACCGATTCACGGCTCCGCGCCGGATATTGCCGGACAGGGCATCGCCAACCCGCTGGCCACCATTCTCAGCACAGCCATGATGCTGCGCACCACCTTTAATTTGGCCGCCGAAGCCGATGCCGTGGAAGCGGCGGTTGAGTCGGTGCTGGGCCAGGGGTATCGCACCCCGGATTTGGCCTGGAGCGGCGAAACCAAAGTTGGCACCACAGAAATGGGTAACCTGGTAGTGAAGGAGATTGAGTCGGCGTAAGCGGCAAGGTTACTTGCAAAAAACGGGGCGCGGCATCCTACCCGCGCCCCGTTTTTTATTTTAACTCGATGACAAGGCCATCGTCTGTTGTGTCCACCATCGCCAGCCGGGTACCGTCGGTCAGGTTGTACAACCCCACCACCAGTTGATAAACACCGGGCGGCAGGTTATCGGGCAACGGCACGGCCAGGGTGTCGATGATGGTTTCACCGGCATCCCACAATGAGGCCGGGTAATTTCCACCGCCGGCCGGGCCATCCATTTGGGCCACCATCTGCCCGGCGGCATCGCGCACGTGAACAAAAATCGACCAATCGACGGGTGTTTGGGCCAGAGCCTGCCAATACAGGGTCAGGTTGATATTTTGATTGTTGAGTGTGGAGTTATCCAAATCAAACCCCAGTAACTCAATCTGGCTATCAAAAATGGCATTTGTTACGGTTTGCGGGTTAGCCAGGGTGGTAGTTGCGCCGGGCGGCGCGCCGCCAATTTTTAACGGGCCAAGCCTGACGCTGGCCTGTGCAACAAGCTGATCATCGTGCAGCAGTGGCAGCGGTGTGCCGGCGGGGTCGTCGTGATTGTACAGGCCAATATCGATGGTGTAAATGCCGGCGGGCGCATTGGCTGCAACCGGAATGTTAAACGTATCGACCACAACTTCGCCGGGCTGCCACAGGTTGGTGTTGGCCGTTTCCTGCGGCCAGCGGTCGTAGCCGCCCCACGACTGCTGGTTGGCATCGAGCAGCCGATCAAAAATAACCAGCGTTTCGGTGAGGCGGGCCGGAGCCTGCCAGTAAAGCGTCAGCGGAATGCTGCCGCCGAGATCGGCCCGGCGCGTGGGCAAATCGTAGCCCAACAGCAGCAGTTTGTTGGCAAAGTTGGCGTTAACCGGCACCGAAATTGGCGGATTTTGGGTGCTGTAGGGCTGGTTTTCATACGGTAGCCGGTAAATTTTTATAAACGGGCCGGGAGCAACCCGCTGAAAGGCCTCGCCGGCCGGGCCGTACAGCTCGTCCAAATAAAACCAGTCAGGCTGGCGGACGTAGGGGCTGAACTCTTTCAGCAGCGTGGCCCGTTCAGCCAGAACGGCCAACTGCTGCTGGCGGGCGGCTTCTTCGGCCGGCTCCTGCCGGACTCGGGCAGAGGCAAAGTTGCTCACCGCAATGAGGTTGGTTTTGTGGGCGACAAAATAGTCTGCATCGTTGCGAGTGGGGCCGCGCCCATCAAGCTGAACGCTTTTGAAAGGCCAGCGGGCAGGCGCAAAAAACTTGTCGGGAAACACAGAATAGCTTTCTTTCACCAACACCGTATCCGGGGCAAACTCGGCGGCCAGCCACTCACTGGCCAGTTGGCGGGTATCGGGCCGGGTGAGCAGGTGATCGAACCAGATGAGATAGGCCAGCGGTTGAGCCAGCAGCAGCGCCAGCAGGGGCGGCCACAACCAGCGTTGTTGAAGCCGGCGGGTTGCCAACGCCATCAGCCCCAGCGCGGCCAGCAGCACCAACGGCGCAACAGCCGGCAGCAAAAAGCGGGCAAACAATATTTTTTGCGCGCCCATGAACAAAAACAGGGCCAGCGGGAAAACCGCCGCCACGTACCCGGGCTGGAATCGCCGGGCGGCCACCCAGCCCAACCCGCCAATGATCGCCAGCAGCACGAGCCAGCCCAGGCCCCACCCCGCCACCGACAGATAATAGAACCAGCCGCCGGCCGGGGCCATTTGCAACCCTTTGTAACCCTCGCTGCCAAATTGCAGGTGCTTGCCAATGTTTTCAACAAAACGGGAGGCGTCGAGCCAGACGGGCAGGCTGACAAGCGTAAACGCCAGCAACGCCAACCCAAAGCCGATCCACACCTGCCGGTGGCCAACAATGGCCCGGAGTCGATGTTGGCCAGCCGGAACCGCCAACATATGCGCGACCAGTGGCGCCAGCCCCACCAGGGCCACATTCAATTTGGCGGCAGCAGCCAAACCTACGGCCAGCCCGGCCAGGGCGTAATCGCTCCGGCGGCCCCGCCGAAAAATACCCAGTGCAGCAAAAATAGCCAGCAGCGCCAAAAACGCAGCCAGCGTATCGTTGACAGCATAATGAGACTCACGGGCCGGCAAAAAGAGGCCACAGTAAAGCGCCAGCGCAACCAACCCCAGCCGGGTTGAATGCAACCGGCGGCCGGCAGCAAAAAGCAGCGCCGCGGTCAGCAGGCCAAAAACCACGCTCCATAGCCGGGCGTAGGTGTAGGCGGTAGTGATCCATGCGTCGCCGGGCTGAAAGGGGGTTATCATCAGCCACGGCTGGAAAGCGGCGGCCAGCACATAAATGAACAGCGGCGGATTGACCGTGCCGGTATGCAACCGGCCGGTGAGATGCCAGTTGAGCGCCTCGGTCACATATTGACCTTCATCGGGGTGGAATTCATAGGGCAGGCCAAATGGCAGCCCCCACACGCGCAGAGCAAAGGCCAGCCACAAACAGAAAATAAGCGTTCCCCAGCGAAACAAAGGTTGGTTCATCGGCTCCCAAAACCTCCGGTGGCTGCCTGTTTTCGCCGGCGCCACAAGTAGCCAGCGACGGCGATCAGAATAATAAACAGCATTGTCAGTGAAATGGCCAGTCCAAGTTGAAAAGAGCGCGGCTCGTACACAAAGCGTACCTGATGCTCGCCGGCGGGCAGATACACGCCGCGCATGGCCACGTTGGTAGCGTAAAGCGGCTGGCGGACGCCATCGACATAAACATTCCAGCCGGGGTAATAAATATCTGACACCACCAGCAGGCCGGGGGTGACCAGGTTGGCGGTGAGGGTTGACGCCGACGGCCCGTAATCGGCAAAGGAAACGGATTCGTTGGCGGTGGCGGGAGATGTTTCGGCGGGAAGCTGCCCCTCGATGACGGCCATCGACGCCGGGTCAAAGTTGGGCTGGCGCATTACGGCCAAAGCTGCATCCACATCTTCTGCCGCCACCCCGGTTATCTGATGCACCAGCCAGGCGCGGGGCAGCACATTTTTGTTGAGATAAATGCTGTTGGGGCCGTAATAAAGCAGTTCAACTTGCGAAGCGTCTGACAGCAACGGATCGGCCCAGCCGGCGTTACGTTTGAGACCGCCGGTGGTGGAGGTCTCCAGTGAAACCAACACCGGCTGACCGGTAAAGGCTGACAATTCAACATTGACCGGCACCCAGTTTGGTTGATCGGTTTGGGTAAGCTGCTGCGAGAAAAGCAGCGCGGGTTGAGGTACGGCTTCTGTTTGAGCGTACACCTCAAACAATACGGTGGCGCCGGCTGGCTCAGCCGGGTCGATGGCGATGGCGGTTTCGAGCCGGGTTGGTCTATCTAAAAAACCGCGGTAGGTAATCCTGGATGAGGTTGGCGCCAGTACTACCGGCTGCGGCCAACTGTTAATTGTCCAGTCTGCGGTTTGCCCGGCGTAACTATATTGAGACTCAACTTCAGGCCGCCCCACCTGGCGCAACAACGAAATCCAGTCGCCGCCGGCCAGTTTGTAACGCGGCGCGTAAATATATTTTACATTGAGCGCGTTCAGAAACTTACTGGTTTTGGCCTCAAACGCAGCAATACGAAAATTGGTGTCGGCGCGCGCGCCGGTCAGATCAAGGTACTGGCTGTATCGCCGCATCAGGAATGAGTCGTAGCCCTGCACATCATCCAGTTGGAACACGGCGGCCATATTACCCCAAAACAGGCGGCTAACGCTCATCATCCGGACCGGCTGCGCATCCTGGCGAACCAGATTTTGCAGGTAGGCCAGACTGGGTGTTTGCGGGTACAACATCGAGGTATTATAGGCCAGCGCAAAGTCAATGTGAGCCAGAAACAGATCAACCACCAACACTCCAACGGCGACGGTTGAAAAAACGGCGGCGGTAATTCGATTGTGCTGCCACAGCGCGAGCAAAATCCAGCAAACAGCCAAAATAAGCAGAGCGAACAACACAGAAGCCAGCAGATACATTGGATTGGGCTGAAGTTCCGCAACCGAGGGCACACCCCAGGCAAACCGGGTCTGATATTTGGCCACAAAAGCCAGCGCAGCGGCAACAACTGCGAAAAGAACCACTGCGACACCAACAAGGGCCACCCCTCCCCGCAAAACCCCGGCCGGTTTGGCCACCAGAATCCAGTCGGCCCCCAAACCGGCAGCAACCGCCCAGAAAAACGCAATCAAAATCTGCGCCCGGTGAAACCCTAACACGTCGAATGTGGGGTAAAACGCATCAAACAGTTGATAAAATGGAGGGATTTTATAAATGACCAGCCACACCAGGGCGCCAATTCCAAATATACCCCAGGCGAGGCGCTTATGGGGTGAGAAGAACGCAAACCCCATAAAAATGAGCGGCAATAATCCGAAATAAACGTACACTTCGTGAGAAAAACCCGGCGCGGTATTTTTATCCATATCCGTGCCTAAAATATCCGGCACCAACAGTCGCAGCAAAATTTTGGGCGAAAAGTCGTTATTCAGATCATCGATAGACACGCTGTTGCGCACGCCCTGCGGCAACAATTCCAGGGTCGGCACCAACTGCACAGCGGCCAGCCCCACACCAACAACCAACACAACCAGCAAATAAGTCAATGCCAGTTTAGCCAACCGGATATTTTTGTGTTTGATACCATCCAGCGCAATCAAATACCCCAAATATAACCCAAGACCTGTTAGCGTGTACAACACAACCTGGAGTTGACCCGCCAAGATTTGCAGGCATAGTACAACGCCTCCGGCCACTGCCCATAACCAATTTGCTCGTTTTACAGCCAGTGATACGGTTAAGTACAGCAGAGGCATCCACATAATAGTGGGGAATACGGATGTCGGGCCGGCCCAGGTAATAATCTGTCCGTTAAAAATAAAGGCCAGCGCGCCAATGAGCGCCCCAAACGGACCGGCCCCTATGTGACGGATAAACAAATAACAAAAAACTCCACCCAAGCCGGTATGGAGAATAACCCCCCAACTGATGGCCTGTCCCACTGGCAAGAGTAACAATAACAAAACTGCCGGCGGGTACAACGGCTGAAAAACGCCACTGGCCAATAATGGCATCCCGGCCAAATTGTAATCATTCCAAAAAGGCACGGCCGCATGCTGCCATGCAGTCTGCACCACACTTTGCAGAGGATAAAACTGGCGGATAGCATCGGATTGCCACGGATTCCAGACCTGAACCCCCAACGCCCCCGGCACTTCACTGCGCCAGGGTTCGTAGGTATGCAACAAATCGAGAGGAAGCAGTACTTTGCCTTCTACCGGCATTCGCCAGAAAAAAAGCAAGGTTAGCAGCAGTATGGAAAAAATGGCCAGCAGATCGGCTTTCCAGTAAGTAAACTGGCTAACTACAGAAAGAAGAACGTTTTTCCCTTTTAATTGCATTGCGAGTCAAGATTGAGATACAAATTACCCTAAGCAGTAGAGGCCAGCAACTGAATATTTTTCAACTGATCTCGAACCTGTTTAAAATCTTCGCTGTTTTCCTGCAACATTGCCGACTCAATGAAGAGATATTTTGATTTTAACGGAAAGGTCATAAATTTCGGATCGCGAAACAGGTGTGAAATACCTATACCGGGCGGAACCATAATAATCTGATGCGGGAGGGTTGTCGTTAAAATGGTGTTGCACCAGGGATTTTGCTGCGAGTTATACACGAGAAACTCATTTGTAACAAGCCGGAACTCTTCAAGATTTTGGGCATCGTACAGGTAAC
This sequence comes from Anaerolineae bacterium, assembly GCA_022071955.1. Lineage (GTDB taxonomy): Bacteria > Chloroflexota > Anaerolineae > 4572-78 > J111 > J095. Next base: position 283,533 of record JAJVIM010000022.1, read on the forward strand.
TGTCGGCGTGAATATCCTTAAAGGCAGATATGAAAGCAAAGGTAAATATTAAATTGCTGGCAACTAACGCCTTCACAAAAAGGGTATACCGAAGTGAGGCAATCATAAGTAAAACTGACAGAAGCAAATGGGCTGACATTACTCGATAATCGCGCCATTCAAAAACATCGTAAAAAATTATTTGTACGCCCAAAATTAAACCAACATTCAGAAAATGGAAAAGAATTTCATCCTGCGGTCCGGTGGTTCCCCTTTTTTCACTGTTTGCAGGGTCTCGCCGCATCCGCACCCCGATTGCACCTGCAACCGCAAGAACAACTATCATCGCCACCAGTTGGTATCGCTGTAAAACCTCAATTGCATATCCCTTTTCGAATAAGATCAGCTTTTCTAAGTTATTGATTGAGTGAGAAATCAGTAACTGTCCGGCCTTTATCCATGATTGACCCAATGTATTAATTAGTTCAGTTATAAAGTTGGCTTCATAGACCGCCGCCAGGTAACGCCACGCCAGAAAGGAAACTACGGCCAAAACAAATGCTTTTGCCACAGAAAAAACATATTGCCAAAATTGTTTGGGCCGATCACTCAACAAAAAGAAAGGGATCAACAGAAAAATCCAGGTAAACCGTAGAATGCTGGCAAAGAAAATAAACAGACCGACCAAAAACTTATATTTGCCCCCAACTTGACCCTGTTTGTAAAGTAACAAATAAAACATGCCGGCCAGCATAATAGCGATACCGTGGTTGACACTCTCCATCATTGTGGTTGACAGAAAAAAATGCAGTGGCCAAAAAGAGAATAAAAAAAGAATGGTTATAATCAACCGCTTTTTCTCCGGCTTTGTCAACCCAATAAAAATAACCAGAGCAATCGTTACAACCACGATATTAAAAATGGGGCCAGAATAAACTTGCCACCCTACTAGCCGTCCAAACACGCCATATAACATCGGGAAAGCCGGACCATGTGCCCCAAATCGAGTAAAGGCAGCGGCGGCCGGTTTCTCTTCAACGGTGTAATAGCCTCCTTCAAAACCAACATGGCTAAAGGTCGCTATTTCGTGCCAGTAGTCAATTTCATCAGTCAGCGTCGGAACATAATTCAGCAGAGAAGCCCCAAATAATAAACGAGGCAATAACCATGCCGTAAATGCCGGCATTATCAACAGAAGGCCAATCAATATCCAACGGATTTTCACTCCAAAAAAGCCATTCTCTTGTTTTGGCTGGTGACTTTTTATAGCCATTTATGATAATACAGCGTCATTGAGCGCGTAAAAAAGCCCATTTGCTGATAAAGCCGCTGGGCCGGCACGTTGCGAGCCTGGGTAACCACCTGCATCCCGTGGCCACCCTCAGCCCGAGTCCAATCGAGCGCGGCCTGCACCAGGCCGGTGCCCACACCTCGCTGCCGGTGCGCTGCCGCCACACCGGCCAGTTGAATGTGGCCCCAACCTTCGCGCAGGGTACACGAGATCAGGCCGGCCGGTTCTCCGGGGTCAGCCCAGCGTGCCACCAGCACCGCGTCGGCAAAACCGTTGCACGAGTTTTCAATCCATACCCGGTACAGATCGGCGCAACGGCGAGCCAGCCGCGTATCAAATGCAAACCGGCTGGTGTGGCCAATCTGAACAGCAATATCAACAAGCTGCGCTCGGTCTCCGTTTTGCGGCGGCGTAACCAGCAAATCAGCCGGGATAGGATAGCGCGGAACCGGCGCCGGCCGGTCATCAAATGGATGCTCTAATACCACCCGCACATCCACAAGCTGAAAGTTGCGCCGTTCCACCGCAGTCACCGTCCGTGGGTCGTTGGGGTTAGCTTCAAAATACAGGCATTCGAAGCCTGCACATCGGGCTGAGTCAAGCAGTGGATCAATTTCAGTTTCAGTTAGTTTTGGCGCAGTAATCCGGCCAATGGTTACTCCAAAAAAGTTGGAATCCCATTCCAGTTTTTGAATCGAACTATTCATCACATTTCCTGCTGTGAAAATTGGCGTATCAGCGGCTTTTCTGGCGGCACAACCGGCGTTTGGTTGTGGTGCAAAATTGTGCGAATCAGGTAGTAGGGACGGCTTCGGACCTCAATGTAAATACGGCCAATATACTCTCCAATAATCCCCAAACCAGCTAATTGAATACCAAACAACACCAGCAACAGAGCGATAAAGGAACTCAACCCGGTTACATTAACCCCAAAAATAATCCGGTAAGCCAGCAAAAACAGGCCGGCGCTAACCCCGATTATCGACATTGCCAGCCCCAACCCAGTCACCAATTGAATAGGCACCAGTGAATAGCCGGTGGCCAGATCGATGGTCATTCTAAACAAACGGCGCAGCCGGTAACGAGATTGGCCATCGGCGGCGGTTTCGTGCCGAACCGGCACCTCGATGATGTTAGCCCCCAGCCAACTGGTGAGCGCGGTAATAAATTTAGCCGACTCCTGGGTTTGATTGAGTAACTGCACAATTTCGCGGCGGTACACACGGAGCATACTGCCGTAATCGTGCAGTTTTACGCCGGTGGAACGTGAAATCAGCCAGTTGATAAACTTTGATGGCCATGTTCGCAAGACAGAATCCTGCCGAATTTGCCGCCAGCCGACTACCACGTCGTAGCCCTCACTCAATTTGGCCAGCAGTTTGGGGATTTCTTCGGGCGGGTTCTGCAAATCGGAATCAAGCGTGATGATTGTTTGGCCGGTTGTTTGTTCAAATCCGGCAGTCACAGCCGGATGTTGACCAAAATTGCGCAGCAGCCGCACAGCTTTAACGTGATCCGGGTCAGTTTGATGAAGTTTGCTCAACGCCACAAAGGTATTGTCACGGCTACCGTCGTCCACATACACAATTTCGTACGGCTGCCGCAGCGATGCCATCACCGCCGATACGCGCTGGTGCAGCGCCGGCAAAATTTCTCCATCATTAAATAAAGGGATAACCACTGAATAGGCCAACTTTGGCGGCTGGTGCAGCGGCGTTGGGCCAAAATGGTTAATCATTGGGAAATCAGTTTGCATAATGTAATCCATCGTTCAAAATTTTCAGCACATAATCTGCCTGTTCAAGCGACATATCCGGGAACAGCGGCAACCGAATAAGCGAGTCGCTGACCGCTTCGGTAACAGGAAAGTCACCGGGTTTGTACCCCAGATGTTTTTGCCCATACGGCGATGAATGCAGCGGCACAAAGTGGAAAGTGGCCCCAACCCCATGCGCCTTGAGATACTCCAGCAGTGAGTCGCGCTGTTTTGGCGGCACTCGAAATGCATAAATGTGGGCGTTGTGTTCGGCGTGGGGATCAAGGCCGGGGCGGGTCAACCGCCCCGCTATTTCCAGAGACTCCATCTGGTGGTAATAATGCCACCAGATACGGCGGCGGGCCGCATTAATTTCATCAATTCGCCGGAGCTGCGCCAACAACAGCGCCGCCAGCAGATCAGACACAACGTAACTGCTGCCCACATCAACCCAGGTATATTTGTCTACTTCGCCCCGCAAAAAAGCCGACCGGTTGGTGCCTTTTTCACGGATAATTTCAGCGCGTTGGTTGATAGCGAGATCGTTAGTAACAAAAGCGCCGCCCTCGCCGGCAACAATGTTTTTGGTGTTATGAAAGCTGAAACAACCAATATGCCCCAGCGTACCAAGCATTTTTCCCTGATATTTAGCACCAATAGCCTGAGCCGCATCTTCAATCAACCACAATTGGTGGTGGGCAGTCAACGCCAGCAGCTCATCAAGTTGGGAACCCTGGCCGGCATAATGCACCACAACCACGGCCCGGGTGCGTGGGGTAATACGGTTAGCCACGTCGTGCGGATCAATATTAAAAGTAGACTCATCGATCTCGGCAAATACCGGGCGAGCGCCCTGGCGCAAAATAGCACTGGCTGCCGTAACAAAAGCAAACGAGGGCAGGATCACCTCATCGCCCGGGCCAATACCCAACGCCATCATGGCCATTTCCAAAGCATGAGTGCAAGAAGTAGTTAACAGGGCATGCTCCGTTGCAAGATACGATTTAAGCCAGGCTTGTGTTTCCCGGCCAATTTTACCGTTGCCGCCAATGTTTAACTGCTGCAACGCAGCTAATACGGCATCATATTCGTTTTGAGTCAATTGAGGTTTTACAAAGGGAATTTCCATAATGAGTTAAAAATAACTTCCTGTAAAAAAAAACCGGGTCAGGTAGGCGAGTCCAGCAAAAACCTGTAAGCCAAACGCCCCCAATATTAACAGAAAGCGCGCCCCCAGCATTTTTGAATTAATTAGTTTACCAACAAATAAAACGGCCACAGCTACAAACTGAATATAGTTTGTTACGTACGCTTGCCAAAAGAAATTACCATGAAACTCTCGGGGGCCGGTTTCAGATAGCAGGGCCATAATTAACACCCCAACCACAAACAAAACAACAGCATATCTTAACAGCAAATTCTTAAGCAATTCACGCCAGTAAAAAGCCAAGTATACTACAGGAAACAGGGTAGATACTAATATCGACAGGGCAATATTGGGCGAATAATGCGCCCACACTGAAAAAGGGCCGAATTTGACCCCCCCACTTTCGGTATGGACATTGCCGGCTCCAATCAGATAAATCAGATAATACTCGGCTGCCAAAAAAATCACCCCTACCGCAACAGGGATCAGGTTTGGCCAGAAACTCCGGCGCAGACCCCCTGCCTGCCCCAACAACATTAACGGGTAAACCAACATAAACACAAAGAAAAAGCTCGGTTTAACCAGAATATTGGCAATAACAAGCAACAATATCACGATATTCCGCCGGAGAGAGGGTATCACCAGGTTTTGATATGACACCCAAAATAAACCCAGAGCAAACGGCATTAAGAAAATGGTTGTTGAGTTATGCCAAACATTGGGAGGGATCTGGCCCAGATACCAACGACCATTTACTGCGGCCGGCGTAAGCAAACTGAAGGTAAACGGCAGCGACAGCGCGAAAATTGTAACCAGCCAGCCAAACCGGTCTCGCGGCTGGGGCAACAGGCTATCCTTGTAGTACAGGCGAAAAATCTGATAGGTCACTGCAAATTTGGCCGTCACTGCCACGGCCAGCACCAGCACCGAAACAATTAATAAGGTCTGGAAATTTGAACTGAAGAAGGCCAGCGAGTAGACAGTTAAATAGTATAAAAAATTCGGTGGAGGAATTAACTCCCCGGCTAAAATCTGAATAATAAATCCGGCGTGATCCTGAATATCGGTAACAATATTGCGGTAAACAACCGCACCAAAAATTGCAGCGGCCACAAAAAACATAACGACACATTTGATTACAAAATCCAGTTTAGGATTAGTCACAATCACGGCGCAAGTACCTCCACCGGTCCAATTGTCACGCTGGTCACATCCGTCATCTGGCCATCAACCACCAGCGGCAGGTTGACCGCCGCCTCACCAACCGTTAAATACAAACCCACGTCCAAATAAACCTCACCCGGCGGCGTATCGGCATCTACCGGCACGGCGTAACCATCAACCACCACTTCGCCGGGCGCCCATAGCAGCGTGCTGTAGTTTTCCAGCGGCAGCCGGTCGTAGCCGCCGCGCAGCACACCGCCGGCATCGAGCAGGTTGTTAAACTGAATAAAATTGGCCTGCGGGGCTTTATCGGCGGGAGCCTGCCAGTATAGCGTCACCGGAAACGCCTGACCGGTGCGAACCTGCTTTTGCGGCAGCGAGTAACCGCGCAAATAGACTTGATCCGCAAAATTGGCTTGCAGCGGCGTTTCAATCTCGGACGGCAGCTCAAATGTGCGCGGCCACCAGTTGTCCACGGCGATGGCCGGGCCGATGGGTTGGCCATCAATTTGTAACCGATACTCGCCGCCGGGCCAGCGCGGACCGATAATAAAATCGAACACACCGCCGGCTGCCGCATCCGGCGAGTAACGCTGTCCGGCTGCATCTGCCAGTTGCACATTAGCGCCGGGATTGGCCGCCACAATGGAGATGGCGCCGGGATACCGGAATTTTGGCTCGACGGCCGGGCCGGCGCTGCTCCACACTGCCAGCCCGGTTGGGTCAAAATTAAATGCCGATGACTCTGCCAGCGAAAAATGGGCCAATTCCAGCGCCGAGTCATCGCCGCCAACCAATAGCGGTTGGCCGTTAACATCGATCATTTGCACCTGCGCCGAGTAGTCGCCGGCGGGCAGATTGGGCAGCGGCAGCGCCAGCCGGTCAAACACCGAGTCGCCGGGGTCCCAGGCCAGCGTCGGCAACCGGCCGGCCCCGTTGTAGCCCAGCCATTCGCTCACCGGCTGCCCGCCCGAATTGAGCAGCGTTACCCGCAGCCGGTAATTCTCTTTAACCTCCGCCAGCGAACGCCAGGCCAGGTTGAAATTCAGCCGGCCCTGCGCCGGTTGCGGCTCAAGCTCATAACTGACCAGTTCAATGCTGTCGCCAAATTGGGCATTGGCCGGCTGCGGCAGCCACCCGGCAGCCCGGGTTAGCGTGCGCATCGGTAGCAATGGCGGCGGGTTCTGGGCCAGTTGAAAAAGGTGCAACCCCGTCCAGCCGATCAACCCGGCGATGATAGCCGCAAACGCGGAGACGCGCCAGCGGGGCGGGACAATTGCCGCCAGTCCCCACACCAGCAGCGCCGCCACTACCACCGCCGCCGGCACAAGAATATGTCGTCCCTGGGCGGTTTGGCCAATCCGCCCGGACGTGGCAAATCTGACCAGCGGAATAATCACCAGCAGGCCCACATGCCCGCTCGCCAACAAAATCCAGCAGCGCGAGCGGGCGTTACTGCGCCACACGCGCCACAGGCCAACCGCCGCCGCCAGCAACAACGCGCCAATCAGGGCAAACACCCCCGGCGCTAGCGGAATCTGCCCGTCAACCGGATACCCCCAAAAACTGGTAAAGGTCGATTGCAACCATTGGCCGGGTGTGCCAATCTGCACCGTTTCCGGCTGGCCGGCCACTTCGACACCGCCCAGCGCGCCGCCAATCTGGTTGAGCGTGGCATTGTAGCCGCCGGCCAGCAGAGCGCGGCTAACGCCCGTAATCAAACCATCCTGAGCCACGGTATTAAAATGCCAGATGTTCCAGCCAAACCACCAACTTGAAAACAGCACGGCCAGCAGGCCAATAACGGCCAGCCGCCCGGCAACCCAGCGCCAACCCAACCGCCGCCGATAGGCCAGCCAGCCGAGAACCAGCGCAATTTCAAGCGGCATCAACACCAGCGAATATTTGACCGTCATCGACACGCCCAACGCCGCGCCGAGCGCCGCCGCCGGCCACCATCGCTCCGGCGCTTTGATCAGCTTAACCAGCAGCCAAAAATAAATTGCGGCAGTTAGCCCCAACAGGCTGTCGTCATTTAAAGCGGCGCTGTCAATCAAAAAGCGCGGCAAAAACGCCAGCATCGCCGCCCCAGCCAGCGAAACCAGCGGCCGCGATCCCACCGGCATTTCCTGTAACGTTAAGAATATCACCAGCACCGTGGCCAAACTCAGCCCCACCGACAGCCAACGGCCCATTTGCCACACCAAAAACTGGCCAAAATAGGGGTAGGTCAAATCCTCGGTGTCCACCGACCAGGGGTGGTCCTGCCGGTGATCGATGACCTGATAGCGAAATGAGTCTTTGTACAACTTAAAAACAGGCTGGCCGGGCGAGGTGGTATCGACGCCGGCGCTGAGCAGCGTTGCCAGTAAATGATACAGCGGCGGCAAATCGGCGCGGGCCATTTGCGCCCGCTCCTCGTAAGTGACCGGCAATCGACCGGTCTGTTTGATGAACAGGGTTAACTCCAAATGGTACCCCTCGTCCAGCGCCCGGCTGAACGGCAAAAGCTGCGTGGCTAACCCCGCCAACGCCAAATAGAGCGCCAGCAACCCGGCCCCCAGCCAAAACATCGATCTGGAAGAATCAGTTTCAAACATACGCATACTTAGAGAATTTGTCGCCACCGGCCAGTCGTAATATGATTAGCCGGGTTACCGCCTTCACTCCGCAGCCAACGGCTGTCATCATCGAGCTAAATTTTATGTCTGCCAAATTACTTAACCGCGGGCTCATCCTGCTGATCACCCTGATTTTTTTTGCAATGGCAGTGTGGCAGGCCGGGCAGGACAATCTTGATGTTGACGAGTTGTACGAAGCCACGCTGGTCAATCAGCACCTTTCTGATCTGTTGCGCGACTACCGGGTTTCGAGCCAGCTCACCCACGTCCTGCTCACCAAATTGACCACCGCCGCTTGCCGCGACATCCTTTGCCTGCGGCTGGGGTCGATCATTGCCGGCACGTTGGGTATCCCCTTGATTTATCTGCTGGGACAAAAACTGGTGGGGCGTGCGACCGTGGGCATTTTCAGCGCGATTTTACTGTGCCTGGCCCAGGCTCATTTGCGCTACAGCGTCTTTATTCGCGGTTATGCGTTGATGACCTGCCTGGCGTTGGTGAGCATGCTGGCATTTTGGCTGGCGCTGCGCACCAATCGGCGGCGCTGGTGGCTATTATTTTCTGTGGCCGCGGCGCTGAATATCTACAACCAGATTTTTTCGGCGCTGTTGCTGGTACCTCTGCTTATTTTTTTGGCCGGCTGGCTCTGGCTGCACCGGCGCAACTGGCAACGATATCTGGGCCCAATTCTGCTGGCCGGCGGCGCAGGCATAGTGCTGCTACTGCCGATGGCCGGGCTGTTGCTGGCCCAACAAAGTAATACCGACAACCTGGATGTGCTTTTTAATACCGACTGGCCCAGCAGCTTTCCGCCGGTTTCGCTGAGTCAGCCGGCCAATTTGTTACTGCCGCTGCAAAAGCTGGCCTCTGAGTTTGCGCCGATTGGCCACCCGAAATGGGTCGTCGCCCTGCTGATTGGATTCCTGCTGGCCGGGCTGTACCGCGGCTTCAGCCGGCCCTCGCTGCGAGTCGCTGCCAGCCTGCTAGCGCTGGCTATGTTGCTGCCGCCGCTGCTCCTGTCGCTGGCTGCCACGCTGCTGCAACCCTGGTTTTGGGCCTTTTGGCGCTTTGTCATTTTTGTAATGGTCCCCTACCTGATTTTGATCGGTTTGGGGCTGGATTATCTGATGGCGATGCTGCTGGCCCGGCTGCGTCGCGCCCGGCCGGAGCTGGCCCAAGCGGGACGATTTGCCGTGCCGGCGCTGCTGCTTTTGGCCATTCTGCCGGCCGCCAGAACCGTGTTTGCCGGCCAGCCGCCGCCGACCAACCCCTTTGCCGTTGCCCGGGCGCTCAGCGCCCAGGCCGGAGCCAACGATCTGGTTATTTGCGTGCCGGATACAGACTGGCGGTTGACCGGCGGCCGCGAACCGTGCAGCCTCACCCTCAATTTATACCCTAACCTGGCATCCCGCGTTTTCTACCTGGACCAACTGGCCAGCTATCCGGCTCTGCCCCAATTTCTGGCGGCGGCTGGCCGCTGCCTCAACCGATACACCCACCTGCCCCACCCGGACTTTAAATTGATTTGCCCCCCCGATGTCTCACCGCCCAAACCGGCCGGAGTCTGGCTGGTTTTGTGGCGCAACCGGGATGTCAGCAGCGAGGCGGCGCTGGCCGCGCCCGTTGTTGCCGGCGGCCGGCGGGTGGGCGCCACCGACCTGATTTACCTGCCAAATGATACAGACATCAACCACATCCTGCAAGACGCCGGCCAGCTTGCGGTTGGCCAATCGGCTACGCCGCTGCGCCGGCTGGAAAACGCCATTTCGCTGGCAACCATCTATCTGGCCACCCAAAATATCCCCCGGGCGCTGGCCACGCTGGACGATGCCGCTTTTGTCAGCCGCTGGCCGGAGGCCGTTAACCAACTGGCCGACCTGCAATCGCAACTATCGTTTTTACCCCTGCCGGCCGCGCCGGAACGAGCGCTCGATGTGACCTGGAATAACGAAGTCCATCTGGCGGGGATTGATCACCTGCCGCCCACCATTACCTCCGCCCCCGGCGCACCGATTCAGGTTAGCTTTTACTGGCAAACCGTGCAGCCGCCGGCCCAGCCGTATCAAATTCTGTTGCACCTGGTTAATACGCAGGATCAACCCATGGCCGCGTTCGATTTTCAGCCGTTTGACGGGCGGCGCTCGGTGACCGATTGGCCGGTGGGCCAAACCATCCGCGAAACGCGCACCTTCGATTTACCGGCCGATTTGCCGCCCGGTGAGTACCGGCTGGTGGCAGGTCTCTACCAGCCCGACACGTTGGCCCGATTACCCATCAGCCAGGGTGGAAACGGTGAAACGGTGCTGCTGGCCAACTGGCGCGTGCCGTAACTCATTCCAGATCGAAGGCGTACAGCTCGATTTCTCCCGCCGCCGAAACGGCCACCGGCAGACGCTGACCGCTGGCAAAATCATACAGGCCCGCCACCACCCGATACCGCCCCGGCGGCAGCCCATCGAGCGGCACACTGATGGCATCTTTGATGATCTCGCCGGCATCCCACAGGCCGGTGGGGTACGCGCCGGCCAGCGGCGGCTGGTCTTTTTGGGCGCTGACATTGCCGGCGTCGTCCCGCACGTGCACAAACACTGTGTAATCGGCCTCGGGTTGGCGCAGGGCCTGCCAGTAAAGCGTCAATTTTAGATTTTGGGTTTTGGATTTTGGATTTTGGTCTGACTCAACAAAATCCAGGCCCATATCGTAGCCCAATAACCTGATCTGCTCGCCAAAAACGACATCGATGCCCTTTTGCGGTTGAGCCTGTGCCACCGTTGCGCCCGGCGGCGGACCGCCAACCTTGATCGGGCCGATGGTCACCGCGGTGGTTCCGGCCGGTTGGCCGCTGGTGGGGTCCAGCAGCGGCAGCGATTCGGCCTGCGCGCCGCGCCGGTACCAGCCCACACTCAGCCAGTAGACGCCGTTGGGCGCGTCGGCATCCACCGGCACGGCAAAACCATCGGTAACGACCTCGCCGGGCGCCCACAGCAGCGTGCTATAATTTTCGCGGGCGCGGCGGTCGTAACCGCCGTGAGCAGTCTGTTGAGCATCCAGCAGGCGGGTAAACATAACCAAATCCTCGCCCAGCCATTCCTGCGCCTGCCACACCAACGTAACGGGCAGCCCATCTCCCGGCTGCGCCCGCCGCGACGGCAACCGATAGCCCAGCAGCCCGATTTTGCCGGCAAAATCGGCGGCCAATGGGCTGATGTCCGCCGGCGGCAGAAAACTGCGCCGCGAAGGCGCAACGCGCAAAGCAACGGTCGCCGCGCCCGGCAGCCGGTAGTCGCCTGCCGGCCAATTTGGCTCGATGATGAAATTGGCCCAACCGGGGCCGGCGAAGGCAGGTGGGAAGGATTGGCCATCGGGGTCAATCAATTTTGGATTTTGGATTTCCCATAGGGGGCCTTCGGCTCTGGATTTTGGATTAAAAATAACCTGGGCGGTTTCGCGTTCGTTAAAGGTAACAGGTTGAGTCGTCGGTTGACCATCGCGCCAGAATGTTGAATCGCCGTTCACCTTCAATAATTCGCTATTCGCAATTCGCCAATTCTCAAGGGTTTGCCAGTCAAACAGCGGCCCGCCGGCACCGAGCAACCGCCACTGCACGGCATACTCGCCGGGCGGCACAGCCGCCAGCGGCAGCCAGCCGGAGTCGCGCACAATGTCGCCGGGTTCCCAGGCGCGGGTAGGGTAACGAGCCTGCGTTTGGTAGCCCCGCCAGCCAGCAACCGCCTGCCCCGCTCCATCCACCAGCGCCAGTTCAAGCTGATAATCTTCCGGGGCAAAGTCATCGCCGCCGCGCCAAATCAGATCAACTCGCAGGGAGGAGGGAGCCGGGAGCAGAGAGGCCGACAGGAGTTGCGCGCCGCCGGGCAGCGTAAAGGATGAAGGCTGAAAAGTGACCCCCTTGCCGGGGGCAGGGGCTGAAGGAGTGAAAGGGGTGGTGCGCACCGGCAGCGGCGGGGGATAGGTTATCGCCATAAAAATAAGCTGGCCCAGCGCGCCGCTGAGCAGCAGAGCAGGCAAACCGTAAAACAAGAGGCGAGTTAGACGCCGCGTAATACGTAATTTTGAACTAAAAACTAAAAACTGAGAGCTAAAAACTGTCACCCCCCACACCAGCAACACCGCCACCGCCGGCCCGGCCAAAAAAAGAATATGCCGGCCCTGTACCGCTTCGAGGGCATCGCGCGCGCCAAACAGCCGGGCCAGCATAAACGGCAGGGGCAGCACACAATAAAGCAGAAGAATGAGAAGTGAGAGATTTGTAATTCGTAATTCGTAAATCGTAAATCGTAAATACAAAATCAGGCCGATGGCCGCCAATCCCATTACCACAGTCATCGCTGTCACAAACCAGGCCAGCGGATAGGGCTGGCTGATGGGATTGCCCCAAAACGTAATGAAAAAACTCGATGCAACCTGCCACGCGCTGTAGCTTTGCTGCTCAATGTATGCCGGGGGTGGAGCCTGCCCGCCGCTGAGCCAGGCAAAGAGCGTTTCAACGGTGCGGTCGCTGCCATCGCCGCGGATAAGCGGGGCCAGTGTGCCGAGCAGCGGGCCGTATTTGTTCACTTCGCTAAAGGTGATGATCAGATAGGCAAACCACCAGCCAGATACAAGCAGATAAGCAAGGGCCGATTGGAGTAAATATTTCCAAAAGGTGCGGCTGCGCAGAATGAAAAACGAGTGACGAATGACTCTACGACTCTGCGACCCTGTGGCTCTGCGCCACGCTACCAGCCCAATCACTAGCGGCAGCAACAGGCTGAGATATTTGGTTACTAAAGCCAACCCGGCCAGTGCGCCCAAACCCCAAAATCCCCAGCGCGAATAGCGCCCACTCGCTACGCGAATAGCCAGCCACAAAAACAACGCCGACAGCAGCAGCGTCAGACTATCGTAATTGAACAGCATGCCGGTAAACAGAAAACGAGGGTTGAAAGCGAGGACAGCGGTGGCGGAAAATGCCAATAAATTAGGAGAGAGTCGTAAATCACCGGGCGTGTTGCGGGTTGCGGGTTGCGAGTTGGGTAACAGAGCCGAGAATACATCGAGGCCGATGAAATACGTGACCAGCAGCGTGCCCGCCGAAAAGGCAATCGACAAAAAACGACCCAAATGCCACACTAAAATTTCCTGCCGCCAGGGGAACAGTTCGTCCTCGGTGTGAAGAATGGCGTCCGAGCCGTCAGCCGGCACCAACCCGCGGCGAATGCTGTCGGCGCGGTATTTGAACGTGGGCGGGCCGTCGGTGTTGACCCAGCCGGTTGCGGCCGCGGCCAGCACGTGGTACAGCGGCGGCCAGTCGCTTTTATAACCGGCGGTTTCGCGCTCGGCGGCGGAGGCCGGCAGCCGGCCATGCTGGGCAATGAACTGGGCGTACCAAAAATGGGCCCACTCGTCCGCGCCGCGGCCAATCGGCGTGACGACGCTGTAAGCCACGGCCAGAGCCAGGTAAATAAGCAGAATTACCCCCAAACGCCAATTAAAATAATCCTTCATCATTCGTAATTGGTCATTCGTAATTCGTCATTGTTTATCGCTAATTGTTAATTGTTGCAGCGTTATTTCGTTGGCCGGGTTGCCGGGCACGGCCAGCCGCTGGCCGGTGTTGAAATCATACAGCCCCACCACCAGCGAGTAATTGCCCGGCGACAAATCGGGCGGCAGCGGCAGGTCAACTTCATCGGCGATGACCTCCCCCGCTTCCCACAAACTGGTGGGATACGCCCCATTGAGCGGCGGCTGGTCTTTTTGAGCCACGGTCTCGCCGGCGGCGTTGCGCAAATGAACAAAGGTGGTGTAATCGGCGGCGGGGATGGCTTCGGCGCGCCAGTAAAAAATTAATTTTAGATTTTCGATTTTAGATTTTGGATTTACGATTGACTGCCCGGCCTCATCGGTCAGAGAGTAGCCCAACAGGGTAATCTGTTCGCCCAATGTTTGGTTAACCGCCACCGATGGGCGGGGCAAACTGCTCAGAAATTCGGGCGGCGTGGCCCCAATTTTAACCGGGCCGAAGTTGACGCTGGTCACATCAGAAAGGGTGTCGCCCTGCACCAGCGGCAGCGATACGGCCTGCCCGTTAACCGTTATGTACAGGCCGATGTTCACAAAATAGATGCCGTCCGGCGCGTCGGCGTCAACCGGCAGGCCAAAGGGATCGGTCACCACTTCGCCGGGCGCCCAGTAAAGGGTGCGATAGCCTTCCTGCGGCAGCCGGTCGCGGGCACCGTGCAGGCTGAGGTCATCAGCTTTGATGAGTTTGGTAAAGATGGTGATGTCGGTGCCCAGCCAGTCCAGCCCGCGCCAGTAGAGGGTCAACGGCAGCCCGCCGCCCGGCTCGGCGCGGTTGGCCGGCAAATCGTAGCCGATGAGTTCAATCTGGTTGGCAAAGTTGGCCCGCAGCGCGTGGCTCACCGGCGGCTCGGCAAATTGGCGCTGCCAGCGGTCGGTGATTTGGGCAATGACAACGCTGTTGCCAACCACGTCGCTTTGCTGGGGAGTGGTGAGGGTGGCCTGCAAATGATAATCGCCGCCGGGCCAATCCGGGCCAACAATAAACAGCGCCTGCGTATCGCTGAGCAGCACCGGGTCAAACGCCAGCACGTCGCCGGCGGGGGTGTGGGTGAGCATTTGCAGCCGGCGGTCAAAGCTGTTGGGCAACGGCGGCAGCGACACGGTGATGGTTTCTCGGTAGCGGAAGGGCTGCGCCCGGGTGACCGGCCGGCCGGATTGCCAGACGGTGTAACCGGCGGCCGCGCCCAACTCCGGGATGGGAAAGGCCGACTCAAATACGCGCAGCGTCGAATCCGGCACAGTAACCGGGCCGAGCCGCAGCGGTTCGGCTCGGGCGGCGGCTTGTGGCGGCACCGCGGCGGCAGTGGGCCGCAGTTGCAGCGCCAGTTCGTAGTCACCGGCAGCGAGACCGCCCAACGGTAGCCAGGCAGTATCGTGGACAACGTCGCCGGGGTCCCAGGCGCGGGTGGGGTAGCGCCCGGCCGCGGGATGGCTCAGCCATTCGGCCTGCGGCTGGCCGGCGGCATTGAGCAGCGCCAGATGGGTGAGGTAATCCACCGGGCTGACGGCTTCGGCCCGCCACCACATATCGACCCGCAGCAGCCGGGTGGCGGGGTCGATTTGAGTATTGACCCCCAGCAGCGTCACTTCCGGTGACAGCGCCGCATCGAGCCGTTGATCGAGCGGCGGAACGCGCTCCGGTTGAACGGTAACCGGCAGCGGCGGCAGATAAGCCCAACTCATTGTTTGGGCCTGCACCAGACTCCAGATCAACAGGAAAACCGCCGGGATAAAAGCAAAGGTAGTTGCGAAATTCTCCCTGTTGCGTGTTGCGTGTTGCGCGGCGACTTTTAAACTCAAAACTGTGAACTCAAAACTGGCAACCAAGCCCCACACCAGCAGCAGGGCAAACGCCGGCGCGGCCTGAAACAGCATATGCCGGCCCTGCGCCGTATCGGCCAGGCTGAAGGTGGTGGCGTAACGCACCAGCGGCAACACGATGGGCAGCAGCAGGTGAAGCAGCAGCAACGAAAGCGCCAACCGCGGAATTCCGAATTCGGGCCGCGCCCCTGTCTCTGCCCACCGGCGCAGCAAACCGGCGGCGGCTACGGCCAGCAGCGCCCCGGCGATGATCAGCCCCGGCAGGCCCAACGGCTGCACCGTTTCAATGCCGACGCTCCAAAACGTGCGATAAAATGTGGCCGCCCAGGCCCACGGCGGGCCGGAATCGAGGTTATCGATGGCGGCGGTAAAACCGGCCTGCCCGCCGGTAAGCCAGCTCAGCAGGCGATTGGTGGTGGCATCGCTGGAATCTGCGGCGATGAGCGGGCGCAGCAGGCCGGCCCACAGACCATCGCTGGCCACGGTGTTAAACTGCGCCAGCACAAAGCCGTACCACAAGCCCACCGGCAACAGCACGCCGAGCGCGGCCCACAGCAGCCAGCGCAGCCAGACTCGCCAGCCCAGCCCGGCGCTGCGGCCAATCAGCCCAAAAGCGATGGCTATTTCCAGCGGCAAAATCACCGCGCTCAGTTTGGAAACAATGGCCAAACCGGCCAGCAACCCGACAAAGAAAGGAAGTAGGAAGTAGGAAGTAGGAAGTAGGGGGAAGTGACGAATGACGAGTGACGAGTGATTTGCCGATTCGCTGATTCGCTGATTCGCTGATTCGCTGATTTTCAGCAGCAGCCACAAAAAAAGGGCGGCGAAAAAAGCGAGGGTGGTTTCGTAATTGAACATCGAGCCGGTGAGGATAAAACGCGGTATAAACGCCACCACCGCCGCGGCAGCCAACGCCAGCGGCCAGCGACCGGCAAAAAACCAGCGGGCCAGCAGATACGTGACCAGCACCGTCAGCAGGCCAAAAAAGATGGCTACCCAGCGGCCAATTTGCCAGCGCAGCACTTCGCCGCGGTAGGGCCACTGCTCATCGAGCGTGTTGTACAGCCCCCAGGCGTGGCGGGTGCGCTCAATAAGCTGGCGGCGCGGGTTGTCACCCACCCGTTTGAGCAGCGAGGGGCCATCGGTATTGACCAGCCCCATTGGCAGCGCGGCCAGCAGGTGGTAAAACGGCGGCTGGTCGCTTTTGTAACCGGCCCGGTCGCGCTCGGCGGGCGTGAGCGGCAACCGGCCGTGTTCGGCGATAAAATTGGCGTATTCGTAATGGGGCAGCTCGTCCGGGCCGGTGGTCAGCGGGGCCAGCCAGGCATGCACCAGCGCCAGCGCCACGTACAGCGCCAGCAACAGCGCCACGCTGAGCGGCTCGATGATTGAGTTGGAACGGGTGATTGAGTGAGTCATCAAACACAACAAAGGCCGGCCCAGGCCGACCCTATCCGGTTACGGTCAAATTAGAGGCCAAATTATACCACGCTCAACGCCAAACCGCTATTTCACCGTAAACGTCGCCAGCCCGGCAAAATCACCGCCGTCGCTAACCGGCAGCCGTTGGCCGGTCTCAAAATCGTAAAAACCGGTGATGAGCCGGTAGTCGCCGGGCGGCAGGCCGCCTTCCGGCAGCGGCAGACGGAAGGCATCGACTACCACCTCGCCGGGCGACCAAAAACTGGTGGGGTACAGGCCGTTGAACGGCTGGCTGTCCCAGCCGCTGACCACCTCGCCATTTTGGTTGAGCAGTTGCAGAAAAACGGTTTGCGGCCGGCCGGTGGGGCGGATGGCCTGCCAGTGAAATACAACAGTTAATTTTGGATTTTGGAGAGTCTGCCCCGCAGTACCGGGCATTTTGGATTTTGGATTCTCAACTCTGGACTCTGGACTCTGGACTCCGGACTCTGGATTCTGAATATCGGGCAGAGTCACACCGATGAGCCGAATCGCGTCGCCAAAGGTTGCATCGAGCGGCTGGGCCGGCAGGCGGGGATCGCTGCCATCAGCCGACACGTAAAACAAGCCCAGTTGCACCTGATCGATGCCGTCGGCGGCGGGCAGGCTGGCCGAGGGGCGCAGCGGCAGGCGCGCGCCGCTGTCCGGGTCAAAAAAGCCCAGCCGCATCAGATAGGGTCCGGGCGGGAGTTTGGGGCCAAGCCAGAGCGTGTGCTGGCTCGACAGCCGGCCGGCGGGCCGCCAGCGGTACATATCTTCGGCCACGGCCTGCCCCTCCCATTGGGTAATCGGGCTGCCGGCGCTGTCGATCACCTGCAAAAACAGGCGCTGGTCAAACGATTTATCGGTCAAACTGTGCCAGTACAAATTGAGGGTGAGCGGCTGGCCGGGGCGGGCCAGTTCCGGCGAGACCTCGTAGCCGGTAAGCTGCAATTGATCGCCCCAGTTTAAATTGATGGCCCGGCGCGGTGCGGTGTCGGTGAAAAGGGCGGTAAATTCGGCGGGGGTGGGGGTGGGCAGCGGCAACCACTGGGCCAGCGTCCGGCCCAGCCGGTCGACAAATGGCTGCGCCTGCGGATAGGCCGCGGCCAGCGCGGCGTTGATCTGCTCCTGCTCCCCGGCCCGGGGCATGCGAGAGACCAGCACCTGCCCCCGGCCTGCTTCGTCGCGGGTAAGCAGCGCCAGCGCCGGCGAATCGGGAATGTTGGCTACGTACAGCAACTGGAATCGCTCCGGCACCAGCAAAATACTGGTTGGCCGGCTGGCGGGTGCGGGCAGCGAGTCAACTTCGGTAAAGGCATCGCCCAGCAAAAAACGGGTGGTGGGGTGGGCGTACAGGTAAAATGGAATAATAACGTCTTGACTGCGGGTCAGCTCGATGATCTGGCTGGTCAAATCGGCCAGCGGCCCGTTGTACTCTTTGTACACTTCGGGGTGATTGGCCCAGCGCCAGAAATAATCGTAGCCGTTGATCACGCCGGTCAACCCAATCAACAGCGCCGCAGTGACCCCAAAATGGCGCGCGCTAAAGGTCGATCCCCGGCGAGTGAGCCGCAGCAGCCAGCGGGCCAACTGAACCGTGCCCAGCGTGACCACAACAATGTATAACGGCTGCAAGCCGATGGGTCGCAAACTGTGAACCGGCGGCGAGGCCAGCAGCGCCGGCAGCCACAACACGCCAAAACCGATGAGCAGCAATTGTGTTTCGGGGCGTTTGAGCCGGCCGGGGTGCAGCAAATGAATCAGCCCCAGCCAAAAGAGGGGGATTTCCAGCCAGCCGAGCATCGCCCGGCCCGGCAGGTGATGGCGGTACAGTTCGTGGCCGGCGCCTAAAAACAGGCTGATCGCGGTGAGCAGGTGTGCCGCCGCTTGCGCCAGCGTTCTCGGCGCAAAAAAAACGTCGCCGGTGCGGGAGGAAAAGGCCGATGGATTGTCGATGTAAAACAGCCCGAGCGGCAAAAAGACCAGCGCCGCCACCAACCCGGTCAGCGCCATCCCCAGCCAAAAAGGCAGCAGCCGGGCGCGGGCCTGCCGCCACAACAGCAGCGACCAGAGCAACGCCAGCAGCCCAATTACCAGCGGCAGCAACCGGGCCGGCAGGTAGGTGTACTGGGCCAGCCCAAAAAACAGGCCGGCCAGGGCAAACAGGCCGAAACTTTTTGTGCGGCCGGCCGCCGGTTCGGCGCGGACGCATTGGTAACCACGCAGCAAAAAATAGAGGGCCGGTATCAGCAGCAGTGGCAGCAGCACCGGCCGCAACCCGGAACGGCTGTTTTGCAGGTGCCACCAACTGACCGCCAGCCAGCCGGCCGCGGCCACTCCAAACCAGCGCCGCAGCGGACGCTCGGGCACAAACGGGGTGGCCAGCAGCCCGGCAAATCGAGCCATCAGCGGCACAGTCAGTACCCCGGCCAGGGTAGATACCAGCCGCACGGCAAATGGTATCGGCCCCAATACGGAAATCGAGACCATCATCAGCAGGTGCAGCAGCGCCTCGCGGCCGTTATTGCCCACCACAAACGGCTGAATTTGGCCGGTTTTGGCCATCCATTCGGCATCAAGCGCGTTGTAGGCTTCATCGTACCACAGGCCGGGCGGCACATGTGGAAACTGCCACACCCGCAAAAAAAAGGCCAGCAGAATAATGCCCAGCAGCACCAGTTGAGGCAAAAACAGATTTAATCGTCGCCGGTTATTGGTCATTTGTTATTGGTCGTTCGATATTCGTCATTGGTTATTGGCCACCCGTTACCCGCTGATCGTAATTTCCGTTAACTCATTGCACATTGGTAATTGTTCATTGTTCATTGTTCATTGGTAATTGGTAATTGTTAATTGCTCCAGCGCGATTTCGTTGGCCGGCTGGCCGGGCGTTGCCAGCCGCGCACCGCTCGACAGCTCGTACAGGCCAACCACCGGAGTGTACTCGCCGGGCGGAAGCTGGTCAAGCGGCAGTACCAGCTCATCGACGACCACTTCGCCGGTATCCCACAGCGAGGTAGGATAACGCCCGGCGGCGGGTGGCTGGTCTTTTTGAGCCACGGTCTCGCCGGCGGCGTTGCGCAAATGCAAAAACGTGGTGTAATCGGCGGCGGGGGTGGAGTCGGCGCGCCAATAAAGTGTGAGAGTGAGTGAGTTAGGTGAGTTTGGTGAGTTGCCCTTCGCCGACTCGCTGACTCGCTGACTCGACACATCGTACCCCAGCAACGCAATTTGGCCGCCAAAAGTCTGGTTGACCGTATGTTGCGGCTGCGGGTTTGCGGCGATGACCTCCGGCGGCGGGCCGCCCACTTTGATTGGGCCGAGCCGCAGCCCGGTTTGGCCGGTGGGCCGGCCATCAGCCAGCAGCGGCAGCGACACCGCGCCCTGCGGTGTGTCGCGGTACCAGCCCAAATCGATGGTGTACACCCCCGGCGGCGCGGCGGGATCAACCGGCACGCCAAACGCGTCGGTGATTACCTCGCCGGGCGCCCACAGCAGGGTACTGTAACCATCTTTGGCCCGGCGGTCGTAGCCGCCCCACCGTCGCTGTCCGGCATCGAGCAGGTTATCAAACATTTGATAATCCTCGCCCATCGTTGCCAGCGCCTGCCAGCAAAGAGTCAGCGGCAACCGCTGGCCGGGGTCGATGCGCCGGGTGGGCAGATCGAAGCCCAGCAGCAAAATCTGGTTATTGAAATTGGCCGTTACCGGCTGCGAAATTTGAGGCGCGGTAAAACTGCGCGGCGGCAGATCAAATACGAGCTGGCCGCAGTCCCGGCCATCGACCCGCAACCGGCCAACGCTGCCCCAATTAGGCTGCACCTCAAACACGTGCACACCGCCCACCGACCGCCACGGCCCGGCTTCGCCGCCGGTCCATTGCACAACCGGCCGGCCGGCGCTGACCACCGCAAACGGCTCGCGCTGGCGCAGCGGCGAGTGCAGCGGGCCGCCGCGAGTGGGCTGGCCGGCGCGCCACACGGCGCACGGGTCGGCGGCAGCGGGTTCGGCGGGCAGAGACACTGCGCCCAACTCCACCGGCCAGCCGACGGGGTCGGCGGCGTGGGTGAGCAGTTGCAGGCGCAACCGGCTGCCGGCGGGCAGCGGGCGGGTTAGCGGCAGAAAATGCTCGTCGCGGACAATATCGCCCGGCTCCCAGGCACGGGTGGGGTAGCGGCCATTCAGCGGCTGGCCGGCGATAAACGTCACCGGCTGGCCGGCGGCATCAAGCAGGGTCAGTTCGACCCGGACATCTTCCGGCAGCCGCGTTTCGGCCTGCCACCACAGGGTAACGGCCAGCGCCGGTTTGGCCACCGCCGGCTGCCAGTCCGCGGCCAGCAGCCGCAGCCCATCGACCGGAGTAGCCAGTTCCGAGCGCGGCAAACCGGCCGGGGGATGGGCCGTCGTCCACACCGGCAACGGGCCGGGGTAAGCCAGCGCCGCCCAACCCACCTGCCCGATCACGCTCCACAGCAACAGCCCGGCCACCACCACTGGCCTCAACCGGCCCGACCAGCGCTGCCAGCCCCACACCAGCAGCAGCGGGATGGCCGTAGCCGCCGGCAGCAAAATGTGCCGGCCCTGCACCGCTTCCACGGCATCAAATGAAATGAACAACCGCAGCAACATCAACGGCGTCACCAGCAGCGAGTGAACCAGCAGCAACAGCAGCCAGCCCCGCCGCCGCGAATTGCTGGCGCGCCACACGCGCCACAGGCCGGCGGCGCTCAGCCCGGCCAGCCCGGTGAACGCCAGCGCCAGCCACGGCGACAACAGATACTTTTCGTTGATCCGCGCCGCCCAAAATGAATCGAAAAGGGTTTGGGCCAACTGCGGGTAATCGCGCGGGCGAGCCGGCGCGGGCAAATCGCCGCTAACCGACTGCTCGCCCAACAAAAAGGCAGTCAGGCTGATGGCGGTAGTATCGTTGCCGCCGCGCACCAGCAGTGGGGCCAGCACGCCCGCCAGCGGGCCATTTTGGTCGATGGTGTTGAAATGGTAAATAATGAAGCCAAACCACCAACTGACCGCCAACAGCAACGCCAACCCGGCCACCACCACCCGCGCCAGTATCGCCCGGAAGCTCACCCGGCCCGATTGTCGCCACGCCAGCCAGCCAACCCACATAATTTCCAGCGGCAGCAACACCGAGGTGTATTTGGCAGTGATGGCCAGCCCGGCCAGCCCCCCGAGCGCCAGCCACCAGCGCCAGCGCGCCGGCCGGCGGAGAGCGGCAATAGCGGCCAGCAGAAACAGCGCGGTCAGCACTGCGCCCAACCCGTCATAGGTCATCACCGAGGTGTGAAAAATAAACGCCGGCATAAAACCCAGCAGCGCCGCCGCCGTTAGCGCCCGCCGGTAACGCCGGGGAAAGAGAGTCAGACTGGTGATGTACGTTAGCCCGATGAGCGCCAGCCCGCACAAAATGGAGATGGCCCGACCCACCATCCACACCGCCACCTCGCCGGCAAAAGGCCAGGATTCGTAGGCAGTGTGGACAACAAAGGCATACGACACGACCACGTTGTCGGCCAACTGGCGGAAGGGGTCACCGTTGACCGGACGCAGCAAACGGGTCGGTTCGATGCCGGCGCTGGCCGCGGCCACCAGCAGGTGATACAGCGGCGGGTCATCGGCTTTGGTGCCGGCTTCCTCGCGGTTTTGCCGCTCGGCGAGCGTTACCGGCAGCCGGCCGTGCTCGGTGATGAAACGGGCGTACAAAAAATGGGCGTACTCGTCGTTGCCCACGGTGAACGGAGCGATGAGGCTGTGCGCCGTGGCGGCCAGCAAATAGATCAGCAGGATGACCGCCAGCCGCCAGTGTCGCGCCAAAAATGAGGCGGGTAGCGGGTAGCGGGTAGCGGGTTTATGAGTGGTCATTCGTCATTGGTCATTCGGCGTTGGTCATTCGTAATTCGTAATTGTTCATTGTTCATTGTTCCAGCGCGATTTCGTTGGCCGGGTTGCCGGGCACGGCCAGCCGCTGGCCGGTGGTGAAATCGTACAGGCCAACGACAGGCGTGTACTGGCCCGGCGGCAAATCCGGCGGCAACGGCATGTCAATTTCGTCGGCGATGATCTCCCCCGGTTCCCACAAGCTGGTGGGGTAGCGACCGCCGCCCGGCGGCTGGTCTTTTTGGGCTACGGTCTGCCCGGCGGTGTTGCGCAGGTGAACAAAAGTGGTGTAATCGGCAGCGGGAATAGATTCGGCGCGCCAGTAAAGTTTGAGAGTGAGTGAGTTGGGTGAGTTGGGTGAGTTGCCATTCGCTGACTCGCTGACTCGCTGACTCGATACATCGTACCCCACCAACGTAATTTGCCCGCCGAGGGTTTGGTTGACGGCGTGCTGCGGCTGCGGATTAGCCGCCACTGCGCCCGGCGGCGGCCCGCCGATTTTTACCGGCCCGGCGACTACCGCAGTGGTATTGGTGGGCTGGCCATCTGTGACCAGCGGCAGGTAGCTCAGTGAGCCATCTTTGGTGTACAGCCCCACGTGGATAGCGTATACGCCGGGCGGGGCGGTGGGCTGCACCGGCAGCACAAACTCATCGAGCACCACCTCGCCAATGGCCCACAGCATGGGGCTGTTGAAACCGGCGGCGTAGCGGTCAACGCTGCCAAACGGCTGCCGGGCCGCATCGAGCAGCACGGCAAAAGTGACGGCATCGGGCTGCACCGGAGCCAAACTGCGCCAGGCCAGCGTTAGCGGCACCCCGCCGCCCGGTTCGGCGCGGCGCTGCGGCAGGGCATAACCGATCAATTCAATTTGATTGGCAAAGTTAGCGTTAATTGGCGTCCAACCGGGCCGGATTACCAGCTCCGGCGGCAGATCGAACAGCCGCTCCGGCGCGGCTACGGCCAGCACCGGCCGGTCGGTGGACCGGCCATCGGGCGCGGTGAGGCGGTAATCGCCGCCGGGCCACTCCGGGCCAATCACAAAAATGGCGGTGGCATCGCTGACGGCCACAGGCGAACGGGCGCGGTTATCGGGGCCAAGCAGCGCCCATTTTGGATTTTCGAGGTTGGATGTTGGATTTTGAAATGACAGGGCGATAGTTTGCCGGGCGCGGGCCGGAGAGTCATCAAGCCAGAGACGATACGACCAGTCACCCAGCGAGTCCGCGCCGGCGATGGGTTGCTGCCGGCCCAGATCAAACTGAATGAGCGACAGCGGGCCGGCGGTCACCGGGTCGGGGTCGGCCTCGTGCAGCAGATTGAGCTGAATCTGGTAGGTGTTGGCCGGCACCGCGGCCAGCGGCAACGGCAGCACATCGCGGACAACATCGCCGGGGTCCCAGGCGCGGCTGGGGTAGCGGCCGTTGAGCGGGTGGCTGAGCCAGGTAAAATGGGACCGGCCGGCGGGATCAAGCAACTGTACCTGCACCCGGTAATTTTCATTGACAGGGGCCAGCGCCCGCCAAAAAAGCGTTAAATTGATGATGGCCTGTTCGGGGTCGGGCTGAAAATCGTAACCCAGAAATTCAATCTGGTCGGTGAACCGGTATTTGAGCGGCTGCGGAATGCTGGCGGCGCTGAAGGTAGTGGTCTGCACCGGCAGCGGCGCGGGATAGACGCGGGCCATGTAGGCCAGTTGCCAGCCGGACCAGAGCAGCAGGATGAGCGCGGGGAGAATAGCGAACACTTGCGCCGGCGCGAAGTGCAGGTGTAGCGAATGGCGGGTGGCGAGTGGGGAGTGAGGGGTGAGGAGTGAGGCGGGTTGCGGGTTGCGGGTTGCGGGTTGGGTCATTGACTCGCTTTTTCGCTGGCTCGCGCTGCCGCTGACTCGCTCATTCGCCCACACACCGATGTGCAGCCAGCCGAGCGCCAGCAAAATGGGGATGGCCTGCGCGGCCGGGTAGAGGATGTGCCGGCCCTGGCCGGTTTCCAAAATGTTATAGGTGAGAAAAAAGCGCAAAACAGGAAACGGCAGCAGCAGCAGCACAATCAAGGCCAGCACGCCGAGCGTGAGGCGCGCGGCGGAATCGGCGGCGCGCCAGGCGCGCCACAGGCCGGCCAGCGCCAGCAGGCCAAACACCAGCAGCAGCAGGTAGGCCCACGGCCAGAGCGGGTCGTGTTCCAGCACCGGCACGCCCCAAAAGGTGTGAAACAGGTAGGCCCACCAGCCGGCAAAACTGCCTTCGGCAACCGCGCCGGGGCGCAGCGGGCCGCTAAAATCGCTGCCGCCAAAAAACGAAAAAACGCGGCGCATGCTTACGTCCGGGCCGCTGGCCAGCAGCGGGCTGAGCAGGCCAAAAAACCAGCCATCGCGCTGAACGGTGTTGAAATGGTAACCAATCCAGCCAAACCACCAGCTTGCGCCCAGCAGCACAAACAGCCAGCTCACCAGCAGCCGGCCCAGCGCCCGCGACCAGCGCCAGCCGTGTTTGGCTCGAACCCAGGCCAGCGGCAGCAGCGCCAGCGGCAGCAGGCCGGTGCTGTACTTGGTGGCTATCGACAGCCCCAGCAGCAGCCCCAGCGTCGCATCGAGCCACCAGTGATTGTGGCCGCGCAAAGCGCGGAGCAGCAGCCAGATGAACGCCGCCGACAGCAAAATAAACAGGCTGTCATCGCCCAGCATGGCCGAGGTAAACACAAAACGGGGCGTAAAAGCCAGCAGCGCGGTCACAAGCAGGGGCGCAGAGGGATGGGAGAGCAGGGGTGAAAAAACAGCGCTCCGGCGCAACTCCAGCGCGGTCAGATAGGTAAACAGCAGCCCCCCGGCGGCAAAGACAATCGACATAAAACGGCCAATATGCCAGGCCAAAATGCCGTCCTGCCAGGGCCAGTTGGCGTCTTCGGTGTAAATGATGAGGCGGGGATAGAAGATTTCGCCCACCAGCCGGCGGCGCGGCGATTCGCCCACGTCTTTGAGGTGGGGCCGGCTGGTATCGAGCGGGCTGACAACCCAACCAACGAGCAGGTGATACAACGGCGGCCAATCGGCGCGGTACCAGGCTTGCTGGCGCTCGGCGGGGGTGGCGGGCAGGCGGCCGGTTTGGGCGATAAAACTGATATAACGATAGTGGGCCAGCTCGTCTTCGCCCTGGGTTAGGGGCACCACCAAACTGTGCCCTATCGCCAGCGCCAGAAAAATGAACAAAACGACTACAAAGCCCGCATGCGTAAATTTTCCGGGCGGTGATTGCCTGTTTCTGACCATAATGGCCACTATTTTAGTGACAACCACAGGTTTGGGCTAATTTTGTGAGGGCAAGAGAGTGGCGGCTCAGTGGGAATTGAGCGCGGCCATCGCGGTTTCTTCGTCGCTGTAAATGGCAAAGAAATCGGTGGTGCCGGAAAGTTCGATGACCCGGTACACGTTTTCCGGGATGCCGACCAGGGCCAGCCCCATCACGTTGCGCCGGGCATCGACCAGCGCCCGGATGCCGGCCATCTGCATTTCCTGCACATCTTCCATGTGCAAAATCACTTTGTCTGATTTGTGGCTGCGCAGGCTGTGAGCCAGATGTTTTCTGAAACGTTCGGTGGCCTGCCCGCCAAACTTGCCGGAGAGGGTAATAAAAATGATGCCTTTTTCCAGCCGGTCTTTAATGTGAAAATCGGAGGTGATGGTTGGATTGCGCAAATCAAGCTCCAACCCCTCGGCAGCGACAATCACTTCCAGAAATTTACCCTGTCGCTCCAGATATTCTTCAGTTTGCTGTAGAATTTGATCGATTTCGGTATCGGTGGAGGAGGGATCGTGGTGGAACAGCAGCAGGCGTTTAACATTGGCTTCGCTGGCCATATCCGCGCCGATGAGGGCCGAACTGTGGCCCCAATCTTCTTTCACAAACGATTCGCGCACCGAGAACATGGCATCAAAGACCAGCGCGTCGGCGTTGGCGTAAAAATTGCGGTACTTGAGCGTGTCGGTGTTGTCCAGACTCTGGTATTCGGCGTCGGTGGCAATAATAGCGATGGCGTTATCGGCCTCAATGCGGTAGGCGTAGGCGCTGCCGGGATGCTTGAGTTCGGTGTTGGTTATAATGGCATCGCCAACTTTAATTCGCTCATCCACCTGTAACTGGTGAAAATTGAGCGTGGCATTAATTTGTTCAAATTGCAGCGGGAAAAAAGGCGCGGCCATTTGCCGGGCCAGCGAGTCGGGGACGTGATCATGAATGTGGTAAACATCAAACACGTTGCCGGGCACGTGGATGGGATTAAAAAACGGCAGACCCTGAATATGGTCCCAGTGGGTGTGGGTAAAAAACAGGTAGGCGTGGCCTTTACCGCGATGAAAGCCCCAGCGTTTGGCTTTGTCGTCGGCGGCGCTCATCAAATAGTTGCCCAGCTCGCGCATACCGGAGCCGGCATCAAAAATAAACAATTTGTCGTTAATTTCAATAGTAATACAGGTTGTGTTGCCGCCAACTGTACTGCCATTCAACGTCAGGCCGGCCACAAATTCCAGAACCTGCCCGTGATCCGTTAAATCGATCCCCTGTTCACCCGCAACAAGCAACGCCGAGACTAATTTCTGTTCAACTTGATCCGGGCGGATTGGTGCTGGAATGGAACCGCGTGTGCCCCAAAATTTCAGCAGCATAATATTCCTCTTGAGTCTGTAGTGTATTCAGGCGAGTGCTGCTCTCTACTACTATTGTAGTCACTAACTGCGATGGTGCAAGCCAGTAAAAACATCCCTCTGCCGGCAATTTTAAAATAAGTTAACACGCCGAATATTAAATGGCAATAGGCTTAGTGTCCTGTTGGCCCTAAGTATGGTATTCGGCGTTGATCTCCACGTATTTGTAAGAGAAATCGCATGTCCAGACTGTAGCCTGGGCCTGCCCAACCCCCAGTTGCGCCCGCAGTTTGACCTCGTTTGCGCCGGCTAACCATTGGCTGGCGGCAACAGCATCAAACGGCTGCGGCTCACCGGCGCTGAGCAAAAGAAAATCGCCCAGCCACAGCGACACCGCCGTTGGATTAACCTGCACGTTGCTGCGGCCAATGGCCGCCAGCACCCGGCCCCAGTTGGGATCGTTGCCAAAGAGCGCAGTTTTCACCAGCGGCGACGTAGCCACGGTTTTGGCGGCGCGGTCGGCTTCGGCCTCGGTGGCCGCGCCGCTCACGGTAATTTCGATGAGTTTGGTCGCACCCTCGCCATCACGGGCGATCATGCGGGCCAGTTTGATGCAAAGCTGGGTGAGCGCCGCCACAAACTGGCCAAACGCCGCCGATTCCGGCTCGATGGCCGGATTGCCGGCCTGCCCGGAAGCCAGCAGCAGCAAAGTATCGTTGGTGCTGGTGTCGCCATCCACCGAGACCCGGTTAAACGAGGCAGCGGCGGCCTGCCGCAGCGCGGCCTGCAACGCGGTTGCCGCGACATTGGCATCAGTCACAACCACGGCCAGCATGGTGGCCATGTTGGGGTGGATCATCCCGCTGCCTTTGGCCATGCCGCCCAACCGCACCGGCTGCCCGCTTACAGTAGTCTGCAAAAAAGCTTCTTTGGATACGGTGTCGGTGGTCATAATGGCCCGGGCGGCGTCCTGCCCCTGCTCGCCGGCCGGGGTGGCGATGGCCCGCGCCGCCAGCGCAATGCCGCGCTCCAGCTTGTGCATGGGCATCGGCTCGCCAATAACGCCGGTGCTCATCACAAACACAGAATCGGCGGGGAGCTGGCAGGCCTGTTCGGTGAGCCGGGCCATTTGCTCGGCGTCGCGCAGCCCCTGCTGGCCGGTAACCGCGTTGGCGTTGCCGGCGTTAATCACCACGCCGCGCATGCCGCCGACTCGCTCCAGCAGGGCCATATCATACAGCACCGGCGCGGCTTTGAACGCATTGGTGGTAAACACGGCGGCGGCCGTGCATGGGCCATCACTTAAAACCAGCGCCAGATCGGGGTTGCCGGATTGTTTGAGGCCACAGGTAACGCCCACCGCCCTGAAACCGGTGACTTGGGTTATTGCAGATGTCATAGTCTGTCCTCGAGTCGATAGACAAATTTTAAACCCGACCAGATGTCGTCAACCGCGCAGACTTTCACATCCACCAGCCCGCGCCGCAGGCCGATGTCGCGCACAACATCTTCGGTCAGGTCCGTTGGCATTTTTGAAGCTTTTTTGGGCCACGAAATCCAGACCATCCCATTGGGCGTAATGGCCTGCTTGAGCCGATCAAACTCGGCGGCCAGCTCGGCCCGGCTGGCGGTAAAAAACTGCACAAAATTCAACTCGCCGGCCGACAGCTCCACGGCCGCAGCCGCCAGCGGAAGCTGGCCCAGAGTCTGGTCGTACCTATCGGGGGGATTGATGATACAGATTTTGTCGCCGGGCTTGATACCCAGCTTCTGCACCAGCGAACGTTTGGAATAACCGGCCACAGTCACCTTAAACACATAAAGATTGGGACTAAATTTTACCCGCAAACCGGCGCTAGGCAAACATAACCTGCGCCAAAAACAACTCTCCGGCCGCGGCCAGCGCCGCCCCGGTATCAAACACCACGCTCCGCACCCGAATGTCGTCCCAGCGGGCATCGAGCGGCTGGGCCAGCGGCGCGGGATACACCAGCAACGCCTCGCGCACCTGTTTGGCTTTGGCGTAGGCCACAATCTGGTAAATGTCCGGGTTCGATGGCTTATCGGCCAGCTTGTATTTGGTATCGAGCACGGCGCGGGGCTGGCCGGTGGCTGCATCATACAACACCAGATCGATTTGAAACTGCACTTCGCCCGCCGTCATCCGTTCCTGCGGTTTCACCCGCCACGGCGGCGGCAGGTGATCGCCCAGCCAGGCCGCGACAAACAGCTCAAACAGGCGGGCCATATCCACCAAAAAAGGCAGCATGTGGCGCTCGCCGGGGCGATGGCCGGGGCCAAGCTGCTCCAGAAAAAAGCGGCACAGGGCGTGCAGCGGCTGGTAGTCCTCGTTGAGGCGATGGTACAGCCGGCCAACGCACTCGGCGGCAGAAACCGGCCGCAGCGAGACCGGCCCGTGCAGCGCCCGCACCGCCCCCAATACCGCCCGGCGCACGTCGGCGCGCTGCACCACCCGCGCCAGCAGCCACAGGGTGTAGAGCAAAATCTGGTTGTCGGCCACGTCGGTGGTGTGTTCCTCAAACTGACAGGGCAGCGCAACCGACCACGGCGCGCGGGCCACCTGCGGCCCATCGAGCCGGCCGCGCACCACCGCCAGCCGTTCCTGCCGGGGCAGGTAGGCTCGATACAAGCCCTGCCGCAACCGGTCGAGCACGCGCCGGGCCAGCACATGGGCCAGTCGCTCAAAAAATTCCGGCAGCGATTCCGACTGCATCAGGCCGGGCAGCGTCTGCAAATCGAGCCGGTAGGCGTATTCCAGCATGCCAAACAGGTTAGCCAGCGGCGCTTTGGGCTGGAGCAGCAGGTGCAGCTCCGGCGAAAGCGGGATGTAGCCGGCCCAACCCTGCCCGGTCAGCCGCCAGCGCCGGGCTGTTTTGGGCGAGGGAAACTCGACCGCCACCTGCCGGCCAAAATTGCGCCACAGCGCCTCGCCCAACTCCGGCGGGATGGTCGCCGCGGCAAACTCGCGCGGCTGGTATTCGGTGAGCGAAATCACGGCGGGTTGGGTCACGGCTCAAACCGGGCGCGCAACCTGTCCCAGCGAAAGGCGTCAACTTCGCCGGGCTGGTTAAAAAAATACTCGTCCAGATACGGCTCAATTTCCATCTGCCAGATGTCGGCCAGGTGATCGGCCAGATCGGCGCGCAGAAAAAACGAAATGCCGATGGCGTAGTCGGGGTTGTCGATAGCGCGGTTGAGTTCGGTGAGGGTGGCGATGAGCGGCTCGACGGGAAAGCCGGTGGACTGGTGAAAGCGGCGCAGCGCCTCAAAATTGGGCCGCAGGGCGATAAAGGCGAAGCGGCGGCGCAGGGCGTGATCGACCAGCGCGATGGAGCGGTCGGCGGTGTTCATGGTGCCGATGAGCCGCACGTTGGCCGGAAGCCGCAGCTCGCCGCCGCCGGCCAGTGGCACGGCGCGGTCGCGGTATTCCAACAGGAACATCAGCTCGCCAAAAACGCGGGCCAGATTGGCCCGGTTGATCTCGTCGATGATCAGCACGCAGCAGTCACGGCGGCGGGCAGCGCGCTCGCAAAAATCCAGAAATCGGCCTTTGACCAGCGGATAGCGCAACTGGCCGCCGCTACTGTCGGGCCGGATGCCCTGCACAAAATCTTCGTAGGCGTAGGCCGGATGAAACTGCACCAGTTCGGCAAAACCATCGCCGCCGCCAATGAGATGATCGGCCAGTTTTTGGGCCACAAAGGTTTTGCCGGTGCCGGGCGGGCCGTACAGCACCGCCTGCCCTTTCCGCTCGATGGCCCGCACCCAGCGCGCCAGTTCGGCCTCATCAAAGCCGGTTTCGGTGGCAATCTCGGCCAACGGTAGTGGGGGGTTGGGTGAGTTGGGTGCAGGTTTTAGCCCGTTCAACGCATCCACTTCGATGGTTTTCATCTGAGATTTTTCACCTGTTGAGTCGTCGTCCTCGGCAACACGCTCCACCCCGTAGGCCTCCACCTCTTCGGCGAGTTCCTGGCCAAAGGCGGTGTAGGTGCGTTCGTAGATCAGTTCCGGGGCGGCCAGCCCGGCAGCAAGCAGGTTGGCCCGGCGGTCGGGATCAAACAGCGCCTCGATGATTTCCGGCTGGTGCTGTTTCCAGTGGGTCGCTTTTTTCCAGTGGCTGAATTTGGCGGCGATAAAATCGAGGGTATCAAAAAAAGCGGTTTGCAAATCGCTGGTCAGCGGCCGAACTTTGGCCGGCGGCAGGGCGTAGCTGCGCACCTCCTGCTCGCCTTCTTTGCGCTCAAAGGCCACCGACTCAAACCGTTCGTCCCAGGCCACGCGGCTGGCCAGCAGGGTCAGATCGACCCGCGCCGCGCCCGGCCCGCGAAAGCCCAGCACCAGCCAGCCGCCAAAATTGAGCCGCAGGGCGTAACTGCGCTCGCCGCGCCGCGAAACCGTCAGCGCCACCCGCGGGTCGTAGGGGTCGGTCACCCGCAGGCGACGCACCGCCTCGCGCAGCAGGTCAAAAGCCCACTCGGCTTCGGCCCGGTCGGTGAATATGTGCGAAAACGGCTCGGCCAGTTGATCGGTCATTGGTCACTCGTCACGGGTCATTTGTCACTGGTCGTAAATCACAAATGACCAATGACAAATGACGAACGACTAACTGAATCTCAATTTCAACACGGCGGTCACGTAATTCACGCCGCGAGTCAGATAGCCCCAAACGTTGGCAGCGGTTTTGCTCTCGCCGGCCTCGCGCGGCACGCACAGGTAGGGCAGCTCGCGGATGGTGAAGCCGGCTTTTTTGGCGCGGTACAGCATATCGATGCAATATTCGCCGTAATCGCCACGCAGATCGATTCGCTCAAACACATCGCGCCGGGCCAAAATAAAGCCACTGGTGTAATCTTTAATCGACCAGTCCAGCACCAGCCCGGCGTAAATATTGATAATCCGTGAAAAGGCGCGGCCCGCCAGCGAGTGGGCCACATCGCCGCCACCCGGCACATAACGCGAGCCGACAGCCATATCCGCGCCGCCGGCCAGCGCGCCGGCCAATTGGGGCCAATCTTCGGGCGGCATGCTCAAATCGCAATCCATCCAGCCCACCCACGCCCCGCGCGCCTCGCGGATGCCGCGGCTGATAGCGCTGGTCAGCCCGCTTTCGTTGCGGCGATGGACCAGCCGCACGCGGGGGTCTCGCCCAGCAATAGCGGCCACCAACCGCCACGTCCCGTCCGGCGAGTCGTCATCGACCACCACCACTTCCACGCCGCCGGGGGTATTACCCAGCGCGGCCAGGGTGCGCTCGATGAGCGGTTCAATATTACCGGCTTCGTTGTAGGTAGGCAGAACGATGGAAATTTGGGGGGCGCTGGGCTGCATAAATCTCACTCAAAATTAGTTAGAATTGCCGCCAGTATAGCATACCCGGCGGCTGAACCCAAACAAAAAGGGATCATCGTGATGATGACCCCTTTGTTAAGGCAGCGATGCTGCCACGCGTCCTATTGTTCCCGCAGTAACGATTGCTGGACTTCGGCCACCAACCGTTCAAGCTGGTGCAGGCTGAGCAGGGAAAAAGAGAGACCGGCCTGGGCCAGTTCGGCGTGACCCAGGTTGTGGAAAGTGCGCGAACAAGCTGTCCGCGACATGGCATCGTAGATCGCTCCAAAATTTTTGGCGTGGGGATTGGTTGTAAGAACGTGTCGTACAAATTCTGCGGCGATTGTACGTGGCATAGTCCGTACCAGTGGCATTAGAAGTAGTACTTCGGTACTATTATACACCAAGTTACCCGGTTTACACT
The DNA here is from genome assembly GCA_022071955.1 of Anaerolineae bacterium. GTDB lineage: Bacteria > Chloroflexota > Anaerolineae > 4572-78 > J111 > J095. The sequence goes on from JAJVIM010000022.1 coordinate 316,642, forward strand.
GCGGAAATCGCCAAAAAACCTTAAAATTTTTAATTCTCTTAAAGGATGCTTTAACATTGTAATCCAAATGTTAAATTTGCCAAATTTGACATCACTGTGAAAACTTTCGCAGGCTTTGCGCTTGTGGTATAGTCAGCCGTCGAGCCAAAAAGGATGATGGTTAAACTGCGTCGCCTCTCAAACAAAATAGATGCCGGTCTGCTCATTGCCGCGGCGCTGGGGTTGTTTGCCGCGCAGGCGCTGTTCAAACCCGGCCTGCCCACCACCGCCGATTTGGTCATCCATCTTTACCGCACGCTTGAATTTGAACGAGCCTGGGCGCCGGGCGTGATTGTGCCGCGCTGGGCGCCCAATCTGGCCTACGGTTACGGTTACCCGCTTTTTATTTTTGCACCGCCGCTGCCCTACCTGCTGGCCATGCTGCTGCACCTGCCCGGCATCATCACCATCGAAACGGCTTTTAAACTGCTGCTCATTGGTACGGCGCTGCTGTACATCACCGGCATGTACCTGCTGGCCCGCGATCTGTGGGACAGCGTATCCGCCGGGTTGGTCGCGGGAGCGGCCTTTGCGTTTGCCCCCTTTGCCCTGCGCGAGTTGCTGCTCTATGGCGGCAACGCGCCGCAGTATCTGGCCATCGGCCTGTTTCCGTGGCCGCTGTGGGCGGCCAGCCAGGCGGTGCGCACCGGCCGCTGGCGCTGGACGGTGCTGGCCGGCCTGCTGTACGCCGGGATCATCCTCAGCCACCTGTTTCAGGCGTTGATTTTTTCGCCGGTGCTTGGCCTGTTCATTCTGCTGTTGCTCGCGCCCCGTTACCGTAATGTGGCCGGCCTGCCGCTGTTGCGCCGGGGTTGGGCACTGCTCAAACCACTGCTGGCGCTGCCGCTGGGCGTCCTGCTGTCAGCTTTTTTCTGGCTGCCGGCCTTCATCGAGCGGCTGGACACCCGCGCCACCGCCGATATTTACCTTGAAAAAAGCCCCTTCTTCATTAGATACCCCTACTGGCCGGAGCTGCTGGCCTGGCTGTCGCCACTCGATACCCGCGCCGCCAACCCCTACGCCCCGCTGAGTTTGGGGCTGGTCACGCTGGCGCTGGCCGGGTTGGGACTGCTGGCGCTGCTGATTTCTGGCCTTTTCCGCCGCCGCTTTGAGCCGCTGGCGCTGGCCGGGTTGGGGCTTTCCGGCGCGGCGGCTGTGGCGATGACTCTGCCGCTATCCCGGCCGGTGTGGGAAACCGTTTCTATTTTGCAGGTGGCCGAATTTCCGTGGCGCATGCTGGGGCTGGCCAATCTGGGGCTGGCGGCGCTGGCCGGCGGCGCGCTCGTGCTGTTCCCGGCCCGCATTCGCGCCGCGGCGACGACGCTGGCCATCGCCATTCAACTGGCCGCCATCGCCCCGTTTCTGTATCCGGTGGTCGGCTTCACCCGTTTTGGTGAACCCGGCCTGGCCGACCAGCTTCAGTACGAGCGCAGTTCGCAGTCCATCGGCACTACCACTCTGGGCGAATACCTGCCCAAAAGCGTCACCACCCCGCCCACCACTTCGCCGCTGGTTGACACTTACCGGCAAAACCGTCGCCCCAACCGGCTCGACCTGGCCAGCCTGCCGGCGGGCGCTGCCGCAACGCTGCGGCAACAAACGGCGGTCACCCATCGTTACCAGCTCGATGCGCCGGAGCCGTTCACCCTGCGCCTGTTTTTGTTTGACTTTCCCGGCTGGCGGGCCGACCTCGATGGCCGGCTGCTGCCCATCCGCGCCGAGACCGGCACCGGGCTGATGCTGCTCGATGTACCCGCCGGAGCGCACACGCTGACCGTTCACTTTGGCGAAACGCCCATCCGCTTGGCTGCCAATTTACTGAGCGGGTTGACGCTGGCCGGGCTGGCGATTACCGCCGTCATCGCCGGGCGCAAAAAACAGGCCGGCAACCTGTCACCCGCCGCGAGCGGGCCGTCGGCTCGGCTGTCCCCCACCAAACCGGCGCTGGTCGCGGCGGCCGCTATTGTGCTGGCCGCGCTGCTGGTTGCGCCATCGCTGCGGCCGTGGTACACCGTCTCATCGCCGCGCGACCGGATTTTGCCGGCACAGCACCAAACAGACATTCGCTGGGCCAACGGCATCCAACTGGCCGGCTACAGCATCAGCCGCAATCCGGTCGAGGCCGGTGGCTACACGCAGGTTGTTCTTTATTGGCAAACCGATGGCGCACCGTACCGCGACAATTTGCAGCCCTTCGTCCACCTGGACCAGCTCAATGATTTAACCACCGCCGCCGACGCCACCAACTACACCCCCGGCGACGTAACCACCGAAAGCAACATGCCCACCTTTCACTGGGACAACAGCCGCTACGTCCGCGATGAGCACGATTTGCCGCTGCCGCCCAACCTGCCGCCGCAGGCCTACGCCGTGCGCGTGGGCTGGATTGACTCGCAAACCGGGCGGCTGGTTCCGCTGGCCGATGGCCGCGGCGACACCGCTCAAATCGGCCTGCTCAACGTGGCTCCGGCCGCGCCGCCCGCCCCGCTGGCCAACCCGCTGGCCGTTCAATTTGCCGCGCCCAACGGCGACGCCATCACCCTGACCGGTTTTGAGTTGGCCGGCGTCACCCCGGAGCGGATCGATTTCTCACTGAGCTGGCGGACCGACCGCCGCCCACAGACCGATTACACCATCTTTGCCCAACTGCTGGCCCCCGCCGGCCAACTCGCCGCCAGTTTTGACCGGCCGCCGCTGGACGGGGCGTACCCCACCGGAACGTGGCTGGCCGGCCAATCCATCATCGACCCGCACTTTGTGCCATTAACCGGCGTGCCGCCCGGCGAGTACCGGCTCATTGTCGGCCTGTACAATCCGGCCAGCGGCCAGCGGTTGGTTACGCCCACCGGCGCGGATTTTGTGGAATTGACGACAGTGAGGGTTGACCGGTAAAATTATAGCTGGTTGCCCCTTATCCCCCCAACCCCCTTCTCCCTACCGGGGAGAAGGGGGTGAAAAGATTTTTAGTGGGTGAGTTGTCGCGGCGTTGCCGCGACAACTCACCCACTCTGTCAAAATTCCCCCTCCCCGCCAGCGGGGAGGGGGTTAGGGGGAGGGGCAAATGTAACGTAACACCTTAATTTCAATTTGACCGTGAAAACCGATACGTCAATCGAAAATCCAAAATTAAACATCGACTGGGGGCTGCTGGCCGCGCTGGTCATCCCGCTGGTGGCGCTGCTGCCGCTGCTGCTCCATCGCGGCCTGCCCAACACCGCCGATGGACCGGCCCACCTGATGCGCCAGGTTGAGCTGAACCAGGCCTGGGCCGAGGGCAACTTTTACCCGCGCTGGGGCACCGATCTGGCCTTTGGCCACGGTATGCCCATTTTCAGCTACGCTCCGCCGCTGCTGTATCAGGCCACGCAGCTCATTCACCTGTCCGGCCTGCCGCTGGATGAGTCGATGAAGGGCGTGGTGGTGCTGGATTTTTTGCTCTACAGCGTGGGGATGTTTCTGTTTGCCCGGCGAATTTACGGACCGACGCCGGCGCTGGTGGCAGCGGCGGTGTACGTGTACGCCCCCTATCGCCTGCGCGAAGCCTACATTCAGGGCAACTACGGCCAGTTTTCCGGGCTGGCTTTTTACCCGCTCATTTTTTGGGCCTTTCACGGCTTGCTCACCGATGGCCGGCCGCGCTACTGGCTGGCCGCGCCGTTGGCGCTGGCCGGGCTGCTGTTTAGCCACAACATCAGTTTTATGCTGTTTGCGCCGCTCTTTGCCGCGTACCTGCCTTTTTTTCCGCTTCTGGACGCAACCCCCCCCCAAATTAACACACCCGGCAATCCAAAAATAATCGTAAATCAGTGGTTGAAAACCATTGTCGCCGGGCTGCTGGGGTTGGGGCTGGCGGCGATTTTTTGGCTGCCGGCTTTTGGCGAGCGCTACGACATCAAACTGGAAGGCATCACCCAGGGCTTTTTTGATTTCCGCGAAAACTTCATCAGCCTGCCGGAATTTCTGGCGCTGCCCAAACCGCTCGATCTGAGCGCCATCAACCCCGAATTTCCGCTCAGCCTCGGCCCGGCCCAAATTCTGGCCGCGGCGCTGGGGCTGCTGGCGGCAGGAATAGCGATCAAACGAGTCAGCGATTCAGCGAGTCAGCGATTCAGCGAATCAGCGACGAAGCGAATCAGCGAGTCAATTACGCAACACGCAACACGCCTCACTGCTCACTCTTCACCCGCCACCCGCTACTCGCCACTCGCTCACTCGCTCTTTTTTGCGGCGGGGCTGGGGTTGTACGCCTTTCTGGCGCTGCCGGCGTCGCAGGGGGTGTGGGAGGCCGTACCCCTGCTGGAACTGACCGAATTTCCGTGGCGCATGCTCGGCCCGGCCATTTTCTGCGCGGCGCTACTGGCCGCCGCCGGCATATCCGTATTTACCACTCGCCACTCGCCACTCGCCACTCGTCATTCATCATTCGTCATTCGTCATTGGTCATTCGTCGTTCGCCATTCGTCATTCATAATTATCCTGCTTATCATCGCCCTGAATTTGCCCTACCTCTACCCGTCGCAATTTATCCGCTGGGACACGCCCGCCCCCGCCGACGCCTTTGCCTACGAGGTCACTTCCGGGGCGATTGGCACCACCAGCACCGGCGAGTTTTTGCCGCGCTGGGCGCAGCAGCACCCGCAGCCAAACACCCTTTGGCCCGATTACGAAGCCGGCCGACCGCCCCAAATTCTCGATCCGGCCGGCCTGCCGCCGGGAGCGACGGCGCAAACCACCGCCCATCGCAGCGAAAGCGCCGAAATCCGGGTGATCTCCCCGCAGCCGTTCACCGCCACGCTGCGAGTGCTGTACTGGCCCGGCTGGCACATCTATCTCGATGGCCAACCCGCGCCCTTTGAAATTACAACTCCCACCGGCCTGCTGCAAACCCGCATCCCCCCCGGCGAGCACACCCTCCGCCTGCAACTGGAATCAACCCCGCTGCGCAGCGCCGGGCTGTGGCTCTCGCTGGTGGCGCTGGCGGGGTTGGGCCTCGCGGCGATGATTGCCCGCCGGCAGCAGCGAGCCGGCCGGCCGGTCACGCATCCCACCGAGCGCGTCACCGGCCGGCAAACGCTGGCGCTGGCCGCGGCAATCATCGGCCTGTTTCTGCTGTCCCGGCCGCTGCAACCGTGGCTGGTTTGGCAATCTGACCCCGACCGGCCTCGCCCGGCCGACCACCACCCGGCGGTCGATTTTGCCGATCAACTGCGGCTGGTTGGCATCGACAACTGGCCGGAAGTCATCGACCTGCCGGCCAGCGGCGAGGCCACGTTGACCGCCGTGCTTTACTGGCGCGCCCAACAAAAGCTCGACACCAACTACTCGGTATTTCTGCACCTCGACGCGCCCAACGGCCAAACCTTCGCCACCGTCGATGAAGTCAGCCCGGAAAACATCCCCACCCGCAACTGGCCGCCGGGACTGTACCTGCGCAACCCGCTCACCCTGCGCCTGCCGGCCAACCTGCCGCCCATCCGCTACACGCTGACCACCGGCGCGTACAACCGCGCCACCGGCGAGCGACTGGCCATCGCCGGCAGCGGTAACACCGCTTTGGCGCTGGGGCCGGTCTGGCTGGCCGCGCCGCAACCGCGCGCCGCACCGGCCGCCATCGCCACGTTTGGCGAGAGTATTTCGCTGCGGCAGGCCCGGCTCGATGGCGACACGCTGCGGCTGCTGTGGCGCACCGATCAACCCATTGAGCGCGATTTGAGCGTGTTTGTCCACCTGCTCGATGGCCAGGGGCAACTGGTAGCCCAGGCCGATGGCGTGCCGTACAACGGGCTGTACCCGCTGCCCAACTGGCGGCCCGGCCAGTTCGTCACCGATGACCGCCCGCTCGATGTGACCGGCCGGCCGGTCGCCATCGCTATTGGCCTGTACGACCCGGCCACCGGCGAGCGCCTGCCGGCTCGTAACGCCGCCGGACAGCCGCTGCCAGACAACGCTTTCACGCTGGCGGTGACGCCATGAGGCGCTGGCCGCGGCATCCGGCAACGGTGCTGGCCGTGTATACCCTGCTGGCCGTAGGGTTAACCTGGCCGCTGCTGTGGCATCTGGCCGAAGCCGTGCCCAGCGACATCGGCGACCCGCTGCTCAACACCTGGATTCTGGCCTGGGATGCCCATGCCCTGCTAACCGACCCGCTCGACCTGTTCAACGCCAACATTTTTTATCCGCTGCCCAACACGCTGGCCTACTCCGAGCACCTGTTCAGTACGGCGCTGCTGGCCCTGCCGCTGCAGCTCATCACCACCGAGCCAACCGCCGCTTACAACCTGTCGCTGCTGCTCAGTTTTCCGCTGGCGGCGTTTGGCATGTACCTGCTGGCCCTGCACTGGACCGGCCGGCGCGACGCGGCGTTCATCGCCGGGCTGGTGTTTGGCTTTGCCCCGTATCGCTTTGCGGCCATCGCCCATTTGCAGTTGCTCACATTTCAATGGCTGCCCTTCGCGCTGCTGATGGTGGAAAAAATAGTCAGGAGTCAGGAGTCAGGAGTCCAGAATCTCAGTGGCAAATCAGCTATTGGCCATTCGTCATTGGTCATTGGTCATTGGTCATTCGCCATTCGTTACTCGTTACTCGCCTTGTTTCTGGCGCTGCAACTGCTGGCGAGCTGGTATCTGGCCGTGTACTCGGCGCTGATTGTCGGCGTGTTTATTCTGGTTCGACTGCCATTTTTGCGGTACGCGCCGCGCGCCACGGCCGTCAAATTAATGGCGACGCTGCTGGTAGTGGTCGCGCTGAGCCTGCCGCTGGCCGCGCCGTATCTGCGGCTGCTGCCCCAACTGCGCGCCGCCCGGCCGCTGGAACTGGCGCTGGGGCTGGCCGCCGCCCCCACCGATTTCGCCGCCGCCGCGCCCTTCAACCGGCTGTTTGGCCCGCTCACCGAATCGCTGCGCAGCCGGCCCAACTTCACCGAAGAAAACTGGCTGTTTGTTGGCTTTATCGCGCCCACGCTGGCCCTGTTCGCGCTCGGCTTCAGCCTGCGCCGTAGCAGCCGCCCCACCCCCCCACCCTACTCCCTACTTCCTACTTCCTACTCCCTGCTCCTCATCCTGCTGATTGCGCTCGCCCTCACCTTCCCCGGCCCGTACGCCGCGCTGGCCACTCTCCTCCCGCCGAGCACCGTGGTCCGCGTGCCGCCGCGCTGGATTATCCCGGCGCTGTTTGCCCTGGCCGGGCTGGCCGCGTTCGGTTTTGCCGCCATTAATAGAAAACTCGTCACTCGCCACTCGTCATTGGTCATTCGTCATTGGTCATTCGTCATTATCTCGGTGTTGTTACTAAGTGAGTCGCTCTCCGCGCCAATTCCACTGGCCGAAGCCACGCCCCGCGCCCGGCTCAACCCGGCCTATCACTGGCTGGCCGCCCAGCCCGGCCCGCCGGCGCTGGTGGAACTACCCGTGCACGCCGCGCCCGCGCCGGAATACCCGGAGGTCAAACGGCTGCAGGCCAGCACGCTCGGCTGGTGGGGGCTGGTCAACGGCTATTCCGGCTACACCCCACCCCGCCAGCCCGAACTCGCCGCGGCGCTGGCCGGTTTTCCGGCGGCCCCGGCCATCGCCGCACTGCAAAGCCTGCCCACCGACCGGCCGCTATTTGTGCTGGTTCACCCCGGCGAAGCGCCGCTCAACCGCAACCGGTGGGAGCAAACTGACCGCTGGTTGGCCGAAGCCAATCCCGCGCTGTGGCCGGTGGGTCAATTTGAAGGCGATGAGCTGTTCAAGGTACAACCCACCGACCCCGCTCGCTTTGCCGGCCGGCCGCTGGCCCAGTTTGGCCCGGACGGCAACATCGAACTGCTGGACGCCATCCTGACCCCCAACCCGCCGCGATTGGCCCTCTACTGGCGGGCCGCCGCCCCCGTCACCGGCGAACTGACCGTTTTTGTGCATCTGCGCGCCGCCGACGGTTTTGTCCGCAGCCAGGCCGATGGCCCACCGGTGAGCGGTCACCTGCCCGCGGCCAACTGGCTTCCCGGCCAGGTTGTGCAGGATATTCACCCCCTGCCCGCCGGCGAAGCCATCGATCTGGTAGACCACGTGGCCGTAGGCTTGTACCAACCTGCCAGCGGCGAGCGCCTGCCCGCCGCCGCCCCCACCGGTCGCCCTCTGCCAGATAACGCCGCCATTATTCCATTGCGATAAAAACTCCCCCTAAATTTCACTATTAATTTTTGCTGCGTTCCGGTTGAATACCGGATTCCCGCAATCATCGCCCCGCAGGTTCAGCTTAACCCGCTCGCACGCTGGCCTATTCCACGAGCCGCGGGAAAAGATGATCGATTCTGTGCCAAATCTTAAATTTGTTAATAAACTTAAAATTTGGGGGTTGCAATTTCAAAAAAGGTGTGATAAACTAGGCAACATACTAGATATTGTACTAATTTCCTTTTTAGCTACTATATGTAGGGGGCAAACAATGGGCAAAAAACAGAAGGAAGACGTCAGGGATCACTCGCACGAGCGGGAATGGTTACTCCAGCTTGGCCAGGGCAACCTTGTTAGCGGCGTAGACCAACTGCTCCAGCAGATGGCCAACAACAAAAACGCATCCGATTACCTTAAAGACCACAAAGGCAAACGCAAATAAAAGCGAGAGGACCAGCATCAAAAAACCCCGTCGGCACCGGCGGGGTTTTTTGGTGTGTAACAACAACGCGCCCAATTGATGTGACAGAAAAAGAGTTTTGTCAAAATAAGAAAAAAGTCAGTTTGACTTTAGAGGTCAACATGGGTAATAATAGGAGTAAGTTAGGCAAAAGTTTGATTGGTCCTGTTCTTTTTAATTTGATGAGGTAGCAGGTATTATGCGTTTTGGAGGTAATAAAACCCGGACCGTTTCACAATTTGGTTTGGGTTTTTGTTATTTCAGTGCGGAGGGCAATTCATCGATCTTTTTGAGAAAAGGAGAGGTTAAATGAGGACGATTTCTGTTGTTCTTTTTGCTTTAATGTTGGCTGTAATGCTGATGGGCCTGACGGTGGCCAGCACCCAGGCTGCACCGCCGGCCGATGGTCCTAACTGGGGTCAAATGGATCGGGCGTATCCGCCTAACTGGGGATCTCCGGACCGGGCGTATCCGCCTAACTGGGGCTATCCCGCCCGGGCGTATCCGCCCAACTGGGGTTACCCGCGTTATTATCACACCCAGACCTATCGCAGCAACTGCTGTGTCACCTATCGCTGTTATAACTCGGGCTACAATTGCTGCGGTCCCCGGTACACGTACAATTATAGATACTGGTAGTCGGCAGTTAGCCCTTCCGCCATACATAAAAAGACGAGGCCGAGCCTCGTCTTTTACTTTTATTCCTCGTTGTCCTGCTGGCGTTTAATTCTATCCAGCGCCGCCTTTAAGCCGGTGGCGGTTGCTCTGCGTTTGGCCGGCTTGTTGTCCCGACCAGATTTGGGCTTATCCGATGATTTATGTTTTCGGCCATCGGGCAGAATGGCGTCGTCGAGGCTTTTCACCCCGCCGAGTTGCTCACCGGTAACATTTGCGCCATCCAGGTTGCTTTCTTTCAACGTTGCCAGGCTCAAATTAGCTTCGCGCAAATCCGCGCCGCGCAGATTAGCGCCACTCAGGTTGGCGTGAGACAAATCAGCCCGCGTCAATGTGGCCTCGTGGAGGTCGGCGCCGCTCAAATCGGCCTCGCTGAAATCCACTCCGCGCAAGTCCAGCCCACTCAGATCGGTTTCACTCAGCGTGGCCCCGCTGAGATTGACCAGACTCAGGCGCACTCCCCGGAGAACAGCCCCGGACAGGGTACTGCCGGCCAAATTACTCTGGCTCAAATTGGCGTTGGACAGATTGGCCCCGGTCAGATTAGCCAGTTCCAGCCGGGCGGCGTGCAGGTTGGCAAAATCCAGGCTGGCGTTGATCAGGTTGGCCTCGGTCAGGTCGGCGTCGAGCAGCGCCGCCTGAGTCAGCCGGCAGTTTTCAAGGTTGGCCCAGCGCAGCGATGCTTCCCGCAGGTTGGCTTCCGTCAGGTCAGCGCCAACCAGGCTGATGGTATCTAACTGCGCGCCTTTGAGGTTAACGCCGCTCAAACTGGCCTCATCCAGCTTGACACCGTGCCAGCGGACGCCACTGACTTTCGCCTCGCTCAAATCGGCCCCGCTCAAATCCGCGCCGATCAAATTGGCCCGGCGCAAATCCGCGCCGACAAATTTGGCCTCACGCAGATTGGTCCCCCGAAAATCAACGCCCTGTAAATCCGCGCCGGAAAAGTCGGTGCCGGACAGGTCTGGCACTTCGCTCTGGCGGCGCGCATTTTGGATGAACTCAACAACGTCACTGGTATTCATTGCTTTGCCCGGCACAAATGATTATGGTAACTCCATTATGCCACAAGAGCGCAGGCAGCACAAGACAAAGTTTACTCAATCCAGTTGAGCAGCCGTTCGTTGACGCCGTTGTACGCCAGCGGGAGCCGCGCCTGCACTTCGGCGGGGAGGAGCGGCCGCGGGTTGGAGCCATCCGCGTTCATCACCCAGATTTCCCAGCGCCCGCTCCGGTCGGTGAGAAACGCGAGTTGCTGCCCGTCCGGCGACCAGGCCGGGGCGGCGCTGTTGTACTGCGGGTCGGCCAGAATGGGCGGTTTGGTTAGCCGCCGGCGCTCACCGGAGCGCAGATCGAAGGTGTAAATTTCCCAGTGATCGTGCTGTTTGTAGGTGATGGCCAGCATGGTACCATCCGGCGAAAAGACCGCCTGCCGGTCGCGCAGATCGGTGGTGAGCGGCTGCTGCTGGCGGCCAGACACATCAAACTGCATCAGTCCTTTTTCGCCGCTGTAAACCACCCGCCCCGGTTGTTGCGGGTCCCAGGTGGGGCTGTAGGAATAGGTGTCCGAGGGCAAATCCTCAAACCGGCCGCTGGCCACATCGATTTGCCGTAAAAACCAGTGCAGGTCTTCGTAGCGGACAAAACAGATGCGCAGCCGCGTGCCGTTTAGCCCCGTACTGAGAATTTTTATATTTTCCGGCAGCCGGATTTTCTCACCCGGCTCAAAGTAGCGACAACGCGGCTGCGGGTCGCGGATGCCGCCGTACTGAAACGAAATCACAATTTGCCGGCCGTCCGGCGACCACGTGGGCGATTTGGGCTGGCGGATATCGCCAACCACCACCCGCTCGTCGCGGCCATCCACGCCGATGGTGAACAGCGCGCCAAACTCGGCCCCGTCCCAGCGGGTAAACGCCACCTGCCGGCCATCCGGCGAAACCACCGGGTCGATGACGCCGCCGGCCAGCCGCCGTAAATCACTGCCGTCAAAATTAACGCTGTACAGCTCGCCGCCGGAACTGGTGGCAAAAATAAGCCGTCCCGCCGCTGGTGGCTGCTCGTCCGCCGGTTTTGTCGCCGCGGCTGCGGGTTGCGCGTCGCTGTGAGCAGTTGGCACGCCGGCGACGCTGCCGCTGACCAGCCGGGAATAATCTGCCCCGGCGGAAAGCCAGCCGGGCCGGCCGGCCAGATCAACCTGCCACCAACTGCCGCTGCTATCGACGCCGGTCACGGCGAAAATATCGCCGGCGCGGGCGGTTTTGATGACGGCGTAATTAATGCCCGGCCCTTCGCGCACGTTGAGCGCCGTTGAAACCACCTCGACCTGAACCTGCGCGGCCGGCATGGTCGAGAGGGCGCTGGCGGCAGAAGTGGCCGCGGCGTCAACGTTGATTACGCCAACCGGGGTGGTCGTGGGCGTGGGGCTGGGCGGCGGGATGGGCGTGGCCGTCGCCGTCGGGGGGACCTGCGACACGCGCGGCGTGGCGGTTTTATCGAGTGGCACAATGGTAGCGGTCGGCGCGCCCCCGCCAAAAGCGCAGCCGGTTAACAAAAACAGGATGGATACAATGGTCGAAAATCGAATCATAATTATCTCAGTTCATTGGGATTTCAGGGGCAGTGTAAAACGTGATTCGGTTAGTGTCTCTAGTTTTTCGCCACAAATTTTCTTACGACGTGTTACGTGTTGCGTGTTGCGTAAGAACGCACCATAAACGGAACACGCAATACACGCAATACACGCAAGCCGGCAAATGGCAAAGAATTTGTGACGCTATCCGATTCGTAAATCGTAAATCTAAAATCCAAAATCGTGAATCGTCACTCATACCGCAGCGCGTCGATGGGTTTGAGCCGGGCGGCGCGGGTGGCCGGGTACACGCCAAAAAACAGGCCGATGGCCGCGGCAAAGCTGGTGGCCAGCAGCACCGAATCGAGCGTGACCACGGTTTTGCCCATATTGGGGATGAGCGCCGGCAGCCCCAGCGACACGGCGTAGCCCAGCCCAATCCCCAAAAAACCGCCAAACAGCGACAGCACCATCGCTTCGACAATGAATTGCAGCAGGATGTCTCGGCGGCGCGCGCCCACCGCTTTGCGAATGCCAATTTCGCGGGTGCGTTCCGTCACCGAGACCAGCATAATGTTCATAATCCCGATGCCACCCACCAGCAACGATACGCCGGCAATCGAGCCGAGAAACGCCGTTAGCCCGGCGGTGATGGTGGCCCCAAATTGCAGCAACTGCGCCTGCGACGTAATGGTAAAATCATCGGTTTCGTCAAAAACCAGTCGATGGCGCTCGCGCATCAACGCGGTCAGGTCGGTAGTGATGGCCTCCATTTTACCCTGATCCACCGCCTGCATAAAAATCGCCGACACAACCAGGCTGCCCCGATGCGAGCCGGCCTTGCCCAGCCGAGTTTGGGCGGTGCTGATGGGAATAAGCACGGTGTTGTCTTCGTTGGCGCCAAAACCGGTTTGCCCTTTTTCTTCCAGCACGCCGATAATTTCAAACGGCACGCCGCCCAGCCGGATGGTCTCGCCGATGGGGTACTCGTATGGCTCAAACAGCTCGTCAACCACGGTTTGGCCGACCACCGCTACCCGCGCCCGCCGCTCAACCTGCTCCGCGCTGATAAACTGCCCCAACACGGCGCGGGCGTTGCGCACGGTTTCATATTCCGGGGTGACGCCGGAGATGTCGCTGTTGAGTTGATTTTGGCCGCGCACAACCGGTGCGCCGGTGTTGACGCTGTATTCCGGGGCCACGGCCACCACGTTGGCCACATTAAGCGGGTCGGCGATGGCGGCGGCATCGGCCATGGTCAGCGGTTCGGGCGGGCGCTGGCGCACACTCTGGCTGGCCGCCGACTGCGGCTCAAAAATATTGAAGCGGCCCGACTGAATCCAGAGCACGTTGGTGCCCAGGCTGTTGAAACTTTCGTTGAGCTGCTCCCGAAAGCCGTTGCCAATGGAAATCAGGGCGATAACCGCGCCCACGCCGATGATGATGCCCAGCATCGTTAGCAGCGTGCGCAGTTTGTTGCTGGTGAGCGCCCGCAGAGCAATGATAGTGCTTTCCCAGATCATCGGCTACGCTCCCGTCCAGGCCGGGGTCAGCGCCCGCCGAAACTGGCTCACCGGCTCATCGCTCACAACCACGCCATCGGCCAGACGGATCACCCGCCGGGTGTGTTCGGCGATGTCCGGCTCGTGGGTGACAAAAATGACGGTGATGCCCCGCTCGCCGTTGAGCCGCTGAAAAATGGCCATCACTTCCTCGCTGGATTTTGAGTCGAGGTTGCCGGTCGGTTCGTCGGCCAAAATGATGGCCGGTTCCGTTACCAGCGCGCGGGCGATGGCTACCCGCTGCTGCTGCCCGCCGGACAGCTCGTTGGGTTTGTGCGAACTGCGCTCGCCCAGCCCCACGGCGGTGAGCGCAGCCGCCGCCCGGCGACGCCGCTCGCGCCGGCCGACGCCGCTGTAAACCAGCGGCAGTTCCACGTTAGCCAGGGCGCTGGTGCGCGGCAACAGGTTAAAATTTTGAAACACAAAGCCGATACGCTTGCCCCGGATTTGGGCCAGCCGGTTGTCGTCGAGCTGGCCAACATTGACCTCTTCGAGCAGATAATCGCCGCTGGTCGGCAGGTCTAGGCAGCCAAGAATATTCATCAGCGTGGATTTGCCGGAGCCGGACGGCCCCATAATGGACACCAGTTCGCCGCGCCGGATCTCCAGCGACGCGCCGCGCAGGGCGTGAACCAGCACCTCGCCCATCTGGTAGGTTTTGGTGAGTTCGGTTGTTTTGATAACGGTCTCGTTCATAGTTACACAGGCAACGCGCGGCACGGCGGGGCAAAACGCCGCCGCGCCGGCAACTTATTTTGATTACAGGTTGGGGCTGCCGGGCAGGCCCGGCTCGGTGCGGATAACAACGCGGTCACCGGCAGCCAGGCCGGATTTCACCTGAGTCACGTCGCCGTAGCGCAGGCCCAACTCCACCTCAACCCGGACCGGGTTGCCGGTTTCATCGAGCTTTTCCACAAACACGGTCGATTTGTCCTCGCCGCGCTCAATCTGGATGGCCCGGTTGGCCACCACCACCGCATCCTCCATCCGGTCAGTTTCGATGGCAGCGGTAGCGGTCATCCCCGGCAGCAGCGCCAAATTTTCGCCGCGCAGGGTAATCACCACCTCAAACGTGACAATCCCGCTGGAGTCGTTTTTGTTGGGGCTGGGCGAAATATCGGTCACTTCGCCCTTGAGTTCCTCATCCGGGAAGGCATCGAGCGTAACGGCCACCGGCTGCCCAATTTGAATACGGCTGATGTCGATTTCATCAACCTGCACTTTGAGCAGATAGGCGGTGGTATCGGCAACGACCATCGCCGGCGCGTCGGCTTCGTTGAACACCCGCTCGCCGGGTTCAATGCTAACCTCCAGCACCACCCCCTGCGTGGGCGCGGTCAGCACCGCATCGCGTAAATCAGCGCGCTTTTGCTGCAAACTGAGGCGGGCTTTGTCAACCCCGGCCTGCTGGCTGGCGACATCGGCGGCGGCGGGACCGGCCAACAAATCGGCCAGCACGGCTTCGGCGCTGGCAATGTTGGCCCGAGCCTCGGCAATATCGGCTGGGGTGGGGTCTTTGACAGCCAGGTTGTAATTGGCCGTGGCGATTTCAAAATTGAGCGTGGCCTCCTGCAAGGCATCGGCCTGGGGCATCGCCCCTACATCGCCGCGATAGGCCACCTGGTCGTAATCCCACTGCGCCTTTTTCAGCTCAACCTTTTTCAGGCTGAGTTCGGCTTCGGCTTTGGCCACGTCATCCGGGTCCGGCCCGTCGAGCAGGTCGGCCAGTTTGAGCCGGGCGCTGGTCACTTTGGCCTGCGCTTCGGCAACTTTCTCGGCCAGGGTCGGCTCGAACAACTTTTGCAAATTGGCCTCCTGCTGGGCCAGATCGATTTCGGCCTGCCGGATGTCGTATTCCAGGTTGTCGGTGCGCAGCCGGGCCAGCACCGCGCCCTGCGCCACCAGTTGGCCGCGCTTCACCGGCACCTCATCAACCACGCCGCCGGTTTCAAACTTCATTTCAACTTCGGCGCGGGGTTCAATCTGGCCGGTGGCGCTGACCGTATCCACCAGCGAATCAAGTTTGGCTTCAACAATTTCGATGTTGGGGTCATCGGCGACGGTTTTTGGCTCGGTGGGGGTGAGGTACAGATAGCTGCCCACGCTGCCGCCAATTACGGCGGTCAGAATGAGGACAATGATGATCGCTCGTTTCATACTTACTCCCGGTTCATCAGGCGGAGCAGCCATTCTTTGAGTTTGGCTGGCTGCCGCGCCTGTTGCGCCTGCAAAGCCAGCCGCTCGCGGTCGGCTTCGGCCTGCAAATCTTTGCAATGTTGGTTTTGAACTTCGTGAAATTCCGGCAAATTGAACATATTTCCCTCCCTTAAAAATAGGCGAATCTGCGAGTCAGCGAATGTAGGGGCGGTTCGCGAACCGCCCCTACCCAATTTTCACCATTGGTCAGGTTGCGGTTGTCGCCCGGTGATGTAGCCGTAAATTGAAAAAGGAGTCAAAAAGCACAGCTTTTTGTTCCGGAAGCAAAGCTTTCGGACTCCTGAACCCATTTTTTGGCGCGCAACTTCGCCCCAATTCTGTACGGACTGCGGCGGGGAAAGTTTTAGCCGCCAAAAGCCCTGGCCAAAAATGACGGCGCAACCGCCAGCGCCAGCACCAACGCGGCGTAAAGCAGCGTCAGCGCCAGCGATTTGCCCCGGCCAAATTTGGCGGCCACGGCCACGCCCAGCACCACCAGCAACAGATGCCACAACCAAAACAGATCGACACGGGCCAGCAACGGCACCAGCGGATTTTTGGCGTCGGCCATTTGGTCGCCGCTGGCTACCAGCATGGCCAGTCCGGGATATTGAATCGCGCCGCGGGTGATCAGCGTCAGCGCGGCCTGCACCAGCAAGCCAATCGCCAGCGGAATGCGGCTCCATGTACTCACGGCAAACATATCGCCAAAGCTCAGATCATCGCCGCCGGCCAGCATCGCCCCAAAATAGAAGTAGACGGTTTGGGCCAGCATGCCGATGACCAGAGCGATGCCGCCAAAACCCAGGCCCGTGCCCAGCAAAAATGGCAGCGACAGCGTAAACTGCATCGCCTCGCGGGCGGCCGCGGCCTGCTCTTTGGGCATGGTTGCCAGTTGGCTTTCGGCCTGGGCGCGGGCGGTTTCCAGCAGATAGGGCGTTTGCACTGCCGTGGCAATGGCAAATGCTATCAAAAAAAGCAGTAGCGGCAAGCCCCAGCGCCAGCGACTCTGGCGGGCCAGCACCTGGCCAAATGTGGTTAACGGCTTATCGATGATACCTAACAGGTTTTGCCACATCGGTGGCAGTGGTTGGCCCGGCACGGAGCCAAGCGAGGTGGTCATTTTATCTCTCCCAAATAGTGTTGGTTACAACCATTAATGTATGATGAGGCGTTTCACCCTTGCTGCCGCGAAAAAAACCAGCCCAGCAGCGCAAAGCCCACGGCCAGCGCCGCCAGCCCAAAAACCAGCGGCGGGCCGTAGCGATGGCCAAAGTTGACCGTCCAGCCCAGCACCGGGTTGCGTTTGGGAACAATCAAACGGTCATCGTTGTGACTGGCGTAAATCCCCAAAAATTTGGGGGACAACCAGTTGTCCGGGTTCTGCCATTCGGTTTGATTGATGAGTTGTTGATCCATTGTTAATTCTCCAAGAATTAAATTGGCTTTCAGCACAAGCTGCTTTAGCTTGAGTGGTCTATTCTTTAGAAAGACCGGGAATCGTTTCCGATCACTGCTCAGTGTACCGCAGAACGCCGGCCAACACATCAGACCAGAGACCGATTGCCGCAGCGGAGTTCCCCCGTTATACTCCGACGCCAGACCGATGACTCCCCATTGAAATTATGTTATACTGCAAACAGATTTCCGTGCCTGGGAGCGATCATGACGCCAACTGACACATTGAGTCGCGGCATTGCCGCCGCCGAAGCCGGCGACCGGGTTGAAGCGCGCGCGCTGCTAACTGAAGTTGTCCAGACCGATGACAGCCAGCTTGAAGGCTGGTGGTGGCTGAGCCAGGTTATCGACAGCCTGGAAGAGCGGGCCATCTGCCTGGAAAATGTACTGACCCTTGACCCCGCCCACAAAGCCGCCCAACACGAACTGGCCTGGGTGCAGGAGCAGCAGGAAAAGTTTTTCCGGCCGGTTTACGCCCCCGGCCAGGAAAAACCGATTGAAGGCGTTACGCCGTTGTCCGCAACGGCCACCGCCCCCATCACCACCGATTACCCCAATAAAGACGAATTTGATAACGAATGGCTCTGTCCTTACTGCGCCGCCGCCACTCGCCCCAAAGATGCGGCCTGCCCGCACTGCAAACAGCCGCTGGTGATCACCCGGCGGGTCAGCCGCGAACGGTCGGCGTGGTTGTGGCGCGGCATTTTTGTGCAGATCGGCTTTATTTTAACCGCCTTCGCGGCGCTGTCGGTGTCGTACGCGCTGATCTTTCGGTATTACCGGCTGGCCAGCCCGCTGGCATATGTGCCGCTCTACTTTGGGCAGCCGGTTGACCGTCCCGCCGAGCTGGCCCAAAAAGCGCTGGAGATATACCCATTGTGGGTATTTTGGGCGTTTTTGGCGGCAGGCTGGCTGTCGCTGCTGTTGATTGGGCTGCTTTATTTTCGGGTGAAGCAGGGCAACACGGTGTATTTTATCAACGCCACGGCGATGCTGGCGCTGGGGTTGGGGCTGGCGGCCTTTTCCGGCGGGTCAACCCTGCAACTGGTGCTGGGCAGCATTGTGCTGATCTTTGGCGCTACCCAAATGCTGGTTACCCTCAACCTGTGGAACGACTTTAAATTCAAATCGGAGCGGCTGCGGCTGGTGACCGATGGCGGCATCAAAAATCACGCCTCGTTTTATTTGGCCGGCCGCAAATATGCCGAGCTGGGCATGTGGGGGCTGGCGATGCTCCACTACCGCCGGGCGGTGGCCCGCAAAGAACGTAACGCGGTGTACCACCTGGCGCTGGCGCTGGCCTACAGCAAAATCAACCGCCCTGACCTGGCCGAAAAATCGCTGGACGCCGCCGAACGGATTGACCCCGACTCGCCGGAAATCTGGGAGCTGCGCAAACAGGTGAGCGCGCAAAAGGCGCGTCCGCGCCGGCCGCTGAAAAGAATGAACCCCAGATGATGATGGCCCCCAAACGCTGGTTCAGCCTGCCCCTGCCCCAAAAATTAAAGCAACTGCTGCACAAGGTGCTGGCTTTTTTTACCCGCCTCCAATGGAAGCTGACGCTGGCCTACACCGGCTTTACGGCGGCCACCATTCTGGTATTGGGCGGGGCGGCCGTCGGTTTTATCTGGTACACCACCTTTCGCTCCAACGCGCTGCCGCTGGCTATTGCCAGCGCGCTGCAAAAGGCCAGCCCGCTGATCGCCGCCTATCTTGAGCCTGAACCCAACCTGCCGGGTCTCGAACGCTGGCTGGACTCGGTGATGCAGGACGAAAACCTGATCATCCCCCTGCCCCGCGACGACACCGCCGGCAACTCCACTGACACCATGCCGGCCCAGTTTGGCCGGGTGGTCCAACTGGCCATTGTCAACCCGGCCGGCGAGACGCTGGCCGGCTACCCGCCCGAATCCGTTCCCGCTGGCGCGCCGTTTGTCCCCGCGCCGGAAACCGCGGCCATTTTTGCCGCCGCGCAGGCCGGCCAAACCGAACCGGACCAGCTTTCGATGCGTGACAGTAACGGCGACAACGCGGCCGCCGTGCCAATTTTGGGCCAAAATGGGCAGCAGCTCGGCGCGATTTATTTGATCGCTGCCCTGCCCATTGGTGAAATGGAACTGGTGCAGCTATTTTTTCAGGGGACAATTTTGCCGGCGGCGGCGGGCATGCTGGTGGTCGGCGTGCTGGCCGGCCTGCTCTTTGGCTACCTCATTTCCCGCGGGCTGACCCGCCGGTTGAAGCGGCTGGCCCTCACCGCCGATGGCTGGAGCCAGGGCGATTTTGGCCAACTGGCCTATGATCAATCCGGCGACGAGTTGGGCCAGTTGGCCCGCCACCTCAACCACATGGCCATCCAGTTGCAGAATCTGCTGCAAACCCGGCAGGAACTGGCCACGCTGGAGGAGCGCAACCGGCTGGCCCGCGACCTGCACGACTCGGTGAAGCAGCAGGTGTTTGCCACGGCCATGCAAATCGGCGCGGCCAAAGTACTCATCGAGCAGCAGCCGGACGCGGCCAAAGGCCGGATTCTGGAAGCCGAACAGCTCATCAAACAATCGCAGCAGGAGCTAACCTCGCTCATCAACGAGCTGCGCCCGGCCGCGCTCGAAGGCAAGGGGCTGGCCAAAGCCTTGCAGGATTACGCCGCCGACTGGTCGCGGCAAACCAGCGTATCCGCCGAGGTGAGGGTGCGCGGCGAGCGACCGCTGCCGCTGTCGCTGGAGCAAACGCTGTTTCGGGTGGCGCAGGAGGGACTGGCCAACGTAGCGCGCCACAGCCACGCGTCGGCGGTTGAAATTGATCTGGCCTGGGAGCCGGACGGCCTGACTCTGACCATCACCGACAACGGCCAGGGTTTTAACGTGATCGAACCCAACGGCCAGGGGGTCGGCCTGAAAAGTATGAACGAGCGCATCGCCGCGGCGGGCGGCTGCCTGTCGGTAAAAAGTTTGCCCGGCCACGGCACGCAAATTACCGCCCGGCTGGCCAACATCAATTAGAGGCAACCCGTGACGGAAGCCATTACCGTTTTCATTGTTGACGATCATAAAGTGGTGCGGCAGGGCGTCCGCGCTTTTTTGGACACCCAGCCCGATCTGGTGGTAGTCGGCGAAGCTGAATCCGGCGCGGAGGCCGTTGAGGCCGTCGCCGAACACGCCCCCGACGTGGTGCTGATGGATTTGATTATGCCCGGCATGGACGGCGTTGAGGCCACGCGGCAGGTCAAAAAAGTCAGCCCGCGCACGCAGATTATCGTGCTGACCTCCTACCATCAGGATGAGCACATTTTTCCGGCCATCCGCGCCGGCGCGCTGTCTTATCTTTTAAAGGATGCCGAACCGGACGAACTGGCCAGCGCTATTCGCAAAGCCGCCGCCGGTGAGGCCGTGCTGCACCCGCGGGTAGCCTCGCGGGTGGTACAGGAGTTGCACGGCGCACGGCAGGATACGCCCAACCCCTTCACCGCCCTCAGCGACCGCGAACTGGAAGTGCTGCGCCTCATTGCCGATGGGCTGAGCAACGCCGACATCGCCGCCAGCCTGATCATCAGCGAAAAAACCGTTAAGAGTCACGTCAGCAACATTTTGAGCAAACTTCATCTGGCCGACCGCACCCAGGCCGCCGTGTACGCCTGGCGCGAGGGTGTGGTTCGCCGCAACGACGAGGAATAAACCGATGGACCACTTTATCGATATTTACCGGCGGCACGGCGACCGCTACCACCAAATGATCGAGCCGGAAGACATCGACGGCAACCTGCTGCCGGCGCTGGAAGCCGTAACGCCGCTGGCTGGCTGCCGCCTGCTTGATGTGGGCAGCGGCACGGGCCGGCTGCCGCTGCTGCTGGCCAACCGCGTTTCGCAACTGGTCTGCCTGGATTTGCACACCGGCATGCTCACCGAACACAGCCGCCAGCGTGCCCGGCGCGGCGGGAGGTGGGGCCTGCTGCAAGCCGATATGCGCCAGCTCCCCCTGCCGTCCGCCGCGTTCAACGTGGTCACTGCCGGCTGGGCGCTGGGCCATTTTGTCGGCTGGTACAAAGCTGAGTGGCAAACCGAAATGCGCCGGGTGCTGACCGAACTGGAACGGACGGCGCAGCCGGGCGGGGCCATCATCATTATGGAAACGCTCAGCACCGGCAGCCTCACGCCCGCGCCGCCCACGGCCGGGCTGGCCCGCTATTACGATTGGCTGGAAAACGACTGGGGCTATTCGCGCCGACAAATCCCCACCGACTACCAGTTTGCCAGCGTAGACGAAGCCGTGGCCAAAACCGAGTTCTTTTTTGGGGCGGAGCTGGCGGCCAAAGTGCGGGTCAACGGCTGGGCGCGGCTGCCGGAATGGACCGGCGTTTGGAGCAAAATAGTATGAGCACCAGCCATCAACCGCATCAGGATGAATATTCTTTTGAAGAGGTGAGCGTGCTGCAAGCCCTGTGGGGCGATGGTTTTCTTTCGCCGGGGGGCGAGCCGCACCTGGACGCTATTGTCGGTGGGTTGAATTTGCGCGATAAACTGGTGCTGGACATTGGCTGCGCGCTCGGCGGCTACGATCTGCAGCTGGCCCGCAAGTATGGGGCCAGAGTCATCGGCGTGGATGTGGAAACCGGGCTGATTGAGCAGGGCCAGCGCCGCGTTGCCGCCGCCGGCCTGGCCGACCGGGTGGAGCTGCGCTTGATCCAGCCCGGCCCGCTGCCTTTTCCCGCGGCCATGTTCGATGCCGTGTTCAGCAAAGATAGCTGGCTGCACATTGAGGATAAAGCCGGCCTGTTTGCCGAACTGTTCCGCGTGCTCAAACCGGGCGGGCAGCTCGCCGCCAGCGACTGGTGCCGCCAACCCGGCCCGGACAGCCCGGAACTGCTCTATTTTTTTGAAATCGAGGGGTTAACCTATCACATGGCGCCGCTGGCGGAGTACGTGCAGCATCTGCAAGCGGCCGGTTTTGTGGACATCCGGGTGCAGGATTTTCACGCGGAATACCGGGCGATGGCCCACGAAGAACACCGCCGCATGCAAACCGTGCTCAAAAACTCGCTAATTGCCCGGATAGGCGAAAAATGGACTACCCACTACATTGAAGATTGGCGAGCCATCACCGCCATTCTGGATAGCGGCGACCTGCGCCCCAGCCGCATGTGGGCAACCAAACCCTAAACCACAAACCGTTGATACTCGTTTTGGCAGGGCGGCCCCCACACCGTCCAAAATTCGCGGGTAGCCGGGCGCATAATGGCCGCGCTGCACGATTCCAGAAACAACGGCTCTTCGGGGTGCACGCAAATGCCGTTGCTGGCGCTGTGGTCGCGGGTGAGGGCAAACAGATCGTCCAAAGTAACGTTGCCCCGCCGCAACAATTCCTCGCCGCGGTTGAGCCGCGTTTCTGAACTGAGGCGCGATTTGGGCAGCCGCGCCCGTTCCACTTCGATATTGCAGCCGGCCAGGCAGTGATTGGTGTGAACCGCGCTGCCGGCGGTCACTTCCTGCACCTCGTACCGGCTGGACATCGCTTCCACGTTGTAGCCGCGACCACTGGCATCGGCCAGCATGTAGTTGTGCGCCCCGGCCAGTTGGGCCTCGGTGATGCAGGCCAGCGCGTCGTTCAGGTTGGTCTGGGCCAAAATTTTGCGCACTACAAACGGCCAGGTCACCCCCACCTGCCCGTCGCCGCCGAGCAGGTTGTTAATGCCCACGGCAATCCCGGCTTCGTTCATGCCGATCATCCCCACGCAGCCAATAATCGACAGCGCCAAAAAGCGCAGCCCGCCGGCCGGTTGGCCGTGCAGCAAAATCACAAACGGTGTGGCCGTGGCGTGCATATCCCAGGTTTGGCCAAAAAAGCCCCGGCCGTCGGCGGCAGCGGCGGGACTGACGACAAACGCGGTGCAGTTGTCCGCGCCGGGGTTGGCCGGAACAGCCGGGTGGACGGTTTCATAATTGTAAACCGTGTCGATAAAATCAGTGAAACCATTGAGGATGATCAGTTCGGTCTGGCTCACGCCCGTGGCCGCGCCGAGGCCGGCCAGCTCGTCCATCAGTTCCGGGGCGTAGGCGTGGTGATACGGCAGGCAGGCCTCGCCCAGCGCCAGCACCTCGGCCCGCGACAGTTGGTGGCCGGTCCAGTTTTTGTCGCTGCTGAGCATCACGCGCTCTTCGGCCAGCTCTTTGATATCGTGGGCATAGGCCAGCCCGTGCTGCCGGCCCATTTCAAACGGCGAACCGGCTAACTGAAGCACTCGAATGGGGGGCATAATTACTCCTCTGGATGATGACTGCCTTTTTCCAGCGAAAACAGGTGGCGCAGCACCGATACATACGCCGCGCCGTTGCCGTGCGCCGCCTCGTCTTTCAGGCGGAGGGTGGGTTGGTGCAAAATTTTATTGACCAGCCGGTGGCTCATCAGCCGGATCATTTCCTGCTCGCGTTCGTCAAGGTTCAGCCGGTTAAACAGCAGTTCCAACTCGCGCTGGCGCAGCGACTCAACCTGATGGCGCAAATCGGTAATGGTTGACACCACGTCCAGCGAGGCGTACCAATCCATAAACTGCCCGGCTTCATCGGCGACAATTTGCTCAACCAGCGGAATTTCGGCTTCGCGGGCCTGCAAGTTGTCGTCAACCTGCCCCTGCAAATCATCAATATCGCTCAGGTACACGTTGGGCAGTTCGGTTACATCGGGGTTCACGTCGCGCGGCACGGCAATGTCGATGAGATAGAGCGGCTGCCCGCCGCGCCGCATTACCGCCGGCTCAATCAGTTCGCGGTCAACAATGGTGTGGGGCGCGCCGGTGCTGGTGATAATGATGTCGGCCTGCAGAAACGCCTCCGGCAACTGCTGAAAGGTGATGGCCCGGCCCCGCCACTCCTGAGCCAATTGCACCGCATTTTGGTAGGTTCGGTTGGCCACAGTGATCTTTTCGACGCCCCGTTTGCGCAGCGCCCGCACAGCAATGGCCCCCATTTCACCCGCACCGATGAGCAGCACATGCCGCTGAGTGAGATCGCCCAGCAGTTGGCTGGCCAGCCCCGCCGCTACCGAACTGATCGACGACGCATTGACCCCAATTTGGGTTTCGGTGCGAGCGCGTTTGCCGGCGTGAATGGCCGCCCGAAACAGCGCCGACAGCACTGTACCGGCCGCTCCCTGCGACAGCGCCGCTTCGTAGGCCTCGGTAATCTGCCCCAAAATTTGCGGCTCGCCCAGCACCATCGAATCCAGCCCGGCGGACACTTTAAACAGATGGCGCACCGCTTCATCGTCGCGATAAACGTACAGATAATCGGTAAAATTCTCAACCGGCAAATCACTGGAGCGGCTGAGCAGTCTAATAATAGCGCTGCCGGCGGTATCATGGCGGTTGACCAACGCGTAAACTTCGGCGCGGTTGCAGGTAGATACAATCACCCCTTCACGCACATCGGTTAAATGCGCCTGCGAATGGTTGGTGTCAAAGTGGGTCAGCGCTGCCCGCAGCGCGTTGTGGCTAAAATCCAACCGCTCCCTGATTTCAACGGGAGCGGTTTTGTGACTCAAACCAATCAGCAATATTTCCATAAACTCAACTACCTATACCCCCTGAATTGGGGTTGATTCGCTGCTGCTTTCAGTTTCGACCGGCCCCAGCAGCAGGGCCTCTACTTTTTCGCCGGCCCGGTAAGTATCCTGCCCGCGAGGCAAAATGACCAGCCCGTTGGCCCCGCTCATCGACAGCAGCCGGCCCGACCCCTGAAAACCGGTGGTGGAAGCCAGCAGCAAGCCGTCTTTTTCCCGGCGCAGCACCACCCGTTGAAACTCGGTGCGGGCCGCGCTATGCTCCAAATCCTGGGCCAGCACGGCCAGTTCTCGCTGGCGGTAAATGTGGGTGTGGCCGGCCATGCGCAGCAACGCCGGGCGAACAAACACCTCAAAGCTAACCAGCGCGCTCACCGGGAAACCGGGCATGGCAAAACAGGGTTTGCCATCGACAACGGCAAAAGTGACCGGCTTGCCCGGTTTGGTGTTAACCCGGCCAAAATGCACCGTGCCGCGGCTGGCCAGATAGGGCTTAACCAGATCGAGCTGGCCCATCGACACCCCGCCCGAAGTGAGCAGCACGTCGGCCTCGGCCAGCCCGCGCTCAATGGTCTCTTCGAGCTGGCCGGCTTTATCGCGGACAATGCCCAAATCGAGCGGCGCGCAGCCGGCCTGCAGCACCGCGCTCATTAACGCAAAACGGTTGGCGTCCCGAATCTGGCCGGGGGCCGGCGGCTCGTTCGGCTCCACAATTTCATCACCGGTAGACATCACCGCCACCACCGGCCGGCGGATCACCGGCACGGTAGCCCGGCCAACTGTGCCCAGCAGCCCCAACTCGGCCGGGCCGAGCAGTTTGCCTTTGGGCAGCACCAACTGGCCGGCCTCAATATCCTGCCCTACCGGCCGAATGTTGGCCCCCTCCGGGATATCCGCGGTAAGAATCTCAACGTGGCCGTTGCCGGCTTCGGTTAGTTCCACCATCACTACCGCGGTAGTGCCCGGCGGCACCGGCGCACCGGTGGTCACCCGGGCAGCGGTTCCCGGCTCAATGGTGATGTCGTCCACGTAGCCGGCGGCCTGATCGCCTACCAGTCGCCGTGCGCCCGGCCCCTCAGCGGCGATGACGGCGTAGCCATCCACGCTGGCCGCGGCAAAAGGCGGCATCGGTTCAGCGGCAGTAATATCTTCGGCCAGGATGTGGTCCAGCGCCTCCGGCAGCGACACGGTAACCGCCGGCAGCGGCCGGGTATGCCGCCGGATCAATTCCAGGGCTTCTTCGATGGCGATCATGGGATAGGGGGATTCAACGGGCATATTTTAATCCTGTTTATCGTAAAAATTAACCAAGGGTAAAGTATACTTACTTTGCGCCAAAAGTTCAAAAGCTACGTTTTTTGTTGTTTGGCCAAATTCCTTTACAATCGGAGTTGGAGTTTTTTTCAATTTTCTCGAATCGGTGACCCGGTTATGACCAACATTTCCCGCAAAAAAATCCTGCTGGCCGGCGCAGCCATCGCGCTGATTCTGGCCGTGAGCTGGCTGCTCACTACCGAGAACAACGCCGTGTGGCCGGTGCGCAACACCATTATTTATCACCTGTATGTCTGGTTCAACGGCCCGCTCACCGATCCGCCCGTTGGCGGCCCCACCGGCGCGCTGGCCGGCAGCGTGCGCTCGGCGCAGGGGCAGCCCATCGAGGGGGCAACGGTGCTGCTGGCCTACCCCAACGGCGCCACCTTCAGCACCCGCACCGATGCTGCCGGGCAGTACCAAATTGAGGGCATCCCGCCGGGCACATACCGGCCGGTGGCCGGCGCGCCCGGTTTTCGGAGCGCCCGCTTTGGCGATTTCTGGCAGCAGGTGCGCATCGAAGCCGGCCACACCGCCGCCGCCGCCGCACTGCTGGCGGAAAATCCGCCGCGGCAGGTTGCACCCGGCACCAACCTGCAACTCAGCGGCCCCACCGAACTCACCTGCCAGCAGCCGCTGGCCAGCCAGGCTAATCGCTGGCAAATAAACTTTAACAGCAATGGCCAGCCTAACCAGCCGGCGTTTTACTACACCCCCACCAGCGCCGCGCCAACGGACCGGCTGCCACTGCTGATGATCATTTATCCCGGCCCGGCCGACACCTGGGAATGTGTCAGCGCGCCGCTGGCCAAGGCCGGTTACGCCGTGCTGGCCGCCGGCCCGGCGTACACCTTTGATCTGGAGTCCGATCTGGACGAGCTGGAGCGGATGCTGGATTTTGCCCGCCGGGAGCAGTTCCCCGGCACCGCCGGCGAGCAAATCGCCCTGCTGGGCGGCAGTTACAGCAGCCTGCACGTGCAGCGTATGTTGCAACGCGGCGAAGAAAATCTGGTGGCGGCGCTGCTGCTGGGGCCGCCCACCGACCTGTTTGAAATGCGCCGTCAACTTGAAAACGGCACCTACATTCCGCCTTTTGGGCTGGATCAGGCGTTTCGGGCGCTGGGCCTGCCCGGCGACGAGCCGCTGCGCTATTTTGACTACTCCGGCGCGTATCACGTTCGGGCCGATTTTCCGCCGGTGGCCATTTTGCACAGCCGCCACGATGAAATTGTGCCCTACCAGCAAAGCGAACTGCTGGCCAAAAATATGACACTGATCGGCGCACGGTACGAACTTTATTTTTTCAACGGAGCCAGCCATTATTTAATGGATGAAGGCGGCGACGCGCTGACCGTGTTTGACCTCAGCCTGGATTTTATGGCCCGGCAATTTCAGTAACTTGCCGCCGTGTGCTAGAATGGCCCTGTAATTGCTGGCTAGCAAAAGGACAATCCTGTGACCGACAAATGGCTGCAACAACTCGAAGCGCTGTACGAGGCCGATAAAGCCCGCGAGCAGGCCAAACAGGCGCAGGCCCGGCAGCAGGAGCAGCAAGCCGATGCCGCCGCCGAACTGCTCACCCGGGTGCGGGCGCACGAACTGCTGCGGCTGGTGCAAAAACACCTGCTCAGTGGCGAAGGCTCGCTGGGGATTTATGAAAAATCCCGCGAGTACGACCGGGCGGTGGTGCTGGCCTGGCAAGGGCCAATTTCAGACGCCCGCCGGCCCAACCCCAAAGACCCGGATGATTATCACTACATTGCGGTGGGCGCGCGCGACGGCCAACTGCTGGTTAACGGCCAGTCCGTAGCCGCCACGCCGGACGCGCTCAAAGCGGCCCTGTTGCAAGCCGCCGAAACCCCGGCGGTCGCCGCCCGCAAAAAACCCATCACGAGAGCTGCCTGATGTCTACCACTCCCCAAACCGAACTGTGGCGGCGCGCCGCCCAAACCCGGCAGGCCACCGCGCTGGCCCACCCCAATATCGCTTTTATCAAATACTGGGGCAACCAAAACGATAACTTGCGCCTGCCGGCCAACCCGTCGCTGTCGATGAATCTGGCCAGCCTGCACGCCATCACTACCGTTCAATTTGATGACTCCCGCCCGGCCGACAGCCTGACCATCAACGGCCAGCCGGTAACCGGGCCGGGGCTGGCCCGTGTTTCGACCAGCCTGGATTTGATCCGGGCCGAAGCCGGGCTGAAGCTGCCGGCGCAGGTCACGTCGGCCAGCAATTTTCCCGTTGGCTCGGGCATTGCTTCCTCGGCGGCGGCGTTTGCCGCGCTGGCGGTGGCCGGAGCGGCCGCCGCCGGCCTGCCCGCCAGCGGGTCCAGCCTGTCGCGGCTGGCCCGGCGCGGCTCCGGATCGGCCAGCCGGTCCGTGCCGGCCGGCTACTGCGAATGGCTGACCGGCAGCGATGAAACTTCGGTGGCCACCAGCATCGCTCCGCCGGAACACTGGGATTTGCGCGATGTGGTGGTGGTGGTCAGCCAGGCCCACAAAGCGGTGGGGTCAACCGGCGGGCATTCGCTGGCGGCCACCAGTTCGCTGCAAGCGGCGCGGGTGGCCGGCGCGGCTGATCGGCTGGCGGCCTGCAAAGCGGCGCTGCTGGCTCGCGATCTGCCGGCGATGGGCGCGGTCATCGAAGAAGACGCGGTAATTATGCACGGGGTGATGATGTCGAGCCGGCCGCCGCTCTACTACTGGACGCCGGAAACAATGGCCATTATTCAGGCCACCCAGCAGTGGCGCGCCGATGGCCTGCCGGTCTACTTTACCATTGATGCCGGGCCAAACGTCCATCTTATTTGCGACGCTGCTCACGCCGCCCAGGTTGAAGCCGCGGCCCGCCAAATTGCAGGCGTGCAGCGGGTTTTGGTTAGCGGGCCGGGCGGGGCAGCCCGTCTGATCGACCGGTAATTTCAGGTTGGTTTAATTTTTGTGCCGCATACTCGCCAGTATATTTTGTTTGCAAGTAGGGGCGGCACAGGTATAATGACACTGCCGATCGTCGCACCCGTTAAAGGAGCTGGATTTTGACGACGTTAATTGCTTTTATCATCATTTTGAGCATTTTAATATTTGTCCACGAACTGGGGCACTTTGTGGTGGCCAAACGTTCGGGCATTACCGTTGAAGAGTTTGCCATTGGTTTTCCGCCCCGCGCGGTCAAAGTGTGGCAGGACGAGGGGCAGATCACCCTGGACGGCCACGAGTACGTGATTGGCCGCAAGGTAAAAGTGCCGCGCAGTATCCAGTCGGGCGCGCAGATTTACGCCGAAACCGGCACCGACGAAAAGGGCCGGCCGGCGGTAACGTATCTGGAACTGGCCGAAGATGGCGACGCCGGCAGAGCCAAACCGGCCGGCGGCAGCGAAGCCCGGTTTTTTGGTATGTTTGGTCCCGCCAAAACAGAAGCGCCCAAAACCATCCCGGCCAACCGGCCGCTGGTTACTGTTGACGGGCTGGTGCGCCCCACCGAATATTCCATCAACTGGATTCCGCTGGGCGGCTACGTGCGCATGGTTGGCGAAGAAGACCCCACCGATCCGGGCAGTTTTGCCAGCAAAAGCAAACGCATTCGGCTGGCGGTGCTGGCTGCCGGGTCGATAATGAATTTGCTGCTGGCGGTGGTGCTGTTTACGGCCACCTCAATGTCGGGCGTGCCGGAGCCAATCACCGGCACCAACCTGGCCGGCGAAGAAAGCGCCATCGCCGACACCGTTATTACCGACGTGGTGAGCAACACGCCCGCCGCCGAGGCCGGCATCAAAGCCGGTGATATTGTGCTGGGGGCCAACACTATTGAGTTCAAACACGTGGGCGACCTCATCTACTTTGTTAACGAAAACAAAGGCAAAGAGGTCACCCTGCATTTGAAACGCAACGATGAAACGCTGCAAGTTTCGCTGACACCGCGGGCCAATCCGCCGGAAGGCGAAGGCGCAATGGGCGTTGGCATCAGTTACGACAATTTTGAAAACAAAAAAATATACTATCCATTCCACGTGGCCGCAGTGCGGGGCGTGCAGCAAACCGCCGAATATATTGGGCTGGTCTTTTACATGCCCATCGCTATTTTGCGCGATATTGTCCCGGCCGAAGCCGCCCGGCCAACCGGGCCGGTTGGCATCTACCAGCAAACCGGTTCGGCGGTAGACGCGGCGGTAACGCTGGATTGGTGGTTCCCAATTTTGTGGCTCACGGCAATTTTGAGCACCGCGCTGGCGGTTACCAACCTGCTGCCTCTGCCGGCGCTGGATGGCGGCCGGATTATGTTTGTAATTGTTGAGGCGCTACGCGGCAAACGCATCGCGCCGGAAAAAGAAGGGGCTATCCACTTTATCGGGCTGGCCCTGCTGCTAACCCTGATGCTGGTGATCAGCTACTACGACGTGAGCAACCCTATCCCAACTATCGACTGGTCAAACTTTTTTTAATGGAAAACGAGTGTCCTAACTGCCATTCTGAGCTGGAGCCAGGATGGCAGTCCTGCCCAAAATGTGGCTTCAGCAAAACCAAACAATCTGAAACAACTATTCGCTGCAAAAATTGCAGCCGGCGCGCCCCGGACAACTTATTGGTCTGTCCGCATTGCGGCGCAAATTTAGAACCCAAACCATTTCCCGTCCTCCAGTTCAGCCTGGTTGCTGTTTTGGTTGGCGGGTTAATTTTTGGCGGCATCTGGCTGGGTCCGTGGCTGCAAGCCGGCACGCATGAAGTGGCTGTGTTCATCAACCCACCCACACCCACCCCAACCTTCACCGTAACGCCAACGTTTACGCCGACACCTACCCACACCCCCTCGCCCACGCCCACCGAAACGTTAACGCCGACGCCCAGCCCAACGCTAACGCCCACCCGCACCCCTACCCTAACGCCAACGCCCACCGAAACCAACACGCCCGTGCCCGGCGCGCCAACAGAAACGCCAACGCCCACCATCACACCGACGCCCACGCCAAAATTTGGCAAACCGGTGGTGCTTGGCCCAACCGACGGCAAACTTTTTGGGCACGGTGAGGAGTTGATTCTGCGCTGGCAGGATATGGGGCCGCTGGCCGATAACGAATACTACGCGGTGCGGCTCACCTGGCAGCAGGATGGCCAACTGGCCTACGGCGGCACCAATATCAAAAATAATTTCTGGGTGATACCGCCCGATCTGTACTGGGGTCTGGCCGACGAATTTACCGGCCGAAAATACGAGTGGTATGTGTACGTAGAAGAAATCACCACCGACGCCAACGGCCAAAAAATCGCCCGGCCGGCCAGCGATGTGAGTGATACCTATTCATTTTTGTGGCAACAGTGAGAACAACTATGGCAAAATCATTCAAAGAACTATTAGAAAATCTGGCCAGCGACCCGCAGTTGCACACCAGTCACCTGTTTATTTTATCCAAAATGGACGCACCGTCGCTGACTACTTTTAAAGAAATCTGGCCCTCTATTCCGGTGCAGCGCCGGCGGGATATGCTCCAGGAAATGATGGAGATCACCGAAGTCAATTTTGAGGTTGACTTTGACCCGGTTTTTCTGCTGGGACTGGGCGATGTTGACGCGCAAACCCGGGCGCTGTCGATCCGGGGGCTGTGGGAGCACGAAAAACCCAGCCTCATCCGGCCGCTGGTCCATCTGCTTAAAACCGATGAAGCCGCCACGGTGCGGGAGGCCGCTGCTTCGGCGCTGGGCAAATTTATTTACCTGCACGAACTGGAAGAACTCGATTCCAGCGAAGCGCTGCTGGCCGAAGAAGCGCTGCTGGAAACCATTTACCAGGGCAGCGAAGACATCGATGTCCGCCGGCGGGCCATTGAAGCCGTTTCCTATTCCAGCGACAGGCGTATCCCGGCCATTATTGAAAGCGCCTACTACAGCGATTACGACAAAATGCAGGTGAGCGCCATATTTGCAATGGGCCGCAACGCCGATCCGCGCTGGCTGCCGCTGGTGATTGAAGAACTGGACAACCCGGCCTCGGAAATTCGGTTTGAAGCCTGCCGGGCCTGCGGCGAACTGGAAGCCAAAGAGGCGGTAGAAAAACTGGTAGGCCTCATCGAAGAAGATGCCGACGTGGAAGTTCAGGAAATGGCCATTTGGGCCCTGGGCAAAATTGGCGGGCAAACCGCCAGAGAGGTGCTGGAAGAGTGCGTGGAACACGACAACCCGGCCCTGGCTCAGGCCGCCGAAGAGGCGCTGGAAGAACTCAACCTTTTTGACGAAGACTCATTCATGCTGTACGACTTTTCAGATTACATGGATGGCGACGAAGAGCTTGACGAAATGGACGACTTTGACTCGCCTTACGGCAGCGGAGATTATCTAAACTAACCCGCTCAGCTCTGATTTGCCACAAACCGCAAGAGCCGCCACACTCTTGCGGTTTATTTTTGTTAGCGAGAATTGAATATGTCCGAAATCTTCTCCATCATCCTCACCATCATTGCGCCCATCATTCTGGTAGCGGCTGTTGGTATTTTGCTGGACCGAACCAACTCCTCCCTCGACGCCCGCACACTATCACGGGCGATCATTTATGCGGCCAGCCCGGCGCTGGCTTTTTACAGCATGGCCAATGCCACGCTGCAAAGCAGCGAAGTTGTCAGCCTGTTTAGTTTTGCAATTTTGCAGGCGTTTGCCGCCACAGTGGCCGCCTGGCTGATCACCCGCCTGCTCAGGATGGACCGGCTCACCGCCAGCGCGTTTGTGCTGACCGTGGGTTTTATGAATATTGGCAATTACGGCATCCCTTTTAACGAGTTTTCTTTTGGCAAACCCGGCCTGGAACGGGCGCTGGTGGTAACCGTTGGCCAGCAGTTTTATGTTTACAGTGTTGGCGTTTTTGTGGCGTCGTGGGGACAGGCGTCAATCTGGCAATCATTAAAAAATGCGGCGCGGGTGCCCACACCCTACGCCGCGATGGCCGGTTTGTTGGTCAATTTTAGTGGATTTGAGGTGCCCGAGCTGCTGATGCGGCTGGTGCAGATACTCCAAAGCGCCGCCATCCCGCTGATGCTGTTGCTGCTGGGCGTGCAGATTTCCCGGGTAAAATTCAAAGCCGGCAAATGGTCGGTTGTTTTTGGCGCCTCGGCGATGCGGCTGCTCGGCGGGCCGCTGATCGGCATGGCCGTGGCGGCGATGCTGGGGCTGCAAGGCGTAAGCTGGCAGGTGGCCGCGGTTGAAGGGGCCATGCCCACCGCCGTTGTCACCACCATTTTGGCCACGGAATTTAGAAGCGATGCCCAGATTGCCAGCAGTGTGGTGCTGGTGTCAACCCTGTTCAGCGTGGTGACTCTCAGTGTGCTGCTGTTGTTTATCCGGTAGCAGCAAAATTTTACGCCGGGTTGGGCCGCAGCAGTGGCACTTTGGCCATTACGTAGGCCGCAACCAGCGCCGCCTCGTGCGGCCGGCAGCCGGTAAACCAGGTTGAATAATCTTCGCCGCTCACCTGAATGGCCACCGCGTTGGTAAACGCCTGCACCGCCGAGATTTTTCGCCCCAACCGAATAAAGGTGAATTGATTGCTGGGTAACACAAGCCGGTGGGTGGTGCAAAACAGGTTGCCCTCGTCCTGCCACTTTACGCTTTGCAGCGATGCTTTTTGCGTGGGCAGGTACCAGCTTTCTTCGGCCAGCGGCGCGCCGTGCCCGCGCCGTAACCCGGTAACGTTGACAAAACACTCTTCGCGCAGTTGTTCCAGAATAATCTGGGCCAGCACCGTGCGCACCGGCCGGATAGCATCCAGATTGCCGGCGGCAATTTCGGCCAGATCGTCATTGGTGTAAACATTGCCGAGCGTAATTTTGAGCGGGTCTGGCGACAGCGCCACATTTTTGAGCGACTCCCTGGCCAGCGCAAAGTTGCCCTGCCCCAGCTTTTCCACGCCATATTGTCCTTTTTTAAAGAGACCCAACACCGGCTTTTCTTTAAGCGTTAAATCACAATTTTGGCAGCGATATTCGCCATTACTTTGCAATGTTACCGGCGCCTGGGCGCACAGCGGACATTCTTTGTATAAAAGCTCCTGGCTCATCATATTGCTCCTGATTTGAAGATGAACATAACGTAGTAAAGCAAGCATACTCAGTGATTCATAATCGCGCAAGAATCTTTTGGCGCGATGAACCACTCTATTTGTTTGTAGTTGTTGTCACAATTAAAATGGATGTTGTTTAGGCGATTCCGAAAAAATAATTGTCCCAAAAATCTCTATTTCCGGTCATTTGTCATCTGTCACTGGTCATTTGCAAGTGACAAATGACAAATGACAAATGACTGTCTACAACAGTTTGGGATGATTTAAATTTTGGAACTGCCTTAATACCAGCAAAAGGTGGCCTCTCGATGGAAACTGGCGCTACGGTGCATCTGGTTTTAATGATTTTCCTCACCCCTATTGCCTTTGGTGCAATGGGCGCGGTATTAATTTGGTTTTTTACCCAAAAGTCAGAGTCGCAGCAGGCAGACCGGATTGAAAAAATCTGGGCGCATCGCGCCGATTGGAGCGAGCCGGTCTGTCGCCGGTTGATCAACAGCGATATTGCCGCCGGCATGTCGCCGGAGATGGTCCGGCTGGCCTGGGGCGAACCGGCGCGCATCGAAACGCCTTCGGATGAGGCGCAAACGTGGGTGTACCAGACCCGTCAATCCGTGAGCCGGGTTTCATTTGCCGGCGAGGTTGTTACTGCCGTGGAGGGCGCCGCGCCAACCGCCGCCAAAAATAACACGGTTTGGGTGTACATTGCCATGCTGTTTGCACTGGCGTTTGTGGTATCGGTGATCACCCTGGTTGTGATTTTTTGGGTCAGGTAGTCTCTGTCGGTTCCGGCAGGCAAATACTGCCCAGCCCAAACGGTTTTTCCCAGCGCCGCAGCACCAGCGTTGAATTGGTGCTTTTGTGCGCCGGCAAGGCGCTTAACTTGTTGTATAAAATATCGCGCAAATGGGCCACATCCCGCGCCCACACCCGCACGTGCGCGTCAAAATCACCGGTAATATTCACTACTTCCACAACCTCGTCCCACTCCAGCAACTGTTCCACAAACTGGGTAAAATCGTACCCCTGGTCAACTTTTAGCTGGACAATGCACAGAATGCCCTGCCCCAACGCCACCGGATTCAACAGCACCCGGTAGCCCTCGATCACGCCGGCCTCCTCCATACGCAGAATCCGGTCTCGCACGCGGGTATGGCCCACGCCGAGCTGCTTGGCAATGCTCACGTTTGAGGCCCGGCCATCGTGCTGTAAAATGTGAAGAATCTGTCTATCCAGGTCGTCTAGCTGGTACACCGCACATCTCCTAATAAGTTTGTGCAAAAATGCACACTTAAACAAAATTATTGGTTAGTTTTAATTGATTTTGCACTAAATTTTGATATAATATGCCGATGTCACAAAGATTTATCATTAGTGCAGGCCAATACACTGATTTTGCCATAGTTCAGGCAGAAAGGAAAAAGCCGATGTCAAAATTGAGTAGAGATTGGGTGCTGGGCAGCACCCCGCGCGCCCCAATTTGGGCCGATGTGCCCGCTGAAAAGTGGAACGACTGGCGCTGGCAGTTAAGTCATCGCGTCAATGATTTGGAAGTGCTGGAAACGTTCATCAACCTGACCCCGGAAGAAATTGAGGGCGTGTCTGCGGAAGACAAATTCAGGCTCGATATTACGCCCTATTTTGCCAGCCTGATTGACCCCAACGACCCCATGTGCCCGGTGCGGCAGCAGGTGATCCCCAAAGGGCGCGAATTAAAAGCCTTTGAAAGTATGATGGAAGACAGCCTGGCCGAAGATCGCCACAGCCCGGTGCCGGGGCTGGTGCATCGCTACCCGGACCGGGTGTTGATGCTGGTAACAACTCAATGCGCCAGTTATTGCCGCTACTGCACCCGCAGCCGGATTGTCGGCGACAGCGCGGCCACCTTCAGCAAGGCCGAGTTTCAGTTGCAACTGGATTATTTGCGCAAAACCCCACAGGTGCGCGATGTGCTGCTCTCCGGCGGCGACGCGCTCACAATGTCGCCGCGGATGCTGGATTATCTGCTGAGCGAACTGCACCAAATTGAGCACATCGAGATTATCCGCATTGGCAGCCGGGTGCCGGTATTTATGCCGCAGCGCGTTACCGACGAACTGTGCGATATGCTGGCCCAATATCACCCGCTGTGGATTAATATTCACGTTAACCACCCCAAAGAAATCACCCCGGAACTGTACCGCGCCTGCGAGAAGCTGAGCCAAGCCGGTATCCCGCTGGGCAACCAGAGCGTGCTGCTGGCCGGCATTAATGACTCGGTGCATATCCAGCGCGAACTGGTTCACGGGCTGGTGCAGATGCGGGTGCGCCCGTACTACCTGTACCAGTGCGATTTGGTGGAAGGCGCCGGGCATTTCCGCACCAGCGTCAGTAAAGGCATTGAAATTATCGAAGGGCTGCGCGGCCACACCTCGGGCTACGCGGTGCCCACATACGTGGTCGATGCGCCGGGCGGCGGCGGTAAAATCCCGGTGGGGCCGCAGTACGTTATTTCGCAGGCGCCGGGCAAAGTGGTGCTGCGTAATTTTGAGGGCTACATTACCACCTACACCGAAGCCGGCGATTACGACCCCACCGCTATCCGTGCCTGGGAAGCCAGGGTTGAAAAACGGTCAGAACCGGGGCAAGAGGGCGTGCTGAGCCTGCTGGAAGGTAAAGAATTGAGCATTAAACCGGAGGGGTTTGACAGCACCCACAAACGCGGCGGCAGCGAGCACCGGCTCAACCGCGATGAAAGCAAGTGGACACCCTATCACGCCGGCGCGGACGAAACCGCCATTCCACTGACCGCTTCGGAAAAAACAGAGTAGCGTGACTGGCGGGCGGCAAGCCCGACCTGCTGCTGTACCCAAAAAAATACGACGAAGGGGCGGGCGGCTTTGCCGCCCGCCCCTTCGTTTTCAGAAGCCCCCTTCCCTGAGGAAGGGGGTAGGGGGGATGGGGGAGCAGTTACGATTATTCAGCTTTGCTGATCAACTTTGCCAGCGCGCCGCTGTCGGCATCAACCAGTTCCTTGATGCGGCTACTGTTGACCCCAGCCACAATAATGTGGCCAATCTCGGTGTGTACCTCTTCAAAAACGCCCATTTTGGCCATACTTTCAGTTTGGCGCAGGTTGGCCTCGTTGGGGCTAACGTAATGCACCGACGCAATCCGGTAGCGGTGGATCAAAAACAGTTGCAGCAAAGTCATAAACCGCTTGCGCAGAAAACTTTCTTCAAACGTATTCTGGTCGCGCACCGACAGGATAGCCCGGTCGCGGCGGTCCTGAATGACGGCAAAAACAACGTTGGCCAGCTTGTTTTTTGCCTCATCCAAAACCTGCAATTCCAGTAATTCCGAGGCGGCGGCATGGGGCCGCAGCTTCACCCGCAGCGAGGCGGCCACCTGGTAATGTTTGGCCCACTGCTCCAGCCAGCTTTCCAGCAGTTTGGGCGGAACTTCGGTTTGAACCAGGTGCTGCACCTGGGTTGAGCCTTTGCCCATCGCCTTGGTGGTGGCGGTGCGCCCCGACGAAGCCGCAAGCGCGCCATCCAGCCGCGCGCCGCCCACCAGCGTTTGCGGCGTTTTGTAGGGCGAGTCCAGCAGGCGGATTTTGCGCTGAAGCTGGGCCAGCGCCAGCATCCCGTTTTGCAGAATACCCGTGGCAAAATCCTCGGCGGCCACGCCATCAATTTGATGCCCACCGTAGGTAACAAAGTTAAAAACAAAGCCGAGCTTGCCCAGTTCGCCGGGGAACTGGCGCATTTGGTCATCGGTCATGCCGGTGGTATCCCAGTTAAACGACGGCGACAGGTTGTAGGCCAGCATTTTGTCGGGGTAAACCGCGTGAATGGCGTCGGCGAATTCTTTGGCGTCGGCCAGGTCCGCGGTTTTGGTTTCCATCCACAAAATATCGGCAAACGGGGCTACCGCCAGCGATTTGGCAATGGCGTATTTAATGCCGCCCCGCACCTGGTAGTAGCCTTCTGGCGTGCGGGCCAGCTCGCTGCTCCACACCGCGTCAATACCCATCGAGCGCGCCCTGTCTCGCGCTTCGCCCAATGAGGCGGTGGCGGCAAACTCAAGCCACTCAGGGAGGCTCATTTCAAATTTCACGCCTTCTTCCGCGTGAAAACGCATCCGGTCGGCCACGGCTTCGCCATAAGTAACAACGCCGGCTACGGTTTCCCACAGCTTAACAAATTTTGACAGGATAACATTAAGTCCCTGTTCAATTTCTGCCTCTGAGGTAGTGTTTTGCAGCGCCGCCGCTTTTTCGTCGATGGTTGCCAGCAGGCCAACTCTTTCCAGCCAGATATAAACCGAGTCGTATTCGGCCGGCGGAATGTTATAGAGCAGGTGCCCGTTAATTTCTGCCACACCGCGGTCATAAAAGCGTTTCATAATGGCCAGGGTGCAGTTTTTGTAGCTGGGGATATTGAGATTGGTTGACCCCAAAATAAAGGGATGGTCGCGCTCATCGGTGTTAGACTCCAGCAGGTTGGCGGCTTCGGCGTCGGTGCGAGCCACAATGATACCCGGCACCTGCATAATATCGAGCTGGAAGCGGGCCGTGTTGAGCCGCTTGATCTGCTCATCAACCGGTACCAGCACTTTGCCGCCCTGGTGGCCGCATTTTTTGGTGCCCGGCTTTTGGTCCTCAATGTGGTAGCCGGTAACGCCCACTTCTACAAAACGCCGAATCAGGTTGCGCACGTGGGCGTCGCCGCCGTGGCCGGTATCGGCGTCGGCCACAATAAACGGGCGGTAATCGACAATGGGCGTTAGCCGGCGCTGCTCGGCGGTCATTCTGGCGCGGGCAAACTGCTGGTTTTTATCGGCGGCCAGCAGCGCCCGTACCAGGGCGGCGGCTTCGTCGGGTACCTGGCTCAGCGGATAGCTGGCCAAATCCGCGCCGGGGTCTTCGGTGGTGGAGCCTTTGGCCGAGGTGGCCCAGCCGCCCAGGTAGATGCCTTTAATGCCCATTCGCTTCATGGTGACCGCCTGCCCCGGCGAGTAGGGGCCAAACGTGGTGATCGATTCGCCGCGGGCAAACAGGTCGCGCAGCAGCTCGTAAAACTCGCCGGCGGCATTTTGGGCCACGGTGTATTCCTGCCGAATGGTGCCGCGCTGCTCTGCCACCTGCCGCGCAGAATAGAGGCGGGTGATTTCTTTAAAGCGAGGCGTGGCAAACCAGGCTCTGGTTTCGGCTACCTCTCGTTCAAAAGCGGCCATCTCGTCATTATCATTCTGCGGCGATACGTTTTTAACCAATAATTCTTTTTCCAACAGAGCCATAGTTTCCTCCAATTATCAATTACCAATTGCCAATTATCAATGACCAATTGCGAATGCTGAATTGTTGACCACTTGCCACTCGCCGCTCATCAAGCTGCGTAACCTGCTCTTTGCTCAATCAATTTCCTGATAGGCCAGCAGCGTCAGGAACGGCACAAAGTCATCGCTGGCGGTGAGCCGGTCAAACAGTTGCGCGGCTTTTTCATACGTGCCGGAAGCAAAGGTCTGCTCGCCAACAATGTCTTTGACTTTTTGCAGCTCTTCGGCCAGCATTTGCCGGAACAACTCCAGCGTGATGGTGCGGCCGTCATCGAGCTTGCCTTTGGAGCTGCGTATCCACTGCCACAACTGCGCCCGCGAAATTTCGGCGGTGGCGGCGTCTTCCATCAGGTTAAAAATGGGCACGCAGCCGTTGCCGGCCAGCCACGACCCCAAATATTGCAGCCCAACATTGATGTTAGTGCGCACGCCGGCCTCGGTAATGGGCGCTTCCGGGCCAAAGGCCAGCAGATCGGCAGCGGTTACATTCACGTCGTCGCGCTTGCGGTGAATCTGGTTGGGTTCCGGCATCACCGCGTCAAAGGCATCACGGGCAATTTGCACCAGGCCGGGGTGGGCCACCCAGGTGCCATCGTGGCCGTCGGTGGCTTCGCGCACTTTGTCGTCGCGCACTTTGCCCAGCGCGATTTCGTTGGCGGCGGGGTCGTCTTTAATGGGGATTTGCGCGGCCATACCGCCCATCGCGTGCGCGTTGCGGCGGTGGCAGGTTTTGATGGCCAGCAGCGAATAGGAACGCATAAAATGGGTGGTCATGGTTACCCGCGCCCGGTCGGCCAGACAGAAATCTTTATCGTTGCGGAATTTTTTGATGCAACTAAAAATGTAATCCCAGCGACCGCAATTTAGCCCGGCGGAATGCTCGCGCAGTTCGTACAAAATTTCGTCCATTTCAAAGGCAGCCAGAATGGTTTCAATGAGGACGGTGGCTTTGATGGTGCCCTGGGGAATGCCCAGCTCGTTTTGAGCCAGCACAAACACATCGTTCCACAGGCGGGCTTCCAGATGGCTTTCAAGTTTGGGCAGGTAAAAATAGGGGCCGGTGCCGTGCGCCAGCGCCGGGCGGACGTTGTGGAAAAAGTACAGCCCAAAATCAAACAGGCTGCCCGACATAGGCCGGCCATCGACCAAAACGTGTTTTTCATCGAGGTGCCAGCCGCGCGGGCGGACAAACAATACCGCCGTTTCCGGGTTGAGCCGATACTGCTTGCCCACCGGCGTGACCAGCTCGATGGTGCGGTTGACGGCGTCGCGCAGGTTGAGCTGGCCGTCGATGGAATTGAACCAGGTGGGCGTGTTGGCGTCCTCAAAATCGGCCATAAAAACTTTTGCACCGGAATTGAGCGCGTTGATGATCATTTTGCGGTCAACCGGGCCGGTAATTTCGGTGCGGCGGTCCTGCAAATCGGCGGGGGTGGGGGCAATGGTCCAGTTACCGTTGCGTACCGCGGCGGTTTCCGGCAGAAAATCGGGTTTTTCGCCGGCATCCAGCCGGGCCTGCCGTTCTAACCGTTTTTGCAGCAACGCGGCCCGGGTGTCACGAAAGGTGCGCTCTAATTTGGCCACAAAAGCCATCGCTTCCGGGGTGAGGATTTGGGCAAACTCCGGGGTAACCGGCCCCAAAATTTCTACGCCGGCGGGCAGGTTTATTGAAACATTACCAGTTGTTGGAACACTCATTGTCCTTCCTTTCTAAAAATGATTCGACCAGCTATTTAATTAAAAACTCAACAACTAGCGAATTTTCGCTAATTATATCTATTTTTCTAACTGATGTCATCCCCCGTTCGGGGGAAATTGCGCTGAATTTTCTGCCATTTACAGATGTTGTGGTAAAATGTGTCTTCAATTTAAACCAGCGAGGTCGCCCGGAATATGAACATTGAAGCAACGCTCACCCCGGATCAATATGTGCGTCTGTCCGTTCTGCACCATTTTCAACGCAAACAGTTTTACTTTTTTGCCCTGACGGCAGCTGTTGTCACGGCCTACGCCATCTTCAGCGGCGCTTACATTATGCTCGCCGTGGTCTGGCTGCCATTTGTGCTGTACGTGACGGTTGGGATTTACGGCGCTTACAGAGAAAGCCGCGATACCGACAACCCGGTTTTCAAGCCCACCACCTACAAATTTTCCGATGGCGGTGTCGGCATTTCAAGCACGGCTCACAACAGTCAGTTAGCCTGGGAGCAATTTTCTGGTTGGAGCATGGTGGCGCAAATGTATGTGCTCAAACTGAAAAGCGGCCAGATTTTAGCCATCCCGCAAACTGCCGTAACTTCAACACAAGCGCCAAAACTACGAGCTTTGCTCAACGCCCACCTCAAAAACAAGTAACCTGCCCCGGAGAGCGTGAATGAATACAGATTTAGTCAACATTATTTTTGGGATGAAGGT
Organism: Anaerolineae bacterium; assembly: GCA_022071955.1. Classification (GTDB taxonomy): domain Bacteria; phylum Chloroflexota; class Anaerolineae; order 4572-78; family J111; genus J095. The sequence continues at coordinate 358,393 of JAJVIM010000022.1, forward strand.
TCGGCAGGCCCGGCTGGAGGCCAACCTGACCCTGTCTGAATTTGCCCAACGCTGTGAACTTTCACCCAGCTACATCACCGAAATTGAAAAAGGCCGCAAATACCCCAAAACCGATAAAATTCTCAAAATGGCCGAGGTGCTAGGCAAAAGCTACGACGAACTGGTGTCGATCAAGCTGGCGCCCTCGCTCAAGCATTTGGAAAACATGCTGTCGTCGCCGCTGCTGCAGCAGTTTCCGTTTGAAGCCTTTGATCTGGAAGCCGGCTCGCTGGTGAATCTGTTTACCCGCGCCCCGGCCAAAGCCAGCGCCCTGCTCCACACCATTTTAGAAATTGGCCGCCAGTACGATATGAAACAGGAGCATTTTTTGCGGGCGGCGCTGCGTAGTTACCAGGAAATCCACGAAAATTATTTTCAGGAGCTGGAAGACGCCGCGGTTCAGTTTGGCCGCCGGTACCAGCTCAACGCCGACACACCCCCGGACGAAAGCCGGCTGGAAGCGATCATCCGGCAGGATTTTGGCTACCAGCTCGACGCCAGCCGGCTGGTTTCAAACCAGGCGCTGGCCCACTATCGCTCGGTGTTTATTGGCGGGCGTACCCCCAAACTGCTGCTCAACTCTGATCTGCACGAAAACCAGATCAAGTTCATTTTGGCCCGCGAGCTGGGCTATCAATTTTTAGAATTAAAAGAACGGGCCAGTACCTCCGCACCCGATCAGGTTGACTCCTTTGAGCAGGTACTCAACGATTTCAAAGCATCGTACTTTGCCGGCGCGCTGCTGATTCCGCGGGCGCTCATTTTGGCCGATTTGCAGGAAATCTTCCACCTGAACACCTGGAGTCCCTACCGGCTGCTAAATTTGCTGCAAAAGTACGATGTAACGCCAGAAATGCTGCTGTACCGCTTTAGCGAGCTGATCCCCCAGTTTTTTGGTATTCGGATGCATTTTCACCGTTTTCACCGGACCACCACCGGCTACGTGATGGTGAAACAGCTCAATATGAACCGGCTGATGCTGCCGAGCGGCATCGCCCTGCACGAACATCACTGCCGGCGCTGGCTGGCCATTCGGTTGCTGCGCGAGATAGAAGAAGCCGGCCCCGATAACTTTAGCGATACGCCGCTGGTAGACGCCCAGATTTCCGAATTTTTTGGCACAAAGGACCGGTTTTTGTCGTTTGGGTTTGCCCGGCCGCTGTCTTTATCGCCAAATGTAGGCAGCAGTGTGGTGGTGGGGTTTCAGATTACGCCCGATCTGGGGCAGACAATCCGCTTTATTGATGACCCGTCGATTCCGGCGGTGATCATTAACGAAACCTGCGAGCGCTGCCCGCTTACTTACGAGCAGTGCAAAGTGCGCGGCGCGGAACCGGTGAGCATCAACGCCGAGCGCCGCATGTCCGAGCGCAAAAACGCGCTGGCCCAATTAATGGCGGAGTTGAAAGAGTAGTTACTCCGGCAGTTCCAGCAGCCCCACCCGCACCGCGGCCAGCACGGCCTGAGCGCGATTGGGCTGATCGAGCTTGCTCAAAATGCGTTTGGCGTGGCTGCGAATGGTCTCTTCGCTCACGTAAAGTTGTTCGGCGATTTCGCGGTAGGTATGCGGCGTGGCCATCAGGCGCAGCACCTCTTCTTCGCGCGGAGTGAGCCGGGCCGGCGGCGCAGACGGCGTCTTTTCCCGGGCCGACATGCGCGTAAGCACCCGCCGGGCCAGCGAGGGGTGCAGGTAGGCTTCGCCCTGGGCCACCGTGCGAATGGCCTGCGCCAGTTCGTCCGGCTCAATATCTTTGATAACGTAGCCATCCACGCCGGTTGCCAGCAAATCCAGCAGCCGGTCATCCAGCTCGACTCCGCTTAAAACCAGCACTTTCACGGCCGGCATTTTGGCTTTCAACGCTTTGGCCGTCTCTGCGCCGTCCATTTCCGGCATGGCAAAATCCAGCAAAATCAGATCGGGCTGGAGCTGCTGGGCCATGCTGAGCGCAATTTTGCCGTTTTCCGCCTCGCCGACAATCTCAAAATCCGGCTCCAGCCGCAGCACCATAATCAAACCCCGGCGCACCACAGCGTGATCATCAACAATCAAAATTCTAATGGGTTGAGTGGCCATATCCATTTCCCCCGTTGATTGGCACTCTAACCATCACCTGAGTGCCGTGGCCCTGCTGGCTCAAAATATCGCACGTGCCACCGAGCGCCTCAATCCGCTCTTTCATCCCTTTCAGGCCAAAATGCTCGCGGTCGCGCTCGCGGGCCAGCGCCGGCTTTGGGTCAAACCCCCGGCCTTTGTCGCGAACGCTCAAAAACACCTCGTCTGGCTCAACGTACAAGTACACCCGCGCCGAGTCGGTTTCGGCGTATTTGGCCGCGTTGGCCAGGCTTTCCTGGCACACGCGGTACAGGTTGCGGCGCAGCGCCGGCGACAGGCCGTCGAAATCGCCTTCAATATTGTATTCCACGTGAAAAACCTGCGCGGGGCAGCACTGCTTTACATACTTGTCCAAATCCAGTTTGAACTGCTCCTGGTTGAGCGACGTGGGCCACAAATCCAGCACCGACTGCCGCACCTGTTGCCGCACTTTGTCGGCCACGTTGCGCAGCTCAGCCAGTTCCTGTTTAACTACGTCAACGTGGCCCGGCAGCATTTTTATGCAGCCATCCAGCGAAAACACAATCCCAAACAGCGACTGCGCCACCGTGTCATGAATATCGCGGGCAATGCGGTTGCGCTCCTGCTCCACTGCCAGCCGGCGGGTGCGGTCGATGGTGCCCAGCGCCACCGCGGCCTGGCTCACCAGCGAGGTCAGCACCGGCCAGTTTTCGTCACTGGCATCTACCTTGCCGGCCTGATCAACCGCCACCAGCAGCACCCCCACCGTCTGTTCCTGCCAGGTCATGGGCAAAATCAGCCAGTTGGCCAGCCCCAGCCAGTGGTTGATGGCCTCATTGTGTAACACCAGCGATTCGTCGGCGTTGACCCACGTAACCTGCTGGTTGAGGGCGGCGCTGACCAGCGGGCCGGATTCGCCGTGGAAAAGCAGCGGCGGCGGCGCGGCGCCAAACGCCGGCTGCGACTGCCAGTTCTCCAGCCGCTGCAACTGCGGGTTAACCAGCGCCACCACCGCCCGCGGAAACTCAAATTCTTTGGTTACCGCTTTGATCAGTCGCTGCTGTACCGACTGGCTGTCGGGCGCGTGCAAAAACAGGGTCAGTTCATGGATGACTTCAAGCTGGCGATAGGTGGTGGCCAGCTCCTGATTCTGGCGGGTCAAATCGCGGTGGGCGGCAAAAAGCGACTGGTGCGCCTGTCGCAACTGGTTGAGAATTGACGATAGCGTGCCAAACAGCATCACCACCAGCCATGCCTGCACCAACTGGGTAAACAACTGCCCCAGATCGATGCCGATGGACGGATAAAACAGCCGGGCAGCCAGCAGGGTAAGCGGGTACAACACCGAAAACGAAGCCGTGGCCAGCAGCGCCCCCCGGCTGGAAAAAAACAGCGCCCCGGCCAGCAGCGGGCTGAGGGCGTACAGCGTGTACGGGCTACGCGAAGCGCCGCTAAACGTCAGCAAAATGGCCGTAATCAGCAGATCGACCGCCAAAAACGGCGCCGACTCAAACAATCGCAGGTTAAAGGGAACGTGCAGAACGGTAATAACCAGCGTAATCCCCAATGAAATAGCCAGCAGCAGCGATAACGAAATGCCGGGCACAAACACATCGGTAGTAACCAAAAACAACCACATTGCCAGTAACAGGCTGGCCCACCGATATATCAGTAAAAAAACATACAGGGAACGCTGGGGGGTAAAAAAGTTTAAATTGGCCAACAAGGGTGAGTAAGCAATCATTGCATCCCAAAAATCGCAAAACAGAGCCGTGGTTTTGCTGCTTCAATCATAATCTAAACCGCTATTTCTGTAAAATTTTTGTAATACCGCCCCCGTATCCCCCGCAGGGGGGATAAAAATTTCACCCCTGCGGGTACATGGGTTTTGCCTAAAAGGGTGACGACTTTTGCCCGCCAATTTGGTACGATACGATTGCATTCAATAAATTGTTGGGCCGGGTAAACAGCCTCAAAGATGAGCCATCTCAGCGTTTTAATCCAAAATCAATTCAACCCCTGTCAAACCACCGGTTTGATGCTTGATTAAATGGCGATTGCCGGTTTATCTGTTTCTCTCTCCAGATAAACCGCTATCGCCACTTTTTTTGCCATCAACAATCATTGTCAAAAATTTAGTAAGGGAGCCAAATTTATGAGCCAAAAAGAACCCGCAGGTGTCAGCGAAGCCGCAATTGCCGTTCACTGGCAAGAGGAAGCCTATTATCATCCGTCCACCGAATTTATTGCCCAGGCCAATATGACCGACAAAAGCATTTACGAGCGCTTTAGCCTGGACAACTTTCCCGAATGCTGGAAAGAGTACGCCGATCTGCTGGACTGGGATCAGTACTGGCACACCACGCTGGATACCAGCACCGCGCCGGAATACAAATGGTTTGTCGGCGGCAAATTAAATGCCAGCTACAACTGCGTTGACCGGCATCTGGGCGAGCATAAAAACAAAGCCGCCCTCATTTACGTGCCGGAGCCGGAAGACGAGCCGCATCTGGCCATCACCTACCAGGAATTGTACGTTCGGGTTAACGAAATGGCCGCCCTGCTGCACGATTTTGCCGGCGTAAAAGCCGGCGACCGCGTAACCATCCACATGCCAATGGTGCCGGAACTGCCGGTAACTATGCTGGCCTGCGCCCGGCTGGGGGCCATCCACTCGGTGGTGTTTGGCGGCTTCAGCGGCAAAGCCTGCGGCGAGCGCATTTCGGACTCCGGCAGCAAAGTGCTGGTTACAATGGATGCCTACTACCGCAGCGGCCGGCTGCTGGAACACAAATCCAAGGCCGATGAGGCGGTAAAAGTTGCCGCAAACGAAGGCGTAACCGCCGAAAAAGTGCTGATCTGGCAGCGCTACCCTGGCAAATATTCGTCTGATACGCCGCCGGTAGAAGGCCGCGATTTTATTGTGAACGATGTCATCAAACAATACCACGGCCAGCGCGTTGAACCGGTTTCCGTGCCCGCCGAAGCCCCGCTCTTTTTAATGTATACCAGCGGCACCACCGGCCGCCCCAAAGGCGTGCAGCACGGCACCGGCGGCTACCTGGCCTACACCACCGCCACCTCAAAATTTGTGCAGGATATTCACCCCAACGATGTCTACTGGTGCATGGCCGACATCGGCTGGATTACCGGCCACTCCTACATTGTGTACGGGCCGCTGGCGCTGGCCGCCACCAGCGTTATTTTTGAAGGCGTGCCCACCTACCCCGACGCCGGCCGCCCGTGGCGCATTGCCGAGCAGCTCGATGTGAACATTTTCCACACCGCGCCCACCACCGTGCGTATGCTGCGCAAGGCCGGCCCTGATGAACCGGCCAAGTACAACTATCACTTTAAACATATGACCACCGTGGGCGAACCCATCGAGCCGGAAGTGTGGAAATGGTACTACCACGTTGTTGGCAAAGGCGAAGCGGCCATTGTAGATACCTACTGGCAAACCGAAACCGGCGGCTTTGTTTTTACCACCATGCCCGCCCTGCAGGGAATGAAGCCCGGCAGCGCCGGCCCGGCGATGGTTGGCATCCACCCGGTAATTTATGATGAAGACGGCAACGAAATTGCTGCCGGCTCCGGCATTGCCGGCAACCTGTGCATTCGCAACCCGTGGCCGGGCATGCTCCAAACCATTTGGGGCGACAGCCAGCGTTTTGTTTCTACCTACTTTGCCAAGTACAACAAAAACCCCAACAGCACCGACTGGCGCGACTGGCCCTACTTCCCCGGCGACGCCGCCGTGCAGGCCGCCGACGGCTACTTCCGCATTTTGGGCCGGGTTGATGACGTGATCAACGTGGCCGGCCACCGGCTCGGCACCAAAGAGATCGAGTCGGCCTGCCTGCTGGTGAAAGAAGTGGCCGAGGCAGCGGTGGTGCCGGTTAACGACGAAGTAAAAGGCAAAGTACCGGATATTTACGTGTCGCTCAAACCCGGCTACGACGCCAGCGACAGCATCAAAAAAGCGGTGATGCAAGCCATTGACGACAACATTGGCAAAATTGCCCGCCCGGCGCACGTGTACATTGTCTCTGATATGCCCAAAACCCGCTCCGGCAAAATTATGCGGCGGGTGCTATCGGCCATTTCCAACGGCACGGATGTGGGCGATGTGACCACGCTGGCCAACCCGCAGGTGGTTGACGAAGTTCGCGGGCTGGTGCAGGGCTAATCCGTTAAACCCGGCGGCGTTCGCATGAGCGCCGCCACCCCCTAAATTTATTTTGAGGACCGCCTATGGATTGATAGATTGTTGCAGTGCTGGCGAGTCAGATTTATTTCAAACAGGCAATTCAAAATGATCAAAACTCCAAGAAAAGGGGAGGGAAGAAACAGTGAGTGATCAAGATCAAACTTTAAAACCGGAACAGGCCCAGGCTTACTGGAAGGCAAATGTCCGGCTTATCACCATTCTGCTGGTTATATGGGCGCTGGTTTCGTACGGCGGGGGAATTTTGTTTGCCCCGGTGCTGAACAACCTGTACTTCGGTAGCCTGCCGATGGGCTTTTGGTTTGCCCAGCAAGGTTCAATGTACATATTTATCATTTTGATTTTTGTGTACGCCTATTTGATGGACAAAACCGACAAAGAATTTGGTGTGGAGGAATAGAGGCAACCCATGAGCGTTGAAGTTTGGACCTACATTATTGTTGGCGTAACCTTTGCGGGGTACATCTGGATTGGGTATCAAAACCGGGTCCGGGATACCAAAGGTTTCTACGTAGCCGGCCAGGGCGTGCCCGCTATTGCTAACGGCGCGGCCACCGCCGCCGACTGGATGTCGGCTGCCTCCTTTATTTCGATGGCCGGTCTTATTTCGGCGATGGGTTACGATGGCACCATCTACCTGATGGGCTGGACCGGCGGTTACGTGTTGCTCACCCTGCTGCTGGCTCCCTATCTGCGCAAGTTTGGCAAGTACACCGTTCCAGACTTTGTGGGCGACCGCTACTACTCGCAAACAGCCCGCACCGTGGCCGCTATCGCCGCCATTTTTGTCTCGTTCACCTATGTTGCCGGCCAAATGCGCGGCGTTGGCATTGTGTTTAGTCGTTTTTTGGGGTTATCGATTACCGGGGGGGTAATTGTAGGGATGGTCATTGTGGCCTTCTTTGCGGTGCTTGGCGGGATGAAGGGCATTACCTGGACTCAGGTAGCTCAGTACAGCGTGCTGATCGTCGCCTATCTGGTGCCGGCTATCGCCCTGTCGGTGGTGCTCACCGGCAATCCTATCCCGCAGTTAGCCTTTACCTTTAGCGATGTGGTGCCCAAGCTGCATACTCTGCAAACCGATCTGGGCCTTGGCTCTTACCTGTACTCCAACCGGGCTACAATTGACGTATTTGCCATTACCCTGGCGTTGATGGCCGGCACGGCCGGGCTGCCGCACGTGATTGTGCGCTTTTACACCGTACCCAACGTGCGCGCCGCGCGTTTCTCCGGGGGTTGGGCGTTGCTGTTCATCGGTTTGCTGTACACCACCGCCCCTTCGCTGGCCGTGTTTGCCAAGTACAACCTGATCAGCACCTTTGAAAACCAGCCGCTGGCCGAAGTTCGCAATTTGAGCTGGGTGCAATCGTGGGAAAAAACCGGGCTGCTGGCCTTTGACGACAAAAACGGCGACGGTATTCTGACGATGACCAAAGGCGATGCCAACGAAGTAAAAATCGACAACGACATCATTGTGCTGTCCACGCCCGAAGTGGCCGGGTTGGCCGGCCCGGTGATCGCGCTGGTTGCGGCCGGTGGTCTGGCGGCGGCGCTATCGACCGCATCTGGCTTGCTGCTGGTCATCTCCAGCTCGCTCTCGCACGATATTTACTACCGGGTACTCAAACCCGGCGCGCCAGAAAGCGAACGCCTGATTGTGGGCCGCTCGGTGATTTTGGGCGCTATTTTAATTGCCGGTTACTTTGGGATCAATCCCCCCGGCTTTGTGGCGGAGGTGGTGGCTTTTGCCTTTGGCCTTGCCTGTGCCAGCTTCTTCCCCATTATCATTCTGGGTATTTTTGACAAGCGCACCAACAGCCAGGGCGCTATCGCCGGGATGATTGTGGGGTTAACCTTCACCGCAGTGATGATTTTGATGATGCGCTCGGTGCAACTGCTGGGCACCGCCGAACCCATTCTGCCGTCATTTATAGGCATTACAGCGCAGGGTATCGGCACGGTCGGGATGATCCTCAACTTTGTGATCACCTTTGCCGTATCGCGCATGACCGAAGCGCCGCCGCAGGATATTCAAGATATGGTTGAGTCTGTGCGCATCCCCAGGGGCGCCGGGGCGGCCATTGTTAAATAGGCCGGGATTGAGACGCTAAATACAAAAAGGGGTGCATCAGCACCCCTTTCACCTTTAGAGGCTGGCCAATATTTTGGGCAGGCCGGGGGGAATGGGGCACACCTCCACCCCCCCGCTTCTCCCAAAATTCCAGACACGCTCTCGCCTTTAATTGACATTCAATGAATAATAAATACCATTACAGTCAAACTTTTGTAACCTAATTATTCCGCTTCAAAGAGGAACGCATTATGACGATAGTACTGATTGGCCCATCCGGAGCAGGAAAAGGTACCCAAGCCGACAGGATTACTTCTCAGTTTGACTGGTTGCACATTTCTACCGGAGATCTGTTTAGAGAGTGCCTTGAAAAAAGAACGGCGTTGGGCTTGCTTGGCCAGCGCTACATGAGCCGGGGCGAACTGGTACCGGACGAAGTTGTAGACGCTATGATCGAGGAATGGCTGCTGCAAATTCGCCCGGAAAAAGACATTCTGTTTGACGGGTTCCCCCGCACCCGGCACCAGGCCGAATTTTTAGACACCCTCCTTCAAAAAACAGACCGGCAGCTCAAGGCCGCCATTTACCTGAAGGTCTCCGACGCCGAAATTCTCAAGCGCGTCCCCGGCCGCCTTATTTGCCGCACCTGCCAAACTCCCTACCACACCAAATACAAACCCCCTGCCCGTGCCGGCGTGTGCGATATCTGCCGGGGGCCGCTGTACCACCGCGAAGACGACACCTCAGAAGTGATTCGCACCCGTTTAAAAGTTTCGCATCGGGTTACCGGCCCGCTGGTTGAATTTTACCAGCGCACCAACCGGCTTATTATTGTAGATGGCGAAGGCTCCATCAGCCAGGTTTCAGACAAAATTATGGAGGCGCTTGACGCCATCGAACGGCGCTCGGCGCTGGCGGCCACCCGCGAAGAAACTGAAAAAATTCAGGCTCTCAAAAGCGAAGTCCCCGCGCTGGCCCCCAATCAGGTCCAGCAGCGGTTAAATATTGTGCTGCTCGGCGGCCCCGGCTCCGGCAAAGGCACTCAGGCCGAAAAACTCAGAACCGATCTCAACCTGCCGCATATCGCCACCGGCGATCTTTTCCGCGAAAACCTGAAAAATCAAACTGATTTGGGCAAGCTGGCCAAATCGTACATGGACCGCGGCGAACTGGTGCCCGACGACGTAACCGAATCAATGGTCCGCGAACGGCTGTCTCGCCCGGATACCACCCGCGGCTTCATTATGGATGGCTTCCCCAGAACCGTAGGCCAGGCCGAAGCGCTGACCGAAATGATGACCGACATGCAGCGCCGCATCGACGTGGTGCTGCACATCAAAGTATCAGACGAAGAAATTGTCAACCGGCTTTCGGGCCGGTTAATTTGTCGCAATTGCCAAACCCCGTACCACAAAATGTTCAAGCCGCCCAAAGTAGACGGCGTTTGCGACCTGTGCGGCGGAGAACTGTACCAGCGTGACGACGATAACCCGGAAACTATCCGTGCCCGCCTCAAAACCTACCACGCTCAAACCGCCCCATTAATTGATTATTATCGCAAGGCCGGCCTGCTTGTGGAAATTGCCGGTGAAGGCGACGTATCAGAAGTCACCGAACGAACAATGGCGGTGATTGACCAGCTAAAGACCAAACAACAAGTTGTGGCCGGCTAGCTGCCCTGCTCCGGGGCTGGCGCGCAAACACAACGCATCGCGCCGGCCCCGCCATCACCAAACAGCGAAACACAACCCAACCTTGTCATCGAGGATTAGATGAACACCGAGTCGATCGAGTTTATCAGAACTCAGCCTCCGTTCGATAGTTTGTCGCCTGCCGAACAAGCAGAAATTGCCCAAACGGCTGAAACGGTTTCGTTTTTGGCGGGTGAGCAAATTTTGGAGCAGGGCGGCGATCCCAGCCATCACCTGCACGTTATCGGCCGGGGCACGGTTCGGCTGGTGCGAGACGGGCAGGTGGTGCAGGTATTGGAAGAAGGCGAGTGCTTTGGCTACCCCTCAATGATCAACCAAAGCGCGCCCACCTTTGATGTGGTGGCAGAAGAAGAAAGTGTCATCTTCCGTATCCCGGACAGGGTTTTTTACAAACTCACCCATAACCAGCAATTTGCCCAGTTTTTTCTCAAAAATCTGGGGGCGCGGCTGCGCTACGCCGCGCAAACTGAAAACGCGTCCGTTGGCGGCGAACTGACCACCCCGGTCAAAAACCTGCTGGTGCGGCCGCCGGTTACCGTTAGCCCCGCCGCCAGCGTGGCCGACGCGGCCAAATCTATGCGCCGGGCCTGGGTAGATGCTGCCCTGGTGCTCACCGATCCGCCCGGCATTATCACCGACCACGATTTTCAGGTGAAGGTGCTGGCCGAAGAATTAGGCCCGGACACGCCCGTGCAACAGGTAATGAGCCGCCCGCTCAAAACGCTGCCCGCCGAAACCCCGGTCCACGGGGCGCTGCTGTTTATGCTCGAAGAAAATATTCACCACCTGCCGGTAACCCAGGAAGGCGAAGTGACCGGCATTGTCACCGCCTCTGATTTGCTCCGCCACCAGGCCAAAAGCCCGCTGTACCTGATGCGCCAGCTTGAAAACCTGGACTCGCCGGACGTGCTGGTGCGGTACGCTGTAGAAATTGCCGGGATGGTTGAAAATCTGGTGAATGGCGGGCTGGATGTTACCCAGATTGGCCGGGTTATCGCCAGCATCAACGATGTGCTGGTGCGGCGGCTGCTGCGGCTGGCCGAAGAAAAACTGGGGCCGCCGCCCACGCCCTACAGTTGGATTGTATTTGGCTCAGAAGGGCGGCTGGAGCAGGCGCTGCTTACCGATCAGGACAACGCCCTGGTGTACCAAACCGATTCGCCCGAAGCGCAAACCTATTTTGCCCGGCTGGCCCAAACCGTGGTCGATTACCTGCTCAAAGCCGGCTTCCCGCTCTGTCCGGGCGGGTACATGGCCACCAACTGGTGCAAACCGCTGGACAAATGGGTCAATTTGTTCAAAAACTGGATCAACACACCCAACCCTCAGGCGCTCATGGAAACCGGCATTTTTTTCGATCTGCGCCCGGTGCACGGCGAGCTTTCCGTGGAGCCGCTGGAACAGGTGATTGTTGAATCTGGCAGCAACGGCGTATTTTTGGGCCAACTGGCCCGGGCCACCATCGAATTCAGGCCGCCGCTGGGTTTCTTTCGGCGTATCCGGGTTGACGATGGCCAGGTGGACCTCAAAAAAGGCGGCATTGCGCCCATTGTCGGATTGGCCCGGCTCTACGCGCTGGAGGGCAAAATTCGGGTGCACACTACCGTGGAACGGCTGGAAGGCGCGGTAGAAGCCGGCACACTCAGCCGGGAAGGCGCAGAAACGCTGATTGAAACATACCGTTTTTTAATGCAGATCAGGCTGCGAGAGCAACTGGCCGCCATCCGGGCCGGCGACAGGCCCGGCAACCGCATCCGGCTAACGGCGCTGTCGGCGCTGGAAAACAAGCATCTCAAAGACGCTTTTTTGGCCATCAGAGAAATGCAAGAGGCCGCCTCGCAGCGGTTCCGCACCGAGCTTTTAGGGTAAAGCAGTTTGGACAAATATCGATCATCCACCGGGCAAAAAGTAGCGGCTGTGTTTTTACTGGGCTGTGCCTTGTTTAATTATCCGGTGTTGTCAATTTTCAGCATCGATGGCCTGATTTTTGGCATCCCGATTTTGTATTGCTATACCTTTTTTACCTGGGCCGTGGTGATTGGCCTGCTGGCCGTAATTCTGGAACAGCGAAAATAGCAGGGGGCGCTGGTGTTACAGGGATGGTTTATTCTGCTGCTGTCGCTGGCCTACATTGGGCTGTTGTTTGCCATTGCTTACTATGGCGACAAACGGGCCGATGCCGGCCGCAGCATTATTAGCAACCCCTACATTTACGCCCTGTCGCTGGGCGTGTACTGCACGGCATGGACGTTTTACGGCAGTGTGGGCCGCGCCGCCAGCGACGGCACCGGCTTTTTGCCCATTTACCTCGGCCCCACCCTGATGGTCGCCCTGTGGTGGTTTGTTCTGCGCAAAATCATCCGCATCAGCAAAGTCAACCGCATCACCTCCATCGCCGATTTCATCGGCTCCCGCTACGGCAAAAGCACAACGCTGGGAGGGTTGGTAACGGTGGTGGCCGTCGTCGGCGTAATCCCGTATATTTCGCTCCAGCTCAAGGGCATTTCTACCAGTTATCTGGTGCTCACCGAGTGGAACGTAACCCTGCCCCATCAAACTGCCCCCGCTGCCTTTGGCAACGATTCGGCTTTTTACGCCGCCCTGCTGCTGGCTTTGTTTGCCATTTTGTTTGGCACCCGCCACCTTGACGCCACCGAACACCATCAGGGGGTTGTCGCTGCCATCGCCTTTGAATCGGTGGTTAAGCTGCTGGCTTTTTTGGCAGTTGGCTGGTTTGTAACTTACGGCGTGTACAACGGTTTTGGCGATGTTTTTGCCCACGCCGCCGCCCGGCCCCAACTGCGGCCACTGTTTACCATGCAAGACAGCATTGTTGACTGGGCCTGGTTTACCTACCTGTCGATGATGGCCGTAACGCTGCTGCCGCGCCAGTTTCAAATGGCCGTGGTAGAAAATGTTGACGAGAGTCACCTTAACAAGGCCATCTGGCTGTTTCCGCTGTATCTGCTGGCCATTAATATTTTTGTGCTGCCCATTGCTTTTGGCGGATTGCTGCACTTTCCCAACGGCAATATGAACCCCGATACCTTTGTGCTCACCCTCCCCCTGGCCGAAAACCAGGCGGCGTTGGCCCTGTTTGTGTTTATTGGCGGCCTGTCGGCGGCCACCAGTATGGTGGTAGTAGCCACCATCGCCCTGAGCACAATGGTATCCAACGATCTGGTTATGCCGGTGCTGCTGCGCTGGCAGGCGCTGGGCCTGGCCGAACGCAGCGACCTGACCGGCCTGCTCATCGCCATTCGGCGCAGCGCCATTGTGGTAATTCTGTTGCTCAGCTACCTCTACTTCCGGTTCACCGGCGAATCGCAAACGCTGGTTTCCATTGGGCTGGTTTCATTTGCGGCGGTGGCCCAATTTGCGCCGGCCATTTTTGGCGGTATTTATTGGAAAGGCGGCACTCGTTCCGGGGCGCTGGTGGGGCTGCTCGGTGGTTTTTTGGTGTGGGGTTACACCTTGCCGCTGCCGGCGCTGGTTGAATCCGGCTTTTTGCCGCAGAGTTTTATCAGCAATGGGCCGTTTGGGCTGGCGTTTTTACGGCCTTACGCCCTGTTTGGACTTGACGGATTAGGCCCGGTTGTGCATGCTATGTTATGGAGTACACTGGTTAATGTGGGCGGCTATATAGTTGTGTCGCTCCTGAGCCAGCAAAGCGTCCTCGAACACAGCCAGGCCAACCTTTTTGTCGATGTCTTTAAGCATACCGGCGCCGCCGAACGGACTCGCTTTTGGCGCGGCAGCGCCAGCGCCGAAGCCTTGCGCTCGCTGCTGACCCGCTTTTTGGGCGTGGCCCGCACCGAAGAGGTGTTTAGCGCCTATGCCCGGCAGCACCAGTTGAACTGGGCCAACCAAACCAGCGCCGACGCCGAAATGGTTGATTTTGCCGAACGGCAGTTGGCCGGCGCAATTGGCGCCGCCTCGGCGCGGGCAATGGTTGCCTCGGTGGTTAAAGAAGAGCCGCTAACCACCGCCGAAGTGATGAGCATTCTGGATGAAACCAGCCAGGTAATTGCCTACAGCCATCAACTTGAGCAGAAATCGCGCGAACTGGAGGCCGCCTCCGCCGAACTCCGCGCCGCCAACGAGCAACTCAAAGAACTGGATCGTCTCAAAGACGATTTTATGTCTACCGTTACCCACGAACTCCGCACGCCGCTGACTTCGATCAGAGCCTTTTCAGAAATTTTGTTTGACAACCCGGAACTGGATATGCAGCAGCGCAGCCGGTTTGTTAACATCATTTTGAAAGAAAGCGAACGCCTGACCCGCCTCATCAACAACGTGCTCGATCTGTCAAAAATCGAGTCCGGTAAAATGGAATGGACGCTGGTAGAGATTGACCTGAAAGAGGTGGTTGAAGATGCGCTCACCGCCACCGGCCAGCTCTTTGAAGAGAAAAAGATTGCCCTTGACGTTGATTTGCCGGCCAGCGTGCCGCTGCTGGTGGCCGACCGCGACCGGATTATGCAGGTGCTGCTCAACCTGCTCTCCAACGCCATCAAATTTTGCAACAACGAGGCCGGCCAAGTGAGCGTTAAGCTTTACCCCACCAACAACAGCCTGCGCGTGGACGTTACCGACAATGGGCCGGGGATTCGGCCCGAAGATGTGGATCTGATTTTTGAAAAATTCCGGCAGGTTGGCGATACGCTCACCGAAAAGCCGCAGGGCACGGGCCTGGGGCTGCCTATTTGCCGCCAGATCATCACCTATTTTAGCGGCGAATTGTGGGTAGAAAGCCAGCTTAGCCAGGGCGCAACTTTCTCGTTTACCCTGCCGCTCGAGCCGCAACCTCTGGCGGAGTCGCCGGTTAGCTACACGATTGGGTAAGGGCGGTTCGCGAACCGCCCCTACATTTGCAATTCGCTATTTTCAGAGGAGTGCTACCGAAGCTGCGCTACAGCAACGCGGATACCTGTGCCCGGCACGGGTGAAAATTAACTTTTAACCAGTCGGGAGACCCTTCGCCTTCGGCTCAGGGCCTGCCCCGCGTGGTGTTGGCGGGGTGACATGCCTGAGCATTTTCCTAATTCCTGACTCCTGACTCCTGAATCCTGTTTTCAGAGGAGTTGTAACCATGCATCGAAGTTTTTTGCGCGTGATCGTAGGATTGACCGTTGGCGGTTTTGCCGGCCTGAGCCTGGCGACCGCCATCACCCCGCTGATTTTGGGGAACGTTTTTAATTTGTACGCCATCGATTTAATGCTGGCCGTGCGCAGCTTTGGCCTGCCGCTGGCAGTTTCGCTGGCCATCGGCGGCGGGCTGATCGGCTGGTTTGGCGGCGCGTTGTTTGGTGCGGCTGTGCTGGGCGGCTGCGGGGCCATTGCCGGTTTTATTTTGGGCGCGGTGGCGATTGGCGGCGATCTGCCGCTGATTTTGGTTAGCACGGCCACCGGGCTGGTGTATGGCGGCCTGGGCGGCCTGATTGTGGGCAAAGCCTTTTTCCGCTCGGTTAACGAGCCGCGCTAGCAACGGAGCAATCTGCGCATGAGTAAAAAAATCCTGATTGTTGACGACGAATCGAACATCGTCATTTCTATTGAATTTTTAATGAAACAGGCCGGTTACCAGGTTGAAATTGCCAACAACGGCGAAGACGCGCTGGAAAAAGTGGCCGCTTTTCGGCCGGATTTGGTGCTGCTCGATGTGATGATGCCCAAAATCAACGGCTTTGAAGTGAGCCGCCGCATCCGGGAAAATTCGGCCTGGCACGACATCAAAATTATTATGTTAACCGCCAAAGGGCGCGAAGTAGAAGTGACCAAAGGGTTGGCCCTGGGCGCCGATGCCTACATCATCAAACCATTTTCTACCCGGGAATTAATGGCCGAAGTGAAACATATTTTGAGTCAATGATCCGCAAAAATCTGCACCTGGCCGGTATTCTGGCGTTGGCCGGAATTATATTATTTGCCGCCGGTTATCTGGCAGCCTGGTTTTTTGGCCCCCGGCTCACCGGCGACCTGCCCTATCTGTCGCTGGCAATTGCCGCGCTGACCATTATTGGGGCAGGCTACACGCTGAATAATTTCATTCAGTCGTATGTGCTGGGTGTGCGCCGTTTAACCGAAGAAACCCGGGTGATCACCAGCGTTAACCCCAAACACCGGGTGAATGTTGAGGTACCCAGCGACATCAAACGGCTGACCGAGGTGATCAACGCTTTTGCCGACCGCTACCAATCCGCCGTGAACGACCAGTCCGAGCAAATAGAAAAAGCTCACGCCCAACTGGAAGACGAAAAAAACCGGCTGGCCGCGCTGATGTCTGAATTGACCGAAGGGGTGCTGGTTTGTAATCTGGAAGGACGAATTTTGCTGTACAACAACCGGGCCAAACAACTGCTCAAATCTGCCCCCAACTCCGCCGGCCGCAACGAGCGCGTGGGCGGCTTTGTAGGGTTGGGCCGCTCGGTGTTTGGCCTCATCGACCGCAACGCCATTACTTACGTATTGGAAGAACTCCGGGAGCGCCACAAAAAAGGCAATGCCCGGCTGGTGTCGCAGGTGGTTACCACCGCCGCCAACGGCCAACTGGTGCGCACCCGCACCGCGCCCATCATCAGCCACACCGACGAAATCAACGGCTTTGTGATAACTTTGGAAGACGTTACCCAGCAAACCGACCGCAGCCGCCGCCGCGATATGCTGCTGCAAGCCCTCACCGAAGGCGTGCGCTCGTCGCTGGCCAATATCCGCTCCGCCATTGAAACCATCGAACAATACCCGCAGATGGACCCGCGCAAGTCGGTGCAGCTCCGCAAAGTAATTGCCGATGAATCGTTCACGCTGAGCAGCCGGCTCAACCAGATCACCTCGGATTACGACACCTACCTCAAAGCCGATTGGCAGCTCGAAGAAATGATGGGCAGCGATTTGTTGTGGGCCATCCAGCGCCAGTTTGAAGACAAACTGCACGTCACCACCATTCTTGACGGGCACGACGACAACCTGTGGCTCAAGGTTGACAGCTACTCGGTGGTGCAGGCGTTGTCGCTGATGGTGGCCCGGCTCAAAGAGGCCTATCAGGTTACCGAGATCAAACTGTGCCTGCGGCAATCGGGCCAGTTGGCGGCGATGGATTTGGTTTGGCCGGCGGGCAAAGCCGATCTGGACACGTTGTGGAGCTGGCAAAACCAGATTTACACCGCCAAAAATGATGAATCGGCCCCGGCCCTGCGTGAAGTGGCCGAACGCCACGGCGGCGAAGTGTGGCTGCAACCCAACAAGGAAACCGGCATGCTGATGCTGCGGCTGCTGCTACCCACCACCCAACCCAAACCGAGCCTCAGCGTGCCCACTGTTCAGGGCAGCCGCCCCGAATATTATGATTTTGACCTGTTCCATCAGGCCGGTCAAAACCCGGAAATCGACAACCGCCCATTGGTTGAGCTGGCTTACACCGTGTTTGATACCGAAACCACCGGCCTCAATCCCGCCAGCGACGAAATTATTTCTGTGAGCGCGGTGCGGATTGTCAACGGGCGGCTGCTGCGCCAGGAAATTTTTGACCAACTGGTCGATCCCAAACGCTCGCTGCCCCGCACCTCCGCCGAAATCACCGGCATCTCCGGCGAGATGCTCCGCAACCAGCCCACCATCGAGCAGGTGCTGCCCTCGTTTCAAAAATTCACCGAAGGCACGGTGCTCATTGCCCACAACGCCGCCTTTGATATGCGTATGCTGCAAATCAAAGAGCAGCAAACCGGCGTAAAATTTACCAACCCGGTGCTTGATACGCTGCTGCTTTCGGCCATTACCCACGCCAACCACAAAGATCACAGCCTTGAAGCCATTGCCCAACGGCTGGGCATCAACATCATTGGCCGCCACACTTCGCTGGGCGATGCCATTTTAACGGGTGATATTTTCCTCAAGCTGCTCCCCCTGCTGGCCGAGCAGGGGATAGTGACTTTGGCCCAGGCTCGCGCCGCCGCCGAGGAAACCTATCTGGCCCGCATAAAGTATTAAAGCCAAATCAAATCCAATCAACGAGGAGGGAAGTTCAATCAATGTCTGGTGAATACAAACAACTCTACAACCAATGGCAAGCGGACCCGCAGGGCTTTTGGGCCAGCGCCGCCGAATCCATCGACTGGGTTAATAAGTGGGACAAAGTGCTCGACGACTCGACCCCGCCGCTGTACCGCTGGTTTGCCGGGGCCAAAGTCAACACCTGCTACAACGCCGTTGACCGGCACGTTGAACAGGGCCGGGCCGACCAGTTTGCCCTCATTTACGACAGCCCGGTGACCAACACCATCAAAAAATTCACCTTCCGCCAACTGCGCGACGAGGTGGCTAAATTTGCCGGCGCGCTGGCCGGACAGGGTGTGCAAAAAGGCGACCGGGTAATCATTTACATGCCGATGGTTCCGGAAGCGGTCATCGCTATGCTGGCCTGCGCCCGGATTGGCGCGATTCATTCGGTGGTGTTTGGCGGCTTTGCCGCCCGCGAACTGGCCACCCGCATTAACGATGCCAAGCCCAAACTCATTGTCTCGGCCTCGTGCGGCATCGAGGTGAACCGGGTGATCAAATACAAACCGCTGTTGGATGAAGCCATCGACCTGTCTAATGCTGACGCCAAACCCAAAAACTGCATCATTTTGCAGCGTCCGCAGGAAACCGCGCCCATGACCGCCGGCCGAGACCTGGACTGGGCCGACTTAATGGCCGCCGCCCAGCCCGTCGAACCGGTGCCGGTTGCGGCCACCGACCCGCTCTACATTTTGTACACCAGCGGTACTACCGGCGTGCCCAAAGGCGTTGTCCGCGATAACGGCGGCCATCTGGTGGCCATGCAGTGGAGCATGCAAAACGTGTACGGCGTTAAACCCGGCGAAGTTTACTGGGCCGCCTCCGACGTGGGCTGGGTAGTGGGCCACTCCTACATTGTGTACGCCCCGCTGATTAACGGCAACACCACCATTTTGTTTGAGGGCAAACCCGTGGGCACGCCCGACCCCGGCGCGTTCTGGCGGGTTATCTCCGAGCACAATGTTAGCGTACTGTTCACCGCACCCACCGCTTTCCGGGCCATCAAGCGCGATGACCCCAACGGCGAATTTGTGAAAAAGTACGATCTGAGCAATTTCCGCACCCTGTTTTTGGCCGGCGAACGCTGCGACCCCGACACCCTGTTTTGGGCGCGTAACCAGTTGAACGTGCCGGTAATTGACCACTGGTGGCAAACCGAAACCGGCTGGGCCATTTGCGGCAACCCCGTTGGCGTTGAACTGCTGGAAGTAAAACCCGGCTCGGCCACTGTGCCCATGCCCGGCTACGATGTGCAGGTAGTCAATGAAATGGGCCAGCCGGTAGAAGCCGATGAAATTGGCAGCATTGTTATCAAATTACCGCTGGCCCCCGGCAACCTGCCCACCCTGTGGAATAACGACGACGGCTACAAACGCTCGTACCTGAGCGCGTTTGAGGGTTATTACAGCACCGCCGACGCCGGTTTTAAAGATGAAGACGGCTACGTGTGGATTATGAGCCGCACCGACGACATCATCAACGTGGCCGGTCACCGGCTCTCAACCGGCGGCATGGAAGAGGTGCTGGCCTCGCACCCGGACGTGGCCGAATGCGCCGTCATCGGCGTGGCCGACCAGCTAAAGGGCGAGGTGCCGCTGGGCATGGTGGTGCTGAAAGCCGGCGTTACCCGCAACGAGCAGGAAATTATCAAAGAGCTGGTGCAGCTTGTCCGCGACAAAATTGGGCCGGTAGCCTCGTTCAAATCGGCCACCGTTGTGAAGCGGCTGCCCAAAACCCGCTCCGGCAAAATTTTGCGCGGCACAATGAAACGCATCGCCGATGGGCAGGAATACCGTATGCCGGCCACCATCGACGACCCGGTTATTTTGGACGAAATCACCGACAGCCTGAAATCGCTGGGTTACGCCGGCGAATAAATTTACACTGGCCACCAGGCCCATTTTCTCCCTGATCCCCGGCGCCGGCAGGCTAAAATCTGCCGGCGCCCCAGCACCCCAATCCCCGCACCTCATCGCTATGAGTAAACACACCCGTATGGGTGTTCAAAATTCAGTCAGCTTAATTAGAGAACGGAGGGTAAATTGTATGTTTGGACTCGAAGGAAAAGTTATACTTGTTACCGGCGGTAATCGGGGCATTGGGGCAGCAATTGTTTCCAAACTGGAAGAGTTGGGCGCGGAAGTGGCGTACACCTATCGCAGCAGTCCCGGCCCCAAAGGCAAACTGCCCATTCAGGCCGATGTGACCGACCCCGGCGATATGGAACGGGTAGTGCAGCAGATAGAAGCCGAACTTGGCCCAATTTTTGGCGTGGTGGCCAACGCCGGCATCACCCAGGATTCGTTGCTCTCAAAAATGCAACCGGCACAGTGGGACGCGGTGATCAACACCAACCTCAACGGAGTTTTCAACACCATTCGGCCGGTAGCGCCGCTCATGTACGAGCGCAAAGAAGGCGTGCTGGTCTTCATCAGCTCGCTGGTGGGCGAACAGGGCAATATTGGCCAGGCCAACTACGCCGCCGCCAAAGCCGGTTTGATCGGGCTGGCCAAAACACTGGGGCTGGAAGGCGCGCGCTACGGCGTGCGGGCCAACGTGGTGGCTCCCGGTTTTACCGAAACCGATATGGTCAAAGCCATCCCGGAGCCGGTTAAAGAGAAAATTCTGGCCACCATTCCGCTGCGTCGCTTTGCCACCGAAGAAGAAATTGCCTGGAGCACCGTGTTTTTGCTGTCGCCGGTAATGGCCGGCTATATAACCGGTGCTACGCTCAGCATTAACGGCGGTCGGCACACGTAATGTTTAACCCCAAGGTTTTAGAAGCCTGGTATACCCTGCTGGCCGAGGCCATGCGCGGCACCACCGAGGCACAGGATGCGTTCAAAAAACTGTCGGAGATGTCGGCCACGCCAGAAGAATTTAACCGTTGGCTGGCCCAATTTATGCCCGGCGCAGCCTCGGCGACCAAACTCAGCCCGGAGGCGTTTGAAGACCAGCTCGAAAACTGGTGGCGGATGATGGGCGTGGTACCGCGCGCCCGCTACCTGGAAATTCTGGAAAAGTGCGACGCGCTGGAACGCAAACTCAACAAGGCCGAAGAAACCATCAAGGGGCTGCGCCAGCGGCTGGGGTCGCAGGAACAGCAGGAGGACGACGCCAAAAAAGTGCTGAATATGTGGGGAACAGTGATGGAAGAAACCCTCAAAACCCAGACCGAATGGATGAAAGCCTGGACCGCCGTCCACCAACCACCGCCCGAAGCCGACAAAAAAAACAAAGATGATAGCGACGATGACGTCGCCGCCAATTAGTGATAAATTGTTTAATGTAACTTTAGTTCAGAAATTCATTAATCTGTCATTCTGAGTGACCGCAGAGAGCGAAGAATCTCCAGTTTCGAACTGAATTTGGCGGTATCAACCGAGATTCTTACCCTAACGGGCACAGGTCGTCGCTCCGCTCCTCAGAATGACGGATGCCACGAAGTATTGAATTCAGGTTAGTTTAGAGAAAAAAGGAGCGAACCCATGAAAGATGTCTATATTGTCGCCGCGGTACGAAGCGCCATTGGTAAATACAATGGCACACTCACCAATATGTCGCCGGTGGATTTGGCCGCCCACGTGATGAAATCCGTTGTTCAGCAGGCGGGCATTCAGCCCGGCGACCTGGATTTTTACGTGTTTGGCAACATTCTCAAACACGGCCACGGCCAGTTACTGCCCCGCCACGCCGCTATCAAAGCTGGCATCCCCGATACTGTTGACGGCTACGCGCTGGATATGCTCTGCTCGTCTGGTATGATGAGCACCATGAACGGCGCGGCCATGATCAAAACAGAAGAAGCCAATCTGGTGATGGTCGGCGGGGTTGAGTCGATGTCGCAGTCCGGCTTTCACATTCCCCACACGGCCCGCTACGGGTTGGGCCTGAGCGCCCTCAGCGGACCGCTGGTGATGAAAGATGTGCTGCTGGAAGAGGGGCTGACCGACCCGATGTCTGGCGAGTTGATGGGCAAGCAAACTGACCGGCTGGTAGAAGATTACGGCATTACCCGCGAAGAGCTGGACGAAGTAGCCTTCCTGTCTAACACGCGGGCCGCCGCCGCCACCGAAAGCGGCGCGCTGGTCAAGGAAATTGCGCCCATCGAAATAAAGATGCGCAAAGACACGGTTGTCTTTGACAAAGACGAAGGCGTGAGGCCCGAAACCACAATGGAGTCGCTGGGCAAATTGCGCCCGGCCTTTAACAAAGAAGGCAAGCTGACGGCCGGCAATTCCAGCCAGATCAGCGACGGGGCCGCCGCTTTGATTTTGGCCAGCGAAGAGGCCGTACAAAAGTACAACCTCAAGCCGATTGGCAAGCTGCTCGGTTCGGCGTGGGCCGCCGGGGAACCGTGGCGCTTTGTCGAAGCGCCGGTGCCGGCCATCCAGAATTTGGTGGGCAAGCTGGGCATGAACCTGGACGACATCGACCTGTTTGAAAACAACGAAGCCTTTGCCCTGAACAACGTGCTGCTGCGCAAAGTGCTGGAAATCCCCTACGAAAAGATCAACGTGTACGGTGGCGCAATTGCGATGGGCCACCCGATTGGCTGCTCGGGGGCGCGCATTATTGTGACGCTGCTCAACGCGCTGGGTAACACCGGCGGCAAATACGGGATCGCCTCGCTGTGCCACGGCACTGGCGGCGGCACAGCCGTAGCCGTAGAGCGACTGTAAAAACTGATGGCCCTGGGCCGGGCGGCGCTGTCGCCCGGCCCAGGGCCGCAACACTGGTCACACAATCCCATCATGAACCAACTCCCGGAGTCCAGCCTGCGCATTCAAACATTGGGCGGCTTTAAAGTGTGGCTCGATGCCGCAGAAATCGAGCCGGGCCGCTGGCAACGCGAAAAAGCGCTGCACCTGTTTCAATTTTTCATCACCACGCGCCGGCACGGGCCGCTGCACAAAGAAGAAATCATCAACCGCCTGTGGCCCGATCTGGACAGCGACGAAGGCGACCGCGACTTTAAAGTGGCGCTGCACGCCATCAACAAAGTGCTGGAGCCGGAGCGCAAGCCTCGCACCACCGCCAAATTCATTCAGCGTTTTGATCTGACTTACGCCCTGGAGCTGAGCGACATCTGGCTGGATGCCGATGTGTTTGAACAGGCTGTGGCCGCCGGCAATCAGGCCATCCCCCACAACCTTGAATCCGCACTGGCCCACCACCAGCAAGCCGTGGCCCTGTACCACGGCGACTACCTGCCGGAGCGTCGCTACGAAGATTGGTGCAGCCTTGAGCGCGAACGGCTGCAAGTGCTGGCGTTGGGATCGATGACCACGCTGGCCGAACTACTGGTTGAGCGCAGCCCGCTGGAGAGCATCCGGTTGACGCAGCACGTGCTGGCGATTGACCCCGTGTGGGAAAACGCCTATCGCACCCAAATGCGGGCTTATCTGGCTCAGGGCAACCGGCCGCTGGCGCTCAAAACCTACCGGCAGTGCGTGGCCGCGCTGGCAGAGGAACTGGCCATCGATCCCCTGCCAGAAACAAAGGCGCTCTATGAGGAGATTGTTGGGATTCACTGAAAGCGCTTCTTAATTGCCTGCCAAAATGTGGGCAAAGGAAAAAGTAACGGGCGCGGAGAACGGGGGATGGGGCATCAATTCTTCAGTAAACTGTAACTGGGCTGTAACTTGTCTTTGTTATAATCCAGCCGAGGCTTGAAAATGACCAAACCGCACAACATTGCATCATTTTTACTGCGCTTTACGCAAGAACTGTGGCAGGATACCCAGGGCGAACCGCACGTTCGCTGGCGGGGTCACATTCGGCACGTGCAGGGCAACGGCGAAGAACGATTCACCGATTTTGCCGACGCCGTATCGTTTATGCAGCGCTACCTGACCCAGCTCACCATCGACACCCTGTCTGGCCCGGAAGAGCTGTCGCAGGAAAAAATCTTTGAGGAGAGCTTTAAAATGTGGGAGCAATTTGCGTCGAGCTATGCCAAAATGATGTCTCAGGCAATGGAACAATCGGTGCGGCAGTCAGAAGCGTTTCGCGAGCAAATGGACGAAGCCGGCAAAAGGGTGATGGACGCCTGGCGGCTGCCCTTTCACGCCGGCGAGCCGGGCCTGGCCGAAACGCTGCAACAGCTTCAGGCTCAGGTAGAAGCGTTATCGCAAAAAGTGGAAGCGCTGGAACAACAGTTACGTTCTAAAGAGTAACTGGCATTTTATAAACCCAAGTTTAGTTTGTGGAGGATTGTGATGACAACCGCAAAAGCAAAAAATGGAAACGTGGCTCAGGAAGCGCTGGCCGATGCCAGCCGGATGGCCGAAGAAGCCAAAGAAATGGTCAACAGTTGGGTTGAAGCCTCAGGCAAAGCCGTAGAAGAGGCCAAACCGGTGCTCGCCGCCCAGCAAAAAGTACTGGAAAACAGCTACGGCATTTGGGCCGAGGCCGGTAAATCGTACCTGGATTTTGTAACCAAAGCCGCGACGCAAAGCGTGGCCCAATCGCTGGCCTTCCAAAAAGAGATGTTCAAAATTGCGCAGGCCGGCATTAAAGAAAGCCAGGAACTGTGGGCCGCCGAACAGGCGTTTGTGTTCGCCACCATCGAATCATCCCAGAGGCAAATAAAAGACACCGCCGAAACAATGGGCAAACTGTTTACGTCGGCCAAATAAATAAATGATAAGAGGCAACGTTGCCTCTTGTTTGATTTTAAACCTCACCAAGGAGACACTATGCGCCTAAAAGATAAAGTCGCCATTATTACCGGAGCCGGACGAGGGATTGGCGAGGCCACTGCCCTGCGCTTTGCCGAAGAGGGGGCATTTGTTGTGCTGGCCGATGTTGATTTTGACACCGTAAGCGAGGTGGCCAGAGAAATTAACAACAACCCCGCGATTGTTGCCTCTCGCGGCAATGCGGCGCACAACGGCGGCTCGCAGGCCGGCGCGGAGGCCGTGGCTACCCAACTGCAATTGGCGCTGCCGGTAAAGGTTGATGTCACCAGCCAGGCTTCGGTTAAAGAAATGGTTGAGCTGACAGTTAACCGCTTTGGCCGGATCGATGTGCTGGTGAACAACGCCGGGATTGTGCGCGACGCGCAACTGATAAAAATGACCGAAGAAAAGTTTGATCTGGTGATCGACATTAACCTGAAAGGTGTTTTCAATTGCGCTCAGGCCGTTGCCCCGGTGATGATTGAACAAGGCAGCGGCGTTATCCTCAGCACCGCTTCGGTGGTTGCCCCTTACGGCAACTTTGGCCAAACCAACTACGTGGCCAGCAAGGCCGGCGTGATTGGCATGACCAAAGTTTGGGCCCGCGAACTGGGCCGCAAGGGCATTCGGGCCAATGCGGTAGCGCCCGGCTTCATCAAAACCCGCCTCACCGAAGGCATCCCGGATAAAGTGATGGAAAAGCTGATCGAGCGGATTCCGCTGGGCCATTTGGGTGAGCCGGTTGATGTGGCTAACGCGTTTGTGTGGCTGGCCTCAGACGAGGCTCGCTACGTTACCGGCCATACTTTTGCGGTTGATGGCGGCACGGTTATTTAGCCGCGCCAAACCTGATCAAAGGAGATAAAACCCGTGCGTAGAGCAAAAGATATTATGACGACTGATGTCGCCGTTATTGCCGCGTCGGCGCTCATTAGCCAGGCTATTGGCACCATGAAAGAGCGCGGCATCCACGCGCTGATCATCAAACCGGAAAACAGCGAAAAAGCGTATGGGATCATCACCGAGGCCGACATCGCGTACAAAGTTATCGCCCTGGGGCACGACCCCAAAGAGCTGACGGTGGCCGATATTATGACCCGCCCGTGCATCACCATCAAACCGGAAATGACCGTTGAAAACATTGCCCGCCTGTTTGCCAACCACCGGATTCACCGCGCCCCGGTGGTGCAGGAGTCGCTGCTGGGCATTGTGGCCGCATCTGATATTTTGCACAAAGGCCGCTGGTGGTAAAGGAGAAGATCGATGCAAACTGCACAGGAAATTATGACCAAAAGTGTGGTCACGGTGCCGGCGTCGATTACCGTCGCTCTGGCAATGGCCATGATGCGCGAGAAAAAACTGCGCAACCTGATTGTTGAGCCGGACAGCTCTGACGACAGCTACGGCATTATCACTGAAGCCGACATTGTGTACAAGGTAGCGGCCCAGGCCAAAAACCCGGAAACCATTTTGGTGGCCGAGATCATGACCAAACCCTGCATTGAAATTGACCCGGATATGCTCGTGCAGGAAGTGGCCGCCCTGTTTGCCAACCACGGCATTCACCGCGCCCCGGTTATCAAAGGCAAACTGCTGGGCATTGTCACCGTGTTTGATATTGTCCGCGAAACGCTGTGGTGGCAGTAAATTGGTGGTGTTGCACCAAAATTTGCCCCATCCCCCCTGGCCCCCTTCCCCAGGGAAGGGGGGTGTTTAGGAAAAGGTGTCATTTGCAGGCGCTACGCGCCTGCAAATGACACCAAATCTCTATATCCCCCCTCCCCCGCTCGCGGGGGAGGGGCAGGGGAGGGGGTATAAGAAGGCGATCTTTCTCCCAGTTAAACGCAGAACCACCCGTAAAATATTAACCGGTAAAAATCACAAAAAGGAGATAACCAATGGATTGGGCAAAACAAAGCGAAGAAATGTTCAAAAGCTGGAGCGACACCCAAAAGAAAATGTGGGATAGCTGGCTGGAAACGGTGCAATCAGGCTCGGCGGCCATGCCCGGCCCGCAGCTCTGGCAAAAAACCGTAGAAACCTGGGAACAAACCGTTAACAATGTGCTGGCGGCGCAGTCCAAATGGGCCGAAACCTGGAGCGACAGCTTCAATCCCGACAACACCCCCGAAGAAATGGCCCAGTGGTTCAAACAAACCCAGGGGATGGTCACACAGTGGAACGAAACCCAGCAACGCCTGTGGCAAAACTGGTTCGAGCTGATTAAAAAGGCCGATGTTTCAAATATGACCAGCAGTTGGGAAGAAGAGGGCCAAAAAGCGTTCAAAAACTGGCAAGAGGCCATGCAAAAAGTGATGGACGCGCAGATGGATTGGGTGAATATGTGGACCCCCGGCGCGACCAAAGCCGACACCAAAAAGAAGTGAGCCGGTGAGGCAAATTTTATGAACTGGACGAAACAGGCCGAAGAAATGACCCAGGCCTGGGCTAACGCCCAGAAAAAAATGTGGGAACAGTGGCTCAGCCTGGCCCAAAACTCACCGGAATCCGCGACAGACGCGTTTAGCCAGTGGCAGACAATGGCCAAACAGTGGACCGACCAGGCCGAGCCCACGGCTCGCGCCACCGCCGAGCGCCTGCTGGGCAGCCAGAAAATGCTGCTGGAGTTGTTCCAATTTGCCATGAACGCCTGGCAGGACATCGCCGCCAAAGTGGCCGCCGGCCAGGATTGGCAGGCCACGCTCGGCAACTACACCCAGCAGTTTCAACAGCAACTGATCAAATCAGCCGAGGCGTCGCTCAAAATGAGCCAGGACTCCGCCGAAATGTGGCGCATGTACCAGGCCGACATGCAAAAAGTGGCCGGGCCGTGGGCCGCGTGGTGGCAACAAGCCCCGGAGCTGTTTGCCCGGGCCAACGGCGTCAATCCGGCAGCGGCGGGGCTGGCCGGCGTGTACCAGCAAATCTACGAGCAAACGTTTGGCCAATTTCTCAACAGCCCAACCATGGGGCTGAGCCGAGAGATGGAACACAAACTACGCCAGGGGTTTGATGTGTGGCAGGCCAATCGCCGGGCCGATTTTAACTACCAACTGCTGCTGATTGGCGCGTGGACCAACGCTTTTGAGCGCTTTCAAAAAAAACTGGTCGAGCTGACCCAGGCCAACACTACTATCAACACGCTGGAAGAGCTGGGCGGGGTGTGGATTGATGCCGCCGAAAGCGCCTTTGTCGAAGTTTTTGAGTCGCCGGCGTATATTGATGCCCAGGCCGAACTGCTCAACTCAAACATGCGGCTGCGCCTCAGCCAGCGGGAGATCACCGAACTGGTGCTGAAACAGCTCGACATCCCGACCCGCACCGAAGTTGACGAAGCCCATCGGGCCAATTACCAGTTCCGCAAAGACATGAAGGCGCTCAAAAAAGAGTTGGCTGCTGTAGAGCAGAGCCGCGCCGATTTGACCGACGCCCGGGCAACCATTGCCGCGCTCAAAAAAGAGTTGGCCGGCGTGACCAAATCCAACCAGCAACTTGCCGCCGCGCTGGAAACGCTCAAAAAAGAGGTCGCGGCGCTCAAAAAATCGACGGCAGCCGCCAAACCCGCCCCCCGCAAAACCTCAACCAAAGCCAAACCGGCCGCGGCTAAACCGGAAGGAGAAAGCTAACCATGCAATTTCCCATTCAGATTACGCCGCAGCAAGCCATGCAGGAACTGCTGGAATACAACGCCAAAGTGGTGAAAGGCGTAGAGTTGTTGAGTCAGCTCAAAGAAGAAGACATTGTGGTCGGTTGCAGCGAAAAAGAGCCGGTTTACAGCGAGGATAAACTGGTGCTGTACCGCTTTAAATCGCTGGTGGACAAGCCGCACCCCATCCCGGTGCTGGTGGTTTACGCGCTGGTCAACCGGCCCTACATGGCCGATTTGCAGGAAAACCGCTCGCTGATCCGCAACCTGCTCAAACTGGGGCTGGACGTGTACCTGATCGACTGGGGCTACCCCGGCCGCGAAGACCGCTACCTCACACTCGATGACTACCTCAACGGCTACATCGACACCTGCGTTGATGTGGTCCGCGAGCGGCACGGGCTCAAACAGATCAACCTGCTGGGCATCTGCCAGGGCGGCGTGTTCAGCCTGTGCTACACGGCCATGGTCCCGGACAAAGTAAAAAATCTGGTCACAATGGTAGCCCCTGTCGATTTTCACGTTGAAGGCAGCCTGCTCAACACCTGGACCTGCGGCGTCGGCTCCAAAACAATGGACACCGACCTGATGGCCGAAGCGCTGGGCAACATCCCCGGCGATTTTATGAATTTTGGCTTTGTGATGCTCAAACCGTTTCAGCTCAACCTGCAAAAGTACGCCGCCGTGCCCAATCTGGCCGCCAGCCAGGACGCGTTGATCAACTTTTTGCGCATGGAAAAGTGGATTTTCGACAGCCCGGATCAGGCCGGCGCAGCCTGGTCGGAGTTCATCAAACTGTTTTACCGCGACAACAAGCTCATCAAAGGCGAAGTTGAAATCGGCGGCAAACGGGTTGATCTGGGCAGCATCAAACAGCCGGTACTCAACATTTACGCCGAACAGGACCACCTGGTGCCACCCCAATCCACCATCGCTCTGAAAAAATATATTGGCAGTCAGGATTACACCGACGCCGGCTTCCCAACGGGGCACATTGGGATGTACGTGAGCGGTAAAGTGCAGCGCGATCTCCCCCCCACCATCGCCAACTGGATCAAAGAACGCGGTTAACTACCGGCGCGTTGCGAACTCCCCAAGGCTCGGCCCAGTGCCGGGCCTTTCTTTTTTTGACAGCCGCCGCCAAAGCATCTATGCTAACCCCAATCACCCACCGGGAGCGCGCCATGGAACTTGAATTTTGGGGAGCCGCCCAAACCGTTACCGGCTCAATGCATCTGCTCAAGGTTAACAGCTTCAATATTTTGTTAGATTGCGGCCTGTTCCAGGGCCGTCGCAAAGAAGCCTTTGAGCGCAACCGCCAGTTTCCGTTTGACCCCACCAAAATCGATGCCGTCATCCTGTCGCACGCCCACATCGACCACAGCGGCAACCTGCCCTCGCTGGTGCGGCAGGGCTATCGCGGCCCCATTTGGGCCACGCCTGCCACGCGCGATCTGTGCGCCATTATGCTGCGCGATTCGGCGTTTATTCAGGAGCAAGACGTAAAATACGTCAACAAGCAGCGAGGCAAACAGGGCAAAGTGCTGTTTGAACCGCTCTACACCGCCGAAGACGCGCTCGAAACGATCAACCTGTTTCAAACTGTGGGCTACAAACGCAATTTTCAGGTGATGCCCGGTGTTCGCGCCCATTTTAGGGAAGCGGGCCACATGCTGGGTTCGGCCTCGGTCTCCGTGGATGTGGACGAGTACGGCCAGTTCAAGCGGCTGGTTTTTAGCGGCGATGTGGGCCGGCTCAATCTGCCTATTCTGCGCGACCCCGATCTGGTAGAGAGCGCCGATTTTATGATTATGGAAAGCACCTACGGCAACCGCTTCCACGAATCGCCCGACCAGGCCCGCAGTACCCTCAAACAGGCCGTGCTGGAAATTCACCGCAAGCAAAGCAAGCTGATCATCCCCTCGTTTGCGGTGGGCCGCACCCAGGAAATCGTCTACGCGCTACACGAAATGTTCAGCCGGGACGAAATCCCCAAAGTCGATATTTACGTCGATAGCCCGCTGGCCACCAACGCCACCGAAATCTTCCGTCTGCACCCGGAACTGTACGACCGCGACACCCTGCAATTTCTGGACGAAAACAATCGCCGCGACCCCTTTGGCTTTGAAATGGTCAGCTACATCCGCGATGTTCGCGACTCAAAGGCGCTCAACGAAATGACCGGGCCGATGATTATTATCAGCGCTTCGGGCATGTGTGAGGCCGGGCGCATTCTCCATCACCTGAAAAATAATATTACCAACCCGCGCAATATTGTGCTGTTTGTCGGCTTCCAGGCCGAAAACACACTCGGCCGCAAAATTCTGGACGGCCAGCCCGAAGTGCCGATTTTTGGCGATCTGTATCCGGTAAAAGCGCGGGTGATGAAAATTGATGGCTACTCGGCCCACGCCGACCACAACGGTCTGTTGCGCTGGCTCAAAGCGGCCCAACTGCGGAGTGATTTAAAGAAGCTGTTTCTGGTCCACGGCGAAGAAGAAAACGCCCGAAAACTGGCCCACGCGGCGCTGCATCAGGGCGTGCCGAAAGTATTTGTGCCCGCCCGCGGTGAGCGCTTTAAACTGTAACCTACCACACCTGGAGTTGTTTGAACACCTCGGCGTACTCCACGCCGATCACCTGGCCGGTCTCGCGGTCAATCTCCTTCATCCAATCCAGGCTGGCCTCGCCTTCCGGAAACTGGCTCACGTGGGCCTGGCTCGCCGCCAGTTTAACCTCAAAAACATCGCTCACATCCACGTAAATATCCGGTTCGCGGGTGGTTGAAAACAAAAATACCCGCTCCAATTGACCCAAACCCGCGCCCGGCTCGTTGAGGTGTTCCGGGTGGTACAGCGGCATCTTTGACGGCATGTAAGCATCGAGCGCCGCCTGCCCCGCGGCCCGGTGATCGGGGTGAATCTGGCCGCTCCAAAACGGGTCAAACGTAAACAACGTGTCGGCCCGGGTGATGCGGTACAGCCGGGCCAGTTGCGCCCGCACCGGCAAATCCGGCAGCAGTTCGCCATCGTGATGGCCCAGATTGAACGTTTGCTTAATGCCCAGTATTTGGGCCGCGGCCTCGGTTTCGTTGTGGCGGGTTAGCGCCACCTGCGCTCGCGTGGGGCCGGATTGGCGCACGCCAATATCGCCCAGGGTGCAATTCACCGAAAACACCTCCACCCCAAGTCGAGCAAGGCGGCAAATTGTACCACCACAAATTGTCTCGAACATTTGTTCTCTAACAACACAACCTGCTCATCAGCGGTTATTTTTCCGCTGATCCGGGCCTTTTCGTGCCCATCTTCAACATACAGCGCAACTTTGATGTTGAACCGGGCCAGCAGTTCCCGCCGGCTGTCAGGATCCCGGCTTATCCGATCCCAGCCCTGGCGCATCAGAGCAGCAAATTTTTCAAGGTTCAATTTCTGCGCGTCGGACAGTGACTGTTTTTCCAACTGTTCTTCCAGGTCAATCTTTCGTTTCTCCAACTCATCTAACTGCGCCTCAATCCGTTCGATGTCCTGGGCGAAAATCGTTTTGGCGCGGCTGGACGTGGCAGACCGCATATTGTCCAACGCCTGCTTAAACTCATCCTGTACAATAACCAACCGATCCTTGACGAGCTTCAACTCCCCCTCAAGTGGACTGTTGGCTACTTTTTCCTGATATTTCTGGAGATTCTTTTCCAATTTCTCTTCATCCAAAATGAACCCGGAAATCCAATCCCAGACCGCAGCATCTACTTTGTTGGCTCGAAAATATGGGTTATTGCATTTTCGTAGTTTTCGGGCGCTGGCGTTGGACTTGGTTTTACAGCGATAATATTCATCGACCCGGCCCGACGCACGCTTATGCGCGTTTCCCATCATCGCGTATCCGCAATCTCCACAGTGCAAATGGCCAACGAGGAGATAGTCCCGTTTTTTGCGGTTGCTGACCCCTTTCCGGGCCTCACGGCGTTGCTGGGCGAGCTGCCACAATTCCGGCGTAACAATGGCCGGCACAGTTACTTTGATGTCCGTCGGCTCGGACTGTCCGACATAATCCCGCTTGGTGTGGGATTTCTTGGCAAAGGTCCAGACTCCGGCGTAAGTTTCATTTTTCAGGATGTTCCGCACCATTGAGGCGCACCAATTCCCCCGGCCCATCTTTTTGAGGACCCGCCCCCGGCGATCCGAATAGGTGTCAACTTTGAGTTCGGTTAATTTTCGGGCAATTGTCTCAATGCCAAGCGCAGTACAGGTTTCGTCTCCGATCACATACCACTGGAAAATATTGCGGACTGTTTTTGCTTCAACTTCGTCAATGACAAAATAATATCGCCGGGTAGAATTGTCGTAAGCCCATTGGTAACCAAACGGCGGATGTCCTGCCGCAACAATGTGACCGTTCCGGGCCGTGTCAATTTTGCCTTTGTGCAGCTTGGCGACAGTCCGTTTATGGTCAGTGCCCGCTTGCCACCCTTCGATACTCTCAATTAACATCTGGTTGGCATCATTCAGGTCAATTTGGCGACTCTGCTCCGATTTGTGAAATTCAACACCCAACTGTTGCAGTTCTTGCAGGAACAGCAGGTAATTCACTCCTGACCAGGAACGATCCTGCCGGTCGGCCTTGTAGATAATGAGAGCGTCAATTTCACCGGTTCTCAGCAGCGCCCGAACTTTGGTCAATTCTGGCCGCTCAAGGGTGGTGCCGCTGAATTCTTCCTTGAAAATCCCGACAACTTCCATGTTCTGGCTGGCCGCGTAGGCCAGGGATTTTTCAACCTGGCTGTCGATGGATGTGCCATACTCGGCCTGTTTGTCAGTCGAGACCCGGGCATAGATAACGGCTCGTTTGATCACGGCCCCTTTCAGGATCGATGGTGCAGTTTGGTGTTGGACATACATGATTTACCTCTTTTCTAACTTGAAGTCGTTGATTTGTGGTAGCCTGACGGCTGCTGCTTTGCTACTACTACCACGCTATACGCCAGATAGCACGCACATTGTGGTAGTAGTAGCACCTAAATTTCACCCAACAGGTTTTTACAATGGGTCACCAGAGCGCCGGCATATTCTTTGCCATAGGCTTGCAGCGCGGCCTGCCGGCGGCTCATCCCCTCATTAACGAGCTGGACAAATAACGCATCCTGTTGCGCCTGTTCATCTGCTTTGGCCGGTTGCGGCGTCAAATCAAGCTCAAAATCCAGATTGGCTGCCTGTTGGGTGGCGGTGAATGATCCCGGTAGCATCGCCGGTTGCTCACCATTACCGGTGTCGATTGTGGCCTGCCGCTCACCATTGATCAGGGCTAACCGCACAATAGCAAAGCCGTCTTTGAGGTCATACTCGCCCTCAAGGCCAAGCGGTTTGGCTCGATCACTGTGGCTGGCCACGAACACACTGAACGCGGCCTTCCTGCTTTCGGTCAGCAGCGCCTTAATCGCGTCACTGGCCGGCCGGCCCAACTGATGCACAATCGCCCGCCATTCATCAATCAGGATGGTTAACCGGGGATGGTTGCCCTCGGTGATAACGCCCCGGCCAATTTCATCATACCGTTTGGTCATCACCTGAACCAATCCCGCCAGCGCCCGGTCGATCTCGGCATAGTTGCGGCCGGTGCCGATAACATAACAGCCGGCCCATTTGCCGGGGTAAGCGTGCGGGTCGATCACCACGACCTTGGATACCTGCTTGCGACGATAGACCAGCCATTGCAGCAGCGTGGTTTTACCGCTGTCACTGGCCCCCACGATCAAACCGCGCTGAACGCCATCCAGAGCAGTGAGCAGATCAATCCGGCTCGTTTGGGGCGGCAGCAGTTCGGCGGAGCCTTCGATGACCTTGGGCGACCGGCGCATCACCGCCAGCCGGTAACGGTACAGATCGATTTCGAGGTCTGTGGGTTGATTGTTCTGCCCGTTGATATGAACTGAG
Organism: Anaerolineae bacterium; assembly: GCA_022071955.1. GTDB lineage: Bacteria > Chloroflexota > Anaerolineae > 4572-78 > J111 > J095. Next base: position 392,831 of record JAJVIM010000022.1, read on the forward strand.
GGTGAACCGGTGAGGTTTCGATACACGGCATTGGGATCAGTGTCCCGAACCCAGGTTTCGCCGTTGTCGGTGATCGTCATCACATGGGCGTGCTTTTCGGCTTCAATCCGGTGGGCGCGGAGCATTTTTATCTTTTCAGTCAGAATCCACGAGCCAAAGAACCCAATGGCCAGGGCAATGGTAGCCAGGACGCCCAAGGCTGTATACCCCAGGATCAGCACCAGCCGGGCCACTTGCTCGTAGAAAACCAGACAGACAACTGCCGTAATGACGGCAGCAGCGGGCAATACAAACCGGGTCATCATAGTTTTACTCCCAGCCCAAACGCCAGTGAATTGAATCCGATGGCCAGTACCTTGACGGTAAAGCTGCCGGCCTCGATGAAGTCAGCCAGCCAGACAATCACCGAGGAGACCCAGCGACTGACCATCACCAACAGGCCAAGCACTGCGGTCAGCGCCGCAAGAAATTGGGCAACGCTACCGGTGTCATCTTCAACAATCAGGTTGATCGCAATCCGGGTTTGGTGCGTTAAGCTGATCATTGCTTCACCACCTGCCCATTGCTCAGACTGTTGCCGTTCAGATTCTTGGCCCAGTTGCGAACGGTATTTGGGGCAACATCGAAAATCTGAGCCGCCTGCCCAAAGCCAATTCCGGCAGCCAACATCCCATCCAGTCGCAGCAAATGAGCCTCACGACTATCCCAGGCCAGCGGCGTTTTTTTCGTTTCTTCCAGTTCAATTCTGGCCTGCTCGATTTCCAAATTGACGGCCTGCAACTGTTCAAGCCGAGCGGCAATTTTCGCCTCAAATTGCTGAATTTCGGTGGTTTTGGCCTCGGTGAGTTGCATTTTTTCGGCCTCGATTCTTGCAAGAACCATCTGCCCCTCCTGCGCCTGAACTTGGAGTTTCTGGATGCTCTGGATGGTTTCATCGCGGCGGTGTCTGATCTCCATTTGTTGCAAAGCCAGCTCGATGCTGAGGAAGACCACTGTCGGCACCAGCGCTGCCATTGACAGGCCGTAAATGGTCAACGGATAATGCAGACTGTTGAGATAAACCGAAGCCAGTGTGAAGGCGATGACGATACCTTTGGCCAGGGTTGTGCTTTCACCCTGCTCCCGGTTGATGAGCGCGATGTAAGCGGCGATGGCGATGAAGGTATCAACCAGGATCGGCACCCCAAAGGAGAGCCAATAATTGACCTGGGCTTTGTTGTACGCATAATGCTGCAAGGCGTTATAGTTGAGGGCCGCAGCGATGATAAAGACCAGCCCCAACCCGGTATAAATGGCGGTGTTTTTACGCATTGCAGTCAACCAATTCCCTGATCAGAGCCACCATTTGATGCTGGTCAGCAGGCGCGAGGGTGAGCCAGGCATCACCCAAAGCCAGGGCCGCTGCATCAAAATCCTGATGCTGATAAAGGTCATCGAGGGTTGTTAGAATATCGGTTGTATTGTGCGGTTGAGACTGTTTGGCCGAATTATGGGCCGGCGCATTGAATAAAGGGGATTTTTGGGTTAAAATTTGGTTAGCCATTGTAGAAAACGATCCTTTCTGTGATGGTTAGGAAACGCGGCAAGGTTTCAGCTTGGCGCGTTTCCGCTTTTAAATGGTTACTTGGTTTGAAAAATCACTTCTTGCCGGCCAGGTTGTAGCTTCCGGCGCTCAGCTTCTCTTGTAAGAATCTGTCGCAGAGTGGCCGATAGGCTTCTGTCCTCCTGCTCGGCCCAAGTTTCAAGCAACTGCTTTAGTTCAAGTGTGCCAACAAAAGAAATGGTGATGGAAGAATCATTTATCATTAGCTGCTCCTCTATCATAATTGTGTTTAACGTTATCTTATTTAAGATTGATTTTATCACAATTATGATTGACCGTCAATGTTGGTGCCGAACTTTCAATAGTTTCTGCTTCCGTGTAAAATGGGGCTATGAACAATGAGTTAAGAGACTGGTTATCGCAGGAACTGAACCAACGGGGGTGGTCCCATAATGAATTGGCGCGGCGAGCAGGGGTCGCCCAATCTGCGGTTTCCGGTACGCTGTCTGGAAATCGCAAAGCCGGTACTGAGTTTTGTGTAAAGGTAGCCAGTGCTTTAGACGAACCGCCGGAAAAACTATTAAGATTAGCGGGCATCTTACCCACTTCTCCGCTCCAAGATTCCCAGTTACAGGAATTGATTGATCTCATTAAAAATCTATCCCCCGAGAATCGCCAAGATGTTTTGGATTACATCCGATTCCGTTTTCAACAAGAAAAGCAGGATAAGCGATAAACCTCAAGAATTTCCCCTCGTATCGTTATCATTTTCGTCGGTCAAGAAGACTGGTTTTACCACACCCCCCAACTCAACCGCTTCTTTTATCAGAATCGCAGTGTGAACGTGGTCTTTAAACTCCGTCACATCACGATAATTACAGGTGATGGTTCCAGACTCCAGATTGGCTGTGTACTCGGAAGGAAGAACACCGTTCAACCGGTCGAGGTCGTAGACTACCCTGAGCGGAAACCTTATCTGGTCTGGAATTACCGTACCATCATTTTGCGCCAGGGAAGCCGGAGTTATCCCCATTTTCTCTAATTCGCTGTCCTGCAATATTTTGAGATAATCAACCATAGTGCTCCTCATTTCTGTTCGCTACCCAACCTGTCCAACCTACCCCACCTTTCTTTTGATTACCCCCCACATACCCTACACATATAATTGCTATATCTTTGTGTGTGTAGGGTATATGGGTATTTCGCCATAAAAAGGTTAGGCAGGTTAGGTAGGTTGGGCGTCGATCAACGTTTTTTTCTAATCCCCAGCCATCTGGATGGTTTGGGTTTTTTGACCAACCCCTGAGCCTTGAGGCACTTGGCAATTTCCATTTCCAGCGCCCGCCGGGTATCGTTTACAGTGCTGTTGGCAGATATATCTTCAAG
>JAJVIM010000010.1 GCA_022071955.1 Anaerolineae bacterium
GGGCCAGGGTGTCGGTGTAAACAAAGGCAGAGATGGCCACAATAAAGAATGCCAAAAACTTTAACACCAACTGCTCGGTGGTGAGCAGGCGGGTTGCGTCTTCGGCAATTGAGTCAATCAGCCGGGCCGAGACCTGGCCTTCTTCAATGAGTTGCAGCCGGCGGGATTTTCTGAGTGAACCGATGGCTTCGCGGGCAGCCGCAAAAATTGCGTGAAGTACCAACAGAAGCAAAAGAATAAATATCGATGAAGAACTGTCGGGGTCTAACAAATCCACTCCACAATCAACTAATCAGAGTCTTTGATTCGGGCCGGCACGCCGTAGGCCAGCGAATTGTCCGGGACATCGCGGGTAACTACCGAGCCGGCGCCTGTTTTTGAATTTTGGCCAATATTAACCGGCGCAACCAGCATCGTGTCGCTGCCAATAAATGAGTTATCGCCGATAACGGTTTTATTTTTATTTTTGCCATCGTAGTTGCAGGTGATGGTCCCCGCGCCAATGTTAACGTTTTGGCCGGTGGTGGCATCACCCAGATAGCTAAAGTGGCCCATTTTGGTGCCGGGGCCAAGATACGAGTTTTTAACCTCGCCAAAGTTGCCCATGTGGACGCCTTCGGCCAGGTGAGCGCCCTTGCGCAGGTGGGCAAAGGGGCCGGCGTCAACATTGTTTTCCACCACCGCCTCTTCCACCACCGAAAATTTAATTTCGCAGCGGTCGCCGATGGTTGAGTCTTTGATGTAGGTATTGGGGCCAATGGCGCAATCCTGGCCAATGGTTGTTTTGCCCAACAGGTGGGTGTTGGGGTAAATAACGGTATCCTGGCCCAGCACCACATCAGGCTGAATATAGGTGGTGGCCGGGTCGATGATGGTTACGCCGGCTTCCATCCATTGCCGGTTGATTTTGCGGCGAAGTGCCTGTTCGGCTTCTGCCAGATGAACGCGGTTATTGATGCCAACCGTTTCGGTTTGATCGTTGAGCATATGGGCCTGTACTCGCTTTCCCTGGCCAACGGCAAGACCAATCAAATCGGTAATGTAATATTCGCCTTTGGCGCTCAGCGGGATGTTGGGCAGATTGGCCCACAGCCAGTCGGCATTAAAAAGATACACGCCAACATTCAGCTCGGTGATGCGGCGCTGCTCCGGCGAGCAATCCACTTCTTCAACAATTGCGGCCACGTCCCCTGCGGGATTGCGCGCAATTCGGCCAAAGCCGCGCGGGTTGTCACTTTTGGCGGTTAACATGACCACCGCGCTGTCGCTGGTGCGATAAAGCTCAATCATCTGCCGCAGCGTTTGGGTAGACAGCAGCGGCAGGTCGCCGGGCACAACCAAAATAGTATCGGCCTTGCCTTGTAAGGCAGGCTGAGTCTGCTGCACGGCGTGGCCGGTGCCAAGCTGCGGCGTTTGCAGCACAAACGATAGCGCAGCTTCTGACACCCCCGTAACTTGCCCCATTTTGGCCTGAACCTGCTCGGACTCGTGGCCGGTGATCACACAAATATCGCCCGGTTCCAGAGGGGCAACAGCCGTTAAAATATAACTTAACAACGGTTTTCCCAGCAACAGGTGCAGCACTTTGGGAACCTTTGATTTCATCCGGGTTCCCATTCCGGCAGCCATTACAGCTACAGCAAGTTTCATTGTTCGCATCGCATAAATCAGGTATCAGCAGGGAGAAAGAGCCGACCAATAACAAAACGGCAAGGCAGATGGAGCCTTGCCGCGTCGCGCCACTTGCCTAATGAAACAAATGTTACTTCCGTGAAGTATTGCCAAGAAGCAGAGGAATTGTATCACAAGGTTAGCGATAGAGCAAAGAAATAAAAAAAGCCTCCTTGGCAATGACCTACTCTCCCAGAGGGTCGCCCCTCAAGTACCATCGGCGCTGGCGGGCTTAACTACCGGGTTCGGGATGGAGCCGGGTGTACCCCCACCGCAAGAATCACCAAGAAGACTTTTTTATCAAATTTTGAATTATGAAGGATAAGGGATGAACTCATTTACTTCAAACTTCATCCATTTATCTTCATCTTTTTAGAGTAGTACTCTAAAAACTGAACAGAACGATTAGTCCAAGAACCAAGGAGACACATTAAAGATTAAGCCTTTGGCCATTAGTACGGTTTAGCTAAACACATCACTGCGCTTACACACACCGCCTATCAAACTGGTAGTCTACCAGCGGCCTCTCCTGGATTGGATACCAGATGGTAATCTCATCTTGAGGCAAGTTTCCCACTTAGATGCTTTCAGCGGTTATCTCTTCCCGACGTAGCTACCCAGCAATGCTCCTGGCGGAACAACTGGCACACCAGCGGTCGGTTCACCCCGGTCCTCTCGTACTAGGGGCAACCCCTCTCAAATTACCTGCGCCCACAGAGGATAGAGACCGACCTGTCTCACGACGGTCTGAACCCAGCTCGCGTACCGCTTTAATGGGCGAACAGCCCAACCCTTGGGACCTACTCCAGCCCCAGGATGCGACGAGCCGACATCGAGGTGCCGAGCCTCCCCGTCGATGTGAACTCTTGGGGGAGACTAGCCTGTTATCCCCGGGGTAGCTTTTATCCGGTAAGCCACGGCCCTTCCACTCGGAACCGTGGGATCACTAAGCCCGACTTTCGTCTCTGCTCGACTTGTTGGTCTTGCAGTCAAGCTCCCTTATGCCTTTACACTCTTCGGCTGGTTTCCATTCAGCCTGAGGGAACCTTTGGGCGCCTCCGTTACCTTTTCGGAGGCGACCGCCCCAGTCAAACTGTCCACCTGGCACTGTCTGGCTGCCGGATCACGGTCAGCCGTTAGGGCCAAGACTTGATCAGGCTGGTATTTCAAGGACGGCTCCACCGACACTGGCGTGCCAGCTTCTCAGCCTCCCAGCTATCCTACACAAATCAAGCCCTAACTCAATGCCAAGCTACAGTAAAGCTCCACGGGGTCTTTTTGTCCTTCTGCGGGTAATGCGCATCTTTACACATAGTTCAATTTCACCGAGTCCCTCGTTGAGACAGCGCCCCACTCGTTACGCCTTTCGTGCGGGTCGGAACTTACCCGACAAGGAATTTCGCTACCTTAGGACCGTTATAGTTACGGCCGCCGTTCACCGGGGCTTCAGTTCAGAGCTCTCACCCTTCCCCTTAACCTTCCGGCACTGGGCAGGCGTCAGCCCCTATACATCCTCTTACGAGTTAGCAGAGACCTGTGTTTTTGTTAAACAGTCGGTAGGGCCATTTCTCTGCGGCCCCCGCCGGCTCCAGGTGTATACCTTTCACCGTCAGGGGCGATCCTTCTCCCGAAGTTACGGATCTATTTTGCCTAGTTCCTTAACGAGGGTTCTCCCGATCGCCTTGGTATTTTCTACCCGTCTACCAGTGTCGGTTTGCGGTACGGACACCAGCGCTTCAATGCTTAGAGGCTTTTCTAGGCAGTTTGGGCTTGACCACTTCCGGCCCTAATGGGCACCGCATACAGCCCCTCAAGCTCCCCTGGCGGATTTTCCTACCAAGATCAACGCTCTACGGACTCAGCACCAGAACAACCATTCTCTGGCTGGCCTACCCTCCTGCGTCCCCCCGTCGCTCCACGCTCGTGGTACAGGAATATTAACCTGTTGTCCATCGCCTACGCCTCTCGGCCTCGGCTTAGGCCCGACTAACCCGACGCGGATCAACCTTCCGTCGGAAACCTTAGACTTACGGCGAACATGATTCTCACATGTTTTACGCTACTCATGCCGACATTCGCACTTCTGTAGGCCGAAAACTGTCCTCTCGGTCAGTACTGTATCTCCTACAGAACGCTCCCCTACCACTCCACCATAAAGGTGAAATTCGTAGCTTCGGTGTGTGGCTTTAGCCCCGTTACATTTTCGGCGCAAGACCACTAGACCAGTGAGCTATTACGCACTCTTTAAAGGGTGGCTGCTTCTAAGCCAACCTCCTGGATGTCTCAGTAGTCTCACATCCTTTCCCACTTAGCCACAACTTAGGGACCTTAGCTGACGATCTGGGTTGTTTCCCTTTTGACCACGGATCTCATCATTCGCGGTCCGACTCCCACGCTCTAAAGTACCGGCATTCGGAGTTTGGTTTGGTTTGGTAAGCGATGGGCCCCCTAGCCAATCCAGTGCTCTACCTCCGGCACAAAACGCGTGAGGCTAGCCCTAAAGCTATTTCGGGGAGAACAAGCTATCTCCTGGTTCGTTTGGCATATCACCCCTAACCACAGTTCATCGGAACACTTTGCAACGTATACCCGTTCGGTCCTCCACGAGACATTACTCCCGCTTCAACCTGACCATGGTTAGCTCACCAGGTTTCGTGTCTACTTCCTGCAACTAAACGCCCTATTCAGACTCGCTTTCGCTACGGCTCCGCCTGTCACTAGCTTAACCTTGCTACAGAAAGTAACTCGTCGGCTCATTCTCCAAAAGGCACGCCGTCACCCATTCCCCAAAGGGGCATAGGGCTCCGACTGATTGTAGGTACACGGTTTCAGATTCTATTTCACTCCGCTCACCGCGGTTCTTTTCACCTTTCCCTCACGGTACTTGTTCACTATCGGTCGCCAAGAGTATTTAGCCTTGGGAGGTGGGCCTCCCAGATTCCCACAGGATTAGCGTGCCCCGTGGTACTCAGGAACACCGGCTAGAGTCTGTCGATTTTTGTGTACGGGACTGTCACCCTCTGCGGTCCGCCTTTCCAGTACAGTTCCACTAACCAACAGATTTGTAACTCAATGCCAGGTCCTACAACCCCACTGCACAAAAGCACAGCGGTTTGGGCTACTCCGCGTTCGCTCGCCACTACTAACGGAATGATCTCTTTTCCTCGGGTTACTAAGATGTTTCAGTTCACCCGGTTCCCTTCCTTATCCTATGTGTTCAGATAAGGATGCCCGAGGATTAGCTCAGGCGGGTTTCCCCATTCGGAAATTCTCGGATAATAACGCTCGCTGACAACTCTCCGAGACTTATCGCAGTCAACCACGTCCTTCGTCGGCTCTTGGCGCCAAGGCATCCCCCGTGTACCCTTAGTAGCTTAATCACACGTGTCTTCCTCGGCAATTGAACCAATTCGTTCTATTCAGTTTTTAAAGTACTACCTGCCAGCAATTCGATGTTTGCTGGTGTCTGGTCACTAACTTGAGTTAATTACCAGGCACCAACCAACTTCTTTTTGAGACAAAAAAGGCCCGGCATATCACCGGGCCAATTACCCATTCGATATGTCTCAAATTCAGCTATTTAATTTCTCAGATCGGCAAAAATTCATTCAGTTAATCTTTGTAAAAGTTATCCAGCCGGTAAAATTATCACGGTTCAGACAACTTGTCAAATTTTCTTGGTGGAGATGAGGGGATTCGAACCCCTGACCTCCTCCGTGCAAGGGAGGCGCTCTCCCAACTGAGCTACATCCCCTTACCAGTGGGCCTGAGTGGACTCGAACCACTGACCCCTGCGTTATCAGCACAGTGCTCTAACCGACTGAGCTACAGGCCCAATTGAACCTTAACCCCTAAAAAGTAACAGGAATTTCTAGCAATTTGGCTTAAATAAACCACTAAAGTTTAGATTTTGGGATTGTCTGTTACACCAATTTGGCTAACAGATAAATTCCCTAGAAAGGAGGTGATCCAGCCGCAGCTTCCGCTACAGCTACCTTGTTACGACTTCATCCCAGTCACCGGTCCCACCTTAGGCAGCTCCTTCCTTTCGGTTAGGTCACCAACTTCAGGTGTTACCGACTCCCATGATGTGACGGGCGGTGTGTACAAGGCCCGGGAACGCATTCACCGCACTATGCTGACGCGCGGTTACTAGCAACTCCGCCTTCATGCAGTCGAGTTGCAGACTGCAATCCGAACTGAGACCAGCTTTAAGGATTAGCTTCACCTCGCGGTGTGGCAACCTATTGTACTGGCCATTGTAGCGTGTGTGTAGCCCTGGACATAAAGACCATGCTGACTTGACGTCATCCCCACCTTCCTCCGGTTTGATACCAGCAGTCTCGCTAGACACTTGTAACTAGCGACAAGGGTTGCGCTCGTTGCGGGACTTAACCCAACATCTCACGACACGAGCTGACGACAGCCATGCAGCACCTGTGATGGCTCCCCGAAGGGTCGTTCCGCTTTCACTTCACTACTACCAACATGTCAAACCCAGGTAAGGTTCTTCGCGTATCATCGAATTAAACCACACGCTCCGCTGCTTGTGCGGGCCCCCGTCAATTCCTTTGAGTTTTAGCCTTGCGGCCGTAGTCCCCAGGCGGGATACTTAACGCGTTAGCTACGGCACGGAAGGGGTAAATAACCTCCCACACCTAGTATCCATCGTTTACAGCGTGGACTACCGGGGTATCTAATCCCGTTCGCTACCCACGCTTTCGCACCTCAACGTCAGGTGTGACCTAGAGAGCCGCTTTCGCCACTGGTGTTCCTCCCGATATCTACGCATTCCACCACTACACCGGGAATTCCACTCTCCTCTGTCAACCTCAAGCACTGCAGTATTGAACGACCTCTCCCAGTTAAGCCGAGAGCTTTCACGCCCAACTTACAGCGCCGCCTACGTGCGCTTTACGCCCAGTAAATCCGGATAACGCTTGCCCCCTACGTTTTACCGCGGCTGCTGGCACGTAGTTAGCCGGGACTTATTCCTGAGGTACCGTCACAATCGTCCCTCAGAAAAGGATTTTACAACCCGAAGGCCTTCATCATCCACGCGGCGTTGCTGCGTCAGGGTTGCCCCCATTGCGCAATATTCCTCACTGCTGCCTCCCGTAGGAGTATGGGCCGTGTCTCAGTCCCATTGTGGGGGGTCGCGCTCTCACGCCCCCTAGCCGTCTGAGCCTTGGTAGGCCGTTACCCCACCAACAAGCTGATAGCCCGCAGGCCCCTCCCGAGGCGCCGGAGCTTTAGTTAAGGGCGTCTAAACTCCTCAACATTTGGGGTATTAGCTATGGTTTCCCACAGTTATCCCCCACCTCGGGGCAGGTCACCAACGTGTTACTCACCCGTTCGCCACTTTCCACCCAATGCAAGCATCGGGCTTCACGTTCGACTTGCATGTGTTAGGCACGCCGCCAGCGTTCATCCTGAGCCAGGATCAAACTCTTCGTAAAATTTTACGACACAGACAGACTCTGCTGCCTGCAAAGTTCATTGAACCTGAGCCAAATCACACTAGTAATTCCTGTCACTTTTCAGTTGTTAAAGTTCGCTTAGGCCTCGTTTCGAGCACCTCGCTCGCCAGAGGCAAGAAGAGATATTACCACATTTTTTCTTGCCTGTCAAATCGCTGTTTTGTTTCTTTTGAGCGACCTGACGTTTTGGCATTAAAAACCGACACCCTCTTTTTTACTGCTGGATGCCGGTGGAGGCACAAACGTCTATTCGGTATTTTTAAGACCAGTTATAGACGTCTACCTCCTGCTGGTTGTTATCGAACTTCCCACACACCGTGTGGGCGAATTCACTCGTCTCAAGGACGAGACCGGAGCTTACTACCACTTGCCGCTTTTGTCAAATCGCTGTTTTATTTTTTCGAGCGACCCGACGTTTTGGCATTAAAAACCGACACCCTCTTTTTTACTGCTGGATGCCGGTGGAGGCACAAACGTCTATTCGGTATTTTTAAGACCAGTTATAGACGTCTACCTCCTGCTGATTGTTATCGAACTTCCCGCACACCGTGCGGGCGAATTCACTTGTCTCAAGGACAAGACCGGAGCTTACTACCACTTGCCGCTTTTGTCAAATCCGCTTTTCAAACTGCTTATCATCTTGTTGGTTACCGTTTCAGGCGTGCTTACTCTTGGTGCTGTTAAAAGCTAAATGAGCCAGTTCACGACAGGAAACAGTTTTATTGATAAGGTTTGGCCGCTCTGTTTTTGCGGCCCAAGCGTTGGCTTGTTCGCGACAACGAGGGATAGATTATCACACTTCGGAGGGCTTGTCAACCCCCAATTTTCGATTTTTCGGGGCGATTTTTGTCTTTTAAGTTTCTTAACAATTGACCGCCGTTACATCTCGCTGCGACCGCTCAAAGCGCGGCTGAGCGTTATTTCATCGGCATATTCCAGATCACCGCCAACGGGTAGCCCCCGCGCCAGCCGGGTGAGCCGGGTTGCCGCCCCCTCAAACTGGCGAGCAATGTACATGGCGGTGGCTTCACCTTCCAAATTGGGGTTGGTGGCGATAATCACCTCACGGACGGGCGTTTCGCTGCGCTGCACCCGCAGCACCAGCTCGGCAATCTTCAAATCCTCCGGGCCGATGCCCTCTGTTGGGGCAATCACTCCGTGCAGCACGTGATACAGCCCGTGATAATCGCGAGTCCGTTCAATGGCCAGCACATCCAGCGGTTCCTCCACCACGCAAATAACAGCCCTATCCCGATGCTCGTCACTGCAAACCGGGCAGGGATCGGTTTCGGCGATGTTGAAGCACTGGCTGCAAAACACTACTTTTTGATGCAGTTCGCTCAGTGCGGCGGCCAGCGACTGCGCCCGTTCCGCCGAACTGCGCAGCAGGTAAAAGGTTAACCGCGAAGCCGTTTTTGGCCCAATCCCCGGCAACCGCGAAAATTCATCGATCAGTTTGGTAACCGGCGCAGGTGTAACTTGCATTTAGAATAACCCCGGAATATTCAACCCGCCGGTAATCGACCCCATTTTATCGGCGGCCAGATTTTGCGAGGCTTCCACCGCCTCATTAATTGCTGCCACAATTAAATCCTGCAGCATTTCCACATCGTCCGGGTCAACCACTTCCGGGTCAATCGTCATCGACACCAGTTTTTGATGGCCGGTCATCACCACTTTAATAGCTCCGCCGCCGGCTGTAACTTCAACGGTTTCATCACCCAGCGATTCCTGGGCATCGGCCATTTGCTGCTGCATGGCCTGCAACTGCGCCGCCAAACCGCCCTTCATCCCACCGGGCAACCCCAGCCCACCGCCGCCGCCCAGCGAAAATCCTTTGCCTTGTCCTTTTCGTTTTGCCATGTTTGTCTCCCTTTAGCTAGTCAACAATTCGGCCGCCCAATTCTTCGGTCATCATTTTGACCAGGGCGTCGGTTTCATCGTTTTTTTTTACATCGGCCGAAGCTTTGGGCGCAGTTCCGGCAACCATCACTGCAGCCTCTTCTTCGCTCAAAAATTTAACATTGACCGGCCGGCCCAACAACCGGCTAAAAACATCGATGATATTGGCCCGAGGCTGCGCCTTTTCAAATTTGGATTTCATCAAATCAGAGGTCGAAAAAATGATCTCGTCCCCGGTCACTTTGAGCAGTTGGGCATCGTAACGTAACGCCTTGGCAATGAGCGTGCCACGCCGACCGTCTTTGGTGCGCCCCTCTTCCAAATCCTCCAGCGCCTGGCTGAACACCGATTGGACCATGGCCGCGGTTAATGCGCCTTCCGGTGCGGGCGGATGAACGGTGTACGGCACTGCCGGCGGGGGCTGCGTGGCGATTGCCGGTTTGGGAGTCTGTCGCGGCGGCGCAGAGGGCGGCATCGGTTCCGCGGCGGGGCGCGGGGGCGCTGATTGCACCACCAGCGGAGCGACCGCCGCCGGTTCAGCGCTTACCGGCCCGGCTGCGGCCTCAACAAAAGCCAGTTCCAAAGGCAACTGCGGAATGGACAGCAGCCCGGATTTCAAATCGACCATTGCCGCGTTGAAGCGGCCGGTGGCAAACACCACATCCGGCGTGGCCAACTGGCTGCCCTGCTGCCGCACCGTCGCCAACGTGTCATCCGGCAAATTGGCCAGATTGGCCTGCGGGGCCAGCTTGGCCAGCATCACCGAGCGCAAATATTCTACAATTTCGCGGGCAAACTGGCGCGGGTCAACCCCATCGCCCACCACCCGATTGATCACGTCCAGCCCGGCGGCCACATCCCGCTGGGCCAGCGCCGCCACCAAATCGATGACCGATTGCGAGGTGACCGCGCCCAGCACCCGCTGCACCAATTCCAGGGTGATGGATTGCCCACCGTAGGCAATCATCTGGTCGAGCAGGCTGATAGCATCGCGCATGGAGCCGCCGCCCTGCCGGGCAATGTATTCCAGCGCCGAGTCCTCGGCGTCAAACCCTTCTTCTGCCAGAATAAAGCGCAACCGCTCGGCCACATCTTCAAGCCGGATGCGTTTAAAATCAAACCGCTGGCAACGCGACAGAATGGTGGCCGGAATTTTTTCCGGCTCGGTGGTGGCCAGCACAAAAATAACGTGCGCCGGCGGCTCCTCCAGCGTTTTGAGCAGCGCGTTAAACGCCGAATTGGACAGCATGTGAACTTCGTCGATGATGTAGAATTTGATTTTGGCTTGCGCCGGCCGAAAGCCGACCTTTTCGCGCAAATCACGAATATCATCGACGCCGGTGTTAGAGGCGGCGTCAATTTCAATTAAATCCATCAGCCGGCCCTCGGTAACCGCGGTGCAAATATCGCAAGTGTTGCAGGGCCGGTCATCAATATTGGGGGCCAGGCAGTTAACCGCTTTGGCCAGCAACCGGGCGGTACTGGTTTTGCCGGTACCGCGCGGGCCAGAAAACAGGTAAGCGTGTGCCACCCGGTCCATTTTGAGGGCGTTGATCAGAGTTTGGGTAACGTGACCCTGGCCAATGATTTCATCGAATGTTTGTGACCGCCATTTGCGATAAAGGGCTTGTGAGGCCATTTTTGTTGTTTCCTGCGGGCTGAATGACGTGACTTTGATGGCAGTAGTTTACCATTCAAGAGGTGTTTCTGCAAGGGATTTCACTGACCAAAGCACATCAGAAGGGATGCCCTCACCCTGTAACAACAGTTAGCCAATCTTTCCCAACCGGGCTATAATCTGAGACTCGCCAAAAGGAGCAAAATAATGAGTGACCGACCCCTGATTTTGATCACCAATGATGATGGCATTAATTCGCCCGGCCTGCGCGCCGCCGCAGAAGCTCTGACCGGCCTCGGCGAGTTGCTCATCATCGCCCCCAGCATCCAGCAAACCGGCGCCAGTCGCAGTTACCCCAACCTGGCCGTGGATAAATCCATTCAGTCCACTCAAATTGTACTGGCCAACGGGCAGCAGCTCCCGGCCTATCACGCCAATGTGTCGCCGGCCCAGGCCGTGGCGATGGCCGTGCTCAACCTGGCCAACCGCCGCATCGATCTGTGCGTCAGCGGCATCAATTACGGCGAAAACGTCGGCTCCGGGGTGACGATTTCCGGCACGGTGGGCGCGGCCATCGAGGCCGTGTGCTACGGCATCCCCGCTCTGGCCGCGAGCTTTGAAACGCCGCACGAATACCACCTGAACCACAGCGACGCTGTCGATTTTGCGGTGGCGGCCCATTTTACCCGGCTGTTTGCTGCCAAAGTGCTCAGCCACGGTCTACCCCCCCGGGTCGATTTGCTCAAAATCGATATACCGGCGGAGGCTACGCCGCAAACGCCCTGGCAGGTGGGCCGGGTATCGCGCCAGCGCTATTACGAATCGCTGCCCAACCATTTTGCCAAACCGGTCAATCCCAACCAAACTTTCAGTTATCAAATCACTGTCAGAGCCGACTCGCTGGAAACCGATTCGGATGTTAAGATTTTTTCGGTAGACCGGCAGGTGGCGGTTGTGCCCATGACCATCGATTTGACCGCACCGGTTCAACTACCCGATGTGGCTCAGTTTTTAGCCGATAACTGAGCCTCGCCCGAAAAGGAGCAATTGACAATGGAAATTGTAGAGCAGTTGGACCAGTGGCAGGCCGAATTTGAATCCGGCTGGCTGGCGCACTGGCAAAAAACCGGTCAATTTAACTGGGACATCTATCCGCGGCCGGCTAACAAAGTGGGGCCGCCCGGCCCCGGCATCGATCTGACCCGCAGCCAGCTGTTGCTTATTTCAACGGCGGGCGGTTACCTGCGCCATTCGCAGCCGCCGTTTGATGCAGAAAACCCGCTGGGCGATTACACCATCCGCCTCTTTCCGGCCGACACGCCGTTTGAAGCGCTGGCCTACGCCCACACCCACTACGATCACACCGCCGTTGAGGCCGACCCGCAAGTGCTGCTGCCGCTCCGCCACCTGGCCGATTTGGTTAACGAAGGCCGCATTGGTGAGTTGGCCCCAACCGTGATAAGTTACAGCGGTTATCAGCCCAATGTTATCCGCATTGTTAACGAGCTGATCCCCCAGGTTTTAGAAGCGGCCACGGCGCAACAGGCGCAGGCCGCGCTGCTGGTACCGGCCTGACCGCTCTGCTCCCAGTCCGTGGGGCTGGTTGCCAGAGCGCTGGAAATGCACGGGATTGCCAGCACGCTGACCACCTGGAATGTGGGCCGGGCGCGGCCCACCGCGCCGCCGCGCGCCATTTTTACCAAACTGGCCCGGGGCGCATCGCTGGGCAAGCCCAACGACCCGGCCCAGCAACGCCGAATTTTGGAAGCCACGCTGGCCCTGCTGGCCCAGGATGCACCGCTGGCCCCGGTTCGGCTGGACGAATCGGCGAAGTAACATAATCCCAACCCAAAAACGGAACACGCAGCACAACCTGCTGCGTGTTCCGTTTGTTTGACCACAAGGTTCTTCCGCTGCCATGCTAATCGAACTTGCCCTGATTTTTATTAATGTGATCACGCCGGTATTTGCGTTGGTGGTCATTGGTTATGTGGCCGGGCCTCGGCTGGGCCTTGAATCACGCACGCTGACCCGCTATTCGTACTACATTCTGGTCCCGGCGCTGGTGTTTAATGTGATTGCGCCGGCACGGGTTGAGGCCGCTCTGGCCGCCCGGATGATCGCTTACACGCTGGTTGTTCACCTGGCGCTGGCTATCACCGGCTGGGTAGTAGCCAAAGCGCTGGGTCGCTCCGAAAAAATGGTGGCCGCCTACGTTCTCATTTCGGTATTTGGCAACGTGGGCAATTTTGGTCTGCCGCTTATTGAATTCAGGCTGGGAGCCGAAGCGTTTACAGCGGCTACTGTCTATTTTTTAGCCATCATCACCATTGCCTTTATTATCGGCGTTGTTGCCGCTAACCTGCCCACGGGTGGCGGGCTGAAGGCGGTGCTGGCCGTATTCAAAACACCGGCGCTTATTGCTCTGGTGCCGGCATTAATCGCCAACCTGTTTGATCTGCGCGCCCCGCTGTTTTTGGAGCGAATCATCAGCCTGCTGGCAGCCGCCACTGTCCCCACCATGCTGGTTGCGTTGGGTGTACAGTTATCCGGGTTGAAAACATTTCAGTTTAGCCGCGATGTGATAATTACCAGCGCTATCCGGCTGCTGGGCGGGCCGGCTCTGGCCATTGTGCTGGCCATCCCTTTTGGGTTAACCGGCCTTGAACGCGGCGCAGGCATTTTTCAGGCGGCCATGCCCGCAGCGGTGCTTACCTCAATCATCGCTATGGAATATAACCTCATCCCCGAGTTTGTAACCACAACCGTGCTATTTTCTACGCTGGCCAGTGTGGTAACCCTAACGCTGGTTATGGCGTTGGTGTAACTGCCCTCTAAGCATCGCTGATAAAACTTGCCAATAGCGAAAATTTTGGCGGAGATGGTTGTTTGTGATATACTAGCGCCCATTCCGAGGTTCTGACCCCACTTGCCAGTTCAAGAGTGATTAAACTCTTGCCAATCACACCAGACAACCTTTAAAGCTACCCGTACCAGCCTTGACGCAAGTTACATTTACCCCAAATTCCGCCCCGTTGTAGGGCCGGAAGCAGAGGGGCTATATGCCACAGTTGGGTTAATTGACAGAACTGGCCACCGTCCAGAGACTGCCCGCAATAAAGATTGATGAGACGCTCGTCGCATCCTTTGGCGACATTCAGTCACTTCCACACAATTAAGCAGCAATAAACCGGGTAATGCAGCCCGGTAGAGGAGGAGCTACCTGCGTGAATACCGTGAGACTGATTCTTGGAGGAGCGCTGATTGTTTTTGGCGTTGCCGCCGCCATGGCCGAAGTGTTGGGCTATTCGGTGTTGATTTATTACGGCACCCGGGTTGGCGGCGCGTTGGGACTAATCACCATTGTTTTGGGCGCGCTGATTATTGGGCCAGAAAAGTACATTAAGTACGCCAATAACTTTGCCGATGGCACCGGTTGGGTTGTATCGTGGCTGGCGGTATTGATGGTGGTGGTGGTATTTGTTAATGTGGTTTTGCGATACGTTTTTGGCAAAGGCGTGCTGGCATTACAGGATTTATCGTGGTACCTCTTTGCGATAATGTACTGGCTGGGCGCGGCCTTTGCTCTAAAAAATGACCGGCACGTCCGGGTTGATATTTTTTTCGTCAACATGCGCGGAAAGCTCAAAGCGTGGGTTAATTTGCTGGGCACAGCCTTATTTCTCCTCCCCTGGAGTTTTCTGGGCGTGTTAATTTCCATCAGTTTTGTGCAAGACGCCTTCAGAGTGCTGGAAACTTCACCGGACCCCGGCGGGTTACCGGGCCGCTGGCTTATAAAAGCGATCATCCCCCTGGGGTTCATCTTTTTGCTCATTCAGGGTATGTCGTTGCTGTTTACCTCGTTTCTTCAACTTAGAGGCAAACTACCATTTCCAGAGGAGGGCAACTAATGCTAGGAATTATTCTGTTTGGAATTGTGCTGGCCATGCTGCTGGTCGGCTTCCCGGTAGCGTTTACCCTGGGCGGCGTATCTACCCTGTACGGACTGGCCACGTTTGGCACTCACTTTTTTGAATTTATGCCCCTGCGCGTTTGGGGTGTTTCTACCAACATTCTGTTGATTGCCGTACCGTTGTTTGTGTTTATGGGCGTTATGCTGGAAAGTTCGGGGTTGGCCGAAGAAATGCTGGAAACGATGGCCCTGCTGTTTGGCCGGATGCGCGGCGGGCTGGCCATTTCGGTGGTAGTGGTGGGCGCGCTGCTGGCGGCCTCAACCGGTATTGTCGGCGCGACGGTAGTGACAATGGGGCTGCTCAGCCTGCCCACCATGTTAAAACGCGGTTACAGTAAACCGCTGGCTACCGGCACCATCGCCGCTTCCGGCACGCTGGGACAAATTATTCCACCCAGTATTGTGCTGGTGCTGTTGGGCAGCGTGCTCAACGTACCCATTGGCGACCTGTTTTTGGGTGCGCTTATCCCGGGGTTGTTGCTGGTGGTGCTGTACCTCATCTGGATTAATATTAGAGCATGGTGGCGGCCCGATGTGGCCCCGCCCATGCCGGCGGAGGAGTTGGCCGGTTTCCGTGGGCGAGAGATGGTCATTCGGGTGCTGCGCGCCTTTATTGCCCCCCTGTTTTTGATTATGGCGGTGCTTGGTTCCATTTTTGCCGGCATTGCTTCGCCAACCGAAGCGGCGGCGGTTGGTGCGGCAGGCGCAACGCTGCTCACCGTGATCCAGGGCAAATTCAACTACAAAACCCTGCACCGGGTGATGACCGAAACCACTTTTCTGACCTGTATGGTGTTCACCATTTTGGTGGGCGCGGGCACGTTTGGGCTGGCCTTTCGCGGGCTGCACGGCGACACCTTTTTGCAGGAACTGGTCAGCCACGCCGAACTTGGCCCCATCGCCTTTTTGACCATTTTTATGATCGTCATTTTTATCGCCGGCTTTTTCATCGATTTCATCGAGATCACGTTTATCCACGTGCCCATCGCCGCACCCATTTTTATGGCGATGGGCGTTAATATGCTGTGGGTGGGCGTGTTAATTGCGCTCAACCTGCAAACATCGTTTCTGACGCCGCCGTTTGGTTTTTCGCTGTTTTATCTTAAAGGGGTGGCCCCGGCCAACGTGAAAACCACCGATGTTTACAAGGGAATTGTCCCTTATGTTATCATCCAATTGGTTGCACTGGCGTTGGTCATTGCCATTCCAGAAACCGTCACCTGCCTGCCGGAATATATGGTTCGCAACGTTCCCTTCAGCGAACTGCGCTGCTGGAGCAACTAATTCATTCCGCGGACCAACAAAAAAAGCCCATCGCCAGGCTGGCGATGGGCTTTTTGATTCAACCGATGAAACCAAACTGCTTAAACTTCTACCTCAATCGAGTTATAAAACGCCTTTTCAGAAATTTTACCCCAGGCGGCTACATCCTTTTGGAATTTCCTAAAGGAGTCGTACACCTTTTTGCTCATCGGGTCGCTGGCGGCAACCCCATCCAGCACGTCCAGCGCATAACCGTGCAGCGCTTTCATCACATCATCGGGGAAGGGGCGCAGGTCCACGTTTTCTTCGTTGATCATTTTCTGTAAGTAGAAGTTGTTCTGCGCGTCAGATTGGGCCAGCATCGAGGCATTCTGGGCGATGATGGCCTGGCGCAAAACTTCCTGCAAATCGGGCGACAGAGCATCCCACGCTTTCCGGTTGATGATCGACTCTAACACCGTGCCGGGTTCGTGCCAGCCGGGGTAATAATAAAATTTGGCCACTTTGTAGAAACCCATCACATAATCGTGATAGGGGCCAACCCATTCCGTCGCGTCGATGACCCCGCGCTCCAGGCTGGTGTAAATTTCACCGCCGGCAATCAGCTCGGCCGAGCCGCCTGCCGCAGCGATAACCTTGCCACCCAACCCGGGAATACGCATTTTAAGGCCATTGAAATCGGCAATACTATTGATTTCTTTGTTAAACCAGCCGCCCATCTGCACCCCGGTGTTACCGGCCGGGAAGGGCACCAGCCCAAAGTCGGTATACGTTTCTTCCCACAGTTTCAGCCCATCACTGGCCAATAACCAGGCGTTCATTTGTTGGGCGTTCATTCCAAATGGCACCGCCGCAAAAAACTGGGCAGCGGGGGCTTTGCCGGCCCAATAATAAGATGCGCCGTGCCCCATTTCGGCGGTACCCGCCTGCACCGCATCAAATGTTTCCAACGCACCCACCAATTCACCGGCGCCGTAAACGTGAATTTTTAATCGCCCCTGCGACATAGTATCGACGTACTGGGCAATAAAATTGGCACCTTCCTGCAATACCGGCAACGTGGGCGGCCAGGTGGTGACCATTTTCCATTCAACCGTCTGATTTTTGTTGACATTTACCTCTTTGGCGGCCGTATCCTGCTGGGTTTCTGTCTGGGTAGCAGCCCCGCTATCGTCCTGCGCTGGCGCAGCGGCCGGTGCGGTCGGTGCGCTGCTGGCTGTATCCTGGCCAATGCTGCAACCAACCAGCAAACCGGTACTCCCAGCAACCGCGGCCACCGAGGCCTTCTTTAAAAAATCCCGGCGATTGAGTTTGTCCTCCATCTTTTCCTCCTTGGAAAAATATTAAATTGGGTGGATTGGGCAATGCGGCCTATTGTAACACAACCAGGAGTTATTCACAAACAGGTTTTAGTGAAAATTCGCTCAATTGAGAGGGTTTACTATTAGAATTCCTCGGTCCACGGCACCCGGTTTTCTTTGGCGGCAACGATAGCCAGCCCGGTCTGTTCGGCCATTTTGTGGTGAGCCAGCAGCACCGCCACCGCGCACGACGCCTGCCGCGCCAGCGGCACATCAGCCCGGCTGGTCAGCACAATCGGCGCCCGCGCCCCAACCACCACATCGGCGGCCTGAGCATCGGCCAGATACTCCAGTTGCTTGGTAAGCATGGTGCCGCTTTCCAAATCGGGGGCCACCAGAATATCGGCCTGCCCGCCCACCGCCGAGCGAATATTTTTGGCTTCGGCTGCCGCAGTAGAAATGGCGTCGTCAAACGCCAGCGGCCCATCAACAATGCCGCCGGTGATCTGGCCGCGATTGGCCATTTTGCACAGCGCCGCCGCGTCGATGGTAGAAACCAGCCGCGGGCTAATGGTTTCGATGGCGGACAAAATGGCCACTTTGGGCTGCTCAATCCCCAGCACCCGGGCCAGGTCGATGGCGTTTTGCACAATGTCCCGTTTGTGTTCCAGCGTGGGGTTAATATTGATGGCCGCATCGGTGAGGAAGATAGGGCGATCCCGGCCCGGCACATCGACCACTGCCACGTGGCTGATCCGGCGACCGGTGAGCAGGCCGGCCGTTTTGGAAACCACTTCCAGCATCAGCGTTTCCGTGGACAGGCTGCCCTTCATCAGCGCGTCCACTTTGCCCTCACGGGCCAGTTCAACCGCGCGCCGGGCGGCGTGGCGGCTGTGCTCGGCCGGCACCAAAATATAGGGTGACAGGTCGATTTTGGCGGTTTCGGCGGCGGCGCGGAGTTCGGTTTCGGCCCCAACCAGCACCGGCACAATCAGCCCGGCTTCGGCGGCCTCCACCGCGCCGCGCAGCGCAAACGCGTCTACCGGCTGCACCACCGCCATCCGAATCGGGGCCAGCCCCTGGGTTTTGGCAATTAACCGCCGGTACTGCGCGCCGGGATCGTGCAGGCGCACCGCCGGCAGGCTGGCCCGCGGGCGTTTAACTTTGTGCGTGGGGGCCAGCACCAGCGCCTCGCCGACAATCACCGGCTCGCCATTTTGGTTAACGCACTGGCAATCAAATTTAACCCGCTTGCGCTCGTTGTCCTTTTCAACCGCGGTCACCATCACCGTAATTTCATCGCCAACGGCCACCGGCCGCTTAAATTTGAACGTCTGGCTCAAATAGATGGTGCCGGGGCCGGGGAGCTGCGTGCCCAGCACCGTTGACACCAGCGAGCCGCCCCACATGCCGTGGGCAATAATTTTGTGGAACATGTCACTTTTGGCGTACTCTTCATCCAAATGAGCCGGGTTGACATCGCCAGACATCACCGCAAAAAGCTGAATATCCGCCGTGGTCAGCCTCCGTTTCAAGCTGGCCGAACTGCCAATTTCTATTTCGTCGTAAGTTCGGTTTTCAATGTAGTCCATCGCGCCACCCACTGTTTTGTGAAACGGCCAACAAATATACTTCAAATTATACCACGCCGCACCGCGCCGGTCTGTAAATTTTTGGTATAGCTGAAAAATCCCCTCATCCCCCGGCCCCCTTCTCCCGATGGGAGAAGGGGGAGAAGAGAGTTTTGGGTGTGGTTTGGGCGGCTTCGCCGCCCAAACCACACCCGTTTAATCGCTCCCCCTCCCCAAAAGATTTGGGGAGGGGGTTGGGGGGAGGGGCAAAAAACGCCAATTTTTAACACCTGTCCGCCCTGGATCCCGGCGGGGGAGGGAGGTGAGGAAAAAGCGACCAAGTTGCAGCGAACCTGTAAAATTTGTCAATACCCGCCGCTATGGTATACTGTCGCCTGCTGCTGACGCAGCTACTTTATTCAAATGATGTTTTGGTCATTCCAAAGGGTTGCCCGGCAAAATTTGGTCGGGCATTTTTGTTGCAACGAAGCATGACAGGGGGCGCAACCTGAAAAGGATGCGCAGCGCAGCGGAGTCATCAAAACACAAGCACTCAGGAGATTTTTTGATGACCACCGAATTTTCAGATTTGGCCCTGCACCCCCACCTGTTGCAGGCCGTAGCCGAGCTTGGCTACACCACCCCCACCCCTATTCAAGCCAGTATGATCCCGTTAATGCTCACCGGCCACGATGTGATTGGCCAGGCCCAAACCGGCACCGGCAAAACCGCCGCCTTTGCCCTGCCCATGCTCAACAATCTTGAGCCGGGGCAAGGACACGTGCAGGGGCTGGTGCTGGCCCCCACCCGCGAACTGGCCATGCAGGTGGCCAACGCCATGTACGAATACGGCCGCCATCGCGGCGCGCGGGTGCTGGCCGTGTACGGCGGCCAACCCTACAGCCGCCAGATCAGCCGCCTCAAAAAAGGTATCGATATAGTGGTCGGCACGCCCGGCCGCCTGCTCGACCTGATCCGGCAGCAGGCGCTCGATCTGAGCCGGGCCAACACCGTGGTGCTGGATGAGGCCGACGAAATGCTGAGCATGGGCTTTATTGAAGACATCGAGGCCATTCTGGCCCAAACGCCGCCCACCCGCCAGACCGCCCTCTTTTCCGCCACCCTCCCGCCGGAGATTCGCCGGTTGGCCGACAGCTATATGATCGAACCGCAAGCCGTCACTATTCAGCGCGAACAGTTGACCGTGGCTGCCATCGAACAACGCTACTACCTGGTTAACGAGGCCGACAAACTGGCCGCGCTCACCCGTCTGTTTGAAGTGGAGCCGATCACCAGCGCCCTGATTTTTGTGCGCACCCGGCTCGGTACCGGCGAACTGGCCAACGAGTTGACCAGCCGCGGCTTTCCCGCCGAATCGCTCAACGGTGATTTGAGCCAGGAAGCCCGCGAACGGGTGCTGGCCCGCTTCCGCAACAACCAGATGACCGTCCTTGTGGCCACCGACGTGGCCGCGCGCGGGCTGGACATCGACGATATTTCACACGTGTTCAATTTTGACCTGCCGGAAGAAGCCGAGGTGTATGTTCACCGCATCGGGCGCACCGGCCGGGCCGGCAAAACCGGGGTGGCTATTTCGCTGATTACGCCGCGCGAACAGTGGCGGCTGCGCCGGATAGAAAACCTCACCCGCACGCCCATCACCGCGGCCACCCTGCCCACCGAGGCCGAAATTCGGCGTCACCGTGAAACGGCGCTGCTGGGGCAGGTTGATGTCTGGCTGCGGCGCGACCGCTGCCGCCGCGAGCGGGAGCTGGTTACCGAACTGGTGGAAGCCGGCCATGATCTGCTGGACATTGCCGCCGTGGCTTTAAAAATGGCCCGCGCCGAAGAATCGCAGCGGCCCATTGAAGCCATCAGCGAGATACAAGCCGCCCGGCCCCGCAAAGGCCGGCACGAGCGCGAACGCGCCACCAACCGCCCCGCCGCCGCTGCGCCCAAACGCGGCGGCCGCTCGCACGAAGCCGGCATGGTGCGGCTGAGTTTGAGCAAAGGCCGGGCGCACGGCGTTCGCCCCAACGAGGTGGTCAGCAGCATCGCCTTCTACGCCAACATCCCCGGCAGCAGTATCGGCCGTATCAGCATCGAAGATAAACACACGCTGGTCGATGTGCCGGAACAGTTTGTGCCGCAGGTGCTGGCCAAAACCGGCAACTATCGCATCCGGCGGCAGCCGGTCACGGTAGAACGAGCGTAAATTTTTTATGGCCCGCGGCGGGTGGTTGTTACCATTTGGAAGGATTAGCGGGATGCAACTGGTCTAGCTCCCATTGCAGTGGATTGTTGGCAACATATTCTCGCAACGCCCGCAGTGAGGTTTCATTGCGAATGATGTGTTCATAAAAATTGCGCTGCCAAAACGGTGCTGCCGGGGTTTCTCTAACCCGGTTGATTTGCCTGGTCGACACCGTTTTAAACGCACCAATCAATCGCCCCAATGATTTGGGTTGAATTGTAGGGGCGGTTCGCGAACCGCCCCCGATTTCGTTGGTAATCAAAATGATGCCGTGCATGTGATTCGGCATGACAACCCAGGCGTCCAAATTCACATACGGATATTGCTCCGCCAGTTGTGCCCAGCTCGCACTGGCAATCTGCCCCAACTGCGATAGCTGCATCTCGTCGTTAATAATTTCGCCCAGTAAACATTTCCGCTGACCCACACAAATTGTTACAAAATAGGCCCCTGCTTGAGTGTAATCATATCCCCGCAACCGTATGGAACGGCGATGGTGAATGTCGGGGTCGTAACCGCCCATAGTCTACCTCTTTTTTGGTTGGGGGGCGCTTCGCGAAGCGCCCCTACCGAATTTGGGCATTATAACATGCTTATTGTTCCCACCGGGAACCTTTCTCCCGCCTCCGGCGTCTACAAAATACAGATGCCAAATGCCAGACTACAGACCGCATCAAACATCTGTTTTCTGTAATCTGTATTCTGTAATCTTCCCGGAGGCCCGCCATGAAACGCATTTTTGCAATCGCACTTTTTTTACTAACGCTATTAACCCTGGCAACTCACCTGACTCACCAAACTGATGTTGCCCATGCCGATGGCATCATCATCCCCGAACCGCCGATTATTTGCCGGCCGCCCTGCCCCATCCCGCCGCCGCCGCCCCGCGAAACACCGTACCTGACCGTGCAAAATCACCGCGTCGAAGTAACCATCGACGATCAGATTGCCACCACCCGCGTTGACCAGATTTTCCGCAACGACAGCCAGTGGTCGCTGGAAGGGACGTACATTTTCCCGCTGCCGGAGAACGCCGCCATCAACCAGTTCAATATGTGGATCGACGGCCAAAAGGTGGAGGGCCAGCTCTACACCAAAGAGGAAGCCCGCCAGATTTACGATAACATCGTCCGCCGCCGGCTGGACCCGGCTCTGCTGGAGTACGTGGGCCGCGACCTGTTTCAAGCCAGCATCTTCCCCATCGACCCCGGCGACACCCGCCGCGTGGAAATTGAATATTCGCAGATTTTGCCGGTGGATAACGGGCTGGTGCAGTACGTGTACCCGCTCAGCACCGAAAAATTTTCGGCGCAACCGCTGGAAAATGTGGCCGTCACCGTTAACCTCACCTCCCGCGAGCCGATCAAAGCCATCTACTCGCCCAGCCACCCGGTCAGCATCCAGCGCGATGGCCAGTACCGGGCGCTCATCGGCTGGGAAGAGGCCAACGTGCTGCCCAACACCGATTTCAGCCTGTACTACACCATTTCGCCGGAGGACGTGAGCGCCAACCTGCTCAGCACCCAGCAGCCCGGCGAGGACGGCTTTTTTACCCTGCTCATCGCCCCCAACGTTGAAGCCGAACAGGTCATCGACAAAGACGTAATTTTGGTGCTCGATGTTTCCGGCTCGATGGAGGGTGAAAAGATGGAGCAGGCCCGCGACGCGCTCAAATACGTGCTCGATCACCTCAATTCCGGCGACCGCTTCAACGTTATCGCCTTTAGCACCGGCGTCAACGCCTTCTCCAACCGCGTCGAGCCGGCCAGCCGCGTGCCGGAAGCCCGTCGTTTTGTCGATAACCTGCGCCCCGAAGGCAGCACCGACATCAACCGCGCCCTGCTCGAAGCCATCAGCAGCGCCGACCGCCAGCGGCCCACCATCGTTATTTTTCTGACCGATGGCCTGCCCACCAGCGGCGTGGTGGAAACGCCGCTCATTCTCAGCAGCATCGAACAGGCGGCCACGCCCAACCTGCGCATCTTTCCCTTTGGCGTGGGCGATGACGTGGATACGCTCCTGCTTGATAGTTTGGCGCAGGACAATCGCGGCGTGGGCGCGTATGTTCGCCCCGGCGAGCGCGTTGACGAGCAGGTGAGCAGCTTCTACGCCAAAGTCAGCACGCCGGTGCTGGCCGACATCGACCTGCAAGTGGATGGCGTGACCATCAACGACACCTACCCCTACCCCCTGCCCGACCTCTTTGCCGGCACGCAGCTCATTGTCACCGGGCGTTACCGCCAGGGTGGGCCGGCCACTATCACCCTCACCGGGCAAGTGAACGGCCGGCCGCGCACCTTCCGCTACGATGACCTGACCTTTGCCAGCCGCCCCGGCCAGGGCGAGGCTTTCATTCCCCGGCTGTGGGCCACCCGCAAAATTGGCTACCTGCTCAATCAGGTGCGGCTCAATGGCGAAAACCGGGAAACCATCGATGAAATTGTTAATCTGAGCGTGCGTTACGGCATCATCACCCCCTACACCTCGTTTTTGGTGGAGGAGCCGGAGCTGGCCCTCAGCAACGAAGGCCGGCAGATGATTGCCCAGGATGAGTTTGCCGCCGCCCAGGAAGCGCCCGCGCCGCAGGTGTCCGGCGAGAGCGCCGTGAGCAAAGCCGTGGAGCAAAACGCGCTGGCCGGGGCCGATATGGCCGCCCCCGCGCCGATGCCGCTGGCCACCGCCGGGCCGGACGCCGACCGGGGCGGAGCGGCAACTGCCGCCGTAACTACTGTGGGCGACAAAGCGTTTGTGCTGCGCGATGGCGTGTGGACCGACACCACCTTTGACCCCACGACGATGACCGCCACGCCGCTGCCCTTCCCTTCGGACGAGTTTCTGCAATTTCTGCTGAACCGGCCCGACGCCGGCAAATATTTCGCGCTCGGCCAGCGGGTGATTGTGGTACTGGAAGGCGCGGCCTACGAAACAGTTGAAGGCGACGCCAGCGCCATCCCGGACAGGCTCGACCCGGCCAGCCTGCCCGCCGCCACGCCCGTTCCGCCGCAACCAACCGACGCGCCCGCGCAACCGCAGCCGGCCAGCCTGCCGGACAACCCCGCCGAGGCGACAGTCAGCCTGACCGCAGATGTGACCGAGGGCGCGGCTCCGCTGGAGGTCAACTTTGTGGCGCAGGTGGTGGGCGGGGCGGATAATAACCCGGATTTCTACTGCCAGCCGGTTACCTTTGATTTTGGCAACGGCCTGAGCCGCAGTTCTACCCCCAAATGCGCTGCCTGGAGCAGCGACGCCGAAATTCAGCGGGACTACAGCGCCAACTCGGTGTTTGACGCGCCCGGCGAATACCGGGTGATAGTAAAAATTGGCCAGGCCGAGTCTGCCCCGGTAACAGTGGTAGTGCGCGGCAGCGAACAATCCGCCGCCCCGGCCGAGGAATCGCAGCCAACAGTCGCGGTGATCACCACCGGCCCGCCCGCCGAATCGCCGGCGAGCGGTGGGTTGCTCTCCACCTGCCTGCCGGGGTTGGCCGTGCTGCCGCTGGCCGGGTTGGTGCTCGGCCGGCGCGTGTGGCCGAAAAAATAAAGAGGATTAGCCAACAAAAAAGAGCCAGTCGCGACTGGCTCTTTTTTGTTGGCTGAATAAATGGCTGGTTAATTGCTTTCGCCGACTTCGTTGTATTCACCCTCTTCGCCGTGCTCGCCGGCTTCGCCGCGCTCATGCTCCTCACCGCCTTCGGCGCCAAATGTAGCCTTGATGCCGGCAATGAGCGCGTCAGTTTCGGCCGGGGTCAATTTGGCTTCGGGGTGGAGCGGCAAATAAATGGGCATTGGCATTTCACCCTTCTGGATCGATTCGATCATCTCACCGCCTTCACCGGGCTTGCGCGCCCAATCAGACAGGTTGAATTTTTGCCGGCCTTCCTGCACATCGTGAGCCAATAACCAGGAAAAAGGAGCGACGTAAGCGTATGCCGGCCACTTGGTTTCGTTGCTGTGGCAATCAAAACAGGCCCGTTCCATCAACGCCTTGGTTTGCGGCGAGTCCCAGTTTGGCTCGCTGACTACCGGTGGGTTGCTGCGATCAACCGGCACAAATTGTATCAGCCCAAACAACACCACGCCGATCACAACCAGTCCACCCAAAATTTTCAGAATAAAATTTTTGTTCATCCCTCAATTAACCTTTTCTGCTTATGGAAACCCATTGAAGTTGGAGTACTACGCTGTCCTATGATTATAACGTTATGTGCTTTTTTGCTCAAAACACATAACGCAGGCTCCCGCCAGAAGTAAAAGAAGAACGGGAGCCATCGTTGCCACAGCTATTGGATTATGAACAGAGTATAACCCGCAATTATGAAAGTTCGATAAGTAGTTTATGAATGATTCTTCACAATCGCCCCTGCCGAGTTTTCAAGCCCCATTTTCAACCGTCAAAATGTCAAATTTAATCTCCGGTTGTGAATAATTACACTTGACCACCGTACGGTTGACGCCGGAATTTAAGTGTGCTAGACTTGGCCCGTCAAAGTGAAATTGAGTTGGCTGCCCCTTTCTGAGTGCGGAAGGGGTATTTTGTAGAGAGAAGTATTAGATTTACCACTCGCCGTGTGCCCGCCGCGCGGCTTTTGCCTCACAGCCCACCGCCCGTGCTGCAGAGCAGCCTTTCGGCGCCAACACCCGCCTGCTGGCAAACTCCATCGCCGTCGTTATGTCTGTGTCAGACTCCCCGGCGACCAACTCATCAGGTTAATTTAGCTGCAATAGATGGCCTGTCGCCTGGCGCGCACAGGACCGCCCGCCGCCACCAGTGCGTGCCGGGCCTGTTTGTGATGCCCGCCAGACGGCCTATTTTCGATGGAGGATGTATGAGTGTGTTTGATGCGGTAAAAATGGCGTTTCTGATTTACGGCCTGGCGATTGTCATTTCGTTGCTGGTGGCCGGGTTGATCAAAGCGATGTCGCTGGCTATCAGCCGGCGACGCCAACCCAGTACTGAAATGGCGGCCGCGCCGCCCATCGCGCTGGCCGATACCTTCCAGGCCGCGCCAGAAGTTATTGCGGCCATCACTGCCGCGGTGCATGCCACCCTGGGGGCCAAAGTTCAAATTCAACGCGTCCGGCGGAGCCGGGTTCAACCCCACTGGGTCGCCGAAGGCCGTATGGAAATTATGCTGTCGCACCGGCTTGCCAAAAAATAATCCGGCGGCGCTGACACCTGTCATTCTTTTATTTCTGGAAGGAACATATTGATGAATCTGCCAAACCTGATCGATCTGTTTCCCGGTCTGGGCACGCTGCTGGCTTCCAGCCCGCAGATTATTGTGGCCCGGCTGGGGTTGATTGCGCTGGGAATTTTGCTGGTGTACCTGGGTTACAAAGGCGTTCTTGAAGCGTTGCTGATGGTGCCGATGGGCCTGGGCATGGCCGCGGTCAACGCCGCCGTGCTGTTTTTGCCCGATGGCCGGCAGGGCACGCTGTTTGTCGATCCGCTGGCCAGCACACCGGCCGAGTTGACCGACGCGCTGCAAATCTATTTTTTGCAGCCGGTGTACACCTTTACCTTTAGCAACGGCCTGATTGCCTGCCTGGTGTTTATGGGCATTGGGGTGCTGCTGGATATTCAATATCTGCTGGCGCGCCCGCTGGAAAGCATGTTTTTGGCGCTCTGCGCCGAATTAGGCACCATTTTGACCTTTCCCATTGCCATTGCGGTGGGGCTTAGCCCCAACGATGCCGCCTCAATTGCCATGGTTGGCGGCGCAGATGGGCCGATGGTGCTCTTTACCTCGCTCATTTTGTCTCGCAATTTGTTTGTGCCCATTACCATTGTGGCCTACCTGTACCTGGGGCTAACCTACGGCGGCTACCCCTACCTGATCAAGCTGCTGATCCCCAAACATTTGCGCAGCAAACCGGTGCCGCCGCCGGCCCACCCCATTAAAATCTCTGCGGCGCAAAAGCTGATTTTTGTGGTTGGCGCATGCGTGGTGCTTTGTTTTATCTTTCCGGTGGCCGCGCCGCTGTTTGTGTCGCTGTTTTTGGGGGTGGCCATCCGCGAGTCTGAGTTGGGCCACTTTACCCAGCTCATTCAGGAAACGGTGCTGTACGGGGCCACCCTGTTTCTGGGTTTTTTGCTGGGCGTGCTCTGCGAAGCCAACACCATTTTGAACCCGGAAATCTTTATGCTGCTGCTGCTCGGCATTCTGGCCCTGCTGTTATCGGGGTTGGGCGGGATTGCCGGCGGTTACATTCTCTATTTTCTCAAGCGCGGCCGGTACAATCCCACCATCGGCATTGCCGGGGTAAGCTGCGTGCCCACCACGGTCAAAGTGGCCCAAAAAGCTGTGGCCGAATGCGCCCCCACCAACATCATCATTCCCGAAGCGTTGGGGGCTAACATCAGCGGCGTCATTACCTCGGCCACGCTGGCCGGCATTTATGTGACCATTCTGCCGCTGCTCACCAAATAAGGCTGACTTACTCACCTTCCCGGAAGCTGATTTGTAAATCTAAGCTTTCGGGAAGGTAGATTATAACTCAGTTATAATGTAATTATGACTGAGTTATAAATAGATTATGACTGAGTTATAATTAGGTTTTGACTGAGTTATAATCCAAATTTCCTTCCGCAGGAAGCAGGTCACGCTTGAGGAAGACTAAAAATTTAATTCGGTAATCCCCCTCCCCTAACCCCTCCCCCTGAAAGGGGGAGGGGAAAAGAGGAATTCGGTGTCAATTTCGGGCGCTTCGCGCCCGAAATTGACACCGTTTCCTTAATTCCCCCCTTCCCTCTGGGAAGGGGGGCCAGGGGGGATGGGGAAAACTATTACCGAATTAAATTGTGAAAGTTCATGTAGCGTGACGGTCGGGCGGCTGGCCCGATCTCCCCGGCAGAGCATTGTGGCCCGGTGTGGCTTTGGCCGCATGCTGAGCTATACTACCCCTCAAAATTACTCATGGAGACGCCCCATGCCTTACACCCCTATTTTGGCCACACTGGCCTACGTTATGTCGCCCGACGGCCAACAGACGCTACTCATCCACCGCAACAGCCGCCCCGGCGACCATCACCTGGGCAAGTACAATGGCCTGGGCGGCAAACTGGAGGCCGATGAAGACATCATCGCCGGGCTGCGCCGCGAAATCCGCGAGGAAGCCGGTATCGAGTGCGACGACATCGAACTGCGCGGCACCATTAGCTGGCCCGGTTTTGGCAAACACGGCGAAGACTGGTTCGGCTTTATTTTCAGAGTTAACCGCTTTACCGGCACGCCCCTCACTGAAAACGCCGAAGGCTCGCTGGCCTGGGTGCCGGTGGAGCAAATTCTTGAGCTGCCGCTGTGGCCCGGCGACAGGTATTTTTTGCCGCTGGTCTTTAGCCCCAATTCGCGCCAGTTTCACGGAGTCATGCCTTACAAAGACGGCCAGCCCGTCGGGTGGACGTACAGCCTGGTCTAAGCTACAATTTAGACAATCAATGTAAGAATTGTCTGTTGGGGGGAATGATGCTGGAGCCGGGCCAAAAACTGTTTGAATATGAGATTATCCGCGTGTTGGGGCAGGGCGGCTTTGCCGCCGTGTACGAAGCCCACGACCGCATGCTGGAACGGCGGGTGGCGATAAAGCAGTTATTGCTGGACAAAGCCGCCAACCAGAAAAACGTAAAACGCTTTGTGCAGGAAGCGCGGGTGATCGCCGCGCTGGAACACCCCAACATCCTCACCATCCACGGGCTGCGCATCCACAACGAGCGCATTTATATGATTTTGGAGCATCTGCCCGGCGGCAGTTTGCAGGACAAACTCAACCACAACGGCAAATTTGAAACAAGCCAGGCCATTAAACTGGTTACCGGCATTTGCGAAGGGCTGGGCAAGCTGCACGCCAAAGGCATTGTCCACCGCGACATCAAACCGGAGAACATTCTGCTCACCGCCGATGGCCGGCCCAAAATCACCGATTTTGGCATTGCCCACGTGCCGCAGGCGGCCGGCGGCATGGCCCTCACCCAGGTTGGCTTTCAGCCGAGCACGGTCATTTACAGTTCGCCGGAGCAGTTCAGGGGCGAAGCGCTGGACCCGCGCAGCGATATTTATCAGGTGGGCGAGCTGCTGTACCACTTGCTCACCGGCCAGCACTACATTAACGTTGACACCATCCAAACCCAGGCCGATACGCTGGGCCACAACATCAAACAGGAAGTCAGGCTGTTTATGCTGCTGGAAAAGGCCATCTGCAAAGACCCGCCGGCCGGGCTGGCGGCGCTGCGGGAGCAGATGGGCGGTTTGGCCGGAGTCATTCAAAAAGCAATGGCCAAACGCAAAGAAGATCGTTACAGCGATATTCTGGATTTCGCCGCCGATTTGTGGGCGGCTCAATTTGACCCCACGGTTGGCGCGGCGGGCAAAAGTTTGTTTGGCCGGTAAAGCGACCAATAAAAAACGTGGTGCGTATTGCGTTTAACAGATACGCAACATGCACCACGCCGTCAAATGCCAAGCGATATTAGAGGTTACGCCCGTTGAGGTCATTCTGAGCGAAGAATCTCAAAACTGGATCGGGCTGGAGACTCTTCGCTCCCTTCGGTCACTCAGAGTGACGTGCACTCCGCTGCGCAAACCTTAACCATTTTTCAAAACCAAAACGTCACCCCAACACTTTCAGTTGGTCCGCCACTTTGGAAAGCTGCAATTCCAGATCGGCCAGTTTTTCGCGCTCGCGTTCCACCACCTCGGCGGGCGCTTTGCCCACAAAGCCCTGATTATTGAGCTTGCCCCGGCTGGCGGCAATCCATTTTTCCAGGCTGGCCCGGTCTTTTTGCAGCCGCTGGCGCTCGGCATCCAGATCGATCATGCCGGTCAGCGGCAGGTAAATTTCGATGCCGCCGCTGACTACCTGCGACACGGCCTGCTCCGGCTTGTTGGGCAATGCCCGCACCAGAGTCAGCTTATCGGGGTCAAGGCGGGCCAGCGCGGTGATAATGTCCTCGTTTTTAAACAGGATGCCTTCGTGCGTGCCGGCCACAATGGTTGCCGGGATGCGTTTGGCCGGCTCCACATTGTATTCGGAGCGAATGTTGCGGATGGCCCGCACCACGTCAATCAGCAGCGACATTTGGGTTTCGGCGTCCTCATCGGGAGGGGTGTGGCTTTCGCGCGGCCAGTCGGCCACCATCAGCGCCTCCTCCTCGTGCAGGGGCAGGTGCTGCCAGGCGGCTTCGGTAACAAAGGGGACAAACGGATGCAGCAGGCGCAGCGTTTTATCCAGCACGTACACCAGCACCCGCCGAACCGTGGCCTGGGCGCGGGCGTCGGCGCCGTACAACCGAATTTTGGCAATTTCAATGTACCAGTCGGCAAACTCGCTCCAGAAAAAATCGTACAACTGGCGGCCGGCTTCACCAAAATTGTAGTTGTCAATCAGGCGGGTTACTTCGATGGTGAGCCGGTTGAGCCGGCTCAAAATCCAGCGGTCGGGCGTGGTCAGGCCGGAGAGATTCCAGGTGGCCGCGCCGTAATCAAAGGCCGTGCCCAAATTGCTCACGACAAAACGGGTGGCGTTCCAGATTTTGTTGCAGAAGTTGCGATTGGCGGCAATCCGCTCCAGCGACAGGTTCATATCGTTGCCGGGGGTTGAGCCGGTAAGCAGCGAAAAACGCATGGCGTCGGTGCCGTACTGGTCCATCACTTGTAATGGGTCGATGACATTGCCCGATGTTTTGCTCATTTTTTTGCCGTGCTCATCGCGGATGAGGCCGTGCAGGTACACGGTGCGGAACGGCGGCTCTTCGGTGTATTCCAGCCCGCTCATAATCATCCGCGCCACCCAGAAAAAGAGAATATCGTAGCCGGTTTCCATCACCGTGTTGGGATAGAAGCGCTGCAAATCGGGGGTGTTGTCGGGCCAGCCCAGCGTAGAAAAGGGCCACAGCCCGGAGCTGAACCAGGTATCGAGCACGTCCGGGTCCTGTTCAATATTTGAACTGCCGCAGTGCACGCAGGCGGTGGGGTCTTCCCGAACCACGGTCATCCCTTTGCAATCGGCGCAGTACCACACCGGGATGCGATGCCCCCACCACAACTGGCGGCTAATGCACCAGTCGCGGATGTTTTCCAGCCAGTTGTTGTAAATTTTGGTGAACCGTTCCGGGATGAT
This sequence comes from Anaerolineae bacterium, assembly GCA_022071955.1. Lineage (GTDB taxonomy): Bacteria > Chloroflexota > Anaerolineae > 4572-78 > J111 > J095. The sequence goes on from JAJVIM010000010.1 coordinate 31,149, forward strand.
GGTGATGTCGCCGTTGTTGACCGCGGCCAGCCCTTTTTGGGCCAGCGGCTCCATTTTAACAAACCACTGGGTTGAAACCATCGGTTCTACCACCTCGCCGCCCCGCTGCGAGCGCGGCACCTGCATGCGGTGCGGTTTGGTTTCCAGCGTGAGGCCGGAAGCTTGCATATCGGCCCACAACTTTTTGCGGCAGTCAAAACGATCCATGCCCTGGTAGGGGCCGCCGTTTTCGTTGATGGTGGCTTTTTTGGTCATCACGTTGATGGTGGGCAGGTTGTGTTTGCGGCCAATCAAAAAGTCGTTGGGGTCGTGGCCGGGGGTAATTTTGAGCGCGCCGGTGCCAAATTCGCGGTCAACATACTCATCGGCGATGACCGGTATTTTGCGGCCGAGCATCGGCACCACCACCTGCCGGCCAATGTATTTTTGGTAGCGTTTATCTTCCGGGTGAACGGCCACGGCGGTATCGCCCAAAATGGTTTCGGGGCGAGTGGTGGCCACGGGGATATACTCGCTGGAATCGGCCAGCATGTATTTGAAGAAGTAGAGCTGGCCCTCTTCTTCCGAATATTCCACTTCCAGATCGCTGACGGCGGTTTGCAACCCCGGCGACCAGTTAATCAGGTATTCGCCGCGGTAGATCAGCTCTTTTTCATACAGGCTGACAAACGCCTCGCGCACCGCCCGCGACAGCCCTTCGTCCATCGTAAAACGCTCGCGCTCCCAATCACAACTCACACCCAGGCGGCGGTGCTGGCGGGTGATGATGCCGCCGTATTCTTCGCGCCAGGCCCAGGTGCGCTCCAAAAATTTCTCGCGGCCAATTTCTTCGCGGCTGGTGCCTTCGGCGCGGAGGGCGCGCTCCACCTGCAACTGGGTGGCGATGCCGGCGTGATCGGTGCCGGGAATCCAGAGGGCGGCTTTACCCTGCATCCGGTTGTAACGGATCAGCAAATCCTCAACCGAAGCAGTAATGGCGTGGCCAAGATGCAGCGCGCCGGTAACGTTGGGCGGCGGCATGGCAATCACAAATGGCTCGGCATCGGGGCCGGCGTGTTCGGGTTTAAAGTAGCCTTTGCTTTCCCACCAGTCGTACAGGGCTTCCTCAAATAGCTGCGGCTCGTAGGCCTTGGCCATATTTTGGCGATCAATGGGTAATTCTTTGGACATGCGCTTATAACTCCGTAGTAAATAGGATTCAGGAGTCAGGAGTTAGGAATTAGGATGTATTCCTGCTCCGGTTTTTAAGAGTTTGTGGTCGGAGTCCAAAACCACAGTTTTTGACTCCGCGCTTTTTTTGTTGGTATCGCTCTGCTGGACTGCTTTACAACAAAAAATCCCTTTCATCCTTCAAGGACGAAAGGGACAGTCCATTTCGCGGTACCACCTTGATTATCAATAAACAATTAACAATTAGCAATTAACAATTAACAAATTTCGTCAATTGAGGCCGGGTTGGCCAAACAAAACTTTGTTCATTGATAATTGTTCATTGATAATTGGCAATTGATCTCTCATTGGGCTGTAACGGGCCAACCCGGAACGGCTTACTTTGGTTCAGCCGCCCAACTCCCAGGCTACGTTCAGCAGTGCTAACTGAGCGAGGCTTTCAGCCGGTGACCTCGCTTCTCTGGCAGCCGCATGCTGCTTACTCCTCCTGTTCAACGTTGTTGAACTTATCTGGCCGTAGTATAACCAACAGCCAAAGGGCTGTCAAGTGTTTCAGCCAATAAAGCCATCGATATAGTGCAGCAGCCAGTTTACCGAGTGCGCGCCGGCGTAAGCAAAAACCATCGTTTTGATAGTTTTACCGGCCCAGCAGTAAACTAAAAACCGAAGATAGCCAAACTTTGAGGCTCCGGCTGCAATCCCGGCCAGATCGATCACCGGGTTGGGCACTACCGACAGCACAAACAAAGTCAGGCCGCCATATTTTTCCATCCAGCCGTGCATTTTCTGGTACAGGTCGCGGTCTTCAATAATGGCCGAACCGCCGTAGCCGGCCAAATAACCCGTCGACTCGCCCAGGGCTTCGCCCACGCCGGAAACCAGGCCGACAATCACCCAGTTGAACGTGCCGCCGCCCACAAACGTAAAAAACAGGCTGGGAATAGGCAGGGCGATACTGGCGTTACCGATCAGGCTGGTAAGAAAAATGCCAAAATACCCCCACCGCTGAAACTGCATAATCGTTTCGCGGTCAATAACCAAAAACAACCCGATGGTGATAACCGTGGCCACAATAATGGCGCCCGCGTGAAGCACAATATTTTTGAGGTTGTTCTTTTTGGCCGGAGTCGCATTGGTAGACGCCGGTTCGGCCTGCGGGGCGAGGTCTGGCCCGGTAGCCAACGGGTTTGGCGGCGAAATCTGATCGGTCAAAGTTGGAAGTCCCTGTAAAATTTAGACTGCGGGGTAGTGTACCACGAAGAAAACGCCTGTCAAAAGGATGAAGGATGAAGGATGAAGGATGAAAAGTGAGGACGTGTGCAGGTGAGCCGGGGCGCAAGGGAGGAGAGAAGGCCGAAGAATAAAGGGTGAAAGACGACTCGCTGATTCGCAGACTCGCTGACTCGTTCATTCACTGCGGCTACCGTTTGCGGCGGATAACCAGCGCCCAGTTATCGGCTGCCTCCGTCCGCAGAAAACTCTGCCAGGCCGGGCCGGAAGTGTTCACCGGCTGGCTGCTGCCACTCCACGACTGGACAAAATCGGCCAGCGGCACCTTTTCCATGCCCAAAGTTGAGCCGGCAAATTGCACCGTTTTGGAGCGCAAATTGATGCTATCCACAATGAGAAAATGGCCAAACGAGTTGACGGCATCGGGCGTTACCCGGAATTGGCCGCCGGCTTTTTGCACGTTGAGCAGCACAATTACCACCCCGCCGGTGCGCACCTCGCGGATTAAATCTTTGGTGCCGTAGCGGCTGCCGTGTTCAATTTGCAGTGTGCCGCCTGTTTCCTGGTTAACATAGGCCGCCGTGCCGACCAGCCCACCCTTTGAAATGCCATACGAAGTGAAGCCGTTGGCCACGGCAATATCGCGCAGGCGGCTGTATTCAACCTTGCTGCCCAGCGCCTGCAAAGCGGCAAAGAGCGCCACCGGCCCGCAAGCGTTGTTGCTGCCCGGCGGAAAAAACGGTTCCGGGTAGTAAATCTGGTTGATCACCGGCACATCCAGATTGTTGCGATATACCGGGTTAATGTATGGCAGGGTGATCATCACCTGTTCACGGGTGGGTTGGGGTGTGGGCGTAAACCCCACCGGAAAACCGCTCTCGGCCAGCACGTCTGTGGCCAGCGGGGTCGCCGGCAGAGTGGGCGTGGGCGTTACCCGCCGGCCGGGGCCGGGCCACGGGGTTGCCGTGGCGGTGGCCGTCGCCGTGGGCGAAACTGTAAGCCGGGCCAGCCCCGCGGCTTCAACCCGCCGGACTTCCTGCACGGCAAACGTATACACCAGCCCGCCCACCAGCAGCATATCAAACACCACAAACAAAACCAGGGCCAGTTTCCATTTTTTGAGCAAAAATCTGAACAAAACCACCATCACCTGCCGGCTTCTGAATAGTTCAAACTTACCATAATATTTTTGGGGAGTCAAAGGCAAAGTGGTTGTAATCAGATTCCAGACGTGTTATACTCAACTTAGCAGACAATGGGCAACATATTACTGATCAGTGCTGATAACCTAGTAGCGCAATCACTGCAAGCCGCGCTGCCGGCTTACGGGTTAGTGACTCATTGCCTCACCCCGGCCGATGGCCGGCCGCACCTGCAGGCCGCATCGCCGCCGGCCATCATTCTGGTCGATGCCCGTTCCGGCACAGACGACCTCCGCGCCCTGCAAAGCCGTCACACCGAAATTTCCGGCAGTTCCGCCCGGCATATTCCGCTTATCGGCCTGATCGACTCCGCCGCTGACCGCGCCGCGGTGTTGGCCACCGGGGCCGATGACTACCTGCTGCTGCCTCTGCTACCAGCCGAAGTCAACGCCCGATTGGCCGCTCATTTGCAGCCCGCTTTTGCCAGCCTGATCACTCTGCTCAGCATTTTTTACAACGCCAGCAATCTGTTTACGCCCAACGGGTTAAATGTGCAGGTTGAACAGGTGGCTCGCTATTTTGACGCCGCCGCCGCCTGGCTGCTGTTGGTTCAGGGTGAGGATTTTCAGTTGATTGGCAGCTACAACCTGCCGCCCATGCTCCAAAATGCGGGCACCCTGCTGGAAGAAACAACCCGCTGCCTGGAAGGAGTACAGCAACTGCACGGCTGGACGCCGCTGGCCGCCGAATGTCCGTATTTAAGCCCGGCCGTGCGCCAGACATCGAGCGGGTTAAGTTATCACCTCACTGTTCCGCTGGTTTGGGGGCACCAGCTTGTGGGTGTACTCAAACTGGCGTACCCCAGCCTGCCCCAAATTTCAACAGCCACCGGGCAAATGCTGGCCCAGCTTGGCCAATCGCTGGGCGGGCTGCTCACCGAATTTCTGCACCACGATGAAACCCAGATTTATGCCACCCAAAACGCCCTGCTGGTAATGATTGCCCAAATGATCAGCGAGCAGCGCACGCTCGATACCGGACTGGCGCTTATTTTGGAACAGGCAACGCCTATTCTCAACGCGGCCAGCAGCGAAATCTGGCTGCTGTCAAAAGATGAAGCCTGGCTCACCCTCGACACCGCCCTGAGCCGAAAAATTGGTCTTTTGGCCGGGATGCGGCGCCCGGCAGATGCCGGCCTGTTGGGCTGGGTGGTGCAAAACCGGCGGCGGCTGCACGCCAACCTGCCCACCACCGACCCGCGCTTTGCCCTGTCTATCGACCGGCCGGTTGATGACTCGTTGCGCTGCCTGGTGGGCGCGCCCATTTTGCACCACGACACCCTGCTCGGGGTGCTGGTGATGTACGGCACCCGGCCCAACGCTTTTTCCACCAGCGACGGCGCATTTTTGGAAGGTATTGCCGCCCTGACCGCCTCGGCGATTGCCAACGCCCGCATGATGGAAGAACTGACCGACTACGCCGCGCAGCAGCGTATTTTGTATGAAATGAGCCAGCAAATTGCCGGCGGCCTTGATTTGGAGGTTACGCTCGAGCGGGGGTTGGAGTGGTTGCAACGGCTGGCCAACACCGAAATCGGGCTGCTCTGGCTGCTGGAGTCTGGCCCCGGCCAAAGCCTCAAACTGATGGTAGCCAGGGGTGTCACCTTTTCGACAGACTCGCCGGTGCTGGTCAATCTTGAACAATCAACAGCGGCCTGGGTGGTTGAACACGGGCAGGCGTTGGTGGTCAACGATCCGCAAAATGATCCCAACGTCAACCAAACCGTGTGCAGCCAGCTTAACCTGCGCCTCAAAAATGTGCTGTCGTTGCCGGTGCTGTACCACGGGCAGGCTATTGGGGTGGTCTGTTTGCTCAACAAAATAGCCGGCTCGTTTGAACCAAATGATGTGACCCTGCTTTCAACCGCCGCCGATATGGTCGCTGTGGCGGTGGGCAACGCCCAGCTTCATACCCAAACCGTGCAACTTGTGGCCGAAAGAGAACAGCTTTACCAGCAAATGCTGCAAACCGAGCGGCTGGCCACGGTTGGCCGGCTCACGGCCAGCCTGTCGCACGAAATTAACAACCCCATGCAGGCCATTCAGGGCGCGCTGGCGCTGGCGCTGGAAGAGCTGAACAACCCGGCCGAAGTGGAGTCCTACATTCGGCTCAGCCAGCAGGAGTCGGCGCGGGTGGTAACTTTGGTCAACCGCATGCGCCAGATTTACCGGCCGCACTCCGAAACGCCGCGAGTGGGCGACATAACTTCGCTGCTGCAAGAAGCCATCGCCATTGCCAGCAAAGAATTCAAACGCCAAAAAGTTCAGTTGCAGGATAATCTGGCGGTGGCGCTGCCGCCGGTAAAAGCAGTGGCCAACCAGTTGCATCTGGTATTTTTGAGTTTCATCCTCAACTTTGCCGAGGCCATTGGCAGCGCCGGCGGTGGAAATTTGCAGGTGAGCAGCTACCCGGAAAACGACCATGTTGTGGTTAAATTTCAGGCCGATGCCTCAACCATCACCCCCGATCAGTGGCGGCAAATCATCAAGCCCGATGCCGCCCAGGCCAGCGCCGAAATAAGTTTTGGCCTGGTGATGAGTTACGATATTGTGGTGGCCCACGGTGGCCAGGTAGACTGTCGGCAGACCAGCTCCGAGCTGGTGTGCATGCTCAAATTGCCCGTTGCCGGCAAGGGATAACCCCACATGAACCGGCCCAGAATCCTGATTATTGACGACGAAGCCAACATCCGTTTTGTGCTGGAAAACGCCCTCAAGCACGAAGGCTACAGCGTTGAAAGCGCCGCCAACGGGGCCGAAGCGCTGAACCGCATGGCCGAAACCCCAATTGACCTGCTCCTGCTGGATTTGCAAATGGAGCCGGTAGATGGGCTGACGGTGCTCCACCAGGCCCGCCAGCGAGACCCCAATCTGGTAGTGATTATCCTCACGGCTTACGGCTCGGTAGAAAGCGCGGTAGAGGCGCTGCGCTTGGGCGCGTTTGATTACCTGTTTAAACCCACCACGCCGCAAATTATCCGCGAGCGCGTGGCCGAAGGGCTGGCCCAGCGCAAAAAATTGTTGCACCAGCTCAGCCTGCTCAATCAGCTTGAAGTTTTGCGCCAGTCGCTGGCCACGCTGGATAACGACCTTTCGCCCGCGCCGCCGCCGCCCGGCCAGCGCTTTATCCACGCCGGCCCGCTGGTGATCGATCAGCACCACCGCCAGGCCACGCTCAACGATCACCTGCTGGAGCTAACCACCACCGAATTTGATTTGCTGGTGTGTTTGGTTAAAGCCTCGCCGCAGCCGGTTTCGGCGCGGCAACTGGTGGCCTGCGGCATGGGCCATACCAGCAGCGATGTTGAAGCCAAAGAGCTGGTCAAATGGCACATCCACCATCTGCGGCGCAAAATTGAGCCGCAACCGGCCAAACCGCGTTACATCAAAACGGTCCGCCATCAGGGTTACCTCTGGATTAACCAATAACTCCAACATTTGCCAACCTAAGCCAACCGATTTTACGCCCATTTGGCGGTATACTTACAGATAGATACGTATTGCGTATGTGAGTATTTGTCACCTTCCCGGCCGCTGGTTCCCCTCCCAGCCAGCGGTTCAGGGGTAACCCGCCCCTCCCCAACCCCCTCCCTGCTTTGCGGGGAGGGGGACAAGGGGCGCTGCAAGTTAGGGGGGTAAAACTGGATAACTCTTCAATGACAATTTCCAAACGTGTCCTGATCGTCGATGACGAAGTTTCGATTCTCCGGGTATTGAGCAACAGCCTTAAAAAGGTAGACCCCACCTTGCAGGTAACCACCGTTACCAACGGTTTTGCCGCGCTGGACCGCTTGTTGGCCCACCCCTACGATGTAGTTGTAACAGATTTTAATATGGCCGAAATGGACGGTCTGGAGCTGGCCGAAGCCATTCGCTACGCGCAGCCGGATGCCCGGCTGATTATGATCACCGCCTTTGGCAACGAGGTTGTCGAAGCCGAAGCGCGGCGCATTAAAGTGTTCCGCTATCTCACCAAACCCCTTGAAATTGGCGCGTTTCGGCAGGTTGTGCAGGAAGCCCTGTACGGCCAAAATCTGGAACAACCCACCGTGGCCACCTGGTCAGAAGAAAACTTCCGGCAACTGAACGAACAACTCGGCCGGCTGCGCACCGATGTAAAAGCAAGCTGCGTACTGCTCACCGATACCAGCGCCAACGTAATCGCCAAAACCGGCTACACCGATGAAATCCCGGTTGAAAGTGTGGCCTCGCTGCTCAGCGGCAGTATTGTCACCATCATCGAAGCTGGCCGGGCCATTGATGGCAACGCCGAATGCGTGCACCTGGCCTACCGTGAAGGCAAAAATGACGATCTCTACGCGCTGAACGTGGGCCAGCAGTATTTGTTAATTTTGGTGGTTAACCGCGGGCCATACAGCAGCCGGTTAGGCTCGGTGTGGTATCACGCCCGGCAAATCGCGCTCAACCTGAAAACCAAACTCGATGAAATTGAATCGGTCGCCAAAAATCCGGTTTTCCCCGGCCAAATTGAGCAGGCGTTTGATACCGAACTCAACAAACTGCTGGCCTGAATGTTCATTAACTGGCAGCACCGAGAGTTAATTTTAAAAATTGTCTACTACGGGCCGGCGCTCAGCGGCAAAACCACCAATCTGCAACAAATCCACGCCCGGGCCGACCCGCGCCGGCGCGGTGAACTGGTAGCGCTAAAACTCCACGAGGACCGCACCCTCTATTTTGACTTTTTGCAGCTTGAGCTGGGCAAAATCAGCGGGCTTAGCCCCAAAATCCATTTGTACTCCGTGCCCGGCCAAAACCACTTTGAAGCCAGCCGCAAGCTGGTGGTGCGCGGCGCCGATGGCATTGTTTTTGTGGCCGATTCTGCGGCCTGCCGCACCAACGCCAACATTGAAGCCTGGGAAAGTATGCAGGCGCAATTACAGGCGCTCAACCTGCCGGCCAACCCGATTCCCGTTGTGATTCAACTGAATAAGCGCGATGTCCCCAACGCCATGCCCGTGCCGCTGCTCAAAAGCATCTTCAAAGTTAGCCATCAGGCTACATTTGAATCTGTGGCTACCACCGGTCAGGGTGTTTTTGATACGCTCAAGGCCATTATCAACAGCGTTGTCACCCAGGTGCAGCAGGAAGTCGCCTGAACCCCGGCAAAAAATCAGCGAGGCGGCGAATGTAGGGGCGCTTCGCAAAGCGCTCCTGCCCTAAAATTTCATCATTGTCGATGCAAAAATCGCAGCTCGGGCTTGTAGCCCGACGGCCACGCTACAAGCGTGACCTACTCACTATATAACAAACCAAACTACTCCGCCCGGCGTCATTGAAAACCGGGCGGTGTTCATTTACTAACGCCATATTTGGCGGAAATGGGGCAGGGATTAAAATATTTGCAGGATCAACTCAGCTTTTTGGCTGGCGGCCCAAAACAACGCCGGCCAATGGTGGCAGAAAATGAGGGAAGCCATCAGCATTTCCCTGCTCCCTAACTCCTGATTCTCATATTCAAGGAAGCCTATGCCAGACGAAACAATTCTTGTGGTAGACGACAGCTTTGAGTTTGCCCGCACCGTCATCAATTATATGTTAATTCCAATGGGCTACCGCACGCTCCACGCCGCCGACGGGAAAAAGGGTCTGCAAATGGCCATAGAATATGGGCCAGACCTGATTTTGCTCGATATGAATATGCCCCGGATGTCTGGCCTGGAAACCCTTACCGCCCTGCGCGACGCCGACTGCAAAGTGCCGGTTATTTTTATGACCATGCACGGCTCAGAAATTATTGCCGTTAATGCCTTTAGATTGGGCGTGCGCGATTATTTGAACAAGCCTTTTTCTGCAGCCGAGCTGCAAAAAGTGATCGATGCGGCCCTGCAAGAATCCCGGCTGACCCGTGAAAAAGAAGAACTGGCCCGCAACCTGCTAATGGCCGAAACCATCCGGCACACAGTGGTTACGCTATCGCACTACATCAACAATAACTTGATGACTTTAACCGGCGGCCTTGAACTTTTGGCCAGTATGCTCGCCCCAGACAACACCACCGGCCAGCAAATCATAGAAGACAGCCAGCGGAGCACCAAAAGAATTGGCGCGGTTTTGCGCGTGCTGCAGCGAATAACCCGGGCCGAATTGGCGACTTATCACGGTCAGGTTAAAATGATTGATATTGAACAGGCCCTTCGGGATGAACTGGCCGCGGATGAATCATGACCAATCCTCAGGAATCGCGCGTTGAATTGATCAAAGAACTGCAAACCCTCCGCCAGCGAGTGGCCGCTCTGGAGCACGAGCAGCGCCGGCTGGAGGCAACAGCGCGATTTCTGCAAATGGTGATTGACCACCTGCCCGATGCCATCTACGCCAAAGACCTCGATTTAAGGATGACGCTGAGCAACCTGGCCGACGCCCATATGGTTGGGCGCACCCCGGCTCAGGTCCTCGACGCCACCGATTTTGATTTTTACCCGCCCTACCTGGCCAAACAATACCGGGCCGATGACCTGCGCGTGATTCAATCTGGCGAAGCCATCATCAACAAAGAAGAAGTTACAGTGACCCCCTCCGGCGAGGAGCAGCGTGTTTTAACCACCAAAGTTCCGCTGCGCGACTCGGCCGGTAACATTATTGGGCTGGCCGGTATTGGCCGCGATATTACCCAAATCGACCAGATTACCCGGCAGCTCCGGGAAAGCGAAGAACATTTCCGGCAGGTAATTTCATCCATCAGCGACCACATTTACGTTACCCGGGTGTCGCCCGAAGGCAAACCCTCCAACATCTTCCTGTCACCGCACGCCGAAACCCTCTCCGGCTATCCGCTGGAACAGCTCACCGCTGATTGGAGCCTGTGGCCCAGCCACATCATCCACCCCGACGACCGCGTCGTGGCCGTTGCTCAGTGGCAGCGGCTAAAATCCGGGCAAAAGAGCGAAGTAGAATACCGGATGGTGCAGCGCGATGGCAACATTATCTGGGTGCGAGACAGCGGCCGGGTTACCCGCCAAACCGATGGCTCGCTGGTGATTTACGGCGTGGTCAGCGACATCACCGAGCGCAAACGGGTAATTGAAGAACTGCGCCAAAGCGAGGCCCGGCTGCGCTCGGTGGTGGATAACGTGGTGGATGGCATCATCACCACCGACGAGCAGGGTATCATTGAGTCTTTCAATACCGCCGCCGAAGATATTTTTGGCTACAAAGCCGCGGAAATTATTGGCCAAAACGTGAGCACGCTGGTGCCGCCGCCCTATACCGACGAACACAATGATTACATTGCCTACTATTTGCGCACCGGCAAATCAATGGCAGTAGGCCAGGGCCGGCAGGTGATTGGCCTGAGAAAAAACGGGCAAACCTTCCCCATTGATATTGCCATCAGCGAGTTTCTTTTGGGCCAACGCCGCATGTTCATTGCCATTATCCGCGATATTACCCAGCGGCTGCGGCTGGAAGACGAACTGCGGCAGGCCCAAAAAATGGAGGCCATCGGCCGGCTGGCCGGCGGCATTGCCCACGATTTTAACAACCTGCTCACCGTGATCAACGGCCAGAGCGAATATCTGCTCGATGCGTTTTACAACCCCGATGACCCTCGCCGGGAGGATGTGCTGGAAATAAAGTGGGCCGGGCAAAAGGCAGCTATGCTCACCCGGCAGTTGCTGGCGTTTGGCCGCAAACAAACGGTGCAGCCCCAGGTATTGGATTTGAACAGCGTCATTCGCAATCTGGAAAAAATGTTGCACCGGCTCATTGGCGAGGATGTAGAGCTGATTACCAACCTGGCCCCCAGCCTGGCCCACGTTTACATCGATCCGGGCCAGATGGAACAGGTTTTGATGAATCTGGTGGTTAACGCCCGCGACGCCATGCCCAAAGGCGGCACGCTGGCCATCGAGACCAGCAACATTACCCTGCGCCCGGTCGATATTCAACCTTACCCGCAAATTTCGCCCGGCCAATATGTCCGGCTGATCGCCACAGACACCGGCATTGGCATTGATACAGACATTCAGGGGCGCATTTTCGAGCCGTTTTTTACCACCAAAGAGGCCGGCAAAGGCACCGGGCTGGGGTTATCCACCGTGTACGGGATTCTCCAGCAAAACAACGGCCATATCCAGGTGAGCAGCGCGCTGGGCCAGGGCGCCACATTTAATATCCTGCTGCCTGCCGTCGAAGCGCCCGGTCAGCAAGATGTCGTTCATAAATCCATCCCCTCAACAGACGGCACGGAAACCATTTTGCTGGTTGAGGATGACCAAAATGTGAGGCTGATCACCAAAAAATTTCTGGAGAAATTGGGCTACACCGTGCTTGAAGCCGCCAGCGCCGAGAGCGCCCAAATTATGAGCGGTCACCAGCCTGTTGACCTGCTCATCACCGATGTGATTATGCCCAACATCAGCGGCCCGGATTTGGCCAGCCGGGTTACCCAACAGAATCCAGATATAAAAGTGCTGTTTATTTCTGGCTACACCGACGACACATTAGTTCAACATGGCGTTGTTGGCCAACATCTCTATTTTTTGGAAAAACCGTTCACATTTGAGGATTTGGCGCACAAAGTGCGCGAGGCAATTGACGGCCAGTAGCTATCCGGCCAGCACCCGGGCCAGCAGCGAAGGGTCAACATTTCCCCCGGAGATAATCACCCCGATTTTTGCGCCCGAAACCGGCGCCAGCCCGTGATACACCGCCGCCGGCGCAACCGCGCCCGTTGGCTCCACCACAAGCTTCATGCGGGTCAGAATAAATTTCAGGGTATCCAGCACCTGCTCATCGCTAACCAGCAGTATCTCCTCCACGTGCCGCTGAATAATGGGAAAAGTCAGCTCGCCGGGCTGTTGGGTGCGAATGCCATCGGCAATGGTATCCGGTGGCTCAATTTTCACCCGTTCGCCGGCCCGCAACGATAACCACCAGTCGTTTGAAACATCGGTTTCCACGCCAAAAATGCGAATATTGGGGTTAATGGCTTTGGCCGCGATGGTACAGCCGCTCAACAGCCCACCCCCACCGACCGGCGCAATCAGCACATCCAAATCCGGCACGTCTTGCAGCAGTTCCAGCGCCGCCGTGCCCTGGCCGGCCATAATCTGTGGCTGGTCGTAGGGGTGAACAAAGGTTAAGTTGCGCTCCCGGGCCAGCCGCGCCGAAAGCTCCTCCCGGCTCTGGGTTTGGCGATTGTACAGCACAATTTCTGCGCCGTAACCGCGGGTGGCGGCCAGTTTGGATTGGGGGGCGTCGGTGGGCATAACAATGGTGGCGGCAATACCCAGCAGGTGCGCGGCCAGCGCCACCCCCTGCGCGTGGTTACCGGAGGAATGCGTGACCACGCCGCGCGCTTTTTGGTCCGGGCTTAACCGCGACAGAGCATTGTACGCGCCCCGGAATTTAAACGCGCCAATACGCTGCAAATTTTCGCACTTAAAGAAAACCTCGGAACCCACCCGCCGGTTGAACGTGCGCGAGGTAACCACCGGGGTGCGGTTGGCCACGCCCGCAATTTGCCGCGCCGCCGATTGCACATCATCAAAAGAAATGGCAAAGGTCACGGCGCATTCTTTCCATTTTTTGAGTAAACATAAGCGTGAGTGTAAGGCTGGCCCAGCGGCAGTTTGGCATTGGCCAGATTAGGTTCGATGGGGACTTTGTAAAACAGCATGGTCCGGCCGTAGGCTTCAAATTCGTGGGCAATGTACAGATCGTTGAGCTGGCCAATCATCCAGCGCATGGGGCGATTGCGCTTTTCTATCATAAAGTTGGCCGTGCGCAGACCAACCAACCCGGCCCAGCCAAACATGTAGCGCACAATTTCCGGCCCCAGGCCGTGACGCATGTAATCGCGAGTAACGCCCAAAAAAAGCACGTCAGCTTCGCGTTCGGGGCTGCTGACCTTGTCGGCGTACCCCCAGCCTTCAATCACGTTGGAAATGATCCGCGGGTTTTTGAGCACCGACAGTCCCGCCGGCAGCGCCACCCGCCACAAATATTTCCACTTGAATTCGCCAAAGAAACGGGCGCTGGATACGGCGACAGCCCCGTACCCTACCAGCCGGCCATCATCGTAAACGCCAATGCCTTCACTCCATTGAGAAAGACAAACAGCCTTGTAAAGCTGAATTAAAAACGGTCGGCCCAGTTGGGTTAGCACCGTGCCGGGCTGGCCTTCTATGTGAATATCGGCAGCCACTTCGGCATCGCTGGGCTGCAGATACCTGTACTCAATCATACTTGTCCAATCCTCCTACTCAGGTCCTTCGTCGGTGATGCTAACACTGTCAATTACTGTTTTGCCCCCCTGCTCAGCCAGCGGGTGGAATCCCCGGATAAAAATGGTTAAACTTTCGCCGCTGGCGGTAACGGTTTTTTCGGTGAGATTCCAGGAATCTTCGCCGTCGCTGTCCCACGGAAACCAGTTCACCGTTTCAGCAGTCCAATCGGTATTGCCGGTTAAATCAACCCCCAAAAACATCTGTACCGGCGACAGACTGTGATCGTGCTTGGCATACGCGCTAATTGTGTAGCGGTGGCCGGGCTGAACCGGAATTGTCCGCAGCACACCGGAATTGGCGGCGATGAAATCAAAGGTGATTTCCTGTGATTTTAAGCCGCCCTGCACGTTGGGCCGGTACAGGTTTTCATTTAAGCACGATGAGCCATACGGGCCATCCTCCACAAACGCCGTCCAGCCGCCGGCGACCATCGCTCCGGGGCAGGGTTCGCCAAAGGGATTGCCCCACGGCACATAATCGGCCTCAAAATCCCAATCGCCACCGGCCCGCGGCGGATCGAGTTCCGCGGCCTTGGTGGGCGGCGGCGCGGGAGCCACTTTGGTGGCGGTTACCACCTGGCGGGTGGCTTCGGCGGCCAGGGCCAATGTGGGCGAAACAGCCAGCGTGGGAGTACTGGTTGGCAGCGGCAGCGGCGTGGGCGAGGCATTGGGATCGGGCGTGTGGGTGGGCGCGCTGCCCAGCGGCGCAACAACCACCGGCTCGGCCTCTACCGGGGTGGCTCTGGCGGCCAAAGTGGCGGGGTTGCTGGTGGGCGTGATGGTTTGCACAATAAAGTTGGCCGGCCGGCCGGCCGGCAGAGCAGTCGGTGCGCCGGTTGAGGTCAAACAGGCCAGCGATAGCAGCGGCAGAACCAACAGGCCCGGCCACATTTTTTTGAACACATTCATTAAAAACACGGTTGTTTTTTCTCGTTTGGTATCGATGTCCTGATAAATTTTTGTAACTACTCAGCCACACCATTCTGGATGTCATTCCCGCGTGTTTTTAGCGGGAATCCACCGTTTTGGCTTTCAGTGGATGCCCGATAAAGACATTCGGGAATGACGGTTGAGTAGTTGCAAATTTTTTTCTATCAGTGTCGTGCTGCAAATTGCGTGTTGCGTAAAATAGACAGAACACGCAACACCTATATTGTTTGGCGAAAACTTCTTTAGAGAACCGCGCCAAAACCCAAATTATAGCACCATTAGGCGCAATCCCGAATTGGCCGGGTGAGTTTGGGCTATTCTCCGGGCCCAATATCCGTTACGCTGATAGAATCCAGCCGAAGCGCGCCGCCCGGTTCGGGGTAGCCGTGCGACCCCCGAATAAAAATGGTCATCGTTTCAGCGGTGGCGGTGACGGTTTCTTCGGTGCGGGCAAATTGATCGTCCACGTCTTCGCGCCACGGAAACCACTGAACGGTGTCGGCTTCCCAGTTGGTGCCGCCGGTGGTATCTACCCCCAAAAAAACTTCCACTTTGGTGGGGCTAAACTCGCGTTTCATGAATGCCTCAATGGTGTAGCGATGGCCCGGCGTCACCGGCGTATTTTTAAAGATACCGGCCTGGTTACCTACAAAAGCAAAAGTGATTTCCTGAGCACTTTCGCCGGAGTGAACATTGCCCTTCCACGTGGTTTGATTCATACAGGACGAACCGTACTGGTCGCGGGTGGTAAAGGCTTCCCAACCCAGCGCCAGCCCGGAGCCATCACAGCTATCGCCAAAGGGATTAACCCACGGCCGAAACCCGGCCTCAAAATCCCATTCGCCGCCCTGCAACGGTTCGGCCAGCACCGCGGTGGGCGCCGGGGTTGGCGTGGGCGGTGGCGCGGCCGGTTCGGCCGGTTCGACCGGGGCGGGCGGCTCGGGCGTGGCGGTTTCGGTGGCCGATAGGGTGAGCGTGGCGGTTAGCGTTGGTGTGGCGGTGGGGGTAGCGGTGGCGTTGGGGTCCGGGGTGTTGGTTGGCGCATCAAACAGCAGCGAAACCGTGGGGGTAGCGGTTTGAATTTCAAAGGCTAATTGTTCAACCTGAAGCGGTTGCGGCGTTTGGCGTACGGTGCCGCAGGCCAACACGGATACAAACAAAAGTAAACTCGCCCAGCGAACCATAATTTCGGCATCTCCTTTTTGTTCCCGGGGCAAATTATACCATCGCGCTGAAGTTTTGACAGATTGAACTAAAAATAAAGAGGATTGGCTACGCTAACAGCGGGGCAAGTTCGGTGGCGGTTTGTTTGGTGTAAAACCAAACCACACCGGGACGCAGCTTAACATCAAAAATCACTGCCAGCAGCGAGGTGTGGTTAACATCACACACGTAAATATTGTAGGCATCGCCTTCGTAAAAGCCGGATTTAAAAGTGCGTTTGTTATCCAGCAACGTGGACAGTTGGGTAGACTGCACAAAATTGGCGGCAACCAGAGCGGCAATGTTTTCGGCCTTGGCCCGATCAATCTGGCCGGTAAATTTAATGGCTTCGCCGGCAACATTGGTTAGCAGCACGGCCCTGGCCCCGGCATTTATTTGCAGCGATTGCAGCAACTGCGGGATGGTTGGCGGCGATGGCGCCGGAGGTTCCGGGGTATCGGCCGTTTCCGGGGCGATGGCCGGTTCATCGGACTTGCTGATTTTGGCGTCGCGGATAATATCCCGGATTTTTTCAATATCAAACGGTTTGTCAATGTAGCCGTCAAAGCCCACGTGAGTGGTGGTGTAGCGGAGTTTGTCGGTGCCGTAGGCGGTCATCAGCACAATTTGGGTATCTGGCGAAAGACGATGCACCACCCGGGCCAGATCGACGCCGGTTAAACCGGGCATCATATAATCGGTAATAATCAGATCGAATTGGTTCTGTTCAATGAGGCGCATGGCCCCATCCATATTATTGGCCAGCGAGATTTGATACTCTGGCCCCAATTTTTGCAGACCGTACTCAATCATGCGCAGCACACTTGTATCGTCGTCAACTACCAGCACGCGTGTTGTCATTAATCTTCTTCCTGTAATTTGCTCCGATTAAATGCCGTTACTGCGTCCATTGCCCAACAAATCGTCAAAGTCTTTGGCCAGCGTATCGCGGTTTGGCCGGCTGGGGGGAATCTCGCCGGGCGCGGGCAGGAGTTTGCTGAGCGTCCCCACCACCTGCTTGGTGTAAAACCACACCGAACCGGGTTTTACATCTGCGCCAAACACCACTCCCAAAAAGAAACTGCCATTGAGATTGTAGGCGTAAATGTTGTATCTGTTTCCCTCAAAGTAACTGGATTTAAAAGAGGTTTCGCCTTCGTCAAACAGAGAGGCCAGGTCGGCCATCGCCTGAAAATTTGACGACACAAACGCGGCCAACTGACCCATTTTGTCCGGGTCGTTGGCCCCGGATACGTGTGCTGCTGCACCGGCGGTATTGATCAGCAGCACATTGCGCGCGCCGGTCTGGCGGCGCAGATCATCGAGCAGTTCAACTATTTTGTCCCGGGATAACAGTTGTGGCTCATCGGGGCTGGTGGACGGTTCAGTTTGGCTGGCAACTTCCTGAATCACCTCCAGCAATTCCGGCAAAATAAAAGGTTTGCCCACAAAGCCGCCAATATTCAAATTACCAACCACATCCCGAATGCGGTTGGTATCGTGGTGGGCGGTGATCATTACAAACTGGGTTTGCGGCGAAATCTGACGCACCTGCGGCACCAGGTCCAGCCCGGTCATTTCCGGCATCATATAATCGGTCACAATCAGATCAAAGCGCTGCTTGTTAACCTGCTCCAACGCGGCGCTGGCGCTGGCGGCGGTACTCACCTGATAATTAGGGCCGAGACTTTTAATCCCGTGCGCAACCAAAAACAGCATATCGGGATCGTCGTCAACAACCAGGATGCGTTTGGTGTCCATTGTTATACCTTTTACCGAGCCAGTGTCCGTTTTGCCAGTTCCCAATTTTCCGATGACCGGATCGAGCCAGCCATTTACTTTTTTAAAGAACTGCCCAACTTAACGTCATTATACCACAAACCTTATCAAGAAAATATTGCCCGGCCTATGGGACGATGGTCACAAAGGATAAAAGGCTGTACATTTTTATTGGCGGCATTTGCCGGGCCGGTTTACCCCGACTCCACCTTTCCCAGGATAGCCTCAACTCCGGGCATCGCCATCCGCCGAAACATGTCGTCCATTTGTTCCGGGCTGTAGGGCGGGCGATATTCAAACCACCATTTTAAAAAGATGACCAGCGTGCCGGTAAAATAGCTGCCTACCAAAGAAAGCAGCGCGGCCGATTTTTGCTCATTGCCCAAACGCGCTTGCAAGTCGGTAACAAGCTGTTTGCGCCAGTAAATCTGTGCCTTCTCCAGCAGCAGGTCAAGCCCCCGCCCGCCGCTCATCGCCTCAAAGAGAGACTGATTTTCCCGCACATGTTGAAACAGGGCCAAAGTGGGTAAAAGCCGCCGGCTGTTTGGCGTAGCATCCACCAGCGGCTGGCTTAAGTCATCGAGGATTTCTTGCAGGTGGCTGTTAACCAGGTCTTCCTTGTCCTGATAATGCGCGTAAAAGGTTGACCGCCCAACATCGGCCCGGTCAATAATATCCTGCACGGTAATTGAGTCGTACCGCTTTTCCTGCATCAGCGCCAAAACCGCCTGGTGCAACAACCGCCGGGTACGCTGCGAACGGCGGTCTTCTTTTTGGTTTCTCAAAATATTGCTCCTGTTTTCCGCACAATTTACAACATTTGTCCTGTACCGGATGAGTTGGCTGTTTTGATTGTTGACTTTTGGAGACAGATTTCATATCTTGTTATCGAACAATATGTTCATTAACGGGCTTATTGTACATTAAACAGCCAGTTGAGTAAAGCGGCTGGTCGCAAAATACCAGGCAGAGGGAGCCAATTAGCGCAATGTTTAGCCAAATACGCTGGCGCAAAACGCTAGCCGATTTATGGATCAACAAAATCCGCACGCTGCTGGTGGTGCTGACTCTGGCTATTGGCACGGCAACTCTGGGCGTGATCATCAACACCCGAACCGTGCTGCTGGCCAATATGGACCGGGAATATGCCGCCACCAATGTGGCCAGCGCCAGCATGATGGTACCGGCCGGCTTTGACGATGAGCTGGTAGAGGCCGTCCGCCGGATGCCGGCGGTGGCCGCGGCAGATGGCAGGCGTCGGGTTAATCTGCGCCTTGAAGTTGGGCCGAACGAGTTTCTCAACCTCGATCTCTACGCTTTGTCTGATTTTGAAGAAATGGAGGTGAACAAAATTCAGTTTGAAACCGGAACCTGGCCGCCGCCCGACCACGAAATTCTGCTGGAACGCTCAACGCTTGGCCTGCCGGAGTTGGCCGGCCTGCAAGTTGGCGACGTGCTAACCGTTAAAACTACCGGCGACAAGCACCGTAAAATGAAAGTGGCCGGGTTGGTTCAGGATTTTACCCAAATGCCGGCCCGGGCCGAGGGCCGGGCTTACGGCTACGTTACGCTGGAAACAATGGCCTGGCTGGGAGAACCGGAAAGTCTGAGCCAGTTGAGTTTTGTTGTTGCCACAGACCCGTTAAACAAGGCCCATATCCGCCAGGTTGCCGCGCAGGTTGAAGACAAAATAGAAAAAAGCGGGCGCGCTGTTGAGCCACCGGTGGTGCCGGACCCCGGTAAATATCCGGTGCTGGACGCGTTTATTGCCCTGGTTATTTTACTGGGCACATTGGGATCGCTGTCGCTGGTGGGTGGCGGGTTTTTGATGGTCAACACCATTAACGCCCTGATGGCTCAGCAAAAACGGCAAATCGGGCTAATGAAGGCCGTTGGCGGCCAAAGCGGGCAGATCATCGGCATCTATTTTCATCTTGTGCTGATTTTGAGTTTGCTGGCGCTGCTGATTGGCCTGCCCGTGGCCGGCTGGGGCGGCAGCTTGCTTACCCGGGGGCTGGCATATGCCTTTAATGTTGACCTGACCGGCCCAACCGTGCCGTTGAAAATGCTGGGGATTGAAGCAGCCATCGGCCTGCTGCTTCCCATTTTAGCCGCCATCTATCCCCTTGTTTCCGGAGTGCGGGTTACGGTTCGGGAAGCCATCAATGATTATGGCGTAACCGGCAGCGCCCAACCGGGCTATATCAACCGTTTGCTGGAGCGCATTGGCGGCTTGCCGCGGCCGGTGCTGCTCTCTATCCGCAACACTTTTCGGCGCAAAGGCCGGATGGCCCTGACTCTGGCGGCGCTCACGTTGAGCGGCGCGGTTTTTGTCTCGGCTTACAACATCCGGGCCTCGTTACTTCTTACGCTGGACGGCATTTTTACCTACCGCAACTATGATGTTGTCTTTTACTTTGAGCGGCCATACCGAAACGCCAAAACCGAACGCACGCTGGCCGGGTTGCCGGGCGTTACCCACATTGAAAGCTTTCAGCGTGCGGCCACGGCCTATCGGTTAAAAGACGGGTCGGAGGAAAAAGGCAACAACTACACCACCATTGCCTTGCAGCCCCAAAACACGGCCTTTCGCCCGCCGCTGATTGCCGGTCGCTGGTTGCAGCCGGAAGACCGGGCAGCAGCAGTCATCAATGACGCCCTGCTGCGCGATGAGCCGGATATCCGGCCGGGCGACACCGTGCGCTTTGAAATTGACGGCCGGGAAGTGCAACTGCAAATTATTGGCGTGGTTGAAGAAGCGCGCAGCCAGCCCAGCCTGTATCTAAATTACTTTTACTTTGCCCGCACCTGGGGTTATGTTGGCCAGGCCAATGCCGCCTGGGTAAAAATTGCCCGGCCAGAACAATCCGCGGCCATGATCAGCGCGATGGAAGCTCAATTTGAACACGCCGGCCTGCGGGTGGCCAGAATTGTTTCTGCGGCGGACGAAAAACATTTCTTTGAGGAGCATTTTGGGTTGATCACCGGTTTTATGACTCTGGCGGCGATGCTGCTGGCGGTGGTAGGCGGGTTGGGGCTAATGGGCACAATGAGCATTAACGTGGTTGAACGGGTACGCGAAATTGGCGTAATGCGGGCCATTGGGGCGTCAAACGGTGCTATCCAGCGAATCTTTGTCACTGAAGGGCTGGTCATCGGCCTGATCAGTTGGTTATTGAGCCTGATTGCCGGGTTGATTCCCACCAAATTGTTAGGCGATGCGGTGGGCCTGGCTTTTATGGAAACGCCACTGGACTACACCTTTTCTGTTAACGGGATGTTGGTTTGGCTGGTTATTGTGGTTGTGGTTTCAGTATTGGCCACGCTCATCCCCGCCGAAAGCGCGGCGCAGATTAAGGTGAGTGAACTGCTGGCGTATGAGTAAAGCTGATTATCTTTTGCAGAAAGGAGGGTATGTTTGATGAAAAACTGGCTGGCTAACAATAAAGGGCTAACCATTATTTTGGTGATTGTAGTTGTGGCCTTACTGGTAGCGATAATGGCCGGGCCGGGCATCTGGTCGGCGATTCTGGCGGCGCATGGTCTGTAAACAAAATGCCGCTATAGCAACCCCGGTTCTGTGAACACCGGGCAGGGCAAAAACCAAAGCTTGACCCAATTCAAGGCAGATACACCGCTCCGTCGAACATCGGTGGGGCGGTGTTGTATTTAAAGATTTTTGCCTCCGCCAGTTGGCAAATCATGCATTTTCTGACCCTGCTTTTTTTGACTTCCCCATGAATGAAAGGTAGCATAGCCGCTAAAAATATAATGACAGATTGCTTTATGTTAATAGCTGTTAGGTTTTTACCACCAGATTGGCTGATGTTAGTGAGTCAAAAAAACTTCAACCTATGAACAAACGCCCGGCGAGTTGTTTTCTGTTGCCCTTTATACTGATACTGGCGGCCTGCACCGCCACCCTCACCCCTCTACCGCCGGAAGCCATCCCGGCGGCGTCTCCCACGCCAGCTACCACCCCCAACTCCGCCGGCCAACTGGCGGCGGCCACCTGCGCCGACATCGACGCCGCCTGGGGCCGGGATTGGCCGCGCCTGCTGGCTGTGCTGGATCGCCTCATTCAAAACGGCCAGCGTTGCGGCGACGAGCCGCTGCTCTCCAAAAAATACGCCGCCCACTTCATTTTCGGGGTCTCACTGGAGGAGCAGGGCCAACTTGCCGCCGCCATCGAGCAGTACCGCGCCGCGCTGGCCATCGATCCCCAGCGCAAAGAGGCGCTCAACGCCCTGTTCCGGCTGAAATCGCTGCCGCGCCCCACGCCGCCGGTTTGCTTGTCTACGCCCACGCCGCCACCCGATCCGGCGCCAACGGCCACGCCCGCCACCGCCCCCAGCGTCACGGTTTCCGGCCAGCAACTCAGCTTAAGTGGCCGGCCCTTTGTTATTAAGGGCGTCAACTATTACCCCCGCCAGGCCCCCTGGGAGCAATTTCTCACCGCCGCCGACCCGGCCCAGATGGCTCAGGAACTCGATGTCATTCAGCAGGCCGGGTTTAACACCCTCCGCGTTTTTGTGTGGTACCAGCCGCTATTTACCTGCCAGCCGGAAGATGCCATCCCCAACCCTGCCGCTTTTGAGCGGCTGGACCAGCTTTTTGCACTGGCCGAGGCCCGCCAGTTGAAGCTGATTGTCAGCCTTAACGATCTGGCCGATGTCACGTTTCGGCCGCTCTACACCGACTGGGCGCATTACGATGCCCAAACGACCTACATTGTGCGCCGCTATCGCCATCACCCTGGCTTGCTGGCCTGGGATGTGCGCAACGGCGGCAATCACGATTACGGCCCGGATGCCCGTTTTTCTGAAGCCGAGGTGCTGGCCTGGCTAAAACACATCACCCAACTCATCCGCGCCGAAGACCCCCACCATTTGCTCACCGCCGGCTGGTCCGACGATACCGCCCTGACCGCGCCTCTGGTCGATTTTCTTTCAATTCAACATTGGGATGATGCCCGGCAACTCCCGGCCCGATTGGCCGAACTGCGGCAGGCCAGCCCCAAACCCATTGTGTTGCTGGCCGCCGGGTTCCCCAGCGTGGGCGAGGGTGAGGATGAGGCGGCGCAAGCCAAAAATCTGGCCGGGGTAATTACCGCCGCCCGGCGGGCCGGGGTGGCTGGCTGGGTCATTTGGACGGCCTTTAATTTTGAACCCGCACCCGGCCAGGCGGTCACGGTAGACCACAATTTTGGCCTGTGGCGGCTCGATCTCAGCCCCAAGCCGGCGCTCAAAAGCTTACCGTTACCATAAAGCGCCGGCAGGCCGGGAGGCGGGGGGTGTCCCCCTAACTTCCTCTTTTCAACGGAGATGAAACTCATCTGAATGAATCACCCATCAACACTTCAAAACTTCACGCCCCGGCGCGGCTGGCTGATCGCCGGATTAATCGCCATCATCATTGTGGGGATGGCGTTGTGGTGGCGCGGGCGCTGGGCCGCGACGCTCCCCGGCAACCCTGCCTTCGGCCTCTGCTTTATCAGCCCGCCCGACAATTTGGCCGATGCCGCCCGCTATGAGGGCGCGCTGGCCGCCGGCGCTCAACTGGATCGCTGGCCGCTGTACTGGCACTGGGTGGACGGCAGCGATTACGCGGGGCCACACCGCGACGGCCAGCATAATTACGATGCGCTGGTGGAGCAGGATTTACGGCGCGGACTGACCCCGGTCGTCATTTTGATGGGCACGCCCGCCCGCTACTCCACCGCTGCCCCACCGCCCAACAACCCGGGCACCGAACCGGCGGCCGCCCTCACCGAGCACGTGGCGGCGGCGCAAATGTCTACCGCCGCCCCCATCGGCCTGTTTGAACCCATTTTTGCCGATGGCAGCGACATCCCCGCGCCCGGCAAAGCCATCAACCCGGCCAATCCGTGGGCCGTTTTTGTAGCCAACACGGTGGAGCGTTACCGGCCCGGCGGCGCGCTGGCCCGGCGCGGCTTGTGGCCCGCCGGCGTGGGCGTGCGCCACTGGGAAATCTGGAACGAGCCGGATTACACCACCTTCTGGACCGGCTCGGTGGCGGAGTATTACCGCCTGCTGCAAGTGGCCCGCCAAACCATCACCAGCCGCGACCCCGGCGCCACTGTTTTGTTGGGCGGCCTGGCCTTTTATGATCAGCCGGATTGGTTTGATGACCTGCTCCGGCTCACCCACGGCGACCCGGCCCGGGCTTATTTTGACGTGTTCTCTTTCCACCACTACCTGAGTCTGGCCCAAAGTGAGCGCCAGCTTGAGCGCGTGCAAAGTTCGCTCAGCGCATACAATTTGGCCAACACCCCCATCTGGATTACCGAAAGCGGCGTTTCCGTGTGGGATGACGAACCGGCTTTGTCGTACGGCGTACCGCCCACCGCTCCGCTGCGCGGCACAATGGAGGAGCAGGCCGCTTACGTAATTGAGCATGCGGCGCTGGCTTTTTATCACGGTGTTGAGCGCTACTTCCACTTTATGCTGCACGATGATTGCGGTGATGGCCCATCCAGCGCCTACGGCCTGCGCCGCAACTTTGCCGGCAGCGTATGCGGCCCGGCGGCGGGCCAGCCGCGCCCGGCGTATGCCGCTTACCAGTTGGCCGCCGGCCAGTTTCGGCAGTTGATACCGTTGTGGCGGCAGCAGCAGAACAACGCCGAGGTACTGGCCTTTTACCGCCCCGATGACCGCGCGCGGGTGGTAGTGGCCTGGGCCACCACCGGCGTTACGGCTACTGTCACCATCCCGGCTACCGGCCCCACGGCCCAACTGCAATGGGTGGAACCGAGCCGCGCCATCACGCCCGCCACCGGCCTCAACCTCAGCCGCATCCTGTTTCCCACCGGCGATGACTTCAGCCTGACCCTGCCACCGGCCACCAACCAAAACTCCATCCTGCCGGAAGACACCTCTTTTCAGATTGGCGGCCGCCCCTACTTGCTGGTTGAGCCGGACACCCGGCCCCCCACGGCCACGCTGCTGGCCCTGCCGCCAACCAGCCCGGAGCATATTTTGGTGCGCTGGCAGGGCGATGACTCAGGCTCCGGCATTGGGGGATACCGGCTGTGGGTGAGTGAGGACGGCCAACCGCTGCGGCCGTGGCTCAGCGCCACAACCGCCCTCAGCGCCACCTTTACCGGCCATGTGGGCCACACTTACGGCTTTGCCGTCAGCGCCACAGATCGGGCCGGCAACGAATCTGCGCCGCCAACAGCGCCGCAATCGACCACCCGGCTGGTGGCCGGTCTGCCGGTAGAGGGGCAGGTGCTCACTCCGGCGGGGCAGCCGGCGCTCAGTGCCACGGTAACCATCAGCGGGGCCAACACTCTGGCCCAGTTAACTTCGAATGCGGCGGGGCAATGGGGGCCGGTGGCGCTGCTGCCGGGCGATTATCAACTTGTGGCCCAGCCCGCCACCGCCGATTTTGCGTCGTGGCCGGCGGCTCGCCCTCTCAGGCTGACCGGCGCGACCAGCCTGACTCTGACGCTGGCTCCGGCGGAAAACGCGCTGACCGCCGCGGATTTTGAGGGGGCAGATGTTTGGTCAACCTGGAGTTGGGCCGGCCAGGTTAACCTGACCGACGATGCCTTTGATGGCCGTCGCGCCGCCCGGCTGGGCGATGGCCGCGGCGAGCCGGTGCTCTGCGCCACCGGCTCGATGGGCCAGCGGTGGGCGCTGACTCAAACCGTCACCGTCCCGCTCACCCGGCCCACCCTGTCACTCCTGTACGCTATCGCCGCGCCCCAACCATCGGCCCACAACCGGCTATCGGCCAGCATCACCGCTAACGGCCAAACCACCCCGGTAATTGGCCCGCTGGAGCAGCCATCGGCCTGGACGCTCGGCGCGGCGGATTTAACAGACTGGCGCGGCCAAACCGTTGAGCTGCGGCTGGAAGTAACCCGCTGCGCGCCCGCCCCCTTCAGCGTTTCGCTGGATCGCGTGAGCCTGGGCGTTTTGCCCGTCCGGTGAACATTTTTGTGATAATTGAAACTGTCCTTCAGATATTTTAACGCCAATATTTTTCGCATTGAAGCGCGGATTGCGCAACAGGGCAATATCCTGTAAGACAACAGTATTTTGACTGTGCTACAATAGGTAAGGTTGACAAACAGGCCGGTAATCCGATCTTACTTTGAAAAAGATGTGCTGGGAATTTAATGAAAGTAAAAGAATGGACTAAAAGTTGGCATAATTCTCAACTTAACGTGGGGCTTTTACAGGCTTTTTACATCGATCATATTTTTCCACGGCACAGTCACGATTACTATGTTGTTTGTCTTATTGAACGAGGCTACCAATCTTTTACCCACAAAGGCACAAAATATTACACTCCGCCCGGTGGGGTGATTTTGATCAATCCCGGTGCGGTTCACACCGGAGAAGCAGCCGATGAAAAAGGTTTCAAAATGCTGTCTATATATCCCACCACCTCCCATTTGCAAAGCGCAGTTTACGAGCTAACCGGTCGGCAGCAAGCCGCACCATTTTTTGCAGATGTCCGCATTGACCAACCGTGGGTAATAGATAGCGTTTTAACCCTGCACAAAACTCTGGCTCAAGAAGCCGGCCCGCTGGAATGTGAGTCGCGTTTTATCTGGACTTTAGCTCAACTCATCAAGCGATATGCGGATACACGCCTTACGGAACAACAACTGGGACAAGAGCGGAAAGCGGTGCAACAGGTTCGCCGCTACATTGATGAATATTTTGCCCAGGGCATCAACCTGAGCCAACTGGCTGAACTTGTCTCCCTCAGTCCCTATTATTTGCTGCGCGTTTTTGGGGCCGAGGTAGGGATGCCCCCGCACGCTTATCTGGAGAGTGTGCGTGTCCGGCAGGCCCAACGGCTTATCGAAGCGGGCAAGCCACTGGCGGAGGTGGCTGTTGAGGTTGGTTTTAGCAGCCAAAGCCACCTGACCCATCGCTTCAAACAAATTATTGGTGTAACCCCCGGTCAATACGCTCAGCAGCTCAAAAAATAACCTTACACTTTAACAAGGAGGGATTTGTATGACTACCAATCTATTCCCTTTGTTATCCTTTGTTCTGATTACAACTTTTACACCTGGCCCAAGCAATATTTCCAGCGCGTCTATGGGGGTATTATACGGGTACAAAAACACGCTCAGCTATCTGGTTGGGCTGACCTCTGGATTTTTGTTGGTGATATTGCTGAGTGCGTGGATTTCTTCAACTCTCTTAAATTCGTTTCCTGCTCTTGAGCCAGCTCTCCGTTTTATTGGGGCCGGGTATATTCTATACCTCGCATTTGGGATTTTAAAAGCAAGTTACACGTTTACGGAAACGGAGACAAAACCGTTGGGGTTTGGACATGGATTTATGCTACAGGTATTAAACCCAAAAATGATTGTTTTCGCCCTCACCTTGTTTTCCGCATTTTTGGCCCCTATCACCAGCAATGTGGTTTTGCTGGTATTGGCCGTTGCACTTTTGACACTGGATGCGTTTTGCGCCATGTCCGTTTGGGTATTATTTGGAACTGCCATTAAGTCTTTTCTCCATTATCCCCGTGCAAAATCCACCGTAAATATTATCCTGTCGCTTGCATTGGTTTATACGGCTGTCAAACTCACAGGCATCATATAATCATCAAAGAGACATCCCTGGTTGCCAATCTTGTAGATAATACTCTCTGAAAAATCGATTCATCATCCATTGTATTCGATACACCAACGGGGACAGGCAAAGTCCCTGCCCCCTTTCGGTTGGCACACGGCCAAAAAACCAGACAATCATAAAATGGCTGGCGCTGCATTAAACCGTGACCGAAAAGATTCGGATCGCCAATAAACTAAATCCCCTTCACTCCACAGTGTTGCTTTGACAAAAATGGCGGCGCTGGTATAATCGAAAGTCGCAAAACAAAACGCCTCGGTGGTGGAATTGGCATACACAGCAGGTTGAGGGCCTGTGCCCGGTCGGGCGTGAGAGTTCGAGTCTCTCCCGAGGCATATTCGTCACACCCACCATTTTCTATTGCGTTACATAATAATATATGATACACTAATCGCAGACGCGGGTGACGTTGTGGTCGCCCGCGTTTCCATTTTAAAAGACCCGGCCGCCGTCACCCGCGAGGCCGGGTTTTTCTTTGTTGGAACTGGTATGACCTGGGTTATCATTGCGCTCATCATCTTGTTTGTGTTTCTGCTGCTCCTGCCCTGGCTGGGCGGGTTGGTTCTGATTGGCGCGACGTTTACTTACCTGCGGCGCATCGTTCGTTACCAGGCCGGCCAGGTCACCAAACTCCGTACCGAAAATGACACCCTGCGCGAGAGCCTGCGCAAACTGGAAGATGAAAACAGCAAATTACAACTGGCGCACCAAACCGTTCTTGTCGAAAACGCGATGCTCAGCGCCAAACACGACAGGCACCATGACAGTTAGAATTTTGCTGGTTGAAGACCAGAATCCCTACCTCTACGAGGAACTGCTCGGAGCCATCAACGGCTTCGAGTTTCACGTGGTGAAACGCGGCGACCAGGCGCTGGAGGAGTTTCGCACCTACCGGCCCGATCTGGTGCTGATGGATGTCCGCCTGCCGCTGCTCGATGGTATCTCCGCCGTGCGTCAGATCCGCCGCGTCGATCTGAAGACCCCGGTCATCGTCATTACCGCTTACGACACTCCCGATACCAAACAACGGGCGCTGGCCGCCGGCGCGACCGACTTCTTCGGCAAGCCGTTCAGCTACATGCGCCTGCACCAGCGCATCAAAGAGCTGGCCCTGCCAGAGGTTGTCATCCCGGACGATGCCCATGCCAAACAATTGATCATCAACAAACAGCGCCGGCTGGAGGCGCTCAAACAGCGGCGCGCCTTGCTGGGCTACAGCGCGCCGGTCAATATGGATCTCGAAATTCAGGATTTAACCCAGGATATAGAGGAGTTGCTCAACCAATGGCAAGGATAAAACAGTTTTTGACACGGCTGCTCTGGCCGGATATCGATGAAGTGATCTGGTATACGCGCCAATTTGAGCGGGCGTTCATCAATGCTAACCCTCACCCTTAATCACATCACCCTGTCATTTTTCCTGACCCTGCTCATTGTGGCCATCGCCGCCATTTTTACCATGGCGGCGGTGCGCAGCTACCTGCGCACCCGCGATCTGATCAACGCCATTCTGCTGGGCCTGACCAGTATGGTGCTGGTCAGCGAGTTGTGGGCGCTGCTGCACCTGTCAGCCCAATTAGGCGAGCTGGCCGATTTTCTGGCCTGGCTCGAACCCTTGCGCTGGCTGCGCCTGACCGACCGGCTCTACAAAACTACGGTGCTTCTATTGATCATCTACGGTTTCAAAATCATCAGGGAGAATCATACCAATGGCCAAAACCATCACTGATATTCTGGGCAATCGCATTGTCGAAGAGCTAACCGCCCGCCAAACCATTGACCACCAGCAGGCCGATCTTGAGAGCCAGCGCCGGGCCATCGATGTGGTGGTGGCCCAGAACATCGATGACCTGCCGTACATTTATGAAGCGGTCCGGGTCTGTATGGACAATCTGGAGGAGCATTATCGCGCCCAGCAAACGGCGCTGGGGCATAAGCGCGAGCTTGACCAGCAAACGGACGAACTGGCAAAGGCCGCCAAAAAGCTGGAGCACAACCGGGCCAACACCGCCACGGTGGGCAAAAACCTACAGGTGTGGCTGACGGCGGACCCCGAACTGATGGCCCAGCACCTCAATACCTTCGACCACACGCTCTGGCCGGCGGTCTTCAACCTGCTCGACGAGACCGTCAAGGCCCGCTTCGCCGATGGAATATTGGGACATATCGAACTGCATCCGGGCCAGCCGGTAAGCCTGGATGCCAAAATTTAAACCTATTTTCATCTTGCTTTGATCTTGACTTATTGGTCAAAAATTTAAGTGCGCTGTTGCGCTACGGCTA
>JAJVIM010000011.1 GCA_022071955.1 Anaerolineae bacterium
ACAATGCTACTTCCGCGCCCAATCCGCAACCACACTCGCCCAGCGGTCAAACTCGGCGAGCAGGGCGTCTTTTTTGGCCGCGCCTTCCGGGGTGGGGGGAAAGACCAGCGGAAAGGTGCCAAGAATGTGAGCAAAATCTGCCCGGTTGAGGCCGTACAGGTGGGCCACCAGCGCGTCGAGTTCATTGCGGAGCTGCTGGCGCTGGGCCGGGTCGGTCGCGCCCTTGGTTTCGTCCCACGGCTGGCCCATCACTTCCTGCCACAGCGCGGCGAAAGCGGGCGTGGTGCAGGTGAGCCGGGCCGCGCGCGGCACAATGGCCTCAAAGTAAGGGTTGCCGGCGGTCAGCCGGGGCAGGGGGAGTTGGTAGACGTAGAACATATTAATGGTGGTGGCTACTTTTTGCCGAAGCACGTAATCAAGACAGAAACTATTGAATACACTACACAAAAATAACGGGTGCAAGCCATTGGAAAGCTGGCCAACATTTTCGACAATGGCAACCGTATCACAAATTGTTTGTGATGGGATGACCGCAGCAATCAAGGTACGGGAATCCGTTGATCGAGCTATCCGACGATACCCTATCCGAAAATATTTGATCTGTTCAGCCGTATTCTCTTTGATGGCGCTAACTTTATTTTTGTCCACCCAAAATTCGTGCGGGGCAAAATAGGCGTCAAACTGGTGAATCATCCGCCCGTTGTAAACTGGAATGGGGCCGCCGGTCTGGTTGAACAAATGACGATCATTTGTCATATGAAATTCGTTGTTCAAACGCACAATCCAACCGGCTTCAAGCCGTTCACCAATCAATGGCCAACTCCCGTATAACCGCTCGGTGACATCGTAATCACGTTGCGTTTGAAACTCCATCAAACTCAGACTATCGGGGCTGAATCGGCGCAACGATTCACGCTGAACGTGGACTAAATTATCCCGGTTGGCTAAAAAAGTTGGCAATTCTTCCGGCTTAACGGCTATTCGCGGGTCAAAACGGAAGGCCGTCCAGAATCCGTTACTTTGTTCACCCCGTTGCGCACCAAGTAAGGTGAACTGAAAGCGATGGTCAACATCAGGAAAAAAGTAACGTTCATTACTAAAGTTGTATAGATACTCAATCCGCCCCTCGTTCAGTAACATCTCGCGCAGTTCCTTGGTCCCCAAATCGGAATAAATGCCGGACGGGATCACGTAACCCAACCGGCCCTCACTGGCCAGCAAGCTGTAAGCCCGTTCCAGAAACAGCTTATGGGTGGCGGTGTCGCCGCCGTTCTGCCGGGTAAAATCCGGGCTGGCTTTGTAGTAGGCGGCCTGGGCCTCAATCCGGGCTACCTGCGCCTGCCAGCCGGCGGCTATTTTTTGGTCGGCGTTCAGCTCATCAAGGCGCTGCTCCACCTGGCGGCGGGTCAACTTACTTTCAATGGCCGGGTCAAACTGGGCGTAATATTCGCGCAGGTCGGGTTTTACAATCTCCCAAGGCGGGTTGCCAATCACCACGGCAAAGCCGGGGTTGGGTAGCGGCTGGCCCTGCTCAGCCACAAACACTTCCGGGAACTCCACCGCCCAGTTAAAGGGGCGCGGGCCGGCGGGGTCTTCAAACCAGGCTTGCAGCGGCGCGTTGAGCGCGGCGTTCACCTGCCCGGCGGTGGCGGCGATGGCCTGCATGGTGGCGGTGTGGTCGCTGCTGTCAATTTCGGTCAGCAACTGCTGGCGCAGGCGGCGCAGCTCGGCCAGGGCGGCGGCGTGCTCGGCCAGCCGCGGGTCGGTTGGCCCGGCCCCGATCAGGGCGTTGCCCACCTTGATGTTCTGGTTGAGGATGAGCGGCAGCCGCTTTTTGGGGCCGCGCTGGTCGGCCATCGCCTGCATAATCAGGTTGACCGTGGCGATCTCGGCCGCCTGCGGGTCCAGGTCAACCCCGTACAAATGCTGTTCCACAATCAGGCGCGGGTATTCTTGCAGCCGCTCGTGCTCGCTGCGCAGGGTGGCCAGTTCAATGCGGATGTCAATGGGGCTGAGACCCTGGCCGGCCAGCTCATCGGCTTTAGCGGCCAGTTCGGCGGCCAGCCGCTCGATCTCGCTGCGGTAGAAATCGGCCAGCACCTGGTAGGCGTAGATCAAAAACGAGCCGCTGCCGCTGGCCGAATCGAGCACCCGCAGGTCGCGGATGCCGGCGGCGGTCTGGCGGCGTTCACCCGCAACCGGCTCGCCGTCGGGCCGGCCGTTGACCGTGCCGTACAGGTAGCGGCCCAGGCTGCGGTCAACCAGGTAGCGCACAATCACCTGCGGGGTGTAGTAGCTGCCCTGCTTTTTGCGGGTTTCCAGATTGTCGCGGGTTTCTATGGCACCGTTGGTCAGGGCCAGGGCTTTGCCCAGATACTGCTCGTAGGTGTTGCCCATAATGTCGGCGCTCATGGCCCGGTAGCGGGCCTCGTACAGCTTCTGGATCAGGCCGGCCAGCACGTCATCACTAAAAACGGCCTGGTCGGCCAGGCCGGGGCTGAACAGGGCGCTGTTGTGCAGCTCGTCAAAGCGGCGGAAAAGCTGGGCAAAGAACTGGGCCAGGGAAAAAGTGTACGGGTTGCGCCGGTTGATCTCAAACAGGCTGTAAAGCGTGCCGGCGGGGGCAATCAGGTGGTCTTCGGCAAAGCGGACCACTACCAGCCGGTCGAGCACCCGCTGCACCACCGCCCGCAACTCGGCCAGGTTCACCTGCCCGGCGGCAGTCAAGGCCCACGGGTTGGCCGCGGGGTGGGCCAGAATATCGCGGGCCAGCCGCTCGCGCCACTCGTTGATAAAGTTGAGGTAGTTGGTGTCCACATCTTCGCGGTGGCGCTGGTCGCTCAGCAGGTCCAGTTCACCGTTGATGACGCTCTCGTAAGAAAGCTGCCACAGCAGATCAAACTGGTCCAGATAGGCGCGGGGCGTTTCAAAGGACAGCACCAGCCAGTCGCGGCGGGCGTTGAACAGGCGCAGCTTTTCAAAGTTGGTCAGCACCGCCCAGGTTCCGCCATTTTGGAAGGCGTAGTTGATGGCCTGCTGCTCTTCGGCGGTGCGGTCGGTGGCCATCCCCGGGAGGGCCAGTTGGCCGGGGGTCACAATGCCGGTGATGGTTTTGCGGGCCTGCTCCAGCTCCTGAATTTTGCCAAAGCGTTTGGCCTCAACAAAGATCAGCCCGCCCCGTTCCGGGAAGAGGGTCATATCCGGCCGGCCGGCCTGGGTGGCCAGCTCGTACTTGTAACGGGCCGGGTCATCCACCGGCCAGCCCAGCGCCCGCAGCAATGGGTCGATGAATTGATGCACCACGCCGGACTCGCTGGTGGTTTTGCGCCCGTCATCGGTGAGGGCAGTGTATTTGGCAATCAGGTCTTGAATGGCCGCTCTGGCCCGGGCCTGGGTGGGTGGCAAGGGTTATCTCCCTGGGGTTTGATTTAACAAAAAACGCCGCTCTTTGACGGAGCGGCGCGCAGATGCTACCATAGCAGCACCGATAGGGCGCAGCACCGCCTGACTCGGTAAGATCAAGCCCCGATTCCGACGGGGCTTTTTTTGTTTGCGTGTTTCGATTTTAGCACATCCCGGTAACGCTGGCGAGTCGGTAACCGGTGGTGAATAGAATTAAATGAATCCGCCGAGCATCACTATCACTCCGTTATATCAACAGGATTATTGGTTACTTCAAAATCGTACGGATTAGATAGTCTCCACATATTACCTATTTTTACTGGAATGCCACTTACTTCCACAGTGGACCAGTTCATATGAGCCTTATCCGCCTCAATGTAATCTTGTTTCTCAAGGGAGACAATTATACTAACAGGACGACCTTCTCTTCTATTGGTCCAACGAATAATTACTGAACGCTCAGACTTTGTTTTTAGTGGATTATCGGTTGAAGTCAAATGTGTCACAATCCCCCGAATCCGTGTTTGTCTTGACGGGCGGGTATCTTTTAGTCGTTGATACGCCGAATCTAACAAATTGTAACTAGCTTCCCCAAGTTCAACCTTTTCCTTACTTTTCTCTAATTCTATAGTTGGCTGTAATTTTTGTGCCCACTTAACCTTAAATTCAATCCGATTGGTTTTTTGGCCAGCAATATTTACCACTGCTTTGCACATATTGGCATTAAATGCTTCCACATACTCTTCAATTAACAACTCTGGGGTATGATTCCTAACAGCATCTTGAGTAACTTCCAAGCCCCGCACAATTCTCTCCATAACCCGCCGCTCAACAGGTGCGGTGTCAGGTATTTGCACGTCTTCGTACACGTCAAATCGTTTCTGGACGTATCCTGTCACCATTGATACACGCGATTCGATCTGGTAACCAAATTTTCCAGAGTTTAATGTATGAGAAAATCTGTAATGCTGAAGCATTCTGTCTGACGTCCGATTGGTTCTCTCAAAATAAGGGAGTGGTATTCTTTCTGATGCGGCTGCGTAGGCAATCAATTGCTTCAGTTGTGTCAACTGTTTGACTGCCAGTTCAATTGGAACAGATGAATGGTCTACACTGCTAACATTTCTAATTTGCAGTATATCCCGGTCGTAATATCGAATTTTGTTAATCATCTCCTCTGGTTCGATATCATTTAATGATGCTAGTTGTTCAATCGCATTAGCCAAAAGAATGGACATATCTGGAGCAGTACGATCTGACGGTAAAACAATCTCTAAATTGCTCGGCCCCTCAAATACGCGCAAATGTTGATTAGCTTGCTTCGTGGAATTCCAACCTGTCGTTTCAAGATAACCCACTAACTCGTCTACTTCTAACGTGTCAATATACTTTTTCATGGGAAATCTATTCATAGTCTTCATCGGTAATTTTGCCTAGCTCTTTCAAGCAGCGCTACGACAGCTTCAGGATTAAAAACCTGTGTTCTAGGTATACGTATCCGTTGTCTCTCTCGATTATTAGACAACTCGGTAATTTTGCACCAGTAACAACAATTTTTTAACAATAGCTGTTCTTCAGTAAGGCATAACCACTGCTGCGACTCTCTGGGCATATGCATTAAGACGAGATAATTCACCACAAGGCCAGCACGAGTATTGTAATTTGCCAGTTTGTTATACGCTTCAACCTTCATGTCGTACACAACATAACCGTCTTCCAATTGACTGGTAATTGTTGCTTTAAGTTGACATGCAAACGTTGCAGAAGTAGCAACATAATTGCCATTCTCTGTATTTACTACCTCTGAAACCATATAATCAACGCCATAATCACTATCTGGTTTATACATGACCGCCCCCGCTCTGGCAACCACTGCTGTGACGTAAGCCATCGATAAGCGTTCCTGTATGTGGCTATCTGGTATTGGCATACCACTACCTCTTATTTTACTATGGTTTCCCCCATTTCTCAATTTTTAACCTAAGTTAACAGAACATCGGTTCTGTATTAACCATATGGTGGCTATGCAACTCAAACTCCGCCCCGCTGCCGCAAAATCGCGTCCACAGCACCGGCGATAATCACCACCAGTAACGTCGCACCCAATAGGGCCCTGCCCCCCGTTGGATTGCTGGCCAGCATCCCCCCGCTTTCCGGGATCGCTTCCACCGGCTTTACTTCCGGCTGAGTAGGTGGCGGTTCAGCCGCTACCTCAACCGGCGCGGCTGTTGGTTGCGTTCGCACTATCGGCCCCAGTACCCCACCGTGATGAGAACACGAACCGCTACCGGTGCTGGTGCTGCACATTCCATCAATGCAGCGCGTCCGTGCGTAGGGATCATCGCAGCTCACAATCTCCACTTTCGGTTTGAAGAACTTGGATTCAAACAACCCTTGCGGTTCCTGAGCGTTTGTCGGTTGCACCCGAATCAGAACCAATGTCCCCAGTAGCAAAAAAACACCCATCTTTTCACTTGACCCTCCCAGGCAGTTGATTACCGGTTGACATCCGTCGCCTACATGGCAAACGCGTGGTCAGAACGCCTTTGCTTTCTGACCCACTCCAACCGGCTGGCCGCCAGCAAATAGCGCTCGGCCAGCTCGCGATCAGCAAAAAGAGTAACATCAAGTCCGCTATTTCGAAGAACAATTTCCATAAAATTGTACG
Source organism: Anaerolineae bacterium (assembly GCA_022071955.1). Classification (GTDB taxonomy): domain Bacteria; phylum Chloroflexota; class Anaerolineae; order 4572-78; family J111; genus J095. The sequence continues at coordinate 6,071 of JAJVIM010000011.1, forward strand.
AGTGGTCACAGGGATGTACAAGCAGAGCAATCCGAGCCGCTCGGTTGATCCCGGGTTCACTTCTCAGATCTTTATATGCAAATTCGTAGGTATCAACCGGTGAGTCCACATTTCTAGACTCGGTCAGATCTATCAAAAATCGGTTGACTCCCGACTCTTTGCCCAGTATGTGCGCTTCCAGGTTATACTTCATTGCCAATCGACGATTAATATTTCCGGTGACTTTCAGGATTAAATACAACCCATCGGCAGATAAGGTGATCGAATAAGACATAGTGGCCTCCCAACTATTTGACTTTCTCTCAACGCAAAACATCACCGGTGCTAACTGTACACAAGAGTCGAATGTACTGACTGGATATGTATCGTCTGCGAGTCCCGGTTGCAACAAGACCGCCTTTTTTGCATATCAGGTTTGGAGTCAGCAACTCGGCCAGTGGTTGCTCTTCAATGTATCAAGTGTATCATATTTATAAAACCATCGGTAATGACATTTGTCACCAATTCGATATGACATCTGTCACAAAAAAAGAGCCGCCCAATTCAGGGTAGCTCTTTTCTGTATCCCGGCCCGCTCCGGCCGTCTCTGCGCGTTGGCTGCCAGCACCAGGCCAGCATCAGGCCAGCCTGGCCGCCAGCACTATGCCAGCATCAGGCCAGCATCAGGCCAGCTTGAAAGCTGGCTCTATGCCAGAAAATCACGCCGAAACCGCGCCCAGTCGATTCTGGTCGTTGACAGCCACGGCCGCTTGTCATTGTATTTGATGTAAGTCATCGCGTGAACGTCAATCAACCCGGCGGCCAGCACCACCGCCAGCACCCGCACGCCCAACTCGGCCACATCGTCCTGGGTCAGATGGTGCTCCATTGCCAACTGTTTCAGCAGGGCCTGCCCCTCCGCCGAGGGGCGAATTGTTGTTTTGGCATTGCCGCTGGCGTCCCGGCCCACCTGCCCGGCATTCCCCGGCCGGCCCCGCCCGTCGAGCTTCTTACCCTCCGCCCGGGCCTGCTCCTCGGCCAGCTTGTCCTGCGCCTGGCTGACCATCCGGCTGACCAGTCCGGAGGTCCCTTCATCAAATGCGTCCCGCCGGCTCATGGCCGCACCGCCTGGCGCTGCAACTGCCGGCTCAGCCGCGGCAGAATAGCCGCCATCACATCGGCGTAATCCTCGGCGGCGTTGGGCGCGTAATCCCAGATCGGCTCGCCGGCGCCCGGCGCTTTGCCAAAGGCGATCAGCCGCCGCACCGCCGGCAGCACCAGCCCCGGAAAGCGGGCCTGCCATTTGGCAATGGTCTCGGCGTGCTCTTTGCTGCGGCTGTCTACCATTGTTGGCAGCACGCCCAGCAGGTTGATCCCGCCGCCGGCCTCCTGCAATACCGCCACCGTCTGCACCAGCGCCGCCACCCCGGTTTCGGCGGCGTATTCGGGGATCGCCGGCACAATCAGCCAGTCTGCGGCATTGAGCGCGCTCACCTGGATGTTGCTCAACGATGGCGCGGTATCAACGATGATGGCCGTTTTGCTGCCAAAGCGGGCCAACGCCTGGCGCAGGGCCGTGGCCGTGTGCAGCCGCCGGCCCCGGCTCAGGGCGTCCTCAATCTCCAGGGTATCGGCGTTGCCGGCCACCACCCCCAGCAGCGGGTAATCCTCCACCCGCTGCACCACCTCCGCCGCCGGCCGCTCCTGAATGATCAGCCGGTACAGGTCGGGCCGGGGGTCCAGCCCCAGAAACTGCGCGGCATTGCCCTGGCTGTCGGCGTCCACCAGCACCGTCGGGTAACCCAGCTCGGCCATCCCGGTGGCGATGGTGACGGCGGTGGTCGTTTTACCCACCCCGCCTTTTTGATTGGCGATGACGATGATCATTGGCCGCCTCCGTTGTCGGCTGGCAGCGAGATGGCGATGGTGTCTTTGCCTCGCTGTTTGGTTGGGTGCAAGAGAACCTGCTTGCCGTGATAAGTGGTCGATTCGTCGGTACCGAATAATTCGATAAGTTGCGCCAGCCGGGTTTTGTTGATAACCAACCCCTTGGTTTTGCCCACGAATCGCAGTACGGCCTGCTGCTGGGTCTCGCGGCTTTCGCGGTCGTAGAAATCCTCAACCGTCACTTTTTCAATAGTCACTTTAGCGGTCCGACCTTGCAAGTCGGACGCCTTGAGGTATTTGCTCTGGTAAACGGGCATATCATTGAGCTTCATTCGCCAGCCTCCTTCGCCTGCTGCACCGCCTGGGCCAGATCAATGGCCACCCTATCCCCCTCAAAGCCATTGTGCCGCAGTTGTTCCAGCGCCGCGTCTGCCGCCGGGATCAGCGCATCGAGCGCCTGGCCATATTCACGAACCAATCGCCGCAGCCGGCGGATCTCGGTTAGTTGTGCATCCATTGTGTGTGTATCCTCTCGCGTGTGTAATTTTTGTTGGTCCGGGCCGAATCCGGCTGAAAAGCGTGTAAGAAACGTTTTTGACACGCCCAAACGGGCCAAAAACGAGGGTGTGTTAAAAACTAAAGGGGTGTGTTAAAAAATATTTTTTGACACGAATCTGTCCATCACGCCACCAGCCTGTACCCTTCCGGCAGGTTCACCAGAATCGAGCGTGATTCTGCGCCGTTGGCCCGTTCCACCAGTTCGGCCATCGCCTGCCCCCGCGCCGTTACCTGGGCGGCGTAGTTGAACCGCTTTGACGGCTTGCGGCTGCTACTGCGTTTGCTGTGTTTGCGTTTGGGTTTTTTGGCAGCAGCGGGGCGATTCAGTTGCCGCTGCCAGTAGGCCACGTCTGCGCCGGGAACGATTGTTTCAATCGCTTGGGCTAAGGTGCGGCCGGAGTTGATGAGACTGCGGATTTGGGCTAAAATTGGTGTAGCCATAAGAGAGACATATCCTTTCTTGTGGTCAGGCTCGCCGCTCGGTTTCCAGGCCATTGGCGGCGAGTCATTTTTTATAACGGTACTGTTTCAACCTTTTGAAACAGTATATCACACCCCACAAAGCGTGTCAAGTATTTTGTTTCATAATTATGAAACTTTATATTGACACTAAGTCACATTGTATGATAAACTTGTAACAGATTGCCGGAGGTGATATGCCAGTGTACTTTAAATTGCGAGCTTTAATCGAGCAGAAGGAAGCAGCCGAGGGCCGCAAAATTACATATCGTGATATTGCGACAGAGGCAAAAGTGTCCACAAACACCCTGACTCAAATGGCTAATCAGAATATGAGCCAAATCGGTTTAGTGACGCTGGATAAATTGTGTGGTTATTTCAATTGCCAACCCGGCGATTTGATGATACACAAACCAAAATAATTAACACTGCATATTTCACGCTTCTGGGAGGAATACCGTGAAAACTGCCACCAAAAGATTCATCATATTTTTTCTACTGGTTGTTGGTGGTTGTTGTTTGGCCGGGGTCGAGCTTTTTTATTTTATCCCCAACCAACCAAAGCCGGCAGCAACAGAAATATCGGCGGCGTCACCCACTGATACACCGATCCAACCAACGGCCACGTCAATTCCACCAACCCCTACGCCACTATCGCCCGCCAGCACCCCTACCCCCACGCCAACTTCGGTTCCGTCTACACCTACCCCCGCTCCGATATTTGCCAGCGATAATGGGGACGGTTATTCATCCGGCGGGCTTGGTTTGTCCCGTTCTGACTGGGAGCAAAATCACACCGCCACCAATCTGGATTATAACCCGCTGGGCACGGGGTATGATCACACCTACGATGTAATGTTCCAGGTGGGCAACGTCTGGTATATTGAGCGTCAGTGGCCTGCCGGCGATGCCGCCACGGTTGATATTATCGATAACGAAACCCAAAATTTAATTCCCGCAGACAGTCAATTTATTAAAACTTACAGCCCTGATGGTCGTCCCGAAACAACTGTCAATCTCTATTTTAGTGAATCGCTAAAGAGTCGGTTTGATTCGGCGGATAACGAATTTGGCAATTGGTGGGCCGGCGGCGAGCCGGGCAATTTTATTGTGCAATATAACAAGTATGATTTTGGCATTACCAGAATGATTTTTAGTATCGGCAACAATCCATAACTTCTGGGAGGAATTATGAAAAACAACGCCATATTCTTCACCGCCGGCGCGCTGCTAATGCTCACCGTCGGCTGGCTGGCCACGCCGCCGGCGCAGCAGGAGTTCCCAAATGTGGAGGCCACGGTGCAGGCCGCCATTGATAAACACGTGGCCGAATACCACGCCGGCGAGCAGCCCCGCGCCCTGGGCGAAGTGGCCGCGCCGGTGCTGCTGGACCCGGCCCCCGATGACACCATTTACGCCCGGCCGGATACCCTCTACCCGGCCACCTTTCGCTGGCAATGGGATGGCACGCTAACCCCCAGCACCACCTTTGAGGTGCGCATCTGGCGCGATGGACTGGACGCGGTTTCTCTGGGGGCCTACGATGTGCGGGACGTGAAAGTAATTTCGACCATTGCCGAGGAAGAAGCCGAGCGCGAGCGCGGCACGCAAAACCTCATCTATTATGAGGGCAACGGCATTTACCGGCTGGCGCTCAACCCGGCCAGCGCCGAGGCCGTGGGTTACGCACATAAAACCTACGTCTGGAGTGTGGGCGTAGTGCAAATTGAGCCGTACCAGCGCATCAGCCCGGAGCCGGCGGCGCGGCCGGTCAATATTGTGATGGCCGGCTTTCCTACCCCAACGCCCGTGCCGAAATAATGAAAAAGCGGTGACGGTCACTGGAATGTGACCGTCACCTTTTCCCCCTCCCATCCCGGCTTCAGTCCGGGGTGAAACAACCTTCTTTGGCGGGTGCTGCCACACAACCAAATACGGCTTTTTAGTATTGGAGTGGATGCACCCATGAGTGATAATGGTTTGGCTATGTCCCGGTTTGCCTATTTTGGCATTCCGGACGATGACGATTTTGACCCCACCGCCGGCGAATTTGATTCGGATGTCCCCGCGGCCGATTCTGATTTTGACCTTCCCGCCAGGGATATTAACGACGACCTCACCGGCGATGATTTTAACCCCGTTTCTCAACTGAATAACTTTGATTACCGGCAGCTCGACGCCGAGACCCGGATTGTGGTGCAGCAGCGCACCGGTGAAATCAAATCGCTAATGAAACGCACCGCCCAGGATATCATCGAGATTGGCGAAAAGCTGATTGAGGTCAAGGGCCGGCTACCGCATGGCGCATTTGGCATCTGGCTGGAAAGTGAGTTTCAATGGAGCGACCGAACGGCGCGTAAATATATGTCTATTGCCAGCACATTTTCAAATCGGAAGAGTTCTTCCGATTTGATGATGAGTTTCGAGACAATGGCCTATCTCGCCGCCCCGTCAACACCAGAACCGGCCCGGCAGGCAGCCCTGGCCCGGGCCCAGGCCGGCGAGCGCATCACCCACAGCGCGGCCAAGGAAATTGTCACCGGGCACAAAACCGAGCAATGCTCCTGTGGTCAGGTGGGCGCTTTTCCGCGCGGAAGTTGGACCTGCGACGGCTGTTTGACGTATTGCAGCAAACTTGAGGCCCAGTACGAAGATAAGCGTGGCCTGGTCTGCAAAAAATGCCACCAGCTAATACACGCCCCGGCCCCGGCCGAGGACGAAAACCTCCCGGCCTGGCTCACTGAAGATGACCCACCTGCCGAAACCGCCGCCACACCGCCCCGGAATATGTTAGTGGATCGGATCCGCCAAATGGATACCGAACAACGCCAACAAGCCGCCGGTCTGCGCGATACGTTGGTCGCCGCCACCACACCGGAGCCGGCGACCCGGTTAACCGAAGATGCTCCCCAGCCCAATCGCAACGGCGTTGAATCCACTGCGCCGGCTGCACCTTCCCCCCAACCCCTGACGGCAGACAACTGGACCGTGGGCTACTGCCCCAACTGCCGGCACCGCTATGTGCTCAACAACGACACCATCGCCAAAAATCTGTTCGTCGGTTGCCCCAAGTGCAACCAGCCCCACCGCGCCGCTACCTGGGTCAGCACCCCTGACTCCCAACTCCTGACTCCTGATTCCTCCCGTAACGGCATGAGCCAGCCGATGGCCGTCTTTATGAGTTCCGGCGAAAACGAGTGGTACACCCCGGCGCCATACATCGACAGAGCCAGGCAGGTGCTGGGCCGTATCGATCTGGACCCGGCCAGCAGTGACATCGCCAACCAGGTGGTTCAAGCGGCTACCTACTTTACCAGCGAAACAGATGGCCTCAGCCAGCTCTGGCCGGGCCGGGTCTGGCTCAACCCGCCGTTTGACGCTTCGGCGGAATGGAGCAGCCGGCTCGCCGCCAGCTACGAAGCCGGCCAGACCGAGGCGGCGGTCCTGCTGGTCAAAGTCGCTTTTGGGTACAACTGGTTCAACGAGCTGTGGGAGAATTACCCGATCTGCCTGGCCCGCGAGCGGATCAGCTTTGTCAAACCGGATGGCACAGTCATCGGGCCGCACAAAGTCGGCAGCGCCTTCTTCTACTTTGGCGAGGATTTTGACCGCTTCGCCGCCGGCTTTGCCGACGTGGGGCGGATCATTGAACCGGAGTAAGCTTATGGATTTGCACCTGCTTGAAACGGAACTGAAAAAGCGGGTAGCCGGCTACCCCTATACACCGTGGGGCCGCAAACAGGCCGATGACTGGGACCGGCAGACCAACTTCATCTACCACACCAACCGCTGGGAGACCGTGTTGAACATCACCGCCGATATGCCGGCGGAACTGCGCAACTACGCCATCAACCGCTGGTTTAATTTCTGGTCGGCGATGGGCGTCGAAACCATCTTTTGCAACCTGCCCGGCGTGGTTGCCGCCAGGGACAAGAAAGACCGGCTAACCGATTTCAGCATCAACGGCGTCAAATTCGATCACAAAACCACCGTCTACCCGGCTGCTTATCCGCACAGTATCGACTACGCCCGGCAGCATCCGACCAGCTTGCTGATGTGGCTCTACGGCAACCAGAGCCAGCAAAAGCGCTTCCATCTGGCCAACCGGCTGTTTATCGTTCTGTACCGCCGGGATGGCGAGCACTGGAAGCTGCGGGCCGAACTGGCAACCATTGCCGCCGCCATCGAAACCTACGTGCGGGCATTTGAGATCAATAAATTGTTCGGTCTCAACTTTAACGGCCGGACGGCAGTGGCGGATCTGATCTGGATCGAACGATGACCACCGGCAACGACTGCGCCCGGCTTCAGCAGCGGGTGCGCGAACTGGAGAACCGGCTGGCACTGATTGCCGGGCTGGCCGGTAACAACGCCGGGCAACTGGCCCGGCTGATCGCCGACGGTGAGACGGAACTGGCCGGCGGCGGGGTGCCGGCCGGGCGCTACGAGTGGGTGCGGTCGCTGGTGAGGCTGGCGAGTGAAGTGGAACCGCAGTTTGCGGAGATTGAGAGACTGGCACGATGAAAATGAGACAACTGTTCAAACGGACAACCAGCGCGATCCAGATGACGCTGCGCCCGCGGCGGGCTGAGGCGCCGCCGCCAAAGCCGCGGCCCAACGGCCCGGCGGCCCAGCCGCGGCCTGAGCCGGCCGATTCGCGCGAGGCCAGGTTGCAGGCGATGCTGCCGGCCTTTTACCAGGCGATTGCCCGGGCGCTGGACGAGACGAAGATCAGCCCGGCGGCGCTGAGTTTTGGCGGGGCGGAGATCAACGCCCGCGACGTATCGGTGCGGCTGCGGCTACACCAGGGCGAGGCGGCCGGCAAGGTAATAGCCCTGGCTCCGGCGGTAGAAGTGCAGGCCAACTGGCCGTTTGGGGTGAGCCTGGACCGGGTGGGCAGTACCGTGTTTGTGCGCTTTGGCCTGCCGCGCAAGGCGCAAAAGGCGCTGGCCGTGGCCGACCTGCCGGCCGGCGCGGTGGGGCTGACCTTTGACCGGCAGCCGGTGCGGGTTGAGCTGGATGACAGCACCCGCTGGGCGCTGAAAATCTTTGGCGCGCCGGGGGCGGGCAAAACCACGCTGGCGAAATTGATCCTGCTGCGGCTGCTTCAGCAGCACCGGCCGGACCAGTTGCGGCTGGCGGTCTGCGACCCCAAGGGCAAGTTTGAGGTATTCCGCAACGCGGCCCATCTGGGCTGGGACGTGGCCACCAAACCGGCAGACATCGAGCGCGTCATCCTGGCCTGGTGCGACGAAATGGACGGCCGGGCCGGGCGACGGCAAGCGCCGGGTGCATTCGTGCTGTTGATCGAGGAGGCGGCGGAATCGCTGGCCAACCCGGCGGTGTACGGCCGGCTGGTAAAAACGGCCCGGCTGTGCCGGGAATACGGCGGGCGGATCATTTACATCAACCAGACCAACAGCGGCGAGGACAAGCACGGTGAGCTGCTGAACCTGATGCCCTACGCCATCACCGGCAAAACGGCCAGCGGCTACGAATCGGCGCGGGTGTCCGGGCAGTCCGGGCTGGCGGCCCAAAAGCTGGGCCACGGCGGTGGAGCGTTCAAGATAGAAATTGAAGGCCAGGTGACGGAATTTACCGCAGCGCGGGTAGAGACGGCGGACATTGTACAGGCCGGCCTGCCGGTGGCGCTGAACCGGGAAAAGCCGCAGATGGCGGCAGTGAAACCGGAGCCGGAGGCCGAGCCGGAACCGGCGCAAGGGCGCATAGTGCCATCACGGGTGGATGTGGCCATTGCCCTGGAATACCGGCGGGTATTTGGCAAGCCGCTGTCGGCGCGGGCGGCGGCAAAGCTGGGCGTAACGCGCACCCGCTGGCAGCGACTGGACGGGCCGGTGGCGGAGCAGATGCGGCTGGACCGGCTGCGGGCCAGGGCCCGCAAGGGATTGGAAAAGCTGAAAGCCGAGGGGGAATTATGACCATCTCATTTGAAACGTTTGTCGGGGCGGCCTTTGGCTTTTTAATCCTGGCTGCCGGGGTGCGGCTGCTGGTATACCAGGATTGGAAAGCCGGGCTGGTGCTGCTGGGCGGGGCGGTGATCCTGTGGCTGTTTAAGCGGATGGACAACCGGACCAAGGTTGAGGCCACGGCGGAGCTGGCCAAACGGCCGGAGGAAATTGACCAGGCGATGCGCCAGGCCATCGCCCTGCTGAATGATGTGGTGCGGGCCAGCGGCTCACTATCGACCACGATTCAACGCTGGGAAGCGGCGGCCAACCGTAATAACGTTGACCAGCCGGGCGGCGGCTGGGCAGAGGCGATCCCGGCGGAATACAAGGACGTGACGCCGCCGGATTACGCCGGATTATTGGAAGAGGAAAATTAGAGTAAATATGCCAACCGCACATATAAGCAGGATTGATAAACCCCAACCCCGCAATGGTGGCGCTACCCACGGCTGGCAGGTGCGCGTCGGCCCCAAACGGGGCTATCACTCTGCACTCTTCAGCGACAGCGTTTTTGGCGGGTGCGAACAGGCCCGACGAGCCGCCGAAGAATACCTTGAGCAATACCTGACTGAACGGCCAAAATTGGCAGATGCCATCACAAAGAATCGGGAACGCCCGTACCATACAGGTAAATTGGACCGGCGCAACAAGTCCGGTGTCACCGGCGTCGCCAGGCGTTTCAAACGTTGGAAAGGCGGCGGAGGGCGATACTGGACCGCCACGTTCAAGAATCTGGCGGGCAGGCCGGCATCTAAAAGCTGGCGGATCGAGGTACTCGGCGAACAGGAAGCCAGAGAGCTGGCCATCGAATTTCGCCGGGGTTGGGAACAAGCGGTCGATCAGGGCCGCGACGCTCTGGAAAAATTTTTCAATCAATGGGAGGATTAATAATGGAAACCTTGCAGACTGCGCAGGACGCGCACCAATATCTTGATTATTTGTCTTACCTGCCCTACCTGGTCACCGCGCTGGTGATCAGTTTTTTGGGCTATAAGCTGGCTTTTAAGTGGCTGCCGGAGCTGTTCAAAAAGGCGGCGCGGCAGTGGCCCGGCAGTAAGCAGCCGCCGGAGAATCCGCTAACGGAGAACCAGGCGGAGATCACCGACAGTATTGCCCGGCTATCAAAGATTCTGGCGATGCTGGAAAAAGATACCAGCCAGGCGGCGCAACTGCTGGTTGATGCCGAGGTACACACGGAGACGCTGGTGCGGCTGATCACCGGCACGGCGCTGAAGGCGGAAAAGATGGCGACTGACAGCGCCGAGATTCAGGCGCTGCTGGACGCTATTGAAACCAAAGACCCAATCAGGATTTACCGGGCGGCCGCGGCGGTGAACGACCCGCATATCCGTACCCTGGCCCTGGCCAAAGTGCATGACGATGGCTACTGGCAAAACGTGGGAATGCTGTGCGCGGCGCAGGTGGGCACGCTGGCCCTGTGGCAGCGGACGTACCGGGAATTTACGACCAACCTGCTGGCGGATGTATCCAACGCGAAGGCGTCGTTTGCAGCCAACACCGCGGCGCTGGAGATGGGTAAGGCCAGCCGGCCGCTGGCCACGGCGATGGCCCAGTTGGGGCAGGCGCAAAACCTGCTGCAAATCCAGCGCCGGCCGGAGGGGGAGAGGATTGTGCGCGGGTTACCGGCAGCCAGCGCCGGGCTGTTAAAATGAGCCGGATATCACATAAGTTTATCGAGGATTAACACAAATGAAGATATATTGGCCGGGGATATTTTGGAACTGCCGACCGATTTCGACTCGCCAATGACAACTAAATGTGCTAGAATCTAATTTAAATAAAAAAGCTCCGCTGCTACCGGAGCTTTGATCTTCCCGATCAGGCAATGCCCGCCCAATTCGGAATATTTGGGTCCGTTTACGCCAAACGCCTTGCCCGGTCAATCCAGGCAAAGCGTTTTTTATTTGGAAGTCAGAGGAAATCCTTACAGTCTGTGCCCTTAAGCAAGTAGGTTGGAAAAGTTATGTCACAACACCCCCCATTAGCCACAAACAATATACCTACAGAATTGTACTCAGCTATTGTTGACATCAGCCACGATGCCATCATCGCTGTAGACCAAACCCAAAACATTATCCTGTTCAATCAGGGGGCCAAACAAATTTTTGGCTACAACGACGCAGCCGAAGTTATTGGCCAACCGCTCGATATGCTTTTGCCGGCCGAACTGGCAAATATTCATCGTGCTCACGTGCGCAACTTTGCGGAGTCAGACAGCTCGGCGCGAATGATGGGCGAGCGGCGTAAAATATCCGGCCGGCGTAAAGACGGGACAATCTTTCCGGCCGAGGCCAGCATTGCCAGAGTATCTGTCGGGGAGCAGACCATCTTCACCGTCATTCTGCGTGACATCACCGAGCGGCTGCGGGCCGAAGAGACCAGCAGACGCTATCTGCAACGGATCACCGACCAGGCGCCTTTTGCTCTGGTGGAATATCAGATCGCCCCGGACGGTGCTATGTCGATCCCGTTTATCAGCAACGGTATCGCCAACATTCATCCCGGGTTGACCGCCGAAATGTTTATGCAGAATCCGGATCTGGGCTTTTCAACAATGCACCCAGACGATGTGAAACGAGTCCGGACCAGTTTTCGAACCTCAGCCGAAAGGCTGACTAACTGGGATGAAGAGTTCAGAGTGGCTACTGACGACGGCATCCGCTGGCATCGGGGCCATGCCAAGCCTGAAAAGCAGGCAGATGGCACCATCACCTGGTATGGGTTTCTGGAGGACATCACCGGACGCAAACGGGCAGAAAAGGCGCTACAAGAAAGCGAAGAATACTTCCGGCTCATGTTCGAGCAAAATCCTTATCCGATGTGGGTATTCGACCTGGAGACGTTGCAATTCCTGGAGATAAACGAGGCCGCTATTACTCAATACGGCTACACACGCGACGAATTCCTTCAAATGCGGCTCCCTGATATTCGCCCGGTGGAGGATGTACCCCGGATGTTGGAGGAAATTGAACACGACCCCCCTGCCTCGCATTACTCCGGTGAGTGGCCGCATCGTCTGAAGGATGGGCAAATCATCGATGTGGAAATCAGCTCTCACACTCTGGAATTTGCCGGACGGAAGGCTGCGCTGGTCTTGGCGCAGAACATCACCGAGCGTAAACAGTCGGAGCAAGCTCTGAAAGAAAGCGAGGACCGGTACCGGACGTTGTTTGCAAGTGTTCCGATTGGTTTGGGTATTGCGGACATGCAAGGTAATGTCCTGGTTTACAACCAGGCGATGGCCTCGCTGAACCGTTTTTCGGGGAAAGATGAGAGCCAACCCATCAATATTTCCGGTTTGTATGTTGATGTCCAGGCCCGAGAAAGCCTGCTGGTCCGGCTGCAAAAACAGGGTTTTGTGGAGCGACTTGAAACGCAATTGCGGCGATTTGATGGCACAACGTACGACGCGTTGATGAGCGTGCGGCTGATCACCTGGGCCAATAAACCGGCCACGCTGGCGGCGATTGAAGATATTACGGCGCGCAAGCAGGCACAGGAAGCGCTGCGCGAAAGCGAGGAACGCTACCGGCTGGTATCGCACGCGTCGTCTGATTATGTTTTTTCGGCCACAATTGCGCCGGATGGCAATCCGCGCGATGACTGGATTGGCGGTGCGATTGAAACAATCCTCGGTTACTCGCCGGAGGAATTTATAGCCCGCGGCGGCTGGCGAACCGTACTGCACCCGGACGACGTGATTAAAGATGATCAAGCCCGGGCCGCTATGCACGCCAACCGGCCGGTTACAAACGAGGTGCGCGTTTTTCGGAAAGACGGCAAGGAAATATGGGTGCAGGTTAACGCCACCCCGGTTTGGGATACTGCTCAAAACAGGCTGGCGGGCGTTACCGGTGGCGTGCGCGACATCACCGAGCGTAAGCAGGCAGAAGAAAGGTTACGCATTGCTGAAAGCCGGTATCGGAGCCTGGTTGAGCAAGTGCCCGGCATTGTTTATGCCGCAGCCTTAGACGAATCTTTATCTACTTTGTATACCAGCCCGCAAATTGAACTTCTATTAGGTTGGACCGCGGATGAGTGGCAGGCCGATCCCGAACTGTGGATTAACAGTGTGCATCCCGACGACCGGCCACAAATACTGGACACAATTCAGCGTTCATCCGCTGAAGGCGCGCCAGTCTCCATTGAATACCGTATCGCCACAAAAACGGGTGAGTTCAAGTGGATGAGCGATGAAGCTCGTATGGTCCAAAATGAACAGGGCGGTATGTATTGGCAAGGACTGATGACCGATATTACAACGCGCAAACAGGCAGAAGAGACGTTGCGCGAGAGTGAAGAACGCTACCGCAGCACGCTTGAAAGTATGATGGAAGGTTGCCAAATCATAAGCTATGATTGGCGGTATCTCTTTCTCAATGATGCTGCCGCCGCACAAGGCAAACAACAAAAAGAGGCTCTGCTGGGCCGGACAATGATGGAGTGTTATCCTGGCATTGAAAATACCGATCTATTTGCTGCGTTGCAGCATTGTATGCAGGAACGTGTTTCCCACCAACTGCTGAACGAGTTTGAATACCCGGATGGCACTAAAGGGTGGTTCGATGTGATTGTTCAACCTGCACCAGACGGCATCTTCATTCTTTCAAGTGATATCACCGAACGAAAAGAAGCTCAGATGGCTCTGGAGCGGCAACTGGCCCGAACCGGTCTGCTCAACGAAATTGCCCGGGCTACGGCCACCCGGTTGGATCTGGTGAGTGTCTTCCAGGTAGCGTTGGGGCAATTGGAAGAGCAGCTCCCGCTTGATTTCAGCCTGGCCGCGCTGTATGACCCTGACAACGGAGCGATTACCTTTACCGCCTGCGGCCTGAAAAGTTACACCCGCAACGCCCAGCTCGGTTTCACTCCCGGCCGGTTCATTCCGCTGGCAGAGTTGGGCCTGCAAGAGTGGCTCAACAGCGAGGACCCCCGCTATTACCCCAACCTGGCGCAGCTTGAGCCGGCCTTTGCCCACCAGTTGGTTGAGGGTGGGTTAGGCTCGTTGATGGTTCTGCCGCTGCTTGTCGCCGACGCCGAGCCGTTGGGGCTGCTGATGGTGGGCCGCAGCCAAAACAATGCTTTTACACCCCGCGAACAGGAATTTTTGGGTCAGGTTGGCAAGCACATTACCCTGACAGCCCAACACGCCCGGCTGTACGAGCAGCTCCAAACCGCTTATAACGATCTGCGCCAAACCCAGGAGGCTCTGTTAAAAGAAGAGCGGTTAAGTGCCTTGGGCCAGATGGCCAGTGGCATCGCCCACGATATCAACAATGCTCTGGTGCCCATTATCGGTTTTACCGAAATTATACTGATGCGCGAAACCTACCTCAGCCCCCAGGTCCGCCAGGACCTGGACCGGATCAAAATCGCCGGCGAAGATATCACCCACATTGTCAACCGTATGAAACAATTTTACCGTCCGCGTGAAGCGCAGGAAACCCTGCTCCCGGTCGACCTGAACCAGATTGTGCCGCAGGTGATCGATTTAACCCGTCCCCAGTGGCGAGATATTCCCCAGCAGCAGGCTATTTTTATCAATGTTGAAACGGATCTGGCCGATGACTTGCCGCCGGTGCAGGGTATAGAAAGCGAGCTGCGCGAAGCCCTGACCAACCTGGTGATCAATGCCGTTCACGCCATGCCTCAGGGTGGAACATTAACCATTCGCACCTGCCAGTCTGACCAGCAGCTTATTCTGGAAGTAAGCGACACCGGCACAGGGATGGATGAAAAAACCCGCAAACGCTGCCTGGAACCTTTTTACACCACCAAGGGGCAGCAGGGCACTGGCCTGGGGTTGTCGATGGTGTACGGGGTGATGCAGCGGCACGACGGCGCCATTGAAATTGAGAGCACCCTTGGCCGGGGGACAACTATTCGGCTGCATTTCCCGCTGCGTGTGTGGGTACCATCCCAGGAGTCGCCTACCTCAGACCAGGAAATTATGCTGCCTGTGCTGCGTATTTTGTGCGTGGACGATGACCCTCGGGTGCGCGAACTGCTCTTTGATTTGTTCACCAACGAAGGCCATAAGCCAACCCTGGCCGACGGCGGGCAAGCAGGGATTGACGCCTTTCGGGAGTCGCTGGCACAGGGCCAGCCATTTGATCTGGTTATTACTGATTTGGGGATGCCGCACGTTGGTGGACGAGAGGTTGCCCGGGCCATTAAACGCATATCGCCACAAACGCCAATTATTCTGCTGAGCGGCTGGGGGCGGCAGCTAGAAGGCAGCGGGCAAACTCCTGGCTCGGTAGATATTGTGTTGGGCAAGCCACCCACTCTCAGCCAGTTGCGGATCGCCCTGGCCAAGGCTTTTATCAAGCCGGGCAAGGAAGAGGTGTAATCTTGGAAATTCTGGCAGCGACTGGGGGCAACAGTTGCAAAAAAATGTTAGCAGGTGTGATCTTAAATCGCTTTAACTCTTTTTGAGATCGGGAATCCACGTTCCATTTAACCAAACTGATGGACCCATTGCGTTAACCCACCCCTCCTGCAATCATCGCTGGCACGCCAGCGATTTTTGTTTGCTACACTGACCAGTTGATCGCCACTAACGCCGCCTCAATCTCTGTGATTGTAGTGGCGTTTTTTATGGATGTAATTGAGGCCATCCTGACGGCCTCAATTGCGGCAATGATCTGTGGCCACGCCTGCGCGTTGGCGCTGTACTCTGCCGCCAGCGCCGCCGGCTCCATCGAGCGCGCCTGGGCCTCGGCGTACAGCACCGGGTAGCTGGCCGCGCTCGGCTCAGCGTCGGCGGCGAACGCGGCGGCTTCTTGCTGCTTGAGTTGATAGACATCGCCCTGAAACGGGATGTTGGTGCCGATTCGCGTGCGGGCCTCGCCGGCCTGCCGGTTAATGAGGTCAACGGAGTTTGTTTTGATGCGCTCCAAATCAATGGTGATCTCGTTAGTGAGGTCATCCACCATATACCACTGCTCTACCCACGCCCGGATAACGGCTGTTTTGTCGCTGCCCTCAATGTTATCAAAGATCATTATGGGTTACCTACAAAATCAACAGCAAATATCGTACCGCTAGTAGCCGAGCCGTTCACGTAAAAAACAAGTCCTCCCCTGGTTGGCGTCCAGGTCAGCCCCGTAATCGAACTCCCGGTCGGGACTTGAAATAGGTTGTGAGTGCTAAAATACAGGCTCATTGTCCAACTACTCCAAGCCGAGCTGAACGATGTCCAAAAAAGGGAGAAATCACCAAACCAATCGTTGAATGTTTTCATTACAGTTGCCGTGCCGTTATTTATTCTAACAAGTTCCATTACCGGCCCGGTGTTGTAACGTAACACATACGCAATCCAATTAGTGCGGACACTGCCGTTGTAATCATCAAGGTACAAACCGGCATATGAGCCGTTGACATTTGCGCCAGCAAACCCCGGCACCACTGCTTTAAACGGAAATGCGGAATATCCGGGTGTACCAGGAACAGTCCAGATATACTTTAGAAACGCGGCGGTGTTTGTGCCGCTGCTCCAGTATGGCGATAGTAATGACCGGCGTGACGTAACGGTTAATGGCGTACTAAATCCACTATCCGTTTGCCAACCTGCCCACAGCGCAGGATCATAGCTGCAATAATTTGCCCCGCTGACAAAATCATCAAGAACAGTTGTCCAATTAAAATGATTTCTGGAATACCACCATGTAGTCCTATCCGTGCTGTACATCAGTTCGTGGCTCGCGGCTGAAAAAAACACCCGCTTGCTGCCATCAACCCCATCGACCATTGGCCCATCGACGGTTTTGGATAGGTCAGCAACCTCGGCGTGGGCCGGGCTGCCGGCGGTGAAATCAAAGAAGCGGGCAATACTGCTCCAGGTTATCACGCCAACCTTACCGCTGGGCGTTATTGGCGTTGGGTCTTTCCAGCTTATCCGCAGGTTGCTGGCCTGAATTAAATTTCCTTCTGTTTCCGAGGTGTAAACCTTAAGCCGGCCCGGGTCACTGGTATACTCGCGCAAATCTACACCAAGCCAGAACATTTTGCCTTCACTCGTGGCCGGCAAAGTAACGGTAACCTGTGGAGGATAATAACCGCCACCGTTCACAAACCGCCGGATCTCCAGCGCCGTACCGCTAACCCACACGATGTACATATCAAAACTGTTCAGCGTGGTGTCGCTAATAAAAAACGCGATCCCGGCGTAACCAGTGGTCTTCTTGTGCAGGCCAACCTGAACTGTGCCAGTGGTGATGCTGGAATTTTTTACATAATACAGGCTGTGATAATTGTGCTCAATTATCTGGCCAACAGAAAATGGTTTTGCAGGCTCGCCGCTACGGTTGCCGGGATAAATGTGCCACTCGCCTGAGTTTGGCTCACTGGTCGCGATCATGGTTGCTTGCCACACCCCGCCAGTATCGTTGTAAGTGGTGGCGTTGCTGGGGTCAGCCTTGACGATACGGAGATCGTCGAACACAGCGGTGGCGGCAGTTGGGCCAGTTAACGGTGGCGAAGTAAGCTCGTGGAACCATACCCCCCAATTGATAATATTTGACCAGTTGAATCCGGACTCAACGGTAAAATCACTGCGTTTGACAGCGACGTAACCGCTGCTCGGTAACGTCACGTACGCTCTTTTTAGAGCCGAATCAACAAATGAAATTCCGGCATTTACCCCGCTGCTCGTTGGAGCCTCTAAGGCGGTTTGTGTCCACCAAACTGTGATGTAATCATTGTTGGTAAATCGTCCATCCTGGGAGAGATCAAGGACTCCGCTCCTGTATGCGTTGGGGAATGGAGCAGTCGAAGCCGAGGCGTTCACCTTCACCATTTTCGCACCTTCAACAGGATAGACCCCGGCATCTGATGTAACCAGCGTTCCGGCTCCCCAGGTCTCATAATCTTCCATCGCCGCGATCTGTAACCAGTACAAACTCTCGAGTGGACTAGTGGCTGTCCCCCCATACCCATCGAAATAATCCTTAACCGATGGCTCCCTGCTGTACACGCTGGCCATCCAGGAGCTGGCCGCGCTTTGATTGCCGGCCACATCCACGGCGGTCAGCCGGTAATATTTAACCGTGCCTGTCAGTGAGACAGGGTAGGTCAGCGCCGGCGCGTAGGGCGCGGCGCTGTCTACGGTGGTGGTATTGGTGCCGCTGGCGTTGTCGGCGCGCTGGACAATGTAATGCGAAAAGCCGGCGGCGGTGTGGCTGGTGTCGGCGGTAGATAAAAATATGGTGACCTGGTTGTTGTCTTCGGTCACCTTGCTGAG
This sequence comes from Anaerolineae bacterium, assembly GCA_022071955.1. Lineage (GTDB taxonomy): Bacteria > Chloroflexota > Anaerolineae > 4572-78 > J111 > J095. Next base: position 24,188 of record JAJVIM010000011.1, read on the forward strand.
GGTGGGCGTGGCCGGGGCGTTGGTATCGGTGGCCCAGGCGGAATAGCTGCTGGCGCTGCCGTCCCAGCCCAGCGCCCGTACCCGAAAATAGCTGTAGCCCGCCTCCCGGGTAATCTGGGCGGCCACGGTAGTTACGCCCACAGGCTGCGGGATGGTGGCCACCAGCTTGGCCCCGGCTCCGCCACTGCTGGTCGCACCCTGAACCTCGTAACTGACAGCGTTGGAGATCAGCGGCCAGGTGACCAGCCAGTTGATCACCGTTTTGTTCACCGTCTGCACCGGCGTGGTGGGGGTAAGATTATACGGACCAAACCAGGCAATCCCGGCGTCGGTGCCGGCGTAACCCACCGCTTTGAGGCCGAAGTAGTTGCCGCCGGCAGCGTAGGGAATGAGATAGCTGGTGCTGTCGCGGGGAGCCGTGCCAACTACCGTGGCCCCGGATGCGCTGGCGGAGGTATTGCGGTACATGGTGAAATAGTTGACGCTGGACGGCAGGGGGTGTGACCAGGTGACAAAATGGCCGTCTAATCGGTAGGTGTGGCTGACCCACGTTGGCAGCGCGGGCACCACATTGTAGACGGCGCTGGTATAGGCCGTCCAGGCGCTAAGGTCACCCAGAATCGACACGCTGCGCACCCGGTAATATTTTGTCACCCCCGGCGATATACCGACCAGCGCCGGCAGATCGCCAGGGCCATAGATGAGCGTTTGGGCGTTGGTGCCGCTGCCGTCATCGGCCTGCTCGACCTGCCAGTGGTAAAAGCCGGGGCGCAACAGGCTGTGATCTTCGGCGTTGATGGTGATCAGGTGACCATCAACCCGGGCCGTAACGGCGAAGGTGTCCGGCGTGGCCATCGGAAAGCTGACCGTGCCCACGGTCCGGCCGGTGAGGTCCGGTAATTTTAGATAAATCTGATTACCAAAGGCAAAGCCGCCGCCCTGTGTGGCCCGGCAATACGCGGTAAAAATCAGATAGCGATAGGCGGGCGTTTCGCCGGAGCGCGGCACCTTCACATCGCCGGTATAAGCGGCGAACTCGAATAGCTGGTATTTGGTCCACTTGGTTGAACGGTCCACCAGCACAAAATATAGCCCGGCCATTTTGGGCCAGATACGATCAACTTCATCGCTGCCGCGCTCGTAAAAGGTTACCAGTTGGCCAACGCTGGGGTTGAGGTTAAGCGGCTTGATCCAGCCCTCGTTGACGTTAACGTAAAATTCGATGGTGTACTCCAGGTACTTAACGTTGTACCCATCGCCACTGTTTGCGGCTACATCGGCGATGCTCTGGCGCGCCAGTGATGTCTCGGTTTCCCGGATGTGTTTGACGATTTCAATCAACGGCTTAGACAACGGTCCCCCTCGCTTCCAGTTGAATCTGCTCCTCACCGTCGCGCACGGTCACGTGCACCCGATCTATACTGACCACGGCCACGTTGCCCAGAAACTCGATACTGATCTTGTCGCCCCAGCCGTAGTGGGCGCCGTACTGCACGGCGGGTGTGTCCATCGGCGTGCCGCTGAGGGTGATCTTGTTGGTATTGAGCCGGAGATAGGACTCGCCAAAGATAATGGCCTCGGCGGCGGTGGTGGCCTGGTCGGTGGTGTACAGGTGCTCTTTGATGTAGCCCCAGGGCGAGTTGTTGACCTGCCCGGCGTTGGCCACCTCAACCACGTTGCGCCACAGTTCCTGGCCGGTGCCGGCGACAATGACCCGGTTGGCGGCGGTGTTGTAATCGCGCTTGAGGTCCGGGCTGGCCAGGGTTTGCAGCTCTGGCGAGAGGACCACGGTCGTGCTGCGGTCGGTGCCGCGCTGGCCGGTGTAGGTGCGCAGCTCCAGCAAGCCGGTGCCGGTGTTCTTGACTACATCGTAATACAGGTCGATGCCGTTTTCGGCGCTGGCGGCGGCAATTTCCTTGACCGCATCCAGCAGCCGCCGCCAGCCGACATCGCGCTCAAGGACGGCTCCGTCGTTGGCGTTGGCCTGAATGGCAAGGTGCTCGCTCATATCGCGGCCGGGATCGGTGGCCAGGCTGCCCAGATTCTGGCGGGCAATCTGTTTTATTATATTGCCGGCATAGCCGCTGTGGTGCGATTGCAGCAGGCCGGGGGCGTAGTTGATGACCGGCCAATCCAGCACCTTAAGCGCGCCGGCGGCCTGAATGCCGGTCACAAACTCGCCCTCCGCGGAAAGCTGCGGGCCATAGGCGGTAACAAGAAACTGCGTTTCACCTACCAGCGCGCCGTCGCGGTAAACTTCAAGCCGGTAGTCCTCGCCCAGGCCGCCGGCGTAGTCTCCGGGCAGCTCCAGGCTGAGCGCGGCGATCTCGTTGACGACCAGGGTGTAATCCAGGCCGGCAAAGTGGGTAAATTCATCCGCCGGGACATTTTGGGGTGTGAGCAGGTAGATTTTGTAATCGGCCATACGCTTATAAAGTCTGACTATCTGTTGCCAGTAAAAAACAAAAAAAGCCGCTCTGGAGGAATGACCTCCGGGCGGCTCAATATGAACCGCCCAAGAGAAGCACTCTCCGAACGGCTCAATGGCTCACGTAAAGTTATGTTCAGTTGCGGCTATTTTAGCAGAATTCTAATTGAACATCAAGTTCAGATTTTTCACTATTGGACTGGCGTTCCATACCACCAAATACGAGAAATTCAGGATTTAGAGGATGAAAAAATTAACCAGGGCGAATCTGTCTTATATACGCTGTTCCTAGGTGATTCTCTATAATTTTATAAGCCACCGTTTGATCAAGCGTCAACATACAGGTGTGATGGACACTCATTACAGCTTCTTGAAGCTTTTGATCATCTTCAAGAGAAACAAGATTTATCCCCAACCCCCTGATTGTTTCCATTGAGATACGTCGATTATGTGATTTTGTGAGAGAATGGTCACTTAATTCTTCATAAATCCTATTAGCTTTTTGCGTTGCGTCTTCGTCGTGCTCAAACATACAGTCAACTAACCATTTTTTGACGATTTCTTCCGTCCACTTAATTGCCTTCTCACATTCGCCAATCAAGGTTGGGTTGTATTTCTGAAACACCACCTGCCACAAAAAAGCTTTCGCATTATCCGCTTGAATTTCTGCAACGCCTCTTGTTACTTCTTCTATTATGCCATGAGCGGGAATCCCTCCATATTGCGGATCGATTGGCCCCAGGCTTGAGTGTTTACCCATGACTATTTGTTTGCAGGCAAGGGCGATCATTGTTCCCGCCGACATAGCAATTTGAGGAACAATCGCTCTAATATTATTACCGAACATACTCCTTAAATAATTTACTAAAGATTCTGTTACGGCGGTATCTCCTCCAGGAGTATGCAAAATCAGGTCTAATCCCTTTGAGCGGTCTAGCTTGTGGATTGCCGCCATAAATGCGGTTTTATCCATTTCGTCAATAGCAAATTCTATAGCTCCAACGTGTTGTTGCAAGATGCCTTTTTGCAGCCAACCAGAGTAGTAAACAATAACGTTACGCCCGGTTAACTTATATAATTGCTTAAGATATTTGCGCCGTGTAAGATCGTGGGTGCTTCCTGCTACCCTCAATTCTTCCAGCAAATCATTCCAGTTTGGCATTTGGGCTAATCACCGGGTCTGAAGTGTTAGTAGTATAGGTTACATAAATTACTGGTTTACGTTCTCCCGGTAATGAGAGAATTTGAACGGGTAAAAATCGCTGATATTTTGAAATTTCATCAAATAGTTTGGCCACTTTTTCTTGATTTGTATCTGGTAGTTGAACCACCATATCCGTAAGCTCAAGCATTTTATCCTCCGCAAAAAATGACTTCATCGTCTTGTTCTTTTATTGTACCATGTAATGTCAATCGCTGTGCGCTCTCACTCACATAGTTATAGGACAAAGACAATAGAACAAATTAGAACAAAACCCTAAAAATTTTCGCTGTACACTCATAGGGCATAAGGGCCCTCACCCCACATACGGTTCGCGGCCAAACCCGCCAGCGCTAAGGTTTGGCGGCCGCGCGTTTTACGTCTCCGCCAGAGTAGTTCGGCGACGGTAAAAATCAAATCATTTCGGTGGCTCGTACCGCACCAAATCAGTGATATTTGTGTCAAAACCATACGCCCGCATTTTGGTGATAATTGCATCCAAATACGACTCGTTGAGGGTAGGGTTTTTGAGCCATTTGTGAAACGCCTGGCGGGTAACGCCGGCAGCTCTGGCAAATTCTGTCTGAGAGGGGATCGAACGCCGTTGAGCCTCCGGTTTTTGGCTTTCCGCTTTTGCTATGGTGTCAAAATGTTCTAGAACTGTTATTATCACCGGCATACCTCACATTGTATCGCTACAAGTAGTATAACACAAGAAGTATAGAAGTCAACTAAATATATGACATAATATATATTTATTTTCACCATACGTCAACTTATTAGTTGACAAAGAGCTGGCTATATGTTACAATCATCATGTCAAAAGTAAACGAGCCGCCCCGGTGCTAGGAACACCAAAGCGGCTCTAACCAAAACAGAAAGGTGGATTTCTGAAATGGCTACACCAATTTTAACCCAAATTCTTAATCTCATCAACCTGGGCCACCCGCTGGCGGCCGCCGTTGAGGCGGTGGTTCCCGGCGCGGACGTGGCCTATTGGCAGCGGCAACTGAATCGCCCCGCCGCCGCCAAAAAATCCAAACGCAAAAACAGCAAACGCAGTAACAGCCGCAAGCCGTCAAAGCGGATCAACTACGCCGCCCAGGTAACGGCGCGGGGGCAGGCGATGGCCGAATTGGTGGAACGGGCCAACGGCACGGAATCGCGCTCGGTTCTGGTCAACCTGCCGGAAGGGTACAGGCTGGTGGCGTGATGAACAAACTCATTGACCCCAATGACGTTTTTGGAACAATGGCTATGCCGGAAACGCCGGAATCAGCCCGGGAGGAGATTGTGATATTTACCAGATGGGCCAATTACCTGGAAGATGCCGCAAAATCAGCCCGGCGGCGGCTGGTTAAACTGCAACAGTTGGCCGGGGCGGAGGTGGGCCAATGAAACGGCGGCAGTTTTTAACCCAGGCTGTGTCTACTATGGCGGTCGCGCCGTTTACATCGCTGCGGTCATTACCTCCGGCGTTAAAAGCCGGTGAGGTGGCCAGCCACTCTATCCGGGCGGCGCAGCTTCACCAGTGGGAACAGGTGCTTGATCAGGCGGCTATTGATTTGGAGAATCTATGGGCGATTGTGTTTGATGCCCGGATGCGAACGCCGGCAGAAGTTGACGCGGAACGATTGTATGACCTGATCTGGCAGGCCAAGGATGCAATGGACTCGTTGTGCAGCCGGATGGAAAGCGCCGAATTTGAGGACTTCTTTGAAGTAATGACCGGCCGGAAAAGTTTTGTAATTACCATTGAGCGGGCCTTGGGGCAGCCCGATTGTGATTTGGAGCGTTTGGCGACAGAGATAGAAGCGATGGGCCGGCAAGATCACCCGGCAGAAGTCGCCCGGCTCCGGGAGTTGCTGGAGGAAAGAATAGCTAAGGGGAGCATTGTTTTATGACAGCTATTTTTTGTGTCAAGGCACACAAAATCAAACTCAATCCCACACCGGTGCAGGAAATCTACTTTTGGCGGGCGGCGGGCGTGGCCCGGTTCGCTTTTAACTGGGGGCTGGCCCGTTACAACGAAATTCTGGACTGGAATCGGGAGCACCCGGAGACCAAACAGCAGGTTAGCGGGCGGCTATTGAGAAAGAGATTTACCGCTATCAAACCAGAGTGGGTAAGTGAGGTTACTGCCTGGGCATATATTGGCGCGTTCGAAGATCTGCAAGCCGCCTTTGTTATGTTCTGGAAAAAGCAGCTGGCTGGCTCTCTACCACCAGCCAGAAAACCGCGCGGCGACGGCCGGCCGCATGGCTGGCCGCGATTCAAGGCCAGAAACCACACCACCCCGGCATTTTACCTGTCCAATCAGATTATAAGATTCACCGGCCATTTCATAACCTTTGACGTGAAGCGGGTGGGGCCGGTGAATATGGCCGAGGAGTTCCGGTTTTCCAATGGGCGTATTTTAGGTGGTCGCATCAGTTACAGCCAGGGCCGGTGGTGGCTGGCGGTGCAGGTGGAAATAGAGCATGAGCCGGAACACGGCGATGGAGCAGTAGGTATTGATTTGGGGATTAAATATTTGGCCGTGACCAGCGATGGGCAGGTAGTGGATAATCCCAAGGCCCTGCAACAATCGCTGCGCAAACTGCGCCGAATGCAGCGCAAACTTGACCGGCAGCGCCGGGCCAACAACCCGGCCAACTTTGACGAAAAGGGGCGGGCGATGCGGGGGAAAGAATGGGCGACATCGGCCCGGATGAAAGAAACGGAGACAAAAATTGCCAAAACAAACGCCCGGATTGCCAACTTGAGAAGAGAAATCGCCCATCAGTTTACTACGGACATCATCCGTAACAATGAAATCATTGGCATTGAGGATCTGAATATCCGGGGGTTGATGGCTAACTACAAACTGGCTAAAGCCATAGCTGATGCGGGGTTGTATGAGAAACGGCGGCAACTGGAATATAAGGCAGCGCAAAATGGGGCTATTTTGGTGCCAGTGAGCCGGTGGTATCCATCGTCAAAGATGTGCAACAAGTGCGGTTGGGTGAATACCGGGTTGAAACTATGGGAACGGGAATGGACATGCGGAGGGTGTGGTCAGGTGAATCACCGGGATGGCAACGCCGCGGCCAATTTGCGGGACGAGGCATTGAGAATATTGGAAAATGATAACCGTCGCCGAACTACTCTGGCGGAGACGTAAAACGCGCGGCCGCCAAACCTTAGCGCTGGCGGGTTTGGCCGCGAACCGTATGCGGGGTGAGGATCAACTACTTACTACTCCGTCAATCGACCAGTAAGTATCATAGTGTAGTATCTTCGCCTCTACGGCAAGAGGGATGGCAGTGCTGATGGTGTTGGCCCCGGGGGCCAGACGCCAAACGCCCCGGTCGCCGGGGATGGGCAGGTATGCTTGCATATCCCCGTTGATGTTGCTGGTGACGGTTTTGTAGCCGGGCCGCAGGTCAAAGGTCACGACCTCGCCGGCGACCAGGGTGGCGCTGAGGCTGAGGGTTTTGTTGATGGTGCTGTTTTTGATTTGCAGGATTTGGCCGGGGCCGGTGACAATGATCTGCGGGTAGGCGTTGGCGTCACCGTTATTGGTGACGGTGGTGTTGGCCGCGGCGGGGATGCTGGTGCCAAAGTTGAGCGCGGTGGTGGTTTGGGTTGATTTGCGCCAGAAGGGATTGACGCAAATAAAGCGCAGCGGCACCCGCTCGACGTGGCCGGTCACTTCGCCAAATTCCAGGCCATCATCATAGCGCGCCTCAATCTCCAGGGTAACACCGTTTTCGGTGTACTGGACAATACAGGGCTGGCCCTGGCTGGTGGGGGTGCGGTGGGGGTTGGTGTAGGCGATGAGCGCCTTGCGGATGGTGTGCAGGCTGAGCCGGCTTTCGGCCGGGATACCGCAGATGAGGGTAAAATCGCGCGGGTTGACGACCGTGCGCTGGAAATATGCGCCATCGGCCAGGCCGTATTTGGTGGTGATGTTGGTTACAGGCGGCAGCCCGACGCCGGTGGCGCGCAGCACATCGATACCCAGCAGTGAGGTAAAGGTGACGGCTGAATCGGATGCGGTTTTTTTGATGCTCCAGGTGCCCATAGTCAATTACGAATTACGAATGATGAATTACCAATGACGGATTACGCGGCCAGGGCGCGCAGGGTGTTGTAGCCCTGGATTACGCCGGATTCGCCGTTGGTGACGGTGCCGATGCTCATTGTGAATTTGTTTTCGGTGACACGTCTGTTGTCGATGTTTTGGGATACCGCGCCGCCGCCGGCAGGCATTGCGTAAGCCGGCAGGCTGGTGGTCATTGCCGCGATCTCGTGGGCCGGGGCCAGGGCCGCGCCGGCAATGCCCTGGGCCAGCCCCAGGCTGATGTTTTTGCCGATGCCGGCAAATAATCGGGAGGGTGATTTTATTTCCAGCTCTTCTTCAGCCGCGCCGGGCAGCAGGCCGACCATTTCACCCAGAGCGGTAAATAGTTCGCCATATTTTGACTTCATCCCATCGATCATTCCCTGAATCATATTGGCCCCAACATCAAGCCAGTCAATCGCCATAATCACATCTTTCATCCACTGAATTGATTTAAGCCACTCGTCCAGCGTCATCACTTTCCACTCAGTGCCGGTAATGGCCGAGATGATACCGGCAACCAGACCGGCAACTAGATTAGCGCCAATCTCTATCACCAGCCCGGCTATAGCCAGCGCAGCCAAACCCAGGCCGCCAACAATTTTGAGCATAACTCCCAAATATTGCTCCGGCTGTTCAGCTAAAATCTTGAGACCATCCACCAGCATCCGGCCCAACTGGTTACCCAGCGCCAACAATTGAGCCTGGGTATCCGGGTTACTGGCCCACACGCCAATAGTAGCGATGATGGCCGCGAGCGATTGTCCGGCCGTGGCCAGAACCGTGTTGATCCACGACCAAAAATCGGTAGCCCACTGGCTGACCGTAGCCCCGATAACCGGCCCCTGTGTTTGCAGAAACGAGGTAATGCCGGTGATGACCTGGCTAAGCAACCCCGGAATCTGGGTGACGATCTGGGCAAACAATCCCTCAAAGCTATTCACCCCAAACAGATTATCCAGCACCCCGCCCTCGCCCTGGACGCCAACATTTTGAAAGCCGGTTACGGCGGCGTTGATCTGGTCGATGAAGCCATTTATATCGGCAATGATGCCTTGCAGGGTGTCCTGCATTTCCGGCGAAACGCCCAGGGCTGATAACAACCCCTCGCTGCCAAACGAGCCGGAACGCTGGCCAAATAACCCGCCGGCCTGGTACGCCAGCATCAATTCTTCCACGCGGCTGAGCACGTTGTCGATGGCCGGGCCGGCGGTATCGGCCATTGCGCCCATACTGTCGGCAATGCCGCCAAAAAAGCCAACGATAGAGTCCTGATGCGCCTCCAAAAACGACGACAGGCCGCGTACATTGTCAGTCAGCACCGGGATAAACTCGTCACCGATCCTGATTTTGAGCGTCTCGACGATACCGTCCAGAATCTCCATTGCCCCGCGCAGGTTGTCCATCCGGGTGGCGGCGGCCTCGGCGGCGCTGGTCTGGCCCATTGTAGCTTGCAGGTTGCGGAAGTTGCTCTCACCTACCTCTGCAATCCGGGCAGCGATACGCATTGCATCAGCACCAAAAATGGTGGACAGAGCATTATTCTTCTGTTCTTCACTCAAACCGGCTGTTGCCTGCTGAAGCAACCCAAAAATACTGGCCATATCCTTCAGGTTGCCGTTCTCGTCGTAGAAGGCGTTTTGCCCCTGCTTTAGCGACTGCTCCAGCAGGGTGTGCTGCTGCAACATTTGGGTCAATTTGGCGGCGTAATCGTCGGCGTTGGGGTTGAGGTTGGCAATCTGCTGGTCCAGTTTGGCCAGCTTCTCCTCGGATTTTTTGTACTCTTTGGCGCTGAGGCCGGTGTACAGCCCCAGCTCGCGCATTACCTCAACCGCTTCTTTACTCTGCGGCACAAGTCGCTGCAAAAAGACCTTGAAGCTGGTGCCGGCATCGCTGCCGCTGGCAAACGCTGCCGATGTAGCGGCGATGGCGGTGTTGAAATCTTCAAACTCAACGCCAAAGGCCGCCGCCGCACCGCCGCCCTGAGCAATGGCCAACTGGTAGTCGTTCATATCGAATTTACTGTTGTTGACCACGCTGGTAATGCCATCGACGGCCTGTTCCATATCCTCGGCCCGGATTTTGAACAGGGCCATCACGTCGGTGGCGATGTCGGCGCTCTGGGCAAAGTCGCCACCGGTGGCGTTGGCCAGCAGCACGGTGCTGCGGGCCGCGCCATTCATAATATCAGCGACCGGCATCCCGTTGCGGCCCAGCATCTCTACGGCCGCGGCGGCTTCCAGGGCGCTGACCTTGAGGTTGGGATCGACGCCTAGATTGGTGATCAGCTCCTTGAGGCCGGCCATTTCAGCGCTGGTTGCACCGGTGACGGCCTGCACCCCGTCGAGCTGAGCTTCCAGATCCGCGGCGACGCTGACGCTGCGGCCAATAATCGCCGCCAGGCCGGCCCCGGCTCCGGCGACGGCCGCCAGCCCGGCGCCCAGGCCAAGGGCAGCCACGCCGGCCGCGCCCATTGGCCCGCCCAGGCCCAGCAGGCCGCGCCGCACCTGGCTGATGGTGCTGAGAGCGCCACCGCCGGCGATTCTGATTTCTCCGTATGCGGAACCGAGTTGAAAAGCCACTTCTTAACCCGCTTTCACGATCAAATCGACGTATGGCACACCCGGCACAAACCCACCGGCGGTGAATGGCATATTGACCCGGTACCGGCCTGTGGCCGCGTTTCCCGGAGCAGTGATTTTGGGCAGCGTAATGACATCGCCAGTGACATTTGGCGTAGCGGTGCTGGTGAACTGGCTGGTCACGTCCTGCCCATCCTTGAGCCGGATTATGGAAATATTTGCCGGCGTTGGCGCGGACTCCCAGTTTGTGGTGGTGAGCTGAAAGACAATCCCCTCACCACGCCGGATTTCCTGTTCGCCTTCGGCAACTTCGTGAACGGACATATAAACCTCCAACCTGACTCATCGTTCCCGCACCGTTAACTCAACCGACCTGGTGCTCAGGGTCAAATCGTCCAATCTTGCGTGCAACGTCAACCCGTTTGACCGGTTGCGTAAGGTTAAGACCACTGCTACGACCGCCAGGGTCAAAATAACATTGTCTGCCGCGTGCGCGTGGCTCGCCTCCTGGATTGTCAATTGATGCGCCTGGCTCAAGGCTACATTATCCGCGTTATGGCTGTGCGAAGCGCTATTGATAATCAGTTGGTAAGCCTGGCTCAAAGCAACGTTATCGGCAGTCTGGCCGTGGGCCGCATCCTGAATGTTCACCTGGTGAACCTGGCTCAAAGCAACGTTATCGGCCAGTTGTCCGTGCAGGCTATCCTGCACTTCCAGGGCAGACTCAACGCTCAAGGCCACGTTTTCTGCGCTGTGGTTATGGTTGGCATCGTTGATGGCCAGCGTGTGAACCTGAGCCAGCGCTACCTCATCAACCGTGTGCCCGTGGCCGGCATCATTGACCACTAAAGAATGAGCCTGAGCCAGGCTCACAGTATCAGCAGTATGAGCGTGCAGGCCATCGGTCACAACCAAGGTGCCGGCTACGCCCAGCGTCACATTTTCGGCAGCGTGCCCATGCCCCGCCTCGCCGATGACCAATTGATGCGCCTGGCTCATCGTTACGCTGTTGGCGCTGTGGGCGTGGAGCGCTTCAGCAATAGCCAGGTCCTTATTCTCTGTCAGTGCCACCTGATCGGCTGTGTGGCCGTGCGTTGCAGCATCAATCACGAGCGCACTGTTTTGAGATACGGCCACCTCATCCGCAGCGTGCGCGTGCAGCCCGTCATTGATTACCAGGCCACTATTCTGCACCAGCGCCACCTGATCGGCGGCGTGGGCATGATTGGCCTCGTTTGCGGCCAGGATATGGGCCTGGGCCAAAACAACATTATCAGCAGCGTGAGCATGGCCCGCTTCATTGATGGCCAGCACGTTCGTTTGGTTCAGAACAACGTTATCTGCGGTATGGCCGTGGCCGGCCCCATTAACCACCAGGACATGCGCTTGGGCGAGTTGCACCCCGTCCGCTGTATGGGCGTGGGTAGCGTCGTTAACGGCCAAATCCTTGTTTTCGACCAGCGCCACATTGTCCGCCGCGTGGGCGTGCAACGCCTCCGCCACCACCAGGCTTGTGCTGGTCACAACCGTCCCGCCGCCAAAATCATCAAATCTGCCGGTAGTATTGTCAGTGGTTAGACCAATGTACCCCGGTCCCGCGTGCGTACTATCGGTGCGAGCCATCAACTCTGTCCAGCTCCCGCCGGAGGCTTTGTAAAACGCTTTGATTGTATTGCCGATGATCTCGGCACCGCCACTGTCGCCCGCACCAGCATCCTGCGATACCGTTGCGCCAAGTTGGGTCGAGCCGCCACTATCAAGCCGATAGATATACCAGCTATCCGTACCGGACAGGCGCTTGTAACGCACCCGATAGCCGTTTAATGATGACCCCGGCGACGTGACGCGCACATACCAGTTCATGTCATCGTTGACGGCGGGTAGCACCGATATGCCGGATCGACACTCCGCGTCGGTGAACGTGGCCACGTTCCAGTACGCCCCGTTGTTTGAGACGCTGGCCGTGCCGCCGCACTGGTTGGAAATCACCGCCAACCCGCCTGAGCCAACCCCGCGCAGGTCATTCGTCCAGCTTGACGATGGCGGCGGGCCGGTGTTGGCCCTGTTAAAATTATCTAAAATCGCGGTTGTGGGGAATGTCACCCGCTCACCTCTGCGTCAACTTCATCTATGCTGCGACAGGGGCGCGCCGGCCCGTCGAAAACAAATGAACTTGCAGATTTGTCATACCTTGGCTCTATTCGCCGGCTGGCCATAAAGTGCAGAACATCGCGCAATGTGTACTGCCCCAGGTCACTGCCGAACCTGTCCTGAATTTCCGACAGGCTGTAGCCGGCAGCGAGTATCTCGTTTCGCAACGCTGATTTTATCGCCCCGGAGAGGGTTCCGAGCTTGTCGTCGAGCCTGTCCTTTGGAATTCTCTTGTAAATGCTGTCGAGAGCAGCTAAAACAGCCGCTGCCGCCCGCACCTTGACAATACAGCGGTTCCCTAACACCTCCGTTTCAGACCATTGCCCGCCATTGGCATAAATCTGGCGGGTGTAATCATCTATGGCCGGGTAACGGATCAACTCAGCTTCGTCAGCTCGAATTTTGTACGGCACGATGTACCACGCGACAGGCATTAGCTCGGGTCCGCAATCTCAATATCCCAGGCCGGGAAGTCCACCGTGTTGCCGGCCGTGAGCGCCTGGCTGGTGCCGGTGGTCACGTACAGCAATTTGCTGTTGGTCACATCCAGCAGCGCCACGTGGGCATACGTGCCAGCAGCGTCCACCAGCACGCCCGTTTTGGCGGCCACGGTCACTTTGCGGCCGCTGGTGTCGCCATTGGCAATCGTAAAATCGCCGCTGGCCATCGTCACGTCGGCCAGGGCATAGGTAGCGTTTGCTTCGGTGAAGGTGGTTGGCTGGGTCGAGCATGCCACCATTCGGGTGCAGTTGTTTTTAATGATGTTTAGCGCACCGTCTAAAACATCATCGTGAACTAATTTTCCCACTTATTTCCTCCTGCTTGTCAATCGCCGTTTCCGGCTCCTGGTCCTCTAAATTCGCCCCGGTTAGCGCCGCCTGGCGGCTGGGCTTGAGCTGGTAAAACGCGGCCATAAACACCGCCGGCTCAACCACCTCCAGCACGGCGCGGATAACGTCCACGTCGTTGCGGAGCAGTTCGGCCTGATTTTTGACAATGGTCTTTAACCAATCAGTGGTCATTGCGCCTCCTTCATTCCAAAAACCGCGGCCCATTCAGCCCAACCCGGATCGCCGGGGCGGAGGGCGCGGGGTTGTCTGGGCACCGGCTTGCTCTGGCCAGAAGGCCGGCGCTGGCCCAGCAGTTCGGCCACGATCTCCGCCGGCGGGCGCTGGAGCTGCTGCTTTTTGGCGGCGTTGGCCTGCAAGGCGCTGTCGATGGCCCGGCCCAGAGCCAGCGCCGCCGCGTCGAGCTGAAAGGCGGCCCACTCGTCCGGGATACCGGCCAGTTCCGACGGCCGGCGGCCGTAGCTTTCGCCCAGCCTATGAAGCGTTAAAAGGCTTCGCCGGCCCTCTGGCGTCGCCACGAAAGGGACGCAGCGCGGTGGCGGCCCCATTCGTCCAGTTGAAAATCTGAACCCGGTCCACCCAGTCGATGTCGCGCACGGCCAGGCTGTCCGGCCCGCCCTGGTCGGTGACCGGCGGTGAAACCGCCGCGGCCCTGACCACCAGGTTGACAATCTGCTCGTACTGGCGCAACTGCCCGGCATCGAGCTTGACCTGGGACTTGGCGACCAGCTCGACCGCCAGACCGCTGAGTGTATCGGGGACGCCGCCCTGGGCGATCAGATCGAGCAGGGCCACCCGCCGCAGGTTGATGACGTTGCCGCTGGGCAGGGTCATTTCTGTGGTTTTTTGCCAATCGCTAACGCTGGTTGCCATAGCTCACCTAACTGGTGGGTAACGCGGCGTCGGTTTCGAGCTTGACGATGTCGTACAGCTCGTCGCTGGCGTCGGCGATGAACATCCCGCCGGCTTTGGTGATGTAGAACTCCTGGTTGGTCAGGTTGCCTTCCAGGCTGGTCAGTTTGGCCTTGCGCAGCTTGACGTGGATGCCGTCGCCGTTGTCGCCCAGCGCCCGGCCGTAAATCTTGAGCCAGGGAAACGAGGTGGCCCCGTTGCGGGTGACGGTGATGGTGCGGTTGGGGGTGGTGCCGGCGCTGACCACCGTTTCACCGGTGAGCATTGCGTAGGCTTCCAGGCTGATGCCGCCGGCTTCCAGGCTGAACTCGCCGCCCTCAACAAAAGCGACGGTGCTGACAATTTTGTCGTCACCGCGCAGGCTGTCGCTGACGATGGTCTCTTTCCAGGTGATCGTTTGCGCCGCCGGCAGGTCAACCTGCGAGGAGCCGGCCAGGTTGGTCAGTTTGATGTCGCGCAAGCCGTAAACATAGCCATCTACAATATCGGTCATCGCTTATTTTCTCCTTTTGGCCGGGGCGGGTTCCCCGGACGATTCTGGGTTTGGTTCTGGTTCCGGCTCAGCCGGAGGGGTGACTTCGCTGAACGGTTCGCCGGGCTGGGTGAGGATGTCCAGGGCGATCTGTTCATCTTCAACCGTGATGACCTGCCCCGGCCGGAACACATAGCCGTGAATGAGCCGCACCCCAAAGCCATTCCACTTGATTTGTTTAGCCATTAACGCCTCCTGATTAAGACTTGATACCGGCTGACTTGCAGCGCGGCGTTGAGGGCCGGATCTTCCTGGGCCAGCACGTCGTCCGCGTGTTCGATGCGCCAGTTGGCGGCGCTGCTGCCGACCGGCGCCAGCCGGGCATCGTGCAGCAGGTCGTACACGCGCTCGCGGGCCTGGTCATCCGGTGGATTGTAGAAGTACAGCTCCACCGTGCCGCGAGCGCCGTGACGGTAGGGACTGCTGGCGGCGATGGATGTTGGCCCCCGCCAGCGCAGCAGGGCGCAGGCTTGCAGCTCACCGTTAGCGTCAAACGCCGCCGGCGTGGTTTGGCGGCTGATCTCGCCCACCTCGGCGGCGTCGTACAGGCCGCCTGGCAGGAGCGCCAGCAGGGGGCTATCGGCTTGCAGCGCGTTGTAAATCGCCCGGCGCATAACTACCTGTTCAACACCAGCACTTTGCCGGCCACGTCGCATTCGATGTAAACCCGGCCGTCGCTCTGCTTGAAGATGGCGCTAAGGGGATAGAGCACGGTTTTGCCGGTGGCGACGGACTTGGTCACATCCGGGATGGTTGCGCCCTGGCCACTGTATTGGCCGGGCGTGGGCACCTTGATGGTAAAGACAGCCGCGCCGCCGGTATCGTTTTTCAGCACCAGGCGGTTGGCCGGGTTGTAGGTAAACTGCACCCCGTTGCCGGAGCCGGTTGACAGCGTGGAGAAATCGGCGCTGTCGGTCAGGTTGTAGCCGGTATCCGGCACAGTAGTTGCGGTGATGGTTGTTCGGGACATTGCTCACTCCCTGAAAAAGTTTGGTGAGTTGGGTGGGTTCGGTGAGTTGATTGTCGTATCACCGAACGGTTTAACTCACGGTTCATTTAAATAAATCATCCAGCATCCTCTTGAGTTCCGGCAGGTGCTTCTCGATAGTTGGCACAATGATGGCGTACCTGCCGCCCCGGGCCAGTTCCAGAAAGATGCCGTAGTAAATGGTGTGGCCGTGGCTGAGGTAGATGGCCACGATGTCTTTGGCCGCTTCGCGCCGGGCCACGGCAAAGAGGCCGCTGCGGGCGTTGCCGGTGCGATCCTGCCATTTTGCGTTGCGCCGGGCGTCGGCCTGCATCTTGCCGGCAATGAAGTCGGCGACGGCCTGCACCGCGGCCAGCACTTTATCGCCGTATTGATCCAGGGCGCGGGCCATCCCGGCCGGCGGCACAATCCAGACAAAGCCGGAAGCCTGGGCCATTACTGCACCGCCTCGGCTTCGGCCACCACAGCGACGAGCCGGTTGGGGCGGACGAAGGCCACCCGGTAGAGAACGCCGCCGGTATCGTTAAACCGATCTCCCACCTGCACGTCAAAATCGACGCCGCCGACCACTACCACCCGGCCGCGCACCTCTTCACCACCGAGCGAATCGCGGGGCTGAGCCTGGCTACCCTGCCGGGCAATCCGCACCGGCTGGGCGGCCAGAGTAGTACTGCCGCGACGGATCACGATATTGATCTCGTTGTCCTGGCGCATTGCCGCCAGGTCGGCCCGCATCTGGGCCAGGTCGTCGCTATTTATCATCGGTATGGCCTCAAGCCAACCGGGCCGACGCTGGCGGTCACCGCCTGAAGATACTCCTGCTCCAGGGCCTCCGCTCGTTTGGCCAATGCCTCGGCCAGCTTCTCTTTGCTTACCCGTTCGTCGCCAATGGCGTACTGCCAGGCGGCCTGGGCCGCTTTGTTGGCCTGCATTCCCAGACAGATGGCCTGGGCCTTGAGCAGCGCCAGCCGGGCGTCGCTGTCGGTCAGGTCAGGATAGCTGTCGGATTCGTCCACAGTGTGCCCGGACCGATACCACAGCACCCGGGTAGCGGTGTAGGTGGGTGTTGGGTAAAAGGTGATATGGCCGCCGGCAATGGCGACCTTTTCCCGGAAGGTGTCTGGGACAGGGATCAATCCTTGCGGCGTGTTCAATACACCCTGTCCTTCTGCCAACAACGACTCCAGCCTGATGAGACTGACAAAATCTGCCGGCAGGTCATATGTTGCTATCCCACCGGTTACGCTGATCCCGGCTCGCTTGCGCAGCGAGCGCCGGCCAGACAGGTCAGCCACCGCGTCTTTGACCGCCAGTTCCGTTTGTGCGGCAGAGGGAATCCCATTGTACGCCGGCACCGCCTCCGCCAGCCGGGTCACCAGATCAGCCAGAGCTACGCTCATTACTTCCCGCTCCGCCGGCTGCGCGCCGGTTTTTCAGGTTCCGTAGCAGGTGTGTCAGCCTCAACTGCCGCCTCGGTCTCAACCACCGGTGGGGCGACTTCAACGTCCGCCGATTCTGTTTCAATGATAAGCAGCCGGTCCTTACCGGCGGCGCTGGCCAGATGTGAGGCCAGCACCTGGCGTTGTTCGCCCGGCAGCAAATACCGGTCACCCACCAGTACCGGTTCGTTGGCGTTGTTGCGGACGGTAACAGTTTCAGCCATCAGCCACCTCCATTTTCAGAAAAGCCGGGTGGTTGAACTGGTTCATCACCTCGGCCTCAATCAAATCAGACAGCACGTCAAAATCCACGGTCAGGCCATACTGCTTAAGCATCGCCTTGGCGATCATTACGGCCCGGTTTTTGGCTTCCTGGCCGGACAACCCCAGTTGTTCAGCAGCCAATACGCCAGTCAGCACCGCAGCTTCAATTTGCTGCCGCTGCACCTGGGAGACATTGGCATTGATCCATTGCCGCACTTTGACGACAACAATAGGCATTAGCGGAGCAATGATAACCAGAATGATTACCTGCAACAGCAGGGTAATGTCTTTGAGTTCCATCGTCAGTTATTCCGCAGCGTGGTCTGCACCAGCGGCGTCACCACACCGCTGTACTCGATTTTGACCCGTAAATATTCGCCGGCAACAGGCACGCTGACAT
This sequence comes from Anaerolineae bacterium, assembly GCA_022071955.1. Taxonomy (GTDB): domain Bacteria; phylum Chloroflexota; class Anaerolineae; order 4572-78; family J111; genus J095. The sequence continues at coordinate 42,038 of JAJVIM010000011.1, forward strand.
AATCGCTGCCATCGGCGCTGAGAACAACCTGATAATCCAGGTTGGTAGCGGTGGTGCCGCTGATGACGGTGTAATGCGCATCGGCCCAGCCGGATTGATCCGGGGCAAATTGCGGGGTTACGGTAATAACTGCCGTACCGCTGATGTCGGCGGTCACAAACACATCGGCGCTGTTGAAGCGGCGCACCTGGCTCACATCCTGCCCGCTGACTATGCGCGGTGCAGCGGAATAAACCGTGCCTGTTCCGCTCAGGGCGGCAGCCGGATACAGAATCGACGTACTGGTCAGGGTGACCGTGCCGGGCTGCGGCGCACCGTTATCAGCCAGCACGCCGGGTACAACCAACGCGGTCAGCAGTGTCAGCACCAGCAAAAACGTTACAATCAGTCGATTATTCAATTTCATCGTTATGGTTCTCCTTGTGAATTTAGTTGAGGCCGTCGGAATGACGGCCCATTTAAGTGGATCAACTAATAGTGACGTAACCGCCTTTATTGGCGACCAGGCTCTCAGTAGCGTTGTACTCTTCGGCATACCACTGTTCAGCCGCGATCAGGTTGCCATTGGCATCGAAACTGGGGTACGGTCCTTTCAGACTCATCGGTTTGGTGCTGAGCACGCGATGCTGCACCAATTCACGGTGACCGATCAGGCCGTGGCTGTCCGGCATCTGGTTACTCTGATAAACCGGGAGCCCTTTGACCTGCCCTACAAAACCGGTACTATATAGCACGGCATCCGGGAAACCGTCCCGCTTGAAGCCATCCCAGTTGCTGAGCAGGTCGGCGTTGGTGTAACTGAGCAGGATAAAAACGGGAGTGTAGTTGTCGATCATCACCGCCGTTTTGGCCACGCCCAACTTTTCAACCAGTACATTCGGCTGGTCACCGCCACTGTGGTTCCAGGTGCCACCGTTGTTACCGGATCGAACTGCGCTGGCGACCGCCAGCCGAATCGCCCCATAGTCGATCATCTCCTGGATCTCCCGAACGACCATCATCATCGTCCGGGTCTGCGCATCCCAGCCCAATTGGCTGCGAGCAAAGGTGATGGCCTCGTCGGTGATTTGGGTGGCCAGCCGGTCGGCCATCAACTCGATACTCTGATATGAGAGCGCTCCTTTGCCTCGTTGGATCGGACTGTTTTCGCCGCCGCGAACCTTGTCGTAACTGTAATCGATCAGAAACGAGGTGGCGTTGGCCATAGTGCCAGTCGACAGGACCATAATCCGACCATTACCATAATCGATCAGGTAGTCATCATACATAGTGTAGGTGGTGCCTGCCGGGTTACTGGTGACCGTGATCGATGCATTCCGCAGCCGCTTGTTGGCCAATGACACCCACTGGTCGTGAGCCGAGGTAAAGGCCTCGTTGGTCACGGCTGGCTGGGCGCCACTCTCAGCGCTGTACGACTCAAAGTAGATACGGGTCGGGCTGGTGTCGGTCAGGCCAAAGTCGAAGATGCTGAGCGCCACCAACTCCGGGAAAGCCTCGGTGATGATCGCCCGGCTGACTGAATAAGGCAGGTTCAGATCAGCCGTACTTTCCGCTTCCTGCCATTCACGCAGCCGGCGGCTTTCGTCAAGCAGTTGGCTCTGGTAGGCCCGGTCAAAGGCTTCCAGATAGCGCCGGGTGAAGATTTCGTTGGGGGTGACCGCTTTACGCAGATCGCGCCGGCGAACCAGGCTGCGTTCGACCAGCCGCTCGGTAAACTCAAACGAGGCCCGGGCAAATTCCGGCGTACCGGTCTCGCGCTCAATGACCGGGCCAACCACCTGTACCCCACCGTGACCGCGTTTGGCCAGTTCGATCCGGGCCATCAACGCGTCATACTCTTTGCGCTTGGTCTCCATCAGTGAGTCAACCGCTTCCACACTGGCCGGAGCCAGAGCGGCCAGGCTTTCGGCCAGCATCTTTTTGATGTCATCCGGGTATTTGGTCTCGGCTACCACTGTCTCGATGTGCTCGGTCACCTGCCGCTGCTGCTCGGCCTCTTGCAGCCGGGCCAACTCAGCGTCTTTGGCTTTTTGCGCTTCTTCCATAGCTTTGGTCTGGGTCTGCTGCTGTTTGAGTGCCTCGGCCAGATCAGCACCCTCGGCGATGCCAAGCTGCTGGCGCAGCGCATCTTCGCGGGCTTTCACCTCGCGGGCCACCCGCTCGTCTTCGGCCTGGCGGGCTTTTAGCTGGGCTTCCAGCAGTTGGCGCTGTTTTTCGTCGCGTTCAGATTCAATCTGGGCGACCAGTTGCGGGTATTTGGCCCGCAGTTCTTCTAAAGTTTGAGGATCCATCTTTCTCTCCTGTTCGGGCTTAACTTCAGGTTGCTGTGATTCAAATATTGTCACCCCGGCATTGGGGTCGGAGCCGTCGGCCACCAGGTCATAACCCGTAATGACCAGATCGAGCACCTCCTCGATCTGCTGCCCGTTCTCCTCAATGATCACCGAGTGACCGTAACCGCGCTGACTGATGTCGGGTTTTACGCCGGCCTGCATCTGGACGCGCACGTCTTTGCCCAGGGTTGTGCCGATCAGATTGCCGCCGATCAGCACCTGATTGCCGTTCAGATCGATCTCATCCCAGACGATGATCGTCTCTTGCAGCAATGGCGCGCGATGACCTTTATCGGCCGGATGGTCCGCCTCACCGGTCAACACCATTCGCCCCTGGCCCGCACTTTCCCGCAGATGATTCCGGACTTCTCTGATCGCCGCTTCAAGTACGTGCCGGGCATAGCGCCGGCCGTTGCCATTGACCACGCCGGCGGTAATCCCCAACCCCTGAATGCGCCAGGGGCCGTCAGGGTTGGGGCTGTTGCTTTCAACCAGTTCGATGGCGCTGTCAATGCGTTCAACAAACCGGGTCGATTCCGTTTTCAGGCCGCCTTTGGGCTGCTGCCCCTCGGCCACCCGCTGCGGCTGGTACGTCAGTTCCACCACCTGCCACTGCTCGCGGGGATCAAATACGTAGCTGCCCCCTTCGCGCCGGTAGGCCACCTGATAAAATTCATCGATGGGCAGCGCCTCATGGCTAACGATGACATAGTCGGCGAAGATTTCTTCAATCCAGAACCAGTCCTCATCATCGCGGTCAAATTTGGTATGAAACGCCAACCGGATCATATGCCGGGTGTATTCCATTGACCCCTTGACCATCTCGGTTAACGGCGCACCCCGTTCAATTTTTGGCTTCATCCTTAGCTCCCGTTCACTAAAGCAAATGACTGCCGGTACTCGGCCAGCTTGCGCTGATAGCGCTGCCAATCCGGCTCGGATTGGTTGGCCTTGTCCCTGAACTTGAGCAGCCGTTCGGCCTGGGCCTTGAGGCGAGTCGTGGTAAAAAAGGCGTGATACCAGGTGTGACACATTGGGCACTCGTGGCCTACATCCAGTCGCTTGCCCTCCGCCGGTCGCTCTTCCAGATCGAGCACGAACTCGTGCCCGCAGTCGTTGCAGGTAATGAAATTGGTCATCTTACTCCAGCCGTAAACAAAAAAAGCCGCTCGGGAGGGATGACCTCCGGGCGGCTCAATGGCTCACGTTAACATAATATTTGGTTGGCTTTATTCTAGCACAGCTTCAGGCTGATTGCAATACTATTTTGCCAACAACGCCTCCACCTCGGCCTCGTTGCCTTCCAGCCAGGTTATTAGAGGCAGGGCCAACTGGGCATACAGTTTTGCCAGCATTACCCCGTCCCCAATGGTTTTGGCCGTAGCCCCCACCCAGCCGGCGTAAACGTCCATCCCGGCCCAGGGCTGGCTGCCATTCATCCAGCCGCGCAGCCGGCTGATAAACTCCTCATCCTTTATCAGTTCGCCGGTTTTGAAACAAAGGCACTGTACGTGCAATGGCAGGGCAATCGTTCCTTTGGGGTACACCCCATCGCCTTTGTCACCGCCGTTGGCCACCTCTTCGCACACGCAGTCAATCGGCGGATGGCTGGGGCTGAGATTGATCTTTTCGGCTTCCACCCACGGCTGCCGGGCCAGAATAGCATCTGTGGCCGCGGCGTGGGCAATCTGGATTTCGTTGCGAGCCAGGCGCAGGGCATTGTAGGCCACGCCTCTGCTGACGCAGGGGGTGCCGCGCAGCAGGCCGGTCTCGTCGCCGGCGGCGATGTCAGTTTTGGTCAGGCCAAACAGCCGGTCCCGTGTCCAGCGCGGGCAATCGCTGCCCGCACCCAAATACTGCTCCAACTGCGGAGCGATGTTCCAGGCGCTATTGCCGCCGGCAATGCCGGCAGCGATGATCTGCTGGATACCGACCCGGCTGGTCTCATCCAGGTTCCAGATGCGCTGGCTCAACCTAAAGCCGTCGCTGTAAACCCGATCAGCAGTAGCCGCCAGCACCTCCTCGAGTTGTGGCTGAAAAAAGGCCAGGGGTTCAATCCCGATAACCGGCGGCTCGGCTTCAGCCCAACGCCGTGCATCCTGAGCCTGTCGAAGGGCCTCGCTGACTTCGCCGCCCAGCAGCCGCCCGTGCCAGTAGACCAGCGAAACAAAACCCAATAGAGCCGCCTGCCGCCGCCCGGCCTCCAGTCGCTGCCGGATCCGGCCAAACGCTTCACCCCAAACCTGGTTGCTGCTTTGGGCCAGTACCGGCCCGGCTAGTGGGCTGAGTTGCCCCTCGGCTCCGGCCAGTTTGAACAATTGTCGGTGGAGCTGCTCGCCGCATTCGTTCAGCCAGCCGTGGATATCACCGGTCACTTTCAGGTGCAACCGCATTAACGCCGTTTGCTGTACGTCGTAAAACTCTGCCGGCGTCAACGCCCAGAACTCAGCCTGATCCATCAACGCACCACCCCGCCGGCGATCCGGCCAATCTCATCAGGCCGGCTGGCCCGCTCGGCGACCAGCGCCTGCTTGAGCGTCTCCGCGTCAAAATCGGGGATGAGCGGGGCCAGGATGTCCACCACTACCTCGTCCGGCCAGCCCAGACCACGCAACTGCACCCCCGCGGCAGCGATATCCTTGAGCATTGTCGGGGTCAATGTCTTTTTGCTGGCCCACTGAATCTGGTATTCCAGCCCGCCTGGCCAGATACCCAACAACAGCCACTGCATTTCCACCAGCGGCCGCACAATCTGGTCTTCCAGCCATTGGGTGACTGTTTCCAGCGCCCGCTCGTACTGCTCCAGTTTTTGCTCCAGAATGTCCCGGTTGAGCGCCTTGCCGTAGCCAATCAACTCCAGCGGCACCGGCGAGGCCACCCCAAAGGTATCAACGTGGTGCAGCACGTCATCGATCTCGCTCAACCGGGCGTCACCCTGGATGGCCTCAATCTCAACGTTGCCAAAGAAATCCTGGATCGGAGCGTAGGGCGCGTCAAGCACATCCTTGTTTTTTTCTATATACGCGTCCACATCATTTTCATCGTTTGTCTTGAGCTTGTGTACGTAGCGCATCCCGGCCCGCGTTCTGCGCCGGATGGCGATATTATCCTCCCCCTCATCCAGCCGGCGAAAGGCCTTACGCGCACTGGCAAACAGCGGTGTGCCGTAGCGGTCTCCTTCATCGTGATCCCAGCGGGCGTGGATGATCTGCCAATCGGCAAACCACAGGGCATCGGCCGGCGGTTCAGGCAACCACCACGGTTCTTCGCTGTACCAGTATGCCCGGCGCGGGTCATCAAAGCGGTCGTACTGGTTGCTGTTACGTCGCATTAGCAGCGTTGGTTTGCGGGTCAACTCGACAATTTGCCCGCCACGCTCCACCGACAGTTCCAGAAACGAGTTGCCATCGCGGAAGGTCAGCCGGCAATAATCATCGAGCCGGCTGACCAACCGCAGCCGCTGTTGGAGCTCGTCGGCAATAGTTTGAGCCTTTTTTACGTCAACCCCTTTGCTGACCACCACCCGAAAACCACCCTTGACCACGTCGCGGGCCAGGGTGCTGATGATTTCCTTGGGCCGGGTGTCATCAGCAACCATCGCCCGGCTGTCGCGCACCTCGGCCGGCAGCCCGTGGTCCAGGCCAAAGCGCTGGGCCGGCGTCGCTCGCCGGCGAGGCGTGGGGCGCTCATCGCTGCTGGTTTTGGGTTGGGCCGGCCGCAGCCGGTTGATCAGATTGGTAAAATAATCGGTCAGGCTTGGCATTATTCACCTCACAACAAAAAAAGCCGCTCGGGAGGAATGACCTCCGGGCGGCTCAATGGCTCACGGTTGGTGTATTGGGTTTGTGTTGATTATATCATAGAACGCAAAAAAGTTACATTCTAGGGGGCAAGGTAGGACTCGAACCCACAAGGCTACCGCCTGCGGTTCAGCCGATTGTGGGTGGGCGCGGACTGACTCCACAGGAGTTTCTTAGGGGACAATGGTCTCATTTGTTTTTGTTCTGACGAGTGTATCTCCGAACGGCTATCTCATAAGCTTCAGCAAGCAGAGAGCATATTCTCTCAAAGGTCGTTTCACTCGGCGAAAGCACACAGATGAAGTGTTGTGGCGCATAATCTGGATGGGGCATGATCACGTCTAAAGCGGTGAAATCATAGCCGTTGATATCCACTTTCGCTGTACCGAAGAGCGATTGAAAAGTCTGTTTGCTGATCCCAATATTCAGACGAAATACGCCAGGACGGTTCAGATTCGATATGCAATCATAATCCTGGTCTGAGGAGATGAGCGTGGCGAAGGGAAGGTTGCGCTCTGAGCTATAGAAAAAAAAGGTATAGCCGAAGGCGGTGGTGGTTTCGACCCCCGGAAAAGTTTTAGTGATGTAATCTACTACTGATGATTCGTTCATAAGAGATAAATTTTCCTCCGTTTTGGTGTTGAGTTAGTTTACCAAAGTCTTATCTTCTTGTCCACCAAATCGGACAGGGTCACCTGCCGTATAACGGCTTGCCGCACGTCAGGCAATAACCTAAATCAAGGCGGTAGCCATTCGGCGGAACGCCTTGTTAGGGGCCCCAACCGGGCTAGCCCGGTTTCGTGTCGGCAGTCGGCGGGTATAATAAGAGTGGTCAGACAGTTAAGGCCGGCGCAGCATTGATGCTTTTAAGCTCGATTGTTAGGGTGGTTCCGATGAGTGTGGTTTGTGATCTGGCGGCTCTTTCTGAGACCCCGTTTAGGAGACTCCGTTGCTTTGTTCATCGGGTCTGACCAGTGACATATTGATTTGACCGCTATGGAGGTAGACCGATGGCAAGCCAAAAAAAAGAAGTGAAATCAAAAGCTGTTCCCTTCGACACCTTAGAACAGCTCAACCTTAACGCAGCCGGCATTGATATTGGTGACCGCGAGATTTGGGTCGCTGTGCCCCAAGAACGGGATGAACAACCCATTCGCCGCTTCTTCACCTTCACCCATAATCTTCAGGCCCTGACCCACTGGCTCATCGCCTGCAAGATTGACACCGTCGCTATGGAATCGACCGGTATCTACTGGATCCCCCTCTATGATCTGCTCGAACAAGCCGGGCTGAAGGTCTGCCTGATTAATGCCCGCCATCTCAAATCGGTTCCCGGTCGCAAATCTGATGTGCTCGATTGCCAATGGCTGCAACAACTCCATACGTATGGCCTGCTGCAAGCCTCTTTTCGGCCCGACGCCAACATTCGTCAAATCAGAACTCTCTCCCGCCAACGCACCACCCTGCTCCAATACCGCGCCCGCCACATTCAGCATCTGCAAAAAACGCTCCAGTTGATGAACCTCAAACTCACCTCTGTTGTCGGTTCGGTCACCAGCAAAACCGGCCTGACCATCATCCGCGCCATCCTCAAAGGTGAACGCGACCCGCACCGCCTGGCCAAACTGCGTGACCCCCGCTGCCAACATTCTGAACATACCATCGCCCAGGCTTTACACGGCACTTACCTGCCCGAACATCTCTTCCTGCTCAAACAAGCCCTTTTCTTTTTCGAAACCTTCACCCAACAAATCCACGAACTCGATCGACAACTCAACCTTGTTTTCAACCAGTTTGACCCCCAGGTTGATCTCGACCAGCAGCCGTTACCCAAAGCTCGTCGTCCTGCCCGTGAGAAAAATAGCCCCGCCTTTGACTTGCGTAAGACGCTTTACCTCACCACCGGCGTTGACCTCACTCAAGTCGATGGTATCGGCGAACTCACCGCTCAAACCTTTATCTCTGAAGTCGGCCTCGATATGTCCCCCTGGCCTACCGTCAAACACTTTGCCTCCTGGCTCGCCCTCGCCCCTTACCAGAATGTCTCTGCCGGCAAAGTGCTCAAAACCGGCACCAAACCGTCCAACAACCGCGCCAATACCGCTCTCCGCCTCGCCGCCAAATCTCTGCTTCACAGCCGCAGTCCTCTTGGTGATTACTATCGTGCCCTCCGCGCTCGCCTCGGCCCCCAAAAGGCTATCACTGCTGCCGCTCACAAACTGGCTCGCATCCTGTACCATATGCTCAAATACAAACAACCTTTCATTCCTGACCTGCTCCTGGAGCAATCCCGGCAGAAACAGAAACGTCAACTGGGACGCCTCCAACGCCAGGCTCAGGCTCTCGGCTACCAACTCTCTCCTGCCGATACCGCGCTACTGCCACAACCGACTTAGGAGCTGCGGCTATGCACCCAAGATTAGCCGCGTCCAATACCAACGATTTTGAATATCTGCCGCTTTGCTGTACATCCAACCTGGAAAATGAGTTGATAACTCCCAGTTTTTTTGACACAACCGCCCTGATTCTGACCAATACGGCTGTTTGCCTTTTAGCCAGTATATCAAATAATCAACTCGGCGGAGTAGTTTACAAGTGTATGGATTATTCTGCCCATTTTTTCTGATTTGCTTTTTCCACCAGGGTTCATTCGCAAGCCTAATAGATTCAGTATAATCAACAGTTTTGACTATTTGGTATAGCTTCCATAGCAATTCTTCCTGGCTATCTGTATCGTACCCAAATCGTTTCCCGTAATTTTCTATTTGCTCAAGCCGTCTGATTTGTTCATCTTCTAATGTATCAAGCCAAGCCATTTCGCCTCCAAGCAAAGCATATAACTATTGATTAATAACTTTTTCCTCATATCGACTAATCCGGCAGGTCATCCAACGGGCTGACCACTTCACGCGGGTGGCGAGGCCAGTGGTGCCGCAGGTAGCGCCTGATCCAGCGCTCGTACTGGTCACGAGTGCCGGGCAGGTATTCGACCTCGACGAGTCGTTTGCGCACCACATCCATCAATTTCACTATTCCTCCTCAAAATTTCATCTCCAGGCTAAAACGGAATCTCATCCTCATCCAAAGCTAACACGTTCCTCCTTCGCGCCCGCTTACGCCAGCGCCATTGCAGCCACAGTTGCCGCCAGCGCGAATGGTACCAATCCTTTCGCATCGCCGTTCGCAGTGACGGCAGTGAGGGCAAATCACCAGCCTTCTGCACTCGCAAATATTCATATACCGTCACAATATACAAATCACGGACTTCTGCCGCAAGGTATCCATTCATTCCGCTACTTTGACGGTATTCCCCCGGCAGCTCATCAGTTAGCTCTACCGGCCAATCGACCCACCGCGCCGGTTGATGCCATACATACCGCCGGCCCGACACCTCAAACACAAACAAATAGAGCTGGTGGCTGGCGTATACGCCGGTGCCATCACATTTCCAGCATTCCTCGCCGGTCCAATATTCACCTGTGCCATCACACGACCAGCAAGGCAAACGTTGCTGCTGAATGCTCGCCGTCACGCAATATCCCTGCTCGTACAGCGACTGCACCAGCTTATTCTTTAACTCATAAATTAGCTGGGTGCAGGTCACTCTCTGGCGGGCCTGCCGGTTAAGGTGAAACATCGCTTCCGCTGCCACTCGCGGGCCATTGGCCTTTATCCAGCGCCTGGCTTCAAATCGCTGTCGTTGCAGCCGTACCCATTGCCTCACTAATCTCATAACGCTAACCTCAAGTTTCTTGGTCTTAAAATCCTGATATCCTGCCAACCCCAGTGAGGCTCTGGCAGCCGCCAGGCCCAGCCGAATTTACCCGCTGGGCCAGGGATTGCCTGCCCCTGGTCATTGGTATACATTGGCAGCGCCCGCGTCGCCCGGTAAATTGTTCCCCGGTGAAAGCGCGGATCGTGGTAGCTGATGGCCAGCCGGATATGGTACGGCCGCTCGGGGTAAACCGGCGGCCACAGGCTCACCCGGTCGCGCTGCACCCGCCTCAACACCTGCTCAATGGCCCAGCTCGCCACGGCCGGCCGCCATTCCCCCCGCCGATCCACGAAACCGGGCACCACCTCGGGCCGGCAGGCTTTGCCGCCGGCTTGCAAAGTGGGGTCAAGCCAGATCCGGCACAAATCGACCACCTGCCATTGGGTTGGCAGGCCAGGATAGCCCCACCAACCCCGGCAGCGGGTGGCGTGCGGGATGCCTATCATTACCAGCCCGGCGACCCAGCCATTCAGTTCGACCACGTAGACCATTGGTCGGGCGCGAGGGTCAACCGGTTGGCGCAGGTAGTGATAGCGGCTCACCGTATCCTGCGCCCAGGCCAAGTCGGCGGCGTTTCCCAACCGCATTGATAACTGCATCTCATTCATTTTTAACTTTTCGCAACGCATTTCGACTCACCACTTCCCGTTGCCCGTTTTCAAACTCGATGATCGCGCTATTAAAAGCCAGCCGAGCCAGTACCTGACAGCGCCGGCCGTACAACGTGGCTCGTTTTTCGTTATTCTTCCAGCCGTAGATATAGGGGTAATCAGCCATTAGCGGCCTCCGGCATCTCGTTCCACTCCCGCCCATCGAGCAGCCGCCCGGCACGTTTTTTTCCAACACGGTGCCAGATTTCGGTATTTGGTGGTGGCTGACCATCAAATCTTGGTTTTGTGTAATCCCCTTGCCATTCGCTGCATAAATTATTTGCAAACAGTTTATGGGGGCGATTGAGATGTGCTTCTCGCACGTCATCATCGCACTCGTAGTATTGGCATCCATACTGCCACTCTCCAAACTGTTTAAAGAAAAACGGGATACCGGCCTCCACACACTGATCCCGTAGCGACCGCGCCCAATCCGGGTGCATCGGCCGCGCGCCGGGGCCGGATTCGCCGCCGGTGATGACCCAATCGATTTCAGGTTCGCCAAGTTCAGCTTCTGCCTCACCATTGACCAATGCCCAATTTGTGGGCATTAACCACTGCTCCAAATCCACCGGCCCCAGCAGCGGCTCGCAGCTCAAAAACCGAATCGCCGCCGGCGTTCGCAGCAGGTGGGGGATCCGCTCATCAGCCGCGGCCTGATTCTCCACACTCACCCCTAACCACACATTGGGCAATACGCCGTAAATATCGGCCAGCAGGGCGGCCTTTCTGGCCATTTCTCCGGCCCGCTTGGTTAAAATCTGGTACGTGTGCCGCCGCGTCTGGCGCATCACCTCCCACACCCGCATCTGCCAGTTCAGTCCTACCCGCTCGTGAAACAGATCGCTCATCGAGTCAACGAACCAGATCGTCGGTTTTTTCACCCTGAGCGGGATGTCATAACTTGGTGCATCAAACCAGATCACTCCATTCCAGCGGCCGTGCTCATCCACCGCGCCCTGATATTTGGTCTGGCCCATCGCCGCCAGCCTCTTAGCCATTCGCTCGGCGTAGCAATGCCGGCAGCCTTCACTGATCCGGCTGCACCCCACAATTGGATTCCACGTTCTGCCAGTCCATTCGATCCTGCTCATCTTACACCAGCCACTTGTGCGGATTACGCACCGTCACCGTGCAATCATGGGCCAGAATCGGCACACCCTGGTCTTTGAGCCTCACCCGCACCTGCACCAGCGGCAGGCCAAACTTTGCCGCCAGGTGCCGCGCCAGCCGCTCGCACTGCTCGCCGGTCAGGCTGTCCAAATCCAGAAAATAAACCGGCTGAGCCTCGTCAAAGCCGTCAATTTCCGCCCACTCCGGCGCAAACGAGCGTACCGGCAGCGAGTCGCTGCCCAGAGTCTGAATCCACTCCAGCCGCCGGCTTTTGTCATGCACTACCACGCTAAAGTCGCTCATTGATTATTGCTCCCAAGTTTCATCGGGGCGGGAGTCACCCGCCGTATTTTTAACCACAACAAACCGGCCATCGCTCATCCGGCTCGATAAAGGGGCAGGGAGCGCGGTTGGCGGGTCTTGCGAGGCAAACAATGTGATGGTTTCACCGCGCACTGCTTGTTCATAACGCTCGTCCAAAAAATCAAAGCGGAACTCTGCGGCAAATTCCGTCATCCGCGCCTTGTCAAACTCCTCGATGGCCAGCACGCGAATCGCCAACAGTCGGTCAAAGGTGTCGATGTAACTGTTATCCCACTCGGTGAAATTTCCGTATTCACGAAAATGCTTCTGTTTGGCATACTGAGCCGTATTTGCTTTGCGCACAATTTCAACCAACCGGGAAAACTTGATATAAACCACCGGGAAGTAGCCGGCTTCGGTCAGGTGGTTGCACATCGCCTTGAGGGCCAGCGTTTTGGCATTGCCGGGACCGCCCCAGATGTACAGCCAGCCGCGTGGGGATTCCAGCATTTTCTGGCAGGCGGCAATCATCGTTTCGTTACCAGGAATCCGGTCAATATCTGACAGCCGCAAGCCGGTATCGCTGGGATGCATTTGGCTCAGGCTGCTCAACTTGTGCAACCGCTGCTTGAAGTGTACGGAGTTTTCACACCGGATTAGCTTGCCAAAATCTGGGTGCCCAACGGCGACATCACGGCGAAAATATCCGGCGCCGCCGCAGATATCGCACTCAGGCTGGGGCAGCGACCTCCTGCTGGGTGTCAATGTCAAACCAGTATTCGCGCCGTTCCCGTCGGTTATACCGTTTTTGGATTCGATCACCTGCTGGAATTTGAGCATTTGATGTGCTATGGTTTGCATTGCCATTACCCTTTCCGTTTTGGTTTGGCTGCGGAATTTCCCGCCGCTTGAAAAACTCCAGAATGTTGAGAATGTTGTCCACATTCCAGCCCAGCCCCTTGTAGCCCACCAGCACCTGGCCAAAAAGTGTCAGATCATCAGGCGAATCACCTACGGCCTTACTGATGGCTTCGGCCAGTTCCGCAATTGGCTCCGGTCGGCGGGCTTTTTGGCAATACACCCGCACCGCCGGGTGCTGGTTCTGGTTCAGCCGGTCCAGAACCGTCTGGACATACGCCGGTGAGCGAATCGGCCGCTTGGCGTATCGTTTGGCCTCCTGAATGGCCTGGCAGACCATATCCGGGGGATACTCCACCAGCCAGCTTTTCAGGTTGTCGGCGATGTTTTGATTGATAAAGCCAATCTCACTTTGCCAGCAGGTTGACACCTGCCGCAGCCCCTCATCCACCATCCCCTCTTCACACGCGCGCGCGGATTCTTCATCCATCTGAATCTCTTCTGATTCAGATTCACCTTCTACTTCTCCTTCCGGGGCTTTTTTGGGGTTTGATCCCCCGGAAGGGGCGCGGATTTGTGCCGGATTTTTGCCGCCATTTTTCCGGCTATTTTCCGGCAATTGGGGGGCATCCGGCGGGTTATCAGGCGGGGGTGGCGTATTTGGGGCAGACGGACCGGAAGGCGGCTCCGGGAAGTCGCTCGATTCCCTTTCGGGGCGCAGGCCAATCTGGTTATCGGTAAACGTGGGCCACCACTGCCACATCAGTCCATTGGCCGCAAAGCGGCGGATCAGGCCCACCCGCTCCATCGCCTGCAAGTAACTTTCCACCTGCTCCACCGAAATATCGGCCCGGTGCGGCATCACCAAACTTTTAACCGAAACCGCCAGGCCGTAGAAAACCCCGTTTTTGTCAAGGTGCGAGATGGTCCAGGTGGCCAGCAGCCGGCAGGTGTCATCCGGCAACTGGTTAAATTTCAAACTCAAACTGATCGAGTTATTCAGCATCCTGCCTCTGGCCATCAGTCCCGCTCCCAGGCCGCGCCGGCAACCTCTTCCGCCTGCACCAACCCCGGCAGTTGCGCTTCAACCTGCTGCACCCGCCCCTGCCAATATCGGGCCAACCGCAAATGACGCAGCATTGCCAGCCGGTGACGTTCGGCCACCTCGCGGGCTTCGTCCAGTTGCTCGATGAGTGTTGTCGTTGAATCGGCCATACCTTACTCCTTAATACTGATCGGCAATTGTAATTGTTGCAGCGATGGCCGCGGCCTGGCCCGCCGCTGGAAAGCCGGCGTCTTCCCCAGGTCAAACGTTTCGCGCCGTTTGGTCTGGATCACCCCAAAGCGCTGCTCGGCCACGATCACAAACTCGCCACTACGCAGCGCCTTCATTTTGCCAAAACCGTGCTGGGGATGGTTGAATCCCGGTGGCAGGGTGTCGCGCAGCTTTTTGTAGTCATCCAGCCAGGTGATCTTGCCGTACAGCCGCACGTTAGCCCCAAAGATCACGCTCTTATGCAGATAGGTGGCTCGCTGCGTGGCCGTGACCAGCATCATTCCCCGTTTGCGGCCATCGGTGGCCACGTCCTGCATTATTTTCAAACTGGCTTTCTGGTCTTCATCCGCCCCCATTTGCGGGGCCAGCCGGTGAGCCTCATCAACGATGATCATTACCGGCACCCGCTCCAGCTCGGCCAGCAAAAAGTGCAGTTGCATGAGCCGGGCAAAGGCGGCTACCGGTTCCGGTGAAGCGCTGCGGGAAAGATCAACGCACAGGCTATAGCCATCTTCCAGCACCATTTTGATAAAGTCGCCGGCATCGCGGGCCACTGTATCCAGCGCGTAATGGGCCTGCCGCAGGGGGTGGCCGCGGTGGCGTGGATTCCCGACGACCAGCACATCCTCGCCCAGCTCGCGTAAGCTGGCACAGTCGCCGTTGGGGTCATAATAAACGAAGGGTACCCCGATCCGGTGGCTCTCTTCGGCAATGACCGCCAGGGTATTGCTCTTGCCGCTGCCTTTATTGCCGGTCAGGCTCATCGTCAGCCCCTCTTCGCTGTAGGGTGGAGTGTCCAACCGCAGGCCCAGCCCGCTGGCAGTCAGTTCCAGCTTCATTGGCGTCATAAGGCCAACTCCGGCAGAGTGATTACCGCCGGCTCGCTCAGCAGCCGCCCCTGCCGGTCCAGTTGCACCTGGCCCAGGCCTGGCTGGAGGTGATCTTCGTAGTGAACCAACACCCGCAGGGCCAGCGGCATCAACTTCGAGTTTAGCCGCCGGTCAGCCAGCGCCTCCCCGCGGGCGTCGAGGGCTCGCTCCAGGCTGGCGGCACTGGCCGGTGCATCAAACGGATGGCCGGTAATGGCCTGGTACAGCAGTTCAGCCGGCTCGCCGATCAGGTATCGCACCTCAGCCAGCATCTTCCTGGGGGCTGCCCCCCAACCGGCGTAGATGACCCGGTACTCCAGATCAAAGCCCAGGTGCAACGGCTGGCGCAGTGGCTCAACCTGCACCCGCCGGGTTGTGGTCATCGTCACTTCTATTCCGCTCATGGTGTTCTCCTCTGCTGGTAGGCGTAATATGCCCGTAAATCGATAGCCCGCACCCAGCCACAGGCCGGGGTGTGAATGTAGCGCCAGCGACCGCCACAGGTTGGGCAGGTGGTATCGGCTCCGCCAAAGCTGCTATTCCCCCACTGCTCATCAATGGTAAGTTTCGCTCCACACGTGCATAACAATTGCGGCGTGTCCATCATTGCTCCTGGTTAAAATGGTGAGGATAATAATAGTTATCCCCACCATTTCTTTTTATCAGCTCGCCAACAAAAATTGCTCCGGCGCTGGTAGCGCCGAAACCACACCGGAGATATCCAGCTCGCCGGCAGTTTGTGGCAGGCCACCATCGCCCGCAGTTTCGGGCAGTTCCATAAAGCCAAAGAGGGCGTGAGGGTGAGCTTCAGCGGCGGTTAATACCGCTTTCACAAAATGGACGGCAATGCGCCCCATTTGATATTCGGCTTGTTCCGAATGAGTGCGGCGTTTTCCGCCAAAAGAGGCCACTTTTGTTGGCCACCGGCATTCAAGCGGCGCAAAAGTAAAACGGTAACTTCGCCCCTGCCATACAAAACGGATGAGCCAGGCGGTTTGTCCATTCACCTGTCCCTTGGCGGTCATCTGTTGTGTTGCCCCAAAATCATCAAGCAGTTCTTCAATCTCGCCCTTGCTCTTGGCCGGATGGACAGTGGTTGACCAGTAATTCGCTTCTTCTGCGTGGCGTGGTTTAGTGTTCATCGTTCCCCTTTCACACGCGGAAACAGGTAGCCGTAATCAGCCCAATCCGCGCGCAGGTCGCCGGTGCCCGGGTTGTATTCAATGGCCAGGTCATATTTGGCAATCAGGTCGGGGATGATCGCCGACCGGCGCAAAGTTTGCAGCCGGTACGTCAGATGTTTCAGCGGCCAGTTCATCAGCCCGGCCATTGTTTGCTGCATAACTCCCAGCGCCACCCCGGTGATCAAAAACACATCGGCAGCCTCGCTCCAGTCACTATCCTGGGCTGCGCCTTTGCCCTTGAAAAAATACAGCCCCTCCTTGAGCGCCTCGGAGCGCAGTACCCACCAGTTACCCCACTTGACGCCGGTCAATTTGCCGGCCCGGATATAGCGGTTGACATCGGTGTGACCAACGCCGTGATACTGGGCCACTTCGCCAATGCTCCACCACTCATCCGGCCAGCGCTGCTTCTGCCGCTTGATCAACCGTCGCAGGTGTGCGTCGCCCAGCCGCGAGGTGTCGCGCACCGAACGAATGAAGTAAACCCAATTGAGCGGGTTCACCGCCCAGCGCAGAAAGGTGGTTCGCCGGGTCAGCCGTATCTCCCGCTCGCTGTAGCGCCACACGGGCAAAATGTCCCGGTCTGCCAGTTTAATAGCCGAATGGCCATCGATGCCCAGCGCGTGAGCCACCCGGGTGGCGCTCATAAAATCAAGATTGACGCTGGCCCCGGCAATCCGCAGGTGCCGGTAGCGCCGGATCTTGACCGCACCCACACTGCGCCCCAACGCGGCGGCAATTTCCGCATCGGAATAGTGGCCGGTGTAGTTAGCGATGAAGCACTCCTCGGCAGTGGACCAACCGGCCGCCTGGCTGGCTGTTGCGGTGATGTCCGGCCGTACTGTTACGCGGGGCGACCGGGCCGCGACCAGCGCCGGATCAAGCCCGCTTTCTAGTTCGCCCTCGGCCACGGCCTGATCCAGCAATTCATCCAGGTCTAACATTGGGCCGCCCTGATCAGCTTTTCAACGAACTCGATCACGCCCGGGCAGGTCAGGCATTCGGCGGTCAGCCCCTGGGCGCCGCATTTGCCGCACAACTCTTCGGCCAGGTTATTGATCTGCTCCCGGCAGTCATCACACAAACAAACGCCAGGGGCGAGCACCGGTGGCGAAGTGGGCGGCATCGGGCGCTCGATACGCACCGCCGGCAACACGACGGTGGGCGTTACCTGGTTCTGCCTGGCCAGTTCCATCAATTCGACCACCCGCCGGCAGCCGGCCACGATGGCCTTGATGGAGCTGTTGCGTTCGGCAAAGCGCCGGGCCAGCTTCAGCCGCGCCGCCCGATCCGGCACTGCCAGCAGCGCCTCGGCCACCTGCAAATCTTTGGACAGTTTTTTGGTGGCAATCAGTTCGCGGATTTCCTCGTCCAGATCCAACAGGCGCAGCCGGGCCCGCACGTGAACATCTGACCGGCCCACAGCCTGAGCCACCTGCCAGTTGCTCCAGCCGTATCGTTCTTTCAGGTTCTGAAAATCCTGCGCTTCTTCAATGGGGTTGAGGTTGGCCCGCTGGTGGTTGTCGATGATAGCGGCCACGTGCAGGTCGGCTTCATCACCGCTGGCCAGCCGGACGGTGATCTGAGTGTCGGCCAATTCCGGCTGGTTAACAATGAGTTGCGGATCATCAGCCTCGGCCACCCACATCACCGCCTCGTTCAGATCCGGGAACACCCCTTCCCTGGCGGCGGCCAGAGCGCAACTGGCCCGCCAGCGCCGCTCGCCGGCCAGCAGCACATAGCCACGCCCGTTCTTGGCCACCAGCGGCGGGTTGATGATGCCACTCTGATGAATGGATTCGGCCAGTTCCAACAGGGCTGCCGGGTCAAAATCACGCCGGCTCTGATAGGGGCCGGGTCTTAAGTCGGTTAATTTGACGCTGATCTCTGTCGTTTGCATTTTCGGTCACTCCTTCTGCCGGCCAGCGATTTTCCAGAATCGCCAGCACCACTTGGTCCAGTTCGGTCAACAATCGCCCGTTGGTGTCGCGCAGGTGAGGATATCCCCGCTGGAGTTGTTCATCCAGCACCTGCACCAGTTCCAGAGCTACCCCAAATTTACCAGTGGTCAGGTCGATGGTAGACGTATTCCGGGTCATTTCTCATCACTCTCCCTTTGGCGGTTTTAAGGTCATCGTATTTAATAGTTTCCGGCGGTGTTGGTTCGACCGGCAGTGGTGTCATGGTCCCGGCAATATCACCGGCCACTTTCGCCCGGTCAGTCAGGGGATGGTAACGAATTTCCTGCTCGTAAATGCCGGTCAATTTGCCAATATCAATCCCCGGCGCGTGTGAGTTGCTATCAGTCGGTTTAACTTCTACTGGCGGCTGCCAACTGACCACGTGCTGAAACTGCGTCAGTTTTACCTGCCCGTAGCTCAACACCTGCTGGTAGTCACCCTGGGCCGGGTGCAGACAGGTCACGGTTTTGGTCTCCAGATACCGCTCGCCGCCTTCATCATCGGCGCTGGCCACCAACGCATAGGTGAGCTCGTATATCTGATAGGGTTGATCCCAGCGAGCCTGCAACGCCTCAACCCTGGCCGCGTTGGCCGCCTCAATGCGCTGTACCTCGGCCCAGTAAGCGGCAAACGCAGCCTGATAGTCGGCTAAACTCTGCCGGTATTGTTCACGCTCGGTCTTTCGCTGTTGCTCAAGAACCGCCCTTTCGGCATTTTCCTGGGCCAGCCTGTCGTGCCCGGCCTGCCACTTTGTAAACAGATCGTCCAGGTCGGCGTGCCACTCCGGCCCGTAGTAAGCCTTGAGCCGCTCCAGGGCAGTCCGGGCTTCGTCTTCGGTATTAAGCCGTGGATAACACCAGTGGGCGGCCAGATCGTTGCGCAATTGCTTCATTTTCTCGGCCAGCGCCCTGGCCGCTTCCCGTTCCCGGTCAGCCTGCCGCTGCAACCAGCCGTCGCGCTGCTGTTTCAACAGCGCCGCCACCCCGGTGGGATCATTTGCCGCCGCCTCAAGGGTGCGGGCGTGGGGTTTGTGGCTGGTGTCGTTGGGTGCGTGGCTGGCAAACACCACCTGCACCGGCGGCTCGTCGCGGTTGCCGCGACCAATGCGTGCTACCACATAAAACGGCAGCAACTCTTCCACCCGGACTTCCCGCCAGCCCTCTACCACCGAGTCGTTGTATTTGTTCCACACCGACTCAAACTCGCCGGCGGTGACGTCGTTGGTAATCAACGCGATCACCTCATCCACCGCAGCCTGTAAAGCAGCCCGTTCCGCCTCAAGCCGCTCCTGCCTGGCCCGGGCCTGGGCCGCGGCCTGCTGTTCGGATTCATTGACTAACGCCAGTACATCGATCATTTGTTTCATAGTTATTGTCAACTCCCTTCGAGTATGCTATAGTGAAGGGGACGGGCACTCTGTACCGTTACCCTTTTCAGGCGGTTGATTGTTATCGGCAATCAACCGCCCTTCTATTTGTTTTAGCTCCCGCAGCCGGGCGCGATACTCCCGGCTGGTTTTCTGGATGATCAGCGCCGCCGATTCGATTTGCAGCGCCAGGTACAATACTTTTGGATCGTCGCTCACCTCCTTGATCCCTTCCCGGCGTCGCTCACCATTGATGCACAAATTGATGTCGCCGCACAGGGCAATGATCCGGTCAAGATATTCCCAGTCCTGGTCATTTTGAAAGTGGGCCATCGCCGGCTCCCCGCTCACGCAACCGTTTGGCCTCCTGGCTGTCGCAGATGGCGTGGTATCCCACCTTGACCGCGCCGCACACGCCCAGCGCCGTAAACAACGCACCCCAGGTCAATACGTCCTGCCCGGCCCACAACACCGGCAACAAACCCACCACAAACCCCGCAAAATATTGCAGCGTCCAGCGGTGGTTCTCCCGCCGCACCCACAGATCGGCCAGGATGAGCTGGTCAACACCCACCAGCCGGGCGGCGGCGCTGGCCAGGAGCAGCATCAGCCAGGTATAAAAATCCCAGCCGGTCCACCACACCATTGCCAGGCTGGTGCCAAACAGCGTGGCGAATCCTTCCCAGAATCGCTGGGTCTCCGTCCAGCTTGCCGGCGTGCGTTTGGCCTCCTGCCAGATGATCAGCCCCAGCAGCGTCCAATAGAAAAAATTGGGGGGATTGAAAAACAATTTCGGGTCCACGTGTCACAGCCTCCGTTTTTTGTGATATGCTGGTTTAAACTTGGAGTAGTACGCCCTTTAACAACTGAATTGCGACAACAGGATTAATATCTTTACCATTCAGCAGGTTAAGACAGCCACTCCAGCAGCCGGTCACGCAGATCAAGTGCGGTGTGAATCTGGTACGCCCCACTCTGAGCCAGGTGTACGATCTGGCTATCGCCCAGCTCGAGACCGGTATGGCGCTCAACGATCAACCGGTAAAGCGAGGTTTGCAGGCTGTATTTGTTGAACTCGCTGGCGCTCAGATCATCAAATGGCGGTAATAGTTGCTGGAACGGGTTTTCGAGAAAAAACTTGCCGGTCTTCCAATCCCAGATATTGGTTTCCTGGTGCAGCACGCTGGTCAGCAGCGTGTCCAGGGTCCCGGCCACACCCAGCGCCGGATCGCCGACCACCCATTCAACCTGTTCAACCCGCGGCTGGAGCATCCCCTGCATCCGGCTCCACAACACATCGAAGCCGTCCATTTCCGGCAGCCGCTCGTTGAGCGCCTGGATAGGGTTGTGACCGTTGAATGCCTGCCCGCGCAGCACCCGCTCAACATATTGGTGGACCCGTTTCCCGCGTTCGCGCCCGGCCTCGCCTTTGGCCTCCCATTCGGCCAGGATATCCCCCACAGTTTGGCCCGTTTCCCGGGCCTTTTTTTCGGCCACTCCCTGCCGGTCAAAAACCGGCTCCAACCGCTTGGTAATTTTGGTTACCGAGGTCAGTTCGCGTCCCTGGTAAAAATAGCGGTGTTCCTGGGCGTCAAATTCAATCTGATCAAAGCTGAAGCTCACGCTGCACCCCCTACCGCCTGATCGACCAGCGCCGCGAATCGTTCCCGTTCCTGCTGCAATTCGTCCACCGGGTTGACTGCCACCCGGATGTGATGGCGCGGCACGTCCGGGTCAGTCACCACGTCCAGCCCGTCCAGCGACGTGACCTCTGGCCGGTCCAGCGGGTGAAAGCGCAGCTCGGCCGGCTTCAGCCCCCTGGTGTGTGGCGCGCTCGCAAATTCGAGCACGGCCATTCGCGCGGCCACCGTCAGCGGCCGCCGTTTCCGGTTGTCAAACAACACTGCGTACATCATCGTTACCCCTTTCTTTGGTTATGCACGGGCCTGGTGGCCCGCCGTTTGAATAACTCCGTGTGTGAGGCGTTTTTGTTTTTACTTCTCATAATAAACATTAGGCGAAGTAAAATCCGATTCTACTAAATCGTCCTGCGGCGCTCGAGGCCGAGGGCGAGAGCCGCTGCCACGACGGCCCTCGCCACAGAGAGGGGGAAAAGAGGGTGCCGGGGCGGGTGCTTCCCCGGCCTCCAACTCCGCAAGAATAATTTCAATGGCCATACAAACCATCAGCCGGGCCGTCTTTGTTTCCGGATCGGTGGCAGTTGCCGCCTCGGTTTTTGCTTCGTGGTACAGTCGCCGCCAATCATCAGCCGTCGGCTCAACGTATTCAATCTGGCATTGAATCGGCGCGCCACTCATTGCCGGCTCGCTTTCGCCCGTTCCAGGGCAATGGCCAAATCGACTACCAGGTTATCGTCCGGGATAAGCCCATATTGCCGGAGCATCGCCGCTTCGGCGGCCGGGATCAACGTGTCGAGCGCGCCCTGAAGCTGAGCGATCAATTCATCCTGCTCGGTCATCAAGTTGGCGTAGGTGTCACAAATATCCTGCCATTCGGCCAGCCAACTTTCGTACATCCGGCGCATAGCGGCCAGTTCCTCGGTATGCCTTTGGCGCAACTCGGATACTACAGATTCGCGCTGCTTCATCACGCCGCCTTTCGGGTTGGTTCAAAATAGATCGTATCCAGCGCCATCGGTTCAACCGCTATATCTTCCGGCAGCCAGACCACTACCCGGTCATTAACCCGCACCGCATTGGGGCCGGCGTTGGCTTTTTTGATGTACGCGCCATCGTAGCCGATGACGGGCGTGACCAGCCGGAACCAGGCGTCGATGGCCAGCGCTGCAAAGGGGATGGTGGCCGGGCCGCCGGCCAGGATATTGCTGAACGTTACCCGCAACGCGCCGGTGAGCTGCGTCTCGCGGACATCATCGTGGACAACCCGGGGGGATTTGAACACCAGCCGTGACTGGCCATCCCACAACCCGGCCGCCTGCATCTTCCCCGCCAGCCAAATGGCGCGGTGCAGATCGCCGGCATTGGTCTGGGGGTGATCAATGGCAACCTGGCCGGCCATCACGCCGCCTCCGCCAGCAGCGGGCTGGCGCCGTTACTTTTCATTTGTTGGGTTGGGGATTCTTCGGTGGGGTCTTCAACTACCAGCGGCAGCACCCCCTGCCGGGTGCGCAACTGCTTCCATTCCAGAAAAATGCGGGTGATCGCCTGGCTGCGGTTGCAGTACCACTCCGCCGCCTTCGCATCAATCTCCGCCGACAACTCATCGGGGATAGATACGCCGTACACTGCCATATTCGGTGCCTCCGTACACTATTGTTGACAAACAATGAACTCTGTAGTGGATAATATCACACCTTGCACCACCTGTCAACTAGTGTAGTCATAAATTAACCACCCGTGTAGTTTTTTTAAGGTTAAAATGATTACTAGAGTGGACACCTTTGAAAAATGGCTATTAACTGAATTAGAAGATAGGGGATGGTCACAGCGGGAATTGGCGCGACGTGCAGGAATTTCTGCGTCAATGACTTCCGCTGTTATTGCCGGCAACCGTAATCCCGGCTGGGATTTTTGCGCGGCCATCGCTGCGCCGCTGGATAAAACGCCGCTGGAGGTGTTTCAACTGGCCGGCCTGTTGCCGGCAGGGGGAGACATTGACCGGTCTCGGGCGGAGTATTATGCCAATAGCTTGACCGGAGAAGAGGCGGACCTGTTAGAAATGTACCGGCAGCTTACTGATCCGCGCGATCGGGAGGCGTTGTTAAAGATTGCGCAGGTTTATTTATTGCGGGCGCGGGATGAGCAGGGAGGTTAATTTCGCGCTCCAGGTCAGCCAGGCGGCTACGAAGCCATTTCAATGTTCGCTCAAACTCAATAACCATCTCTTTGATAAAGCGCAGCTCATCTGATGGATTCAGAGATTGAGTATACTCAAATCTGGTTCGTTTCTTCCTCACAAGCACAACCTCAGATTATCGGGGGATAATGCGCCCATTATACCATAGAATTAGAACATATGTACGATTAATCTGGCTTAAAAATGGAGTTTTGGTGTATTTTTTTGAACTTGGGTTACACCTGAGAACATCACTAGTAAAACCACAGGGATAATCAAGATGGCCAGAGGATACAAGCGTTACCGCATTGAAAACTTTCCTGAATTACAAATTGGTCAGGAAATAGTTACGGATCACCAGCTTGGGATGCAGTTTGACACCGAAGAGAAAGACGATCAGGTTCATGATGTTATAAAATTGCTTGGCTATAGTGAACATCATAAATTCCATAAATATCAGATTTGGCACGAAGCTTGGGACTCCGGAATATGGCGATATCAAAACCAAAGACTCACAAGAATCATTAGCATCCAGGAAATGTTTGGCTATCTTGAATTGAATACCCCATATATGTATATTCAACGAACCAAATACAGTGATAGCTTTATGAAACGGTTAGCTGAAACATACAAAGAGTTCCATGCTTACGAACGCGAAGTAGATTTGTATAAACTGATGGATAATTTACAGGGCAAAAAAATTACCGGCGCTTGGTTTGGAGACTTAAAAATTCGTGATGTGCGAACAGCAGCAATATTTGGAGAGAGAGTTACAACTAGCGATGAATGGAGTCGGTACAATTCACGCGGAAAAGTCACGTCGGTACAGGTTCAAATTTCACTAAATAGTGGCGAATTTAGTGTTCAACTATCACGCGATGGGAAGATAACGCTTCAAAATGCTCAGAATGAGCGAGAAGATATGGAAACACTAATAGGGTTGGAAATTCTTATCAAGCCTTTTGTGACTAGAGACGACGTGGCAATCACTCTGTAAAGACCGGATTTGATAAAGCTACATAACGTTGGCTCAAAGTTTGCCACCCGGCGGGACTTTCTGCTGAAATTGACACTCTGGATTTTCCGATGCTCACATACTCACTGATACCGCCTACGTTCTCGGTCAGTGACACCTCAAAAAAATCAACCTGAGGGGCACGGGCTTTACGCAGAAATAATCCGTAATATGGGTTCCCATTTCTAAAGAGGACATTACACGTATATTTAGCAAACTTAGGAGAAAGTTGCTCTTGCATATCATGAAAGAATGATGTCAACAATCCCAGAATTTTTAACCAGGTACGAAATGGCATCTCAACTTCTGTTGATTCAAGGTATAAGTAATAAGGGGAATCATCATATTCATAGGCTCTGGTTTGATGGACGCGGATAACAGTATTTGGCAAAACCAAAAAAATAACGTCCTTATCGTCACCTGCCCATTCTTTATGGCTGCTGTGTGGATATCGTTGCTCAAACAATTTACGAATCTCAACCAGATTACAAGCCTTCGATAAACGTAATTCTACCCCAAATTCTACGGTTATCAGTGCCCCAAATTTCAATCGCCATCGATTAAAAGTGAAGTATATTCCATCTATCTGATGATAAAGCAACATCACCACGCTGGTGAAGAGTGTAGGAAGCGTTACCACCAAGTCATTAATTAACGGGCTTCCAGTTAAGTTAGTTGTTTGTCTAAACCAACTATCAAGTATCAAACCGAAAACTAAACTGACGACAAGCGCTATAATCCACATTAAAACAGCAAGCCACTTCTGCATTGTTTTTCCACTCTGATAAGCAAATTCTATATGAGTCAGTGTAGCACAACTGTGCAAAACATTCAATTTGACCTTTCCTGAATAGAACGCTTGTGCTATACTCCCCCAAACAAAAACGGACGTGTCGCCGGCCAGCTTTACGTCCGTTTTCATTTCCCCGTAGGAGAATCGATTATGTCTAATTATACCCCCAATGGGCGGTCGCCTCAAGTCCTGCTTGGCTACCGCCGCAAGTCAATGGTTCGCGGTCAGGCTGACTTGATCAGTCCGGAGCGCCAGATGCACACGTGTAATTTGTGGCTGGAGATTCAGGACCAACCCTATGTCATTGAATGGTATGAAGACATCGATGGTCATCGCTCAGGCCGTCAGGAGAAAGGCCGGCCAGGCTGGCAAAGCCTGCTGGCTCAGCTCGACCGACCAGATGTCGCCGGCGTCATTGCCGATTCGTTCGACCGGATGTATCGCAACGTCCACCAGTTTCTAAATTTTCTCAACCGGGTTGAGCGACTCGGCAAAAAACTGATTACGGTTAAAGAGGGGTTGGATACCTCCAGCACTCTGGGCCGTGCTATCGTCACCATTTTAATGGTCATCTACCAATTAGAATCTGACCAGACTTCTGACCGGATGACCGCCAACGTCAAGTACAAGCGTGAGGTGCTGGGCCGCCACTGGGGGCCGGCTCCGTTTGGTTGCGACCGCAATGAAGAAGGACACTTGATCCCCACTGCCAAAACATATTGGTACAACCCGCATACCGGCCAGGCCCAGGCTGCAAACAAAGGGCAAATCCCCGCCGGATATGAGCAGCGCCGCTATCTGGACGGTCTTGTGGCCTTATACCAACACTACGCTCAGGGGCAGTCCAGTTATGATACCACCGCCGAGGTAATGAACCAGGCCGGTTGGCGTTACTATGCCGACGCCAAAGGCAAGCCGCGCCAGTTCAACCGCGATGATGTTCGCCGGATTGTCTCATTTTGGAGAATATATCGGGGCGAACTGGTAATGGGGAACAGTACCAACGACCGCAACGCGTCCATCATCAAAGCCGGACACAATCCCATTTTGCCGGTTGAGTTATGTAGTCAGGTGGGAAGCATTAAACAGGAACGTGGCCGAGAATATTCTCGTCGCAGCAGCCTTGTTGATAGAACTTATCTGCTCAGCGACATTACCTATTGCGCAGTTTGTGACAAAAGCCTGAAAGGGCAATATCATAAAGGCCGCCGTGTTTACCGGCACTATGGCGGCAAGCGCGGCTGCCCGGAAAAGATGGTAGATGCCAATGACGTTGAGCAGCAGGTACTGGATTACCTGAATCAGTTAGGGGAATCTGCCTTACTGACCAGGGTCTTGGAAGAAGCCGAACGGATGGCGCGTAAAGTCACTGCACACGACAAGCAAACCCAATCCCTGGGCGATGATCTGGATCAGGAACGAGAACGGCTTAACCGGCTCGAGGATTTGTATCTGGATGGCGACATTGACAGGAGCCGCTACAACATCAAGAAAGCCGAAATTGAAGGCAGAATCATCGATTTGGAACGCCAGCTTTACGCCGCCAATAGTATGGCCAACATTGGAGCAATCATAGCCAGAATACGCAGCACTCTGGGGCAAATGAATCAAGCTAACCAAAAAACAAAAAAGACGCTGATCAACAGTTTGGTCGAGCGTCTTGATGTGGCCGGTGGTGAAGTTGTTGTCTTTACCCCGCGCCCCTGGGCACAACCTTTTTTCTGATTTTAGGGTGTGACACAGGCCTTTTAGCCTCTCCCGAGGCATTTCCAAAACGCTCCTTTGCAATGCAGCGGAGCGTTTTTATTTTTGCGGCGGTGATAATAACAAACACGCGGACGGCCATAACATCGTCCGCGTGTTCATTTTAAAAGAGCCAGCCTGAGCAGGCGGCTGCCGGCATTAATTGGGGCCGGTCAACGACAACGATAAACCCGGAGCCAGATCAACCGGCCTTCAAATCCTGATCGATTTTGCCGGCCCAGCCGCGAATCACCAGCCAGTCACGATAATCGCCGGTGGTGGCTTTGACGGATTTAACGATCATTCTTTCGGCAAAATTGAGCTTGTCGGGATCAATCTTGCCGTGGAGAAAAATAATGTCCTTTGGGTTGATCTTTTCCCGAACCGCGGTTAAATTCTCGGGGAAAGTCCAGCCATCCATAATTTCGTTGGGATCGCCCGGCCCGGTTGGCCCGCTGGAAAAAAGCCACACCGGGCGCCCGGCCAGAATATCCTGGTTTGCGCGCAAAAATTTGGCGGCCGATTTTATCCAACTGCCGGCGTAAACCGCGCTGCCGATAACAAAGCCATCGTAGCCGTCCAGGCTGTCCACGTGGTCAACCGCCTGTACTTCAACCTGATGATTGCGTTTTTGCAGCTCTTTGCCAATAACTTCGGCGATTTCAGCCGTTGACCCATATTTGCTGGCGTAAGCGACGAGTATTTTCATACAAATCCTCCTCTGAAAATAAGTTGGGTGAGTTTGGTAAGTTGCGTGGGTTGAGTGCGCAATTCGTAATTCATGGGTCGGGATTGCAACCCGGCTGCGCACTCCAGCGTATGTTCAGCACCCAAACATTGTAGCCGCCAAACCGTTACCCGCAAAGTTTGGCAATTACCGCTTTTGAGGTAAGATATCTGCGTCCCGGCTCAACCGGGACAATTTTAATTCTGTCAATCAGGGATGTTCCTGGGCGCAGTGACTGCAACTATTTGAGTCGCTGCGCCTATTTATTTGCCTGCTGACAGTCAGCAGAACGGAGGTCAACCAATGACCGATAGACCATCAAAAATACCCGGCTGGCGAAACCAACTCGACCGGCTGGCCTTTTACAGTAAACAACTTTTCCGGCTGATCTCGCCGGCAACCCAACCGGGAATGGGCGCCCTGCCGCACGAGGCCGGCACCTCTTTTAGAGTGTGGGCGCCGCATGCCGGGCAGGTATTTGTAACCGGCACCTTCAACAACTGGTCGCGCTGGCGCTCGCCGCTGGCCCGCGAAGCCAACGGCTACTGGTCGGCCAATGTGGCCCAGGCCGGGCCGGGCGACACCTACAAATATATCATCATCCCCCCGCATGGACAACCCCTGCACCGCACCGATCCCTACGCCCGCGACGTAACGCCAGAATTCAGCAACAGCGTGATCTGCAACGGCACCTTCGATTGGGGCAGCCGCGAGGCCGAGCCACTCTTTCAAATGCCCGGCTGGCACGAACTGGTCATTTACGAGCTGCACGTTGGCACGTTTGAAGAAAACCCGGCTGGCGTGGTTGGCACGTTTCAGGGCGTTATCAACAAGCTGCCCTACCTGCAAGAGCTGGGCATTAACGCCATCCAGTTAATGCCCGTGGCCGAGTTTGAGGGCGATTATTCCTGGGGCTACAATCCGGCCCACCCCTTTGCCGTTAGCCGCACCTACGACGGCCGCGCCGCGCTCAAAGAGTTGGTCAAAGCGGCCCACAGCCACGGCATCGCCGTGATTTTGGATGTGGTTTACAACCATTTTGGCCCGCAGGATTTGAGCCTGTGGCAGTTTGACGGCTGGCACCAAAACGGACTGGGCGGCATTTATTTTTACAACGACTGGCGCTCAAAAACGCCCTGGGCCGATACCCGCCCCGATTTTGGCCGGCTTGAAGTTCGCCAGTATTTGCTGGACAACGCGCTGATGTGGCTCGAAGAATTTCAGCTCGATGGCCTGCGCTGGGACGCCACCAACCAAATCCGCAACGCCCACGGCTTCGACAGCGAACCCGGCGCGGATATTGCCGAAGGCTGGGAATTTATGAAATGGGTCAACAGCCAGGTTGATGCCCGGCTGCCGTGGAAACTCATCATTGCCGAAGACATGCAGGGCAACGCCGGCCTTACCCGCGAAACCGCCACCAACGGCGCCGGTTTTGACTCGCAGTGGGACGCCACTTTTGTGCACACCATTCGCCAGGCCGTTATCACCCCCCACGACGAAGACCGCGACATGACGGCCGTAGCCCACGCCATCGCTTTTAGCTACAACGGCGATGTGCTGGAGCGGGTCATTTTTACCGAGTCGCACGATGAAATTGCCAACGGTAAAGCCCGCGTGCCAGAAGAAATTGCCCCCGCTGCCGCCGATAGCTTTTTTGCCAAAAAACGGTCGGCTCTGGGTGCGGCGCTGTTATTTACTGCGCCGGGTATCCCTATGATTTTTCAGGGGCAGGAGTTTTTGGAAAGCGGCTGGTTTGACGACCACGTTCCCCTCGATTGGGCCAAAGCCGGCCAACATGCCGGTATTGTGCAACTTTACCGCGACCTCATCCGGCTGCGCCGCAACTGGGGCAACGCCAGCCGGGGCCTCACCGGGCAGCACACCAATGTATTTCACGTTAACAATCAGGAAAAAGTGATCGCCTTTCATCGCTGGCACAACGGCGGCCCCGGCGATGACGTGATTGTAGTGGCCAATTTTGCCCATCAGCCCCAGCCCGGCTACACAATCGGGTTGCCGCGCGCCGGACTCTGGCGCATCCGTTTTAACAGCGATGAGCAGGGCTACGCCGCTGAGTTTGGCCACCACCTGTGCCCGGATATTGTGGCGGCTCGCGTTCCCGGCAGCACTTGCATTGATGAGATGCCCTGTTTTGGCAACGTCACCATCGCCCCCTACTCGGTTTTGATTCTGTCGCAGGATAGTTAAACCATCATCATTTTTAATCCCTGCAACCTGTTCAAAAAATGGCCACGCATTTGCGCTGAATATGAGCCAAAAACAATGGGGGTCCAAACCGTACGGTCTGGACCCCCATTTGTGCTTTCCAAAAGTGGGTTCATAAACGCTATTCCCCTGTTTTATTGCGTATGCTAAAACCTATCTGGCTTCAACCCGCCCGGACAAGCGGCGATACCTGGTGCCCGGATTCAAAAAGTGATCGGCTTTAAGCTCGTGAAGCTGAACTCGCTGCTGCTGCATTTCTTCCAAAAAAGCCAGCCACGCCTCCGAAGCCGACTCGCAGTAGATGATATTTGTTTCGCACCAGTTGATCCACAAATGCCTGACCCGTTCAAATTCCTCATGCCAGCGTTCAATGGCCGGATCCATCTCATACTGAGTAACCATTTTCGCCTCCCCGTTCTGCTAACTTCCCATCGCCTTACATCTCTATCATACCCTACATTGCGCCTGCCCGCAGTGAACAGTACGACAGCCGCAGTGTGACATATGTCACACTGCTCACAGTTGGCATGTTTTTTTGGCGTGATAAGTGATTGCTGATACACTGTACCAACTTAGTAAGAAAATCTTATCAATACAGGATGTTTCCGACCATGCCTTTAGTTGCACATATGCCCTTGCCTACGTTTGATTTTCTGCGCCAGGACGGCTCAGAAGTGCTCAGCCTGGGGCACGCGCTGCGTCAGGATATCCGCGAATTGCATATCGGTTTCCTCAATATGATGCCCGATGCCGCTCTGATTGTTACCGAGCAGCAATTTTTGCGCCTGATTGGCAGCAGCAACCAGATTGCCCAATTTTTTGTTTATCCCTTTTCCATCCCCGGCCTGCCCCGCAGCGACAAAACGCAGGCGTACATTGACCAATACTACACCACCTTTGAGCAGCTCCAGCAAGACGGCCTTGACGCGCTGATTATCACCGGGGCCAACGTGGCCAACCCGTCGCTGGATCAGGAGCCGTTTTGGGAACCGCTGCACGAAATCATCAACTGGGCCACGGGTAATGTCACCTCAATTTTAACCTCGTGTCTGGCCACGCACGCCATTGTCAAAGCGCTGCACAGCATCGAGCGCCGCCGGCTGCCCAAAAAACGCTGGGGCGTTTACAGCCACCGGGTGATGCACACCTACCACCCCCTGCTGCGAGATATAAATACCCGCTTTGATGTGCCCCACTCGCGCAACAACGATGTCAGCAAGGCCCAGCTCGAAGCCGCCGGTTTTACCATTTTGGTCTACAGCGAAGAGGGCGGCGTGCATATGGCCGTTAGCCCCGATCAGTTTCGCTTTGTCTTTTTGCAGGGCCACCCGGAATACGACCGCATCAGCCTGCTCAAGGAATACAAACGCGAAGTGAATCTTTTTATCGCCGGCGAGCGGGAAGATTACCCGCCTCACCCCGAGCATTACTTTTCGCCGGAAGCCGCGCAGATTATCGACGCTTACCACCAGATTGTGCTCAACGCCCGCAAAAACGGCACGCCGATTCCGCCTTTCCCGGAGGCGCAGGTTGAGCCTTTTTTGGATAATACCTGGCGCGATACCGGCAAATCGATCATTAATAACTGGCTGGGGTTGGTTTACCAACTGACCAACGTAGACCGCAAAATCCCGTTTGTCGAGGGCGTTGACCCCAACGATCCGCTCGAACTCCGGCAGCAAGCGATGCCGGCCGGCATTCTGCATTCCCGATAAATCCAGGCTATTGCCATAAATCAATTATCAAAAAGAGGAGCTAAAATCAATATGAAACCAGAAACAATTGCAATTCACAGCGGGTACCAAACCGACCCCACCACCAAAGCCGTGGCGGTGCCAATTTACCAAACCGTCGCCTATGAATTTGATAACGCCCAGCACGGGGCCGATTTGTTTAACCTGGCCGTGCCGGGCAATATTTACACCCGCATTATGAATCCCACCGCCGATGTTTTGGAAAAGCGCATCGCCGAGCTGGAAGGCGGCATCGCCGGGCTGGCGTTGAGCGCCGGCAGCGCGGCCATCAACTACTCCATTTTGACCATCGCCGAAAAAGGGAACAACATTGTCTCGGTGCCGCAACTTTACGGCGGCACGTACACCCTGTTTGCCCACATGCTGCCCAAACTGGGCATCGAAGTGCGTTTTGCCAAAGATGACAGCCCGGCCAGCCTGGAAGCTCTGATTGATGACAAAACCAGCGCCGTCTACTGTGAAACCATCGGCAACCCGGCCGGCAATATTGTCGATATGGAAGCCATTGCCACAATGGCCCACAAACACGGGGTGCCGGTGATTGTGGATAACACCGTCGCCACCCCCATTTTGATCAAACCCATCGATTACGGCGCAGACATTGTGGTTCATTCGCTCACCAAATATATGGGCGGGCACGGCAACTCGCTCGGCGGGGTGATTGTCGATTCCGGCAAATTCCCGTGGGCCAGCCACGCCGACCGTTTCCCCATGCTCAACACGCCGGAAGCTGCTTATCACGGCGTGGTGTACACCGAGGCGCTGGGGCCGGCGGCTTACATTGGCCGCGCCCGCACCGTGCCGCTGCGCAACACCGGTTCGGCCATCAGCCCGTTCAACGCCTTTTTGATTTTGCAGGGCATCGAAACGCTGGCGCTGCGCATGGAACGCCACTGCGATAACGCCCTGGCCGTGGCCAACTATCTCAATTCGCATCCCAGTGTGGCCTGGGTGAGCTTTGCCGGCCTGCCGGATTCGCCCTATTACGAACTGGCCCAAAAATACACCAACGGCAAACCATCGGCGCTGCTCACCTTTGGCATCAAAGGCGGCTTTGCGGCCGGCGTAAAATTTTACGACGCGCTCAAATTGTTCAAACGGCTGGTCAACATTGGCGATGCCAAATCACTGGCGGCCCACCCGGCCTCAACCACCCACCGCCAAATGACCGAAGCCGAACAGGCCACCGCCGGCGTTACCCCGGATATGATCCGGCTGTGCATCGGCATCGAGCACATCGATGACATCATCGCCGATCTGGAGCAGGCACTGGCCACCGCCGGTTAAATAGTTTTTTGGTGACTCGCAGTACCGAAACCGGGCCACGCGGCAAAGCCGCGTGGCCCGGTTTCGGCTTTTTCTCCCCCTTCCCCGGGGAAGGGGGCCGGGGGGATGGGGCCACCCCGCCACTTCTTTTTGGCGCACCGCGCCCCGCGCGGGTAAAATCCCCCGCAGAGATTAATAACGATGACCCAACCCACCAAACCCGAAATTATGAGTCCGGCCGGCTACTGGCCGCAACTGCACGCCGCCATCGAAGCCGGCGCGGATGCGGTCTATTTTGGCCTGAAACATTTCAGCGCCCGGGCCAAAGTTGGTTTTTCGCTGGCGGAACTGCCGGAGGTGATGGCCACCCTGCACCGGCGCGGCGTCAAAGGCTACGTCACTTTCAACACGCTGGTTTTCGATCACGAACTGCCCGAAGCCGCCGCCGGGCTGGCCGCCATCATTAAAGCCGGCGCAGACGCGCTCATTGTGCAGGATGTGGCCGTGGCTCAACTGGCCCGGCAGATCGCCCCGGAGGTGGAAATCCACGGCAGCACCCAAATGAGCCTGACCAGCGCCGAAGGCATCCGCCTGGCCCAGCAGTTTGGCGTGAGCCGGGTGGTGCTGGCCCGCGAGCTGTCGCTGGAGGACGTGCGTAAAATCCGCGCCCAAACCGATTGCGAGCTGGAAATGTTTGCCCACGGCGCGTTGTGTGTGTCCTACTCCGGCCAGTGTTTTTCGTCGGAGGCGTGGGGCGGGCGCAGCGCCAATCGCGGCCAGTGCGCCCAGGCCTGCCGCCTGCCCTATGATTTACTGGTGGACGACCGCCGCCAGCCGCTCGGCGACGCCCGCTACCTGCTCTCGCCGGGTGATTTGTACGCGCTGCACCAACTGCCAGACATTGTGCAACTCGGCATTGCCGCGCTCAAAATCGAGGGGCGCTACAAAGATGCCGATTACGTGGCGCTGACCACGCAGGCTTACCGGCGGGCGGTGGACGAAGCCTGGGCCGGCCAACCGCTCAGCCTCAGCCGCGCCGAAGAATTGCAACTGGAGCAGGTTTACTCACGCGGCCTCGGCCCCCATTTTGTCACCGGCACCAACCACCAAACCGTGGTGCGGGGTCGATCCCCGCGCCATCGCGGCGTGCTGCTGGGCCGGGTAGCGCAGGTGCAGGCCGATGGCGTGATCATCGCCCCGGAACCCGCCAGCGCCGCCGCCCCGCTCAAGGCCGGCGACGGGCTGGTGTTTGATGCCGCCGACTGGCGCAGTCCGGAGGAGCCGGAAGAGGGCGGCCGGGTGTACCACGTTTCGCCCCGGCGCGGCGGCCAGTTGCACCTGCAATTTGGCAACAACGCCATCAATTTTAGCCGCATCCGGCCCGGTGATTGGGTTTGGCGCAGCCACGATCCCGAACTGGACAAAACGGTGCGCCCGCTGACGCAGGCCAGCGCGCCGGTTTTCACCCAGCCGGTGCGGGTGCGCGTGGTCGCGGTTGAGGGCGCGCCGCTGCTGGCCGAATGGTCGCTGCTTAACCGGCCGCAGGTGCGCGTCACCGTCCAATCGCCGCAGCCGCTGACGCCGGCCCAAAACCGGGCGCTCACCACCGAATTTTTGACCGAGCAGTTGGGCCGGCTGGGCAACACCGCCTATCATCTGGCCGAGTTGCAGCTTGAGCTGACCGGCCAGCCCTTTGCCCCCAGTTCGCTGCTCAACCAGCTCCGGCGCGAGGCTGTGGCCCAACTGGCCGAGTTGCAGGCCCGGCCCCGCCCCATCGCCGTGAGCGACCCGCAGACCGCGCTGACCGGCGCGCTGGCCGCCGTGACCAAACAGGCCGATGCCGCACCCACCGCGCCGCAGTTGCACCTGCTGGTGCGCACCCCGGAACAACTGGAGGCGGCCATCGAACTGCGGCCGGCCAGTATTACGCTGGATTATCTGGAGTTGTACGGTTTGCAGCCGGCGGTGGAGCGGGTACAGGCCGCCGGGTTAACCGCGCGCGTGGCCGGCCCGCGCATTTTAAAACCCAGCGAAGAGCGTATCGTCAATTTTCTGCTCAAACTAAACTGCCAGATTGTCGTCCGTTCCAGCGGGCTGCTGCACACGCTGCACGGCCAGCCCCACCCGCCGCTGATTGGCGATTTCAGCCTGAACGCGGCCAACGCGCTGGCCGCAAACGCCTACTTGCGGCTGGGGCTGCTGCGGCTCACCCCCACGCACGATCTCAACGCGGCCCAGATTGGCGCGCTGGCCGGCCACATCGGCGCAGCCAAAATGGAAGTGATTGTTTACCAGCACCTGCCGGTCTTTCACACCGAACACTGCGTTTTTTGCCGCTTTTTGTCCAGCGGCGCCAGTTATAAGGATTGCGGCCAGCCCTGCGAGCGGCATCGCGTGGCCCTGCGCGATGTTGCCGGCCGGGCGCACCCGGTCATGGCCGACGTCGGCTGCCGCAACACCGTGTTTGGGGCCGAAGCGCAGGAGGCCAGCCGTCACCTTGACGACTTGCGCCGGGCCGGGCTGCACCATTTTCGGCTGGAATTTGCGCACGAGTCGGCGGAACAGGTCACGGCCGTGACCCGCGCCTTTGGCGACGCGCTGGCCGGCAAGCTACCTGCCGCCGAACTGGGCCGCCGCCTGCAACACATTGCGCCGCAGGGCACCACCGAGGGCAGCCTGTTTGTGCCGGATAATTACCTGGCGCTGCCGCTGCTGTAAGCAACCATGCCAATCAATCTAACGGAATCCCCAACCGAACCCAAGTACTCGCTGGTCAGCTACGACAAAACCAGTATCCAACTGTTTGCCAGCGATAATCTGGCCGAGATTCTGGCGCAGGTTGTGCCGGAACGGGTATCGTGGCTGACGGTGAGCGGCTACAATCCGGCGGACCGCGCCGATGTTGAGCAGGTGCTGGCCCATTTTGCCGTTACGCCGGAGCTGGCCCGCGATATTTTTGACCGCACTCTGCTGGATTTTAGCGGCGAACAGCCCGATTATCTGTATGTTGAGTACGCCCTGCCGCAGTTTAACGCCAGCAAAACCGGTTATCAGCACGCTCGCGGCAGCGCGGTGCTGGGCCAGGATTATTTGCTGCTGTTCAATGAGAAAAAGCTGGGCTTGTTTGACCAAATCCGGCAGCGGGTTTTGGCAGGCACAACCCGGGCGCAGAAATACGGGCCGGATTATTTGCTGTATCTGCTCATTCGCGTGGTGGCCGGCAACCTGTGGCGGCTGGTGTATGTTGATTTGGTGGAGCAATTTGAGGAACTGGAAGATAAGGTGATTGCCAGCCACGGCCAGGACTTCATTCTGGACAAGATTATTGCCCAGCGCGAACTGGTGAAGCCCCTGTACGACTCGGTGCGGCGGCTGAGCGATATTATCGACTTTGTATTGCAGGACGAAAGCCGGTTCATCACGCCCAAGGCGCACAAGTTTTTTGACAAAAACCTTAACCAAGAACTGGAAAGCCTGTGGCAGGGATATTTGCGGCTGCGCAGTTGGACCTCGGAATTGCTGGAAATTCACCGGGCCAACATCAACGAGCGCACCAACCGCATCATTCACATTTTAACCATTATCTCCACGGTGTTTTTGCCCATCACCTTTATCAGTTCGCTGTACGGCATGAACTTTGAACATATGCCAGAACTGAAACACCCGTATGGCTATTATATGGCGCTGGGGTTGATGGTGACCATTGTGGTAGTGATGCTGATTTATATGAAACGGAAACGCTGGTTTTAGCCCTCGGCCAATTCCGGCTGGGCCACCGCCGCCGGCTTTTTGCGGAAGCGCAGCAGCAGGTAGACGCCGGCCCCCACCGCCACCGCCCCCACAATCAGGCCGCTGAAGTTGGAAATAAAGTCACTGATGAGTTCCCACTGGCTGCCAAAAGCGTAACCCAGCCCGCCGTACAGGGCAATCCAGGTGACTTCGCCGGCCACGTCAAAGGCCAGAAATTTCAAAAAAGGATAACCGCTACTGCCGGCAATGAGGTTAACCGGCACCGCCAGCGGCGTTACCAGCCAGCGGGTCAAATAGATGGCGATGCCGCCCCGCCGGTCAAAATAATCCTGGGCGTTGCGCCACGCCGCCGAGCGGCCAAACCGTTTTTGAATCCAGATGCGGGCAAAGCGGCCCACACCGTAAACAATAACATCGCCAGAAACGGCCCCAATCAGGGCCAGCAGCGGCGTGGAATACAAATCCAAAAACTCCTGCCGCACAAACGCGCCGGAAGCTATCACCAGCAGCGTGCCGGGCACCGGAATGCCCAGCGCCCCCAGCAGCAAAATCAAGCCCACTACCGGCGAGCCGTAAGCCGTGACATAACTTAATACCAAAGTATTCAGATCAAGGTCGGTCATTGCGACGCTCCGTTGGCGTCAACCACTCGCTGCACGGCATCGGTTAAGCCGCGCAACCCGCCTTTATATTTAATGGCATCAACCAGAAATTCCAGCGGAATGTAGGCGTTGCCATCTGCCGGTACGCCAATTTGGGCAAAAATAGTTTCGGCGGGGATGCCGGTGCTGTTGGCTACATACTGAATGCTCATCCACGGGCGCACGCCGCCCTCGCGCAAGCCGGTGGGCACCGGGTTTTCCCGATATTTGATGATCGCATCACGTACTTTGTCCAGAATGGCGGGATAACGCTTGTCCCCCTGCGTGGTGGGGCCAAAATGAAACTGGTCATTTAAATCAAACAGCGACACTTCGCTGTTGCGACGCTCCATAGGGATACCCAACTCGTGAAACAGATATTCCTGAGGCACGGCGTAAGCCACGGCAATATAACGCATACTCATCCAGGGCCGGAGAATATTGGGATCAACGTTACCCGCGCCAAAATTATTGGCCCGGGCGTATTGAATTTCGCGATAGGCGTTAAAGGTGCCGATGCCATAGCGGACCATTGCCACCAGGCCAATCAAAATCAAAACCACGGCCAGAATTTGAATTTTGGAGATAGATTTAAGTTTATTGATGATTCCCACCGGCTGCCTCGTCCCTGGTTAACAATTGATGCAAGCGGCGGTACTGGCGACAGCACCGCCGCTTTAAGCGTGTGAACCAGCATACCAGTGACAGATAAAATTGGCAAACAGTAAAAATGGGCCGCAGGTTGAGGTTAGCTGGTTGGTGGTGAGTCTGTGCCGGTGTTTGCTGGTGGGTCAGTGTCGTCTGCGTCGGCTAAGGTCTCGGTGGGTTCAGCCAGGTCGGCGTCGTCCGGGCCGGTGGCATCTGCCACAAAGGGTGACGGCTCACCGGCCGGCGGATTGACTACCGGCGGCGCAGGTTGTCCGCGCAGCCGGCGATAAGCCCACTGCCCGCCAACCACCGCGCCAACCACCAGCCCGATAATGAGCAGGCTGCCCAGGATTCCGCCCAGCCCGCGCAACGGAGAAAATTCGCCGTGGCCGTGCTCGCCACGCTCGCCTCTGAAACCACCGTCCGGCCGGCCGCCAAACTGGTCGCCGCCGGGGTTAAATTGCTGCTCAAAGCGCCCGCCCGGACTACCCTCCATAAAACCGGCCGCGCCCGGCCTGGCCGCGCCAAACGCCACCAGCCCGCCAACAGCCAGGATAACCACTACCACCAGCGTGGTTAGCATGCCCAGAAAAAAGTTTTTGTTAAACATTGTTAGCTCCTTTGAAAATAGGATTCAGGGGTCAGGAGTC
The DNA here is from genome assembly GCA_022071955.1 of Anaerolineae bacterium. Lineage (GTDB taxonomy): Bacteria > Chloroflexota > Anaerolineae > 4572-78 > J111 > J095. The sequence goes on from JAJVIM010000011.1 coordinate 80,558, forward strand.
CCCTAACTCCTAACTCCTGCCCAGGTTTCTAAACTAAAATCAATCTGAAAGCTGCACTTTTGCCCTCATCCCCCCGGCCCCCTTCTCCCTGAGGGAGAAGGGGGAGAAAAGACTTTTTGGGTGTGGTTTGGGCGGCTTCGCCGCCCAAACCACACCCGTTTAATCGCTCCCCCTCCCCAAAAATTTGGGGAGGGAGTTGGGGGGAGGGGAAAAAAGTGCATTTCTCATTCTGATTTGAGTATAAAAGATGTAAAAGTAGGTTGAACTTATAACCCGGGGGCGTTTTCCGGATATATTTTGTTTCTTTACTGGTCTTTAAAATTTCTTTCCTGGAAATTTTATTTTCTTCCTTAGAAATTTTATTTTCTTTACTGGAAATTTTGTTTTCTTTGCCGGGTATTGGCGCTATATTTCTGACAGCTTTTTTGACAACGGCTGCGGGCGCTGCCCCGCGGTTATCTTTTTTGGCCCTTGCCGCAATACATACCGTTTAAAGGCATCGACCAGCCAGCGCCAGTGAACCGCCACGTGCACCCCCACCAACGCCAGCGACACGTTTGACGCCGCATCGTGAATGCCGCGCCAACCCGCCCCGGCCAACGATTCCAGCCCCAACAACTGGGCCAGTCCCAGCTCTTTGGAAATCATCACTCCACTGATAATAACGAGCGCAAAAGTAGTGAGCAGGGCCGTGTTCAAAATAAAATTAAAGCGGGCCTGCCATACCAAAGGCTGAAAAAATCTTTTCAACACAGCGATCACCCACTTCCAATGCAATAGCAGGTGGGTGAACAAAGTTGCGCCCAGGGCCAGCCCCAGCCATTCGTGGATAGCCATCCCGGTTGCAGCCGGTTCCGTTGCAATGAGAAATGCCATAAAAAGCACAAGATCGAGATACAAATTGGTTTTTGCTTTGCCTGTCATTGATTCACTCCTTGAAAAATAGGAATCGGGAGTCAGGAGTCAGGGATTAGGGCATGCTTCTGCCCCGGCTTCCAAAAGTTTGTGACAGGAGTCCAAAACTGTAGTTTTGGACTCCTCACTCCTCACTTCTCACTCACCGTTCGTAACTCACAATCTGTTTCTGAGGATACAAAAAAACTGTTCAGAAAATGTGAAGAAAAGATAAGGATTGTGTTTATGAAATCTGAACACTTTCTACAAATCATCTTCACAATTTCTAAACAGTTCTGGTTTAAACTGGGTTACAGAAGCGAACGACGAATTACGCAACACGCAATACGAATTATGTTTTAAGCATTACGAACCCAACTCAGCGAATCTATTTTCACCGGAGACTGACCGAGTCGGCGCTAACTCGCAGATTAGTTTATTTTCACAGGAGAAATTCAAATGAAAAACCCCAAAATTATGATACCCACCCTTATTGCCGTGCTGGCCATTGTGGCCACGGCAATTGCCGCCTTTGTGTTTTACCCCCGGCTGGCGCTGGCCGGCGGGGAACACGGCTGGCTCAAAACGATGGTTGGTGGCGGCATCTCCAGCTACGAAAGCCGGCTGGCCACCGCGCTGAACATCAGCGTGGCCGATCTGCAGACCGCGCAGGAGAAAGCTCGCACTACTGCTATTGAACGGGCCGTGGAACAGGGGCAAATCACCCAGGCGCAAGCCGACCGCATACTGCTGACCGGCCCGTTTGGATTGTGGTCGGCATCCTTTTTCCGGCCGCCGCACCTCGGTGATGTGCCGGGCCGATTTGGCAACGCCCCGGACGACCTGGCCGCGGCGTTGGGCATCAGCGAGAGCGAACTGTTAGCCGCCGATCAGAGCGCCGAAACCGCTGGCGTGCAGGAGGCGCTCGATGCCGGGTTGATTGCCCAGGCCCAGGCCGATTCCCTGCTGGCCCGCATCCGGCTAAAAAGTTACGTTAACCGTGATGCCATGCTGGCCGAGGCGCTGGGGTTACCGCTGGCCGACCTGCGCAGCACCCTGCGCCAGGGGAAAAGCCTCACCACCCTGCTCGGTGAGCAAAACACCGATGCCGTCACCGTGCGCCAGAAAATGGTGGTCGCCTACCAGCAGGCTATCAGCCAGGCCGTGTCTGATGGCGCGATCACCCAGGCTCAGGCCGATAACATTTTGAGCCGCGGCTTTGATCAGTTTGATCGCGGCTGGCCGGGCGATGGCCCGCGCGACCAACGGGGGTTTCACGATGACCGCCGGGGCGGCCAGGGCGAATTTGACCGGCGCGGGCCAAAATGACAAACCCGTGCGATAGGGGTATACTGCGGCGGGCGTTAAACTTTCAGGCTTCCGCCTAAACCAATACTTTTCAAATAACGATGATGTCATTCTGAACGAAGCGCAGCGAAGTGAAGAATCTCCAGATTATCACCTGAAATACCTCAACTACCAGAAGATTCTTCGGCCTTTGGCCTCAGAATGACGGCCCCGATACTCTTAATTGAAAGGTATTGCGCCTAGAACAAGTGCAAAGTGACCGGCGCTTTATTTTTTCCAAAAGTGCCGGTCATTTATACAGAACAAACTATGGCCAAAACAATTCTGGTAGTTGATGACAAAAAAGAGATGGTCGCGTTGATTCAGGCCTATTTGGCGCAAGAAGGATTTCGGCCGGTTACTGCGCCCAACGGCCGCGAAGCCCTGTTTGTGGCTCGCCACGAAAAACCGGATTTGATCATTTTAGACCTGATGATGCCGGAAATGGGCGGCTACGAATTTATGCAGCATTACCGCAAAGAAGCCGATACCCCCATCATCATCCTCACCGCCAAACTGGACGAAAGCGACAAAGTGTTGGGGCTGGAACTGGGCGCGGATGATTACGTTACCAAACCCTTTAGCATGCGCGAACTCACGGCCAGAGTGCGGGCCGTGCTGCGCCGCACAGAAAAAGGCAGCGCGCCGCCGGATGTGCTGCGCGCCGCCGACGTAACCCTTGACCGCGAATATCGCACCGTCACCGTGGCCGGCAACCCGATCAACCTGACTCCATCGGAGTTTGATTTGCTGGCCGTGCTGATGACCACGCCGGGCCGGCCGTTTTCCCGGCTGGATCTGCTGGAACAGCTTGGCGATGCCGCCTACGAAGGCTACGAGCGCACCATTGATGTTCACATTCGCAATTTGCGCACCAAAATAGAACCCGACCCCAAAAATCCGCGCTACGTGCAAACCATTTACGGCGTTGGCTACAAATTTACCAGCGACGCCCAAGGATAACCGCCCATGCGCCTGCGGTCGCTCACTTTAAAATTGATTTTGGCCTTTTTGTTTGTGGGGCTGGTTGGCGCGGTGCTGGTGGCCGGGTTTGTGGGCGAACGCACTAAATCGGAGTTTGACCGCTTTGTGCTCAACCGCGACCAGACTGCCCTGCTGGAAGAATTGTCGCACTACTACCGGGCCACCAATAGCTGGCAGGGTGTTGACCAACTACTGAGCAATTCGCCCGATAATCAGGACGAGGCGTGGGGCTTTCGGCGCAGGCTCCACGGCCCGCCGCCAACCGGCACACTGGTTGATGCTAATGGGGTCGTCCTTTTGAGCCAGGACCCGGCCCGAATTGGTCGTAAAATCAGCCCGGAAGAATTGGCCCGGGGCATCCCCATCGGCCCGCGAGACAAAATGGCCGGCTGGTTTATTTTTGATGACCTGCCCCGGAACCCGCCAGCGCCTACCCTGCCCGATTCGCCGGAGCAGGCGTTTCTGGACAATGTGCGCCACGCTATTTTTATGGGCGCGGTTGGGGCCACGCTGGTGGCGCTGGTCATCGGCGTTATTTTGGCCCAAACGCTGAGCCGGCCCATCAAAGACCTCACCGCCGCCACCAAAATTGTGGCCGAGGGCAACCTGGGCCACCAGGTTAAAGTACGCTCCAAAGACGAACTGGGCCGGCTGGCCACCTCGTTTAACCAGATGAGCAGCGACCTGGCCCGGGCCAACAAACAGCGCCGCCAGATGACCGCCGATATTGCCCACGATCTGCGCACGCCGCTGAGCATTTTGCTGGGTTACACCGAAGCCCTCAGCGACGGGAAGCTGCAAGCCACGCCAGAAATCCACAAGGTGCTGCACAAAGAAGCCGTCCATTTGAGCCATCTGGTAGACGACCTGCGGACGCTGTCGCTGGCCGATGCCGGCGAGTTAAAGTTAAACCTGCAACCCTGTTTACCCTACGAACTGCTCAACCGCACCACCGCGGCGTATCAGGTGCAGGCCAACGCGCAAAACGTGGCCCTCACCGTTGCCGCCGGCCACGAGCTGCCGCCCGTTTTGGTTGACCCCGAACGCATGGCGCAGGTGCTGGGCAATTTGGTGAGCAACGCTCTGCGCTACACGCCGGCCGGCGGGCAAATTTTGCTGCTGGCCGCTGCCGCCCAAAACGGCATCACCGTGCAGGTGCAGGATACCGGCGCGGGCATTGCCCCCAACGACCTGCCCCATATTTTTAACCGCTTTTACCGGGCCGATGAATCTCGCCAGCAGCAGCAGGGTGAATCTGGCCTGGGGCTGGCCATTGCCCGCTCCATTGTTGAGGCGCACGGCGGTTCAATTTCTGCCAGCAGCACACCCGGCCAGGGCAGTACATTTACCATCGTGTTACCCCTCGCCGACACGCCGGCAAGTTAATGGCCGGTTATCTCTGCAAAACCCTCACTGACCAAAATTCGGTAGCTCTGCATTAAACCGGGAACCAAAAAATTCTCGCTTTTACCCCTCCCCTAACCCCCTGCCCCCTCTCCCAGAGCTTATCCTTACCCATAAGTCTGTCAACTCTTTTTTGTCCCTCATCCCCCCTACCCCCCTTCTCCCCAGTGGGGAGAAGGGGGACTTGACTTTTGGGGTCAGTTTGGGGCGGCTTTGCCGCCCCAAACTGACCCCGTAATATTTTCCCCTCCCCCATTTTGGGGGAGGGGGCAGGGGGTGGGGGTTAACCTTGATTTACCCGGTTTGCTACTTACACCATTTATGGGTAAGGACAAGCCCACCGGGAGGGCAAAAAGGCTTTCACGGTTAAGTAGTGAGGTGCTACCTCACTTTTTAAAATTAGGACTTATTACTCGGTTGTAAAAAATCACTTAAGTATGTTAAAATTGTAAACATACCGGCACACTCAACATTTCGAATATTGGTTTAAGTTGGCGCTGCCGAGGCCCTTTAAAAATTGATTATTGAGCTGTTTTGGCAGCGATACGGTTGAAAGGATGCATTTGATGGTTTGATACCCTTTGTTTTGGAGTCCTGTGGCAAAGTAGGATTTTCGTAATAGAGGGTATTTTACATTAATGCGCCGTTTCAAAACCAACCGTCCGTCATCATCAGCTTTTGTCACCGGACCTGTCAGGGGGTATCGGCTTCAGGAGACCCTATGAACGCGCACGAAATGCCCAAGGATCAGCTTGTCCACGAACTGGAAACTGCCCGGCTGCGGATAGCCGAATTAGAAGCCGCTCACGCGCGCCACGAGGCAGAACATCAACAGTTGGTTGTCGCCGAACGCGAACAGCGGGCGCTGGCAGAAGCTCTGTGCCAAACCGGAACCGCGTTAACCAGCACCTTCCGGCGTGATGAGGTGCTGGACCGGATCCTCGATGAGATGAGCCGGGTAGTAACTTACGATGCCGCCTGCATCATCCTGATTCAAGGTGAAAAGGGGCGGGTTTTTCGCTGGCGTGGTTACGCCAAATTCAGCGCCTCAAACTTTGTGGTCTCGGCAATCCCCAACCTGGCCAAAATTCCGGTGCTGCAACAGATCAGGCAAAGCCATCAGGCGTTGGTGGTTTCGCAGGCTGACCCCCACGACGAATGGATCAACCAGCCGGGCCGAGAATGGATTAAAGCCTATGCCATCGCCCCAGTCATCAGCCGGGGGCGAGTCATCGGCCTGCTCAATGTCGACCGCCAATCGGCCAGCTTTAACGGCCAGGCCGACGCCCAATATTTGCACGCTTTTGCCGACCAGGCCGCCATCGCGCTGGAAAATTCGTGGCTGTACGACCGCGCCCGGTATGAAATTGCCCGGCGTATTCGGGCGCTCAACAAAGAACGCGATTTTATTTCGGCAATTTTGGATACCATCGGCGCGCTGGTGATTGTTTTGGACCCGCAGGGGCGAATTGTGCGCTTTAACCGGGCCTACGAAACCACGGTTGGTTTTTCAACCGACGAAGTAAAAAACCGGTACTTCTGGGAGCTGTTTCTGCCCGAAGCTGAAACCGGGCCTTTTAAACAACTCATCGAACAACTGCCCACGGGCAAATTCCCCGGGCAGCACAGAAGCCATCTCAAAACCAGAAACGGCGATTTACGGCTGGTGGTGTGGACCAATACGGCGCTGCGCGGCAACAGGGGTCACATTGAATATTTTATCAGCACCGGCCTTGACGTTACCGAACACCACAAAACCACGCTGGCCCTGTACGCCAACAAAAAGAAATACAAATCCCTCACCGACCAACTGCCCATTGGCGTTTATCGCGCCACGCCCGGCGGCGAGTTGTTACAGGCCAACCCGGCCCTGGCCACCCTGTTTGAGTTTAACAGCGTCAAAGATTTGCTGCGCGTCCCCAAATTATCCGCGTATGGCATCCGCACCACTCCGGCGCAGTATCGTGAACAGCGGGTGGTGCAAAGCGAAATCAAATGCCGCACCGTCACCGGCAAAGACATTTGGGTTAGAAACACCGGGCGGGCTATTTTTGATGAACAGGGCAGAATTGATTACATTGGCGGCACCATCGAGGATATTACCGAGCGCAAACTGGCCGAAGAAGCCCTGCGCGAAAGCGAACGGCGCTTTCGGCATGTAATGTCGTCCATTAGTGACCACATTTACGTTACCGAAACCACCGGCAGCGGCAATTTACAAACGCTGTATATGTCGCCGCACGTTGAGGCGTTAACCGGCTACCCGCTGGAAAAATTTATGGCCGACTGGCGTTTTTGGATTACCATTGTGGTTCACCCGGACGACCGGGTTATCGCCGGTACTCATCAGGCCCGGGCCATTATGGGCCGCAGCAGCGAGGTTGAACACCGGTTGATTCGGGCCGATGGGCGCGTGATTTGGGTGCGCAACAGCGTGCGGGTAGAAACCAACAAATTTTCAAGAATCATTTACGGCGTGGTCAGCGATATTACCCAGCGCAAACAGGCCGAAGAAGCGTTGGCCGCGGAGCAGGAACGGCTGGCAGTAACCCTGCGCAGCATCGCCGATGGGGTGGTTGCCATCGACGCTGACCGCCGGATTGTGCTGATCAATCCGGTTGGCCGCGCTCATCTGGCCGCGCTGACCAACGTTGATTACGGTGAAATTTTAACCCATCTGGCCGGCCACCCTTTGGACGATATTTTAAAAGCGTCAACCGGCGCCAACGGCCCGCACGAAATCACGCTGGACGGCCCGCTGAGCCGCATTTTTGAGGTCGCCGCTCAACGGATGGACACCAACCACCGCGTACGTGGCTGGGTGCTCATTATTCGGGATGTCACCGAAAAGCGGGCTTTTCAGGATAGAACCCAGCAGCAGGAACGGCTGGCGGCTGTTGGCCAACTGGCAGCCGGCATTGCTCACGATTTCAACAACATTTTAACCACCATCATCGGCTTGGCCGAATTAAACAGCGACAGCCTTGACCTGCCCAAAGCTGCCCGCCGCGATATGAAACGCATTGCCGAACAGGGCCAGCTTGCCGCCCGGCTCACCCGGCAAATCCTTGATTTTGGCCGCAAATCGATCACTGCCAAACGGTCGCTCAGTTTGGATAGCTTTGTCAAGGAAACGGTAAAGCTATTAAAACGCACCATTTCAGAAGATATTACCATTGCGCTGGATATTTCGGCGGACGAACATATTTGCAACGCCGACCCCACCCAAATGCAGCAACTACTCACCAACCTGGCCATTAACGCTCAGGATGCCATGCCGGCCGGCGGCACGTTAACTTTTGCCCTCTCCCGGCTTTCGCTGCAAACCGGCGACGAGCCTCCCTACCCGGATTTGCCGCCCGGCGACTGGCTGTGCCTGTCGATTTCTGACACGGGTGTTGGGATTGCCCCGGAACATTTGCCCCATCTGTTTGAGCCGTTCTTCACCACCAAAGAAATCGGCAAAGGGACGGGGTTGGGGCTGGCCCAGGTTTACGGCATTGTCAAACAGCACGAAGGCTTCATTGATGTTAAAAGCCAGCTTGAAAGCGGCACCACGTTTACCCTTTACCTGCCGGCGATCCCGTTAGAAAAAACAGCAGACAATTACCCGCGCCAAAAAGGGAACATCCCCGCCGGCCACGGCGAAGTCATTTTGCTGGTAGAAGATAACGCCACAGTCCTGTCGGTGACGCAATCACTGCTGGAGCGACTCAACTACCGGGTGATTGCAGCGAGCAACGGCCGCGATGCACTGGCGCTATTTGAGCAGCCGCAAAACAAAATTGACCTGGTGCTCACCGACATCACCATGCCGGAAATGGGCGGGTTGGCGCTGAGCAAAGCCCTCCGCGCCAGAGACAGCCGCGTAAAAGTTGTTGCTATGTCTGGCTATCCCCTCAAAGAAGAAACCGAGGACTTTTTCATTCAGGGTTTTGAGGCCTGGCTATCCAAACCGCTAAACATTGAAAAAGTAGCCCAGGTGCTCAATCAGGTGCTCGGCCAAACCAGGTAGCCTCTGTTTTTTGGAAATCTGCGGCTTTTGGGGTAATTTTCTGGTAAATCCTGTACCCAAAAAATTTCATTTTTAATCAGGAGAACCAGAAACAATGACTTATCCCCCCGAAAAAAAATTACTCATCCTGCAAACCGGCGCTGGCGGCGGCCACATGAGCATTACCCAGGCTATCAAACAAGGGCTAACCGAATGCGCCGCGCCAATCCAGGTAGCCACCGCCGAACTCCTGCCCAAACAATTTGAAGAGCTGTACGCCATCGCTCAGCGGCGGCAGTTTATTGACGTTTACCACCTGTTTTATAAATTGACTGACAACCGCTACGGCAGCCAGGTCAGTTCTCAACTCAATCTGCTCTTACAAAAAAGCACGTTCAAAGAGATCATCGAACAGCATCAGCCCGATGCCATCCTCAGCAACACCCAGTTTGGCATTCAGGAAATTCCGCCGGTGCTGGCCGAAATTCAGCAGGAAACGGGCAAAAAAATCCCATTTTATGTTTTTGTGCCAGACCCGTTTACCCCGCACAGTCTTTGTTTTACCCCCAAAGCCGATCTCACCTTTGTGCCCACCATCCGCACTCTGCAACTGGCGCTGCGCCATCGCCTTAACCCGCAGCAGATTGTGCTCACCGGGCACCCTATTCGCGCCGAATTTTACCAGCGCCCGGCTAACATCGCCCGCCACCGGGCCGCCCTCGGCCTGGCCCCGGAACAGACCACCATTCTATTTGGCGCGTCCGGTGATGGCACCGACCAAACTTTTGAAATTATCTCCCGCCTCCACCACAAGCTGTCGGCCCCGCTCCAGGCGCTGATTGTCACCGGCCGCAATGTTCAGCTCAAAAAACGGTTAGAAAAAGTCAATTTTCCGCCCACTATTCGGCCCAGAATTTTTGGGTTTATCAGCAGCCCGCAAGAGCTGGCTGCCCTGTTTCACGCCAGCGATCTGGTTGCAGCCAAAGCCGGCCCCAACGCCGTGCTGGAAGCGACAGCGGCCGGCACGCCCTTTTTGGCCACCCATTACATCAAAGGACAGGAAACCGGCAACAAAAATCACATCATCTCCAGCGGCATTGGATTTGTTGAAACCAAACCCAAACGCATTGTTCACCTCATTCAAAGCATTGTTGAGTCGCCGGAGTTGCTGGAACCGCTCAAAGAGCAGCTTGATCTGGAGCGAACCAAACACCAAAATGCGCGCGCCATCATTGCCCGGCGTTTAGTGCAGCATCTGTTTGCCGGGCAATTTGAATGCTAATAATTACGCCAAAAGAAAGGTTAATTCTATGTCATTAACTGGCACTCGTACATTTGTTGGCTTTGGCTTTGGAGCCATTCAATCCGGCCTCTTTCTATACGAAAGTTTTCGCTCCGGCGCTTTTGGCCGGCTGGTAGTGGCCGAAGTTTTGCCCGACGTGGTCAACGCCATTCGCCAGGCCGACCGCCATTTTACTGTAAACATTGCCCACACCGACCGCATTGAACAGGCCCGCATCGGCCCCATTGAAATTGAAAACCCGGCCGAAGCCGCCGACCGCGAACGCCTGATTGAGGCCATTGCCCAGGCGCACGAACTGGCCACGGCCATCCCCAGCGTAAAATATTACGTTTCTAACGGGCCGGGCAGCCTTGACTGGGTGCTCGCCGCCGGGCTACGCCGCAAAGCAGCCCGGCAGGGGCCGCCGGCAGTTATCTACACCGCCGAAAACAACAACCACGCCGCCGAAATTTTGCAGGAACAGGTGCTAGCCCACATCCCTGCCGCCGAGCGGGACAGCGTGCTGGCCAAAGTTCGCTTTTTAAATACCGTGATCGGCAAAATGAGCGGCATCAAAACTGACCCCGCCGAAATTGCCGCGTTACAACTGGCTCGCGTTGTGCCCGGCAGCGACCGCGCTTTTTTGGTAGAGACGTTCAACCGCATTCTTATTTCAAAAATCGCCTTTGAAGCCGGCACCTTTGAACGCGGCATCACCGTTTTTGAAGAAAAGAACAACCTTTTGCCCTTTGAAGAAGCCAAGTTGTACGGCCACAACGCCACCCACGCCCTGGCCGCTTATCTCGGGGCCAGGCTGGGGGTGCAATACATTGCCGATCTGGTAACCGCGCCCGGCGCAATGGCCTTTCTGCGCCAGGCGTTTATACAGGAGTCCGGGGCGGCGCTGGTGCAAAAGTACAACGGTATGGACCCGTTGTTCACGCCGGCGGGCTATCAGGCCTACGCCGATGACTTGTTGGCCCGCATGACCAATCCCCTGTTGCAGGACAGCGTTGAACGGGTGGGGCGAGACCCACAGCGCAAACTCGGCTGGAACGACCGGCTCATCGGCACCATCCGGCTGGCCCTTGGCCAGGGCATCGAGCCGGCCCGCTTTGCCTTTGGTGCCGCCGCCGCTTTGGGTGAACTTGACCCCGCCCTGCTTGAACCCAACGCCCCGCTCGGAGCGGTGCTGGAGCCGTTATGGCAGCCCGCCGTTCCCAACCCCGCCGAGCAGGTGCAGGTTATTCAGTTGATTACCGCCGCCCGGTTACGGCTGCGGCAGTGGCTGGAGGCTGGCTCCCCCAACCTGGCCTGATACGGCAGCCGGTATTAAGTAAAATTTTTCACAACTGGTAAAAATTCGCTGGCATCGAAAAATACTCTTTTTGTTTGCCATGCCAGCGCATCCGTGTATAATCTCCGTGGTGCGGCGCAGGTTGCCGCAAAAGATTTACAGGGCACGCTTCTACAAATGTTAATTCTGATTGTCAACGAGGCCAGTTAAATTCAATTGTTTATTTCCCCACGCGCGCAGTGTGGGGTTTTTTGTTTACCTGCGGCTAAAATTGCTCAACTCATTTCAGTTTGAAAAAATTTTGGCTAGAATATCAATAAAAAGGGATGTGAATTATGAGTCTTGAACAGGATTTGCAGCAAGAGCGGGTCATTCACCTGGACATCAGCAAGTTAACCCAGGTAGAAGCCGGCACAACCGTAAAAGAGGTCGTGGCCAAAATGCGCAAAGATGGCCGTAATTGCGCCATCATCCTTAAAGATGATGCTATCATCGGCATATTTACAGACCGTGATCTGCTCAGAAAAGTAGTTGATGCCCCCGAAACGTGGGACACCCCCATCGACAACCTGATGTCTGGCCCGCCTATTACCGTGAACGCCAGTGACCCCGCCTTTGCAGCCCTGGACTTGATGGACCAAAAGCACTTCCGCAACGTACCGGTTATTGACAACAAAGGCAAACTGGTGGGAAACCTCACCCATTACGCCATTATTAAATATTTGGCTGACCGATTCCCAGAATCCGTCTACAATCTGCCGCCTCATCCTGGCCGGGTAACCAAAAACCGAGACGGCGCATAACCAACCCTATTTACATTTTCTGTGTAGCAGCAAATGGAGCGAAGTAGCAATGACAAAATTAAAAGATGCAGTATTTGAAGACGTTGATTCAATTACCATTCGCTTTGCCGGCGACTCTGGCGACGGGATGCAGCTCACCGGCACGCAGTTTAGCAACACGGCGGCTGTGTTTGGTAATGACATCAGCACATTACCCGATTTTCCCGCAGAAATTCGCGCCCCGGCCGGTACGCTGGCGGGCGTGAGCGGCTTTCAGGTAAACTTTTCCAGCGAAGATATTTTAACCCCCGGCGACGCCCCGCAGGTGTTGGTGGCCATGAACCCGGCCGCGCTCAAAACCAACCTTGGCGATCTGGTTAACGGCGGCACCATTATTATCAATACCGATGCCTTTACCGACGGCAACCTGAAAAAAGCCGGGTACACCTCTAACCCTCTTGAAGATAACAGCCTGCGAAGTTACACCGTCCACAAACTGCCCATTACCACCCTCAACCGCAACGCGCTGGAGCACATCGACGGCTTGACCGCCAAAGATATTGACCGCTGTAAAAACTTTTTTGCGCTGGGGCTAACCTTTTGGATTTACGACCGCCCGCTGGATACCTCGCTGGATTTTATCAACAAAAAGTTCTCCAAAAAGCCCATTCTGGCCCAGGCCAACCGCGAGGCATTGCAGGCCGGCTACAGCGTTGGCCACAACACCGAGGCGTTTCAAACCCGTTACCACATTAAACCGGCCCGGCTGCGGCCCGGCACCTACCGCAAAATCACCGGCAACGAGGCCACTGCCATCGGCCTGGTCACCGCCGCCCAAAAAGCCAACAAGCCGCTTTTTTACGGCTCGTACCCCATTACCCCGGCCAGCGATATTTTGCACAACCTGGCCGCGCTCAAACATTTTGATGTGCGCACCTTTCAGGCCGAAGACGAAATCGCGGCGATGGGGTCAACTATTGGCGCGGCATTTGGCGGCGCGTTTGCCGTAACCGGCACCAGCGGCCCCGGCGTGGCGCTCAAAAGTGAAGCCATCAACCTGGCGCTGATGCTGGAACTGCCAATGGTTATTGTCAACGTGCAGCGCGGCGGCCCCAGCACCGGCCTGCCCACCAAAACCGAACAATCTGACCTGCTGCAAGCGATGTACGGCCGCAACGGCGAAAGCCCGGTGCCCATTGTCGCTCCGGCTACGCCCAGCAACTGCTTTGAAATGGCCATCGAGGCCTTTCGACTGGCGGTTAGAGCCTCTACCCCGGTGTTTATTTTGAGCGATGGCTACCTGGGCAACAGCGCCGAACCGTGGCTGGTGCCAGACCCGGACACCATTCCGCCCATCATTGTTGAGCACCCCACCGCGCCCAATAATGGCAGCGAGAAGTATTTGCCCTACAAACGCAACCCGGAAACAATGGGCCGACCGTGGGCCATCCCCGGCACGCCTGGTTTGGAACACCGGCTGGGTGGTTTGGCCAAACAACCGGAAACCGGCAACGTATCTTACGTGCCCACCGAAAACCAGCGTATGATCAACGAGCGCGCCGAAAAAGTGCGGCGGCTGGCAGATATTATCCCCGAGCAAACCATTCGCGGGCCGGAAGAAGGCGACCTGCTGGTAGTGAGTTGGGGCAGCACCTTTGGTTCGGTACGGTCGTCTGTAATGCGGTTACAGCGACAGGGTTACACCGTATCGCACGCCCACGTTCGCTACCTAAACCCGTTCCCGCGCAACCTGGGCCATATTCTCAGCCGCTTCAAACGCATTTTGGTGCCAGAAATGAATATGGGCCAGCTCATTATTTTGCTGCGCGGCACCTACGGCACCCACGACTTTATCCCGTTTAACAAAGTGCAGGGCCGGCCGTTCACCATCAGCGAAGTCGAAGAAAAAATCAAGTCGCTTCTGTAAAAAGGGGAAATATTATGAGCGAAGTTATTCAACTAACCCGCAAAGATTTTGTATCTGACCAAACTGTGCGCTGGTGCCCCGGCTGCGGCGACTACGCGATTTTGGCGCAAATGCAAAAAGTTCTGCCCGAACTGGGCATTCCCAAAGAAAAAATTGTGTTCATTTCCGGGATTGGCTGCTCCAGCCGTTTTCCGTATTACATGAACACCTATGGGATTCACTCCATTCACGGCCGCGCGCCAACACTGGCCACCGGCCTTAAAATTGCCAACCCGGAACTGAGTGTGTGGGTCATCACCGGCGACGGCGATGGCCTGTCGATTGGCGGTAACCACCTGCTGCACGCCCTGCGGCGCAATATCGACATCAACATTATCCTGTTCAACAACCGCATTTACGGGTTGACCAAGGGTCAGTACTCGCCCACGTCTGAACAGGGTAAAATCACCAAATCGTCGCCAATGGGGTCGCTGGAGCAGCCGCTCAACCCGCTATCGCTGGCCATTGGCGCCGAAGCCACTTTTGTGGCCCGCACCATTGACACTAACGTGAAGCACCTGGCCGAAGTACTGCGCCGCGCCGCCGAGCACAAAGGCACATCGTTTGTGGAAATTTACCAAAACTGCGTTATTTTCAACGATGGCGCGTTTAGCTACGCCACCGATAACCAGACCAAAGCCGAAGCCATTCTGGAACTGGAAGACGGCCAACCGCTCATCTTTGGCAAAGATCGGGACAAAGGTATTCGCCTGCACGATCTGAACCCGGAAGTTGTGTCGCTGGATCAGGTGGCGCGAGAAGACCTGCTGGTGCATCGGGAAAACGCCGTCGAGCCTAGCCTGGCTTATCTGCTCAGCCGGATGCGCCACCCCCAATTCCCGGAACCTATCGGCGTATTCCGCGCGGTAGAAAAACCGCCCTACGAGCAGTCGCTGATGTTCCAGGTAACTGACGCGATGGCCAAAAAAGGCCGGGGTGATCTGAAAAAACTTTACCACGCCGGCGAAACCTGGGAAGTTTCCAGCGAATTTGACGAAGAGTACACCGGGGTAATGTTCCACGGCGAAAATTCGGCCACCCGCGAGGTGCAGCACTCGCTGCTAACCGATACGCTGGCCGATGTGCCTCCCAAAAAACCGCTGACCGCGAACGTTGATATTTCGCTGGCTAAGGCGGTCACGCTGCTCAAGGATACCAATGTAGGCTTTTTGGCGCTGGTTGATGACAACGGCAAACTGGCCGGCGTATTTACCGAGTGGGATGTGTTTACCAAAGTAGCCTGCCAGATTAAAGATTTGGACCGGGAAAAAGTAAAAGATTTTATGACCAGCAAAGTTAGTTCGCTCAAGGCAACCGATACCATTGCCAGCGCGCTGCACCTGATGTCCATTCATCTTTTCCGCCACATCCCCATTGTTGACGACGAGGGGCGGCCGGAGGGGGTTATCTCGTTCCGATCAATTGTTCACTATATTGAGGCTCATTTTACGCCGACCGGCAAAAATGGCTCTAACGGCAAACAATAAGTTGCCACAACTCAACAAAAAAACGGCCTCTGGGATAGCCACCAGAGGCCGTTTTTATGAGTGACCGAGTTGAAGTATCATGGGCCAAAACGCATTCCTTTATTGTTTTTTGATTGTCAGTTAGATAATTTTTACCCGTTAGTTTGACCGGCAAAAATTACATACAAGCACCAATTGAGTCGCTAAAAAAACTCAGGTACTTATCCAGCGCCGACCAGTAGATGGTCCAGGTATGCGAATCTGTGGTTTGGCCAACCGGACCGTGACAAATAGTAATCCATTTCACACTTTCGTCCAGGCCCGCGGCTTGCACCGGTGCAATCTGCACCAAAGCCAGCAACAAAATCAGTATCAATAACAGCCAACCAATTTTTCTATCTTTTGTCATCGTTATCGCTCCTTTATACTAATAAACTGAATCTTTCTATACCCCCAATTTTTACTTTATCACTTAAACACACTGTATTACAGATGTTATCACACTATTTTTTTGGTTATGATGGGCTATTTTCAAAATTGGTCGCACGTTTCTGGCAGATTCGGAAATGAATTTAACCCAACGCATTAAAAACAAAGCGATTAGCCTGGGGTTTGATCTGGTCGGTGTTGCGCCCGCCGTTCACGCGCCGCACGCCGAAGCCTACCGGCGCTGGCTGGCTAACAACTATCACGCCGAAATGGGCTGGCTGGCCCGCGACCCCCAGCGTCGTAACAACCCGCGGCTTGTCCTGCCGGAAGCGGAATCGGTAGTGGTGGTGGGGTTATCCTACTTTGTGCTGAATCCGCCGGCTGATTTATGGGCCGACCCATCGCGCGGGCGGGTGGCGCGTTACGCCTGGGGGCTGGATTACCACGAGGTGATGCTGCCCCGGCTGCGAGAACTGGGCGAGTTTGTGGCCGCAGAAACCGGGCAAACCGCTCAGCGGGCCTATGTTGACACCGGCCCGGTGCTGGAACGGGATTTCGCCGCGCTGGCCGGGTTGGGTTTTGTGGGCAAAAACACGTTGCTCATCAACCCGCGGATGGGCTCGTACCTGTTTTTGGGCGAAGTACTGGTTAACGCATCGCTGGATTATGATGAACCCGCGGCTGACGGCGGCGCGAGTTGCCGGATTGGCCCGCCCGGCGAAAGCAAAAGACAGGGCACCTGCGGTAATTGCACCCGCTGCCTGACCATTTGCCCTACCCACGCCTTTCCGGCGCCGTACATTCTGGATAGCAATCGCTGCATTTCATACCTCACTATCGAACACCGGGACAGCATCCCCCCGGAGCTGCGGCCGTTGCTCAAAAACTGGATTTTTGGCTGCGACGAATGCCAGGAAGTTTGCCCGTGGGTGCGTCGCTACGCGGCCAAACTCCCCAGCCGAGAAACTTTTCTGCGCTACAACCCCCAGGTTGCCGCCCCAAACCTGATCGATTTGATGCAACTGGATGAGGCCGCGTTCCGGGAACGCTTCAAAGGGACCCCCATCCAGCGGACCAAACGGCGGGGATTGTTGCGCAATGTGGCGGTGGCGCTGGGCAACTGGGGCAGCCCGGTCGCGCTGCCGGCGCTGGAGCAAGCCCGGCAAGACCCGGAACCGCTCATCCGGGAGCATGCCAGCTGGGCCATCAACCAAATCACCAGCAAATAAAAAAGGACGGCGTTGAGCCGTCCCTTTGGATTAAGCCAGCAACAAAATTAATCTTTGGCCGGCTCCGGTTCTTTCCACGATAACGAGACTTTAAATTGCCCGTCATCGCGCCGTTTGGCAATCAGCGCGCCAACTTCGCCATCAACCTTTACGGCAAATTCAATAGCCGCCGCGTTGGGCACGGTTGACAGACTCTGCATGGTCTCAACCACCCCGTTGGCCAACCCGCTGATGGCGGCCAGTACCTCGGCAAAAGCATTCTCGGCCGAATCGCCGGACACATTGGTGGGCGTGGTCACCTGTCGGGTAAACCCCGGCGAAGGTTTTGAGGTGTCTTCAACTTCGATCCTGATAATCGCGCCGTCTTTGGTTTTGGTTTCAATGTAATGGGTCATTGGATTCTCCGTAAAGCAAACGTGAAACGCGGTAAGCCTGCGTTTCACGTTTTGATTTGGATTACTCGCCGCCGCTACGCCTGCAATAACGCATTCAGGGCTTCGTAGAGGGTTTTGAAGGTTTTGAGTTTTTGCACGTCTTTGTGGGCTTCGCCGCTGGCCAGGTCCGGGCTGCCATACATGGCTTTCCAGCCGGTGTTTACCCGCATCAGCGTTAATTGACCGCCGTGCTCGGCATCGGCTTTGCGTTCGGCCTGGCGGAGCAGTTTGGGCAATTTGGGCGTGTTCTCATCCGCCTCGGCCAGGTCGCCGGTATTCCAGATATCGGGGTCTGGTTCAAGCAAAAAGACGTTGCGGGCGCTATCGTATTGCAACCCCTGTAATTTGCCGTTGGGCAATACCAGCCAGCTTGAGCGATCTTCCGGCTCATGCAACTGCCACATGCCGGTGTTATCGTTGTAGGTGGCTTCTACCAGCACATTCCCATCTAAAAGATAAATCTGCCCCTCTTTTAGCGATTGTTCGGCCATGCTATTTTTCCTCCACGGATGAAAGATTAAACTTCTTCGGCACGCTCTGCCACAATTTTACTGTAATCGTCTGCCGGGATAACACTGGCAGGCGCTTTGCTTTCGGTTTCTTCCGGCGAAATCTTCTGCACAATCTTGTCGATCATGTAGTAAACTACCCGCTGGCGGAAACCGGCAATAAAGCCCAGAATAATCTGGATGGCTACCAACTGGTTGCTGCCAAAAAACGGCGAGCTGCTGGCCGCGGCCGCACCCGGATTGAAAACAAGGTAACCGGCGCTGGTAATAAAGAAAATCACCGCGCCCAGCACAAAGCCCATAATCGGCTGGACCAGATATTTCATAATATACTGGCGGTCAAATTCCTGCTTAAAGGCCACCCGCCACGACAAACTGTAGAAAATGGCAATAACCCCGCCAATGCCGCCGGTTAGCGAAGTAATCCAGGAAGAAGTCAACGCGGCGGCGCCTTCGGTTAAACCGGTAAAGCTTGAAAAATCAATGAACACCATCCCGGCGATAAACAATAGCAGCCAGACGGTAGCGTAACCAAATACAAACATACCCCAGGTGTAAGACCAGCGCCGCAGGTTTTTCTTACGCACCAGCATGGTTCTGACCACCGCTACCCGGTAGAGGGCGTCATCGTAATCACTGATGTCTTCAATGACAATTTCCTGCGCTTCACGGAGCGTTTTCAGGGCAAAGGCCGAGTCGTCTTTGCTGTCACTCAGCTCTTTGGACACCACCTGGTATAGCTCTTCAATTTCGTCATCAAGTTTTTTGCGCCGTTCTGAGCCAATGTACTTAACAATCTGGTCGATTTTGGCCTGATCTTTTTCCAGATGCTCATGCTTTTCAACGGCAATAATGGCATCGCCCTTTTTAACCAGAATGTCTTCCGGCAAAATATCTTCGGCGGAGACAGCCGTTCTTTCAGAGACAATACCGCCAACAGATTCGATGATGCGCGGCGGCGACAAACTCGGGGCGCCGGTGGCGGTGCTGGGCGGCGGAATATTGGCCGGCGGCGGCGGCGGGGTGTACGGGGTAGCGTCTACCGCGGGCGGGGGTGAATAAGTGTAGGCCGGCGGTACGTTAATCGGTGCGGCGGTGGTGGGTGGCGGCGCGGCCGATGGCAGGCCGGGAGCAGGCGCGGGAGCGCCCGTATCCATCCCCGACAGACCTTCATCGGCGGCGACAAGCCCCGACAGGTCAGTGGCCGGCTCGGGGCTGGGGCCAACGGGCGCGGGGGCCGGGGCAGCCAGCGTATCTTCTACCACTAACCCAGACAAATCATTTGCTTGGTCATCACTGCTCATATCAGCCTCCTCTACAGGGGGGGAAGACGTGGTTTCATCTACAGTGCCGGACAGGTCCTTGTCTGAGCTAACCGAAGTCTCTTCCTCCAAATTTGGTGTTTTGTCATCTTCCAGGATACCGGTTAAATCGGTGGCATCGCCCGCGTTTGTTAAATCAAACGATTCGGGCATAGCAAACGGTGATGTGGCGGGATTTACCGCGTCGGCTTCACCGCTGTCGGTGGTCGAGGCGGCGGGCGGCGAAGCCAGGATCAAATCATCGGGCGGAGCTTCCAAAGCAACCGGCAGCCCCAGTTCGTCTACAGCCCGATCACTGTAATCTGCGGCTTCGGTGGCATCACTATCATCCTCGGGTTCTGCATCGCTTGCGGTACTGGCATCTTGGCTAACCGGGCCGCCAAACAGCAAATCAATGCCTTTGCCTTTTTTGGGGGCCATTCCCAGGCTTTCCGGGCTTTTGTCTTTAAGACTGGCCCTTTTTCTTTTGGTCATAACCTACTACCTCCGCAAGTATTTTGCCGTTGATACATACGCGGGATCGACGCCATGAACAATCAAACAGATGAGGCGGGGAAAAATCTGTTTAATTATACCATAAATATTTTTTAACGTCACACAAAACATTTATGTTAAGCAGTTTCCATTATACCATAAACCAAAATTGTTGCCACTTTAAATTTAAAGTTTAAACAGACAGCCACCAAAACTGCTGGTGGCTGTCTGTTTAATTTTTAAAGCAGCAAAAAACACCCCGCCGCCAGGCGGATCAGGATGTGTTTATAGCAAATTAGAGGCTGAGTTTGCTGGCGTACAGATTGATTTCACGGCGCAGGTCAGAAACACCGACTGGTTTCTGCATGTACCCGTCGCAGCCGGCAGCCAGGCAGCGCTCTTTATCGCCCTTCATGGCGTTGGCGGTCAGCGCAATCACCGGAATATCCGACAGTCCCGGGTCTTGCTTAAAGCGAGCCGTGGTTTCCAGGCCGTCCATACCGGGAATATTTACGTCCATCAAAATCAGGTCGGGTTTGCGTTCGGCGGCTATTAACAGGCTGTCCGGGCCGGTTTCAGCCTCCATCATTTCGTGGCCCATCGATTCGATGACCCGGCGGACAAACAGTTTGTTTTCAAAATTGTCTTCCACATACAAAATCAGCATTATTCTATCAACCTCCTGCTGTTTACTTATGCTTTTTCAAGTTGAGACTCAATTTGGGCAATGAGCCGGTTGCGGTCCAGGTGCCCCTTGTGCCACAGCGAAAACACACCGTTGGCCCGCAACACCTTTTCTTCCTGCTCCGACAAATCTTTGGAAGTCACCACAATTACCGGAATCGCATCGAGCGCTTTATCGGCTTTCAATTCTTCCAAAATCTGAAACCCGGTTTTATCGGGCAGGATCAAATCTAAAATGATAATGCCAGGCCGCCAGGCGCGGATCACATCGATGGCGTCTGAGCCGGCATTCACTTCTTTAATATTGACCGGCAGTTTGGCCTGCAAGATGCGGCTGATCAGCCGGGCGTCGACCGGGTTATCTTCTACCAGCACAATGGTGTGCCGGGCCGATGGCGCGGCAGTCTCTGACTGCAACGGCGCCGGAGCCGGCTCTGCCGAAGCGCCTGTTTCGGCGGGCGCGCCGGTACCGGAAAGAACATCAACCACGTGCTCAACCAAATCTTTGGTGGCAAAAGCGCCCTTCAACCAGATAGACGACGTTTGTCCGGCCAGTTTACGCTCGTCCTCCGGCGTTAAATCTTTGGCCGAAACCACAATCACCGGGATATTGGCGGTTCTGGCATCGGCTTTGAGTTCCTCAAGCAGGGTAAACCCGTCCATGTCGGGCATGGTCAGATCAGTCACAACCAGATCGGGCAGGCGCTCACGGATTACCGGTAACGCTTCTACGGCGCTGTTGGCCTCAAAAATGCGGTACGGTTTTTGAGATTGCAGCAGCCGCCGGATCAGCCGGCTGTCGGTGGGGTTGTCGTCAACCACCACAATGGTAGTCACCTGTTCATCGAGCCGCTCCAGCGCCGACCCCAGCCCGTCGAGCGGCGCGCCGGCTTCGGTGCTGTGCGATAGCCGGACATCGACCAGATTTTCTTCGTTCATAATATGTTTTTCAACCGGGAAGGTGTGGCCGGAACAGTTGACCACCACAGTTTCATTGGGCTTGATGATTCCCCCGCTGATCAGTTTATCCAGTCCGGCAAAGGCTACTGCCGTGGCCGGCTCTACCGAGTACCCCTCGGTTTTGGCCAATTGGTGCATTGCCTCAAAAGCCTCATCATCAGATACGCTGATCATATACCCGCCGTATTTTTGGTTGGCCTGATAGAGCAAATCGTAGCTGAGGCCCGGTTCGCCGGTTGACAGAATGGTGATGCGCGTTTCTGGCACCACGGGTTTGGCTTTGGGCTGTCCGGCCGCAAACGCCTGCACCATCGGCGAACAGCCGCTCACCTGCACCACGCCAATCTTGGGCACGCGGTCAATCAAGCCCATCTGATGCAACTCTTCAAAACCTTTGAGCACGCCCAGCGGGCCAATGCCGCCGCTAACCGCCTGAATGTACCAATCCGGGGCCTGCCACACGGCATCGCTGCCCAGTTCAATGGCCAACTGCTCGGCGATTTCATAGGCCACAGTTTTCATGCTTTCTTTGCCGGGCACAGCCTTGGCCCCTTTGTCCAGCCGAATGCCGCGCCGGGCGGCAAAATCGGCGGCAACTTTTTTAGCCTGGTCATACGTGCCGGTGACTTTGATAACCTCCGCCCCGTACAGCGCGGCCTCGCGCATTTTGGCCGCCGGCACCAGGCTGGTTAAAAACACCCACAACTTAATATCAGCGCGGGCGCAATAGGCCGAGTAGGCCGCGGCCGCATTGCCGGTTGAGGCCAGCACGCACTCAATAACGCCGGCCTGTTTCATATCGGTTACGGCCACGGCCGCCTGCCGGTCTTTAAACGAACTGGTGGGCGACTGCCGTTCATCTTTGATGAAAATTGCGGGATGGTTCAGCCGCTGTTGCAGCTTGGCGGCCCGGACCAGCGGCGAAAAGCCTTCGCCCATGCTCACAATTTCTGACTGGCTGCCAACCGGCAGCAACTCGGCGTAACGCCACAGCGAGCTTGGCCGCCCCGACAATCCCTTTTGCCAGATGTTGGCCACGGCGGCGTAATTGTACTGCGCATCCAGCCAGGAGCCGCCGCAGGCCGGGCACACGTCAAGCCCCGGTGAATAATCAAACTGATGGCCACATTCTAAACAGGAAATTGAGGTGAGGTGGGAAGAATATCGATTTTGCATGAGATTTGTCTCTGTAAAAATACCTTTTTCTACGCTAACGGAATGGTAAAGTAAAATTCTGCGCCGTGTCCTTCTTCGCTGATCACGCCAATCTGGCCGCCGTGCATCTCAACCAGTTTTTTACAGATGGCCAACCCCAGGCCGGTGCCGCCGTATTTTCTGGTGGTCGAACTATCGGCCTGGCGGAAGCGGTCAAAAATGGTTTGCTGCTTGTTCAGCGGAATGCCAATGCCGCTATCAATCACGGCCACGCGCATTTTGTCCGGCTCATCGGGGGCAACGTTGGAACGAATAGTAATGGTGCCGGCCTCAGTAAATTTGGCGGCGTTACTCACCAGGTTGAGCAATACCTGGTTAAGGCGCAATTTATCGGCCCGCACTGGCGGCAGGTTGTCGGCAATATCCACCTGCACCTTGATCGATTTGTTTTTAACCAGCGTGCTGGAAGCCGACAGCACATCGTGAATGGATTCGGAAATCTTCACATTTTCCAGCACCAGCTCCATGCGCTCGGCCTCAATTTTAGAAAGGTCCAGCACATCGTTGATGAGGGCCAGCAGGTGCTGCCCACTGTTGTAAATCAGTTGAATATCATTGAGGGCCAGCTCCGGCAGATCGCCGTCAATGCCTTGCAGCAGCACATCGGCAAAGCCGATGATCGAGTTGAGCGGCGTGCGCAGTTCGTGGCTCATACTGGTTAAAAATTCGGACTTGAGCCGGTCAACTTCTTTCAACTGCTCAATGGTTTTTTCCTGCTCTTTGGACAACCGGGCGTTTTCCAGCGCGCGCGCCACCTGATCGGCTACGGCTTCAACGGCGGCCAATTCTTCATCGGCCCACACCGGCGAATTTTCCCGCTTTACGCCGAGCACGCCAATCACCTGATCGCGCAGCACCAACGGCACCGCCAGCTCTGATTTTGCGGTTTCGCCGTTGCCCACGTGCGTTTGTTTAACCATTTGCCGGCTTTGAGCGGCCTGGGTCATAGGTGGTAGCCACACGCTGCTGTCCGATCCCACCGGCAGCGTTCGCCCGTTCTTAAAGTGATAGCCGGAGCTATCAATAGTTTGCTGAAATTGATCCCAACTCTCGCGGGTGAGCTGGCGGTTAAGGCGCTCAACCTCTCGCAGCGCCGAGCGTGTTTCTTCCAGCAGCCGGGCGTTATCCACGGCAATGGCGGTTTGGTTGGCGATGGATTGCATCAGGCTCACGTCTTCGGCAGCGAAGCGGTTAAACTCATCGCTGTGAATATCGAGCACGCCAATAATTTGCTCGCCGCGGCGCAGCGGCACGGCCAGCTCAGAGCGGGTATCCGGCAGGAGCGGGTTGCTGGCAAAATTTGGCAACTGGGTGATGTTGTTGCTCAAAAAGAACTGGCCCGTACTGGCCACTACCCCAACAAGCCCGGTACCGATTTTTACCCGGTGATCGCGTTCTTTGAGCTGCCGGCCAATCTCGCCGTAACTGGCCGCCAGCACCAGCTCCTGCCCCGGCTCGTTGGTCAGGTAAATGTGGGTGTGATAGTAATCAAACTCCACCTGCAAACGATCAACCACAAATTCAAGCAAGCGGTCAATTTCGGTAATGCTGATGATCTGGCGGCTCACCTCTGCCTCAATTTCGAGCGCCCGGGTGCGTTCGGCCACGCGCTCTTCCAAATTGCTGATCGAGTCGCGCAGCCGTTCGGTCATCTGGTTAAAAGCCCGGGTCAGGTCGCCAATTTCATCACGACGGCTTGTTTGTACGGCCAAATTGAGGTTGCCGCCGGCAATCTGACCGGCCGTTCCGGCCAGTTCGGCCAGTGGATTAGAAATATTTTTGGTGACAAAAATAGCCACCACAATGGCCACCAGCACCGCCGCCAGCGCCACACCAACGTTGATCAGCAGCGCGGTTTGTATCCCCTGAAACGCCTCAGAGCGGTCCTGCTCGGTGAGCAGGGCCACCCCCAGTTGGGGAATCCAGCGATAGGTGCCAATAACTGAAACGCTGCGGTAATCGGTGTACAGACCAGACCCGCTGACGTTGTTTTGAATAGCCTGCACCGCGCCCTCAGTTTCAACCCGGGTATCGGGCGGGCCAAAGCCCGCAAACCGGGACGGCGTGAGCATGGTGTAATCAGCCCCCACCAGATAGCTTTCGCCGGTGATACCAAACCGGGAATGGGCCAGCATAATTTCGTTGAGTTTGTTCAGGTTGGCCCGCCCGGCCAGCACGCCAATGGTTGCGCCGGTTTGATTGAGCACCGGCAGCGATACGTAAACCACCACCTGGCCCAAATCCGGGTTGTAACGCGCCGGCTGGAGCGTTAAATTCTTAAATCCATCCTGAAAAAAGTTCTCGTGGGAAAAATTTTTCCCTTCCAGATTCACATCGGTTGACACCAACACATTGCCGTCGGGGTCCAGCAGCAACAGGGTATCAAAACGATTGGTAAGGTTGATCATCGCCGCAAAATTTTGGCGCAACTGGCTCTGCGGAATTAATCGCAGCGATGAAGTTGGCTGCAACAACAGTCGCATGCGCGATACGGCCGCTTCCTGATTACCCAACCCGGCCAGGTCGGTTTGCAGGTTGGTTGTCCAGGTGTTGATCTCAGATTCGGTCAGCGTGGCCACCGATGTGAGCTGTTCAATCAGGCTGGCCTGTCCGTTTTGATAACTGAGCACAATTGAACTGATGCTGATCACCAAAACAGCCACCAGCGCGGTTAAAGCAAACGTTATCAACAACTGGGTTCGCAGGCTGCGGCCGGGCAGTATTGTTTTCATTTTTTGGGTTACTGTTGTTTGGTTTGCCATAAAACTCTCCAAATTTGCGGCAAGGTTGGCCAAACGAATTATTCAGCCAGCAAGTTTTCCTCTGTGCCCAACCGAATAACCACTTCCGAAGCGCGCAGCGTTTCCGCCAACTGCGCCACGGCAATTTTCATCACATCGTCAATTTCAGACGACGACCAGACTTTGGCCGTCGACTCACTGACAATGTGGTCGCGCCAGGCGGCTCGTTCGGTTTCGCGGGCCAGCCGGGCAGCGTCGAGCGCCAGCGTCACCTGTTCGCTGATGGATTGGACGGTGGTAATTTCGTCGGGCGACCACTGCCGATCAACGGGCCGTTCAATGCCAATCACGCCGATCACTTCACCGCGCAGCGTAAGCGGCACCGCCACCGTGGCTGTTTTTTGGTGAGAGTCGCCGCCATTGGTGCTGCCGGTGGCCTGGGTTAACTGCCGGGACTGCACGGCACGTTCCATTGCCGGCAGCCATTCAGTGGGCGCGGGGGCCGCGCCGGCTTTGGTAAACACATAACCGGTGGTCTGCGTTTGCGCGCCGATATTTTGCCAGGCCTCGCGGGTGAGGCGACGGTTGAGTTCTTCGGCTTCGGCGTGGGCCTGCTGCATTTGCTGGAACAGGCGGGCGTTATTGATGGTGACCGCCACCTGGTTAGCCAGCGAGCGGAGCAGGCTGGCGTCGCTTTCGTCGAGGCCGGCAATTCTATCGGATTGCACATCGAGCACGCCAACGACCTGATTTTCAACAATAATCGGCACGGCCATTTCAGAATAGGTGTTTGGCAGCAACGGGTTGGGCAACCAGTCCGGCTCGCCGCGAACGTTGTCGATTTTAACGACCTCGCCGGTACGGGCGGCGCGGGCCACCAGGCTGGTTTGCGCTCGCAGCTCAATACGGTGACCGCTGGCCTTCATTTGAGCGCCAGCCATGCCGTACCCTTCGCGCATTACCAGATATTCGCCGGCGGAATCGAGCATGTACACGTGAACGTGGTAATAATTGAAACTCTCTTTAACTTTGTTCACCAGTTCAACCAGAAGTTGGTCAACTGACAAAATGGCGCTTAGCCGCTCGCCCATACTGGCCACCGTTTCCAGGCGTTGGGTGCGGGCCAGCACCCGCTGCTCCAGCGACCCCACCAAATCGCGCAGTTGTTCGGCCATATTGTTGAACGCGGCGCCCAACTGCCCCAACTCATCCTGCGATTGCACCGGCACGGATTGGCTCAAATCGCCGGCGGCAATGGTTTCTACCCCGGCCATCACCGCACCGAGCGGCCGGTTGACCAGATACCGCAGAATGATGTACAGCAGCAGCGCCCCCAAAATAATAACGCCCAAAGCCACCCAGCTAATTTGGTTGCGCAAATTTTGGGTCAGTTGCTGCAATTCTGAAACCGGGCTTAACACCACCGCTTCAAGCTGAGTACCGCTGTCACCGGCAAAACCGACGGGTTGCTGGTCGTAGTAATACTCATTCTGGTTGAGCGTGACGGTTTGATTGGCCAGCAGCGACGTGGGCGCGGTGGCCGCGCCGGGCAAATCCAGGCTGGTGATCAAAAGCTGTCCTTTTTGGGCCAACCCCACCTCCAGCCCCAACTGGTTGCGCAAAAAACTGATGGTTGCGGCGTCGAGGCGGCGCTCTACCATGGCCAGCCCCACCGGCACGGTTGCCGGCTCCCAGGTCACCGGATCGGCCACGGCGATTTTTACCGGATACCAGGTTTGGATTACCGGAATGCGCTGGTTAACCACAATTGTTGATTGCGGCGTGTCAAACACAGTCCAGTCAAAGGGAAAATCCTGCCCGGCCACCGGCCCACCGATCACCGGTTTAAAGTTGTTTTCGGCGTAAAATTGCTCCGGCGGCGCGGAATAGGCCGAACTGATGTCGAAATAATCGGCGGGCGGCGCGGTAAACTCGCTGGTTGGCACCTGATAATAAATCGGTTTGACACCGTTGCCTTTGCTCATAAATTGGGTCAAAGTGATGTTGTCTTTGTCCAGCCGAAACGACAGCGCCGGTTTGGCGTTAGCCACCACCTCAAACGGCGACACCAAATAAAAACTGATCGAACTCAGATCGTTGAGGCGCTGCGCCGACTGCAAAAGCTGGACAAGTTTTAGCTGCGCCTGAAACACAAAAATTTTGTCGGCGTCTTCAATCAGTTCGCCGGAGCCGGTAAAATCTTCGGCAAAGTACGAACCCGGATCGGCGTAGTAAGGGCCTAAATTGGTTAACAACTGAATTTCGTTAACCAATGGTTCGTCCTGTTCAAAGCTCATGGCCACCAGCGCCGAGTTTTTCTCCATATCGCTGATCCGGCTGGCCATAATCTGCGACATCCGGTTCAGTTCGGCCTGCTTCACTTCGGTCAGGTTGTTGAAGCTGGTTGTGCCAATAATTGCGGTTAGCCCAATGGCAAACAGCACAAAAATAGCCCCAACCACAATCAATATTTTTTGGCCAATTCTCAAATTTTTCATTGTCCGTAGCTCCTGCGGGCCGCGTTGGTTTGGCCGGGCATTACTCCCACTGTTTAATCAGTTCGTCGTAGTCAATGGTTTTGGGCTGCTCGTCGGGCCGCTCCTGCTTGGGAGAACCGGGCAGGGCCAGCCACACCAGCGAACTGCGCGGTGCATTGAGTTTGGGCGAGTAGCGGGCCATTCGCATTTTGCTCATTGCTTCGTCCATTGCCGCGCCAATGGCATCCATCGCCTGCTGCGGCGTGAGTTCGCCCTGAATGGCGCGGGCAATGTTGGGCCACCAAATGGCCGAGAGCGTGGGGTAATCCGGCACGTTTGGCCCGGTGCCGGTCCATTTTTTTCGCTCTTCGGAGCGATAAAATTCAATCAGGCCGCCGTAATTTGCCTTGCGCAGCGTCAGATAATCGGAGAACACCGTTGATTTTCTCACCGGCGTGCCGCCAACGGTGAACTTTTTCAGCTCGACGGTTTTGGATACGGCAAACTGGGCCCACAGCCAGGCCATTGCCCGCCGCTGACCTTTAACATTTTTGGGGATAGTCCAGCTACCGGCATCCTGATAGCCCACTTTCATGCCTTCGTCCCAGTATTTGCCGTGGGGCGTGGGCGCAACCCGCCACAGCGGTTTACCATCCGGGGCTACCACCGGGCTGCCCAGTTCGTGAAAGCGATCATCAGACAGCCAGGTAACGTATTGAAAAATTTGCTGGGCAATATCCCCCCGCGATGCCTGCGGGCCGGCATCAACCCACTGCCAGTTTTTGGCTTCGGGCGGGGCGTATTTGTTGAGCCAGTCAATATATTTGGTGAGCGCGT
Organism: Anaerolineae bacterium; assembly: GCA_022071955.1. Lineage (GTDB taxonomy): Bacteria > Chloroflexota > Anaerolineae > 4572-78 > J111 > J095. Next base: position 109,285 of record JAJVIM010000011.1, read on the forward strand.
AAACCGCCGCCGGGCCGTTCACCTCGCCGCCGCGAGCTACCGTAGCCCCAACCGGCACCCGGTCTTCCACCCGAATACCCCATTCGTCAACCGGGTAGCCGTTGGGCAGGCCCACATCGCCCACGCCGGCAATCGATAACCAGGCATCGGTAAAGCGCCAGCCCAGCGACGGCGATTTTTTGCCGTAATCAAGGTGACCGTAAACTTTTTTGCCGTCAATCTCGCGGCTGGTAAAAAATTCGGCAATGTCTTCGTAGGCGGCCCAATTGAGCGGCACGCCCAGATCGTAGCCGTATTGGGCCTTGAACGCGGCTTTAATGTCGGGCCGGGTGAACCAGTCGTATCTAAACCAGTACAGGTTGGCAAACTGCTGATCCGGCAACTGGAGCTGGTTGCCATCGTAATCCTGGCCAAACTCCAGGTTGAGAAAATCCGCCAAATCCAGGTTGGGATTGGTGTAGGCTTTGCCTTCACCGGCCATATAATCGGTCAGGTTGACCACCGCCTCGCTGCGCAGATGCGTGCCCACCAGATCAGCGTCGTTTACGTAAATATCGTACAACAGCCGGCCGGTGCGCTGCTGCTCAACCAGCCGCTCCACCACCGAGCCTTCGCCAATGATTTCGTGTTCAACTTCAATGCCGGTGATTTCCTGAAACGCCTGGGTTAAAACCTCGCTTTCCCAAAAGTGGGTTTTAATATCTTCGGCCACGGATTTGATTTTCCGCCCGCGGAACGGCGCAGCGACGCGGGCAAACCAGCGGAGTTCGGCCACGCGCTCCTCGCGGGAGAGCACCGACGGCTCAAATTCATCGGCCCATTTTTGCACCGCCGACTCGTACGGTTCTTCCAACGGCTCATCGGCCAGGGCGCTGGCGCCGGGTTTGAGGGCCAGCAGCAGCACAAAACAGGCAGCGATGAGCAGGCGTTTTAACCAGCGAGTAGATTTGGATTGACGCATACGTGATGCCCGGCGCGGGTTCGCCGGCTCCTTTCCGGGTGAGGCAGCCACTATTTTGCCGCCGGGTTGGTATCTGTGAGCAACTGCTCTTTGGTGCCCAGCCGAATGACCACTTTTGAGGCGTCGAGCTGGGTACCCAGTTGCTCCACGGCGGTTTGCATAACTTTTTCCAGTTCGCCAGAAGCCCAAACCTGCTGGGTAATATTGGCGATGATTCTTTCACGGCCAGCCCGCCGGCCAGTTTCGTCAAAAAGGCGGGCGTTTTCAATAGCCAGGCTCATTTGCTCGCTGACCGCTTCGATGAGCGCAATTTCGTCTTCTGTCCAGCGGCGGGCCGGGTTGGCATCTCTGAGGCCCAGCACGCCAATCACCTGCCCCCGCAATTTTAGCGGCGTGGCCAGCACGTTGGTTTCGCTGCCGGGCGGCGGCGCGGGCGAGCCGTTTGTTTTGAGCAGGCTCAGCTCAACCGTTTGCTGTTTTTCCAGCGCGGCGCTCACTTCCGGGGTGGGCATTTCTTCCAGCGGCGGCAACTGAGCCTGCCGAAACTCAAAATCGGTGGGTTGGGCCGCAGAAAACTGAAGCCACGCCTCGCCGGTGTAAAGTTTTTGCAACTGCTGGGTGCGAACCAGCGCGCTTTGGGTTTCGGCAAAGAGGCGGGCGTTACGCACGGCAATGGCAACCTGGTTGGCCAGGGCTTGCAGCACCACTTCGTCATCGGCGGTGATGCCGCCGACCTGCTCGCTTTGCACGTCGAGCACGCCCACCACTTCATCGCCCAGCATTACCGGAATAGCCGACTCAGAGTGAGTATCCGGCAACAGGGCGTTGGGCAGCCAGTTGGGGTCTTCGCGAACGTTATCTACGGTAATGATGTGCCCCTGACGGGCAGCGCGGGCCACCAAACTGCGGGGCGCATCAAAGGCGATGCTGTGACCGGCGCGTTTCATTTCTACACCCGCCGTGCCGTACCCTTCGGCCATAACCAGGGCCGCGCGGACCTCATCCAGCAGATAAATGTGAACGTGATAGTAGTTAAACGTTTCTTTGGTGAGGGTGACCACCTGGCGCATCAGGTTGCCCAAATCCAGAATACTACTGAGGCGCTGGCTCACATCGACCACGGTGGTGAGCTGCTGGGTGCGGTCGGCCACGCGGTCTTCCAGCGAGTCGATGGTGCGGCCAAGCTGGTCGGCCATTGAGTTGAAATTGGCGGCCAGCACGCCGACCTCGTCGTTGGTTTCAACCGAGGCGCGCGAAGTGAGGTCGCCGCCGGCAACCTGCCGGGCGGTTTCGGTTAAGCGCACAATGGGGCTGGCCATCAAACTAGACATAAAAACGGCCGCGCCCACAACTACAGTGGCAATAATAACCGCCAGCACAATAATATTTTGCTGCTGGGTTTGCAGGGTAACCAGCGCGATGGCCCGATTGTGTAAAGTTAATACCGCCCAGTTGAGTTCATTAATGACCGGCTCACCGGTAATTGAGCTGACGGTTGCCTGGCTGATCAGATAGGATTGGCCATCAATCTCAAATTCACCGTACTGCCGCTGCTGCAAAATATCGGCGTCGGCCAAAATATCGGGCGGGGTGGGCACAATAGATGCCTCATTACCGGATAACATCTGCTCCGAGGGGAATAACAGCAGGGTGTTGAGGCCCGTGGTCGGGTCGTCGGCGGCGGTAACCAAACTCACCAGCGAGGCAATGTCAACCTTGCTGCGCAAAACGCCAATCACCGCGCCGTCGTCCCCATAAATGGGAATGCCAATAATAATGCCAAAATCTTTGGCGTCTTCATCAACGGTGGGCTGGCTGATATAAAGGCGGCCCTGGCCGTTATTGTAAGTTTGCTGCCACCACAGCTCGTCCGCGTCGTTGTAATCGGGCACAAGAGCCGTTGTTGCCAGCAGCCCGCCGTATTTATCGGTGATAAAAAGTTGGGTATGTTCGGGAACCTGCCGCTGGAACTCCCGCAAAAAATCAGAGATACTGTTGTTGAGCCGGGCGCTTAACAGCGGTCCCTGGCCATCGGCCACATTTTGCACCCATTTATCTTCCATTTCGTTGAGTTTGGCTTCAACCGCTGTTGCGCCGCCCCGGTAATTGGCGTTGATCAACACCAATCGATCCCGCAAAATCTGGTTGAGGGTTAGCGATTTCAGCGAGTCTAACTGCCGGGCCAGCAAACTACCCACGTTGAGGGCTTGCGCTTCGGCCAGCGTTTTGGTGTTATGGCCGGCATCGTCAACCAGCGCGTTGCCGGTGGTCCACAGTGAAAAACTGGCCACGGCCGCCACGGATAACAAACTGACCAGCAAAAATGTCACAATCAGTTTGACGCGCAGTGAATAATAGGCAAACTGCCTGACCACAAAATAGATAAAAACCAGCACCACGCCAGCAGTTACGCCGACCACAACCCACTGAAACTGCGGAATGTGCAGCCGGTAATCCAGAGTCACAGTATCCATCAGCGCGGTTAAAATCACCACCAACACGCTGCCGATAATGGCCCGGGTAGTCTGTTTGCCGGGCAGAGTTTGGGTGGCCAGTACCACAGTGAGCATCATCACGCTCAGGCCCAAAATCAGGCCAAAACCGGCAATCAACGCCGACGAGGCCACAAACAGCGCAAACATTCCGGCAATGAGCAGCCAAACTCCGGTGTTGGCATAGCCGCGGCGGATAACAAAAATGCTCACCAACGCGATAACGCTGTACAGCACCAACAGCCCGGTTACGGCAGCCAGTTGCCATTCCCGGTAATAAAAGGCCACCAGATAGCCATATATCAGGCTGATAATCACCCCGGCGCCAAAGAATATTTTGGCGGCCCGTAAGGCATTATCGGCCGGAGTTGGTTTTGTGGATTGAAGTTTTGAGTATTGTGCCATAAGTTTCTCCAACACAAACCGGCAAGCCAGCTATTGACCGGACTGGTCACGGTCTGGCGTAAGTTTGACGTACGTTCTGGAAACCCCCAACGTGCGGGCCAGCTCGGACAGGCCGGTTTGAATGATCGAGTCCACATCGGGCGCGGCGCGCATTTTATCGGTAATTTCGCGGGTGAGTTGCTCGCGAACGGCGCGCTGCTGAGTGTTTTCAAACAGCCGCAGGTTTTCAACCGTTAAAGCTAACTGTTCGGTTACGGCGGCAATCAGCGCTTTTTCGTCTTCGGTCCAGTTGCGCTCGCCGGCCGCATCCTGCAAAGTGAGCGTGCCAATCGACTGCCCGCGCAGAGCAATTGGCACTTGCAGCGCGGTTTGGGCCGGCTCAGCCGGATTGACGCCGGATTGCGCAACCTCAATTTGCCAGTTGCCCTGATATTTGTCGGCCAGATACTGCTCCCATTCGCGGCGCACATATTGGCGATAGGCGGCCTGCACCTCGGCCAGCAACTGTTCCCGCTCAAATTCGGCCTGTTTGCGCTCGGTGATATCCTGGTTGGCCCCAACTGACTTGATTGTGCGGCCCTGCGCATCTTTGATAACTCTAAACCTGACCAAAATGAAGCCTTCGCTGCCATCAGCCCGGATGATGCGATGTTCAATCTGGGCGGAATAGTTGGGATCGGTTGTGTCGACGGCTTTCTGAATTTCAGCGCCAACAACGTTGGCGTCGTCAGGATGGACAAACTTTTGGGCGTACTGCATTACCGGCATCTGGTAGCCGCCTTCGTCAACGGCGGTGGTACGGAGCAGGGCGTACAATTGGTCGGTAAAAGTAAACATTTGGGTTTGAAAATCAAGCTCCCAGTAACCCAATTGGGCAATGCTTGTTGCTTCGGATAGCCTGACTTCGTTCTCACGGAGGGCTTCTTCAATCCGCTTCCGCTCGGTAATATCTTCTGAAATACCCAGCAGGTAGCGAGGCTGGCCATCCAACCCCATAATCGGCACTTTTCTGGTATGCAGGTATCTGACCCCCTGCGAAGCGGTGTGGATGGGTTCCTCCGGGATGTCTACCAGTTCGGCGTTGTTAAGCACCTCGCGGTCTTTGGCCACAAAAAATTCAGCCTCATCCTCCGGGAAAAAGTCAAAATCGGTTTTGCCGATCACTTCTGCCAGCTTAAAGCCGGTCAGTTCTTCAAAGGCTTTATTAAAGCGCACAAATGCCAGATTTTCGGCATCTTTCACAAACAGGCCGCTGGGAATGTTGTCGAGCACCGAATTGAGAAAGTGGGTGGTGTCTTCCAGTTCTGTGGCGCGTTCCTGAATTTGGGTAACCAGGCGCTGGTTTTCAATGTAGCCCCCAACCCGGCTGGCAATGCCGCCCAGCATGGCGCTCTCTTCATCCAAAAACGGGCGCGGTTCGGCGTAGGCAATGTGAATTCGGCCAACCAACTGGCCGGTCACCCGCAGCCCGTTGACAATTTTGGCCGGCATGTCCAACGCGGTCGGGTTGCCATACAGCCGGTCATCGTACTCAATGGCCGCGGCGCAAACTTCCGGGTGCTGCATAGCCTGGGGAATGCGCCGAGCCACCCAGTTCAGAAAATCGGGGATAGGCGGCGAGTCTAAAATTTCGCGGCCAATATCGTTGAGGCAGTCCAGTTCTTTAACCCGCTCCTGCAACAGCCAACTGGTTTCCTGCTGACGGGCAAACGTGGCGGCGTTTTGCAGGGCAATCCCAATTTGAGCCGCCAGCGTAGTTTGAATGGAAACATCTTCGGCGGTGAAATAATCTACCTGATCAGACTGCACATCGAGCACGCCCAACATCACCTCACCAACAATGATGGGCACGGCCATTTCAGCCTGGGTGGCCGGCAACAGTTCGTTGGGTAGCCAGTCCGGCGCCTGGCGCACATTGTTAACAATCACGCCTTCGCGGGTTCGCGCCGCCTGGGCCACCAGCGATTTTTGGTTGTGCAGGGGGATGCTCCAGCCCTGCGCCACCATTTTGGCCCCTACTTCTCCGGCCCCGGCCGCCAGGTCGAGCGCATCGCCGGCGTTGTTGAGCAGGTAAATGTGGGCGTGATACAGGCCAAACTGATCTTTGGTGAGATCGGCCACCTGCTGCAAAAGTTGGTCTGTATCCAAAATTGACGAAACCGCGGCGCTCACCCACGCCACTGCCTCGAGCGCGGTGGCCCGTTTGGCCAAAGCCGCCTCGGCCCGGGCGCGGTCGGTAACATCACGGATAATGTGGACGGCTTCATCCTGGTTGGCCACAATAAAACGGCCCTCTTCGTGCCGCCGCCCGTTGTTGGTTTCAATATCAAACTCAAAAAATTGAAGCTCGCCGGTTTGGAAAGCCTGTTCCAAATAGTAGAGTCGCTGTTCGGCCAGATCGGGCGGCAAAATATCTGGGATTTTTTTGCCAACAATCTCGGCCTCAGTTTTATACAGAGTGGCATCGTGCCCGCCGCGCAGGTCCATCACTGTGCCATCGCGCCGAACCGAGAAAATAAGATCGGGCATGGCGTTGAGAATAGCCCTGAACTGAGCCTCGCTGCGGCGCAGGTTGGTTTCAACGTGTTTGCGGTCGGTAATATCATACAGGCCGGCATACACCGACGGCTCGCCTTCAAATTCCAACGCCTGCAACGACACCAGCGCCCAAAATTCCGAACCATCCGCCCGTTTCAGATGAAGCTCGTGATGGTACAAATGGCCATCACGCTGAACTGCCTCTAATACGAACTGCCGGTCGCGTGGATCAACATAAAAATTCGGCGTGTTGCGCCCCAACAGCTCTTCCGCAGCAATGCCAACCAGCTCGCCAACGGATTTATTGGCAAAGGTAATGAGGCCATCTGCCAACCGGCTGATAAACATGGGGATGGGCACAACTTCGAGAATTTTTCTAAAATCGTGCGCCGGCTGCCCGTCCGGTTTGGCCAGCAACACCGAAGCCGCAGCGGGTTTGCCATTTGTTTTTTGAGTGAGCGCCGTGTATTTGGCTTCAATGGCCTTGAGCCGGGCCACTTCCTGGCGTAATTCGGTTAATTCCTGCAATTCCTGGTCTTTCATGGGCATATCCTGTTACTCGCGGGATAAGGCGTTATCATTATCTGCCGGCCGGGCCGGGCTGGCGGGTTCAACCCGCAAATTGATCTCCGCCCGGGCCAAACCCAGAGCCTGGCTCAATTCCCGGGCAGCCGTTTTGAGCGCCGACTCAATATCGCGGCTGGCCCGGATTTTGTCGGCAATTTGGCGGGCCAGCTGCTCGCGGGTAGCCTGCTGCTGGGTTGCTTCAAACAACCGCAGGGTTTCGGCCTTGAGCGAAAGTTGCTGCGCCACGGCCTGCACCAGCGCCTGCTCATCTTCTGTGAGACTTTTATTTTGGGGCGCGGCCACAGACAGCCGGCCAATGGGCTGATTTTGCACCAGCAGCGGCGCAGAAATATCGCCGTTTGTGGTTTTCTCGTCGGGCAGCACTTCAACCAGATTGTAACGATAGGCCAGTTTCCCCTTGTGGCCGGCCAGCGTTTGCGCCCAGCTTTCGCGGGTGAGCCGCTGCACCGCGGCCTCCAGTTTTTGCTGCGCTTCCTGAGCCAAAGCCCATTGCTGAGCGCTGTCAATTGAAATGGCCAACTGGGTGGCCATGGCCTCAAACACGGGCAGGTTTTCCCGGGTAAACGTATTCACCCGATCAGACTGCATATCCAGCACGGCCACAACCCGGCCTTCAATTTTCAGTGGGATGGCCAGCTCGGAGCGGGTGCGGGGCAAATACGGGTTGGGTTTGTGAATAACGCTGGTTGACGTATCTGATACCACAATTGGTTGGCCCGTGGCCGCCACCTGGCCCACAATTGAACCTGCGCCAATGGGCAGGCTGTGGCGCTGGGCCAGAAGCTCGTCTGCGGCAGCGCCGGCCGCGGCCCTGATAACCAAATTCCGGTCAAGGTCATCAACAAAATAGATTTGCACGTAATACAGATCAAACGTGTTGCGAATAAAGGCTGAAATAGCCGGCAACAACTCGTCCAATGATCTGATGGCCGCCGCCCGCTGGCCCACCTCAATGGACAGGGCCAGTTCGTTGGTGCGCTCCTGCACCTGGCTTTCCAGCGAGTCGATCAGGCTGCGAAGCTGCCCCGTCATACTGTTAAAAGCTTCGGCCAGCAAACCTGTTTCATCGCGGGTTTCAACCGACGCCTGCAAGCTGAAGTCGCCGGCGGTGATGCGCTGAACCGTACCGGTGAGGTTGATAATGGGCTGGGTGAGCTGTCGGGCTAAAATTACAGCAATGATGGTTCCCAACGTGACCACCAGCACGGCCAGCAAAATTGTAACCTGCACCTGGTCTCTAACCGGCGCCAGAAAAACTTCCTGAGGCTGGGCAAAGCCCACCTGCCACGGTTGGGTTTCAAGATTAACCACGGCTACCTGATTCAGTTCATCGCTGTCGGCGGACTCTCTCACGCTGAAAAACGGGTTGGCATCGGCATTGGCCAGCCCGGCGGCCAGCTCCGGCAGGTTGACCGAACTCTGCGCGGTTTCAATATCCGGCAGACGCCGGGCGGCCACCAATCCCGCCGCATGAAGTGGGCTGGAAATTGGCGCGGCCAGTTGGTACAAACCACCGGGATTGTTGCTGTCGGCCAGCACCAAACCATTTTCATCAAAAAGTACCGCAAAAGACCCTTCACCGGTACCGATGGTGCTTTTGACCACCAGACTCTGAAACACTCCGGCTCGATAGACTACGCGCAAAACGCCCACAAATTGCCCGGCCGGATTATTAATCGGCGCACTAAAGTAGATCACCGGTTCGGCCAGGTCGTCGGAAAAAGTTATGGGTGAAACATACGGCTTTCCGGTTGTGCGCGGCACGGTGAAATAATCGTTATCGGCCTCATTTCTGCCGGTGTGCCGCCCCGATGTATCGGACAGGTTTTTGCCCCGGGCGTCTAACAACGCATAACTGTACAGATACTGCGGGTCTTTGCGGCTAAAGGCGTACAGGGTAAGCGTTTGATTTGGCCCGTTCTCCGGGTCGGCCGAGCCGAGTAATCTGACAAATTCCGGCAGCCGGGCTTCAACGCTAACCGCATTGAGGTTGGTTTGAATAAAGGCATCGATGGCGGCTGCCGTTTGAGTTGCCGCCGAAAACAGGCGCTGGTTGGCGTTATCGATGATGTTCTGCTGGTTCTGCCGCAGTGAAAACAGCGCAACGGCCGCCACGGAAATGGCACTAATCAATATAAAACCGGCAATCAACTTGGTGCGCAACGAGTAAGTTTTAAATTCCCGGGCAACCACCAGCAAATAGACCAGAATGATGAGCATGCTCAGCCCCAAAATAATCCAGAAACTCTGCTCCGAGGCCGGCAGGCGAAACTTCAGGTCAAACTGGTCCAGTATCAGGATGAATGCGCCGGCAATAAGGCTAATGATTACCGGCCGGATGGTCAGAAAACTGGGCATAAGTTGCCGGGCAACCACCATAGTGGCCATTACCCCCAAAAAAGCCAGGCCAAACCCAATATTTGCCACCAGTACGCCGGCAACCAGCATCATTACTAAAGGCATGCTCACCAGCAGCCAGGCGCCCTGCACCTGCTTGTTTTGTTTAATCAAAACAATACCAAGCCCGGCCACGCCGGTCATTCCCAGCAGCGTTGCCGCAATTGCCACCACCTGCCAGGCCGGAGAGAGCCAGGCATAATACACCGATATTGCCAGGCCAATCAGATAAACCCAAAAATAGCGGAGCGCTCGGTTAAAAAACTCGGTTTGGTTTGGCAAAGATCGAAGCTTGTAATCGTTCATATCCCGTTCTCTTTAGGCTGATGGCGCCCGTTTCAATCCACCTTGAGTTGCACCGATGTTTCGGTGGCTTGCAGGCTGAGACCAACCTCTTTAATTGCAATTTGCAGCGCGTCTTCCAGCGATTGAGCCGCCTGTATTTTTTCACCGATTTCGTTCACTCGCTTTTCACGGGCCGCCCGAAGCTGGGTTTCATCGAGCAGGCGCAGGTTTTCGGCGGCCAGCGACATCTGCTCGGCAATGGCCTCAACCAGGGCAATCTCTTCGTCGGTCCAGCGGCGGTTATTGGCAACTTCTTGCAAGCCCAACACGCCGACCACCTCATTTCTGATTTTCAACGGCACAACCAGGTTCGTTTGAGCCATAACCGGCGGTGCGGCCTCGGTGGGATCGCCGCCCGGCAGCGACAGCGGTGTTGTGATAACGGCTGCTTTTTTGTGCTCCAGAGCCTGACTAATCCCCGCCGCCGCCCCATTTTCAGCCAGGATTACGCCTTCTCGCTGCTGCTGATAGGTTTGAATATTGCGCCGGGCCTGATACGCTTCCCAGGACTGCACGGTGTAGCGTTGTTGCGTCCGCTCCACTTCGGCCAGCGCCTCCCGGGTTTCAACCAGCAGCCGCTGGCGTTCAATGGCCCCACCGAGCTGATCGGCAACGGCCTGCACCAGTGCAATTTCCCGCGGGGTAAAATTGTGAATCTCGATGGTAGAATCGGCTCCCAACGCCCCAATCACCTGGCCGCGAACAATCATCGGCACTAACAGCAGTGATTTATACCCCAGGTCGTCAACCAAATCTCTCACCGAATCAAGCAACGGGTCGTGGAGGGCATCAACAATCACCGTGGGTTGGCTGGTGGCAATCATTTTTTGGCAGGGCGGGTTGCCAACTACCGGGATCCGCTGGCCGGGTTCTGCCAGTTCGCCGTTAACTACCAGTGCCGCCAGCGTGCCGGATGTGCCAGCTTCATCAAAAATCAGCACACCGCCCTGCGGCAGTTGCAAAAAAGCCAGATATTCAGCCAGCACATATTCAAACATTTTCTGCTGATCGGTAATTTGGGCCAGGTTGCTGCTCACGCGGTAAAGAATTTCTGTTTCCTGCAACGAAACTTTGGTTTCCTGCAAAAGACGCTGGTTTTCTATAATTGAGGCCAGCGTGGTGCCAATCTGGAGCAGCAGGTTTTCTTCGCGCGGGCCGTAACTGTCGGGGTATCTGCTGCCCACACTGATCACGCCATGCACCTTGGCCCCAGACACCAGCGGCGCGCTTATGATCGAAACCAGTCCGGCCTGGTAAAATTGCCGAATATCCGGCTGCGGGCTGTCTTTACTGCCCAAAAAGCTCATAACCCGACGATTTTGCACCACTTGCCCGGCAGCGCTACCGGCCAACGGCACATAAACGCCGGTTGGCTGCATCCCTTCCGTGTCACTTAATTCAAATATCTCCAACTGATTCCCATCCGGATTCAACAGCGCCACCGTGGCTTTGGTGCCACCAACAATCGGCAGAGTTTTTTCAGAAACCACCTTGAAGGCAGCAGCCATATCCCCGGCCTGGCTCAACGCCATAGCCATCTGGCTGAGCATATTCAAGCGCCGGGCCTGTTGTTCGGTTTCGGCCAGCGCCGCCTGGGTATCCTGATACAGGCTGGCGTTTTGCAGCGCAACTGCCACCTGAGACGCCAGCGTGGTTTGAATGTGAATATCTTCGTCGGTGAACCGGTTGACCACGTCCGATTGCACGTCGAGAACGCCCAGCACGGTATCGCCGGCCAGCAGCGGCACGGCCAATTCCGAGCGGGTATCCGGCAACAGCGGGTTGGGCAAAAATGTCGCCGACTGCCGGACATCGTTGGCGGTCACCCCCTGTTTATTGCGGGCCGCCCTGGCCACAATTGAATCAGAGTGCGAGAGAGGGATTTGCCAACCCTGCTGCACCATTTGCTGGCCAACCTCGCCGGCACCGGCCACCAGGCTGAGCATATCACCGGCGTTGTTGAGCAGATAAATGTGGGCATGATACAACCCAAACTGGCTTTTGGTCAGGTTGACCATTGTTTGCAGCAGTTCATTCACATCGTGGACGGTAGCCACGGCGGTGCCCACCTGCGACACCGTTTCAAGCTCTACCGCGCGTTTGTGGGTTTGTTCCAGCAGCCGCGCCCGTTCCAGCGCCTCGGCCACTTGCTCGGCAATGGCGTTGAGGAACGATTCGTCTTCCGGGGCCAGCGGCCGGTCCGCCGAATCCACCACACCGAGCGTGCCAATCACTTCGCCGTATACCTCTACCGCCCGCTTTACGGCATGGCCATTTTCAGAAATAGTGCTATCCGGGCTGGCGGCGACCAACGGCTGCACATCGCCGTGAGCAAAAACGTACCCCTGCACATCCTCTGATTGGGTAACCTGATATGACTGCCAGCCTTCGCGGCTCATCAGGCGCTGCAAGGCCGCCAAATCGCGCAAGCGGGCTTCCAGTTCGGCGGCGGTGTGTTTTTGCTCAGAGATGTCGGTAACGGCGTTGGCCACGTACAACGGTTGGCCCTGCTCATTGTGGATCAGAAAAACGTTCTGGATCGATGGTATAGTTTGCCCGGCTGCGGCTTGCAGTTCAAGCTCGCCAGACCACTGCCCCTGTTCCAGTACCGTTGGCAAAATTTCATCGTTGAGAAGCTGCTGGTCTTGCGGGCGATAAAAGGCAGACATATGTTTGCCAACCGCGCCGCTCAGGCTGCGTTCGCCGAGCATACGCAGCAGCGCCGGGTTCATGTACACCGTTTGGCCATTGAGCGTAGCCATGCCCAATCCCTGCCCGGCGGATTCGGCAAACTGGCGGAAGATATTGGCATCCTGATAAAGTTGCACGTTTTCAATGGCCGCCGCAATCTGCCGCGATAACCCTTCCAAAATCTGCTGGTCGTCGGCGGTAAAGCGGCCAATTTCCCGGCTCTGCACATCGAGCACGCCCAGCACCTGCCGCGACTCGCTCACCACCACCTGCACTCCCAGCCGCAGGGCTTCGGCCTGGGCTGCGCCAACCAACCGCGCAAAGTAGGGGTTACTCAGGTTGAGCATGCTCAGCCCAATGGTAATATCGCTCAAGTCGAGTCCGGCAAAAACGTCGCCGGCCAGATAAGTGGCGCTGAACTGCTGGCTGCGCGCCAAAACCTCATCGATATTGGCCGGATTGACCGGCAAATATTCAATGTTCAGCACCGGCTCATAGGGCAAGCCTTTAATGGCGGCAACAATGGTTCTAACCGCCAGCAGGCCAATTTCTTCGGCGGGCTGGGTAACGCTGGCCTGGTACGCGCCACCGGCTTTGATGGCAGCGATGGCGTCGGGGACGGCGTCAATACCGCCGACAAAGAATTTATCGGCCTGATTCCGGCCGGCGGCAATCACCGCCTGATACGCCCCCAGAGCGCTGCCATCGTTAAAGCCCAAAATCATATTCAAATCTGGATACTGCTTTAACCAGGCCTGCGCCACACTGCGGCCCCGAACGGGATCACCGGCGGTTTCTTCGATGACCACAAAATTGCCGCCGAAAATATCTTTCACGCCGTCTAAAATGGCCTGCTCCCGCTCCAAAACCCGGGGCGATACCTGAGAATAGGTGAGCAGCCCAATTTTGAGCGGCTGGCCCGGCCGAATATGGGCGGCGGCCCACTCGCCGGCTTGAAGCCCCAAAATATGGCCCATTTCCTGTTCTCGGGTGGGAATGGTGGCCGTTTGGTTTTGAGCGCCCAGGTCATTACCAACGGCAATAACGTGCTGGCCCTGCTGGCGGGCGTTATGTGAAAATTTGGCCACGGTTTCGGGGTCAAAGGAATGGACAATGTAGCCATCAAACCCGGCCCTGATAAATGTTTGCAGCGCCCGGTGTTGGGTTTCGGCGTTTTCATTGCCGGATAAAATAGGCACCACCAGCTCTGATTTTGTCTCCGGCAACAGCGGATGGGGCTGGTAAAGCGGATCTGCCGAAACGTTGGGGCGCAAAATGGTGGCGCTGGCGCCGGCAGCCAGCCCCAACAACCCCTGGCCCGATTCAACCTGATAGCCGGCGGCCATTAACTGATCGCCCACATCGCCATAGCCGGCGGCCAACACCAGGCTCTGATTATCCGGGTTAAACCGCAGCAATTGCGAGTAGTAAACCTGAAATTGCTCATTAATGTGGGTAATTACCTGCTGATAAAAATCATCAAGATTAGAAACATTGACCGCATCCTGCGAAACCAGGGTAGACAACCGAATTTGCTGCTCCCGCAGGTCAAGCGACTCCTGAACTCGCTGTTGCAATTTTTTGCGGTGGGTAATATCCCGGACCAGCCAAACCACCCGGTCGCTGGCCTGGCTTTGGCTTCGCAGCGGCAGCACCCGGCCTTCGTACCAGACCTCCGGGCGCAAGGAGTATTCCAGCACCTGGGGTAACTGCGTGTTTAATGCGCGGTGGATAACATCCAAAAACTGCTCGGCCAGCCCCGGCGCAATCACATCACGGATATTTTTTCCTTTGAACTGCCCGGCCGCTCCCGTATAACGCGTGTTGGTTTCTGAAACCAGCACTTCAAGATACCGGCCCTCGGCATCGTAAATAAAGGCCAGGTCTGGCAGGGCGTTGACAAAAGCGCGCAGCCGGCTTTCGCTTTCGCGCAGGGCGTTTTCGGCCATTTTGTACTGCGAAATATCATGCAAGACAAGCTGGAAGTAGGTTTGGTCCTCAAATGAAACCGCGTCGAGATTGGCGGCCACCTCAACCGGCCCGCCATCAAACCGGCGACACAGCAGTTCAAAATTTTGGGGCCGGCCCAAAGCAGCCGCCTTAAATTTTGATTCCAGCAATTGCGCCGTGCTGCTGCCGTCGGGTTGGGTATCGGGCAAAACATCCAGCAGCCTTTTGCCGGCCAACTCTGCCGGCGAGCAGCCCAGCAGTTGGGCCAATCCGGGCGTCACCTGGCTAAACTGGCCAGCCGTCAATACGGCCATCGCCGTATTTGATTTTTCAAACAGGTAGCGGCAAAGGTCTTGGGTCATCCTACTCATCCTTTTTGTGGCCGTTATCTTTTTGGCTGAGCTGCACAAAAGCCGGCCGGCCGAGCGCGCGTCCCACTTCCTGGGCCGCCACGCGCAGCACCGAGTTCACATCGGCGGAGCTTCTGATTTTGGCCGAAGCCTGGCGCAGCAGTTGCTCACGCCGGGCGGCGTTTTCAATGGCATCGTAGCGCCGGGCGCTTTCAAGAGCCACTGCGGTTTGATTAACCAGGCTCTGTAACAGCCTGAGTTGGTATTCCTGCTGCTTTTCACCGGGGTTGTCTTTAAAGCCAACTTCAATTAACCCCACGTTATTGCCGCGGAGCGCAATCGGCATGAATACACGCATGCCCCAGTTGGCCATATGCTCGCTTTCAAAAATGGTAACATCAAAACGGGGGTCCCAACCGGAAATAATTTCTGTTTTGCCGCTGCGAATAATATCGGCCATGATGTCGCTGCTGGACAGAGGGTGATTGGCGCGCTTCAGGTGATCATCGGATACGTTTACGCCGGCCACCGCTTTTACCCGCTGTTCCGTGTCATCAACCAGTGAAAAGATAACAAAATCAAATCCCAGCAACCGGGTACAGGATGACAAAAACGTGTCGATGACTTCTCTCGCGTGCTGCACGCCGGCCAGCGCCTGGGTAAGCTGCTGCAAAATCTGGGTTTCACGCAGCCGCGCTTCGGCCTCGTGTTGGGCCTGAGTGGCGTTTTCGTACAGGCGAGCGTTTCTGATGGCTACCGCAATCTGGTTGGTGAGGGTGGTGTACACCTGCAAATCGTCGCTGACAAAATGGGCTTCGGCCTCGGATTGAACGTTTAACACGCCAAACAGGGTGTTACCGGCAGCAATAGGAATGACCATTTCCGAGGCGGTAAGAGGCAGCAGTGGGTCTGGCTGGTAATCAGGCTGGGCTTTGGTGTGGTAAATAATCCGCCCCTGCTGCGAGCGCGCTACCTGCGCAATGAGCGATTTGTCATCGAGGTAGGGTATTTGCAGTCCGGACTCAACCATTTGCCGGCCAACATCGCCGGAGCCGGCGGCCAACACCAAAGTGTTACCCGGTTCATCCACCAAAAAAACGTTAACGTGATAAAGGTCAAAGCTGTCTCGGGTTAAATTGACTACCGTATCCAGAAGTTCGCTCACATCCAAAAGAGTAGAGGCGGCCGCGCCCACCTTGGAAACAATTTCCATTTCGGTGATTCGCCGGGCCAGCGCCAGCTCGGCCTGCCGTTGCGCCGTGATTTCTTCTTTTACCGCCAGAAAATGGGTAATTTCACCGCGCTCATTTTTAATGGGTGAAATCAGCGCTTTTTCCCAGTAAAGCTCGCCATTTTTCTTTTTGTTGTGAAACTCACCCCGCCATTCCTGCCCCGCTGAAATATTCTGCCACATGCGTTTGTATTCTTCGCTTGAAGTCTCGCCAGATTTGAGCAGCCGGGTGTGCTGGCCAATGGCCTCTTGCAGCGTATAACCTGTAGTTTCTTCAAAACGGGGGTTGGCGTATTCAATGTAGCCGTTGGTATCGGTAATGACCACCGTGTTGGCGCTTTGCTCCACCGCTATCGACAACCGGTGTAGCCGTTCTTCTATCTCTTTGCGGTGGGTGATGTCCAGATTCAGGCCAATGTAGTGCGTTACCTGCCCCTGCGGATTACGCTGCGCCGAGACGTGGGTACTAAGCCAGCGAATCTGGCCGGCGTCATCAATAATGCGGTAATCGTAACTAAAATGGTCAACACGGTTTTCCATATTAGTCCAGGCCGCCTGCTCCACCAGTTCGTGATCGAGGGGGTGAATGATTGATTTGTACAAAAAGCCGGCGGCGCGGAGTTTTTTGGGGTCCAGATTAAACTGAACAACATTATCAGACACATACTCAACCGGCCAGCCGGGAGCGGCCTGCCAGCGGAAAAGCACCACCCGACTGGTTTGAACAAACGAGCTGATCATTGACAACTGCTCGTTCAGAGCGCCGCTGCTACGCTCCAGCAGATGCAGGTATTCCTGGCCTTTTGGCCCCCACTCAGCCACGGGTTTTATTTCCCAGGTGCAGTGGCTGTGGCCCATGCCCACACAGGTGGTTTCAATAGCCAGCAAATTTTGGCCAAAAAATCGGCTGGCGTAGCCGGACGCGTAGCCAGCAAGCGTGGCGCACACGGGCCGGTCGCTGGGGCCAAACAGACGCAGGTGTTCTTCGGCTTCAAACGAATGATGCCAGACACCCTGCATGTAAAACACGCCGGTGTCGCGGTTAAATTCCAGTTGCTGAGTTTCAACTTTCACCACTCCGGCCAGGGAGTGGAGGGCCGGGCCGGCAGCCAGCCAATCTTCGTCGGAGGCCCAGCTATGGTTTTGGTACAAAATTTCGGCGTCTTGATAGCCGTGAGTGTAACCAAAGCGCAGCAGCACACCTGTTACCGCCTCTGGCCCCATTATCGACAAAAGCTGTTTCCGCAGCGTGCCAATCGCAGCAACATCAAACAACACGGCCCGCTGCTGGTTAAAATAGAGTTTGCCTTCGCTGCTCTGGCGCCGAAGCAGGGCATAAAAGTCCAGATCGCCGGCCTTGAGTTTTTGGCCGGGCGCCAGTTCTGATGAAAAATCGAATGGTGAGTAGCTCAAGTCTGTCATAATTGCCTATCCCCGTGTCCGTTGGTGGCAGTGAAACCGGGTGGTGCTGCGCCGGGTTCCGGTGATGATTGAACGGGTTCCGGTTGAGGTGCCAGCTCTTCTGCGCTGCCAAGCTGAACAAAAGTACGGGCCGGCCCCAGCACCCGGAAGATTTCTTCGACGCCTGTTTTTAGCAGGGTTTCCATATCCGGGGCGCGGCGCAGCCTGTCGCTGATGTGGCCAATAAGCTGCTCGCGGCTGGCGCGAGCGCGGATTTCTTCAAACAAGCGCAGGTTATCGGCGGTTTGGGCAACCTGATCGACCACGGCATTGATCAGAGCCAGTTCATCCTCGCTCCAAACCCGCTGGGGATTGGAGTCTTCCAGTTCCAATTGGCCGATAGTTTTCCGGTGGAGTTCGATGGGCGCTGTTAACACGGGTACCAACGCCGAAGTTGTTCCCTGGCCGGCCATTGTCTTTGTTAGACTCACCTCCGCCTGGGCCGCCGTAAAACGGCTAAGCCTGCTTTTATCCCACGTCTGTTCCAGAAATTTCGCTTGTATGGCTTGAGCCTCGGCCAGAGCGTTTTGAACCTGCTCAAACTGGCGCGCGTTCCGCATACCTGCCGCCACCTGGTTTGCCAGAGTACGCAGCAGGCTGGCATCGCCTTCGTCCATGCCGGCAATTCTGTTTTGCTGCACATCCAGCACCCCGACAACCTGTCCTTCTGAGATAATTGGTACGGCCATTTCCGAGAGGGTAGCGGGTAACAGCGGGTTAGGGAGCCAATCTTTCGCTTCCCGAACATTATCGACATTCACGATTCTTCCGTTACGTGCTGCTCGCGCCACCAGGCTGATGGGAGCCTTCAGGGGGATGCTATGACCTTTGGCCTTCATTTCTGCTCCGGGCTGGCCAGTGCCGGCGGCCACTACCAACATTTCCTTGGCTTGATCAAGCAGGTAAACGTGGGCATGATAGTAGCCAAATCTGGCTTGAATTTGCGTAACCAGGTAGTTCAGCAACTCATCCAGATTAAGAAGAGGGATTAACTGCTCACCGAGGCTGGCCGTAGCTTCCAACCGCTGCGTACGCTGGACTATCTGATTATCCAGGTTGTCATATATTCCACGCAGTTCATCTGCCATTTGATTGAAGGCTGCGGCAACCTGGCCCAGCTCGTCCTGCCGGTCAAGCTTAATCCGATAGGCCAAATCACCACGGCCAATACGTTCGGCCCCGGTTCTGATTTGATCCATTGGCTGCAGGACGAGTTGGCCCAAAAAGCGTCCCAGTATTAGGATCAGCAATCCACCAAATACGAACAAACCTCCGGCCAAGAGAAGTGAAGCCGTTTGGCTGGCCGCAGTCACTTCTGATTGAAAAACCTCCGTAATGATAATCCAATCCGTACCCTTAACCAGAGCCGTTACGCCAATAACAGCGTCTCCTTTAAAATTCTGATACGAGCCGGCCCACGCCCGATTGGGAGCGTGCAGCAGGGCCTCCATTTCCGGCCGCCCGGCCAGGGTGGTAGCGGCCAAAACTACTTCCGGCTCTTCGTGAGCCACAATCACCCCCTCCGAGCTTACTACATAAGCTCGGCCTGTTTGGCCAAAATGGAGATTGGTTACCACATTCTTTAGAACATTCAACTGTAACCGGGCAGCAACGACTCCCCCATCCGGAGCGGGAATAGACATAATAATGTAAGGTTCGCTATCGGAGGATAACTGGACGACACTCAAGTAGGTTTGGCCGGCCTTACTTGCCTTAAACCAAACGGCCTGCTTGAGCGTGAACAGATTAGCCAATAACGAGAGATCCTGGTAGCCACTGGCCAATACTCGTCCATTTTCATCCAAACGAATTATTTCCAATAAATCGGGGTTTTGTTGCAACAAATCGTTCGCCAATTCAGGCTGAGATTCTAAATTAGCGCGCTCCACCAGACTAATCAGAAATAGAGTATCCAGATTGCGGCGGATGAATTGCGCCACTAATTCGGCTGCTTGCCCCGTTTCGTCTGCCTGACGTTCTTGCCAACTCTGCTGCTCATTTTGAAAAATAATATAAAGCACGCTGGCCGCAATCACTACCAGCGTGGCCAGCACTACACCACTCACAATAGTCAGCAGGCGACGCCGCAGAGTCCAAAATGGCCTCGATGGGGGACTGGTTGGCTGAGTTCGATGATGTTCCGTTTGACTCATAAGATACTCCAGCACTAAAAATTATTGATCTGCGGCCAAAAAACGTTTCCAGGTTTCATCACGCAACTTCTGCCCCTCCAGAGTCCGCGGCAAAGAAACCTCAGCATTTTTTAAGTCTTCAGTTGAGGGGAAGATGAGTGGATCATTGTAAATTTCGGGATCAATCAGGGGCCAGGCAGCCTGATTGGCGTTGGCATAATACAGTTCTTCCACAATTTGAGCGGTGATCTCCGGGCGCAGCAAGAAATTGATAAAAACTTCGGCGGTATACTTGCGGGGGCTATTAGCCGGGATAACCAGATTATCGCTCCACAAAAACGTACCTTCTTCGGGTAAAATATACTCGATGTTCTTATTCTCTTGTCGTGCCACGGCTGCATCATAGGCCCAGCCATCGGCCATAACGGCCTGGCCGCTGGTGAGGGCGGGCACAATAGTCCCCTCAGCGTTATCCCACATAATAACATTTGGCCTTAGTTTGAGCAGTTGCTGCAAGGCGGCCTCTAATTCAGCCGGATTCTCTGAGTTAACCGAATACCCCAATGACTTGAGCGCTATGGACAGCAGTTCACCCTGAATGGGCCAGACCGCCACTTTACCGGCGTAACGTTCATCCCAAAGATCGGCCCAGCGAGTCACCGGCTTATCTACCAAATCAGTACGAACCAGTAGCCCGGTTGTGCCCCAGTTAAACGGCACGGTATACTTGTTGTTAGGATCGTATTCCAAATTCCGGAAAGCAGCCGAAATATTTTTAAAGTTGGGGACGTTGGCCCGGCTCACTTCGGCCAGCAGGTTATCCGCCAGCATTGCGGGAATGAATTCATTGCCAAGAATCACCACATCATATTCATTACCGGCTTTTATGTTGGCAACAGCCTCTTCCTGGGTTTCATAAATTTGGTAATCAACTTTAACCCCATATTCCTCCGCAAAGGCATCCAGCACGGTCTGGGGCATATATTCTACCCAATTATATAAAACCAGTTTATCAGCCAGAGGCGGTGGGGTAGGGGTAGCAGGCGCGGTTGATTGACTGCTGCCCGCACTACAGCCCGTTACAACTAACCCCAGGGTCAACAACCCCAAAGCCAGCAAGAGGATGAAGCCGGGCGCTTGTTGTTTTGGATGAATCATGGTGTATCTCCGCATAAAGTTTACGATAAGGAAAAGTCTTGGCTTGCGTCGTTCAGCTTAGAATCCGGGTCCTGACCAATGCCCAGCTTTAACCGTGCCCGTTGTACTCCCAATCGGGCGCCTAGCTCGCGCGCGGCGATTTCCAGCAGAAAGTCAATATTGGGCGCTGCCCGCAGTTTATCGGTAATCTCACGGATGGTCTGTTCTCTACCGGCGCGAGCGCGGGTTTCTTCAAACAAGCGCAGGTTATCGGCGGTTTGGGCAAACTGGTCAACAATGGTGGCCAACATCGATAAATCATCGTTGGTCCACGGCTGTTTGTTTTGACCGGCGCCAAGTTGAAGCTGGCCAATAATTTGATCTCGCAAATTGATGGGCGCAGCCAGGATTTGCTGTGGCGTTTCGTCAGCGTTGGTTGACACAATTTTGGGGCCATCCGCTACATCGATTTTTGAAATTGCAGCCGCATCTCCTGCTTCCGCCGGGGTGGTATACAGATAACTGCCACCCAGAGCCTCAAGTTTGCTGCGTTCCCAGGCCTGCTCGGTGTAGCGTTCCTGGGCCTGATACGCCTCTTGCAGGGCATGTTCTACCTGCTCAAACAGACGCGCATTTCTGATTGCCACCGCCACCTGGCTGGCCAACGATCGCAGCAGGTTGGCGTCGGCATCATCCAAACCGGCCACGCTATCCTGCTGCACATCCAACACACCTGCTACCTGGCCATCAATAATAATTGGCACCGCCATCTCAGATTGGGTATCGGGTAGCAGCGGATTGGGCAGCCAGTCGCTCATATAACGCACGTTATCGGCCCGCACCAATTGGTGATTCCGCGCCGCGCGGGCCACCAAACTGTTGGCATCAATTGAAATGGAGTGCGCCTTGGCTTTCATCTCCGCCCCGGCCGGGCCGGTACCGGCCGCCACTACCAGCCGGTTGCGCCGTTCATTTATCAGATAAATGTGGGCGTGATAATAATTAAAGTGGCTTTGAATCAGGTTAACCGCCTCTTGCAACAGCTCAGATACATCCAAAATAACGTTTAATTGTTCGCTGAGAGCGGCCACAACCTCCAACCGCTGGGTTCTCTGCGCCACGCGCTGCTCCAACGACTCGTACGAGTCGCGCAGCCAATCGGTGGTGAGGGCCAGGGCGCGAGACAAATCACCGATTTCGTCCTGCTGTTGCAAGGGGGATACCGGCCTGAAATCGCGGCGCGCCACCCGCTCGGCTTGCTGGATAAGGCTGTGTACCGGGCGGGTAATACTCCGAATGGCCAGCCAACCGGAAAGGAATGCAGTTACAAGTGCAATAACGGCGGTGATGGCCCAATACACCAAAGACGCGCGCTGTGCCTGAGCAACCTGAACAGCAAGTTGATCAATTTCTGTTTGGGTGTTGTTATTCAGCTTGCCCAGCTCGGTATCAAATCTGCGTTGAAACGAGGCCATTTCGGCGTAGCGCAATGCCTGAGCCTGCGGCCAGTGATCGGCTTTAATCAATTCGGTAATATCGGCGGTTAGTTTGATCAGGTTGTTGCCCAGCCAATTCATTTCGCGCACAATTTGCTCGTTGGCAGCCATCGCCTCGGGGCTAAGCCCGGGGGGTTGATGATTGAGCTTGTCTAACTGGCGGGCAAATTCATCAATCTGATCCTGCAACTGGGTTTCAATTAAACCGGACTGGCGGGATAAAAACAGGTTATCGACGGTGGAGGCCACCTCGGTCCACACAAATTGCAGTTCGGCCAGTTGGCTAACCTGCTTTACGCCGGTACTCGTAGCCGTTACGGCCGTGCTAATTTGAAAGGTGTACCAAACACCAACCCCAATGGCCAAAAACACCATGAGCACCATAATCACAAAACTGAGGATCAGTCGTTTGGATATTGACAGATTTATCTTCATCATCACCTCCGCTCCCAAAACCCGGTTAGCCAATTATTTTTGCCGGGTTGGTGAGCACGGATTTGGGAGATTGCGGCTAAAGCTCCCAACAGCCCTTTACACAGGCGGCAACGCGGAACCGCGCTATTAATTTTCAAGTTCCGCCACCTGCTCGGT
Source organism: Anaerolineae bacterium (assembly GCA_022071955.1). Classification (GTDB taxonomy): domain Bacteria; phylum Chloroflexota; class Anaerolineae; order 4572-78; family J111; genus J095. Next base: position 132,050 of record JAJVIM010000011.1, read on the forward strand.
TTGCGAATTTCCGTTCTTTGCCTGATTTTTGGCGGCGGAGTTTGTGCCCAGATCAACCAGGGTGTAAGCCGCCGAGAATCGCTGGCCAATTTCTGTGGCGGTAATTTTTACCAGTTGTTCCATGCTGGTGGCCGCCCGCATTTTTTCTGTGATTTCACGGATGGTTTGTTCCCGGTGAGCGCGGCGCTGCACCTGTTCAAACAGGTGAACACGCTCAATAGCCGGGGCCATCTGATCGGCAATTTGCCACAATATGGCCAGGTTTTCTTCGGTATAAGCGCCGGGTTGGGCATTGACCAGATACAGCGCCCCAACCACTTCCGGCCCCATTTGCAGAGGGATAACCAGCCGCGCGGCCATCTGCAACGCTGCCAATGGGTCATCTTCAACAAAACGTTTGGCTTCGCGCAGATCGTCTTCAATCCAGGCTTCGTTGTGGCTAATTACCCAGCCTGCGCAATTGTTATCCAGCGGCAGCCGGACTCCCTGCGGATCAAACAATTCCGGCGGGGCATTCACGCCGACTGTGTAAAGCGTTAATTCGGTGCTCTGGGGGGTATATTCGGCCAGGCACAGAATGTCGGTTGGCAGCAGCTCCTGCAATTGATCGGCCACAAAAGGCAAAGTAGCGGCCAGGCGGGTATCGGCGTTGATGGCCGCGGCGATATTTTTGGTGACCATCGACTCCTGGGCGCGCTGTTTGGTATCGGCCAGAAGTTGTTCGTGTTCGGTAATATCACGCACATAGCCTAACAACCCCCACACTTCACCCTGTTCATTTTTCAACGGCACTTTCACCGAACTCAGATAAACGGGTTTGCCATCAACCACGGAGGGTTCGCGATCAACAACTCTGGTTTGGCCCCCGGCCATCACTTCATCGTCATCCACCCAAAAACCGCGGATGCCCTGGACCGGGTCGCCTTTGACAATTTCCTCCGGCAATCCAACTTCCAGAGCGGTCTTGCCCACAACGTCTTCGGGCTTCATTTTTAGGGAGGCGGCGTAACTGCTATTGACCAACCGGTAACGATGCTGGCGGTCTGTAACAAGAATCCAGTCCGGGGTGGCGTCGATCACGTTCCGCAGGAGATGTTGCGATTGCTGGACATCGGCCAGGGCTGCCTGAATTTGCTCGTACAACCGGGCGTTGCGCAAAGCCACGGCCACTTGCGCAGCCAGCGCCAGTTGAACCCGCCGGTCATCATCGGTAAAATAGTCAACCTTATTGGCCTGCACATCGAGCACGCCCACAAGAGTGTCGCCGGCAATGATTGGCACGGCCATTTCCGAGCGCGTGTCCGGGAGCAGTGGGTTGGGGAAGTAACCGGCATTTTCCAGCACGTTATTCACCACCACCGCTTCTCTGGCCCGCGCGGCCCGGGCCACCAGCGACAGCTCTTTATTCAACGGGATTTGCCAGCCCTGATTGAGCATTTGCCGGCCAATTTCACCGGCGCCGGCAGCCAGCTCCAAAATTTCGGTTTCGGGGTTGAGCAGATAAATGTGGGCGTGGTACAGGCCAAACCGCTCTTTGGTCAGGTCGGCCACCTCTTGAATCAATTTCCTGGTATCCAAAATTGTCGAGGCGGCCACGCTCACCTGGGCCACAGTTTCCAGTTCTGCTGCTCGTTTGGCCAAAGAGGCGTCCACCTGTTTGCGTTCGGTCACATCGCGGTGCATGGCCAAAAAACCAATGATCGAGTCAGATTCATCGAGGATGGGGTTGTTGCTAACTTCGACAGTAACCAGCCGGCCGTCTTTGGTTTTATTAATAATTTCGCCGGCAACCACCTGTTTGTTGAGCAACGCGGCCCAAAATTCGGCGTATCTTTCCTGCGAAATTAGCCCGGATTTCAAAATGCGCGGGGTTTTGCCCAAAGCTTCGGCCCGGGTAAAGCCATACACTTTTTCAAAAGCGGCGTTAACGTAAATGATTTTGCCGTCAACATCGGTCAAAAAGATGGCGTCTGTTGAGTTATCAATCCCTAATTTAAATTTGGTCAAATCCTGCCGCGTCTGCCGGAGTTCGGTGATGTCACGGTTCAGGCCCACCAGCCCGGCGATGTTCCCCTCGGCATCTTTAAACAACACTTTGGTAGAAGACACCCAGCGGGTGGTATCGGTTTCGTGGTCGTAAATGGGTTGTTCGTGGCCAACAAATGACTGGCCGGCTTTAAATAGCGCCTGTTCTTCGGCGTAGTACTGCTCGGCCAATTCCGGCGGCGAAAAGTCAAAGTCGGTTTTGCCGATGACTTCCTGCGGGGTTGACGCGCCCAAATGGCGCTGCACAGCGTGGTTGGCCAGTAAAAACCGGCTGTTGGCATCTTTAATGTAGATGTGGTCGGGCAGGTTATCAATTAGCAGTTGCAGCAGGGAGTGATCCCCAACAGCCTCCGCGGCAGAACTGACGTTCAGCGGCGGCAAAACAAATGGCGGGGCCGGCTGTTTTTCTAACACAGCCGCTCTGAGTTCAAACAAGGTTTGCCACAAAAACTTGCCGGCTTCTAAATTGGTGACAATCGGGGAGAGCGTTTGCCCCAAACATTCTACTTCGGTGAGAGGGTGGGCGGGAGCAGAGGTGCCGGCCCAGCGCGGTGTCGGGTCGGCAAACAACTTCAACAGTGGTTCAGATGTTTGCTGCTGGCAGGCTTCGGCGGCGGCTTTGAGGAGTTTTCGCCCCAGCGCCGTTCGGGTTGATTGGGGAAGTGTCGCAAACTCGGCGCGGCTTTCGGCCAGCAGCCGGGCAAATGTTGCCGCCAAATTTACCGTATTGAGCGTGATAAAATTGGCAAACTCTTTGAGCGCTACCATGCACATTACTCCTTAGGATTGGAAAAGAACTGAAATGCCAGATTCCGTCACCGGTTTATGAAAACTCCTCAAGGATGTTCGAAGCCAAAATCGGGTTCAGAACCACTTCACCCTGAGCAACCTGGCGGATAGCGCTGGCTATCTCTGGATAGCTCAGCGAGTCATTTTTTTTAACAAAACCACTGGCCCCGGCCTTGACCGCCTCAATAGCGTAGCGATCATTTGGGATTTCTGACATGCCCAGTATTTTGATGTGTTCGTTTTGGGCGACAATCAGCTTGATGGCCCGGATACTGTCCAACACCGGCAAATGCAAATCGATGACGGCCAGATCGGGCAGGCTTTCGCGGCAGGCGTCCACCGCCCCCTGGCCATCCCGGGCTGTGTAGACCACGGAAATCCCGTCTTGCTGCTCCAAAAATAAAGCAAGCTGTTGTAAAAACTGAGGATTGTTATCTGCGATGAGTACCCGGATGGTTTTGGTCATGGGTCAATTTGTTACGATTAACAGGCGACCTCGCCGCTTTTGCAGCAGGTAATCGCCTGATGAGCCTATTGCCACGTAACAAATTATAAACGACCAGCCCGCCGATAAACAGGGGCAAAAGTACAGGCCAAAGAGTCCTATCTGGCCGCCCAAGGTACCGGCCGGTTTGCCCAAAAGTACCTTAAGTTTTACGAGCTGCCCACCAGTCCATCTTTCATGGCCCGGATAGCCGCTTCGGTGCGGTTATTTACCTGCAATTTCTGGAAGATGATCGACAGGTAGTTTTTGATGGTCCGTTCCGAGAGGTTGAGTTCGGCGGCAATATCTTTGTTGCTGGCGCCGTTGGCTACCAGGGTGAGGATGGTGCGTTCCTGGTCGGTGAGGGTTTGAACTTTGGGCGATTTTTCTTCTTTTTCTGCGGCCAGCCGCCGAAACTCCGACAGCAGCCGCGCGGTCATTTCCGGCTCAATCACGGCCTGCCCCTGGCTAACCGCCCGAATCACTTGCAGCAGTTTTTTTGAGCGCGTATCTTTGAGCAGATAGGCTTTGGCTCCGGCTTTGAGCGCCTCAAACACATATTCATCCTGGGGGTACATGGTTAAAATCACAATACCCACCGCGTCGTTATCGCGCAGAATCATGCGGGTGGCTTCAACCCCATCGATGACCGGCATGTTGATATCCATCAGCACCACCGCCGGCTGAAGCTGCGGCACCAGTTTTACGGCTTCCAGCCCATCTTCGGCTTCGCCAACAATTTCAATATCATCCTGATCGGTCAGCAGCGAGCGCAGCCCCTCACGAAACAGAGCGTGGTCGTCGGCTAACAGCACTTTGATTTTGTCCATCTCCGGCGTTTAAAATCCTTCCTGCTTAAAGGTTAAAGGCAGTTCGGCCACAATGCGGGTGCCGGCGGCGGGCCGGCTTTCAATGCTCAGCCGCCCATCGACGCTTTCGGCCCGCTCCCGCATTGAAACCAACCCCAGCCCGTGGCCACGAGCATCGGGCTGTAGTTCCGCGGCGTCAAAACCCTGGCCGTCGTCTTCAATACGCAGCACTATCCACTGGTCGTCTTTAACCGAAACATCTACCGTTACCTGCCGGCAGTTGGCATGCTGCCGCGCGTTAGATAACGCCTCCTGCACAATGCGGTACAGGCTGCTTTCCACCTCGGTGGGCACGTTGGCGGCCTGGCCCCGCACCCGGCAGGAAACCTGCAAATTCCAGCGGCGGCCAAATTCCAGCACAAAATTTTCAAGCACCTCAAACAGGGATTTGCCCTCAAACTCAATGGGGCGCAAATCAAAAATGTTGCGGCGCAGTTCATCAATATTCTGCTGCAACAGCGAGCCGATCATCTCCAGTTGCTGCTCCAGCTTGCTGCCCTCGTCAACCAGGTTGAGGCAGCGGTCTACCTGAATGAGCAGGTAGGCCAAATTTTGGGCCACGCCATCGTGCATATCCCGGGCCAGCCGAGTCCGCTCGTCGACAATGGCCATATCTTTGGTTTTACGCAGCAGGCGGGCGTACTCAATGGCGCTGGCCACCTGAAACGCCACCGACTCCAGCGTTTCAAGGTCATCGTGGTCAAACATGCCGCTCAAATGGCCAATCACCATAATTACGCCGATGGTTTTGCCGGCGGTGTTGAGCGGGGCCAGCATCAGCGCGTTTTGCGCCTGCGCGCTCGCCGGCGAGGCCGAATTGTAAATCTGGTCCAGATCGACGTTGTTCAGAATTTCCGGCCGGGCGGCCTGCACCACCTGCCCCACCGCCGAGGCAAAAACCAGCGGGTAGGTGTCGTTATTAAACCGATTCTGGCCGGCCGGGCCGGTGCTGTTGGAAATAACGCGCACCGCCAGCCGCCCCCCGGAAATGAGAGCCGTGGCCACCTGCACCGGTTCGGCATCGGCGGCGGTGAAAATCCGGCCGATTTCCCGGCCCACCACCGTGAGCAGATCATCCAGACTCACGCTCTGGCTGATCACCTGGCTGATTTGTTTGATGGCCTGCAAACGCTGGGTGCGGGCCAGCACGGTTTTTTCCAGCATCTCCGAGTAGGCATCGATGCCGTGATACAGGCGGGCGTTTTCCAGCACGGTGGCGGTTTGGGTGGCCACACTGCTCAACGTCCACAGGTCGTGATCGTTAAACCGGTGGGCAAGCTGGCTGTCAATGTTAATCACCGCCTCAATCCGGTTGCCCACAAACAGGGGCAAAATCAAGGCCGACTGCACGGCCATGCCGGCCAGCGCCTGGGTTGGCTCCAAAATTTCACTCACCAGCAGCGGCTGTTCACTTTGGACAGCCCGGCCAATCAACCCGGCATTCAGCGGGCAGCGAAAGTCGTTGGGGGCCAACGGTTCGGCAGCAACCTGCGGCCGGGCGGAATAGGCGCGCAGCAGCAGCGTATCGCGGCGAGGGGCCATTTCAAAAATAGCGGCCCGGTCGTAGCCCAGCCGGTTAACAATGGCCTGGGCCAGCGTGTTGTACAGTTGGCCGGTATCGAGCGTGGTGGTGATTTTTTGGTTGACTTCGTTGATGAGTTTGAGCCGGGTGGCCTGATTTTCCCATTCCTGAAAAAGCTGGGCGTTTTCAACGGTGATGGCAATTTGAAAAGCCAGGGTAAACACAAAGCGAGCGTCGGCATCGGTGAAGGCGTTGGATTCGTTTTTATCCAGCGTGAGTACGCCCACCACCCGGTCTTTAAAAATAAGCGGCACCCCCAGCCACGAGCGCACCTGGCCCAACTCCGGCCGCGGCTCCCAGTAGTCGCTGCGGGTAACATCGTTGATGATGAGCGGCAGTTTATTGATGACCACTCGCCAGGCCGAGTTGCGCTGGTTTTTGGGGTACACGTTCAACCCGCGCTGAAAATCCAAAAAACCGCGCGAGGCGGCGGCTTCCAGAATATTTCCTTTGAGCAAAAACAGGGTGGCGCTATCAAAATCAACGGTTTTCTGGATTTGCTGCAAAATCTCGTCGGTTAAATTTTCCAAATCCAGACTGGTGCCAATCAGCGCGCTGATCGCATTGAGCGAGGCCAGCCGTTGGTTGGCCTGGTTGAGCGCCAAAATCTGGCGCTCAAATTGTTCCAGCGTTTTTTCCGGCAGCGGCGGCTCTGAAATTTCCGGCGGCGCGGGCGGCGGCGGCAGCAACGAGCGCACTTTTTGGCGCAGTTCCGGCGCGCGCCCCAAGCGGGGCAGAAAACCGTCTGCGCCGGCCACCACCGTCTGCGAGTCGCCAAGGATGAGCAGGGGGGTTTGCGGCATAAACATTTTCAGCCGCAGGGTCAGTTCGGCCACGTCAATATCGGCCAGGCCAGCATCCAGCAGCACCAGATCGGGCTGAATCATGGCGCAGTATTGGATAGCCGCCGGCCCATCAGACACGGCAACCAGATTGTAAGTTTGACCCAGCGCCGCCTGCAAAGATTGCTGCGCCGCCGGGTCGGGGTTAATGCAAAGGATGGTCGTCATAATATTTCAACCCGGATGAACACCCTTTCAATGATACTCTGTTCCGCAGCTTCGGACAAGCGGACTATGACCCGCCGCCGGTTGCCAGCCGCCGCAACGCCACCGCCAGTCGCCGAATCCCTTCTTCTATATCTTCCGGCGTTTGCGTTGCAAAATTAAGGCGCAAATAACCTTCGCCCTCCTGCGGGTTTAAAAAGAAGCGGCTGCCGGGCGTAAATTCCACACCCTCTTTGGCGGCCAACGGCAGTAATTCCAAAGCCGACAAATTTTGGGGCAGTTGCAGCCAGATAAACAATCCGCCCTGCGGCGGGTTAAAGCGGACATCAGCCGGCAAATGGCGTTTGATGGCCGCAGCCATCGCATCGCGCCGTTTGCGATAGATACGGCAGGAACGGCGCAAATGAAGCTGGTAGCGCCCAACGGTAACGTATTCGTGCATTACCCGCTGGATCAGCGTCGAGGTGGTTAAATCGTTAATCCGTTTGTAACTGACCAATCGGTTAAAAATTGGGCCATCGGCCACCAAAAAACCAACGCGCAACCCGGGCACGAGCATTTTGGAAAATGTCCCCACATAAATCACGCTCCCCTTCTGATCCAAAGCCTTGATCGCCGGTTGGGCGCGCCCTTCAAAACGCAGATCGCCGACAAAGTCATCTTCTAAAATGGGGATATTGTACCGGTCTGCCAGCACCGCCAGATCACGCCGGCGCGGCCCGCTCAAACACACCCCGGTTGGGTTGTGAAAATTGGGGACAGTGTAAATGAGTTTGGGGTGATACTGTTGCAGCAACGGCTCCAGCAGGTCAACCCGCAACCCGTTTTCATCCATTGGCACGCCAACCACTTTCAGATTGAAGGTTTGGAACAGCTCCAGCGCAAAGTTGTAGCCGGGTTTTTCCACCAGAATCACGTCGCCCGGTTTGAGCAGGAGCTGGCAAACCAGCGCAATGGCCTGCTGAGAGCCGGAGGTGATCAGGGTGTTATCGGGCTGGGCCTGAATACCCTGGCTGGCCAGCACGTGAGAAATTGTTTCCCGCAGGGGCCGGTAACCGCCGTCAAACTCGCCGTATCCCAGCGCGGCCACGCCATCACGCTGGATCACCGTTCGCACCGCTTTGTAAAAATCTTTCACCGGAAATCCACGCGGGTCGGCCACGCCGGTAAAGGCGATGGGGTTGGGGTGTCCGGCCGGCCGCGGCGAATGACCGGCGGAAATTAATGCCGATGTTTCGGCCAGCGCATTCTGCTGCCACAGCGGCCAGGGCGCGCTGGCGTTATTTTCCACCGGCGCTGCCGCAGCGATGGGCGCCAGCACAAAAGTGCCGCTGCCTTCGCGGCTGTAAATCAGCCCGTCGCTCTCCAGTTCTGCGTAGGCGTTGGCCACCGTAATTCGGCTAACCCCCAAACTATCCGCTAACTGGCGGGTAGCGGGCAAACGGGTTTCCGGCAAGAGATTACCGGCGACGATATTTTGCCGCAGGTAACTTTCAATTTGCTGGTACAGCGGGACGGCGCTTTCAAAATCCAGGGGAATCCGCATGGCAACCTCCTTGCCGTACAATTATACCAAAATACGCGTATCTCACAATACCAAAGCTAAAATATTGCAAATTGGCCTTATAAAAACTCACATCAATTGGATATAGTAATAATACCAATTTTCAGGTACAATGCATCTGGTTCGATCAACTGAACCGCTTGAAAATCACTCAAAACAAAGGGAGTTGTTAGTGCCACAAATTTTTCGCCACCTGCTGGCCTGCGTGTATTGCGTGTAGCGTGTTGCGTAAAAAACGCACCGCAAACGGAACACGCAACACGTAACACGTCGTAAGAAAATTTGTGGCGAAAAACTAAAGATACTAACGGGAGTTCAATATTATGAAAAGATTGTTAGGACGTAGTGGGATTGAAGTATCTGCGGTTGGTATGGGCTGCTGGGCCATCGGCGGGCTGTGGAAATATGTTGGCAACCAGGCCGGTTGGGGTGTTGTAGACGATGCCGAATCGATCCGGGCCATCCATAAGGCCATCGATCTGGGCTGCAACTTTTTTGATACCGCCCTCAACTACGGCTGCGGCCACAGCGAGCGAATTTTGGGGCAGGCTGTTAAAGGTCGCCGCGAGCAGGTGGTGATTGCCACCAAATTTGGCCACAAGGTTGATTTTGCTAACAAAGAGGTGGGGTTTTACGGCGACGCCGAAGAAGACAGCGATGTAGCCAGCCACATGCGCACCGATCTGGAAACCAGCCTGAGCCATCTGGCCACCGATTATATTGACCTGTACCAGTTGCACACCTGGGGGTTGTCTATTGACCGCGCGTTGGAAGTGCGTGATGTGCTGGAAGCGTTTGTGGCCGAGGGTAAAATTCGCACCTACGGCTGGAGCACCGACCGCACCGACGCCATCAAAGCGTTTGCCACGTTGCCCAATTGCAGCGCCGTGCAGCAGGCGTTGAACATTTTTGATGGCAATCTGGAACTGCTGGCCCTGTGCGAAACGTTGAATCTGGCCAGCATTAACCGCAGCCCACTGGGAATGGGCGTTTTAACCGGCAAATTCAGCCCCAACTCAACCTTTGGCGAAGACGATGTGCGCAAATATGTAAACTGGTTCGCCGGTTTTGACCAGGGCAAGCCCAGCCGGGCCTGGCTCGAGGCGCTGGATGCCGTCCGCGAAGTGCTCACCAGCAATGGGCGCACACTGGCTCAGGGCGCGCTGGCCTGGCTGTGGGGGCGCAGCCCGGTAACCATCCCCATCCCCGGTTTCAAAACAATGGCCCAGGTTGAAGAAAACTGCACGGCCATGCAGTTTGGCCCGCTCACCGCCGCCCAAATGCAGGAAATCGAGGCGATCATAGGCCAGCGGGAGAGCCGTTAACATCCACAAAAAATAGGGACACGAAATTACTACCTTTGCGTTTTTTAACCAGGACACAGATTTCGCAGATTTACACAGATTTTCTAAAAAATTTTTTGCTTCATCTGTGTTTTCTGTGTAAATCTGTGTCCTATTTTGAACGAAGTTTCAAAAGTGCAACATAGTGGAAATTTTGCATATACTGAAATCAATTTGAGAGTTTCACTTTTGCCCTCATCCCCCCGGCCTCCTTCTCCCTGAGGGAGAAGGAGGAGAAAAGCTTTTTTGATGCGGTTTTGAGCGGCTTCGCCGCTCAAAACCGCATCAAAACAATCGCTCCCCCTCCCCAAATTGGGGAGGGGGTTGGGGGGAGGGGTTCAGAAAGTGTAATTTTCATTCTGACTTTAGTATAGTTCATTTGCCGGATAAATACCTTGGCAAAATGAACCACGCCCGAAATATCAATGTAATTTGGAGATTTTTACAAACAATGACGGCTAAATGTATGTGTCCCACCGACACGCTTGGTACGGATCAGATTTACGTACAAATAAACGCCAATCAAAAAGGGGAAACCACTGTTTGGAATGGGTTGAAATGGCTGGCCGAAACCATCGGCGCTTATGCCGTTGAAGTTTATCGCTACAGTAACAACCCGGACCCGGTTTTCTCAAACGGTGGCACGCGCGTGCTGATCAGGCCGGATCGGATTGATTTGGTGTAGCTGGAGACCGGTTTTTGCCAAACCGGCAAAGGTCAACTCTAATTCCAATACTTTTCAAATACAAATAACACCATCGGGCACGTCATTCTGAGGCCGAAGGCCGAAGAATCTCCGGGTTATCGACCTAATTAGGCTAACCGCCGGGGAGATTTTTCGCTTCGCTCAGAATGACATCATCATTATTTTAAAAGTATTGACCCTAACTCCAAATTCCTGACTCCTGATTCCTGTTTTCTGCATCCAGATAATTTTGCAGAATCACCGCCGCCGCGGCCGCATCGATGGGGATTTTTTTGCGGCCGGCCGCTGCCAAAAACGCCTCGGCGTCAACGGTGGAATAGCTTTCATCAAAATAGTCAATCGGCACGTCGATTTCGGCGGCCAGCGCCTCGGCGTAGCGCTGAACCCGGCGCGCCTGCGGGCCGAGCGGGTCATCGCCGCTGAGCGAGTAAGGCAGCCCAACGATGACCCGCTCAATTTTCAACTCGGTGATGAGCCGCTGTAGCCGGGCAAAATCCTCTTTTTTAGATTTTCGATGCAAGACGCTGTGCGGTTTGGCAAACACGCCGCTGTCACTGGTGGCAATGCCAATCCGCCGCTCGCCCACATCCAGAGCCATCAAACGCATCCATCAACTCTCATCGGCAACCGGCGCGGCGGCCACGTTGATGTTCACCTGAATACGCAGCGGCGAAAACGGCAATCGGCCCAGATACTCGGCCAGCCAATCCGGCTTCACTTCAATACCGGGTACTGTGGCCAGATCGTACTGCTCAGACAGCCGGTTTTGGGCGTCGCCCACCGGCAGCCAGGCAATCGAATCGGCCACGCGCCGGTTGTCAATCACCGGCACGGCCTTGCCGGAGGCGAAGATTTTGAAGGTGGTGATGCCATTTTCCGTGCCCAGCACCTCGCCCGCGCCAAACTGCAACCCTTCGATATCAAGTTTGTAACCGGGCGGCACCTGCGCTTCGAGCGCGGCCAGCGCCAGCCGGTTGGCGTTGTAGCCGCCAATCACCGTGCTTCTAACCACGGCCTGCATTTGGCCGCCAAAGACATCGGAAAAATCACCGGAAAATTCGCGGTATTTTTTATCCAGCACAATCACCTGCACCGACTCCGGCGGAATAAACTCCTGCTCGGCCAGCGAGGCTTTGAGCTGGGCCAGCCCTTCCTGCTGAATTTGCTGCTGCAAATAGGCATCGAGCCTGGGTTTGTCATCTTCGGTCACAATTTTGCGGGGGGCCAGCGTGCCGCCGCCGGTGGCGCGTTCGTTGACTACCCGGGCCAGCAGGCCAAACCCGGCATCGGAAAAGCGGTTGATCTGCCCGGCCCCAACATTGCCCGGTGGCCCCGGTTCCACGGCAATGACCGGCGTGGTGGTAATGGCATCGACGCCGGCCGGAATGGTGGCCGTGACCACGGTAAGAAACTCCACCGGCTCGCCGGCCGCGGTAGACAGCGTGGTAGAAATAGGAATGATGTGCGCGTCTTCGGTGCGGTTGATAAATGTGACCTGCCCCGTGGCTTTGTCAAAGGGGGCCAGTTCGGTTTTCACCGTTTCAATTTCACCGGTCAGGCTGAGTTCGACCTGTTGTTTGCGGGCCGGAAAGGTGAGCGTGGCAAAATCAACCGACTCGGCGTCGGGGTCGGCTTTAACAATCAGTTCGGTTTTAACAGCCTGGGCAATTGGGGTAATGGTGACGGTGGCTTCTGGCAACAACCCAATAAAACCGGCGACCAAAATGCCGGCCAGCAGCACAATCAGCGCCAGCATGCCGATTTGTTGGGCCAGATATTTGAGGCTGCCCGCCGGCCGGTCGCCGGCAACCACCACAAATTTTTTCTTTTTTGACCGCGCTTTGCCGCGACTGGCCGGTATTTGACCGGCGGCTTCGGCCAGCGGCGGCAGCGATGCTTCGGGGCGCGCTTCCGGCGTTTGGGCGGTAACCCAGCCGGCACGCCGGGCGGCCCGCACGCTGCCAAACAGTTTCAGCCCGGCAATTTTGGCGTTGTCCCGCACGGCGGGGTTGCCGCTGACAATTGCCACATCAACGGTGCGGCTTTGCACGGCGCGGGCCAAAATTTTCATATTGACCAGGCTGTGCAGCGCCTTGTTTTTGCGGGGCACCACCAGCACCAGCCGCGGCCGTTCCGGGTGGCCGGTAACCTGCACCGACTGGCGGGTGAGGGTGGGCAGCAAAAAATCAATCCTGCTTTTGATTGACGTAATGTCGTCTGTGTTGTCTAAATGTAAAATTTGTTCCATATACTCTACAATTCAGGGATTCCTACAGTTAAGCTCAGGGCCAGGGCCATCAAATTATAATTCATCGAATCGGTCAAATCTTTGATGGCGGTTGGCCCCAGCGGCGATACTTCCGGCACGGCCTCAAACGGAGCCGGGTTGATTTTGAGCATCCGGTCAAAACCGGGCAGTTGGCCGGCCCCGCCGGTTAAATAAACCCGTCGCGGCAGCGCACCGATGGTTGCAAAATCGGTCAATATTTCAAAAACGGCGGCGTACCAGCGCTCAAAAGCCGGTTCCAGTTTGACCGCCATACGCTCGGACTGGTCGCCCAGCAAACTGCCGTTGGCGTAGGCGTGCTTCAACGTGCGGGCCGCTTTGGGGCTGAGATCGAGCGACTGGGCCAGCATCTGGGTGAAAAAGTAGCCGCCAAACGGCACCCAATCCGTGGCCGCCAGCGCATCGTTTTTAATCAGCAAAATATCGGTGCCGGAAAAACCAATATCCAAAATGATGGCGTCTGCCTGCGGCGCCAGCGATGCCAGCGCGTGCGGCGAAGCGACCACGTTGGCAATAGCCAGATTCAGCGCCTCGGCCAGCACTTCCAGCCCGCGCAGCGCGCTGGCCTGCGCCGCCACCCCAAACACGGCGTGCGACAGTTTTTTGCCGGTCAGCCCAACTTCGCCCAGCACCAGCCGGCCATCGAGCATGGTGCCGGCGTCGGTAACGGCCAGCGGTAGCCACTGCCCGCCCTCGATGGCCGCGGCGGCCAGCCCGGCCGGCACCAGTTTTTCGGCCCGCAACCGCAGCGTTTTTATTTCTCTGGCCGTGATCGGCTTTGACGAGCGGGGCCGGGCCTGTTCAACGCTGAACAGCTTGCCGATAACCGCCCGGCCGGCCACGGCAAAAATCACGTCGTCCGGCACAATTTTTTGGCCAATGTACTGCTCGGCGCTGTCTTCGGCCTGGGTCAGCGCCTGATTGACCGGATAAACCACGGCTTCGGCTTCGTTGCGGCCGCCGGTAATATCGTGGTTGCCGGTTTCGGCCAGCCCAAAGCCCACCACCTGCGGCTCGCGGTTGCCGGGGATAACCAGCGCCACCGCCGCTTTAACCGTGTCCCGGCCCACATCCACCAAACTGTAGGCCGAAGGAACCTGCGACTTTCTTTTTTGAAGTTGGTGCAGGATTTTCATTGGAAAAAAATTTATGGCTGCGAACAGGGCCGTAAACCGACCGCCACCCACAGCCATGTTGTTTTATCTCAGCACAACAACACTCAGCCGTTACTTCACCGCTGCGGCCACCAGCGCTTCCACTTTGGCCAGCGCTTCCGGCAGTTTGCCGGCATCCCGGCCGCCGGCTTCGGCCATTGTTGGTTTGCCGCCGCCGCCGCCGCCAACCACACCGGCCACTTCTTTAACCAGCTTGCCGGCGTGCAGCCCTCGGCCCACCAGATCGTCCGTCACCGTGGCGATAATCTTTGGTTTGTCGTCGGTAACGGTAGCCAGCACCACCACCACCGAATTGAGCCGGTCGCGGAACCAGTCGCTCAGTTCGCGCAGCATGCTGGCGTCTGGCGCGTCGACCTGCAACGCAACCACGTTGACGCCGTTCACCACTTTGGCCTGGCCGAGCATCTGCTCAAATTCGGCCCGCACCAGCTTGCGCTCCAGCTCTTTGATTTTCTTGTCGCGCTCCTGCGCCAGCGCCGCCAGCGACACGGCGCGTTCGTACACTTCTTCCGGTTTAACGCCCAGCAGGGCGGCGGTTTGCTCCAAAGTTTCCAGCCGGTTCTGCACCAACTGCTGCACCACCTCGCCGGTCACGGCCTCGATGCGGCGTACACCGGCGGCGGCGCTGCCTTCGCTGACAATGTGCAGGCTGCCAATTTGCGAGGTGCGCTCCACGTGCGTGCCGCCGCACAGTTCGCGGCTGTAAGCCGGGCTGCCGTTGCCGCCAATTTGCACCACCCGCACGGTGTCGCCGTATTTTTCACCAAACAGGGCCATAATTTCGCCGGCAGCGATGGCGTCACGCAGCTCGGTGTACTGCTTTTGGCTATCCGAAACCGGCAGGTCGGCCAGAATGGCTTTGTTGACCGCGGCTTCGATGCGGCTCAATTCGGCGTCACTTAATTTTTGCGGATGGCTAAAGTCAAAGCGCAACCGGTCCGGGGCGACCAGCGAGCCGGCCTGGGCCACGTGGCCGCCCAACGCCCGCCGCAGCTCACGGTGGAGCACGTGGGTGGCGGTGTGGTTGCGCATAATGTTCCAGCGCCGGTCGCTGTCAACCGCAGCGGTTGCCGCTTCGCCTACATTTATATGCCCGCGCGTCACCAATCCTTCATGCACAATCAGCCCGTTGACCGGTTTGGCGACCGCCGAAACATCCAGCGCCCAGCCATCGCCTTCAATGACGCCGGTGTCGCTGACCTGACCGCCGGATTCCACGTAAAATGGTGTAGCCGACAACACCAACTCAACGTGCTGGCCTTCGCCGGCGGAGTCAACCGGCTGGCCGTCGCGGACAATAGCCGCCACGGTGGCCGGCAGTTGGGTGTCGTTGTAGGGGTTGTAGGCCACGCCGCTGGCCGGCAGCTTGCCGCCGCGCTTGAGCGCATCGAACAGATCAGCGTAAACTTGCAGCAGGTCAACGGCGATCTCGCCAATTTTGCTGCCGCCGGAAATGCGCGAATGCTCTTCGGCGGCTTTGGCATATCCTTTTTCATCAATGCTAAAGCCGTACTCCTCCTCGGCGATGACGCGGGTGAGATCTTTGGGGAAGCCGTAGGTGGCGTACAGTTTGAACACCTCGCCGCCAGGGATTTGGGTTTGGCCCTGCGTTTTGAGCCGGCCCACCAGCTCGGCGATCAGCTCCAGCCCGTTGTTGAGCGTGCGCAAAAAGCGTTCTTCTTCCTGGGTGATCACGTTGAGAATGAACTGCCGCCGGGCTTTGAGTTCAATATAATGGCCGCCCATTTCGTCGATCACGGTATCGGCGATTTTGGCCAGAAACGGCCCGTTAAAACCGGCCAGGCGACCGTACCGCGCCGCCCGCCGCAAAATAAGCCGCAGCACGGAGGAGCGGCCTTCGTTGCCGGGCATCACGCCGTCGCCAATCATAAAAGTGATGGCCCGGCCGTGGTCGGCGATAACGCGGTAGGCTACCAGATGCTGCTGCACCTGATTATCGCTGTGGCCCAAAAGCTGCTGCACCCGGCGAGTGATCGGGGTGAACAGGTCGGTTTCGTAGTTGGCTTTTTTGTTTTGCACCACCGAGACAATGCGCTCCAGCCCCATGCCGGTGTCAACGCCGGGTTTGGGCAGGGGAGTGCGGCTGCCATCTTCTTTCTGGTTAAACTGCATAAACACCAGATTCCAGATTTCGAGCCAGCGCTCGCAGCCGTTATCCAGCAGCACCGAGCAATCGGGCTGGCCGCAGGTGCAGACGGCAACGCCCCAATCGTAATGCACTTCCGAGGTGGGGCCGCAGGGGCCAATATCGGCCATTTGCCAAAAGTTGGTTTTATCGCCCATACGGTACACTTTGTCCGGGGCAATGGCCATGTCTTTGGTCCACAAATCGTAGGCTTCGTCGTCGCTGGTGTGAACGGTGTAACGCAGCCGTTCGGGATCGAGGCCGTACACATCGGTCAAACATTCGTAGGCAAAGCGGATGGCGTCGCGCTTAAAGTAGTCGCCCAGCGAAAAATTGCCCAACATCTCAAAAAAAGTATGATGTCTGGGCGATGGTCCAACGTTTTCCAGATCGTTGTGTTTGCCGGAAACACGCATACATTTTTGCGATGACGTCGCCCGTTTGTAGTCGCGCTTTTCCAGGCCCAAAAATGCATCCTTAAACTGAACCATGCCGGCGTTGACAAAAAGCAGGGTCGGGTCGTCGGCGGGCACCAGGGACGAGCTGGGGACCACGGTGTGTCCGTTTTTTTCAAAGTAATCCAGAAATGCCTGTCTGATTTGTGCGCTGGTGAGTGTCATGCCAGTTACCTCGAGCTAAGATTAACCCGTAGATTTTAGTCTAATTGCAGGGTGATGTCAATACACCCGCAATTGAACCGATACCGCCGCAAATATGTTATAATTTGGCAAAAGGTTAAAGAAGTTGATGATGAACCGCACCGAATTTGAACGACTCCTGCAAATTGCCAATCAAAATAGCACTCCGCCGGATTTAAGCCGGGCCAACCTGGCCGGCCTTAATTTGAATGGCCTCAATTTGCGCGGCGCTAATTTAAGCTGGGCCAACCTGCAAGGCGCGTCGCTGGCAGGGGCCAATTTGGCCGGCGTTAACCTGGCCTGGGCTAATTTGCAGCAAGCTAATTTACAGCAAGCCAACTTGCAACAGGCCGACCTGACCGCCAGCGACGCGACCGGCGCTGATTTTGGGCAGGCCAATTTAGCCAAAGCTTTGTTGTGCGGCGCGCTGCTGATAGAAGCCAGTCTGAATCAAGCCAACCTCACCGAAGCCGACCTGGGCGGCGCTAACTTGAGCCGGGCCAACGCCGGCGAAGCCCGGCTGGTAAGAGCCAACCTCACCGGGGCCAAACTCCCGGCGGCTAACCTGGCCGACGCTGCGCTATCCGGCATTCAGGCCGAATGGGCCAATTTTGAGCAGGCCAATTTTACAGGCGCAAATTTGGGCGAAGCCCTGCTTAACCGCGCTAATTTTGCCGGAGCAATAATGACCCGCTGTAACCTGAACTCGGCCCGGTTACAGGGCGCCGGGCTAAAAAATGCCACACTGACCGGCGCTATTCTGATCAACGCCAATCTCAGCCACGCCGACCTGTGGCATGCCGATCTGTCCGGGGCTGATTTAACCAACACAATTTTGCAGCAAACCTTGTTGAGCGGCGCTCGGCTCAACGGGGCCACCATGCCAGATGGCCAAATACACACATAACACCAGCCGAATTCAATTTAAATATGTTACCTATGGCCTGCAACTGCTGCTGCTGGCAGCGGCCTATTACTATTCGGCGCGGCTGGGGTTAAAACTGGCAACCGTTAGCAACAATGTTACCCTGGTTTGGCCGCCCAGCGGCATCGCCCTGGCTGCGCTGCTTATTTTTGGCAACCGATTATGGCCCGGTGTTGTTGTGGGCGCAACGTTGACGGCGCAAGCAACCGGCGGGCCGCCCGGTTATGTAGCTGGTGTGGCGGTTGGCAACACGCTGGCCGCGCTGGCCGGGGCGGCGATGGTTCGGCACGTGCTGGGCAGTTCTCTGTCAATTGAACAGGTTAAAAATGTGCTGGGACTGCTATTTTTTGGCGGGTTGGCCAGCACCTTGATTGCGGCCGTCATCGGCACGGCCAATATGAGGCTGTCCGGGCTGGCCGCCGGAGTGTCGCTGACCACAATCTGGTCAACCTGGTGGTTTGGCGATGCCATGGGAGTGATGGTTTTGACTCCGGCGCTGCTGGCCTGGGCCGAACCACCGCGCAAAATTTCATCGCTCCGCCAAATTTTAGAAGCGGCTATTTTACTGGTAGCGGTAGTTATTTTTAGCCAAATGGTTTTTGGCGACTGGCTGGGTGACCGTTCGGCGCCGTATCCGCTGGCCTACCTGGCGTTTCCACTTTTGATATGGGCCGCGTTTCGCTTTGGCCAGCGCGGAGCCACCAGCGTTAGCCTGGTAATCATTTGCATGGCGCTGTGGGGCACGCTGCAAGGGTACGGCCCATTTGCCAGCCCGTCGAGCCGGGAAAGCGTAGTCCTCATCTGGATTTTTATGGGGATTGTCGCTATTTCGGCCACAATTATGGCGGCGGTTATCGCCGAAAGACGCCAGGTTGAAAAAGACCTGGTTAAACAACGCGACTTTGCCATGACGGTAACCAATGCGTTGGGGCAGGGGGTAGTGGTTACCAGCGCCGCCGGCAAATTTGAATTTGCCAATCCGGCGATTGCCCGCATTACCGGCTACGCGGTTGACGAACTCATTGGCAAATCGCCAGAAGACCTGACCCTGCCCGAAGATTATCCGGTATTGAACCAGGCCCTCAAAGACCGGCGCATGCTCAAAACATCTAATTACGAACTGCGCCTGCGCCACAAAAGCGGCCGGATAATTTACGTGCTGGCCACCGGCACCCCCAGAGTTGAAGCCGGGCAATTTACCGGCTCAATCATTGTGATTACCGATTTAACCGAGCGCAAATATGCCGAACAGGCGCTGCAAAACAGCGAAGCCCGAAATCGGGCTTTGCTCAATGCCATCCCGGATTTAATGCTTTTACAGGACCGGGCCGGGATTTTTCTGGATTTTCACGTGGCCGATGACAGTATTTTGCTGATGCCGCCCGAGTCATTTTTGGGAAAAAACATGCGCGATGTCCTGCCCCTCAACATTCTGGCCCCTTCCCTCAAATACTTTGAGATGGTCGTTCAGACCGGACAACCGCAGGTTTTTGAATACCCGGCCCAAATTGGGCAAGAACTCCATTACTTTGAGTCGCGTATGGTGCTGTGCGGCGACACCCAAATTCTGTCGATCATTCGTGATGTGACCGCCCGCCGCCAGACCGAAGCCCAGCTCAATCAGTTGCAGGAGCGTTTTTCCAAGGCTTTTCACGCCAACCCATCGGCCATTTCAATTGCCACCTTTGTTGAGGGGCTTTTTGTTGATGTAAACCCGCGCTTTCTGGAAATATTTGGTTTTGACCGCGAAGAAGTGATTGGCCACAGTTTGCTGGATTTAAACATGCTGCCAGACCAAAACACCCGCCGGATGGTTACCAACACCCTGCGCACCAAAGGCCACTTTTATAATGTAGAGATGCAGTTACGGACCAAAACCAACCAGATTCGCTACACCCTGGCTTCGATGGAACTGATTGAGCTGAACAACCAAAAACACATCCTGGCCATGTTTTACGATATTACTGAACGTGTGGCCGCTGAAACCGCCCTGCGCCGCAGCGAAGAACTCTACCGGCTAATTTTCCAGAGTTCACCGGTGGGCATTTTTCACTTTGACCAAAATCTGATCATTACCCGGTTCAACGACCGTTTTGCCAGCATTCTCGGCACTGCCCCGGAGCAGTTGATGGGGCTGAATATGCTCAACCTAAAAGATCAGAGCGTGCTGCCTGCCTTACGCACAGCCGTGGCCGGACGTGAAGGCTACTACGAAGGCGAATACACCACCACCACCAGCGGGGTTCAAATTTATATAGCGATGTGGACCGCCCCCGTTTTTGATGAAACCCGGCAGGTGAGAGGCGGCATTGGCATTGTGCAGGATATGACCGAACGCGTGCAAACCGAGTTTGCCCTGCGCGAAAGCGAGGAACGCTTCCGGCAGGTGATCGCCTCGATCAGCGATTACATTTACGTGGCCTACATTTCCCCGGATGGCAGCCACAAAAACACCTACCTGTCGCCCACCTACTACGAGCTAACCGGGTATCGTCGCCGCAAATTTTTTGAAGACAACGATTTTTGGCCATCGCTGATCCACCCCGACGATCAACCTTTTGCAACCAAACAGGCAACCCGGCTTGCTCAGGGACTCAATTCTGAAACAGAATACCGCATCCTGCGGGCCGATGGCCGGCTCATTTGGGTGAGAGACAGCGCCCGCGTTGAAAGCCATCCCGATGGCTCCAAAATTGTTTACGGCGTGCTCACCAACATCACCGAACGCAAACGGCTGGAGGAGCAACTGTACCAGGCCCACAAACTGGAGGCCATTGGCCGGCTGGCCGGCGGCATTGCCCACGATTTCAACAACATTCTCACGGTGATTATTGGCAATACGGAACTGCTGCTCGACACCCTGTCGGAAGACTCGCCGGCCCGCAAAGATGTTGAACAGATCAACAAAGTTGGCAACCGGGCGGCGGCGCTCACCGGCCAACTGCTGGCCTTTAGCCGGCAGCAAATTCTCACCCCTAAAATCATCAACCTGAACACCGTGGTGGCCGATATGGACAAAATGCTGCGCCGCCTGATTGGTGAACATATCGATCTGGTTACCATTTTTGAGCCAGAACTGGGGCCAATCAAAGCCGACTCTGGCCAGATTGAGCAGGTTATTTTAAATTTGGCCGTCAACGCCAGAGACGCCATGCCCGATGGCGGTAAACTGACCATTGAAACCGCCAACATATTTGTTAAAAACCTTGATCGCCCCGAATTTGCCGGGCTGGCCTCCGGGTCGCACGTGATTTTGACCGTCAGCGATACCGGCATTGGTATGGACGAAGATACCCGCGTCCACATTTTTGAGCCATTTTTTACCACCAAAGAACAGGGCAAAGGCACGGGGTTGGGGTTGGCCACCATCCACGGGATTGTAACCCAAAGCGGCGGGCAAATTTGGGTTGAAAGCCAGGCTCAAAATGGTACAATTTTTAAGGTCTATTTTCCGCAGGCTGACAAAAGCGTCGACTCCGAGCCGGCGCCGCCGGCATTATCCCGCCGCTCGCCAGAAAAGGCCACAATTTTGCTGGTGGAAGATGAAGAGATGGTCCGGTCTATTACCCGCCGCGCCCTGGTTAAAGAAGGGTTTACTGTGTTAGAAGCCAGCCGCAGCGCCGAGGCGCTGGAACTGGCCGGCAACTATGCCCAGCCTATCCACTTGCTGCTAACCGATATGGTGATGCCCGGCGGGATGAATGGCCACGAACTGGCCAAAATACTGGTTGAACAGCGGCCCACGCTTAAAATTATGTACATGTCCGGTTACGCCGATCTCGGTGTTACCGAAATTGACGCGCCGCTGCTGCAAAAACCATTCACCACCCAAACCCTGGTTGAACGGGTGCGGCAGATGCTACAGGTTACCCCGCACCGTTAACCAACAGAAAGGTTGCCTGTGATTCCCATTGTTCAGGTTGAGTTGCTCACCAAACGTTACCAAAACAGCGCCAGCAATGCCGTTGATGGCATTTCGTTTGCCGTTGAAGCCGGCCAGTTGTTTACCCTGCTCGGCCCCAACGGCGCCGGCAAAACCACCACCATTTCCATTTTAACTACCACCCTGTCACCCACCTCCGGCACGGCGCGCATTGCCGGCTTTGATGTGGTTACCCAGGCCAGCCAGGTTCGGCAGCAGGTGGGCATTATCTTTCAAAAACCCAGCCTCGACCAAAACCTGTCCGCCGAAGAAAACGTGCGGCTGCACGCCATTTTGTACGGCCTGTACCCGTTTCGGCCCGCGTTTTCACTGATGCCGCGCGAGTACAAAAACAAAATCGATGAACTCAGCGCAATATTGGGCATCCGCGATGATATTTTTAAGCCGATCAAAACCTTCTCCGGCGGGATGAAGCGCAAGCTTGAAATCATTCGCAGCCTCATTCATCGGCCCAAAGTGTTGTTTTTAGACGAGCCAACCGTGGGGCTGGACCCCGCCAGCCGGCGCAACCTGTGGGAATACATTCGGCGGGTGCGCGCCGAAAACGGCACCACCGTTTTTCTCACCACCCACTACCTTGACGAAACCGAAGACTCCGACACAATTTGCATTATCAACAAAGGCAAAGTCATCACCTTTGGCACACCCGACGAAGTGAAATCCACACTGATCGAACGCTACCTCATCATCGATGCCGCCGACCGGGCCGCCCTGCGCGCCGAACTGGCCGGGCTGGGCGCAACGTTTGTTGAAACGCCACAATTTAAAGTCGGTATTAAAAATGACCGCGAGGCACACCGGCTGCTCCAGGCCATCCACACGCCGCTGACCACGCTTAAAACGCACAACCCCACCGTAGAAGACGCCTACCTGGCCATTGTTGAGGAGCAGCAATAATGCAACTAAACGCCACCGCGGCTCTGGCTTATCGCGATCTGCTGAAATTTTTACGCGATCCCATCCGCATTGTCTCAACTTTTGTTTTCCCGCTGATTTTTATTGCGGTGCTGGGGGGCAGTTTTGAGGCCAGTTTTGGCGAGGAGTTGGGCTTTAGTTTTTTGGCGTTTACGTTTACCGGCGTGCTGGCCCAAACTATGTTCCAGTCATCGGCTATGGGGCTGGTCTCGCTGATAGAGGACCGGGAAAACGATTTTAGCCAGGAAATTTTTGTCTCGCCGGTGTCCCGCTATGCCATTGTGATTGGCAAAATATTGGGCGAGGCGCTGGTTTCGATGACGCAGGGGATTGGCATTATGCTCTTTGCCATCGTCATCGGCATTCCCATTTCTGTGGGGCAAATTGTGGCGATGGGGCCGGTGGCGGTGCTGGTGTGCCTGTTTGGCGGCGCGTTTGGCGTCATGGTGATGGCCAATTTAAACAGCCAGCGAGCCGCCAATCAGGTCTTTCCTTTTATAATGCTGCCGCAATATTTTTTGGCCGGGGTATTTACCCCCGTGCATAACCTGCCGTGGTACTTAAATATCCTGTCGATTTTATCCCCCATGCGCTACGCCGTAGATTTTACCCGCGGCATTTATTACGCCGCCTCCCCGGATTACAGCCACGTAGTGCTGCTGCCGCCGCTGGTGAACCTGGCTATCCTGTTGGGGCTGTTTGCCGCGTTTCTGGTGGTAGGCACCTACCTGTTTGTGGGCAAAGAAAAAAACCGTTAACCCTACCCCAATTGGTACAAATCCGGCCGCCGGTCCCGAAAAACGGGGATTTTCTGGCGTACGGTCGTCACCGTTTCCGTGTCGATGGTGGCCGTGAGCAAAACTTCGGTTTCGCCGGCCTCAACAACGGTGTTGCCCCACGGGTCAATAATCGCCGAATGGCCAAAAAAGTCGTACGTGCCGTCGTTGCCCACCCGGTTCACCGCCACCATGTACATTTGGTTTTCAATGGCCCGCGCCCGCAGCAGGGTTTGCCAGTGAGCCAGCCGCGGATGCGGCCACTCGGCGGGCAGGTAAACCATATTCACCCCTTTGAGAGCGTAGCTGCGGAACATTTCAGGAAAACGCAGATCGTAACAAATAGCCAGCCCATTCTGACCCCATGCGGTCTCTACCGTAGCCAGGCTCTGGCCGGGGGCCAGGTACTGGTCCTCGTCCATCACGCCAAACAAGTGGATTTTACGGTACAGGCCGGCCTGTTCGCCCTGTGGATCAAACAGGATGGAGGTGTTGGTGGGCTGGCCGGTTTCATCCAGCGCCAGCATTGAGCCATTGAGCCAGATGTGATGTTTTTTGGCCAGCGCCGCCACAGCCCGGATCATCTCGTCCTGCGAGGCGGCCAGCCGGTCAATATTGGACCAGTCGCAGCCGGTGGTCCACATTTCCGGGAACACCACTACGTCAGAGCCGCGCCGGGCGGCTTCGGCGGTCCAGGCGGCGGCCTTATCCAGATTGGCCGCCGGGTCGCCCAATTCAATATCAATTTGCGCCAGCGAAATGGTCAGTTTCATTTTTGCCTCCTCTGAAAATAGATCGACTAATGTCACCCTTCGCTGCGCTCAGGGTCTCAGAGACTCTCACCTGCACTGCGCGCAGGCGCAAGTGTCGCTCCCGTTGGTCGCTCAGAGTGACATTTTCAACCTGTGGTGTCGTCCCGATAGGGACTGTCCGACTCCTTTGAAAACAGGATTCAGGGGTCAGGAATCAGGAGTTAGGAATTAGGACAGGAAATTTCCTGACCCGGCTCTTAAAAATTGTGATAGGATTCCAGAACTGTAGTTTTGGACTCCCGTGAAAATAGCGAATTTTCACCTATCTTCAAGTATACCCATTCCGCAGCGGTTGTAAACAGGAAAACGCCGCACAAGCAGGATGGCCAAAAATAGGTCGGGGCGCTTCGCGAAGCGCCCCGACCCGTCGCAACACCTGCACTGCGGCCGCACGAGAGAGCATGCGCAAGTGGTTGTATTTTACAGGCGTAGGTTACGCTTGCAGCGTGATCGTCGGGCTACAAGCCCGGCCTACTATTTTTTATCTGGGTTTGCGGTGGGAAATTTCAGGTGCGGGTTAATAACAACTCTAAATAGGCGTCGTCAACCCGTTTGACTTGCCGCTGGCGTTTGGCCAGCCAGCGAGGCAGCCCCAGCAGCCCGGCCAGTTGGCCGCGCAGCCGCGCCCGGGCCGCCGCGCCGCGCCAGGCGTGCAGGGCATCGAAGGCAATTTTGAGTTGTGCGCCAATAATGGCCGGCCAGTGTCGCCGAAAGATCGCGCCGGGCAGGTTTTTGGCCAGCACAAACATGGTGTTGCGGCCGGTGTAGTAGCTGGCCAGCACTCCGCCGCCGGTGGCGCTGAGGTGATGGTAAACCACGGCCCGGGGCGCAAATACGGCCTTGTAACCGGCCAACTGCGCCCGCCAGTTCAAATCCACGTCTTCCAGATACATAAACAAGTCTTCGTCAAACAGGCCGATGTCGTTGAGCATGCTGCGCCGGTAGGCCACCGCCCCACCGCAGCCGCCAAAAATGTAGGTGTCGGCGTCAAACTGGCCGGAGTCGATTTGCCACACGCCGCGGTTGATGGGGATGCCGTTAACGCCAAAGCCATCGCCGGCGGAGTGAATTTTGTTTCGCTCTGCAAACAGCAGCATTTTGCTGGCCACAATGCCCGCCGCCGGAAACTCGGCCAGCCGTTCCACCAGCGCCTGCGCCCAGCCGGGATCAACCTCGGTGTCATTGTTGAGCGGCACCAGCACCTCGCCGCGAGATTGAGCAATGGCCCGGTTAATGGCCCCGGTGAGGCCAAAATTTTGCCCCAGCTCCAGCACAATCACCTCCGGAAAATTGTGGCGGGTGTAGGCGACGGACTCATCGCTGGACCCGTTATCGACCAGGATTATTTCCAGATGGGGGTAAGTTTGGCAGCGCAGCGCGTTAAAACAAACGGCCAAATGCTGCACGCCGTTGTAATGGGGGATGATAACAGACAGCAGCGGTTCGCTCATTTTTGGGCAAAATGGTCGGCCAGCGCCTCTTGCCACGAACGCAGGGTGATGCTCAGTTCTGCGCCGCGCAGATTGGCCAGCGGGGTAAACGGCGGCACCACCGACGGGCGCGGGTATTGGGCCAGCGTGGTTGGATTGAGCTGCACATGCTCGCGGCCGCTGAGACGCAAAATTTCGCGGGCAAAATCAAAGCGGGAGCAATAGCCGGCGTTGGTAAAATGATAAATGCCGTAAGCATGGGTTTGCACCAATTGGGCCACCGCTTTGGCCAAATCCGGGGCGTAGGTTGGGTTGCCAACCTCATCGGTCACTACCTGGAGTGCGCCGTTTTTATCGGCCGCGGCGATGATCTTTTCCGGGAACATGTGGCCGCCGCCAAACAGCCAGGCCGTCCGCACAATGTACAGGCCATCTTTTAAATAATGGGCGGCCATCTGCTCACCGGCCCGTTTGGAACTGCCGTAAGGGTTGACGGGTTGGGGCGGGTCACCTTCCAGATAGGGGCGGTCGCTGCGGCCGCTAAACACCTCGTTAGTAGAAATGAGGACCATTTGGGCGTTGCAGCGCAGGCAGGCGTGAGCCACATTTTGCGTGCCAAAGGCGTTCACGGCAAAGGCCGCGTCGGGGTCTTTGGCGCAGGCGTCCACGTTGGTCAGGGCGGCGCAGTGGATCACCAGTTCCGGGTATAAATCGCTGAGCAGGGGCACAACCGAGTGGTCAGAAATATCCAGCTCGGGGTAATCAGGGATGTCGATAATCTCGTAGCCCTGGGTGGTGAGTTCTTTGTGGAGCGCCTGGCCCAGTTGGCCGCTGGCTCCGGTAATGATTACGCGCATATGGGTTTGTCCTTGTGAAAAGAGTTTACAGGCGCAGGCCGGGTAACGCGTCAGATTTGGGCTGCGTCTGTGATTTATCCAGTGAACGACGCACCAACCCCACAAAACTGATCAACAACATAATGGGCCACGGCAGCAGCAGCCCCAATGTGGCCGCAATCATCGTTTCAAACAGGGCGTTTATCTGCCAAAAGGCAACATCCACATGGGGCAAGGCCCAGGTTACGGCCACGCCGTGCTGCCAGTAGGCCCAAAACAGCGGCAGCGCAAAAATAAAGGTGACAAGAACACCAAAACCGTAACCGGTGCCCAGCAACGTTATCCAGTCCGGTTCATTGACCAGCATAAGCAAAATCAGAATGAACCCGCCGCCGGCCAGCAGGCTCACGGTAATTCTGCGGCCAATTGAAAAAGGCCAGTCTGCAAAACTGGTGACGGTGCTCAGCGAATATTCAAAGCCTTGCAGTTGGTACAGCACATGATACAAGCCCACCGTTAGCACCGTGGCCATCAATATCAACCCAAAATAGCGACCCCGTCGCCGCCACATTACCGCCGCCCAAACCAGCACCACAACCGCAGCCAGGGCCAACCGCGGCAACTGTTCCGCTTGGAGCTGCTGGCGGCGAACCGCGGCTATATTTGCATCGGCGGTTTGCTGGGCCAGCCGGGCCAGTTGGTACGCGCCGCTGGCATTTTTTTGGGCAAAAGCCAGTTGGGCCTGCTCCAATTCAGCGGGCAGGGGGGTGGTTGTCTCCTGGCCGGTTAAAGCGACTGAATAAGCCTGCATCAGCTCGATTCGCTGGCGGGTGAGGGCCAGTTGAGCCAGGGTGTGATCGGCCTCAGCCAGGCGGAGCATCTCAAACAAAATACGCCCCTGAGCCAGCGAGGGCGGCGCAGCGCCCAACAGGGTGGTAATAGTTGGAGCCACATCATTGGCGGAAACATCGCTGAAGCTGCCGGGCACAACGGCGTCGCCAATCATCAGCAGCGGGCGGCGCAGCACTTCCGGCTCGGCCCCGCCGTGACCACCGGCGGCGGTAAAGCCGTGGTCGCCCAAAATAACCAACACCCGCCGGCCCAGATCGATGGATTGGTAAAGCTGGCCCAGATAGGCATCGATCTGGCCGGCCGCCTGCTGATAGGCCGGGCCGGCAGTGCCACCCTGATACTGAGCCGCGCTGGCCAGTTGAGTAAAATTAATCAGGATCAGATCGAGGCTGTTATCTTGCAGCAGCAACTGCGCGTCTTCAAAAATAAGCTGGTCGGTTTCCGGGCCGGCCCCCTCGACAAAAAATGTCTCGTCCAGATCATTGCGCGGCGCCAATCGGCGCCAGTCTTCCGGCCCGGCCAGAGCGGTATGCAACCCGGCGGCATGAGCGGCGGCAAAAATAGAATCGCTATCGACCAGCGATAGTTCCGGCAGCGGCACATCAATGGGCGGCGCGCCGTTGATTTCGGCCGGCGCGCCGGTGATCACGCCCATTTTTGAGGTGAGCGAGTTGCTGGGTGGCTCGCCCTGAATAATGGCGCTGGCCCCGGTCTGGCTGATTTGGGTGAGGCTGGGCAGCACGTTATCTTCAAGGGTGGTTTCGCTCAACCCACTGATCACAACCACAACCACGCCGGTTGGTTTTGAAACAATCAGCGGCGAGTCATCAAATTTAATGCCGGCTAGCGGTGACCGAAAATTTTTAATGGAGCCGTAAAACGCCTGCGTCCAGAAAAATGTCCCCAGCGCACCACAGGCCAACACAATTATGCTTAAAATTACAGAAAAGGACTTCTTCATTGTGGGCAAATTATACCAGTTTTCCAAATAAAACCATACACTTGTCTATAACCACAAATTCGCTTGCCATTAGGCCCGGTTTGCTGCGGCCAATTTAGCATCAGATAATACCAGTGTCTTCCGACAAAACTTTTTCATCCGGCACAATCTTGCCGGTTACAACCGCTTGCCGCTGGCCATCTACACCCCGTAATATAACCAGAATGTTGAACCTTGCCAAAACAGCGCGCTTGCTTGCGATGTCTTTGCAGATAACAGCCGGCGGCACCGGTATGCCTAACCGTGCTAAGAACAAAAAACCGGCTCAACTGGAATACAGCGGGTGTAGTCACAAACCTTATGGTTTAACAAAGGTGATTATATGCGCCGGCGCACTGAAGGTTACGGCGCCTTGATCGGCGACAAATGGATGCAACATCTGCTCCGCTTCATTGAGCAAAAGTTCAATCTGGGCGTCGTCGAGCATATCCGCAAGCACCCATCCTTTTATATCGGTATAAACCCACGACGTAATCGAGGGAAATTGGGCAGTTCCGGGATGTGTCGTGATCGCGGCATTCGGAATCCCCGCAGCACGAAACAAAGATTGAAGTTCTGGTACATTGCCTAAAATATAGGGGGCTCGCAACCCATTCGCCACCTCCTCACCAAATAGTCGCTGCAAAAGATTAACCATTACGGCATAACCCGGTGTATTTTCAAGCGTGTCCCATACGGCTACGGCAAGTCGGCCACCTGGCCGCAGCACTCGAACCATTTCCCGGATAGCAGCCAATCTGTTTTCAAAGAACATTAACCCAAACTGACTTACCACTGCATCAAAGTTACCAGTGTCAAATGGCAAGTCTTCAGCAACACCAGACCGCCATTCAATGTGCGGAGCCTGGCGCTTTGCTACCGCCAACATTCCTTCATTTACATCAAGCCCAACAACGGCCCCGCCGGGTCTAACCCGTTCAGCAACAGTTCTGGCCAAAATCCCGGTTCCACAGGCAACATCCAGCACGCGCTGACCTGACTCTATTTTCGCCGCGTTTGCAACCGGGGTTGCCCATCGTTGAAACAGGGCGGGAACAAAAAACTCTTCGTAAACCTCAGCGGCATTACCAGTAACTTGACCTTTATCAATTTTGTTCATTTGTCTCCTCTAACTTTCTCTTGACTCCTGAGATAAACCCAATCTGACAGAACCACCCTTAAAAAATGGCCCTCCTGAACAGCAGGATAGCACACCGATTTCTGGTTGACCAGTTCAAATTTTGAACTGGTCACCGCTGCATGATAAGATGTATCCTGAAAAGCGGAGAGGAGAATTTATGTACAAATATGGACAATATTGCCCCGTAGCCAAAGCATTGGAAATTTTGGGAGATCGATGGACATTGCTAATTGTGCGTGATATGTTAACGGGCACACGCCACTTTAATGATCTTGAACGCGGCTTGCCCGGTATATCGCGCGGATTACTGGCTGAAAGATTACGTCGATTGCAGCAAATGGGGGTAGTAAACAAAATTGACCGGGGAAATGGTCGGCAGCGCACCGAATATCAACTATCACCAGCAGGTGAGGAATTACAGGCGGTCATCGGTTCGCTGCTTACGTGGGGCGCTCGGTGGGCCTTTAATGACCCTGAACCTGATGACCTTGATCCTATTTTGTTGCTGTGGTGGATGCGTGACCGCGTTCGCGTTGATCAACTTCCCAAACAGCGAACAGTGGTACAGTTTGACTTTAGGGGAGCAGTGAATGAAAGTTATTGGCTGGTCTTAACCAGAGAAGATGTTTCTGTTTGTCTTACTTACCCGGGATTTGAACTGGATGTGCTGATAACAGCCGATTTGGCCACATATTTCCAAATTTGGTTAGGAAGAACGCGTTTTTCTGACGCACTTAATAAAGGTCTGGTTGAAATTGATGCTATCCCCGCACTGGCTGATGCTTTTCCAGATTGGTTTGCTTACAGCTATGCCGCAGCAGCAGTGCGGGCCGTTACCGCCGAATCATCCACCATCCGTGTTTTATAAATGTGGCTCCTGGTTTTGGCCTTCAACTTTTCAAACCGGAGCATATTTGGCATAGTGTTGCGTTTCATAAAAAATCCTCTAAAATAAAAATTCGCTTTTTTGAGTGGTTTAATCAAAACAGCATAGTTATTTTGCAGGCAGCGCCAATTTTGGAGATTCTTTAAAACAGTGTAACATATATGTTTGCGCAAGGACGATGGCCTATATTCTGTCGGGAAGCAGAATTTGGCTTTGATTTGATTGATTAAAGAAGTGAAGGAGATTTGTTTTGGGCGAAACCTGGCCCAAAGCAAGAAATGGGAACGCATAATGGAACGCAATATTGCAGAACTCGAACGCCGGTATCAGGCTCTGCTCGGTGATTATCGCTCCGGGAAGATTGACGAGTCCGCCTTTACGGCCGAGATTGACAAGCTCCAGTTTCAGGATAACCTGGGCCGCTACTGGATGATTGGCGCTCAAACCGGAGCCTGGCATTATTACGACGGCCAAAACTGGCGGCAGGCTGATCCAAACGAAGCCGACAAGCTGCCGTTTATGGATGCCCAGGGCCGTTACTGGCAGCGCGGGGCAAAAAGCGGCGACTGGTATTACTACCAGCCCGAAACCAATGAGTGGGTCAAACCCGGCCAAAACGACCCCACCGGCCCCGCGGTTTCACAACCCCAACCACAGCCGCAGCCAACGGCCTACGCCCAACAACCGGCCCAGTCTGATACCGAGTTGTTTCAGGACGATGAAGGCCGGTACTGGTCGTTGGGCGCAAAAAGCGGCCAGTGGTATTTTTACGACCACGAAGGTTGGCACCCGGCCAGCGAATTTGAAGTCCGCACCGGGCGAGTGCAGCCACAGCCGTTTCAGCAGCCCTCGATGCCGGCTCAGGGCTATCCCGGCTACGCGCAGCCGGCCTACCCGGCGCAAAATTATCCGCCGCAGCAACCCGCACCTCACAGCGCCGAACCGCAACCGGCCTATTTCACCCCTCAACCCGGCCCGGCCCCTGCCGCTCAGGCTCCGGGTCAAACCGGTTCCTGGTTCTATTTTGATGGCAAGCAGTGGCTGCAATATTCCACCGGCGAGCCGGCCAAAGATGCGCCACCCGATCCAGCCCTGATTGTGGACCAGGACACCAAAGAGCCGGCGGCCAGAGCCAAAAAAGCCGAACCCAAAGCCGAACCGGTGGTGGCCGAATATATAGAAGAAGATGAACCTCCCGTTGAAGTTGTCGACGTTGAGGTAATTACCGTTTACGAAGCCGAACCCGACTCCCAACCGCAACCCGCCGCGGTTCAGCCAGAACCGGCCCCGCAGCCCAAACCGGCGCCGGCAACCATCCCCATCCCGGTTACGCCCCGCCGCCAGCCAATTGTTGAAGAAGAACCCGTTCCGGCAGCCACGGCCCGCACCGCCACATCGCCGCTATCGCCCGATGAAGTAGTGCCCCGCCGAGAAAAAAGCTCGCCGGAGCTGCCGGCCAGCGGGCAGCGGCAAACCCCGCTGCAGGATAACCAGGTGGTGCCGCAGCGCAGAACGCCGGCCGCCCCACCGCCCGTAACCACAGAACCAAGCCGGCCCGGCGCGCCGCGACGGCGTTCGCAGGCAGCGCACGAACCCACCATTATTATTCCCACCGGCTCCACTACTTCTACTCCGGCCGCGGCTCAAGCGGCCAGGCCCAGCCCGCCACCGGTAGCGCCAACGCCGGCCCAGCAAAAACGCGCCCGGGAAGATACCATGCCGATGGAGCCAATTAAAAAGCCCGAACCGGCCGCACCTGCGGCCAGCGGCGCCCGGCACCATCAGGTTACGCAACCGCTGCCGGTCATCCCGCGCACGGCCCAACCATCGGCCGAAGAGCCGTCCCAGAGCCAACGCGAACAGCGCGCCCGGCAAAAAACAGCAGAAAACATTGCCCCGCCAGTCGCTCCGGTCAAACCTGTCGAGCCAAAACAAGCAGGCGACAAAGACAAAGAGGGCTACACTCTGGGTGACATTCTGCGGGCTTTCCCCAGCACGCTCTGGACCGGAGTGGCCGGGGTAGCGGTGTTGGTCATTTTTGCCTTTATCATTATCGCCGTATTTATGTACGGCAGCGGTGTACTTGGCGCGGGCAATGTGGCCCAGGTACAACTACCCACACCCACCCTGCCGGCCGGCCCGCCCGATGAAACACCAACGCCTGGCCCCACGCCTACCGGCAACAGCGCCGCTCAACCGGTAGCCACGCCAACTCCGGCCACAATGGCCAAATACAGCAGCCAGGATTTGGAAATTACACTGGAATACCCGGACACCTGGAAAACCGCCGAAAACGGCGGAGCCGCTATTTTTGCTCCCACTGCCGCCGGGCTTGATCCCAAAGCGCTGGCCGAGACCAAAATGTTGATTGGCCAGCCGGAGAAAATTGACGCTCCTATTGCCGATATTCTCAGTGGGGTGCTGGGGCAATTTCCGCCCCAGGCCGAAACCCTCAACGAGGGCACTATCAGCATCGGCTCACAAACGTGGACCTCAACCCAGATTCGGTTTGAAGACGCGGCCGAAAACAAACAGGGCATTGCCACCATAGCCGTTACCAGCAAAGACGGCACCGGCTATTATCTGGTGGCCTCGTCGCTGGCCCAGGATTGGAACTCGGTGCAGCCGGTGTTTCAAGGGATGATCAACAGCTTCCGCTTTGGCGCGGAAAAAATAGTGGCCAAGGCCGAAACCCCCAAAGCCACAACCACATCGGCCACGCCCAACGCCGGAACAGCGGCAACCACCGATGACGCCGCCAAAACCACGCCAACGCCCGAATCAACCCCAACTCCGGCCCCCACCGTTAGCCTTACACCCGTGGTGTACGCCATTCAATCCGGCGACACCTTGCTGGCGATTGCCAACAAATTTGGGGTAGACGTAGATTTGCTGGCCTCTGAAAACGGCATCGACAACCCGGAAAGCCTGCAAATTGGCCAGGAATTGACCATTCCCTTTACCGCCGAGGAGTTGGCCGCCTACAACAGCACCGGTAAAGCCGCCACCAGCAACAAAACCACAGCGGCCTCCACCGCCCAGGCTACTCGGCCCGCCGATACCACCACCGCCTCAACCGAGGCCCAACCCGCGGCCGCGGCAGCCGCCACGGCAACCCCCGCGCCAGAAGCCGCCGCCGCGCCGGTGAGCGGCCGGATAGTTTACCCTGCCTTTAACAATGGCACCGGGGTGTACGATATCTGGATGGTCAATCTGGCTACCGGCGAACAAACGCCAATTGCCGGTTCGGCCAGCCAACCTGCATTTAACAAAGATGGCTCACTGCTGGCGTATCGCTCGTGGGATAGAGGCACGCGCGGCATCTTCTTTAGAGACTTTATTGGCGGCCGCGGTGATATTGTCACCAAATTTGTGGAAGATGGCCTGCCGGCCTGGTCACCCGATGGGTTGAACTTTGTTTTTTCAAGCCGAAAAGAGGGTGACCGCGTCCCCAGAATTTACATTGGCAATCAGATGGGTGAAACGCCGTTTGCCATAGGTTTTCAGGGTGAATACCCCTCGGTGATGCCCGATAGCCGGTTGGTTGTAAAGGGCTGCACACCCTCTGGCGACTGTGGCCTGTTTATGCTGGGGCCGCGCGGCGGCGGGGAGAAAAAACTCAGCGACCTGCCCTCAGATACGGCTCCGGCTCCATCACCGGACGGCAGCAAAATTGCCTTTATGTCGTATGATCGCGGTGGCGCCGGCAACTGGGAAGTCTGGATAATGAACTCGGATGGCAGCAATATGCAGCGCCTCACAGAAAATGCCAGCGCCGACGGCCTGCCGGCCTGGTCGCCCGATGGCGGCAGCATCGCGTTTGTCTCCAATCGCGATGGTGTGTGGGCCACGTGGGTGATGAACGCCGATGGCAGCAACCAGCGCAAGCTGTTTGACATGAAAGGCCCGCCGGACGGCAAAGTCTTGTACGATGACTTTAACTCGCGGGGCTGGCTTGAAGAGCGCATCTCCTGGGCGCCCTGACCATAACCCCACGCATACAATAATCTGTTTTCAACCGGAGCGGCCCAGCCGCTCCGGTTTTTGTTTGACCACCGTCCTTGGCTACCGCCGCGCCTTGCACAGTTATCAGACCTCGTTTATTATCGCCTCACCCCTTGAATACTTTTTTATCCCGGGCAATACCTGCCCCGCAGTCCGGCAACCGGACACTTGCGCTGCAAACAGGCAATTTGGTTTTGGTGCCAGCGGTGGGCCAATGGTACAATTCAAAATCAACTCAAAAAACCATGCAAACAACCCGGCCTGCCAACCCAAAACCGAATATCCGCCACACCGTCTGGCTGCTGTTGGGCTACGGCCTGCTGGCCGCGCTGCTTACCTGGCCCACCGTGGCCCGGCTGACCACCCACCTCCCCGGTGACGGCGGCGACGACCCGGCGATTGCCTGGAATCTGTGGTGGCTCAAATACGCCCTGCTTAACGCCCCCCAAAACCCGTTCCAAACCGGGATGATGTTTTACCCACTGGGCAT
Organism: Anaerolineae bacterium; assembly: GCA_022071955.1. GTDB lineage: Bacteria > Chloroflexota > Anaerolineae > 4572-78 > J111 > J095. The sequence goes on from JAJVIM010000011.1 coordinate 166,676, forward strand.
CAACCTGGCTTTTTACACCCTCACCGTGCTCAACGCCGTCACTGCCCTGCCGCTCACCCTGAATCTGGGCGTGGTTGCCGCCAGCAATTTGCACACGCTGGCCACTTTTGCGGTGGGCGGGCTTGGCGCGTTTTTGCTGGCGCGATATTTGCTCGCTGCCAGCAGGATGGTGGCCCCGTCCCGCGTGGTGTGGGCCGGCGCGGCGCTGGCCGGCGGCTTTTACGCTTTTGCCAGCAGCAAACTGTTTTACGTGGCGCTCGGCCAGTTTAACATTGCCAGCAGCCACTGGCTGCCGTTTATTGTGCTGTACGTTATCCGCGCCCGCCACCGGCCGCAGCGACTCAAAAATGCCGTGCTCGCCGGGCTGTTTCTCACCCTGCAAGCCTGGGCCGAAATGACGTACGCCTCGTTTGCCCTGGTTTTCATCGGCCTGTATTGGCTGTACTGGCTGGTGACCAGCCGCGCCCGCCGCCTGTCGCTGCCGCAGTTGACCGCCGCCGGGGTGCTGCTGGCGGTATTTGCCGGCGGCATTGCGCCGATACTGGCTCAAATGCTGCCGGATATGGCCGCCGAAGGCGATTTTCTGGTTGAAGGCGGGGGCTTCGCCGATGCCTTCAGCGCCGATCTGCTCGGCTTTGTCATCCCCACTCAACTACACCCGCTGCTGGGCAATTTGATCACCCACACCGGCATCGTCGCTTTTAACAAAGGCCAGCACATTTATGTGGGCGTCATGCTGCTGGGGCTGGCTCTGCTGGCGGCGATCACCGGCTATCGCCGCGCCGAAACCCGTTTCTGGCTGCTGGCGGCGCTGGTCTTTGCCCTGCTGGCGCTGGGGCCGGTCATCACGTTTAACGGGCACGCCACCGGCCTGCCCGGCCCGTTTGTGCTGTTGCAGCAGTTGCCTTTTTTCAAAGGGAACCGCTACCCCAGCCGTTACAGCGTGCTACTGATGCTCAGTTTGAGCGTGCTAACCGCGTTTGCCCTGGCCTGGCTCGGGCAGCGGCTCCGCGCCCGCCCGGCACTGGCCGGGGGATTGCTGGCGCTGGCCGGGGCGCTCTTTCTGTTTGAGCATCTGTCGGCTCCACTGCCGCAATCGGATATGCGAGCACCCGCGCCGTACCAAATCATCGCCGCCGACCCCGCGCCTGTAGCCGTGCTGGATATCCCTTTTGCCTGGCGCAACGGTTTTCGGATTACCGGCGCGCTGACCACCCAATTTATGTTTGGCCAGTTTTATCAAACTGCTTATCAAAAGCCGTTGCTGCAAGGCAACACCAGCCGCAACCCGGAGTTCAAATTTCGCTATTTTACGCAAGCGCCGCTGCTCAACTCGCTGCTGGCGCTGGAAACCGGCAAAACCCTGCCCCCCGAACGGCTGGCCGCCGACCGCGCCCTCGCCGCCGATGTGCTGCGTTTTTTCAATATCGGCTACATCGTTGTCCGGCCCGATGCCGGCGGCAGCCTCATTGTCACCCCGCAAGCGACAATTCCGTACATCGAGGCGCTGCTGCCGGTTGAAAAAATTCAGGCCGATGACTCACTCACCCTTTACCGCGTTAATCCCGGCTCGCCGCCCGCCAGTATCGACATTACGCCCGACTCGCCGCTGGCTCCGCTCTATTTTGGCGAAGGCTGGGGGCTGGTGCTGCCCGGCCGGCCCGTTACCGCGCAGCGGCAAGCAGCGCGGCTGCTGCTGCCGCTCACCGGCGAGGCTCAGCAATTGTCGCTGCGATTGGCCGCCCCGGAGCAGGTCGACGGCCAAACCGTGTCGCTGGCGCTCAACGGCTGGCAGTCGCCGCAGCAGCCGGTGGGCAGCGAGCCATCGACACTTACTTTTGCCCTGCCCGCCGGCATCGCCCGGCCCGGCGTTAACACGGTCTGGCTCAATTTTGGGCAGATCGCCCCGCCGCCCGCCGATGGGACGGTGATGAGCGCCGGCGAAGAGGTGGGCGACTACGGCCACATTTACGTTAACGGCCGTGAGGTATCGCCCAACGAGCGGGGCTACAACGCGGCAATCATTACCGCCGCCGGGGTGCAAACAGCCAATTTTGACACCCACGCCGACCCCGCCGCTTCGGCCCGGCTGGCCGAATTTTTGGCCGCCGCGCCGCCCGGGGCGACCATCGCCCTTGCCGCCGCCGATGAAGCCAGCGCCAACCTGTCGGAGGCCGCGGTGCAGGCCATCCGGCAGGCCACCGGCGCGGCGGGCGATTTGCGCGGCTGTTTTCGGTGCAGCCACGCTCTCATCCGCACCGCCGACGGCCAACTGCTGGAGCAACTCGACGCGCTGCGGCCCGTGGCCGTCTCCACCGCCTTCGGCCTCACCGAACCGGCAGTTGCCGTCTGGCTGGAGTCCGTTACAATTGAGTAAAGGCAGTTTTGTGAGTGGGATGAGTTAAGTGGGTTGGGTGAGCGGATGAGTTTTGTGGGTTTTGTGAGTTGGGTGAGTTGTCATTCGTCATTGGTCATTCGCTGATTTTTTCATGGGGCTAACCGAAGCTACGCTATCGCACTGTGAACGAAAATTGAGTAGGGGCGGTTCGCGAACCGCCCCTACTTTCGCAATTCGCAATTCGCTATTTTTGCAGGAGTATCGCCATGAGCGACGATCTGGTTAAATATTTAAAATCCCTGCGGCTGTTTCGCCACGCGCCGGACAACGTGCTGGCGCAGATTGCCCGTCAAACCGAAACCCGCCGCTTTGTTAAAGACGATGTGATGATCCGCGAAGGCGACCCCAGCGATTCGCTGTTTATTATCCGCACCGGCTGGGTCAAAGTGGTCACCACCGGCTACCACGGCCAGGAAATTCTGCTCAACCAGATTGGGCCGGGCGAGGTGCTGGGCGAAATGTCGCTCATCGACCAGCAGCCGCGCTCCGGCACGGTTATCGTGCTCACGCCGGTTAGCGCCATCGAGGTAAAATACAACGTGGTGATGGACGTGCTGGACCAGCATCCGCAATTGGTGCAATCGTTTTTGCGCGATATGTCGGAGCGGATGCGCTTTGCCAACGCCTACATCGGCGAGGCCATCGACTGGTGCCAGCACATCGCCGATGGTGACTACGATTTTGTGGTGCAGCAGGTTGAACAGTCGCAATCAACCATTATCGGCTCGTCGCAATCGCACCAGGCCCGGGCCAACGCCTTTTTGTCGGTCTTTTTCAAAATGGTCGATAGCGTCCGCCGCCGCGAAGAGGCGCTCAAACAGCAAATCCAGCAGCTCACCATTCAAATTGACGAGGTTAAGCGGCAGCAGGCCGTGCAGGACATCACCGACACTGAATTTTTTGAGCAGTTGCAATCCACCGCCAAAGAACTGCGCGAGCGCCGCCAAAACCAGCTCAAAAATAAACCCACGGACAGCCAGCCGCCCAGCGACTCATGAAACTTAATCCGCGCCTGCCCCACCTGCTCCTGTTTGCGCTGATGGCCGTGTATGCGGCCTATTTTTCGTGGTACACCATTAACCGGCACAACACCCTCAACTCCTACGCCGCCGATCTGTCGCTGATTGACCAGCCCATGTGGAACACGGCCATCGGGCCGGGCGGTTTTATGGAACTGACCTGGGGCGATCACCAGCAGCCGCGCCTGGCCGAACATTTTGAGCCGATCCTCGTACCGCTCTCTTTTTTGTTTTATCTGTGGGACGACGTGCGCCTGCTGCTGGTTGTCCAATCGCTGGCGCTGGCGCTGGGCGCGCTGCCCGTGTTTTGGCTGGCCCGCGACCGGCTGGCCGTTGGCCCCATTTCGCCGCCCGCCGCCGAGTGGGCCGGCCTGATTTTTGCCGCGGCCTACCTGCTGTACCCCCACCTGCAAGCGGCCAACATCGCTGATTTTCACGCCGACCCGTTCATTGTGGCCCCGCTGCTGTTTGCCCTGTGGTACGGCCTGCGCCGCCGCTGGGGTTGGTTTTGGCTGTGGGCGCTCATCGCCATGCTCACCAAAGAAACGCTGCCCACCCTCACCGCCATGCTCGGCCTGTGGCTGCTGTTGCACGCCTGGCAAACTCGCCGCGAGCAGCCGCCCCGACCGGCGGTACTGCACGGGCTGGGGCTGATCGCCGTCAGCACGACCTGGTTTTTGGCCGCCACCTTTCTGATTGTCGCGCCGCTGGCCCGCCAATATTTTGGCACTCCGGGCCCCATTTATTTGGCCAACCGCTACCCCGGCAATGCCGCGCCGCTGGCCCTGCTCGCCGACCCCGCCCGCTGGCGCTATCTGCTGGGCTTGCTGGCCGCCGCCGGTTTTTTGCCGCTGCTGGCCCCGGAACTACTGCTGCTGGGGCTGCCGGTGTTGGCGGCCAATATGTTCAGCAGTTTTGCCGGCCAATACTCCGGCGAGCAGCACTACTCCGCGCCGCTGGTGGCCGCTTTCATTGCCGCCGCCATTTTTGGCCTGCGCCGGCTGCTGGCCCATCTGCCGCCCCGGCGCATCACCGGCCAAATGCTGAGCCACACCGCGCTTTTTGCCGCCAGCCTGTGGCTGCTGGGCTGGTCGCTGGGTTATCACACCCTCCACGGCTGGACGCCGCTCTCCATCCGCACCGAAAGCTACACCACCACGCCCACCGCCGCCGCCCTGCCCGGTCTGCTGGCGCGCCTCCCCGCCGATGCCGTGGTTTCAGCCAGCGCCGGGCTGCACCCGCACATTGCCCACCGCCGGGTGGCCTACATTTTCCCCACGCTGGCCAACGCCGACTTTGCTCTGGTTGACGTGACCGACGTGCCCGGCAGCCACCCCAACGATGTCCGGGCCAAATTGCTGGCTATGCTCGCCGATGGCTGGCAACTTGTTGCTACCGGGCCGGGGCTGCTGCTGGCGCAACACACCGGCGCGCCCACCGCCGGCCCGCTGCCGGACTCGTTTTTTGATTTTGCCCGCGCCGCCGGCCCGCCGGCCATCACCGCCGATGTGTCGTTTAATAGCGGCCAGCTCACCCTGCTCGGCTACGATGTGCTCGACGACCCCGACGACGGCGTGATTTTCCGTTTTTACTGGCAGGCCGCCGGCCCGCTGCCAGACGATCTGCGGCTGTGGCCACTGGTATTTGATGACACCGGCCAGTTGCTCGCCAACCCGGCGCAAGTCCCCATGATTGCCGCCGTCTGGTATCCGCCGGCCCGCTGGCAGCCCACCGAAATCATCGTCACCAAAACGCTGCCGCAGATGCTACCCGCCACCTTTCATTTGGGGCTGGCCGTCGGCCCCGGCGAAGCCAGCCTGTCCGACCCCGCCGCCCGCTGGTCCATCGCCAGCCACGCCGGGGGCTGGGCGCAGTTGGCTTCGTTCCGGCGGCAGGGGTCGTTTCTCACCCGGCTGGCTCCCACGCCCACCTTTTTGCCGCTCCGCCCGGCGCAGGCGCAGTTTGGCCCGGCCATCAGGTTAACCGGCTTTTATTTTCAGCCCGATGCCGTCAGCCCCGGCGGGGAATTGCCGCTGCTGCTGCGCTGGCAGGCCAGCGCGCCGCCCGCCGCCGATTATACCGTGTTTATCCACCTGCTCAACGCCGCCGGTGAGCGCGTGGCCCAAACCGATGCCTTTCCCGCCTGGCTCGGCCTGCAACCGACCAGCCGCTGGCCGGTGAACCAGCCCCTGCTCGACCGGCACACGCTGCCCCTGCCCGCCAGCCTGCCGCCCGGCGTTTACACGCTGCAAATGGGGCTGTACCAGGCCCAATCGCTGGAACGGCTGCCGCTGACCGCCGGCGGCGACACACTGGAACTTGGCCAGATTACGGTCAAGTAGCAATGCGTGGTTTTCCCCCTCATCCCCCCTGCCCCACAAGTGTTCAAGGGCGGACAGGTGTTAAAAATGGCGATTTTTCCCCTCCCCAAAAATTGGGAAGGGGGCTACACTGAATGGGTGAGATTTTGGGCGGCTCCGCCGCCCAAAATCTCACCCAAAAACTTTTCCCCCTTCTCCCTGAGGGAGAAGGGGGTAGGGGGGATGAGGGCCGACCGAGGCGGTTAAGTCGCTTTGCCCGTGAGGGTGCCTCGTGGTAGCATGGCCCGTATGAACAAGCACCGACTGTGGCTGATGCTCATCATTTTGGCGGGGCTGGCCCTGCGCCTGCTGTGGCTCGGCGAGCAGAGCCTGTGGTACGATGAAGGCGTTACCTGGATGCTGTCCAAAATGCAACTGCCGGACCTTATCCAGTGGACCGCCGCCGACATCCAGCCGCCGCTCTACTACCTGCTCATCTGGCTTAACGACATCTTGCTGCGCGACAGCGAATTTGCCCTGCGCTGGCCGTCGGTGCTATTTGGCGTGCTGAGCATCCCGGCCATTTACGCGCTAGCCCGCCGTCTGTTTGCCAACCGGCTCGCGCCGCTGCTGGCAGCGGCGCTGCTGGCCGGTTCGCCGCTGCTGGTTTATTACAGCCAGGAAGCCCGCATGTACACCCTGCTGGTCTTTGAAGCCATCCTGGCCAGCTATTTTTTGGTAAAGATTGTCACTCGTCATTCGTCACTCGTCACTCGTCACTCGTCACTCGTCACTCGTCTTTCATCCTTCATCCCCTGCCCCCTGAAAGGGGGTCATCCTTCCGCCTTTTTTTACGCCTTCACCGCCGCCGCCGCGCTGTACACCCACTATTTTGCCGCGTTCCTGCTGCTGGCTCACGGCCTGTTCGCCGCGCTGGTCTGGCAGCGACGCCGTTTTGAGCGCGATCTGCTGGGGCAGTTGCTGGGGGCTTTTGGCGGGGCGCTGCTGCTGTTTGCCCCGTGGCTGCCGGTGCTGCTGGCCCGCCTCGGCGACGACCCCAGTTACTGGCCCGGCGCGCTCAAACTCAACGAGGCGGCCCGCAAATTGCTCATCAGCTTCACCGCCGGCGAAACCGTGTTTGAGCAAACCGGCTGGTGGCTGGCGCTGGCCTACCTGGCCGGGCTGCTGCTCTGCGCCGCGTGGGCCGTGTGGAGTCAGCGAGTCAGCGAGTCAGCGAGTCAGCGCGTTGCGAATGGCGAATTGCCGCTAGCGAGTAGCGCGTGGCGGGTGGCGGGTGACAAATTGCGAATGGCATGGTCAATCACTCACCCAACTCAAAACTCAAAACTCAAAACTCAAAACTCAAAACTCCTTCTCCTCTGGCTCCTCCTCCCGCCGAGCCTCATTCTGGCGCTGTCGTACCAGTCGCCCAAGTTTAACCCGCGTTATGCCCTGCTCAGTTGGCCGGCCTTCGCGCTGATCGTTGCCGGCGTGCTGGGCGAGCTGCTGGCCGCCGCCGCTGCGCAAAAAGGGGCGCGACGCGCCGTTTCGTGGCTGCTGCCGGCGGCGCTGGCGCTGTTCATTGCTGGCCTGTCGGCCTTTAGCCTGAGCAACTGGTTCAGCGACCCCCGCTTTTCCAAAGCCGATTTCAAAGCCGTGGCCCAGTTTGTCCGCGAGCGCCGCGCTCCCGACGAAACCGTGCTGCTCAGTTCCGGCCATCTGTTTCCGGTGTGGGCCTACTACTACGGCTGGGACGGCTGGACGCCGCTGCCGTGGATGCTGCGGCTCGATGTTGGCCGCGTCACCGATGTGTCCATCGCCGGCAAAATTGCCGAAGCGGTGCAAAACAAGGGCGGCGCGTGGCTGGTCACCTGGCAAAATGAAGTCATCGACCCAACCGGCGTGGTGCCGTTCTGGCTGGATCGCATCGGCGAGCGCCCGCACGATGCCGGCGATTTTTGGGGCGTCGGCCTGGAACACTGGCGGCTCAAACCGGATAAAATCGAGCTGCTCAGCCAAAACCCGATCAAACGGGCAGTCAACGCCAATTTTAACAATCAGCTCGACCTCGTCGGGATGACCCAGCTCAGCGATGACGAATTGGTCCTGTTTTGGCGACCACGCCAGCCGCTGCCGGATAAACTGACCCTCACCCTGCGCCTCACCGACGGCGACGGCTTTTTGTGGGACACCGAGCCGCTGGTTGCGCCGCTTGGCCCGGCCACCTACCCACCCTCGCGCTGGCCGGTGGGCGAGCTGGTCATCACCCGCCTCCGCCTGCCGTGGCAAACCGGCACGCCACCCGGCCTGTATGTGGCCGAGGTCGGTTTGGGTACGGTTGACGGCCAAAATTTCAGCGGCTGGGATGTGCTCGATAGCGAGGGCCGGCCGCAGCGCCGCACCGCGCTGGTCGATGCCGTCAATTTGAGCCGGCTGGTGCAGCCGCCCAACGGCCCGCTGCCGCAGGATACCTCGCCGCTGGTCGATCTGTTCCCCATTATCGGCCTGCGCCGCAGCATTTTGCCCGTAAAAAGCGCCCAGCCCGGCGACCGGCTGCTGCTGGCGCTGCTGTGGCAGGCCGGCCAATACAACCTTGATGACGTGTCGCTGGCGTTTGATCTGGTTGACGCCGCCGGGCAAACTTTCCGCGTCGGGCAGTCGCTCACGCCCAGCCGTCGCTTCAACCTGCCGCGCTGGCAGCCCGGCGACATGGCGCTGGGCCAGTACCGGCTGGCCATTCCGCCCGAGGCCGCGCCCGGCCCGGCCGAGCTGCGCGTCCACATTATCAACGTGGGAGCGTTTGACTACGACGAAGTTTACCCCTTTGATCAACTTGAAATTTTGCCCACCGAGCGCAATTTCAGCCCGCCCGCCGCGGTTGACATCCCGCTGGCTGCCGATTTCTCCGGGCAGGCCACGCTGCTGGGCGTCGATTGCCCCGGCAACTGCGCCGCCGCCCCCGGCCAGTCGCTCAATTTGACCCTCTACTGGCGGGCCGAAGCGCCGTTTGACACAACCTACACCGTGTTCACCCACCTGCTCGGCGCAGACGAAACGGTGCTGGTCAATGCCGACCACGCCCCGCCCAAACCCACCACCGGCTGGGTGCCGGGCGAAATCATCGCCGACCCGGTCACGCTCAATCTGCCCGCCAATCTGCCCCCCGGCGATTACACCCTCGAAATCGGCCTGTACAACGCCGCCGACCCGGCCTTTGCCCGCCTGCCGCTCACTACCGGCGAAACGCGGCTGCTGCTGCCCCAACCGCTGCACGTGAAATAGAGCTGTGCTATAATTGAAACCGAGTCAGCGAGTCGGCGAATCAGCGAATAACGAATGACCAACACTTGCGCCTGCGCGCAGTGCAGGTGTGACGAATGACCAAAAATTTCGCGGCCCTGCAACCATTCGCTGACTCGTTGATTCGCCGACTCGCTGATCCGTTGATTTTTAGAGGAGACAGACCCAGCCTCCGGCAGCGCACCGAAGAATGAAATTTAGAGTAGGGGCGGTTCGCGAACCGCCCCTACATTCACTATTCGCTATTCGTTATTCGCACGGGAGCCAATAAAATGACTATTAGCCCCATTGAAGCGCTGAATATTTCGCCAGAAGTGGCCGACCGCCTGCGCGAGCGCCGCCCCGGCTACGAACGCATCGCCGCGCTGCTGGTTGAGTTTGACGCCATAAACCGCAGCAAAAAAGGGGGAGAACTTTCGGCGGAAGATGTGGCAGACACTTTCGTTCAACCTGCCCTAGAGGCGCTGGGTTGGACCATTAAGTGGATCGATAGACCTGTATTAGAACATCAAAGTCCATTTCTGCCGATGCTTGTCACTTACAATAATTTACAAATATTCGTGGGAGTCCGTCCCTTAACCGAGCCACTTGTTGATGAGCGCCGCCAAGACATTGCACTGATAGACATGAGCAAGATATTTGCGCAATACACTCTGATGACCAACTTTGACCAAAACCGCATTTGGCGCTTCAACAATGAACCAACACCGGCTCAGGTTGTCATGGAACTAGATACCCGCGCCAACCGACATTCCAGCGAGGAGCCAACGCTGGCCCAACCGGTGCTGGAGTTTAACATCCGCGATTACCTGACCAACGAGTCGAGCGAGTTTGACATCCTCGCCGCCGAGCAATTTTACAACTTGGCTGCGGCCGATTTGCGGCAGTCCAATGCCAGCGTCCCCCTCGATCAGCAGCAAAACATCGCCGAGCAAACCAAATTCCCGGGTGAACCGCTCAGCGCCTCCGAAGAACACGCCGAACCGGACATCCCCCCATCCAGCGCCAGCGGAAGTTTCACCCTGGATGACGCCACCTTAAAAGCCGAAGGCCGCGTGATGAGTTTCATCGCTCCCTACGGCGAGCCGGACGGCCCGCGCCGCCGCTACGAAACGGTGATGCCCGGCATTGCTTTTCAAACCGAGGGGTTGCCGCGGCGAACCATCACCGCGCTCGTGCTCGACCGCGACAGCCAAAAGCCGTACCTGTTGCTGGCCGGCGGCGACATTCCGGCCGGTACAGAAATTATCCAGCCGGCGCTCGACAGCGGTGACTTGATTGGCGAAGTGGAGCGCCGGCTGTTTGACAGCGCCATCGGTCTGGGCGCGCTGGCCAGCCTGGAAGGCGAGCGCTCGTTTTTGTCGCTGCTGCCCAGCAGCCGGCCCATTGCCGGCGTAACCCAACCCGCGGAAAATCTGGCGGTTTGCAAATTTGGCGGCGGCAGCGGCTACACCACCGGCCGCATCACCGCGCTAAACAGCCGGGTTACGCTCACCGACGACTCGCGGCGCAACATCCTGCTGCCCAACGCGTTTACCGTGAGCGGCGACCCGCCGTTTTCTGAGCGGGGCGATGTTGGCGCGCCGGTGCTGGCGATTGACAGCAACGAACTCGTCGGGGTGGTAGTGGGCTACAACGACAGCGGCGCCATCTGCCTGCCCATCCAGCCCATCCTTAACGCGCTCAATGTGGAGCTGGTCAGCGAGCCGGTGCTCTTTTTCCGCGAGCAAACTCCCAGCCACGATCTGTCCGCCGCCAACGACCGGATTTTCGGCCGCGACCGGCTCGGTTTTAGCCACTACGTTTCGGCCTTTGTCAGCCTGATCAACGACAAAAACACCAAACCGCCGCTGACCATCGGCATTTACGGTGCGTGGGGCACCGGCAAATCGTTTTTGATGCACAAAATCGCCTGCGCCCTCAAACCGCAGGATTGCCCGGGTGAAATTGACGAATCACCGCCCGCGGCGCTGTCGCTGGTGGGCAAAACGGTGCTGGTTGAATTTGAAGCCTGGGATTACAACGGCAGCGACAAGCTGTGGGCCGGGCTGGTGGAGCGGATTTTTAGCGCGCTGGAACGGGAATTGGGCTGGTACTGGCAGCTCAAATTTAATTTCTGGCGCAACTTAAAACGACAGTGGCAGCAGGCCCGCCAAAAGGTTTTGCCTTATGTGCTCATTTCGCTGGCGCTGGCGTTGGTGGTGGTTTGGCTGCTGCTGGAGCCGGCCAACCGTGCCGCCATCGCCACCGGCGGCGTGATCACTTTTTTGCTGCTGTTTGTGCCGCAACTGATCAAACTCTTTTCCACTTCGGCCAGCCAGCGGGTGATCGATATGTTTGCCGCCCAGGATTACAAAGCCGACATCGGTTTTATGGGCCGCATCAAAGCCGATCTGCGTGACTTTGCCGACAACCTGCCCAACGCCACCAAAGTCATTGTTTTTATTGACGACCTGGACCGCTGCGACCCCAAAAAGGCGGTCGAGGTGCTGGAGGCGGTCAAACTTTTGCTGGAGCTGGACCGGTTTATTGTGTTTCTGGCCATCGACGCCCGGATTATTACCCAGGCCGTTGAGGAATATTACGGCAAAGTGCTGACCGAAGCCGAGATCACCGGCTACGAGTATTTGGACAAAATTGTGCAGATTCCCTTTAGCATCCCCGAGCCGCGCCCCGCCGAACTGCGCAACTACCTCGGCTCGTTGATGGGGCTGAGCGAGGCCCAGGTGCAGGCGCTGGAACCGGAAATTGTGCCACCCGCGCCGGAGTTTGTGGCCCGGCGCGTCACCAGCCCGCCGCCGACCGTGAGCGCGCCCGCCAGCGGCGATGGCCCGTCCGGCGAAGCTACAGTGTCGCCGCCGGCCACGGCCAGCCCACCAGCCAACGAGGCCAAACAGCCTTCGCCCCGGCCCACGCCGCCCGCCGAACCCACCGAATCGGAGGCCAGGCCGGTCACGCCCACGCCGCGCCCGTTTGACACCATCGAAGTGCCGTTTACGCCGGACGAGCAAAAGGCGTTTTTGCGGCTGTACCCGCATTTGGACCCCAACCCACGCCGGCTGAAACGGCTGGTCAACATTTACCGGCTGGTGCGCGTGCTGCTGCGCAGCCAGTCTAACGGCCAGGTTACCGATTTTGTGACCACCCCGGCGGGCCAGAGCCACGTGCTGGCCTGGCTGGTGCTGTGCGAGCAGTGGCCCTACGCCAGCCACATGATGCTGGAAGAAATTGACCAGCAGTTCAAAGCGGCCCAAACTGACGCTGACGCCCGGCTGGCGCTGGAGCAAAAAACCATCGGCTCAATTTACCCGGTGGCCCAGCAGCGCATTGCGGCAGAAAACAACGAGGCGCTGCAAAAGCTCGATTTGAAATACGAGCGGCTCGAAGCCTTTTTTAACCAGCATCTGGCCGGTTTTTCGCTGGCCGATTTGCGCCGGCTGCGGCCGTTCACCATCAATTTTAACCCGGCCCTCAGCGCCGAAGTGCGGCTGACTCTGGCCCATCATTAACTTTGCCCCTGACTCGCCTCCGTGGTAGCATGTGCCGCTGTGAACACCTACCGCCGCTGGCTCATCGCCCTCATTTTAATTGCTTTTGGCCTGCGCCTGTACAACCTCACTTACCACAGCCTCTGGTTTGACGAGGCGGTGAGCGTGTATTGGGCGCGGCAAAGCCTGCCCCGGATTTTGGAAGTTGGCTTTACGTTGCAGGAAGACCGGCTGCCGCCGCTTTACTACCTTACGTTGAAAGGCTGGGGGGCGCTGGCCGGTTTTGGCGAGTTGGCCGTGCGGCTGCCTTCGGTGTTTTACGGCGTGTTGCTTATCCCCGTGCTGGCCGGCATCGGCGCGATGCTGTTCAACCGGCGAGTCGGGCTGTTTGCCGCCGCGCTGGCCGCGGTCAACCCGTTTTTGGTCTGGTATTCGCAGGAGGCGCGCATGTACGCCCCGGCGGTCTTTTTTGGTGCGCTGGCGGTGTGGGCGCTGTTGAAAATCAGCGAGTCGGCGAGTCAGCGGACCAGTGAGCCAGCGAGACAGCCTTCACCCTTTATCCTTCATCCTTCCGCTCTCATCCTTTTTGTGGCGGCAATGGTTGCCGGCCTGTACAGCCACCTGTACGCTGGCTTTTTACTGCCGGCGCTGGGGCTGTGGCTGGTAATTGCTTACCCGTGGCGCTGGCAATTGTGGCTGCTTTTTGCTGCCGGCGGGCTGCTGGCGGCGCTGGCCTACGCCCCGATTTTGCTGGCCATCTGGCGTTTCTCCGGCGAGTCGGTGCCCGGCTCGCCGCTGGCCGGCCTGCCGGAGCGGGTGAGCTGGCTGCTGACCGCATTTACCGTGTGGAAAGCGCCGCTGCCGGGCTGGTTGCAAACCATCGTACCGCTGACAGTTGCCCTGTTCGCGCTGCTGGCCTTTCTGCCACAGCCTTCAGCCTTTAAATCCCCCCCGCCTGCGGCGCGTTTCCCCCGACTGCTGGTATCGCTGCTGCTGGTGATGCCGTTTGCCATTGCCACCGGGCTGCTGAGCCGTAACCACCTGGCCTTTTTTGGCGAGCGCTATTTTATTGTGATGGTTCCCTGGCTGCTGCTGCTGGCCGCCGCTGGAAGTGAGCGAATCAGCGAATCAGCGAGCCAGCAAGTGGGTGCGTGGCTGCGGAATCGCAGGGATTTTGGTCATTCGTCATTCGTCATTCGTCATTGGTCATTCGTCATTCGTCATTCGCTATTGGTTACACCTGCACTGCGCGCAGGCGCAAGTGTTGGTCATTCGTCATTCGCAATTCGCTATTCGCCATTCGCCATTCTGCTCATCCTCTCCGCCTTGCCGCTGCCCGGCCAGTGGACGCCCGCCGCGGCCAAAGAAGCCTGGCGGCAAAGCGCGGCCTACCTGGCCCAACACGCCACCCCCGCCGATGGCATTCTCATCCACCCGGACTGGGTGCGCTACCCGTTTCAATTCTATTTTAACGGGCCGGGCCAAACCTACGCCGCCTTCAGCACCGTCACCGCCGCAACCGCGCTCGATGGGCCGCTGCAGGGTGTGGTTGATGACCACCCGGTCATCTGGCTCATTCAAAGCCATCTCGATGCGCCGGACCCCGAGCGCCGGGTGGAACAGTGGTTTGCCGCCCGCTACCCGCTGGTCACCGAACTGTACCCGCCGGGCATCAGTTTGAAAGGTTTTGCCCCCGGCTACCAGCTTACCGAACTGCCGCCGCCGGCCACACCCACCGACATCCAATTTGCTAACGGGCTGCGGTTGGCCGGTTTTCAGGCCGAGGCCGCCGCCAGCGCCACCGATGACCTGTTCCACCCGCCCTCGGGCTGGCTGCACGTAATCCTCTACTGGCAGGCGACGCAGCCCATCGCCGACAACGCCGTGCCGCTGGTCAATCTGGTGGGGCCGGAGGGCGTTTGGGGAGCCAGCCTGGAACGCCCCAACGATGCGCTCGACCTGTACCCCACCAGCCGCTGGGCCGCGGGCGGGCCGCTGGTGCGGCAGGATGTCGATGTAAATTTAAATCCGGCCACGCCGCCGGGAGTATACCAGTTGGTGGTAGGGCTGGCCGGCAGTAACGAGCAGTATTCGCTGGGACAGGTTAAAATTCGGTAGCAAGTAATTGAGTTTAGGAGCGAGTTGACAAAAATCAACCGCAAAGGGCGCAAAGATCTTTTGGGGGTTGCTCTGCGCTCTTTGCGTTCTCTGCGGTTAAAAAATCCACCCCAAAACAGAATCCCAAAATTCGGCAGGGTTTGACGCTCCCCTGCCTTTGTGGTATTGTGATGGCTTGGAAAAATCAGGATAAGGTTATGCACAGATTACTCAAACTTCTACTGCCCCTCGGCGCGCTGGCGCTCACGGCGCTGCTCAGCGCCTGCCTGGGTGGGCCACTGCTGACCAACGTTACCGTTGCGCCGCAAACCATCACCCCCAACGCCGACGGCATCGACGATGTGACCCGCATCAGCTACTCGCTCAGCAACTCCGCCGACCTGTCCATTTATCTGGTTGACGCCGCCGGCCAGCGCCACTACTTCCGCGACAGCCGCCGTCGCTCCACCGGCGATTACGGCGTCGATTTTAGCGGCGTGGTGAATGGCAGCATGCTGCCGGATGGCAGCTACACCTGGGTGGTGGAAGCCACCGACGACAGCGGCCAATCGGTCAGCAAAAGCGGCACGCTGGTCATCCACAACGCCGATACCAGCAAGCCGGAGCTGCAGGGTTTCAGCGTGTACCCCAAAGCGTTCACCCCCAACCAGGACGGTATCGACGACCGGATCACCATCAATTATTATCTGACCAAAGAAGCCAACGTGCTGGTGTACCTGATTGCCCCAGATGGCGAAACCCGCTACCCCATCGCCGAAAAGGAGCGCGATGTTGAGCCGGGCCAGCCCGGTTTTCACACCTACGATTACGAAGGCGGGGTTGATTTGGGCGCCGACCCGCCACCGGACGGCAGCTACATCGTTTACGCCGAAGCTTCGGACCGGGTGGGCAACCGCACCATTGTTACCGATACGCTGGAAATCCGCGAGGGTGGCGTGCCCCGGGCCGACATCGTTGCGGCGGACGTGGATTTTTACAACCCGGTTAGCGGCGATACCGTGGTGCCGCTGGGCCAAACGCTGGCCTTTACCCTGACCGTGGAAAACTTTGGCAGCGTGCCTATTCGCACCAGCGGGCCAACTTCCGGCACGGCCTACCGCAGCGACGAAAATTTTAACACTAAAGAGGATTATCAATCCTCCGGCGCGTGGCGGGTGGGGATTGATTACGAAGGCAACCCCAGCTACGCCTACCCCTATCGCTGGGCGGTGGGCAGTTTGGGTCAGCTTGAAAAACGGGTCATCAACGGCAACAACGAGTATTTTTTAATGCCCGGCCAGCGGGCTATTGTCACCGGCAGCATTCAACTGCTCGATGTGCCGGCCGACAAAAACGTGGTCAATTTTTGGGCCGGCCTCATCCACGAGGACGTGAGCATCGAAGCGTTTAACGATTATGTCAGCCCCACGCCTATCACCATTGGCTTCTAAAATAGCGAATGGCGAATGGCGAATAATCCTGCCAAATGACTTACGATGAATGGGAACAGGCGGTCAGTGTGCGTATTAAAGATGGGCCGGTATGGGCTTTCTTTGGTTATCGCAAAGCTTTATTTCTGTACGATCTGGCCTGGAAGGATTGCGAAAAGCTAGAGTCCGACCGGCGCGGACGAGCGGTCATTGACCAACTGATTCGCAGCGCCGGTTCAATTAGCGCCAATATCGAAGAAGGTCACGGGCGGGGTTTTGGCAAGGAATTTTCGTATTTTTTGCGTGTGGCCGTTGGTTCGGCCAGAGAAACAAAAGGCTGGTACTGGCGGGGCCGAGAACTGCTCACCCAACCTGTGCTCGATCACCGGCACAGTCTGCTTGATGAAATCATAAGTCTGCTGGTTGCCGAAATTAATCGACAAAAAAATTACAAACCCGGTTCAAAACAACAACCCCCGAATTAATTTCGCTATTCGCCATTCGCTATTCGTATGAAATCACTCGCCATTATTATTGTTAGCTGGAACGTAAAAACTCTGCTGGCCAACTGCCTGCGCAGCGTGCAGGCCGATCTGGCCGGCGGCTGGATACAGGGCCAAATCTGGGTGGTAGATAACGCCTCCAGCGACGGCTCGGTGGAGCTGCTGCGCCGCAACTTCCCGGCGGTCAACCTGATTGCCAGCGAGACCAACCTTGGTTTTGCCGGCGGCAACAATGCCGCGCTGCGGGCCATCGGTTTTGACCAACCCGGCCTCGATCCCGCCAGCCTGCCCGACGCGGTGCTGCTGCTCAACCCCGATACCATTGTCCACCCTGGCGCGCTGGTTGCTCTGCTGGAATTTCTGGCGCACACGCCGCAGGCCGGTATTGCCGGGGCGCAACTGGTGTACGAGGACGGCTCGTTTCAGCACGGCGCGTTTGGCCTGCCCGGCCTGTGGCAGCTCGCCATCGAACTGCTGCCGCTGCCCGGCCGCCTCGTCGAAAGCCGTTTCAACGGCCGCTACCCCCGCGCCTGGTACGAACAGGGCCGCCCGTTTGCCATCGGCCACCCGCTCGGCGCAGCGATGACCGTGCGGCGCGAGGCCATTTTGCAGGCCGGCCTGCTGGACGAGGGCTACCACATGTACGTTGAAGAAGTGGACTGGAGCAAACGCATCGCCCGGGCCGGCTGGCTGGCCTACTGCGTGCCGGCAGCGGTGGTTACCCATCTGGGTGGGCAGAGCACCGGCCAGATCAAAGCCCGCAGTTTTATTAATTTGTGGACCAGCCGCTACCGCTTTTACACCAAATTTTACGGCCCGCTGAAAGTGGCCATTGCCCGGCGCATTGTTTGGGCCGGCATGCAGCGCCTCATCAAAGCTGATGCCGACGCCGCGGCTCGCGGCCAACTGCCTCCCGCCGAGCAACAGGAACGGCTGGCGGCCTACCACCACGTGATCAACATCTGGCAAGGACAACCCGCATGAGCAACATTATGGCCGCAATTTTAACTAAAAACGAAGCCCGGCACGTGGGCGACTGCATCAAAAGTGTGCAGTGGGCCGATGCCGTGCTGCTGGAAGATTCGTTCAGCACTGACGGCACGGTAGAAATTGCCCGCGAGCTGGGCGCGCAGATTTTTCAAAACGAGTTTGTGAATTTTGCCGTGGCCCGCAACACGGCGCTGGCCAACGCCCGCTCGCTGGGGGCGGAGTGGCTGTTTTTTATCGATGCCGACGAGCGGGTAACGCCCGAACTGGCGGCGGAAATTCGGCGGGTGACGGCGGTGGATGAGCAGCCGGGCTGGTGGGTGCCGCGGTTTAATGTGATGTGGGGCCATACCATGAAAGGCGGCGGCTGGTACCCCGATTACCAACTACGGCTCATGAAAATCAGCGCCGCCAGCTACGACCCCGAGCGCGAAGTCCACGAGATTGTGATGCTCGATGGCGAAGCGGGTTATCTGCAAGAGCACCTCATCCACTACAACTACGACAGCCTGGCGCAGTTCAAACGCAAGCAAAATCGCTACATTGACTTTGAGGCCAAAATTCTCAAAGATAAGGGCATCCGGGCCAAACCGTGGACTTACCTGAGTATGCCGCTGCGCGAGTTCAAGCGGCGCTATTTTTCGCTGGGGGGCTACAAAGACGGCTGGGTGGGGCTGCAAGTATGCGGCCTGATGAGTTGGTATATGTTTCTCACCTACATCCGGCTGCGGCGGCTGGTTCAAGCTGACGGCGGCTGAACCGCTGCCGCCAGCGCAAGGCAAACTTCGCGGCACAGATCGTGCATAAAAACGGCGGCGGGGCAGGCCAGGCTGCCATCGAGCACGTAGACCACCTGCGAGCCAATTTCCACGGCCAGCCCAATCCGCCCGTAAGCGTAATTGATCACACGCACAGCCAATTCGCCGTGGCCGGAGGAGTAGCGATGAACCCGGCTGGCCACGCGCACCGAGTCATCGAGCCAGGTTTGATAAATCGACTCAAAATCAAAGCCGGCGGCGTTGGAGAGGTGATGCAGTTGCATCAGCCGGTATGCCCCCGCTTGCAACACATCCTGAAAGCCGGCCACAGCGTAATCAATTTCTACCGGCCGCAGCCCAACCACCGCATTGGCCGCGGTCAATTGCTCCAAAAACAGCACGGTCAATCCCTCAACCACGCTGAAAATCGCCGGCGGCGGAATTTTTGCCGGCACCGCGCTAACGAGCGCAGTTCGCAATTGCTGCAGCGCCCCGCCGGCGCCGCCCATCGACCCCAACCCAGCCCAATTTTTAGGCTCAAAGTAGTCAACGCCAAACGAGTTGGGCAGATTGTACTGCGCCCGAAATTGCTGGACGGGCACTAATGTTTGCGGGTGTCCGTTGAGGGTCAGTTGCATTATACTCCATAAAAAACGGGGTGGGGACACTCGGTATCCCCACCCCGCGGTCAGGTCAGGCTGGCAATCAGGCTAATTCGGGATCGAGCAGGCCGTAGTTTTTGTCGGCCCGGCGGTAAAGAACATTAACCCGGTTGAGGTTAACATTAAAAAAGACAAAGAAGTTGTGGCTTAAAAGTTCCATCTGTTCAACAGCTTCTTCTTCCGTCATTGGGCTCATCAGGAACTTTTTAACCCGAACAATCTGGCGATCCTGGTCTTCGGCAATGGCGGCCATTGCTTCTTCATCGAGTTCGGGCACAAGGTCTTCGGGTGTAATCTGCTGGGCTTTTTTGATTTGACCCTGCCAGCGATCCTGCCGTTTGCCTTTGTAGCGTACAATCTGACGGTGGATTTTATCAACAGCGGTATCAATGGAGGCATAAATTGCTTCGGAGCGGTCCTCGGCGCGAAGAATGGTTCCGTTAGCCCGCAAGGTGATTTGCACTACGTTTCTGTCTCTGGCGCTCTTCGTTTTTTCCTGGGTAATTTCAACCCGGGCTTCGGAAATATCGGGCAAGTAACGGTCCAATTTTTCAACTTTCTTTTCCACGTAGTCCCGAATCCGATCTGAAATAACAAAGTTTTTGCCTTTTAGAACAACTTGCATTTTTCTTTCCTTTCTCGGACAAAGATTTTTGAATTAAAGAGCCTTGGCCAGCGTTAAGCCCCACACCGTGGCAGCGTTGCCCGCTTTGAGCGCCGCGGCGCAAGCGTCTGACGTGGCTCCAGTAGTGCACACATCATCAATGAGAAATACCCTCTGGCCGGCCAACCGATTGTTGTGAGCGGCAAACGCATCGGCTACATTTTGGCGTCTTTCCTGTACCCCCAACGACATTTGAGATTTTGTCTGGCGGGTTCGTTCCAATGTTGTAGTATTAACCGGCAAATTTAGCAAATCACCCAAATGTTTTGCCAGGAGATAGCTTTGATTATAACCGCGCGCCTTTTGCCGGGATCGATGCAACGGCACCGGGACAATCACGTCGGCGGCCAACTGGTGGCGGGCAACTGTATCGGCCAAAAATTGGGCCAAAACAGCCGCTACCGCTTTGTGGTTTCTATATTTGAGCTGATGGATTGCCGACCGAATCGGGTTATCATCAAAATAAGCGGCCGATCTGATTCCGTCGATGTACTGCAAAGGGTGAATAAAGCATTGCTGACA
Source organism: Anaerolineae bacterium (assembly GCA_022071955.1). Lineage (GTDB taxonomy): Bacteria > Chloroflexota > Anaerolineae > 4572-78 > J111 > J095. Next base: position 186,804 of record JAJVIM010000011.1, read on the forward strand.
TTTCAAAGTGGCGTCGATGGGTGTACCACACCGGTGGCAAACAGCAGTATCAATAAACTGAATTTGGTTGAAACATTCATCGCACAGCCAACTACCTGCGGCTTCGCAATGAAAGCAGCGAGGGGGCAGCAATAAGTCGAGTAAAAATTGACCGGATTGTTGTATCCAGCTTGCCGGCATGGATAATCACACCTTTGTGAGAATTTGGCGAGCTGATCGGCGGCTATCTAAACTTCAAATTTTAGCTGATCGCCCACCTGAGTAGAGGTTTGGGTAATAACACCCACCGGCATCTCCAGCACATAGGCCGACCGGGCCACAAACGGCCCCAGGCGATAAGGCACCATATTTGGTGTTGTGCGAATAACGGAATAATCTTTATCAACATACACCACATCAATGGGGAACCTCATAAACAGCGTGTGTATGCTTTTTTCACCGGCTAAAATCAGGCCTTCGCCATGTTGCAGAGCATCGGTTCCCAGCAGCCCCCGCAGGCGAGTCCAAAAGGTGTTGGCCAGCCGCCCGCGAGAGATCAGGGCTATGTGGCGTGTTTGGTTCAAAACGCGCATATCGCCTAAAAAAGCCCCGGGGTTTCCATAATAATCAACACCGCCGGCCCCAACAAAATGATAAAGAGCGCCGGAAAGATTAAAAAGACCATCGGGAACAGCATTTTGATGGGGGCTTTGTTGGCCATTTCTTCGGCGCGCTGGCGGCGTTTGATGCGCATTTGCTCGGATTGAACCCGCAGAATTTTGGCAATGCTCACCCCGAGTTGTTCAGCCTGAATAATGGCCGCCACAAAGGTGGTGATATCCGGCACGCCCATGTTCCTGTCCATATTTTTCAGGGCGTCGCGGCGAGGAATACCCAGGCGCATTTCCTGCACAACTTTGGAGAAGCCTTTGGCCAGTTCGTTATCCCATTTTTCGGCTACTTTTTGAATGGCGCCATCAAAGCCCATCCCGGCTTCAACGGTGATCGTCAACAGGTCGAGGGCATCGGGCAGAGATTTAATAATTTCGGTCTGCCGGTTTCTGATTTTTGAGCGAATCCACAAAATTGGGGCTAAATAGCCAACAAGCGCGCCCAACAAAGAGCCGGCCAGTCCAAACAAAAACCCCTGCGAAATAGTGATGGCCAAAAACAGCAGTACACCCAGCAGCAGAGCGATAAAAATCCGCAGACCCAAAAACTCGGTAGCACCCCAGTTGTAGGGCCGACCGGCCAGTTCGAGCTGGTTTTCGGCGGCGGCCCGCGATTTTGCCGGCGATAACCGGCCCACACCTCGTGACAGGTTGATGAGCATTGGCCGGATAACCCGCTGGGCAAACGGCTGCGAAAGCTCAATTTCTTCCAGGGAAAGCGGCGCGCCGGAGCGGCTGGCGTATTCTTCAAGGCGGTTCTGGATGTCGCTGGACTCGCTGGATATGCTCAACCCATACCGAATCAGCAGAATCATCCCGATGACGCCAAAGATAACCACAACTCCGCCGATAATGATATACGCTACAGGCATAGGACAACTCCCAAACTACACGTCAATATCAATGATCTTTTGAATTGCAAAGAAACCGGTAATAATCCCAAAGGCCATAACACCCATCATCACCCAACCACAAGGCTGCGAACAGATTGCCGGGTCAACGCCGCGGACGTCGCAACTAAAAACCATGCGGCCAATATATTCCTTGTTCATGGCGTACAGCAATAAGCCCATAATTACCGGCAGCGCCGAAATAACGTACCCGGATAACTGGCCCTGAGCCGTGAGCACCTGGATTTCACCCTTGATTCGGATGCGCTCACGAATAACAAAGCCGATGATTTCCAGAATTTCGGCCAGGTTACCGCCAACCTCCTGCTGCACATTGATCGCGGTGACCATCAAATCCAGGTCGTCGCTGGGCACGCGGCGAAGCAGGTTGTTAAAAGCCCGGTCGTTGTCAATGCCCAGACCAACTTCTCGCACAACCCGCCGGAACTCCAGCGAAATAGGCGGCGGCATTTCCCGACCTACCGCATCCATTGCTTGCAGCAGCGAATAGCCGGCCCGCAGCCCGTTAGCCATCAGCGTAATCCCATCGCCAAGCTGGCCGTTAAAGCGATTGAGCCGGCGGCGCTGGCGAAATTTAACAAAAATTCTGGGGATGAAAAAGCCAACGATCAGGCCAATCAACGGAAACAGAAAGCCGCCATAAATCAACCAGCCCAAGCCGGCTACCGCGATCATAGAAATTACAATGAGCGACCAGTACTCGGCTACAGTAATTTTCAAGTCGGCGCGGGCCAGTTCGGTTGATATATTTTTGCCCAGGCCGCGCTCTTCGATGACCTGTTCCAGCTTTTGGGTAAGGATCGATTCCTGAGGGCGACTTTTTTCGCTGGATTCTTCTTCGGTCCGATCATCGGCCAGACCAGCCCCGCCAACAAACTGGCCCAACCGTTCCTGGGTGGCCGTGTCGCCTCGCCGCGAAATAACTACCGCCGCGGTTAACGTGCCCACGGTTAACAGAAACAGAACTGCCACAATTGCTATTGCCATACATCAACCTCCAGAGTGGCGGTCAACCGCCCCAGCCGCGCATCAATACCGGGCCGATGCGCCAAAAATATTGGGGGGCAGGCTGATGCCAGCCGCTTCAATCCGGTCATAAAACTTGGGCCGAATACCGGTGGGTTTGAGTCGACCAATAATTTTTCCGTTTTCCATGCCTTGCTGTTCAAAAGCAAAAATATCAGACATAACAATAACATCACCTTCCATGCCCTGCACTTCGGTGATGCTGATAATTTTACGGCTGCCATCGCGCATACGGGCTTGCTGGATAATCAAATCCACCGCCGAGGCAATCTGCTCGCGAATAGCCCGCACCGGCAAGTCCATCCCGGCCATCAAACACATTGTTTCCAACCGGGATAACATATCGCGGGGGCTGTTGGCGTGGGCGGTAGTCAGGCTGCCATCGTGGCCGGTATTCATTGCCTGCAACATGTCCAGCGTTTCGCCACCGCGACATTCGCCCACCACAACCCGGTCGGGGCGCATGCGCAGGGTGTTAATGACCAAATCCCGAATGGTGACCTCGCCTTTGCCTTCAATGTTGGGCGGGCGGGATTCCAGAGTGACCACGTGTTCCTGCCTCAACTGCAATTCGGCGGCGTTTTCAACGGTTACAATGCGCTCATCGTTGGGGATAAAAGACGACAGCACGTTGAGCAGCGTAGTTTTACCGGAACCCGTGCCGCCGGAGACCACCACATTGAGCCGGGCGATAACGCAGGCGCGCATAAATTCGGCGGTTTCGCTGGTCATCGAACCAAAGCGAACCAGGTCATCGATGGTGAGCGGGTCTTTTTCAAACTTGCGGATGGTCAGGGTAGGGCCGTTGAGGGCCAGCGGGGGGATGATGGCATTTACGCGGGAGCCATCGGGCAGGCGGGCGTCAACATAGGGCGAGCTTTCGTCAACGCGGCGGCCCAGCGGCGAAACAATCCGGTCGATCACCCGCATCACGTGCTCGTTATTTTCAAAAGTGATGGTTGTCAGCGACAGCTTGCCTTTGCGTTCAACAAACACTTTTTCCGGGCCATTCACCATAATTTCGCTGACGCTCTCATCAGACAGCAACGCTTCGAGCGGGCCAAAGCCCAGAATTTCGGCGACAATGCCTTCAAACAGTCTTTCCCGCTCGGAGCGGCTCAGGATAATGTTTTCCTGAGTCAGAATCTGGTCGTACATATCCTGAATGGTGCGGCGCACTTCATCGGTGCGAGACACATCCATAGCCGGGTCCAATTCGGCCACCAGTTTGTCTTGAATTCGCTCTTTCAACTCCTTGAACGCATCTCGCTGCGTGGCCGACGGCGCCCGGTGAATTTTTTTATCCGGTCCTTTGGGTTTGAGCGGGCCGGCGGGCGCGCCCGGGCGGGTTACACCGCCGGTTGTAGTTTGCCCATCTTTAATGCGCTTTAGCAACGACATACACTCAACCCCCTATGGTAATCTATCTGATGAATTATACGTTACTCAACTTCTTTTTCGTCTAACAGAGACATCAATCGTTTACCCAACTGCACTGTAGCCTGGGCCAAAGGGCTGTTTTTGCTGCCTAACACGTAGGGTACGCCCTGGTTTACGGCGGTCGTTACAGTTCTTTCATCGAGCGGCAACTGCCCGTGGATCGCGTATTTAATGTTGGCCTCAATGTCTTCGGCCCGGATGTTAATCCGTTTGTCGGCTTTATTGAGCACAAACATAATCCGCTCGCGCTCGTATTCCAGGGCTTCGGTCACTTCAAAAAAGAGCTTGGCGTCTTTGATCGCCGGGATTTCTGGTGTTGTTACTACTATAATTTTATCAGATAGGTCGAGAACATTCAAGACAACATCATCGAGCATACTGCCGGTGTCAACAATAACCACATCGAACATTGTTTTGAGGCGGCGCAACACTTCTGACACCAGCGACGGGGTGACGGTGTCGGCCACTTCCGGGCGCGGCGGGGCCAGCATGGCCTTAATCCCGGAACTGTGGGCAATAAACACATCGGCGATCAGTTCGTCGTCTAATTCATCAACGTTAGAGGCCAAATCGGCGATGGTGCGGCTGGCGTACAGGTTGAGCAGCACGCCCACATCGCCAAATTGCAGGCTGGTATCAAGCACGGCCACTTTAATTGCCACATTCTGTTGCAGCGCAATAGCCAGGTTAACCGCAATGGTGCTACAGCCAACGCCGCCTTTGGCGCTAAAAACGCTCACTACCCGGCCAATTTTCCGGGGCATTGGCTCGGCCACGCCGCCCTTGCCGGCGGGCATCTTGGTAGTGGCCGGCATCGCCTGGCGGCGGCTGGCGCCAAGCTGATACACCCGCCTGATACTGCTAACCAGTTCGTCGCTGGAGAACGGCTTTATCAGAAACTCGCGCGCGCCGGCCAGCATCGAGCGGCGCAGGTAGTCGGCTTCGCCCTGAACCGACATCATGATGATTTGGGTAAACGGAACTTGCAGGCTGATGCGTTCGCTGGCGGTAATGCCATCGACGCCCGGCATGTTGATGTCCATCAGCACAATATCTGGCTGAAGCTCAACTGCCATCTGGATGCCTTCTTCACCGTTGGTTGCGGCTCCAACTACTTCAATATCTGACTCAAAGAAAAGAAGTTTCCGCAGGTTCTCACGGGTTTCGGGAATATCATCTACCAGTAACAGACGAATTTTGTGTTCTCCATCATCTCGGAGCGGCGCAACTGATTCTGCCATGTTTTACTTTCCTGGAATGAATTGTTTTGATGAGGCTTTACTAGAATTGTATGCGAAGTGAGTGAAAAGTTCAAGAGTAGGTAGAAAATTGGTTGTTACAGCAAAAATGCCAAGTTCCACAAACAAAAGAACCGGCTGTGAGACCTGATGCCTCTCACAGCCAGTTATCGAGCAAACAACAAGTGCCTCCAATTTCTTGGAGGCAACTCATTGTAGAAAGGAAGATGTTCAACAGTGACCGTAAAACACCTTATTGTTGCGGCGTGGTGGGATTTACTTCTTGCACTACCGAAACATCCTTAAATTGTGATTGAATATCGGTGACAGAAGAGGTCATCACAAATTCAATCTTGGGCGGCACCGCAATGTTAAAGCGGGTCAGCATGTATTGCAGGGTTACGGCTTCGGTCAGGTGATCGGCCTGATCCTCACCGGCGGCCCGGAGCGCCATTTCGGTGTAAATACCGCTCTGGCGGAGCCACAACATTACCAGGGCATCCTGCGGCGTTACAGCCAGGGTGGTAATATCTGGCGGCGGCGGGGGCGGCGGCGGGCTGCCATCTTCGGGCGGGGCCGGCTGTGGTTCTTCAATCCAGGGGCCAACCCGCAATACTTTGGCCGCCTGCACGGTGAGCTGGGCCACACGCCGCGGAATTTGCTCGGAGCGGGCATTAACAATAGAGGCCACATCGCCGGCGCCAAGCTCAAAGCGGCCTTCATCAATCGGTTCGCTTAGCTGAACACCGGTTTGCACCCCGGTTTCCTGATCATAAGTGGGGAAGAAGAACCGGGTTTTATTGGGCAGCGGCGATTGAAATTCTTCATCAACGTCAATGAAAAATGAGGTGATCAAAATATCAACCGAGTCGCCGGGTTGGATAGCATAGGCCACGCTGGTTTGGCGGTTCATAGGATAGGCCACCGCCACGCGGCCGGGCGGAATATTGAGCGAGGCCTCGCCGGAGACGCCTTTATCAACCAGCATACTGCGCACCAGCACCTGCCCCTGCACAATTTCTGTTTTGGCTACCTTGCCGATGGTTTCGGCTTCGTCGGCAATGATATCCGGCGGCACGTTGTTGGCCGGCCAATCGCGGCGGCCAATAGACCCGGCCACAAATTCAGAACCACGGGCGATGGGTTGCAAAGCCACAATCACCTGAGTCGTGGGGATACCCGTCGCCTCTGGCTGTGGCCCTTGCGCTACGGAGGTTGGCTGGGCCTCACCGCCGGGTGCGCCTCCCCCGCCCAATACCAGAAAAGCGACTGCGCCAAGGGTGGCTAAACCAAGAATAATGCCGAGTATAATGAGTAATCGGCCACGTTGCATCTTTTCCTCTCCTTTCCGTCGAAGATGCGAAAAGGACGCTAGCAGTTTTATAATACCACCTTAGTGTGAAAAGTCAAGGCTTGACATAAAAAAACTACATAAAATACCGGCTCAAATTCCTTAAAAATTGAGCCGGTATTTTAGTGGAGGCCGGGCGGCTAAGCCGCCCGGCCTCCATGCTAAATTCTTTGTTCCTTGGGGTAGCGGAGAGCACAATTGCCCTTATTGAAGCAACCGCACAAAGGTATTAGATAGAATCTGATCAAAAATAGCGTTGAGTTGCGAAGCCGTGAGCACAAAGTAGGCCTTGGCGTTGGTCTGGTCGGCGATGGCGTTGAGCAAATCACGATCAACACCCGCCCCCAAACCGATGGTATAGATCAGGATACCGTTATCTGCCGCAATTTTAGTGTAGTACATCACGCAGTTAAAGTTATTGATCCGCGTAGTATCAGTCGTGTTAGCTGTGGTGGGGAAACCTTCGTAGGGCAGTGGTGAGGGCACCACTTTACACTCAGAATTATCACCCGGATCACCGTTGTTAGGCTCACCATCAGTGAGCAGCACAATAATGCCGGTGGCCGCCTGGCCGCGGGCGCAGTGCGAGATGATGGGAGTGGATTTGCTGTCCGCGCCGGGTTGATTCAAATAGGTACCATTACTCCTGCGTACCTGCCACCAGGGAGTGCCACTCCGCCGCCAATCGCAGTCGTTTTGATGGTTTCCACCGTCATCGTTATCGGTGTTAATGCCCAGCAGGTGCAGCCCCCGCCGCATACCGTCGGCAATATCGGTGCCATCTTTGGGGGGGTAAACATCTTCAATGGCCACAAAAACGTTGGTAAAGCTGATAGGTTTGGTGCCGGCGATGGCCGCATCTTTATCAAAACAGGTCAGCTCATCGTACTCGCCGTAGGTGGCGGCGTTGAGCGGATAGTTGTTGATCTGGCTGCCGGCCGCAGCGCGGGCGCGGGAGGCCCGCAAACATTCCAACTGTGAGCGCTGAACGGCATCGGGGGCAAAGCTGGCAAAGCCAGCCTGATCCAGTTTGGGGTCCAGCCGGGCCACAAAAGCCCGGATTGATTCCTGCGCGCCGCGGATGGGGTCCAGAGCATTAAACAGCGAGTCGTCCAGATTGTTCAGCGGCTGGCTCACATCGATGCGACCGCCGCCGTAGGGGTTGCAGTCGCTGGGCAGCACGCTTTTGCCAAAAATGGGGTTGCAGGGGTCAGAGGCCAGCCCCCGGGCCGAACCGGGCGTAGCTTCCCGGCTGGCCAGATAACTGGTGTTGGGATCAATATTGCGTTTGGTGATGAGGATACGGTCCATGCCAAAACCGGGCTGGCCGGCGTAGACGCGCAGCCGGTAGGGCTGGCTGGGGTTGGGCGTCAGCGAAATTGGGCCAAGTTTAACCCACGTCCAGGCATCGGCCATCGGCCCGTAATAGTAGGTCCAGTTACTTGCCGGCGAACTGGAAGCCGTAGCCGTAGCGACCGTCGTCTGATCAGCGCCGGCGCTGTCTACCACATTCCAGTAAAACTGGCCAACGGGCGAACCACCGTAATATGAACCCATGCCCTGGGCCCGGATGTAAATGTAGGTGCTGCCGGTCCAGGTGGGATAAAATTCGTATTCCAGCCGGGGCGCGGCGCCGTTTTGGGCTTCGGCCTGGGTATAAAAGTGACCAAACGGGTTGGGGCCGTTATTCTGAACCAGCGGATTGTGACGCACCGCGCCGGACAGGCGATAGCCGCTGAAACCGACGCCGCCGTAACCGTAGCCATCAATGGCGTAGCCTTTGGCGCCCCAGTTGCGCTGAACAGCCCAGTACCCCTTACCGGCGCTGCGAAAGGCCGGCGCCCAGTTGGAGCTGTTGTTACTGTAAAACTCGGCCTCAAGCATAATGTAGTCTTCGTCGGTGTCATTAAAGTTGCCGTTGCTGTTCCAGTCTACCGGACGAGGCAGCCGGTTGTTGCCAGTGATGAGACCTTGCATGGTAGAGCCATCGTAATTAAAGGGGAAGACGCGGCCGTTTTCCGGGTAGGGTTTGTAGCGGTCGGTATTGCTACAACTGCCGGTACCGCTGGTAGGAATAAGAAAGGCGTTGTTGCCAACGTAGTAGCGGTAATCGGCGCTGTAAATATCTGTACTGGTGCCGGTATCGCCGCAGCGGGCCCAGCAGCCGTAGCAAATGGTGTCAAACTCCATTGAACCGGTTGTGTCCAGCGAAACGGCCACATCCAGGGTGGAGGAGTTTTCGGCGGTGGCCGAGTCACTGATGGTTACGGTTTCAAAGCCAAAAAACTGCATAAAATTCATGCGCACCGGCACCTGGCCGGTTACTTTTAATTTTGACGCGCCGCCATAACTGCCGGCAGTGCTGCCGGCCATTTTGCCCGCATCGCACAGTTCGGAAACGCCGGGGGTGGTGCGGTCCTGAAAAGAGCGGGTGTCGATGAAAAAGCTTGGCGCCGGGCCTTCAACAGCCAGGCTGTACTGGCCATCGTTGTTGGTGTCGTAGATGACGTAGGGGTAATAATCGGCCGGAATAAGGGGGTAAGTTTCGTTGGCCTTTAAATTTTGGGCGGCCATTTTGTTTTTGTCGGGCAGATTCACCAGGTCCCGGCTTTCTGTGGTATCGGTCACGTAAGTCCCGTCGGCCTGATATTTGAGCCTGTTGCGGATATCCCGGGTGCAGCCGGCCACATAAACATTGCTGCTGGTCAGCGGGTAACCGTTGGCGTTCAGGTAATTCATGGCCCGTACCGCGGCCTCTTCTTCGGAGGGCAGTTCGGTAACGGCTGCCAGCGCCGCCGCATCGACGGTGCGTTTGAGCCGGACTCGCTCAATGTAAACCAGCCCTACATCCAACGCAATGCCCAGCATAGCAATCAATCCCAAAAAGGCAAAGGTAATGATAATAATACTCTGGCCTTTTTCATTGAGTTTGGCGGCCGGCACCCAGCGCGGAAATTTGGCTTTAGATACAATCCACTTTATTAAGTTCATGCGGTACTCCTATAAAAATAAGCGAATCTACAAACGAGCGAATCTGCGAGATGCGGGGGCGCTTCGCGAAGCGCCCCTACTCCATTCTTGTTTTTCGTTGCGGTATCGTCAATAAGGTTCCGCACCGTCGCATGTCATTCTGAGCAAAGCGACCTGTGCCCATTAGGGTAAGAATCTCTCCAATCGCTGCCCAATTAAACCGATAACATGGTGATTCTTCGGCCTACGGCCTCAGAATGACATAACGGAAATCTAGCTGTCTGACACTTTTGACATGTCACTCTGAGCGAAGCGAAGAGTCTCTTGTTTTGAGCTGGAAATCAGCCCAAATTGGAGATTCTCACCAGCACTGCGCACAGGCGCAAGTGCCGCTCAGCGTAACATTGCTGCCGGCGCTGGTTACGGCGGGTCGCAGGCCGGGCCATCGGTCTCCGGGTTACACTGGCAAACGTTTTGGTCAAAGCCGATAAACCGGATTGTAAGTCCTTTTGGGTTGCCCGTAGTTTGATAACCGGTAACCTGGGCAACCAGATAGGTGCTCACCTTGTATTTGGCATTAGAACCGGTGCCAGACTGTTCCGTCCCGCAGTTGCGGTTGCCGCCGCTGCCGGTGCAGTTTGAGTCGTTCCAGACCGGGAAATAGAGCCGGCTATAGGTTTTTAATTTGTCCAGTTCATCCTCTATCGAGTTTCCAAAGACGCCGGTTGAACCGTTGATATAATCGCCAATGTTCAAAATATTATCAACAGGCGACGTGCCGGGCGGCTCTTTGTACACCTTTGAGGCGCGTGACGGGTCCAACAGGTTGGCCTCTAATTCTCCGGTACTGGTAGTGCCCGAGCCGGGGTCCCAGGATAATAAACCAAAATTGCCGGCCTCGTTGCCGTTGGCAAACTCCCTGAAAACTTCGACGCCGGGGCTGACGCCCCCCGAAAAAGCGCTGTAGGGAAAAATAACCGGCACCAACTGGCAGGCCTGCGCCTGCTCGGTATCGCGCAGGTCTGTGGTAAGACGCATGGCAGTATGGCTGTACAGCGGCACCGGGTTGGGCACAAAGGCCGTAATCAGGGGCAGCCCTACCAGCATCTCCTGGTTGTAACTGGTTTCAACAATAATTACGTTGTCGCCAACGGTAGATAATTTTTTCTGGGTGAGCTGGCAGTTGAGCTGGTTCACCGCGCCGCGGAGTTTTTCAACCTGGTCTTTGGGGTTGATGCGGCTAAAATAGGGGCCGCCGGTATGGTAGGCATATTTGGTGAGGGCGGTGGTATTGGTAATGGCAAAATTTTTATCATAAAAGGCCGGTTTATTGGGGCTGCCGTCAAGCGCCGAATCGTATTTAACCGATAGAATGGGGTACTGCACGCTGGCCAGGTTTTCACCGGAAATATAGCCGGAGGGGTGACTCTTGTTAGAAAAGCGGGTGCAGTCAAATGGTACGTTATTACTGGCCCCGGTAAAACAATCGGAATCGCCCAGGCAGTTAAAATTGGGGTCGGGCGCAATATCATAATAGGTGACAATAATCGAGGCGTTGCCGGTGCTGTTGCCGTAATCGGCGGCAAGCTGGCCGGCCAGGCTTTGGGTAGCGTGGCTGATTACCTTGCAGTAGCCCACCCCAAACGGGTCTCTGGCCGTATCAAAAGCGCACACCGAGTTGGATTTCATCGCCTGGCTGTCAAAATCCAGATAAACGCCTCTGACGGCAAAACGGGTGGCTTCGCGGTCCATGTTTACCAGGGTTAAGTATCCCCGCAACGCCCAGCCTACCTCAAAAACGCCGAGCATCATCAATATCAAAATCGGCAGGGCAATGGCCGTTTCTACCAGGCTTTGACCGTGGGGGACACGCCGACTGATCGAAGTAAGAAATTTTGATATGAATCGACTCAATTGCTGCATAATACACCTCAATAATTGCTACAAATAAATTAGTTTAGCACCTCGCCGCTGTTGGCGCTGATTGGCACATAGTGCATTTGCGACTGGTCTGAACTAAAACCGATGACTTCCCACACCAATCCCTGAGAAGTTGGCCGCAACAGTAATTCTACCTGATTTTCAGTGTACGCCTGTAAAAATGGGCCGCCGCCCTGGTTAAACCAGGTACGCAGAGCCTCATCGCTGTCAACCAGCCACTCGGTGGGGTCAACCAGCAACGGGCCTTGCCGTAACTCTCTAAAATGAGCGCGTCCCAACACTTTGCCCTCCGGCGTAATCACTACAAAATAAAGGCGTTTATGCCGGGGTGAGTAAAATCTGAAATCCCAGTTGCCCGGCTGCCCCAACGAACTGCCCGTACTGTTAACCCACTGCGTAGACAGAGCGACCAGCGCCACGTCATCGGACCAGCTTTGGGCGTTGGCCAGCGCCTTTAGATAGACAATCTTGGCCGTATCGCCAGAAAATTCAACCGTGTACGTGGCCACCGGCTGGGGCGTAGGCAGCTCTTGCGGGCTGATATTACTGTAGAAAAACCCAACCAAAATGGCTACAATAGCGCAACCGGCCAGCCAGAACCCAAGTAGAATAAGAATATCTCGGCGTCTGATCGGAATGCGTTTTGGCGGTGCTGCTTTGGTTCTGGCATCTCGTTTTTTTTGAGCAGACATTAAAGTGACAATAACTCCCTGGACGTTGTTGGGGTGACAACACGGTTGTTAAAAGTATTGAATAAACCTCCAGCCACGCTAATTTTTAAGGACAACCGGCAGAAAAACCCCACCCGCTGTTGAATATTCAGTCGGCGTCGAGTCCACGTCATCGGCTAAAAAGTCACCATCCGAGTTAGAGTCCAAAAAGTCGGGCACGTAATCACCGGGCGGGTTGGGCAAAAATTTGCCGTCACAGTTGGCATTATTGGTGGGCTGGCCAAACACATAAATATTAAACACTGTCTGGCAGCCGGGCACTACCGGTAATTCCGTAGAGTCTTTCCGGGTATCGCAATCTGAGTCCTGTTGAGTGCGCAGCGGCGTGACAAAATTATCGCCCAATTCCCAACCGTTGTACCGCACCTGAATTTTGCTGGTGATATTGTTCAAACTGCCGTAAACCACTTGCAACCGGTTATGATGAGCGCCAAAGTTGCCAAACAATATTTTAGGCCGCAGTTTAGAAATATTGGCGGTGTGATCCATACTTTTTTCTGAATAACCGTAATAATCGGTAACGTTGGTCCGGGTCAGGCCGGTCGTGCCGGATAAAATAGGCGTGCCGGCCCAGGCCGAGCTTCCTTTTTTGTATGAGTACATCACGTCTGTGCGCTGGGTGGTATCAACATAACTCCCCTCATTATAAACCACCAACGGTGATTGCTGGTGCCAGGCCAGGTGGATCACCAAGTTGTTATCAACCTGGGAGCCGTCATAATGCAGGGCCACCGCCGGGTGAATATCTATTGTTTTATCCCCACTTTGCGGGTCGATACCATTAATCCGATCATTAGGGCTGGGGGTCGCTGAAATGGTGGCATTACTGTCGGACAGCCAGTAGCGGTAAATGCCGGTGCCCGCATCGGGCGTCCAGTTAACGCCGGCGTCGGCGGATTGGCTGTAGGCCAGATAAAATTTGGTGGGATCGGGTATCCAGGTAAGCTGCCAAGCCAGCACCACCTTGCCGTTGCTCAACGCCGCCAGCGCCGGAAAATCGGGGTCCCGGGTGTCCCGGCCCGGCCCAAAATTGCGGCTCGCCAGAGGAGCCAAGGCCGTTGCCAGCGGGCCGCCACTCATAGCTGCTCTGGCAATATTCATTTTGCGGTAGCTGATCTGCTCGTTAATCTCGTTAGAGCCGGCATCCTCGGTATTGGCCACATGCAGCACATCGCCCACCGCTTTCAGGCTGATCGCGGTCTCGCTGACGTTATCGCCGCCAAACACATTGGCGCCGCCTGCCGGCAGCCCGCCGCCTTCAAACTTTAGAAAATTACTGTTGACAGTTGTATTGAAGTAGGCATAACTGAGCCAGCGATAAATCCCGCTTTTTTCCACGTAAAAAACCACCGGATCGCCGGTAGAATTCACGGCGATGGCCGGGGTGGCCCGCTCCAAAGCACGGACCGTAACCGATGTTGCCACCTGTTTGGGGGTGTCGCACGCGCCGCCCAGGGTGCAGCGGGTGTAATAGACATCACCGTTGTCGCTGGCCACACTCACTTTACGCACCCAGGCAATATGCACCCGGTTATTGGTGGTGGGGTCAAACACAATGGCCGGCTCGGTGGCCAGGCCGCTGCTATCGATAACACCATTGGTGTTGGTATTGAGCTGCCACGTGCGAGCTGTGGTAATGGCCTGAGAATAGGCCAGTTTGATGTTCCCCCGGCCACCGGTGCCTTCGCTCCAGACAATGGCCGTGTAGGTGTGGTTGGCATCGTTTGAGGCTGCAATATCCGGGAAGCCGGAGTCCTGTGAGCCACCGACCACATCGTTGCCGCAGTTGGGCAGAGCCGCCGGCGCAGCCAGGCTGGGCGAATAAACCATAAAGATTGAGGCTGTAAAAATACTGGCCACAACAACTGTTGGCAGTATTTTAACCAGTTTCCACATCAGATTCACTCCCTCGCAAATAGGAGCCAGGAGTTAGGAAATAGGAGTTAGAGGATTCCCGTTCCGACTCTAAAAGTTTGTGACCGGAGTCCAAAACTGTTGTTTTGGACTCCTTTTTTATTTCTTACACCGTAAACGTTTGCATTATCAGTGTAGACCATTTGTCCCGGTCCGGTTATAAGACAGTTGTACCAACCGGCCAGATCAGTTAAACAGCGTTGAGCCACCGCCCAGCAGATCCTTTCTCAGGATCAGGTTGCGGTTTACGGTTTGATTGGCCGTGACCTTGACATTCGATTCACTGACGCCAAAGGGCGTTCCGTCGGTGTTATAAAATTCTGAATAGAGCACGTAGGTAGCCCCTGGCGTTACGTTGTAAAAACTGTAGTACCCCAACGGTGTGCCGCTGGTTGTACCCGCAATACTATAAGTTACCTGAACCGGGCCGGGCGGGTCAAGCTGGAGCAGCCAGACCGTTGCCCCGGCCACAGCTTGCTCGGTTTGGTTAACCGCAATTTTTATCTGCCCCTGAATGATACCCCTACCAGACTGCGCAATTGGTACCGGTTGCGCGGTACAAACTTGCAACTTCAAGGTGTCGATGTAGAAGTCGGTTGAGGCCGGGTAGTTGGGATCACTGGGGCTGTTGGGCATGTAGAAATAAGCCACGGCAGATTTACCGGCCAGCCGCTCGATATTGCTATCCAGCGCCACACCACTGGCAAACAAATTGTTTTGCTGCGAACTGTCGGCGGGGAAGGCGCGGAAATCAGAGAACGCCGGGAAACCACCGCCCACATCCGGCAAATCAGCGCCGGTGCCCAAAACCAATGGCGTGGTCAGGTTTTGGCCGGTTTCATCGCGCAGTACCATGTACAATTTATCAGCAGCCGTACTGGCGCCGCGACGGTCTACAGCTTTATCCAGGCTCAGTTTGGCCGTGCTGGTGCCGTTGTTGAGCCAGTTGGGGAACGTGAATTGCTGGGAGAGATACGGGTTGTTCCGGGCCGTACCGCTTTCGTTAAAGGAAAAGAATCCCATCCCAAAGCTATCGTCGCCATTGGAGGGGAAGCTACTGTATGTGGCCCGGTTCCCCGGAGGGCCAGTTTTCCAGTTAAGGGCAAAGCCAACGCCATCGCTATCTTTAAAGCCGGCGTTTTGCAGCACGTTGGTACATTGTTCCAGCTTGGCAGGCAGTTCGGCCGGCACCGGGGCCAAACAGGCCGATTGGTTGTAGAACTGGCTTTGCGGGGTGAAGCTGGGCCTGTTGGTAAGCAAAACCTGTATCAGTTCAAAACCATCTTCGGCTTCCCAGAAGTTCAGGATATGGACTCCCTGTTCCAGATAAGCCTGGGTAGGCCGGCCGCTGAGATTGGTTGTAAACCAGCGCAACCCACTACCGCTGGCCTGATCTTCCATTGTGCCAAAATCAAGGCGTTTGCCGTTCAACCCCACCTGGATAGTATCGCCGCTATCATTAGGGCTGTAACCGTACACCCAGATAAAGTAGTTACCGGGTTGGGCGATATTCACGGCGTACTCCAGCATCGGCGCGTTGGGGAAGTTGGTTTGGTCAAAACTATTGCCCGCATCGGACACGTACACCGCCGGCAGGCTGACACCGCTAACCGTGCGGGTTTTGTTCAGCCAGTCATACGTGGGTGAGGTGTTGCTGCTGGGATATTTGTCAACATAATTAACGGCGTTGACGACTGCCTGCCCGGTTTGCTCGTTTACCGCGCCGCAGCTCACCGCCGCGCCCACCTGCTCCAACGGGCACGACAACCGGAAGTTGGTCCACACTGATTGGCCGAGCAGGTTATTGGTGCCGGTGGCGTTGATCATCCCCACCGACACATTTTGGCCGAGCACATCTGTAGTGCTGCCCAGCAGTTCCCAGGCGCCATAAACGGGCACCTCTGTGTCAACGGCGTTGTAGTAAAAATAGAAGCTGCCATTGGCCCGCACAATTCGCAGCCAGGTTGGGATTTGCAGGCTGGCGTTCGGTGTGCCGCCGGTAGATTGCCAGCTACCGGTGGGGCTGACACTCCCACGGGTAAACACCCGCACAGTTTTATCCTGGTTACGCATAACAAGCTGAACTTTATTGGCCGTATTACTGGCAACGCTGTCTCGCACCTCCAGACCGGCCAGGGCCTGGGCGGTTTGGGTTGGCACCGACATCAGCCGGATCACCATATCAAAGGCAAAACTGTTTACCGGCCGGTAAATAAAACCGTAGCCGCCGTTGGCGTCGCTGGCCTGGGTAATGCTGCTGCCGGCGCTGCACAATGTAAGACTGCCGCTCTGTTCTCTGCTGCCGGTACAGGTGCTCACCGGGCAGTTACCCGTTGTAGCGTTGCTGGTGTTAGAAAAATCAGAGAGCACATCCGGCGTGCGGAACCCCTGCACCCGGTACGAGTGCAATTGGCCGCCGCAGATAGCCGCGGCATCGGTATAATTGGTGACATCGCGGCCAACCGTGGCAATCTGCACCCAACTGCCGCCGGCCACCGAGCGCCAGATGATAAAGCCATCTTCCTCCGCGCCACTGCCTTCGTTGCCACTGTTGTCTTTCCATGTCAGGTTGATTTGGTCAGACTGCCCCGCCACCAACGTCGCTGTCAGAGGATTCGGCGGGGTAAAACTGGCCGGCGGAACCGGTGTAGCCGGAGGCAATGGGGTTGGCGTGTTGGTAGGCACCGGCGTGGTTGTGTTTGTCGGTGTACTGGTGGGCGTATTGGTTGGAGTAGGTGTTCTGGTTGGCGTAGGCGTTGGCGTAGGCGTATTGCCGCCGCGGCGATATTGAATATGCAAAATTGGAATGCCGGAGCCGTTATCGTAAGTTTGCGCCCGCCGCTGGCCATTGGCATCAATTAAAAAGACCATCGCCTTGCTGGAGCTATTCCAGTTGGCCTGGCCGATAATTTCGGTCACAATCGCCGAAAGATCGGGGGTTTGGAAAGTTCTGTTACCAGACCAGTTTGGAACAGGATTCCAGTTGACCGAATTTGACGTGGCCGAGCTACTGAGCCGGGTAGAAATATCCCAGTTACCGGAAAAGGTGCCAGGGCTGAGTGATTTTTGGCCCCGAATCAGCATACTGGTGCTGGTATTATCATTGGCGGCGGTTGCAAATTCAATGTAAGCGCTTTCAATAGTATCGCCGGCCTGCAGGTTTACGCCGGTAAAGCGCAATCCAACATAATGGGTCGAGTCAAAATCAAGTGTAGTGCTGTTGGTGCTCAGGAACCCGTTGAAGAACCACCACGAATTTCTAATTTCTTCTGCATCGTCGCTACTGGCGCCAATGGGAATATCCAGCACAACGGATTGCAGGTTAGGCACGGCCGCGGCATTGGCCTGCACCACAGCCGGCTGGGCCGCTACGGCTGCCGGGTTTTGGGTGATGGTATTGGGCTGTACCGTTGACCGGGGTACGGCCAAAGCCGGCGGCTGCGCCGCTGATCCGCTGGAATAAGCCGCCGCCGGCAGCACCAGTGCCTTGCTCGGCGCGGGCTGCCAGTAAAAACTGAGCACACCGCCGCCGCCGTTACCAAAATATTTAATGGGCTGCCACGGGCTATCAATGATACCGTTGGCAAAGTCATCGCTTTGAGGCGTTAGCGTACAGGCAATAACCAGGGTAGCCGGGGTAATATTGTTGTCTTCGCGGCTTTCAACAACCTTGTTCGAGGTGTCAGTTCGGCCGTAAACGCTGTACGTACCCCGGTTGTAAACATTGATCACCGGCGTAATGACCAGGGTTTGCTGCGGTCCAATCTGGTCAATCCAGATTTTGGCCTCACCCGGCGGAAGCACCTGAGAGGCCGACGGCGGCGAAGCAGGCGCCGGATCAACATACAGGTCGTTGTCAAAAGCAAAGTTGGTCAGGGTAATGGTTGATGAGTTGGTTACAGATACCTGTACCGGCATATCAAGCCCCGGCTGCGGGTTGGCCGGAAAGGTGATTTTGGTCACCATCAAATCAGCTTCAACAATGATAAGCTGGGTAGTAGCTACTTCTGGGTCGCCGGTATCGTTGGCGTCTTCATCCCACTGTTTGGAGGCCACTTTTCGCGGAACGGTTAAATTACTGCCCAGGTCTGCCGATTTGGGCAGTTTGTAACTGATTTCAGCATTACCAATGCTATCGGTCACCACGTTTGCAGCTATTTTTTCAGTGGTGTCGCTCAATACCCCATCGCCATTCAAATCAATATAAATGTCGTAAGCGGTGTTGGGCGTATGGTCAAGCACGTAAATAGTGATTTTTTCTTCCGGAAAATGCTTGTCGCCGTCTTTAATGACCAGTCGCGCTTTGGGCAAAATTTGGATGGTTTGTGTAGCCGAATAAACTGTCGACTGGCCAGCCAGGTAAGAAATGAACATTCGGTTACCGGCAGTGGCCGTGTTTGGAATTTGGTAGGGGAAGCGGACGCTATCGCCGGTAGTGCCGGTTGAAATGGTTTGGGCCGTACCAATCGGCGAGCCGGAACTGGTATCAACCGCCAGCCAGACACTGTAATTAGTATTGGGAGTGTGATTGCGCAAATACATATCCACCACATCACCCGCCGAGCGCTGGGGGGCGCCCACCAAATCGATAAACGGGGCAGTGTTCAACTGCACAGTGATACTGGTATCGGCAATTTCACGGACCAGCGAGGTGGGCACGCCATATTTGGTTTGGGCTTCATCAACGTCAAACGTATGGACTCTCTGCACACCGGTCAGATTTTTGGGGATGTACATATCAATCACCGCCGCGCCCTGAGCGTTGGTGGTAAACGCCTTTCTAGATGTACTTCCCAGATACATGTAGTACTGGGTATTGGGCGCGTGGTCACGCACATTAACCCGGATGGTGCTGTTATCAAAGCGGGTTGAACTCCCCTGCACCGTTAACGAGGCGGTTTTTACCTGCACCGTACCGGTGGCGTAGCCGCTGGTTACCAGATAGCCCCCGGCCGACAGGCCATTGGGTACGGCACAAATGGCGGAGCCGCTTCGCTGTAAATCGGTGGTAATCTGGCAAAGTGTCGAGGTACCATCACCCACCGGCATATTTACACCGTTAAATTTTACTGTATATGTCTTGTTCTGATCGTGGGCAAATACCTTGACCAGCACCAACGAATTATCGGGCCAGGTGTAATCGGTGTGATTGCCGCCGGCAATATCGCTGACCGTGATAATGGGGCCAACGGGAATGGTTACATCCACAGACGTTTGAGCCGCCTGAGTCCCGGAACCGCAGCCGGGGTCGTTGAGGTGAGACGTAAAGGTGTGCGAACCGGGCGACACGGTTAGGGGGATAGCGTAATTGCTGATATTGGCGTTACCGCTGGAATTGGTGGTAACCGGGTTACCACTGGCGCCAATGGAAACGAAATCGAGACAAACATAGTAAGTTTTAGTAAAATCGTGCTGAGAAAGTTGCAGGTCGATCAATTCACCGGCCGGCACCGAAGTTACCGGCGAACCCTGATAGTACACAGCCAGTTGCGGCGAGTTCCCCTGCGCGCCGCCCGAACCCTGGTTACTGGCGTTTGGGGGGGCAAATTCCGGCAGTTCACCGCCCAGGGCCAGGTTCAGCCCTTCGTTTTGCAGGGTTACGTTCCCCTGCAAGTGAATGGAGCGCCCGCCCATAATTGTGTCATACAACGGATCGAGCATGTTCACGTTGTAGTAGGTTTGCACGTTAATATTTAAACCGCGCAAACCGGGGTGGTACGGCGTGCCTTCGCTATCGCTTGGCGAGGTTTGGCCTCTAAACAAAATACCAAACATGCGGGGCCGGCCAATATTGCTGGTAGAGCTATAATCGGCCAGACGTTGAGCGCCGGTTTTGGGGCTGACTGGGTCATCGATACCGGGCCAGCCATCGACAGGCAGGTTTGAGGCCCGGGCGAATTCTTGCCCGGTTGCAAAGATCGCCTTGGCGCGTTCTTCGGCCGTCAGCGTCCACGGTGAGCCGTCATCATTTAAGGGTTGACCGGTAACGGCGTAACGGGCTGTTTCTCTGGCCACGTTCTGCACTGAAATATAGGCCCAAATCACCCACGCTGCTTCAATGATACCCAATAACACCAGCAGCAGAATCGGTAAAATAAGCGCGAATTCAACAAGTCCCTGGCCTTTTTTTCTTTTTCCCAACACAGCCATACTCCTTGAGGTGTTTGAAAACAATCTAAAGTATTCTCGATTAAGAGTCCAATCTAGCCAGAAAAAAGATACGGGCAGGCCCATTTTGAGTTTGCGAATTTTAAGGTTTTGGCCGGGCCGGCCAACAAAAAGCCCCCGAGGGCAACTTCGGGGGCGGAGATCTGCGGAGGTGAGAATTGCGGTTAAAGGGCCGGCAGCCAAAAATCTATGCGGGTGCCCTTGCCAACCGCGCTATCAACATTAAACTGCCCCCCGAGCATTTCTATCTGCTCCTGCATGCTGCTCAGACCAATAGTTTTGCGCTGCTGCGAGGAGTACATCGCTTCGTTCACGTCAAAGCCGTTGCCATCGTCTTCAACAACAACGGTGGCTTTGCCGTCTTCAATGGTCAGCGAAACCTGAATGTGGGTGGCCTGAGCGTGTTTTTTTACGTTGCTGAGCAAATGCTGAATAGCGCGAAAAACAGTTACTTCGGTGTGGGGTGGCAAACGCTGGTCGCTGCCGGTCACAGTCAGATTACAGGCAATACCGGTTTTCTGCTCAAAATCCTCAATACTCTTTTTCAGAGTGGGGTTTAAGCCCAAATCATCGAGCATCATGGGGCGCAGGTCAAAAATAAATTCGCGCACTTTCTGAAAGGTGCCGGAGACGGCGTTTTTCAATTCGGTCAGTTCCGTGCGCGCCCGCAGCGGGTCGCTGTCAAACAGGCGCTCGCAGATTTCGGCCTGCAAAATGAGGTTGGTCAGCGATTGAGCCGGGCCATCGTGTAACTGGTTGGCCAGATGCAGGCGCTCGTTTTCCTGAGCGTCAATAATCCGAATAATGCCGGAACCTTCTACCGGGCCGGCCGCGCCCCCGTGGGCCGCGCCCTCGTCGGCGGCGCTGAGCAACTCGCCGGAAATTGACAGAATTTTGCGCAGGCTTTCGGCGTAGCGCTGTAAGTTTTCCTGCCGGCTCTGCAATTGTTCTACCTGGCCGCGCATCATAAACAGGCGCATCTGCGCTTCCTGAGCCGCGGTGTAAATCTCTTTGATATCCTGGCGTGGTAAAGTATCGATATTGGCTTCCATTGTGCGCAATTTGTTGGTGAGCGTGGCGTTGCGCTGGGCCAGCTTCTCAACTTCTGAGGTGCTCTGCTTTACCAGAATATCGATTTCACTCAACTCTTTTTGAATCTGCTCGTGTTCCTGTTGAGTCAGTTCCAACACCTGGGTTGGAGTTGGCGGCGCTGCTTTGGGTTTGGCCCGGTCGTCGGGCAGGCCGGCGTCTAAATTGCTCAATCGTCGCAAGCTCATCGGCGTTTCCTTTTTAAAGTTGCGTTTCTTCCTCGTCGTGCAGCCGAATCCAGCCGCGCCGCACGGCGTACAGGGCGGCCTGGGTGCGGTCGTTAACGGCCAGTTTTCTGAGGATGCTGGTCATATGGTTTTTAACGGTCTGGCGGCTGATACCCAGTTCGTAGGCTACTTCTTTGTTGCTTTGGCCTTTGGCAATATGCTGCAAAATTTCCATTTCACGCGGCGACAGCGGGGCAAACATTTCGTTGGGCATGCCGTCAATGTAGGCCACTTTGTCAAACTGCTGCAGCAGCCAACTGGCAACTTCCGGTTTGTCCAGCACTTCGTCGTCAATTACATAATTACCTTTGCCCACCTGCCGAATGGCTTCTACCAGCCGGCGGGGGGTAATATCTTTGGGGAAGTACGCTGCCGCGCCGGCCCGCACCGAGTGAAAAATCTGCTCGTCATCATGGTAGGCGGTGAGCATAATCACGGCCACTTCCGGCACCACCTGCTTCAATTCACGGGTTACTTGCAGGCCGTTCATATGGGGCAGATTAATGTCCATAATAACCACATCGGGCGTGAGCTGTTTGGCCAGCCGCAGCGCCTCTTCACCATCGGACACTTCCATAATAACTTCCAGGTCTTCCTGAGACTCCAATACACGCCGCAGCCCCTGCCGAAACAGAGGGTGGTCGTCTACCAACATCACACTGATTTTTGACATATTCTTTCTCCTGCGTGGGGCTAATTAAAAGGTCTGGTAGGGAACAGCTAACAGTACATGCGTGCCGTGATCGGGTTCACTGAACACTCTGAGCTGGCCGTTGATGAGGTCGGCGTAATCGACCATGCGGGCCAATCCGAAATTCTTTTTGGAAATATCGACCCGATCCGAGGCCATGCCCGTGCCATTGTCTATCACGCTGAACTCAAAGCAGCCGTCGGCCTCTTCAAACACCACCTCTACCCGCGAGGCGTGAGCGTGGCGATGCACATTTTGCAGCGCTTCCTGAATGACCCGAAAAATGGCCACTTCGATGGTATTGGGCAGCCGGCCAATATTGGTATTAATCCGCAACCGGGTTTGCATCCCGGTGCGGGTTTCGTACTGTTCCAGATAGCGCCGAATGCCGCCGCCCAGGCCAAAATTGCTCAAAATCGCGGCCGGTTCCAAATCGGTGATCACGTATCGAATATCGGCCAACCCCTGCTCCAGCTCGCGTTGCAGGGCGTTGAGCCCCTCGGCCACGGCTTTGTTGTCACTGGAAAGCAGGTGGCGGCTCGAGGCCAGTTCAAACACGGCGTTGGCCAGCAGTTGGCCCACTCCGTCTTCCAGTTCACGGGCCAGTTGGGTGCGTTCTTCTTCCTGGCTCTGCAGAATTTTTATCTGGGGCCAGTGATCGTCATCAGCAGGAGGGGCCTCCAGCCCGTTTTGCAGGTAGGTGTGAAGGGTGTTGCTGCGCTGCGAAAGTTTGGCCAATTGCTGGCCAATTTGCAACAGCCGCAGCGCGGAATCGTTGGGGGAAACGCCGGCATTTTGCCCGTTTTCCTGGCTGGCCCGGTGCTGCTCGTACTGGGCAAACGCCACCTCAGCCAACTTTTCAAGGTTGGCCTCGGTTTCACGCAACAGAGCGGCAGCCTGGGCGACAATTTGCTCCAGCGCTTGTTTTTGGTCACTCATCCTAGGAAAACTCCGGCAGGACAGCTTAAGGCGGTTAATTATACCACATGCTTTTAAGATGTTGCAAGCAAAATTTAAGGTTAGCCGTAACCCGGCGGGCATTGGATAAACAGAAAGAATTTGGGTGACACCCCCAATCCCCCCGGCCTGCGGCACCTTCTTTAAGGTTGGATAATCCGGTACACGGTCATATTATCGCCGCCGAGCTGCCGCGCCCAGGGCGAATCGGTGACAAACTGGCGGCTGAGCGCGGGATTCTGGCTGAGCTGCGGATACCACGACGGGAACGTGACCAGATATTCCGCGCCATAAGCCTGCATAAAATGCCACAGGGCTGCCTGATCCCGAATGATGGGGATGACTTCCGGCGTGACCAGCCCGGCCAGGTCGATGAGCGGGCGGCGGCTAAAGTAGCCAATCGCGCCGATATCGTGGGCGGCAACAACCGCATCCGGCGGCGTATTGAGGTGAAGCCAGCGCGCCGCAGCCACCATTTCGGTTTCAATAAAACGGACATCGCGGCCATAAGCCTGCGCCCCCACGCCCACAAACAGCACCACCAGCAGCCCCAGCGAAACCACCAGCGCCCGGCTCGCCACCCGCCGCGGCAGCCCCGCTTTTTGCGGCGCGGCTACCAGCCGGGCCGTCCCCCACACTCCCAACAACACCACCCAAATAATGACCGGCATCTGGTAGCGGCCGTGTTGGTAGGTGACCGGCAGCCGCAGCGCGTACAGCAGCAAATAGCCCGGCCACCACACCCAGATAAACCAGAGTTCGCCCCGCCGTTCTGTAACGCTGAGCCAGGCGGCAAAGGCCAGGCCGGGCAACAGCAAAAGCTGTGGGCCAATAAAAATCACCCGGAAGACGCCCTGCACGGTTTCAACCGGCGGGCCAAAATTGCCAAACAAGCGCCACCAGAGCGGAAAATCACGCAGAATCTGGCCGTATTCGGCCTGTTTGGCGTAAAATGTACTGGGGAAGGGCATGCCCGTGAGTCGCAGGTGAAACAACACATACGGCCCCAGCAGCAGCGCCGCGCCCACGCCGATGGCCAGCCAGCGGGCCAGCAACCAGCCCCAACCTGGCCGCGGCGATTGCCGCCGCCAGCGCCAGGCCAGGTCAAGCCCCAGCAAGCCCACCAGCCCCGCGCCTTCGGGCCGGGTGAGAATGAGCAGGCCGCCGATCAACCCCAGCCGCAACGCCCGGCGGGCAGAAATCGGCTGGGCCGACAGGTAATGTTCCACCAGCAGCGCCGATAGCCAGACAAACAGCATCGTTTCCATGCCGGATACCGCCGCCCAAACCAGATGCCACTCCAGCAGACAAAACAAGCCGGCCCACAGCCCCACCGCCGGCCGCCGCGGGAAAAGCCGTTGCGCCAGCCGGTTCACCGTCCAGCCGGTCAAGCCCAAAAAGAGGATGCCCAGGCCGTATGTCCAGGCCCGGTAAGGCAGGCGCAGCCAGTAGCCCGCCCCCAGCAACAGCGACCACAGCGGCGCGGTTGAGCCGGCGCTTGGCACGCCGGTAACAAACGCCAGTTGGCCGGATTCGGCCAGATTGCGGGCGTAAGTCTGGTGAATCCAGGCGTCGTCCAGCGGAAAGCCCACGTAGCCGTAGCCCCAGGCCGACACCGCCAGATAAAACAACCCGGCCACCACGGCCAATCCCAGCCAAACCGGCAGATTTGATTTTCGATTTTCGATTTTCGATTTTCGATTAGGCAGGTTCAATATTTAAATCGCCCCACATTTTTGCAGGCAGTCATTTATCGCACCTGCACTGCGACCGAAGGGAGAGCAGGCGCAAGTGTTACTTGCTTCTTGCGAATGACAAATGACCAATGACGAATGACCGCGTGTTCAGATTTTTGGGATAATTATTTTCTTGGGAATCCCGCACTCACCGATCTACCTGAAAAATAACCACATCGCCCAGGCGTTCCACAATCGTCAATCCCGCCGCCGATTCTGGCCGGGCGAACACCTCGGCCAGGGGCGCGGGCCGGTTGCTGTCCAGTACCAGATACCGCACCCCGTAACGCCGGGCCGCCTGCAGCGTAATGTCCAGATTTTCGTTGGGTACCACCACGCTCGGCCCGCCGCCGTGATAACGATAGGCCGGCGGGTTGCCAATCATCACCACCGCGGTAGCATCGTGCGCCATCACCCAGGCCGCGATGGCCGGATAAGCGGCGTCGGCGCCGTTCCAGGCGTTGTTTTTGAGCACGCGCTGGTTGTACAAAAACAGGCTCAAAGTGACGGCTATCGCAACCAACCCAACGCCAAATACCTGCCGGGCGCTGTTGGCCCGCCAGCCGCGCCGCCGGGCCGCCACCCACCCCACAACCACTTCCAAACCGATGGCCGTCGTGGCGTAAATTACCGGCAGCAGCGCCGCCCCGGAATGGAACAGCCCGCCCCGCGCGCCGGGAAACGGAAAAACAAGGGTCATCACCGCCAGCAGCAGCCCGGCATACAGCGCATTGAGCTGCACCGCCCCGCGCCGCCGCAAATGCCAGCCGCCCACCAGCGCCAGCGGCAGCAGAATAATCATCCCCCACACCGCCAGCACCGTTTGCAAATTGACCATTAACGCCCACCAGCGCCCGGCCAGCACCGGCCCCAGCCCCGCCGCCAACAACGTCGCCGGCGAGTGCTCACGCCCGTAACTGAACAGGTCATCGTAACTGGCCAGCCAGATAGTCTGCGAGCCGGCCACCGGCAGCGGCGCGCCGGCCACCTGCCAGTTGCGCCAAAACCAGGGCAGCATCACCAGCAGATAGCCGAGCAGCGGCAACACCAAAATTCGCAATTCGTAATTCGTAATTCGTAATTTTTTATGCGTTGCACGTTGCGTGTTGCGTGTTGCAGATCGTACCAACTGCACCAGCAAAAATAATTCAATACTGACGAAAATGAGCACGCCATCGGCGCGGGTCAGATGGGCCAGCCCGGCCAGCAGACCGGCAAAAAACAAGGATGAAGGCGGAAGGCAGAAGGCGGAAAAATTCATCCTTCCGCCTTCAACTTTGATCCTTTCGCTTTCGCTGGCCAGCAGCAGCGCCAGCGAGCCGGTCACCCCAAACAGGGCAAAGCTATCGATAGCGGTCCAGTAGGGAAAATAAAAGCCGCTGAAAATGGCCAGCAATCCGGCCAGCCAGGCGTGCCAGCGCCGCCCGCCCAGCGCGATGGCCGAATAAGCCGCCAGCGGGGCCAACAGCGCCGACACCAGCACAAACCCGATCTGCGCCGCGCGGTAGTTATCGCCGCCCAACAGCATCCCTGCCGCGGCCAGCAGCGAGGTTAGCGGCGGCCAATACAGGTGGCTCGGCTGCGGCGGCGAGCCGGGATTGCCCAGATAATTCCAAACAAAATCCTCAACAAAACCGCGCCCCTGAGCCAGATTTTGCCCGGTAACAGTGTAATAGGCCGCATCCATATAATTGGGCTGCTGCTGCGGCCAGGCCGCCAGCCCCCGCACCAGCAGCGCCAGCGTCAACAGCCAGATATAATCTGATTTTTTGCTGTTCACGACCACGTTTTTCATTTACGAATTACGAATGACGAATTACGAATTACGAATTACGAATGAACGAATCAGCGAGTCATCCTTCATCCTTCATCCTTCTGCCTTCTCACAACCTGTCCAATGCCGATTGAACTTCCACCGCCGCCGGCTCAATGGCCAGCAGCCGCCGGTAAACAGCCGCCGCGCGATCCACTTCACCGGCCTGTTGCAGCGCCTGCCCCTCGGCCAACGTCAGCGCGATGAGCCGGGCCGTGGGCAGCACCGGCCGCAAACAGGGCAGCCGGCTGGCCGGCAGCGGTCGCCGCCGGGCCACTTCGGTGGCGTAGCGCCCCTCATTTGGCGATGGAGCCGTGGCCGCGGCAAATTCGCGCTCCAGCGCCGGAATATCGGCGGGCAGGGGCGCGGTGGGCGGAGTCACCTGTTTGGCCAGCGCGGCCCGGGCCGGTGTTGCCTGCCAAAAACCGGCGGCGGCAAAATCCGGCTGGGCGGCCAGCACGGCGGCAAATTCCTGCGCCGCCCCGGAGTCATCGCCCATTTGCTCCAACATTTCACCCAGCGCCAGCCGGACGGTCAGGTTGGTGAGTTCCAACTGCCTGGCCTGCTCCAATTCCCGGATTGCAGCGGCGGGCTGGCCGTCTGCGTGCAGCAGGCAGGCCAGATTGGCGTGATCGATGGCCAGCCGGTCAACTGTGGCCAGCGCCGCCCGATACAGCTCGATGGCTTGCCGGCGAGCCGACTCATCCCGGCTGGCGGCCATCCCCAACGCAAAGGCCAGTTGGCGCTGAAAAAAAGGGTTGTCCGGGGCAAAAGCGCGAACATCGGCCAACTGCCGGGCCGCGCCGGCCCAATCATTTTGCCCGGCGGCGCTGACCGCCTGATTGTAGCTGCTGATATTTTGCCCCCCCCGCCATCCGAGCGCAAACAGCACGGCCAGCCCCACCAGCGCCGCCGCCGCAACTGGCCGGCCCCAACTGCGGGCGGACTCGGCCGGCGAAGCCAGCCAAAAACCGGCCAGCACCGCCACCAGCAGCATAATCGCCGGATATTTGAGCTGGGAATCGACCAGATTGTGGGCGGCGAACCCCAGCAGGCCGGCGGCGCAGGCCAGCGGCAGCACATCGACGGGCCGGGCAACATCGCGCCACAGCCGCCGCGCCGCCGCCAGCAGCAGCCAGCCCAACCCCGCCGCGCCGAGCAGCCCGGTTTCGGCGACAAACGTCAGGTACAAATTATGGGCATCGGGCCAGATTTGATCCAGCGTCAGCGGCTGCTGGAGCAGCGCCTGCCCCAGCGCGCCCGGCCCCACGCCAAACAACGGGTGGGCCTGCCACGCCCGCAACGCGCCGAGCATCACCTGCTGGCGGATATCGACGCCATCATTCAGCCCGCGCAGGCCCAACCCCAGCGCCAACAGCCCGCCCACCAGCAGCAGACCGGCGCCGGCCAGCGCCCACTGCCAGCGGCGGGCGAACGCGCCACCGGCCGCCCGAAACCAGCTCAGGCCGAAAAAGCCGCCGGCCACCACCAGCGCCAGCAACCCGCCCCGCGATTGGGTGAGCAGCAGCGCGGCCACCAGCAGCAGCGCCCAGCCGCCGAGCGCAATTTTCAGCAGCGGGTTTTTGGCCGCGCCGAGCCGGGCCAGCCCCAGCGGAAAAACCAGCGCCAAAAAGCTGGCCATCGTATTGGGATTACCCAACACCGACAGCCGGGGCAGGCCCGCCGCCGGATCGGTGAGCCACCACCACAATTGCAGCCCGCCAAAAGCCAGCACCAAACCGGCAACCAGTACAATGGCATTGATTGCCAGTTCCGTGAACCAGCGCCGGCGGCCAAAATCGGCGGCGGCGTAAAACGCGGCCAGGTACATGCCCCAAAACACCAGCGTTTCGTGGCTGTACACCGGATTTTGCGAAAAGAACGCGGCCAGCCCCGCCGCCACGGCCAGCAGCAGCAGCGGCCCATCGAGTGGAGTGCGCGGCAGCCGCTCCCGGCCCAGCAGCCGCCAGCCCAGCCACAGGCCAATCAGCCCGGTCATCACCAGCAGCGTGTTGCGCCGCCAAACGGCATCGAAAATACCCTGCGCCGTTTGCCCGCCAATAAACGTAAAAAACACAAAAAAGAGCAGCAGCCCCAACTGGACGGCGGTAATTTTTAACGGTGAGCGGCGGAAAATTTGGCTGGTCATTGGCCAGAGTCAACGTTTAAAGTGGCCGGCGAGAAAAAATCGTCCTGCCCGGCCAGCCAACTGCGAACAGAATCGGCCTCTTCCGGCTGGTCGCTGGTTTGATACAGTTGAATTAACGCCAGCGCCGGCTCAATCTGCCCGGCTCCGGCCAGCCGCACAAGCTGCGGCGCCGGCTCGTTGCCGGCCAGCCGGCCGTAAATGATCACCTCGATATTTTCCGGCTGGCTGAGCAGCAGCGCCTGCCGGTACGCGGCAACGGCCGCGGCCAGATTATTCTGCTGTTGGTAAAGCTGACCCAGCGGATAATAGGCCCGGCTGTCGCCCAGAAAAACGGCCGTTTTGAGCAGCCGCTCGGCCGTGGCCGCGTCGCCGGTCAGCCGGGCGAGCTGGCCGCGCCCAAAATAATCGTGCGGCGGTAAAGTGGCGGTCAGCGCGGCCGCAACCGCCGGATCGAGGGGGTGATGCTGGCGCAGCGCCAGCTCCAGTTGGGCCATTTGCCCGGACGGCTCGTCCGCCGCGCCGGGGACAGCCAGCAGTTGGGCCAACGCCTCGTCATCGCGCCGGGCCAGATAGATGCCGATTAGCGCCGACCGGCCGGCCACCGACTCGGCGGCGGCCAGCACCGCCGGCCAGTGTTCGGCGCGGGGCGGCTGTTGCCAAAATGGCGAAGCCGCCAGCCCCGTTGACGCGCCGAGGGCGTGGCCGTAAGCCCGGGCCGCGGACTCCCAGTTGGCCTGCTGCTCAAAAAAATAGCCCAGATTCAGCCAGTATTGGGGATCGCTTTCAACAGCCACCGTGCGGGTCAGCAAATCGATGGCTTCAGTTTGCTGGCCGTTTTGCCACAGCAGCGCCGCCAGATTGGCCGAATTCAACCCCAAAATTGGCTCCCGGGCCAGGCCGGTTTGGTAATGATCAATCGCTGCCTGCCGCAGGGCGACATCGCCGCTTTGATGGGCCAGCCGGGCTTCGAGCAGAGCCAGCCGGAACAGCCGCAGCGCCAGCGCCGGATCGAGTTGGTAGGCCTGTTCGGCTTCAGCCACGGCCTCGGGCAGATTGCCGGCCTGCTCGCGTCGAAAGGTGCTTTCGTAGTGCCAGTCGGCCCGAGCCAGCCACAGCCAGCCGGCCAAACTCGCCAGCAGCACGGCCAGGGCCAGCCCCGCCGGAGCCAGTTTGAGCCGGCCGAGATGCTCAATTTTGAGCGGCGCGACCACGCCGGCCAGCAGCGCCATCGTGACCAAAATGTTGGGCGTGGCGGCGTAACTGTCGGCCAGCAACTGCACGGCCAGCCCCGCCAGCGCCGCCCCCAGCCCAATCAGCCGGATTTTGGCCGCCGGCGTAGTCAGCCTCCGCCAGTGCGCCAGCCAACTCCGGGCGGTGAAATAATAGAGAGTCGCGCCGGCCAGCAAGCCGACCAGCCCCAGTTCGGCGGCGGTGTTGAGGTAAATGTTGTGGGCCGACCCCACCTGCTGCCGCGGCAGGGTGCTGTCGTTCAGCCGCAGCAGCGCCCGGCCAAAATTGCCCGGCCCAACCCCCAGCAGCCACTCCTGCTGAAAAATTTGGAGCGCCGCCTGCCACAAATTAAACCGAAAACCGATGCTGTAAGTGCGCTGGGTAAAGGCTCGCACCAGCCACCAGCCGGCCAGCACAATCACCAGCAGCAGCACCAGCAGCGCGGCCCAGCGCTGCCAGCGCGGCTGGCCGGCCCACTGCTGCCGCAGCCGCGCGCCTTGCTGGCGATAAACCACCAGCCAGCCCGCCAGCAACAGCAACAGCGATACCCCCAGCCCAATCACACCCGTGCGGGAAAAAGTTAAAATCTCAACCGGCACGGCCAGCGCCAGCCACACCAGCAACGCCGGCCGGTTTTGGTCGCGGCGGGGCAGGCTGATGACCAGCGCCAGCGCCGGGGTGATCAGCAGCGACAGGTAATTGGCCAGCGGCGTCGAGCCGTTGAGGGTGATGTTGAGCCGGTAGATCACCGGCGGGAGGGGCTGACGCCAGCCGCCCACCTCGAACCAGCCCATTGCAAAGGGGCCAACGCCGGCATACCAGGCCGCAAACTCGGCCAGCCCAACCAAACAGACCACAGCCGAAGCCATGTAAAAGGCCCAGACCAGTTTGGGCGTGTAACCGCGACGGGCCAGATCGACGAGCAGATAAAAGGCCAGCACGTGCGCCAGCGATAGCCACAGGCTTTCAAAGCTGAAACGCGCCGACTGGCCAAAAATCGCGCTGAGCAGGCCGGCGGCCAGGTACAGCCCCAGCGCCGCATCCAGCGACGTGTGCGGCAGGCCGAGTTGCTGTTTCAGCCGCCAGATCAGCCAGCCGCCCAGCAACCCGGTAACGATAATCTGATTGGCTACGCGCAAAAAATAATGGAGCTGGCTGTAAAATGTACCGCCAATAAACGTAAAATAGAGAATGACCGCCAGCAGGACAAAATCAAATTTGGTAAGTTTCATGCAATACCGTTTTCAGGTTTTGAGTATTATTTCAATTGATAAAGCTGATACGCGCCGGCAACATCGGCGACCAGTTGCAGGTGATTGGCCAGCAGTTGCGCCAGCACGGGTTCATCGACCGCGGCGGGCTGGTGCTGGCGCATAAACTCAAGGCCGGCGCGATGGATCAGCACGTGGGTTACACCTTCGGCCTGCCACTGGCGGGCGATGGCCGCCGCGCTGCCGTGCCGGTAAACCAGATGGGCAAATTCATCCAAAATGCTGTCCGGGCGGCAATCGCGCTGGCAGTAGTAGCTGCGCGGCTCCCACAAAAAAACAATTTTGGCCGCCGGCGGCAACTGGTTGATCTGTTCGATGGCGGCGTAGTGCGCGCCCAGCCGCCGGGTTAAATAATCGGCCCGCGACTCGAAGCCGGCCAGCGCCGGCAGGGGGTCGATTTTGAGCGTTAGCAGAGCCACATCGGCCAGCGTAAGCGCGAGCGTGAGCGCCACGGCAATGTTCACAAAACGGCTCAATGAAAAGCGGGGCAGGTTGAAGCCGGGCAGGCTGGCCCAAACCCAGCCGCTGACCGGCGCGAGCGCCGCCAGCCCCGGCAGCAGCAGCCGGCTCTGCCACAGACTCTGCGACCAAACCACACCGAGCGTCCAAACCAGGTAGTGGGCCAGCGCAAAAACCAGCAGAATTTTGGCCGCCGCTGGCACCGGCCGGCCGGCAAATCTGCGAGAGAGGCCGGCCCCAATCACCAGCGGCAAAAAGAGCAGCAGCAGCGGCCCGGTGCGGCCATCCCAGTAGTTGGCGTCACGGGTACCCAGCGTGAGCAGCCACGGCAGCGCCGCCAGCGTGCCCGGCTGCCAACCCACGCCCGTGCCTGCCGCAGCGTACCAACTCGCGCGAAAGCTGTCCCACTGCGCGCCGCCAAACACATTAAACAAAAAAGGGTAAACCGGGTTACCGGTCAACGCCCAATTTTTCAAATACCACGGCGTGGCCACCAGCAGCGCCGGCAGGGCAAAAATGGCGACAGAGCGAATGACGAGTGGCGAATTGCGAGCGGCGAATGGCGGGTAGCGGGTGGCGTCACGTGTTGCGTGTTGTGTGTTGCGTAACGCATAATATGTGATAAGCGCTACACCAAACAGCGGGGTAACAAAGCTGGTGTATTTCAGGCTCATGGCCAGCCCGGCGAACACGCCGCCAATAATTAATGGTGAATTACCTTTCTCCGGATTTTCATTCGTAATTCGTAATTCGTAATTCGTAATTGCGTAGATCGCGGCCAGTTGGTAAAAAGCCAGCGCCAGATCGTTGTAGGCCCAGCCGGCCAGGGTGGCGAGCATTGGCATGCTGGCCAACAGTATAACCGCCGGCCAGCCGGCGCGGCGATCCAGCAACCGGCTCGCCGCCAGATAGACTACTCCCGTCAGTAAAAAGCCGTAGCCGGCGTGCAGCAGCTTGGCCGCGACATCGCCGCGCAGGAGCATGGCCCAGGCAAAGAGCATTTCCATCAGCGCCGGGAAGTTGAAGTGCGGCACATCGACGCCGCCGACAATGCGGCCAGCCTCGATGGCCAATTTGGGGCTGGTGAGGTGATAAAACAGGCCGTCCCAATCGGTGGGCGGCAGCAGCGCCGGCAGCAGCGCCAGCGCCGCGTACGCCGACAGATAGACTGCCGCCAGTCGGGACGGTCGGTTGGCCGGCCGCCAGCGGCGCAAATCGACCCACAGACGGCGCAGTTGGGGCAGCGCGACCAAAGTTAAAATCAAGGTGATGGCGTAAGCCGCGGGTCGATTAAACCAGCCGGTCAGCCCCACCCCCAGCGAGACCATGCCCAGCGCGCCCAACCCCAGCCCGACGCCAAAAATCAGCCGCTCGCCCGGCGAAAGCGATGCCAGCCGCAGCCAGCGCAAGCCCCACAAACCCAGCCCCAGCGCCAGCAGCAGCAGCCAGCCGGCAGTCAGCCCATCGAGCAGCAGGCCGGCCAACGCCGCCGCAGTGGCCGGGGCAAACGGCTTTTGCACGGCAAAAAACGAGGCCAGCACAAAAAACAGCCACACAATAAAAGCAGCGGGAAGCAGCCAGGCGAGTCGGGCGCGGGTCATAGGGTAACCTGCTCCAAAGATTCAGCCGCTCGCCACAGGCCGCGCCAATCGAGCGTGTACAGCGCCAGCAGCAGCGCCGGCAGCAGGCCGTGCAGCATAATGTTTTCGTAGTTACCCACCAGCGTGATGGCAAACACGATCCACATCGAAATAAAAAGGCCAACAAGAATGACGAATGACGAATGACGAATGACGAACACTTGCGCCTGCGCGCAGTGCAGGTGTGACGAACGACCGACAGCTTGATTGGATGGGCAAAGTAGTGCCAGTCGATAGAAGAAAAAGAACAGCGGCAGGTACAAAATCACCTGATTGGTGGTGGCCGAACGAAAGGTAATCAGGCTGCCAACGATCAGCGTGGAGAGCAGCGCCCAGGTGTAGGCTCCCGGCCGGCCTTTGATGGCCAGCCACCAGCCGGGCAGCAGCGCCCCAAAAAACAGCAGCGACAACACCGGCGTGAGCAGGCCGGCGCTGGCCGGCGGCAAAAAATAGTGCAGCAGATTTTCCAGCGGCGTGCCGTGCTGTACATATTCGCTATACGCAAAAATATTGATCACAAAATCGAGCGGCCAGCGCGGCACCAGCAGCATACTGCTCAATATCAGCGCGGCCAGACTCAGCCCAAAACTGACGACGATTCGCTGCCGCCGGTTGAACAGCGCCCACAACAGAATGAACAGCAGCGCCAAAAAAACCATCTGCGGTTTGATGGTGGTTGCGGCCAGCAGCACGCCGGCCCAATTGTCGCGCCGGTGAGCGATGGCCGCCAGCGCCAGCAGCAGCGCCAGCCCCACCAGCACCGAAAATTGCCCCAGAATGATGGCCCGCGCGCCATTGTAAAACACAATACCCCACAGAATAGTTGCCACAAACAGCCCGCGCGGCGGCCGCCAACCCGACAGGTGAATCGATAGCAGGGTGACGGCCAGCAGCATAAATTGCAGCAGCGTCATCCAGATGGCCTGCGCCCAATCGTAGCGAACCAGACTCAGCGGCCAGAAAAAATAGAGCGTATACAGCGGATAGGCAAAATAGGCCTCGTCTTTGTCGGTGGGGCGGGCCAGCCGGCCAAACATCGCTTTTTGGGCCTCTTCGGCCACGCTGCGATCAAAGGGGTTGACGCCGTGCAAAATCAGCGCCCGCCCACCCAGCCAGCGCACAAAAAAATCGTTGGCCCCGGGATATTTGCTGGTAAAAACCGAATGCAGCGCTACGGATTCGGCGGCGATGAGCACCAACAGCAGCAACCCCAGCACCAGCCAGACGCGATAGGATTTGAGCAGGTAAGAGTTAGACATATCGATGAATTTACGGTAGCGACGCTTCGTGAAGCGCCCTTACGCTGAATTGCGCCAGATTCCCGCCGCGCCCCAGCCGAGCAGCGCCAGCCACGGCAGCGCCAGCAGCGCCGCCAACCCCGGCGACACGCCCCACAGCGGCAGGTGCGCCCACCACAACGCCGGCAGGTTCAGCCGGATAAATTCGGTTTGCAGCACCCGCTGGGCGCTGACTCGATTGGCCGGGCTGCCGGCCGGCGGCAGGCCCATCGCGCCGATAATTTGTGTCGCGGCGGCCCGCCTGTCGGCCCGCCCATAATTGGCCAGCACCTCTGCCGCGCTGGCCCACTGCCGCAAAATGGGACTCTGGCCGGGCTGGTACAGAGTCTGGTCGTAAAATTTCTCGTCGCCGGTTTCGCGCTGCTGCTCCAAATAGCGCACGTGATCGACCACGACCGCCGGCAGTTGGATCAGCACGCCCAGCGCCAGCAGCAGGGCAAACAGCGGCCCGGCCAGCCGGCTGCGGCCATCACTTAAAATTGCCGGCAGCGGCAGCAGCGACACCGGCAGCAGCGGCAGCAAAAAGCGCGGCCCCCAATTGACGCCGCCCGTCCAGAAATTGTAGGGCGCGTAAAAGGCCAGGTATGCCACCCACCACAGCGTGATCAGCAGCGCCAGCCGTCGCTGTTGTTGAAAAAAGACTGGCAGGCCGCCCACAGCCAGCAGCAGCAGCGGCGTGTACAAAAATACGCCTTTGCCCGAGCTGACCAGCAGCCCGTACAACCCCAGCAGCGGCGGCGTTGTCCAGGCCACCTCATAATACCCGCTATCGAGCGGCTGGCCAAAACGCAGCCAGTTATAGCCCAACGTGAGGGCGACAGCCCCGCCCAGCGGCAGCCCCACCCGCGCCGCAATGCGCCGGCGCTCCGGCCACGAGCGCGACTCCAGCCACAGCACCAGCGCCACGCCCGGCAACGCAATCGCCGAAGTTGAGCGCAGCAGTAAAGCCGCGCCCAGCGCCGCCCCCAGCCAGCCCAGCCAACCCGCCGCCCGGCTGCGCCGCCAGCGTTCAAAACTGAATACGGCCAGCAGCAAAAAAAAGCCGGTCGCCGGCTGCGGATACCAGGTATTAACATACGGCCAGGCCATCGACCCCAGCCCAAAAGCCAGCGCCGTCCAGCGCGCCCATTTGGCCGGATAGCCCAACACCCGCACGGTGTGATACAACAGCCAGCCGGTGGCCGCCAGCGCCAGCGGGTTGAGCAGCGACAACACCAGCCGCGGGCCGAGCTGCGGCCACTGCGGCCACAACGCATCGAGCAGGCGGCCGGCGGCAAACAGCGGCAGCCCCAACAGCGACTGGCCCAGCCCGTATTTTGAATACAACTCGCCGCCCACGCCCGGCACCGCCGAAGTGGTGTCGAGGCCCAGCGGTGTGGCCGGCAAAAAACCGCCCGCTAACTGCGCCGGTAGCACCACCGACTCGCGGCCAACGGCCAGCCCCGCGCCGCCGGCCAGATTGCGCGTGACCCGGAACATGGTCTCCTCGTCGCCCATTGCCAGGTAACCGGCGGCGGTGAGAGCGTAAATGGCCAGCAGCAGGGCAAACAATCGCGCGCCGGTCATGGTATCACTGCCCGCATTGCCAGGCTACAATCTGCGGCAAAACGTCCGGCGAAGCCAGCCGGTAGCCGTAAGCCGACAGATTGGCCTGAGAAATAACCTGCTGCAAATTGGCTCGATGCCATTTTGCTGCGACGGGCGGCAGCTCCGATTCGTCCAGCGCCGGCGGGTTGGGTTTGGCCAGATAGTGGCCGGAAGCCCGGCTCGAATTGAGCCGCACCAGCCACACCGTGTGCGCCGACGCCGGTACCTGCCCCAATTGGGCCGCAAACAGCACCCGGTCGGCGGGTAAATTGTGATGGGGCAGGTAATAGTCCAGCGCCAGATGATAGCCATCGGTGCAGGTGATGGCCGCGTCGGCCGGCCCGGCCCGCTCGTCAAGCTGGCGGGCGAGCGCGCGCCAGTCATCTTTACGAAAATCAGTCGCGTCAAAATAAACTTGCCACAGGCCGAAACAGGTCAGGGCCACAAAAGCCGCCGTCAGCCCCCAACGCAGCCAGTTGCGCTGAAAGCCCAGCAAACCGGCGGCAACCAGCAACAGCAGCGGCGGCGATGTGACCAAAAAATAGCGGTCCACGTACAGCGATACCGGGCTAAACTTCATTAATAACAGCACCACGGCAAACGGAAAAAACAACCACAACCCCAATAAATAAAAGGCTGACCGGTTTAGCCAGGCGCGGTAACAGCCGGCAATCAGACTCGCCAGCAGCACCAGCGCGCCGGCCAGCGCCGGAAATCCGGCCAATTCCGGCCAGGCAAAGGCAAAATTCATCAACGTGCGCAGCGGGTCGGCCCAAGCGGGGAACGGCACCCAGCCCACGC
Source organism: Anaerolineae bacterium (assembly GCA_022071955.1). Lineage (GTDB taxonomy): Bacteria > Chloroflexota > Anaerolineae > 4572-78 > J111 > J095. The sequence continues at coordinate 224,092 of JAJVIM010000011.1, forward strand.
CAATAGCAAAATGACGCTGGTAAATTATAAATCCCCACCAGGGCAGCAGCGGCAGCGCAGCGGCAATCTGGGCGACCACCCATTTTCTGAGCAGGGAATAAGTTTGTTTAAAAGTGACGAGCAACACCAAAAACTGAACAGTGGCCACTAAAAACATAAAGTAGTGGGCCAAAAAACCAACCATATTAAAACCGGCCAACGCCCACCAATCGCGGCGCTGCTCCCGGCGCAAAAGCCGGCCAAACGCCCACATCGAGCCGGCTGCCGCCAGCGGCAGCAACGCGTACAATCTCAACTCCTGCCCGTACCAAACCTGATAGGGGTTAATGGCAAACAACAGGGCGGCCAGCAGCCCCACCCGCCGGTTAAAATAAACCCGGCCCAGTTGAAAAATAAGCGGGACGGTCAGCGTGCCCACCACCGCCGCCGGAAACCGCAGCAGCCATTCGGCATCACCCAGCGGCAGCCACAGTTTTACGGCCCAGTGAAACAGCGGCGTCAATTGTATGCCCTGCCCCAACAGCGCCAGCAAGCCATCGTACCAGGAAAGCTGGGCCATATAAACGGTGACAATCTCATCAAACCACAAACTCTGCGCCCCAAGCCGGAACAACCGCAGGGCAAACGCCAGCGCGACCATCGGGATGAGCCAGAATGTTAACGGAAGGTGTTGAAATGAGCTTCTGCGCATGGGTCACTCAGTTTGCCGGACTAAAACAACGATTTAACCCGGGATTTTCACCACTTCAAAAATGGCGACCTCTCCATTATCGTAAACTTTGTGCAAATAGGAAACCTGCCCCGGCAAAAATTGGCCGAGCGCCCGCTCCTCCGGCCCCCAAAAAACAAGGTCGATGCCGTACTGCGCCAGAAACTGCTGCCGCCAATCGTTGGGGGTGGCGGCGGCGTAAAACTGCTGCACCAGCGTGCTTTTCTGCTCGGGGTGAATGGTTTCCGGCCCGTGGCCGATGAACATGCGCCCCGGCGCGTGGGTGGGCAAAAAGTTGGCCGTATTGTAGGCGGCCAACACCACGGTATCCGGGCTGGAGACGCCGGCCAGCCAATCCGCCGCCGCAACGATAGCGCCGGGCTGGAACACCGGCTGCGCGCGGCGGCCGGTCTCGAACGCGGTGCCGGCCAAAATCAGCAAATTCGACAGGCTGAACAGCGCCACCAGCGCCAGCGCCGCCAGCGGCCAACGCCGCCGCAGCCGCGGCCAGCGCCCCGAAATCTGCTCGCACCACAGCCAGGCCGCGCCCTGCGCCGCCAGCACCGCCAGCGCCACCTGCAAACCAAAGGCCAGCCGTCGCTGGAGGGTGACCAGCGGCACGTACAGCAACAACGGACTCACCACCAGCCAGCCCACCAGCAGCAAACCGGGCCGGCTGCCGGCCAGCCAAGTTCGCCACGCGCCGATGATGGCCAGCGCGGCCAGCGGGCCAAATGCCAGCAAATAATGAACGGGGGCCGGCGATTGAAAATTGTGCTGCTGCGCCCAAATCCCAAACACGGGAATAGTCGCGGCGATAGTGGCGTAGTACAACGGCAGCGGCGCAGCGATGGCCAGCGGCAGGGCCAACTGGCCGGCTTCGCGCCAGTGAAAAGCAATTCGCGGCCAGCGCAGCAGCAGGGTAACGCCCAGCACCGCGGCAAACACAAAGTAGTAAAACGCGGCGATCGCGGCCAGCAGCAGCAGCGCCAGCCCGGCCAGCCCGGCCCAAAGCCATCGACCCGACTCCCAGGCGTGCAGGGTGAGCAGCAGCGCCGCCAGCAGCAAACTCAGCGCCAGCGACAGGTGGGGCAAGGCCAGCAGCAAATGAAAGACAAACGCTTCGGGCAGGTAAAAATCGAGGGGCAGGCCGAGCCGGTCCAACTGCCCCAGAGCAATGACCAGCCAGCCCAACCCGCTGCCAACGGCCACCAGCCCCAAACTCAGCCGCCGCAGCGATACGTTCGGGGTAAAATGGGCGGCAAACAGGTAAACCATCGCCAGCAGCAGCAGGCCAAACAGCAGCCGGGCGGCGTGGTAAACCGCCAGCAACGGCAGATGCGCCAGTCGCGCCAGCTTTCCCAGCAGCAGGTGAAACAGAAACAGGGTCGCGCCCTCGTGCGGCTCGCTGGTGTAAAAGAGGTGAAACTGCCACGCGCCGTCCGCGCCCAGCCGCATTTTGGCCAGGTACGAGTTGCCGTCATCGACGCCCAGCACAAAGCCGCTGAACTGGTTGGCCGGCGTGGACAGCGCCGCGCCGTACAGATAAGGCAGGCTGGTGAGCAGCAGCAACAGCAGCGCCCAGCCGGCCACCCACAGCCACTCGCGGCGAGAGATGGTGGGGGTCATGGCGCGGCGGCTCCGGCGGGAGATAGCTGTAAATCGCGGGCCAACCGCCCGGCCACAATTTGCTGCGCGGCAGCGGTGGGATGGCCGTCGGGTTGCCACAGATTGGCCTGCTCGCGGCTGATCAACGTGGAATAATCCAGCACGCGCAGGCCGAGTTGAGTCAATTGCGGCTGTATCTGCCCGGCGCAGCCCGACGAATCGGGGTAGAGCAGTACGTAAAATTGGTTTGAGCCGAACTGCCGCTCAAACTCGGCGGCGGCTTCGGCGACAATGCGGGCAGTCAGCGCGTAATGGGCCTCGGTGAGGCGGGGGATTTGCAGGCCAAAATAGGCAACGGTCTGGCTCATGCCCAGCAGCGAGTAAACCGTCGCCAGCACCGGCCGGCCGGAAACAAAATCGCCGCGGCGAACGAGTTGGTTACCCTCCAGCCGGTAGTAGGGCATACTGCTGCCCCAGGTGTTGATCACATCCATTGAGCCGATGGCCCGGTTGACGTGGGGGCAGATAAACGTGTAAATGGCCACGCCCTCGGCCTGGCTCACCTGGGCCGGCAGCGGCCAGTTTTGAAACTGGGCCAGCATGTGCTGCGGGCCGTAGCCGGACGCGCCATAATTGTAAGGCATCACCCCCGGCGCGGCGCGGCCAAAGGCGGCGGGCAGGGTGGCGTCATCGGGCAGGCCATCGCCAAAGGTGAACGAGCCGCCAAAAAAGAGAGCAAACTGCTGCCGCCCGATGGGGTTTTCAACCGGGGTCAGCCGGCGGCGAAGGGCGTCGGTGGTGTAAATACGCTGGTAAATAATCGTATCGCCGGCGGTTTGGGTGGCAGTCACCCAAATTGATGGCTTGAGCACGTACCCCAAATCGGGGTCGGGTTCAACGTAGGGCGCGGAAAACTGGGTCGATAAACCGGGCGCGGCGGCCGGCGGGCGGCGGCTGTTGAGCAGCGCGAAAACGCCCTCGATGGCCAGCAGGGTGACCACCAGCAGCACCAGCCCAATGGACAGATCGAACAGCCAGCGGAGGCGAGTGGTGGTTCGCAGCCGGTAAACCAGCAGGGGCAAGCCCATCGTTATAAAAATGAGTTTGAGCAGCCAGATGCGGGCCGCACCCTGGCCGCCGCCCAGATTGACCGGTACTCCCAGCGCCGCGCCCACCGCCGACACCGTGGCCGGGGTAAGCAGCACGCCCAGCGCCAGAAGCAGCAGCCCGGTGATCAGAATCATTCGTTTGGGTGTGGCTGATCGTGTCACTGCTTGTGTTCCAACTTTCTTTTCATATAATGAGCCTATGATTCACCGACCGCCCGCCGCCCGGCGCTGGCCCTACTGGCTGGCGCTCATCGCCCCATTTGGAGTAACGATTGCCCTGCGCTGGTACGTGATGCCCACCAGCCGGATGCCGTTTGACTCCGACGAGGCCATTTTTGTGCTGCTGGCCCGCCACATTTTGCACGGCGAGCGGCCCTTCTTTTTTTACGGCGAAGCCTACGGCGGCAGCACCGACTCGTATTTGACCGCGTTGTTTTACGCCATTTTTGGCGGCAGCATCGCCGTGACCCGCTGGGTGCAAACGCTGGAATACGCTATCGGGATGCTGTTCACTTATCTGCTGGCGCGACGGCTCCTGCCCGGCAGTCGTTTTGGTCCGGCGGCGGCGCTGTGGCTGCTGGCCCTGCCGCCGCTGCTGCTGACCACCTGGACCACCCCGGCGGTACTGTACGCGGTGGTATTTATGCTGGGCAGCGTCATCACTTATCTGGGCCACCGGCTGCTGTTTGAAGACGCCGACCGGTGGTGGGCCTGGCTGCTGTTTGGCGCGGTCTGCGGCATTGCCTTTTGGACCTTCGGCATTTTGGTGGTGTACATGCTGCCGGTGTTTGCCCTGTTTTTATGGCGATTCAGCCGGCGGCGGCTGCCGCTGTATCTGTTATCGGCGCTGGCCTTCTTTTTGTTTAGCCTGCCGTGGTGGACGCAAGCCCTGCCCGGCCTGCTGGTCGTTTACAACCCGGAACAACCCGCGCCGCTGCCGCCCTTTTGGCTGCGACTTTTTGCTTTTGCGGCCATCACCCTGCCCGGCTTTGTGGGCATCCGCGAGCCGTGGGCGGCGGAACTGCTGTGGCCGCTGGCCAGCCTGCCGGTGCTGCTGTTTTATCTGGCGGCCGGGCTGTACCTGCTGCCGTGGCTGCGCCGCCGCGATTCCGCCGCGCCGCGGTTTGAGTCGATTGGGCTGGCGCTGTTGGGCCTGCAAATTGTCGCCTGGCTGGCGCTCTATTTTGGGACCCGCTTCAGCCTTGATGCGACCGGCCGCTACAGTTTGCCGCTGTACCCGGTGCTGCTGCTGGCCGCCGGGCTGCTGCTGGAGCGACTCTATCGCTGGCGAGCCGCCGCGGCGGTTGGCGTGCTGGCGGCGGTGCTGACCTTCAATTTGGCGGCGCACCTCAAAGCAGTGCAGCAGGTGCCGCCGGGCATCACCGCGCAGATGAACGCCGCGCTGATGTTTGGCAACGATTTTGACCAGCAACTCATCGATTTTGTCAAAGAGCAGGGCGGGCGCGGCTACAGCCATCACTGGATCAGCTACAAAATTGCCGCGCTGTCTGACGAGCAGGTGATATTGGCCTCGTTTTTGCCGTTCCGGCCCGATTTGCGCTGGAACGCGCTCGATGACCGTTACCCGCCGTATGTGGCCGCGGTGAACGCCGCGCCCAACCGGGTATACGTCACCCACCGCGAACCGCATTTGGAAACGTATTTGCAGCAGCAGTTTGCCGCCCGCGGCATCAGCTACCAAACCCGCGACATCGGCCCGTACCGGGTCTACTACAAGCTATCGGCCCTGATTACCCCGCCGGAAATGGGATTGGGGCCGGGGCAGTAGCCAGTAGTCTCAGACGTCAGAAGTCAGAGTCCAGATGTCAGAATCCAGACAAAAAGGAGTCAAAAAGCTGCGCTTTTTGTTCCGAAAGCTTTGCTTTCGGACTCCTGATTGCTGATCATTGCGCTGCTGCGGGCTGCGTTTTGTCCAGATCAAACGGCAGCCATTTGTATTCATCAAACCCAAACAACGCGCCATGAAAATAGTACCGATCCACCGAGTCGACTGACCGGGCTGTTAACAATGAGGGCTGGTAATGGTAGGCGCGCTCGTTGTGCGGAAAATTCATCAAATCAAGCGCGGTAGCAAACATATTGAAATGCGAAGCGCGAAATCCAACATCGACATTAAATGTACCGGGGCTGGCGATCATAAACAACGGGACAACCGCTTCGGGTTGGGTTTCGCCACAGTGAGGGTAGGTTTCGGCGCCTAATGTTTGCCCGTGATCAGATGTATACAAAATCACCGTGTTATTCAGAATATCTTTGTTGGCGAGTAACGTTTGAAAAAAGGTGTCCAGGTTGTAGGTTAGGCCGTTATCGTAGGAATTGATAATGGCCGGGATATTATCAGAAACAATCTGCTCGCCGCTCAACACCGGCGTATAAATGGCGGCATTGGCCGGATAGTTGTTGTTGTAGGGAAAATGATTGCCGCGCTTGAACACCAACATAAAGTTGCCAGCCGTCCCCTGAGCGACAGCAGCCAATTGGGCGGCCAATCGCTGGTCCGTATCGATCCCATCCCCCAACTCTTCCTGATTAATCCAGTTATCCACAAACCCGAAATCTTCCGCCGTTATCCCGAAGCGGGGTGTCCGGCTTTGCGCCTCAAAGTAATGGGTTTTGTAGTTCATCGCTCTGGCATATTGAAACAGGGTTGGCTGTTTTTTGAGGTTAAAATTGGTATCCGGTAGCTCACTAACGCCGGTGAGCAGTAATATCACCGAGCGATAGGTACACGTTGACCCGGCCGAAGCAATCCCCCAGTTGTAAAGCAACCCCCGCCGAGCCAGCTCTTCAAGATAGGGCGTGGTCGGGCGCTTGTATCCGTTCAAACTCAGGTGGTCACCCCGAATGGACTCGTCGATGATAAAAATGATGTTATTTTCCGGCGCGGATTTAGCCTGATAGCCAACCGCGGCTCGGGAACCGTGATAGGCAAATACCTGTTCCAGCAGCGAATAAGTGCCCATCCGAAAAAATGACTGCACCGAAAGCGTTGGGCCGGCTGAATAAATGCGCAGTTTGGTTTCAAGCTGATCCAGTCCGGTATAAAAATAGATAACTGAATAAACACCGATCAAGCCGGTGATAACCGTTAAAAATAAGCCAACCCCATATTTTTGCGCCGACGGCAGGCCAAACAGACTTGCGCCATACAGGGCTATCGGGACAACCGCCCACCAATTGAAATAGGCCGGAATGGCATGGGGCCAATTTTGTGGTGCGCCAATCGCCGCCTGCAAATCGTAAAGCGCCATAAAATTATGGTTGGCGTTTTGGTAGCCATATTCAATCAGCAGCAGCGCGCTGAAGAATAAAAAATAAACCCACCTGACTCCCCGTTTCGATACCAGGGACGCCAAAATAAAGAGAAATGTCAACAAGCCCAGCAATGCAAACAAAATCACCATTTTTTCAAGGGCCAAATAAAAATCAAGCGTTTCATCATAAATTAAAGCGAAAGTTTCCAGATAACTCATCCGGAACAACCAGCGCTCAAACCAAAACAAAAACAGGGTCAAGCCCGCCGCCACCCATAATTCCACACCGAACACAGATCGTTTCAAAAAATGTAACCCGGTTTTCATTGAGGCTTACTACTCTGAACAAATAACCGCAGTTGATAAACGGTATACCCACCAACCACCAGCACCGTCAGCGCTGAAACCACCAACCCCAGCCCAAAACTGGCCGGGCGATAGACCAGCTCCACCTGCCGGTCGGTGGGGCCAACCGGCACGGCCAGCAGCCCATCGACGGACGTTACCTCACGCGCTTTGGGGGCAAAGGCGCGCCAGCCGCTGTAAAAATTCTGGTTGACAACCAGATAGCCCGGCGACTGCGCCCGCACATCCACCACCCAGCGGTTGGGCGACCAAGTGTTGAAGGCCGCGCTGCCGCCGGTATCGCGCAGATACACCTCGCCGCGATAATTATCGGCAGAAATTGGCACGGCTTGCCGCGGCACGTTGGCCGATTCGTAGCCGTTGATCACGCCAATATTGGCCTGATAGGCCGGGTACATCGCCCCCAGCGAACTGTGCAGCGATTGGGTGTAAGCCGCACGCGCATCCTGGCTATCCGGCTGCGGCGCGTCAGTAAGCCAGCCGGCCCGATTGTACGAAGGCATCTCCCAAACCTGATAAAAGGCATCGCTGCGGGGCAGGGCCAGCGGCGGAATGGGAAAGGCATCGGCCCAAATGGGCAGGCTCACCGCCAGCAGATCGACAAGAATAAAGGCCGGCAGCGCCGCCAGCGCCCGCGCCCAGCCCCGGCCCCACCGCCGCGATAGCTCATTGCGCAGCCACTGAAAACCAAAACCGGCGAAAATGGCCGCCGCCAGCAGCGCCACAATCCGAAACCGCTGGGCAATGCGCATGGAATTATACACCGGCAGCAAATGCAGCAGCGACCACAACTCGGCGCGGGGGCGATTGCCAAAACTGAGCCACAAAAAGATGAGCAGCGTCACCAGCAGCGCAAAGCGGCGGCGGTCGCTCAACCGCAGCCCCAGTACGGCCAGCGCCAGCGGCAGCAGGCCCACGTACATGCCGTTTTCGTCCATACCGGCGGTGACGCCCGCCCAAAAACCGCGTTGCTCGATGGGCAGGTTGGCGATGGCATCCACAGTTTGGTTGCGGCTGAGCAGCGCGGTCGCCAGCCCGGTCAGGCTGTAGCCGGAATAATCGTATACCAGCCGGGGATACTGTCGCTGAAACTCGATGGACGGCAGAAATTTGACCGCGCCCAAACAAAACATAAACAGCAGGGCGATGGCCAACCCTCGAACCAGCCGCCCAAAAGGAGCCGCGCGCAAAAATCCGGCCAGCAGCGAATAGACCGCCAAAAATAGCAGCGTAATCGCCAGCGGATAGACTCCGCCGCCAAAATACATCAGCGTTAAACATGCGCCGCCGGCCAGCGCGTAGCGCCAGTTTTGCGCCGATCGCAAAAAAAACAGAAACGCCCACGGCAGGTAGGCCACGGCCATAAACCAGGTCATCCCCACCGTCAGGTTGAGGGCGAAAATGCTGCTCAAATTAAAAACAAAGGTCGATACCAGCGCGGCGGCGCGGCCCAGCCGGTAGTGGCGGGCCAGCAAAAACATCCCCAGTAAGCCGATGACCGCGTGCAGCCAGATATCGATTTTCAGGCCGATGACCGGGCCAAAGGCCAGAATCAGCAAAAACGATGGCTCCAGCAGCCGCGATTGAGGGTTGGCCAGCAGCACCGTGCCGCCGACGTAGTAGGGATTCCACAGCGGAATCTGGCCGTACTGGAGAATGGTGTTAGCCGGCACACCGTGATAAAACAGGTGCTGGTCCCAATCCTGAATGCCAAAATAGGTGGGGTTGCGAAAAATGGGCAGGGTGTAAACCAGCGCCACCAACGCCAAAAAGAGCGCCAGCACAACTTTATTTTGAACGACCCCGGTAAATTTTTGAGTCATAATGATGCCGGCCGGTCGCCGCCCCGCTTGTGGAATCGAGCGCGCACGGCCCGCAGTTGGCGGCCCACAAACTCGTTAACGGTGATGTCTTCATCGCTGCGAGCGCCGGGCCGGGCCAGGCAGGCCAGCGCCAACCCAAAGCCGATGATGCCCAGGTTGTAAATATCCAGGTAGGTTTTGTAAAACATGTGCGCATCGGTAACGCCGGGCGGCGGGGCCACAAACCAGGTGAGCGCCACCAGCCCCGCCGAAAAAATGATCACGACCGGCACAGCCGCCAGCGAAGGAACGGCGGTCAGCATGAAAAAAAACGGCACCGCCGGCATGCCATACGGGGCTAAAATCGCGGCCAGCGCGCCGCCCAACTGCCAGTATTTCCAGCGGCGGGACACGGCGACCAGCCCGGCCACAACAATCGCCGCGGCCGGGCCAAACCCGGCCCAAATGCTGTGGCTCACCGTACCGGTTGTTATAACCGGAGATTGAGCCATAGCAGCCAACCATGACGAATTGAGGGGGAAAAAGCAAATCCCATAAATAAAAACAGAAAGCGCTAACCCCTTCCAGTCGCGGCGCAGCAGAAAATAGAGGCCGGCAATAAATGCCCCCCCTTGCGGCTTAATCATCAAAAAACCATAACCCAACGTGCGTAGCCCAAGACCTCGTTTAGTACGATATAATTTGTCGCCAGCAAACAACAATAGTACGCCGCCGCCCATCATAACCATATCAACATTGCCGGTGCCGATGACCCACAGCACCGAATTGGTTAAAAACCAGGCCAGCGCCACCCAAACCTTTTTGTAAAAAATGATGGCCAACAGCAGCGCCCCGCCCAACACCTGCAAAACAGAGGGGGTAACAAACAACAACGGCCACAAAAACAACACCGAATGCGGCGGATTGTAATATTCGGTCCAGTCCGACAGAGGCTCCCAGGGATTATCAAATGCCACCAACATGCGGATGCCGCGTTGAATTACACCAAAATCGTAGGAATTTATAGTGGTAAACCGCACCAGCACCGACATAATGGCCAGCCCCAGCAAAAACCCAAATAGCGCCCGCTGGCTATCGGTGGGTGGGGAACTTTGCCGCTGCTGAAAAATACCGAGGTTCATTGCGAGTTGCCGCTCCGACCAATAGGCCCTTATCAATCAGATTCTAGCCCAATGAGTAAGAAAATTTACCACAGAGGCACAGAGAACACGGAGGATAAAAATTTTTAAAAACTCCGTGCCCTCCGTGTCTCAGTGGTTCACTCTTTTTTGGCTCCGATTCGTCCAGGTTAGGTTACAAAATTGAGTCCAATTTGAGCGGCCAAAGTTACGGCAGCGGCGACTGCCGGCCAAAAATGGCGGCCTGTTCGTCGCGGTGCAGTTGGAGCCAGCCCGGCTCGCGGCGTAAAAATTTGGCCAGCGTGCTGTTGGCTTCGATAACCACCACATTGACGCCATCGGCGGCGAGTTTGTCCTGCCAGCCGTCATCGGCGGCGGCAATGCTGAGGTAGCGGCGGATAAAGGCGTCGTCGTACAGATCGGTGCGGCCATCAATGTAAACCGGGTACTGCGGCCACAGTTTGAACAGCAAATAACCGCCCCAGTTGTAACTGTTGAACAGCGGGCCGGGCGGCTGTTCGGTTTGAATAAATTCCACCGCCGCCAGCGGCATCCCCTCCCGCTCGGCTTTGAGGTTGGCCGCCGGCGTGAGCGGCACAATAATTTTCACAAGCGCCGCCAGACAAACCAGCGCCAGCAGCAGCCAGTTGAGCGCCGAGCCGCGCCGTCGCTCGGCGGCAAAGGGCGGCGTTTTGCCCCACACCTGCCACTGCCCCACCCAGGCCGCGTCGGCGTAGCGGGCCAGCACCGGCGCACAAACCAGCCCAAACACGGCAATATTGCGCGCCGCGGCCAGCCCGGCCAGCGCCCACAGCCCCACCAGCGCCAAATCAGTCCAATCAGCCGGGCGATTGGCGCGGGCCAGCGCCGCCAGAATCAGCAGCAGCATCACGGCAAAGGGCATCACATACGGCAGGTGAAAGTTGGGGCTTTGCCATTCCTGAATAAAATCGCGCAGAGCATCGATGCCCACGGTTTGAAACGGGTACAGCCACATGCGCCATGTGTGCGGGTTGACCACCACCGCGGCCACGCACAGCGCCAGCACCAGCAACAAATGGCGCAGCCCGGCCCACGAGACAACCGGGTCGGACGGGTGGCGGGTGAGGTGATTGACGGCTTCGCCCAGCAAATAGGCCAATAACAGCATCAGCCCAATGGCAAAGCCGCCGTGAACGTTGGCCCACAGCAGCAGCACCAGCGGCAGCCACGGCAGCAGCCGCCCACCGTGCCGCTTGTAACGATGCAACAGCCAGGCCACCAACGCCGTGAGCAAAAAAGAGACCATTTGCGGCCGTGCCGCCCACACCACCGACGACACAATTGCCCCCAAAATCAGCGCGGCGGCGGCCACAAACACGTTGGCGTTGTCCATTTGCCGCCACACCAGCCAAAACGAGGCTGTTACCAATGCCGCCAGCGCCAGCGACACCAGCGCCCAGCCGCCCAGCGCATACAGCCCGTACCAAAAAATCTGGGCCAGCCAGCCGTGGTCAATCCACAACTTGCCGGCCTGCGTGTGTGAAAACGGATCGGTGGTGGGGATGGTTAAATTCTGCACAATGTAACGGCCCGACAGCAGATGCCACCACGTGTCGGAATCGGCGGGGATGCGCACGGCCATTGTAAAAATGGCCACAAAAGCAACGGCAACCAGCAATTTTGGCGTGGTCAGTTGGGGTAATTTTGGCATGTTATTTGGTCAAAACATCCAGCAGAGCCTGGGCGGTGAGCCGGTGGGCCAGCGCATTGGGATGGCCATCTGTGCCGGAAACCCGCAGTTCTGCCGGCGGGTAGGCCGAAAAATAATCGCGCAGGTCGAGCACGGTAAAGCCATCGGCCTGAGCCAGCGCCGCCACCTGAGCGTGAATATCGGCGTAAGGATAATTGTCCCAATCGTGCCATAAATCGGGAAAAAGTACAACGATGACCCGCGCGTCGCTGCCGGCAGCCATCGTTTTGATCTGGCCAAAGCCGTTAACCACGCTGTCCCAACTGGCGGGATCGTTGTGCAAATAGCGATAGTAGTTGCCGCCGCCGCTGGCCAGCATCTTGACTCGCTTAACGCCCTGGGCTATCAGCCGCAGTACGTGCGAATATTGCCACCAGCTTGCCTGCCGGAAATAGGCCGGAATTTGCTGGATCGGCTCAATTTCGGGGTCGTTCATTACATACCCCAAAATGATAACCTCCGGCCGCCACTGCATCCCTTTGTATTTGAGTACGGCCACCTCGTCTTTGGTGGCGTAGCCGGATACCGACAGGTTGAGCACTTCAACCGTGGGGTCAACCTGCTGCAGTTTTTGCTCCAGCAATTGGGTAAATACTTCGTCCTGGGGCAGATAAAATCCAAAAGAAAACGAGTCGCCCAGCACCACAATTTTTCGGGGACGGGCCGGGTCCGGCTCGTCGTCGCGCATGCCGTAGCTGTTGGTAGTTACCAGCGCGCCGTGGGCCTCGGTGTGAACATTGGGCGCCAGCTCGTAATCCAGCCCCGGCGTTTGCGAGGCCTGATAGATGATGTCACGGGCCACGTTGGGCAGTTCGCTGGCCGGCGGCCGGTAATCGACGGGCATAAACAGCCGCAAAAACAGCTCGATGACCAGCAGAGTGACCAGCAGCGTCGCCAGCAGCACCAGTCCGTTGAGCAGCGTTTTGCCAACCCGGTAAGACATCAGCGCCGCCCCCGCAGCCGCCGGAACAGCTCCAGCGCCAGCAGCGCCAGCACCAGCGTCCGGGCGATGATGGTCAGCGGCAGCAGCGCGGTTAGCCCCCGCGACAGGATAACCGGCCATTCCAGAAAATTGATAAAGCCCAGCACAATGATAAACAAAATGGCCCGGCCCGGCGGCAGGGCCAGCAGCAGCAGCGGGATGAGAAACGTTTGCCACTGCGGGCTCCAGCCCGGCGACCACAGGACAAACAAAATAAAGGTGAAAGCGGCAAAAATCGCGGTGTCCAGTTTGTCGTCCGGCAGGGCGCGCGGGCGAGTGAGCACCCACAGCCCCAGCGCGGCAAACGGCAGCAGAGTCAGCCAGCCGGGGACAACCGGCGGATTGTTGAGCGGGGTGGTGGCTTTGGCCGGGTCAAAATGATCATCGAGCGGGCCAAAGTTGCCGGTGGTAAAGTTGCCATCGAGCAGCGCCCACACGCTCTCGTAGCTGGATTTGTGGGCCTGGGCCTGCACCGAAGCCAGCGTCGTGGTGGGGTTGACGGCGGCAAATGGGGCAAACAACATCACCCCGATGAGCGCCGCCCCGGCCACGGTAAGCAGCGCGATTTTCAGGCCGCGTAACCGCCACGCCGCCGCCGAAAGGATGATCGGCACAAATTTAACCATCGCCCCCAACCCCAGCGCCACCGCCAGCAGCCGATTTTGGCCGCGTACCAGCGCCAGCAGCGCCAGCAGTACAAAAAACGTGGTCAGGCTATCAAAATTGCCCAGCCAGAAAAAGACCGGCACAAACAGGGCGGTGTAAATCCAGGCTGCGGTGATGGCGCGCGCCCGGCCGTAAATCAAAAACGACAGCCGGTACAGCAGATACAGGTTGGCGCATTCCACCAACAGCAGCACCGCCGCCAGCAGCACAATATAATTTTTGAGCTGCTGCCCGGCCAAAAAATAGACGCCAATATTCAAATAGGGGAAAATGGGCGGGAATTCGTACCAGTAGTGGATAAAGGGGTAGTACCCCTGGCGGGTCATGCTGGCCAGATTAAAATAGTGCTGGTAGTCGCCGTAAGTGATCAGGTTTTCCGGAGGAAAGGCCAGCAGCAGCATCAATCGGCTGGAAAAAAACAGGGCCAAAATATGCCAGATGCCCAAACTATGCCGGTAACTGCGGTCGTCTGCGTCCACCTGCCTGGTGGTCATAGTGAGTCGCTCTCGGTGATAAGTAATTTTCAAAACTAACCTTTAAAATTGGCATAAAACAAATAGACAGGATTTACAGGATTTTCGGGATTAAAATAGCTGACTCCGCTGAAAAAAGGTTATTTTGCCCAAAAAGTATGTGTTTCTGACCAAATAACGCTGGTTAGTAGACCATTTTTTGAGTTTTTCAGTGGAGTCGTAGCTAAAATCAAATCAATCCTGTTAATCCTGTCCAATATAAAGTACCAATGTAGAGTTGAAAACAACTTATTGGGAAAATAACTGCGTTTTGAGCCATTATAACATACCCGGCGCCATTATCAGCAAAATGCCGGATGGCGCCCACAAAATGGCCGCCGCGGGTAATAACCGGGGATGGTAGGCCGCCAGCCACACCAACACCACCGCGACCAACCCCAACGCCGTGCGAAACATTGCCAGCGGATCCGGCCACGTAAACTGCGGCAGCGTGGCAATTAACGCCGTGTTGGCCAGCACCAGAAAAATCAGATGCCCGGCTCGGGACCGCTGCGGCAACCGGCGCAAATCGAGTAGCGCCCACACGCTGCCGGCGATTGCCGGCAGCAGCACCCACAGGCTGACTACAATTCGGCTTATCGGCTCGGTAAGGTATTGGAACCCGGCAAATGGAATAAATGTGGGGGTTAACAGATGACTCGCCGCCCCATACTTAATATTCAAAAAAATGGACCAAAACAAATATGGCGTCGAGCTGCCGGCCAGCAGCAGCGCCGGTCGCCAGCGCCGGTTGAGCAGTTCCCAGGCCGCCAATCCCAACGGAATAACCAGGCCCATCTCTTTGGCCAAACCGGCCAGCCCAAACAACAACACCGCTACCCCCAGCCGCGAGCGTTCGTAAGCCAGCCAGCCGCCCAATGCCAGAGCCACGGCCAGCAACTCGTTAAGGTTGGCTCGCAGCGAAAAGACAAACCCAATATAGGCCATCAGCGTTAAGGCGTACCACGGTTTTGCCCCGCGCCGGGCCAGCAATTGAGCCAGCAGCGTCACCGAGGCTGCGCCGGCCGCGCAATTGGTCAGTACCATTACCCACGGCAGCAGCAGCGGCTGCCCGCCCAGCGATATACCCCACGCCAGCATGGGCAGCAAAATCCGGCGATAACGATGCGCGGGCGGAGTCAAAAATTCGGCGGCGTTGAGGGGGTCGCGGGCAATATAATAAACAAACTGACCATCGTAACCGAGGGTGCCATCGGGATTTTTTTGGCTGATTTGGGAACCTTCATACACAAACACCATGGGGTTCCAGCGGTGATTGGCCAAAATCAGCCCCACAAACCCAAGCTGAAAAACCAGAGCCACAAGCCCTACCACGAGTGGCAAATGAGGGGATGATTTTTCAGATAAAGGCATACGCAGATAACCGGTGGAAGGTTAATCGGGTGAAACCGGCTGGCCCGGCAGCGATGAATCAGCGGCAGAGTTGGCGGGAGCAGGCGGCAGTTTGGAAACATCGAGCTGTGGTTTGGGCTTGAGTCGACCCAGCGTTAACCGGCCCACCGTGTACATCGCCTTGTAAATCTCGCGCTGCGAGATTTTGCTGGTACCGCGCTCGCGGTTGGCAAAAATGATGGGGATTTCGCCCACGGTAAAACCGGCGCGCTGAGATTTAAACAGCATCTCCACTAAAAACGAATACCCATTGGAAAAAATGCGGTCCAGCTCAATGGTTTCCAGCACCTCGCGGTGGTAGCAGCGAAACCCGGCCGTGCAGTCTCGCGCTTTTAAGCCCAGCATGGTGCGAGCAAAGGCATTGGCGGCCCAGCTCAAAAAACGACGGCTCAGTTCCCAGTTTCGCACGCCGCCGCCGGGAATATAGCGCGAGCCAATGGTAATGTGGTGATAGCTACTCAACTCAACCAGCCCGGGAATGTACGAGGGATTGTGCGAAAAATCGGCGTCCATTGTAATCAGCCGGGTAGCACCTTCGGCCAGCCCCTTTTTAAAGCCGGCGATGTAAGCCGTGCCCAGCCCCAATTTGCCCGCCCGGTGAATCACCGCCACCCGCGGACTCTGCGCGGCCAGCGCAGCGGCGATTTGGCCGGTGCCATCCGGCGAATTGTCATCAACCACAATCACCCCGGCGTTAATCGGCAGCGCCAAAATCTGTCCAACCAGGTCGCTAATATTTTCTTTTTCGTTGTAAGTGGGAATTATAACTCGAATATCCACGTAGTCCTCGATGCTCCAAAATTCAGAATGGTTATCTTACCACAAAGCAAAACTTTGGGCGATTCCGTCACGGCCTCAATTTGACAAGCCACGCCGCCTCCCGATAATTGTTAAACCGTTAGTGTCACAGAATGTTCGCCACCACATACTTGGCCGTAGTCGGTTGCGAGTTGCGGGTTGCAAGTTGCGCGTTTCACCCGCCACCCGCGACTTGCAACTCGCAGCTTTTTTGGGTGGCGAGTGATTAACAATTCACAATTCATAATTCACAATTCATAATTGTATTTTTAACGGAGGCGACGATGCCCGGCCAGATTATCATTGAAACCATCAACAGCGAAGTTCTGCGCGATAACCCTCTGGGCGACCCATTTGAGCGCCGAGTGCCGGTCTATTTGCCGCCCGGCTACGCCAACGACCAGCCCCGCTATCCCACCGTTTATCTGCTCACCGGCTTTACCGGCCGCGGCACGCTAATGATCAACGATGCCACCTTTGACGAGTCAATTCAGGAGCGGCTGGACCGGCTGATCGCTGCCGGCGACATCGCGCCGCTGATTGTGGTGATGCCCGATGCTTTTACCCGCTACGGCGGCAGCCAATACCTCAACTCCAGCGCCACCGGCCGCTACGAAGACCACCTCATCCACGAAGTAATCCCCTATATTGACCATCACTTTCACACCCGCCCCGAAGCCAACTTTAGGGCCATTGCCGGCAAGTCGTCCGGCGGCTTTGGCGCGCTGGTGCAGGCGATGCGCCATCCTCACCTGTTTGGTGTGGTGGCCTGCCACAGCGGTGATATGGCCTTTGACTACTGCTACCAACCCGACTTTGTGAAATTTATCAACGCCGCCGCCCGCAACGGCATCAACTCGGCTGAGTCTTTGCGGGATTGGCTGGCCGGTTTTTCGCCAAAAATGCACCCCAAACCGCCCGCCTTTTTTGACGTGCTGCACATGGCCGCGATGTCAGCCTGTTACTCGCCCAACCCCGCCGCCCCCACCGGCTTCGATTTGCCGTTTGACTTCCACACCGGCAAACTCAGGCCGGAGGTGTGGCAGCGCTGGCTGGCCCACGACCCGCTGGTTATGATCGAGCAGCCGGAGCACCGGGCCGCGCTGCGCCAAATGCGGCTGATCTATCTCGATTGCGGCAACCAGGATGAGTACGCCCTGCATTTGGGCGCGCGCCAGTTCAGCCAGCGCCTCACCGAACTGGCCATGCCCCACCACTACGAAGAGTTTGACGGCGGCCACCGCAGCACCCAGTTCCGCTACGACGCTTCGCTCAAAGCCATCTCCCGCATTTTTTCAGAATAGTCAAAATTTGGGTTTGCCAGCGGCGCGGCATAGCCGCGCCGCTGACAAACATTCGTAGGTATTCTTTTTGCGCCTAAATAATAGTCCGGTATAATAGACGCCAGTTTTTTATACTGGACTAAACCGATGACCTACACCCAACAGGTTCCCGCCGCCGAGCGCACCCTGCACCTGCTCGAAGCACTGGTTGCCGCCCCGCAGGGGCTATCCGCCGCCGAGCTGATGGACCAACTCAATATCACCCGCAGCAGCCTGTTTGCCCTGCTCAACACGCTCAAGGCTCGCAACTACGTGGAGCAAACCGAGGGCCGCCGTTACCGCCCCGGCCCGGCTTTATTTGGGCTGATCCCCAGCCAGCAGCGCAGCCGGCAGGCGCTCATCGATGCTTTTCAGGCCGATGCCGAACTGGGCCTGCTGGGCGAAAGCGCCGCCCTCACCCGGCTCGATGGCCCGGAAACAGTGGTTATTGCCGCCCGCGAAAGCAGCCAGACCGTGCGCGCCGTACTGGCCATTGGCCAGCGTCGTCCGGCTGCCACCACCGCCGACGGGCTGGCGCTGCTGGCCGGGCTACCCGCCGGCGCGCTGGAGCGCAGTCAACCCCAAAACCGAGCGGCGCTGGCCCAGGTACGCCAAAATGGGCTGGCCCAAACCCAAACCGCCGATGTGGTTGAACTGGCCTGCCCCATCTGCCCGGACGGCATTCAGCCGGATTCGGCGCTGCTGCTGGCGGTACCGGCCTACCGCTTTGGCTCCGCCGCCGGGCTGGTGCAGGGGCTGCGCAGCGCCGCCGCCCGGCTGTCGCTGCGGCTGGGCGCGCCGGTGTACCGCCCTTACGGTCACATCAACCCGGAACTGGTTGAACCGGCCGCCCCGCTGGAGCCGGACGAACTGGCCCGTTTTTTATACGGCGCGTGGGGCGCGCGGCTGGCCTGTGTTCGTGGCGATGGCTCGCCGCATGTGGTGCCGCTGTGGTACGAGTGGGACGGGCAATTTTTCTGGGTGACGGCCTCGCCCAGCGCCTCGTGGGCCGGCTACCTGCGCGAACACAACGGTGTGGCGCTGACCATCGACGAGCCGTGGCCGCCGCTGCGCCGCGCCCTCATCTCCGGCGAGGCGGCCGCCGTGCCGGCCGGCCAGGTTCCCGGCGGCGGGCTGGCGGCGCTCCGCCGGCGCATGGCCGCCCGCTACCTCGGCGAAGCCGGTCTGCCGGCCCCGGAATCGGATGCGGGCTGGGCGGCCTTCAAAATTACGCCCAAAAAAATCATCGGCCAGCGCGGATTGGTCAAATAAATGGCGGCCATCGATGTGGACATTGCCCGTGTAACGCACCACTTCGCCGGCCAGCCGCCGCTGACCGCGCTGCAAAACGTGTCGCTGACCGTGGCTCCCGGCGAGTTTGTGGCGCTGATCGGCCCCAGCGGCTGCGGCAAATCGACGCTGCTGCGGCTGGCAGCCGGGCTGCTGCAACCCAGCACGGGGCAGGTGCGGCTGGCCGGCCAGCCCGCCGCCGAGCTTCGCCGCCGGCAGGAGATTGGCTGGATGGCCCAGCAATCGGCCTTGCTGCCGTGGCGCACGGTGCTGGATAACGTGCGGCTGCCGCGCCAGCTCAAACGCAACGGCGCGTCGCCGGCCCAGTCGCCGGAGAAGTTGCTGGCGCGGGTGGGGCTGGCCCCGTTTGCCGGCGCTTACCCGGCCACGCTGTCCGGCGGTATGCAACAGCGAGTGGCGCTGGCCCGCACCCTGGCCGTTGACGCCTCGCTGTGGCTGATGGATGAACCGTTTGCCGCGCTGGACGAGCTGACCCGCGAGGCGCTGGCCGGCGAGTTGCTGGCCATTTGGCAAACGGTGCGGCCCACGGTGCTGTGGGTCACGCATCACCTGAGTGAAGCGGTGCGGCTGGCCGACCGGGTGGTGGTGCTGTCGGCGCGGCCCGGCGCGGTGGCCGGCTGCGTGCCGGTGGCCCTGCCCCGCCCGCGCGATGACACCGGCCCGGCGTTTCAGGCGGTGGTGCGGCAGGTGCGCTGTCTGCTGACCGGAGGCGGGCAATGATGGTTCGCTGGCAACTGGCGGGGCGCGGGCTGGCCGCGGCGATGGTGCTGGCGGCGCTGCTGGGCTGGGAAACGGCGGTGCGGCTGGCGCAGACGCCGGTCTACCTGCTGCCGCCGCCGTCGCTCATTTTTCAAAAATTGACGGCCAATCTCGACACGCTGCTGGCGGCGGCGGGCGTAACCATGTTTGAGGCGCTGGCCGGGCTGCTGCTGGGCGCGGCGATTGGGCTGGGGCTGGCGGTGCTGCTCAATTTTTGGGCCGGGCTGGAAGCCGGGGTGCTGTCGCTGGCGATGCTGGTGAAGGCCACACCGCTCATCGCCATTGCCCCCATTTTGACCATCTGGCTGGGCTTTGGCCCCGCACCCAAAATTGTGGTCACGGCCCTGCTCACTTTTTTCCCGGTGCTGGTCAACACGCTGAGCGGCTTTCGCGCCGCCGACCGGGCCGCGCTGGAGCTGTTTGAGTCGCTGGCGGCCAGCCCCGCCGAAATTTTTATCCATTTGCGCTGGCCCGCCGCCCAACCCTATGTTTTTGCCGCGCTCAAAGTGAGCGGCCCGCTGGCGCTGATCGGCGCGGTGGTGGCCGAGTGGTTGGGCGCATCGAGCGGGCTGGGCCGCGAAATGTGGCTGGCCTACTCAAACCTCAATATGCCGGCGCTGTTCGCCGCCGTGTTTGTGCTGGCCGGCTTTAGCACGGCGCTGTACCAGTTGATTTTGGTGCTGGAACAGCGCGTGATTTTTTGGAGCGAGTAAGCTGGTTAGTGGTCAGTGCATTCCTCAACAGACCTGAATTGCGCCATTTAAATGGCTAATTAATGCCTGTTTTTTTCATTGTTCCCCTCCCCCTACCCCCCCCCCGCAAGCGGGGAGGGGGAAAAATTAATAAGGTTGTGGTTTTTGCCCGCAAAGCGGACAAAAACCACAACCGATACAGAATCCCCCCTCTTCTGTGGGAGAGGGGGCAGGGGGGTGAGGGACAACCCATGAATTACTGTCACTGGTAAATTACTGGTAACAAATGATCAATCCTTTGGAGGGATTAATGAAAATTTCGCACTACATTTTTATTTTGTTGCTGATCGCGCTGGCCGGCTGCCAGAGCGCGCCCGCGGCTACCCCGGCCCAGCCCAAATCGCTCACGTTTATGGCCGGCTACAAACCGCAGGCCAACCTGCCCTTTGTAGGCGTGTACGTAGCCCAGGAAAAAGGCTTTTTTGCCAATGAAGGGCTAAACGTGACCATTGAACATTCCGCCGGCGGCGGCGAGCATTTACAGCTACTTACCGCCGGCAAGGTCGATGTGACCACGCAGGACGCCGCCGTGCTGCTGCAACGCCGGGCCGACCCCGGCCTGCCGCTGGTGTCGCTGGCGCTGATTGGGCAGCGCGGCCAGCAGGCCTTTGTCGCACTGGCCGATTCCGGCATCAACTCGGTGCCGGATTGGGCCGGCAAAAAAGTGGGCTACAAAGGCAGCCCGCCGCCCGACCTGCTGGCGCTGCTGGCCGCCGCCGGGGTCGATCCCGCCGACATCGAGCTGATCAATGTCGGGTTCGACCCGCGCACGCTGACCGAAGGGCTGGTTGACGTGTACCCGGTTTTTAAATCCAACGAGCCAAATCTCATCCGCCAATGGGGGTTTGAGCTGAACCAGTGGGACGCCGCCGAATTTGGCGTGCCAACGCTGGGGCTGGCTTATGTTTCCACGCCAGAGATTATCCAGCAGGACCCCGACCGCATGGCCCGTTTTGTGCGGGCGGCGCTGGCCGGCATCGACTACGCCCGCCAGCACCCGGACGAAGCCGTAGAGATTGTGCTCAAATATGCCGGCGACACCGCCGACCCGGCCCACATGCGCTACATGCTCGATACCGAGCTGGCCGACGCGGTTTCGCCGGTAACGGCCACCTTTGGGCCGGGCGGGCAAACCGTTGAGCAGTGGCAGGCGCTGCACGATATGCTGCTGCAATACGGCGCTATCGAAAAGCCCATCGATGTGCGGCAGGCGTTCACCACCGAATTTTTGCCGCCGCCCCCGGCGCAGGCGCAGGCCAAATAGAGGGCGATTGACCCCATCCCCCCTACCCCCTTCCCCGGGGAAGGGGGATTCTGGCAGCGCGAAGGCCGGGCGGCAAAGCCGCCCGGCCTTCGCGCTAAATCCTTTGCCCCGTCGTTACTGATTTGTTTGCCCCCCGGCGTGTGGTACAATTTCTGCCAGGATGAACCAACCATTGGCCAAACACTCAAGTAAATTGGGGCTGGCAATCGTTGTGCTTCTGGCGGGCTGCGCCCCCACGCCGCCGCCAACCGTTACTCCAACGTCCACCCCGTCGTCGTCAACCAGTACCGCTACGCCAGCACCACCCACGCTCACACCCACTGCCGCCGCCCTGCAAGCCGTCCCCACCGATACCCCCACGGTCACGGCCACGCCGCAGGTTCGCCGCGCCGACGCCCTGCCCACACGCACAGTCACGCCAACACCGCTGCCCAGCGACACCCCTGTGCCGGGGCTGGCCTGCGTGGTGAGCGTCGCCAATCTCAACCTGCGCGAAGGACCGAGCACCGGCCATCGGGTGGTTGTCACTCTGCCATCCGGCTCAAACCTCACCGCCCGCAAACGGGTGGCCGATACCTCGTGGCTGCTGGTTTCAACCCCGGCTCAAACCATTGGCTGGGTGTACGCGCCGCTGATTGATTGCAGCGGGGTTACCACAACCCTGCCGCTGGCGCTGGGAGTGGTGGCCCTGGCCCTGGCCCCGGCCACCGCCACCCCGCTGCCGGTCACACCCACGGCGACAGCTTCGCCGCCAGCCGCCGCCGCGCCGCCGCCGGATATTCCCCTCAACCGCTGGCGCGGCGAGTATTACGACAACGCCAGCCTGCTCGGCGAGCCGGTGTTTATCCGCGAAGACGCCGACCTGAATTTTAACTGGATACTGGACAGCCCCGATCCGCGCATTCCGGCCGATAATTTTTCGGTGCGCTGGACCGGCCAGTTCTTTTTTCCCGAAGCCGCCGACTATCGCTTTTTTGCCAACGCCGACGACGGCGTGCGGCTGTACGTTGACGGCTGGCGAATCATCGACTCGTGGGAAACCAGTATCCCGGTAGACCGTTTTGGCACATTTGCCGACGTTTCGCCGGGGTGGCACACTGTCGTCGTTGAGTATTTTGAGTCGGGCGGGTACGCCAGAATCCACGTGTGGGCCGAAACCACAGTCCTCACCAGCAGCACCTGGTCGGGCGAATATTTTGCCAACCGCGACCTGCAAGACCCGGCAGCTTTTTACCGCGACGCCAACACCATTGATTTTGACTGGGGCAACGGTTCGCCGGACGATAGCAAACTCAACCCCGATTTCTTTTCGGTGCGCTGGAAACGCACCCTGCCGATGACCTTTGGCAACTATAAATTTTTTGTTGAAACGAAAAAGGATGACTGGGTGCGGGTAAAAGTTGATGGCTGGACCGTGATTGAAGATTTTCGGGAAGACGGCGGCCGCATTGAAAGTGATTTTGCCAACATGGGCGGCGGCGACGTGACCATTATTGTGGAATATCAGGAGCACGGCGGACGGGCAGGCATTAAATTTTGGTGGGAAAAACAATGATAGCGCCGCAGGCCGGGGGGATTGGGGGGTGGTTCCCCCCCAATTCTACCTTCCCAACTCACTTTGGGCACACCCTTTTTAATTGGCAGTGAAAACCGGTCTTTTTATCGCTCCGGCGAGTCCTATTCCGGTGTAATCCCCACTACCAGCGCGGGGTCAAAGCCGGGCGGCCATTTGGTTTTATCGTTGTAGCGAGCCGACTTGAGACAGGTGCCGCGCAAATCAGTTTCCTGCAAATCGGCCATGCCCAGGCTGGCGTTTTGCAAATCTGCGCCCTGCAAATTGGCCCGCTGCAAATTGGCAGATTGAAGATCGGCCTGGGCCAAATCGGCTCCGGCCAGGTTAGCGTCCTGCAAATCCCCGGCGTAAAAAACACCAAACTCACATTTAGCTTGCTGCAAATTGGCTTCACGCAAGCTGGCCCCCTGCAGATCGGCTTCGCTCAGGTTGGCGCGTTGCAATTGAGCTTTGTGCAAAATGGCCTTTTGCAGATTGGTTTTTTCCAGGCTGGCCTGCTGTAAATTGGCCTCGACCAGTTGCGCTTCCAGCAATTGCGCCTCGCCCAGATCGGCTTTGGTCAGGTTGGCGGCAACGAGAACCGCTTTTTTGAAATTGACCTCGGTTAACCGCGCGCCGGTCAGGTTAGCGCCGCTCAGGTCGGCCTGGGCCAGATTGGTTTCGGTGGATTTATTGCCGCCAAATACTCCGCCAAACAGCGACGCCCCGCCAAGTTTGCTCAGATCGGCCTGCTCCAGATTGGCCTGCTTTAGCGATGCTCCAGCCATGTTAGCGCCTTGTAACACCGCCCCGGTCAGGTTGAAGCCATCAAAATTCCCCCCCGACAGGTCGGCGCCGGCCATTTTTACCCGTTGCAACTGGGCCGTGCTGAGGTTGACGCCCCGCAAATCGAGACCGCTCAAATCGGCCTCGCGCAAATCGGTGTGGTCCAACTGAATATTGCTGACGGTTGCTTTTTGCAGGTTGGCCTGTTCCAGGTTGGCGCTTTGCAGGCTGGCATCTGTTAAATTTGCTTTTTCCAGACTGGCCCCCAGCAAGTTGGCCCCGTTCAAATTGGCCCCCAGCAGGTTAGCTCCCTTTAAATCCGCGCCCTGCAACTGGGCGTTTTGCAAATTTACGTTTTGCAGGCTGGCGCTTTGCAGGTTGGCCCCCTGCAAATTTACGCCTTCAAGGCTGCACCCCTGCAAATCAGACCCCTGTAGCTTGACGCCCAGCAAATCGGCGTCTTTCAGATTTTCGTTGTGCAACACTTTTTTGCTCAGATCGGGCGTTTTCTTTTTTTCACGGGCCGCTTTGATTTCTTCAAAAAGCTCTTGTTTGGTGATTTCGGTGGCCATCTGATGCTCCTTTAACAATACAATTACGAATTACGAATTACGAATTACGAATTACGAATTACGAATTACGAATTACGAATTACGAAATGTGAATTATGAATGACCAATGACGAATTGTTAATTACTTGCTACCCGTCGCTTACCAAATTTGCACCCGTCCCACGGAGAGACTTCGCTCTACCGAAAACGGGCAGCCGCAGCGGGATCAAAATTCGCTTGGCCGGTGGCGATACTTACCCACGCGGGTGCGGTTTGGATTGAAAAACAACGGGGAAACTGCCCCCATCATAGCATATTTCCGTGTTTTTATCCACACCGGCCAGAATGTCTGCCATTTGAGCAGAATATGCATTGTATGCATACACTGCACACAAAATGCATTTTATGCATCTTGTGACAAATGTCACGCATAATATGTGACATTTGTCACTATTTTATCTGCACATTATGCATTATACTCAAGTTAATAATTTCACAAACGGGTTGGAACAATGGAAATGCTCACCGCCAAAGATATGCAAAACCTTTTACAGGTAGACCGCTCAACCATCTACCGCATGGCCGAAGCTGGCCGGCTGCCGGCGATCAAGGTAGGCAAGCAGTGGCGGTTTCCCAAACAGACGATTGACCAGTGGTTACAAACCAATGGTTCCGTCCCGGCCGCGCAGCCCCAACCGGCTTCCCTGGCCCCCCACACCGACTTTGCCGACCTTTTTCCTTTGGAATGCGTTCAGTTGATCCAGGATAGTTTCGCCGACGCACTGGGGGTGATGATTGTGGTTACAGACCTCGACGGCCGGCCGGTGACGCAGGTGAGCAATCCGTGCGGCCTGTTTGCCGCCATCAGCGATGTGCCGGCTGCACTGCAAAAATGCCTGGAAAGCTGGCGGCAACTGGCCAACGACATTAACCTTGAACCGAGATTTTTACCCAGCCACCTGGGGCTGCTGTGCGCCCGGGGGATGATCCGGGTTGGCCCGGAACTCAAGGGAATGGTTTTTGTGGGCGGTATCGCTCCCAAAAACTGGCCGCCCCCGGCCGAACACATCAAAGTGATGGCCGCTGAATTCGGTGTACCGGTAGAGCTGTTTGAACCGCACGTTAACGAAGTATTCCACCTGAGCAGCACCGAACAGACCCGCGTGCTAACGTTTGTGCAGCGCATCGCCAACATTGTGGCCCACATTATCAACGAGCGAAATAGTTTAATGGGTAAACTCGACGCCATTGCGCAGTTAACCCGCTAGCAAAGGAGCTTAAAAATGAAAAGACTTGTAGTACTTGGCGCCGGCACGGCCGGCACAATGGTCGTCAACAAACTCAGCCACGAGCTCAACCGTGACGAATGGAAAATTACCATTGTTGATCAGGATGAAACCCACTACTACCAACCCGGTTTCCTCTTTATCCCCTTTGGCATTTACGGCCCCAACGACGTTATCAAACCCAAACGAGATTTCATCCCCGCCGGCGTGGAAATGATTGTGTCGGAGATTGAACTGATCGAGCCGGACAAAAACCAGGTAAAACTGGTGAAAGATGGCCGCGTGCTCAAGTACGATTTTCTGGTCATCGCCACCGGCACCCACCCCCGCCCCGATGAAACACCCGGCCTGCACGATGGCGAATGGCGCAAATCCATCCACGATTTTTACACCTACGAAGGCGCAACCACGCTGGCCAAACAACTGCGCACCTGGGAAGGCGGCCGGCTGGTGGTCAATATTATGGAACTGCCCTTCAAATGCCCGGTGGCCCCGTTGGAATTTATCTTTTTGGCCGACTGGCACTTTCACAAGCTGGGCATCCGCGACCGGGTGGATTTGACGCTGGTCACGCCGCTGCCCGGCGCGTTTACCAAACCCAAAGCCGCCAAATTACTGGGCAACATTTTGGAAGAAAAGAACATCAAAGTGGTGCCGGAATTTATGGTAGAACACGTTGACCCCGACCGGAAGGTGCTGGTTTCGTACGAAGAAGAAGAGGTGGAGTACGACATGCTCGTGAGCGTGCCCGTCAACATGGGCGCGGATGTAATTGAACGCTCCGGCCTGGGCGACGAAATGAACCACGTGCCGGTGGATACTAAAAACTTCCTGTCCACACAATACGACAACATTTTTGCCCTGGGCGATGCCGCCGCGCTGCCCACCAGCAAAGCCGGTTCGGTGGCCCACTTCGCCGTCGAGGTGTTCACCGAAAACTTCCTGCGCTACATCGACGGGTTGGACATGCCGCACGAATTTGACGGCCACGCCAACTGCTACATTGAATCCGGCTTTGGCAAAGGTATTTTGATCGATTTCAATTACGATGTGGAACCGCTGCCCGGCAAGTTCCCGCTGCCCGGCATTGGCCCCTTCTCGCTGCTGCAAGAAAGTGAAATGAACCACTGGGGCAAAATGATGTTCCGCTGGATTTACTGGAATATTCTGCTCAAGGGCAAAGAACTGCCCATCCCGGCTTATATGTCGATGGCCGGCAAGTGGGCGTAGGAGAAACATCATGGCCGATGTACTTGCTCCCGACCCGGCAACCTTGCTGGAACTGAACCAAAAGCTCGACAAACTGTCAACCCAAATTGAATTTTTAACCGAGGAAGCGGCGCGCCAAAAACGCCGCCAGCAGGAATGGGACGAACTCAAAGATGACTTGATCCCCATTGGCAACGACCTGTTCCGCATGACTGTGGTTCAGCTCGAAGAAATTCAGCAGCACGTCCAGTTGGAAGACATTTTGCGGCTGATCAAGCGGCTGGCCCGCAACACCCGCAACCTGGAAGAAATGCTCGACCAGCTTGAGGGGTTAATGGAATTGACAACTGACCTTGGCCCGCTCTCCCGCGATATGTTTATGCGGGTGATGACCCAGCTCAACGACTTTGAACGCAAAGGCTACTTTGTCTTTTTGCAGGGCGGGCTGGACATGATGGACCGCGTAGTCAGTGAATTTACCGAAGACGACGTGCGCCAACTGGCCGACAACATTGTGCTGATCCTGCAAACCGTCAAAGAGATGACCCAGCCAGAAATTATGACCATGCTCCGCCGCAGCGCCGCCGAACTCAAAGACGACGAACCGGTCAACACCTCTATGCTCAGTATTCTGCGGCAACTCAACGACCCGGCCGTTCGGCGCGGGCTAACCAAAACGCTCAACGTTCTCAAATCCGTGGGCGATTGAGCGGAAGCAAAATCTTTGTAACCAACATTTTTTGAGAAAATCTTTAATTAAGGAGAATTTCACCCAATGTCAACCCGAGAAATTGCAGGCAAAGTAGTAGAATTTGATGAGGAAGGCTTTTTGGCCAACCCCAACGACTGGGACAAAAACATCGCCGCGGTTTTGGCCGAAGAAATTGGCATTACGCCGCTCACCCCGGACCACTGGAAAGTCATCGATTTTTCCCGCGCCGATTTTGCCAGCACCGGCGAAGCGCCCACCCTGCGCCGTATCACCAAAGAAGCCGGAGTATCCACCAAAGAATTGTACCAACTGTTTCCCAAAGGCCCGGCCAAAAAAGTGGCGCTGGTGGCTGGCCTGGGCAAACCCACCGGCTGCATCTAAACCCGAGCCGGCCGCAGCGCCGGCCAACCTAACTTTTTGAACAACGACGTTTTTTATACCGAGGAGAAAATAAAATGTCTGACAACGGCGAACGCAAACTATCAATCATCTGCTCCAAAGGCACGCTCGACATGGCCTATCCCGGCCTGGTGCTGGCCAACGCGGCCTTAATGGAAGGCATCGATGTGACCATGTTCTTCACCTTTTGGGGGCTGGAAATTGTCAAAAGAAAATCGATGGATCACCTCAAGGCCACCCCGCTGGGCAACCCGGCGATGGGCATGCCCAATATTGTTGGCATTCTGCCCGGCGTTACCGCAATGGCCTCAACAATGATGAAAAAGGAAATTGAAAAACTCGATTTCCCACCCGTGTCTGAGTTTGTGGAAATGATCCACGATGCCGGCGGTAAAATGTACGGCTGCCGCATGGCGATGGATATGATGAAGCTTGAAAAAGAAGACCTGTGTGATCAGATTGACGACGTTATCGGCGCGATGGAATTTATGGAAATGAGCGACGGCGCCCAGATCATTTTCATCTAAAAAAATTGCGGCAATAAAAAACGGCCTGCTGGCAGGCCGTTTTTTATTGCCTTTTGGGCTTATTTGGCAAATTTCTTGACCACCGACCAACATCCTGCTAAACTACTGCCACCGCGTTAATGAAGATATTCTTCAATTGAGGGAGTAAAAAATGACAACAAATACAATGGATTTGAGGATAACCTTTTCTGGCAGCGAAGAGGTATTGAATGACATCAAAAAACGGCTGGAATGCACCTCGGCAGACGAAACCTGTTTGTCCGACGCGCTGGCGGCGATTGTTCAGCACACGTTGATTGCCGCGGGTGTTACAAAAGACTTTTCGGTCAATGTTCACAGCAGCCAGATACGGAAAAGTTTTGGCCAGGCAGGCGGGTTAAACGCCAACGAATGGCTGGAAAAATCCTGACAACTCCAACCAAAACAAAAAACGCCCGGCCAACACTAACCGGGCGTTTTGCTTGACTCCTGCTTTGATTACGCCGGCTCCGCTATCGACCCCAATACTTGCTGTGGTTGCAGGCCATTAACCTGATTCGATAGCGCGCTCTCAAACGATGGCAAGATTCCGGTTCTGGAAAATTCTTCCATAAATTGTTCCATCGGGGGTTGGGTAACAAAGTTCCAAAACTCACTCTGCGCCCGGGTGGCCGGGTGACGGTTGCTATAAACAATGTATATCTCCCGGCGGAGCGAAATACCAGCCACCTTTACCTCTTTAATACGGCCCAATTCAATACCCCGGCGAGCCACCGCCCGCGAGACAAACGCCACGCCAATCCCCTCTTCTACGGCCATGCTGATGGCCTCGGAGTTGCCAAGCTCCATCACCACGTTCAAATCCTCAATCCCCAGGCCAAATTCACGCAAAGCACTTTCCATTTCATCGCGCGTTCCGGATTCCTGGTCGCGCAGAATAAAATCGGTCCCCTGCAATTCCTCGGGCGAAATCATTTCCCGTTTTGCCCAGGCATGGTCCGCGGGCACAATCAGCACCAGATAATCGGTAAAAAACTGCCGGTAGGTGATGTCTTTGCACACCGGCGTTGAACTGACCACCGCCAGTTGAACCGTTCCATCACACATTTCGCTCAAAACAATGTCGCGGCTGTGGTTGATGATTGACATTTGCACCGCCGGGTGTCGCCGCCGAAACCGGGCGGCCAGGTGCGGCAAAATGTATTTGCCGGTGGCCGTGCTGCAGCCAATTTTCAAATGGCCCACCACCTCACCTTTGAGCGACTCGATTTCCTCTTCAATCCGAATGGCCCGGTTCACCACATCTCTGGCCAGCGGCAGCAGCGCCTTGCCCCGTTCAGACAGGGTCAAACTTCGGCCAGAGCGATGAAATAGTTGAACATCCAGTTTCCTTTCCAGCGCCCTGATCTGCATACTCACGGCTGGCTGGGTTAAGTTTAACTGGCGAGCCGCCTCTGAAAAATTCTCTGTTTCAGCCGCGGTCAAAAACACATTAAGTTCGTAAACATCTAACATGATCCCCGCTCCCTGGAACGTAGCTGGCTAATTTTGCAATTAACCTGTGCCTGGTGACATATTTCGATTCCCCCGCGAGCCTTCATTTACAAGAGTTTTTCTTATTAAAGAAGCGACTTTCTATATAAATCTCTTATAAAGAATTGTGAATATTGTAACATACTTATTTTCAAAAAACAACAGATAATCGCCATCATCTCATAAGAAATTCTTTGTTTTGCTCATAAGTCCAACTTATCAGCAACCCAAAAACCCCGCATTACTCTCTGAAAAAACTTACTTTTTGAATACCCTGCATGATTACCCACCAGACATGTGACGTTTGTCACAACATGTTGTGACAAACGTCACTATCCGAATAAACAAGAGTTACTTATCATAGACTCGGCTAGATATTTGTGCTGCTTATATCGGATTCGGAGGCGTTTTACTTCTCCTGAATATTGGTTATGCATCACGGCCCTTTGTATAAGAAAAACTTTGTTTTGTTGATAAGCAAGTTTGATAAGAAAAACTTATCAAACCTATTGAAACCTATAAGCACAAGTGTTACAATAAACCTTGTGAAGCAAATCACAACTATTTAAAGCCACAATACAGGATTATGCGGATTATGAGGATCACACACACCGGCCACAGGTGGCAGATCATTATTTTTAGTTTTTTGCTCACCGCATTGTGGGTCAGCAGCCAACTCCCGGCTCTGGCTCAGGCCCCCATCAAAGAAAATGAACAATGCCTTACCTGCCACAGCAACCCAGACCTTGTGGTAGAGTTCCCGGATGGCAGTACTGCCAGCGGCCATATCAGAAGTGTCGCTTACAGCCAGTCTGTTCATGGGCAAGAAGCCATGACCTGCTCTGGCTGCCATCCCAATCACCAGGAATATCCCCACCCGGCCATCTCTGCCACAAACAGCCGCGAATTTACGCTGCAACTCAACGAAACCTGTTTTGAGTGCCACCCCGACCAGGCCGATAAAGTGCAGGATAGCGTTCATGCCCAGGCAATGGCCGATGGCAACGAAAACGCCGCGGTATGTGTAGACTGCCACACCGCCCATACCACGCTATCACTGCACGAGGCCCGCAGAGAAATTGCGGCAACCTGTCGCCAATGCCACGCCACAATTTACGATGAATACGCCACCAGTATTCACGGCAAGGCGCTGTTTGAAGAACACAACACCGATGTACCAACCTGCATTGATTGCCACGGGGTGCATAATGTTGAAGACCCGCACACAGCGCAGTTCCGGCTGAGATCACCCAGTTTGTGCGGCAGTTGCCACGCCGACGAAGCATTGATGAGCAAATACGATATTCCCACCGACGTATTTGAAACCTACGTGGCCGATTTTCACGGTACCACCGTTACCCTGTTTGAAAAACAAACGCCCGACGCCGCCACCAACAAAGCCGTATGCTATGACTGCCACGGGGTCCACGCAATTCTGCCAATGAGCGATCCCAACGCCATTGCCAACAGCAAGGAAAACCTGCTAAAAACCTGCCAAAAATGCCACCCCGACGCCACCACCAACTTCCCTGATAGCTGGACCAGCCACTACCAACCCACATTTGAGAAACAGCCGCTGGTGGCCACCATCAATTTGTTTTACTTGATTGTCATCCCGGCCACAGTTGGTTTTATGGCGGTCTTTGTGCTGTCCGACGCCGGTCGCCGGGTATTGACCCGCAGAAACCACACCGCTGAGGCATCCCAACCCACCCCCAATGACGACAAGAAAGCGGAGGATGCATAAATGAGCCAGGTGCAAAAGTATTACCATCGATTTACTTTATCACAACGAACTGAGCATTGGGTTCAGGTTCTGTCCTTCTCGCTGCTGGCTTTAACCGGGCTGCCCCAAAAATTTGCCGGCGCGCCGTGGGCAGAAACTATGATCGCGCTGATGGGCGGCATTGAAGCTGTCAGAATTATTCACCGTTTTGCGGCGGTTGTGCTGCTGCTGGGTGTTATTTATCACGGCGGCTATTTAACTTACAAAGTCTTCATCGAACGGGTGCCGCTGGCGATGCTGCCGGGCTGGATCGATGTGAAAGATATGTTTGGCGTGTTTACTTACAACCTGGGGTTGAGCAAAACCCGGCCAAAATTACCCCGGTACAATTTTGAAGAAAAATTTGAGTATTGGGCCTTTGTCTGGGGCACTGTTATTATGGCCCTGACCGGCTTTATGTTGTGGAACCCCATTGCCACGGCCAATTTTGTGCCCGGCTCTTTTATCCCGGCGGCCAAAGCGGCTCACGGCGGCGAGGCCCTGCTGGCGGTACTGGCCATCATTATCTGGCACATGTACGGCGTGCATATCCGCCACTTTAACCGGAGCATGTTCACCGGCAATCTTAACCGCGAAGAAATGGCCCACGAACACGCCATCGAACTGGAACAAATTGAAAGCGGCCAAACACCACCGCCCGCCCCGGCCGAAGAAGTGGCCCAACGGCGGCGGCTTTTCCTCCCGGTAGCGGCGGTTATCTCCATTGTCCTGCTGTCGGGCCTGTTCTGGTTTGTCACCTTTGAAAAAACGGCCATCTCCACCGTCATTGCTGCCACCAACGAAGAGGACGCCTACAAACCGCTGGAACTCACCACCGGCGGCAATATCCACAACCTCATCACCGAATACAACGGGCCAGAAACCTGTGCCGCCTCAAATTGCCACTCCGGCGAAACTTTCCAAACCGTCATCGATTCGTCGCACCACCAGCGCATTGTGGCCGCCGGTCCCAATCCTATTTTGGCGCAACTCGCCGGCAGTGGGGCAACAACTTTTGAAACCACGTCGGATTGCCTCATTTGCCATGCCAAAGATTATCAGGCCGATAACCCGCTGGCCTCGCTGCATACGGTAGGCGCGGCGGGCGGCGATACCTGCGAACGCTGCCACACCGGCCACATTACCGGCGACGCTCACAGCAATGCCGGGCTGGCCTGTATTAGCTGCCACACCTCGGTGGCCCACAACATCAAAACTGAGGTAGCCTGTAGCAACTGCCACACCGAGCTGCCGCACCAGAACCCCTTTATTAACAGCAAACACGGCCGGCTCGACTGCCGCACCTGCCACGTTAACCCTGACCAAAGCGGGCTGATGATAGATGTTGGCCAGCCGCTGCAAGACCCGGTGACCGGCTTTTATGGCCCCACCGTTGATCCCGTAGCCAATGGACCGCAATATGTGTGGCAAAAAGCCAACGGCGAAGCTGCCACCGAGGCAGACCCCGACGCCAAAATTGTGCCAGTTACCACCCTCACCGTGCTGGCGCCGCCAGAGTTTGACCCGGCCGAATATGCCACCAGCGGCAAATTCTCCGGGCAGCCGGAAGAAGCATTGGTAAAACAGATGATTCTTAGCCACGGGGTTACCAGAGAAAAAGTAAGAACTTGTGCTACCTGCCACGGCCCGGATGCTACATTTGATTTTGCCAGCCTGGGCTACGATGAGGAACGCGTAGACCAGTTTTCAGTCAAATAGATTTGCAGAAAGTAATGACCAAAGGAGGCCATTTATTTGGGTAAAAAAGTTGAAAATTGGGCTACCTGCCACACCAGCTTCAAAATCTAGCTCATTAATATATCAAACTCTAACTTAGTTTCAGGAGGACAAATCACAGATGTATAAGAAAATTTCAATGGTAATTGCTGTTTTAGTAATTCTGAGCCTGGCGTTAACCGGAATTGGCCTGGCTCAAGAAGATGTCCAAACCGCGGCCGATGGCTACTTTGCCGGCGGCACGCAAAACATCAAAGCCGCTGACCTGTTTGATGTGTTGAACGACGGCGACACCAGCAACGATCCGGTCATCATCGACCTGCGCAGCCCGGAAGACTTTGCCCTGGGCCACATTCCCGGTGCGGTTAACGTTGGCGTGAAAAAACTGTTCACCGCCGAAGAACTGGCCAAAATCGAAGGCAAACCGGTAGTTACCTACTGCTACACCGGCCAAACCTCCAGCCAGGCCACCAGCGCCTTGAATATGCTGGGCATCCAGGCCAAAAGCATGCTCTTTGGTTTCCCGGCCTGGGCCAACGTGGCCGGTGTGGCCACCGCGCCGTTTGACGCCGCTGTTGACCAGCACGACTACAAAGTTAGCGCCGATGAAATGATGGCCGACGGCGTCTTTGACCCGGCCACCCCGTTGGGCGCAACCGTAGCCGATGCCGCTTTGGGCTACTTTGGCAACGGCACCAAAAACATTAAAGCCAGCGATCTGTTTGATAACCTCAACGATGGCGACGCCAGCAACGATCCGTTTATGATCGACGTGCGCAAAGCCGAAGATTACGCCGCCGGTCACATTCCCGGCGCAGTCAGCATGGACCCCAAAACCATGTTCACCGCCGACAACCTGGCCAAAATCCCCACCGACAAGCAAATTGTGGTCAACTGCTACACCGGCCAAACCGCCAGCCAGGTTACCAGCGTCCTGAACATGCTGGGCTACGACGCCACCAACCTGAAATTCGGTTTTGCAGCCTGGTCACCCAGCGGCAAGTACTCCTTCAACGCCGCCACCGACAGCGGCAACTACAAATTTGAAGGCAGCGCCGAAATGGCCGACGCCGCCGTGGAAGCGCCCGCCGCCGAAGCTCCGGCCGCAGAAGCCGCCCCGGCTGCAGAAGCTGCCCCCGCCGCCGAAGCTCCGGCCACTCTGCCGGTTTCCGGTGGTGTACTGTTTGATTTTACTTGGCTTTATCTTCTGATTGGTAGCGGCCTCCTTGGCACCGGGCTCTACCTGCGCAAAAGATAAACATCCTCCTTTTCAACAGAGGGGGTGGACGAGGTTTTATCTCTCCTTTTACTCCTCCACCCCCTCAACTTCTTTATTGTGCCAATTGGCATTATTCCTTTTTTAGAATGATGCCAGTTGCTACGGTAAAGTAAAACCAATGGAGACCGTATTTATGAATCGATTTTTACCCTATTTCAAATTCGCTTTCACTGCGGCGCTCAGCGTGGTAGCAGTGGGGCTGATGGCCGGCTGCGGCAGCACCAGCCCGCCCACCCCCATCCCGCTGCCTACCCCAGAAAATGTGCAGGTGGCGGTAGTTCCGCCGGCCACGCCCACTACAGCGCCCACCCCCACTCCCCCGCCGGCGGTTCTGGCCCCCGATGACGGCTGCGTGACCTGCCACACCGATCAGGCGATGTTGCAGGAAACGGCCAAAGAAGAGGAGGTGGTAGAGCCATTGTCCGAAGGCGAGGGCTGAGGCGGCTCTGTCCCTCCGTTGGAGGGCTGGGAAAAAGTATTTGTTAGCAGTGGCACATTCACTCAAACGATCCACGGTGAAATGGGTTGTATCGCTTGCCACGGCGGTGACGGCACCACCCAGGATAAAGACCAGGCGCACAGCGACATGCGTCGCGAGCCAATTGCCGCCGACGCCTGCGATCAGTGCCACACCGATCAACTTAACGACAAAAACAGCCTGCATTCAACCCTGCGCGGCTACCAAACCGCCATCGCCGAGCGCGCCACCTCAACCACACTCGCCAAAATTATGGAAGAGGCGTTTGGCAACCACTGCGAAAGCTGCCACACCAGTTGCGGCCAATGCCATGTGAGCCGGCCAACCAACCTGGGCGGCGGCCTCACCGCCGGCCACGACTTTAAAAAGATTCCGCCCATGAATCTTACCTGCACCGGGTGTCACGGCAGCCGCATCGATATGGAATACAAAGGCAAAAACGAAGGGATCCCCGCCGACGTCCACTGGACTCAGGGTGGGATGCCCTGCTTTGATTGCCACACCGCCGACGAAATGCACGGCAATGTTGAGCCGCCGCCAGACCATCGCTACGATGGCAAAGCCAGCCCGGCCTGCACCGACTGCCACGATGATGTCTTTGAAAACAAAGCCAAAATCTCAGAGCACCGCAGCGCCCACATGGAAAACATTGCCTGCCAGGTGTGTCACGCCGCAGATTACAAAAGCTGCTACAGTTGCCACGTGCAAAAAAGCGAAGAAGGCACGCCCTTCTTCAAAATTGAACCGTCGCAGATGGGCTTTAAAATTGGGTTAAACCCGGAACAAACTGAAGATCGCCCCTGGAAGTGGATTGCCGTTCGGCACGTTCCGGTTGATCCCGAAACCTTTGCCTATTACGGCGACAATCTGCTGCCCAACTTTGACCAGCGGCCCACCTGGCTGTACGCCACCCCGCACACCATTCAGCGCATCACGCCGCGCACAGAAAAGTGCGACAGTTGCCACGGCAATAAAGATGTCTTTTTAACCGAAGATGATCTGCTGCCCTACGAAACCAAAGCAAACCAGAGCGTTGTGGTGCCAGAAAACGAAATCCCCAAAAAACGCGGGCGGTAAACTGCCAGCGCCATAAAATGGCTGCCACCCCCCGAAAGAGCTATTCTAGCTCTTTCGGGGGTTTTTTATTTTCCCCGCCACCAACGGATCAGGTAATTATCGGTAAGCAAATTTAGTGAAAATAATCACTATCTATAAGCTCTAATGATAAGAGGCTGGAAATTTTAAAGAAGTTGTAGTATAATGGGGCCGTGCCGTTTTTGATTGCTGTCCTTTCCCTGCCTCTCCGGTGGATGTTTCTTTTTTTTCACTATATATGCCAACATCAGGTTATGTGACATTTGTCACCCTAAAAAGGTGCCATTTGTATCTGGCGGATAAGAAACTCTTTTGGTATACTCATTTACCATAACCACAACTTATACACGAGGCGTAATTTTTCTGCTCCTGCCAGAACACCCTTAATCTGTATTCCAACCTGAATTCAGTTGCGTCTCAAAGGAGAGTACTGCATGCAGAAAATGAGAAACTGGTTTTTCAACCTCAATCGGTTACTTCAATGGGCCATCGTCCTGGCTATCATCGTAATTGTCGGGTTGAGCGCCGTCACCGTCAGTGCCACCACCTGGGAATACACTAACTCACCGGAATTCTGCGGCACCACCTGCCACACAATGCCCCCGGAATACACAGCTTATCAGGTTTCGCCGCACGCCCGGGTTGATTGTGTGGACTGCCATCTGGGCCGACAAAGTTTTTTGTCGGCAGTGCCCCAAAAAGCAAAAGAAATTACCCACGTTACCGATGCCTTAACCCAATCCTACGAACCACCAATTTACATCAAAAATCTGCGCCCGGCCCGCGACACCTGCGAAAAATGCCATAACCCCGACAAGTTTTCAAATGACACCTTTGTTCAAATTCAAAGATACGCCCAAGATAAAAACAATACAGAAAGAACCGACTTTTTAATTGTTAAAACTGGCGGGGGTACCGCCCGTGAGGGGTTGGGCCGCGGTATTCACTGGCACGTTGAAAACAAGGTTCAGTTCTATTCCGATGACCCCCTCAAACAGACCATCCCGTACATTCGCGTTGAAGACGCAACCGGCCAGGTCACCGAATATTTTGATGTAGAAGCCGGGTTGCCGCCCACGTTTGGATCACAGGTAAGTGACCAACTACACACAATGGATTGCGTTGATTGCCACAACCGGATTTCGCACAATTTCCGCTCCCCCTCCAATGCGATGGATGATGCCCTGTCTCGGCACGTGATAGACCAAAACATCCCGGAAATCAAAAAACGCGGTGTTGAGCTTTTGAGCGCCAACTACGATACCACAGAAGAAGGGCTTGCCGCCATCGACACCCTCACCGGCTGGTATCAGGAAAATTACCCGGATTTCTACGCCGGAAATACGGATACCGTGGAAAAGAGCGTCAACGAAATAAAGACCCTGTTTACCGAAACCATCTTCCCCAATATGGCTGTTGGCTGGCAAACCCACCCCAACAATGTGGGCCACCGCGAATTTCCCGGCTGCTTCCGCTGCCACGATGGCAAACATATTTCCGCCAGCGATGAAGCCATCCGGCTGGAATGCAATTTGTGCCACTCCATCCCAGAAGTGGTTACGCCGGGCGGCAAACCGCCGATTATTGAAATTGAAAAACCCAACGAGCCAGAATCACACCTTAACTCCAACTGGATCGCCCAGCATCGCTTTAAATTTGACACCACCTGCATGGAATGCCACGACGTGAGCAATCCGGGCGGCACCGACGACACCAGTTTTTGCTCCAACAGCGGCTGCCACGCCACCGAATGGAAATTTGTTGGCCTCAACGCGCCGGCCATCAGAGAAATGGTTGCGCCGCCACGCCTGCCCGGCAGCGGCGAACCTCGGCAAATTCCGCACCCGGCCGGGCCGCGCACAGATTGCACTATTTGCCACGGCACCACCGATGCGATCATCCCTACCCCGGCCAACCACGAAGGCTTTGATCAGTCACTGTGCGAGTTGTGTCACAAACCGCTCGCTACCGATCTGAGCAGCGAACAAACCCAGGTTGAGGTGCCGCAAGTGCCGCACCTGGTTGATAATTTCAAAGACCAATGCCTCACCTGCCACCAATCCGACGCCGTTTCACCCTTCCCGCAAAATCACGCCACGTGGCAGGCAGATACGTGCCTCTTCTGTCACCAGGAGCAAACCGAAACCGCCGAGGCCCAGGAGGGCAGGCCGCCCATTCCGCATACCATAGAAGGGCGAGAAGATTGCCTGGCCTGCCACGGCCTTGACAGCATCAAACCGTTCCCGGAAAACCACAAGAGCCGGCCGGTAGAAAAATGCCAAAACTGCCATAAACCGCAGGAGACAAAGTCATAATTATTTACCAAAGTAAAGAAACCGCAATTTAAAAAACCTTACTACCCGATGGCCATCGGGTAGTAGTGGTTTTAAAAATTTGTGACAGGTGTCATAAATTCAGGTGACAACTGTTACTACCACGACAAGTGGCATTGCGATAAAATGGGGTTTGTATCGATCTATGTATCGATTATTATTTTTATGAAAGGAGGTGATGTCGCCAGAATCTGTATTCTAACTATCTAATTAAATGACCCTTTATCGACAAGGAGGTGATAATTAAACAGAGAAAGTTTAACATTAACGTACCATTCCATCTATCTAACCTAACTCAACCCACCTATAAATCTTGGAATGGGTTTAGTACTGAATGAGGGATCATTATGAAAAAAACAATTTTGCTGCTCGGCTTGTTAATAGTCGTTGCCTTAGGGGCAGTGTTCTTTGCAGTGCAGAACGTAGACTGGGCCAGCGCACAAGAAGGCGTAGAAGTGCCGTTTTTGGCTGAATGGACCGGCTCGGGCCACGCCGATGCCACCGCCGAAGCCTTTGTTCACTGGAACGAGGAGACCCCGGCCGAAGTACCCACCACCTGTGCTAAATGCCACAGCACAACCGGTTACCGGGAGTTCCACGGGCTTGACGGCAGCACCGCCGGTTCGGTTGCCAAAGCCGTACCCGTTGGCGAAGTTATCGCCTGCGTGGCTTGCCACAACGAAGCCGTCATGGAAAAAGACAGCGTCGTAATGCCTTCGGGCCTGGAAATCAAAGACCTGGGGCCAGAAGCCCGCTGTATGGAATGCCATCAGGGCCGCGAATCCAAGGTCAGTGTTGATGCTTCTATTGAAAAAGCTGCTGTTGCAGATGATGACACCGTCAGCGCCGATCTGGGCTTTAGAAATATTCACTACTACGCGGCCGCGGCTACCAAATACGGTACCCTGGCTAAAGGCGGTTACGAGTACGACGGCAACACCTACGACGGTTTCTTTGCCCACGTTGATGGTTTTATGACCTGCAACAACTGCCACGATCAACACACGCTTGAGCTGAAGGTTGAAAAGTGCGCCGCCTGCCACGAAGGCGTCACCTCACCGGAAGACTTCAAAGACGTACGGATGAACGGTTCGCTGGTAGACTACGATGGCGATGGCAACATCACCGAAGGTATCTACTACGAACTGGAAGGCGTGCGTGAAAAAGAATTCCAGGCTGTCCAGACTTACGCTTCAGAAGTTGCCGGTACCGATATTGCCTACGACCCCGCCAGCTACCCCTACTTCTTCATTGATGCCAACGGCAATGGTACTGTCGACGCGGCTGAAACCGACGCCTACAACGCCTGGACCCCGCGCCTGCTCAAAGCTGCCTACAACTACCAGGTTTCGGTTAAAGACCCCGGCGCCTTTGCCCATGGCGGCAAGTACATCATCGAACTGCTGTACGACTCGCTGGCAGATGTGAACACCGCCCTGTCTAAACCCATCGACATGGAAGGTATGCGCCGCATTGACTACGGCCACTTTGCCGGTTCGGAAGAAGCTTTCCGGCACTGGGATGAAGAAGGCGAAGTTCCTGCCGACTGCGCCCGCTGCCACTCCGGCATGGGGCTGGCTACCTACCTCAAAGATGGGGCCAATGTTTCCGCGCCGTTGGCTAACGGCATGCAGTGCGCCAACTGCCACAACGACCTGGCCGAATTCACCCGCTACGAAGCCGGTCCGGTAGAATTCCCCAGCGGCGCCGTGGTTGATCTGGAAGAATCCGACAGCAACCTCTGTATCAACTGCCACCAGGGCCGCAGCTCTACGCCTACGGTTGACAAAGTGGTTGAAGGTATGGACGCGAACACGGTTTCAGACAAACTGCGCTTCCAGAACGTCCACTACTTTGCCGCCGGCGCCACCCTGTTTGGCGGCGATGTGCAAGGCGCGTACCAGTACGAAGGCAAAGAATACTTTGGCCGCAACATGCACGATGAAGGCGTGAACACCTGTATTGGCTGCCACAATGCCCACGAACTGACCGTTCAGGTTGACAAGTGCGGCGACTGCCACGACGGCGTAACCACACTTGAAGACACCCGCACCATTCGCGAGTACGACTCCGACTGGGACGGCGACGGCAACACCACCGAAGGGATTGCCGAAGAACTGGACGGTGTGTCCGAGGTGTTGTACGCTGCCATTCAGGATTACGCCAAAACAACAGCCAAAACGCCGATTGTCTACGACTCGGCCAGATACCCCTACTTCTTTGCCGACGCCAACGGCAATGGCAAAGTTGACGAGGGCGAAGGGGCATACGCCAGCTTTACGCCTGCCCTGATTAAGGCCACCTACAACTACCAATACTCCCGCAAAGACCCCGGCGCTTTTGCTCACAACGGGCAATATGTAATCCAGGTTATGTACGATAGCATCGAAGACCTGGGCGGCGATGTCTCCAAGCTGACACGCCCTTAGTATTCCAGTTTTACTAACAAAAAAGCCGAACACTATCCGTGTTCGGCTTTTTTTATGGTTGCGCCGGCTCAAATAGGTTTTTTGCAAGGGGAGGGGATGAGTGGCGGGGCGTTACAACTTATCCTCAGAAAGATACGTAGCCAGGTGATGTTTAACCGCATACGTGGCTAATTCAATCCGATTACTCAGCCCCAGTTTATCAAGCAAACTGGTTACGTGATTACGCACCGTTGTTTCGCTTACCTGCAAATTTTCCGCTATTTCGCGGTTGCCTTTGCCGCGAGAAACCAGCAGCAACACTTCAAGCTCTCGTTTTGACAGGCTGCGAAAAGCGCCGGCATCAATCAGACGCTCTGCCTGGCGCATCCGCCGCAAAACCTGCCGGGTTGTTTGCGGGTCGAGCAACGCTTCGCCGCGCCGCACCGCTTCAATGGCCTGCAACAAAGACTCGTTACCCACCTGCTTGCGCACAAAACCGGCCGCGCCGGCCACAATCGCTTCCGCTACCAGGTCATCGCTTAAATAAGATGTTAAAATGATAACTTTAATGTGAGGCCATCGCTCTACAATTTGCCGGCAAACCTCTACTCCACTCTGATCGGGCAAGCGAATGTCGAGAATTACCACATCCGGGCTGAGCCGTTCACAGGCTTGCAGAGCTTCCCGCCCCGAGCCGGACTCGCCCACTAATTCTACATCTGCAACATCTCCAAGCAATGTGGTCAGCCCCAAACGAACCACCTCGTGATCATCAACCAACAAAATACGCAGAGTCTTCATCGGGGGTCCTCCCACGGTACCAGTAACACTACCTGAAAACCCTGTGGCGGCCGGGGTTCAAGGTGTAGCGTTCCGCCTAGTATCCGCGCCCGGTCACGCATATTACGCAGCCCAAAACCGGGGGCATAGGTTTCAGGCAGCCCAATGCCGTCATCGGCAATGGTTACCTTTAACTGGTCATTGCACCGCTCAGCTACCGCCCAAATGTTGCGGGCCTGAGCGTGCCGAAGAACGTTGCTGATTGCCTCGTTGACGATGGCCAATATGTGAGTGGTACGGGTTTGGGAAAAAAGATCATCGTCATCGCAGTCAATAGTTACATTTACCTTGATGAGCGACTGCAGGCGCGGGTCTTCAGCCAGGCTGCGAAGCCCCTTAACCAGGTTGCTGCCCGGCGGGCCAGGTTCCAGCTCGGTGATAAACTGGCGCAGGTCCCGGATAGCGTGATTCAGGGCCGAGATCACCTGGTCTAATCGCGCCCGCAGCGGATCGTGGTGGCCCATTTTCTTCCGAATTGATTCGGCGATCAGCCCGGCTGTATATACGGTTTGTATGGCGCCGTCGTGCAATTCGCGGCTAACCCGTTCGCGTTCCGCCTGCAAAATCTGGGCTTGTTCCATTCTTTCAAGCCGACGATCTACTTCCACCTCAAAAATTTGCAGGCCGCGCACAATTGAAACC
Source organism: Anaerolineae bacterium (assembly GCA_022071955.1). GTDB lineage: Bacteria > Chloroflexota > Anaerolineae > 4572-78 > J111 > J095. Next base: position 266,722 of record JAJVIM010000011.1, read on the forward strand.
ACCAGCACTAAACCGACCAGTGAGCGCAACACCTCGGGCGGTAACCCTACCCAATTGATCACCGTGTCTGAATTCAGTACATTGGCCGGAAAAAAAGAGGCCGGGCGCACCAGCAACCCGGCAAAGATGGCGTATGAAACCAGCGCCAAACTGGCAACCGAGAATATTCGGCCAATTTGAGATAATTCTTCTAACCGGGCCAGTTGCCGCGTTTGCTGCCTCAGGGCCAGCGCCGCAACCAGTGCCCCGAAAAAGCCCAACAGGTAGCGCGCCCAAATATCTGCCCTAACTAACAACTGAGCCGGGTCTAATTGAGTTGCCTGGCTGGCCCACATAAACGCACTAAACCACACCAGTAATAACCCGGCCGGAATCAACTGAAGCCAGGGCAGGTTTGGGTAAAACGGCCGCAATGTTTCAACTCCAAACTGAAACAAACAGGCAAAAGAAAGCGCCAGCAAACAAACCCGTACCAGCAGCAATATATCTACCCAAACCTGGCTGAGATATTCTGCCTGAATGGGAATAAAAATGGCCCCCCATTCGTGCAAGCCGTGGGCCAGGCCAAAAACCCCCAACCAGCCCAGACTGCGCGCCAGATCAAGCTGGCTGTGCCGCCGAGACTGCCAGATGATCGCCAGCCCCAGCAAAAAGAAAACCTGCCCGTAAACAAACAGGACAATCGGCTCATTCAGAATAAAGAATTCGCGCCACGGACTCATCGTTGATCCCTTGCCTACATTATACAATTATCCCGCAATAACCCAAACCTGTCTCAAAATGTGCCGATTTGTCCCAAAATAAATGGGACAAATCGCCCTGTTAGTCTCCCGGCATCAATGATAAACTAAGATAAGGTGTATCAGACCTGCTGGCTTTTTTGCAGCATAGCCGAATTTCGACCCTTTAAAAACCCAAACCTCCGCGACAACTTTTGTCGGCCAACTCAAATTTTTCTGCCACCCATTGATTGTAATAAGCCTGATTTCGAATCAAGAAAGGCAGGACTCGATGGAAAAAGATAATCACTCCGACAGCAATTTAAATAGTTACAGCTTACCGCCAAGCCGGCGCCGGGTAATTACTTATTTATTGGGATTCTCCATCGCGGCCACTATAGGCGGTGTGTTCACCCCTATTTTGGGCTTTTTATGGCCTCCCCGCCGGGCCTCGTCAAGTGGCGGAGGCGGCCGTGTTCAGGTTGGCAACACCATCGATTTTCCGGTAGGAAAAGGCACGGTTGTTTCTGTTAACGACAAACCGGTGGTTGTGATTAACACCCCTCAGGCCGGTCTCAAAGCGTACTCGGCTATTTGCACGCACCTGGGCTGCATTGTTGAATGGGAACAAGACCGCCAGTTTATCCTCTGCCCCTGCCACGACGGCCGCTTTAACGCGGTTAATGGTGCGGTAATTTCCGGCCCACCCCCAACCCCACTCCCCGAACTCGCCCTGACCGTAGAAGGTGATGCCATCTACGTTAGCACAGAACAAGCTTAACCGCGCTGCCGCGTGTGCTGCACGCCCGTCTCACAACTTAATCGTCACACTGGAGTGATTGGAAAGGAACAGACGATGCAAAATCAAAAATCCACAGCCTGGCGGGCCTGGCAATGGCTGGATGGACGCTATCAGTTAGCAGAATTGATGGGCGCACTGCTGCACGTAGAAATTCCGCGCTCGGTTCAAACCTACTATCTGGGTGGCATCGCCCTCTTCTTTTTTATGGTCCAGGTTGTCACCGGCATTTTGCTAACCCTTTACTACCAACCCACCCCCGATACCGCCTATAACAGTATCCTGTTCATTATGAACGAGGTAAATTTTGGCTGGCTTATCCGCAGTATTCACGCCTGGGGCGCTAATCTGATGGTTGTTTTTACCATCCTCCATCTGCTGCGGGTTTTTTTTCAGGGCGCTTACAAAAAACCGCGGGAGATAACCTGGGGGATAGGTTTTTTCTTGTTGGTGATAACCCTGGGGTTTGGCTTTACCGGCTACCTGCTGCCGTGGGATCAACGCGCCTTTTGGGCCACAACCGTTGGCAGCGAGATTGCCGGTGCTCTGCCTTTGATTGGGGAACAGGCGCTCATCTTTCTGCGCGGCGGCGCCGATGTGACAGCTCGCACGCTCACCCGTTTTTACGGCGTGCATACGCTCATATTGCCGGCGATGCTTATGGCCCTCCTGATTATCCACCTGACGATGGTTCACCAGCAAGGGCTGGCCGACCCAACCGCCAAATCCGTTAACGATGCCTCAACACCAGCCCGGAAACCCAAAAAACTGCTACCTTTCTTTCCCAATTACCTTCTGGACGAATTCATCGCCTGGTATATTATGCTGGCGGCTCTGGTTATCCTGGCTTCGCTTTTTCCGGCTGGGTTAGAAGAGCCAGCCGACCCCCTGCGAACCCCGCCCCACACCAAGCCAGAGTGGTATTTTCTTTTCCTGTATCAGGGACTCAAACTGGTACCGCGCATTATGGGGGTAATTATTCCCATCATCGGCGGCCTGATATTATTGCTGTTGCCGCTGATTGATCGCAGCCCCTATATCACCGCCCGCAACCGACCGGTTGCCATAGCCATTGGTAGCGTTACCCTCATCGCCGTTGTTGCCCTCACCATTTGGGGATGGCTGAGCTAACTTGCTGAGGAAGGATTAGACCCATGAACCAATCCGCTCTCCGGTATCTGGCCGCTGCATTTGTAATTCTCACTGTTGCGCTGTACACATTCCCGGCGTTCACCACGGCGCAAGGCAATGCCCCGCCAATTCCCCACCAGTTAAAAGGACGTGACGACTGCCTGCGATGTCACCAAACCGGAAAATTGGGCGCACCGATAATTCCAGAAGGCCCCCCCCATGCCAATGCAACCAGCGATGTTTGCCAGGATTGTCACCAGCACGTTACGCCCCCCACTATTCCTCATACATTAGAAGGTCGGGAAAATTGCCAGAGCTGCCACAAACCCGCCGAAGCAGGGGCAAGCAGCGACTCGACAATGGAGGCCGGGCCTACCCCCACCCCAACCCCCGAACCGCTGCCAACGCCCATCACTTATCCAAAAGTTGAGGGGGTTAACACCTGTTTGGACTGCCACTTAACGCTGGATGATGACAACCTGTCTGAAATGGCCAAAGACTGGCAACGGAGCATTCACGCCGAGCGTGATGTGGCCTGTGTGGATTGCCACGGTGGTAATTCCGCAGCCACTACCAAAGAAGAGGCCAAAGCGCCCGATACCGGATACATTGGCCTACCGGCCAAAGCCGACATCCCGGCGTTATGCGCCAGTTGCCACGCCGATGTCGTCCAGATGCGCCAGTATAATTTACCCACCGACCAATACGCCAAGTACAAAGAAAGTATCCACGGCCTCCGCCTGGCCGAAGGCGACTCCAACGTAGCCACCTGTTTTGATTGTCACGGCGGCCATTTGGTTCTCAAAACCAACGATCCCGCCTCTACGGTTTATCCGGTGAACATTCCGGGCACGTGCGCCAACTGTCACACCGACAAAAAACTAATGGCCCAGTACAATATTCCAACCAATGAGCTAACCCTTTATCGGGAAAGTGTCCACGGTCGCGCCCTGCTGGAAAAACAGGATTTTCGGGCGCCCAATTGTGCCACCTGTCACGGCACTCACGGCGCTGCGCCCCCCGGATTTGAAGAAGTCGCTAACGTTTGCGGTAGCTGCCACAGCGCCACGCAAGAGCACTACCTAAAAAGCCCTCACGCCAGGGATAATGAGGCCGCCCCCAAGTGCGTTACCTGCCACGAAAACCACAACGTAACTGAACCGAGCGAGGCGCTTTATTTAGGCGCAGAAGCCCGCCATTGCGGCGAGTGTCACGACCCCGATACTGAACCCAGCCAGGTTGCCCAGGAACTCTACAATTCCTTAACCACTGCCAGCCAGTCTTACCAGGACGCAGAAACGATAACAGCCTCTGTAAAGGAAGTGGGCATGCTGGTTGCCCCAATGGAAGCCCGCCTGCGTGAGGCCAATACAGACCTTGTTACCGCCCGCGCTGTTCAACATACCCTTAATTTTGACTCAGTCAGTCTCCGCACCACCAAGGTTCTGTCTACCACCAGCGAAGTCAAGGCTGCGGCAGAGGCCGCCATTGCCGCCAACATCTTCCGGCGGCGGGCAATGGTTATAGCCGTGGCAGCTATTATCCTGACCATCGTAGCTTTGTATATGCTCAAACGAGAGTTAGACCGTCAACTGGAGGAAAAGGAAGGATAACCGGTTACCATTATCAAGCTCAACTGCAATTGCAGCCACTCAGAAAAGTCGCTCCGCCGGGGCGACTTTTCTTTTTGTGGGGTAAATACCCCATCCCGGCCCCGCCGCCCCGTCTGAAAATTGCGCCGTCAAATGGGTAATGTACCGGATGTAATTGACCTGCCGCCATGATAAAGTGAAAGTAAATCGTTATATCTTTCACAAGGAGTTAAATCATGACCGGCATAGGAGTTTTATACATCACTTTAATGTTCTTGGGGCTGGCTTTCCTTCGTTTTGGCCTGCCGCTGTTGATCACTTTTTTGATTAAGTTCACCTGCTGCCGCATTTTGCGCTTGCAAGCCTGATCAATCAGGCCAGCCACCCCGTTTTTTCAGGAGGGAATTAATGCAAAAACTAATCACCATTCTCTGCGGTTTGCTGCTGCTTGGGCTAAGTTTGCCACTGCTGGCTCAGGCCGCCCCACCGACCACTTCCGGCACCGACCAATGCGGCGACTGCCACGAAACCGAAACCATCGCCTGGCAAAATTCGCCGCACGCTAACGCCGCAGCCAACGGCGAAATTGCCGCCACCTGCGAGGGCTGCCACGGCCCCTATGTTGAAGATCACCCGGACGCCGGCTACATGCAGCTCACTGTCGATTCGTCATCCTGCCAGGATTGCCACGCCAGCACCTTTGCCCAGTGGGAAGACACCACCCACGCCCAGGCCGGCGTGCAGTGCATTGGCTGCCACCTGTCGCACTCGCAAGAAGTGCGCCTGTCTGATGATGCCCAGTGCGGCTCGTGCCACCGCGACCGCCAGGCCGATTTTGTGTACACCGCGCACGGGCTGGCCGATGTGGCCTGCACCGATTGCCACGTGTCACCGGTCACCCGTCAGGCTAATGTTTCATTTGTTGGCACACTTGAAAAAACCGCCGCTCTTGCGCCCGACCACGATTTTATCCATGTTTCGCAGCAAAACTGCATTAAATGCCACACCGAAGAAGCCCACAACGGCCTGCCGCCCAACGATGCCGACCACGTGGCCCAGGCCAAGCTGGTGGCCATGGCCGAATCTGTGCCGGCACTCACTGACCGGCTGGAGCAGGTTGAGCAAACCAACCGCTCGCTGGCCATTGTTACCCCGGTAGCGTTGGGGATTGGCTTGGGTCTGGGTGGCGTGCTGGGCATTGTGTTTATGCTGATAATTGGCTATGTGCAGCAAAGGAGAACCCAATGACCGTTTCACGCCGAGATTTTTTGCGGGGTGGGGCGCTGCTTTCCGCGGTAATGCTGGCCCGGCAGGCCCACGTGGCCCAGGCCAGCTCTACCGATGACGAAGACCAGCCGTGGGGCATTCTGGTCGATTTAACCCGCTGCACCGGCTGTAATTCCTGCGCGCTGGCCTGCAAAGCGGCCAACCAACTGCCGCACCCCACCACGCTGCCCCAATCGCTCAGCGCCGAAGCCTACACTTACGTGGCCGCCATCAATCTGGGCGGCAACGGTGAATCGCTGCCGCAGTACGCCAAGCGCCAATGCATGCACTGCCTTGAACCGGCCTGCGTTTCCGCCTGCACGGTGGGCGCGCTGCAAAAAACGCCAGAAGGGCCGGTAGTGTACAACGCCAGCAAATGCATTGGCTGCCGCTACTGCCAGTATGCCTGTCCCTTTGGCGTGCCCACCTATGATTGGAATAATGCCCTGGGGTTGATCCACAAATGCCAGATGTGCGCCACCCGCCTGGCCGATGGCCAGCAGCAACCCGCCTGCGTGGGTGCCTGCACCAGCGGCGCGCTCCGTTTTGGCACGCGCAAGGCGCTGCTGGCCCAGGCTCACGCCCAAATCAGCAGCAACCCGGATAAATATATCGACCACATTTACGGCGAACACGAAGTTGGCGGCACGTCGGTGCTGTATTTGTCGGGGCTGCCGTTTGCCGCGTTAGGCTTCCCCGAGCTACCGGAGCAGCCGGTACCGCACTACGCCGAAGCCGTGATGCGCCAAACGCCGGTAATTGCCCTGGCAATGGCCTCGCTGGCTACCACCCTCTACTGGATTACCAAACGCCGCCAGCAGCAGCTCGCGATTGCCGTTACGGAGGCCGGGAATGACCACTAGAGTCACTACTTCATTTGGCAGAGAGCAAACGCTGCCCACCATCAGCCGGTTTGGCGCGATCATCGGGATTTTGGGCTTTCTCACGCTCATCGGCGTTACCGCCGGGGTGGGCCGCTTGTTTTTGGGCCTCAGCGGCTCAACCGCGCTAACCGATGGCTATCCGTGGGGCATCTGGATTGGCTTTGATTTTACGCTGATTGCTTTTTCCGGGGCCGGCTTTACCATTGCCGCCCTGGTACACGTGCTGCATCTTAAAACATTTGAGCCGGTGGCCCGCCCCGCCATTCTGGCCGGGTTGCTGGGCTACAGCGCGGTACTGGCCCTGTTGGTGCTGGATTTGGGCCGCCCGGACAGGTTTTATAATTTCATCCTGTTCTGGAACATCCACTCACCGTTGTTTGAGATTAGCTGGTGCGTACTGCTTTACACCACCGTGCTGGTGATAGAAGTTAGCCCCTGCGTGCTGGAAAGATTGAACAGGCAGCAGTGGCTGGCGCTGGTTCACAAAGCGATGGCCCCGGTTACCATCATTGGCGTCACGCTCTCTACCCTGCACCAATCGACGCTGGGCACGCTGTACCTGAATATGCCCCACCGGCTGAACACCTTATGGTACACGCCCATTTTGCCGCTGTTATTCTTCATCTCATCGATTATGGCCGGCCTGGCTCTGGGGATGATTGCTTACCGGCTGGGCGTAAGCATAAAACGCCAGCCGATCAACCCGGCCATCACTACCGGCCTGGGTAAAATCCTGCTGTGGGTCTCGCTGGTCTATTTGGCCGTCAAACTGGCCGAGCTAACCCTCAGCGGCGATTTGCCGCAGTTGCTGGCTTTTAACCAGCCGGGCTGGCTTATGCTGGCCGAGTTAGGGCTGGGCGTTGTGCTCCCCGTTGCCCTGCTGGCCGCCATCAAACCGCAGCAACAGCTCTGGGTGCAATGGGCTGCGCCGCTGCTGGTGCTGCTGGGGGTTATGTTCAACCGGTTTAACGCCACTATGTTTGGCCAGATTCTGCCGGCCAACACCCACTATTCACCCCACATTTTAGAGTGGTTGTCTACAATTGGCATTGTGGCCGGGGTAACGCTGGTGTGGGTGCTGGCGGTTCGGTTTTTGGCCATCTGCGATACAGACGCGCATTCTTAAAGCAACTCAAATCCGGCAGGCCGGGCAAGTAACGCCGCCCGCCGGCGCCTAATGGTCCCTTTTAAAAGCCGGACGGGTATGTGGCATAACCCGTCCGGCTTATTTTGTGCGCACCGAACCATCGCGCATAATCACTGAGTCTTCCGGGTGCAGTTCCAGCCAGAGCGCCACGTAGCCTTCTTCATCCAGCCCGGTGTGGGTGGGATTATTGATCTGGCCTTTAAAGTTATCTGCCACCGCCTGTTTGATGTCTTTTGAAGGCCGGTAATTTACTTTGATGGCTTTGTGGCTATCGCAATCCACATAAAAACTGCCAATTTCACCCAGTTTCACGTAATCGCCAAATTGCAAATGCCTGATAAGTGCCTGCGAAAATTTGTAGGCAAAGGCACGGCTGTCGCCCCGGTCAAAGCCGGATTGTTCCGCAATTTCATCGGCCAGGGTGTCCAGTTCTACCGTATTGGCCCGCATCACTCTGGGGCGCAATTTACCAATTACCGCCATCGATTTTAGAACTGCCATTTGTCCTCCTGTGAAATAGCTTCCGTAAGCCCAACCGTCGCGCTAAAAGCGTGACCTACCTGTTTTTTATTCTTTGTCAGGGTACATTTTTATACTGAGTTATAATCAGATTATAACACAGTTATAAAGCATTTATAACTCAGTTATACTTGGATTATAACTCAGTTATAATATTTTTTCTACCTGACTTGATTCTGGTCTACACGCGGTAAATGAGGTAGAATATCGCGCGGTGCTTGCACGCTGGCAATAAAGGATGGCGCATGGAAAACTTTTTAATTCATTACGGGCTGCTGGCCGTGGCCCTGTTTGCATTTTTTGAAGGCGACATCACCTACGTGATGGCCGGAGTAGTGGCTCACCTGGGCTATTTTGATTTTATGGCGGTCATTATCATCGGCAGCATCTGCTCGTACGCCAACGATGTGGTTTGGTATTGGGTGGGCTACAAACAGGCGGACAAAATCAAGGCCAGCCGGATCTATCGCCGGGCGGGGCCAAAGGTAGAACGCCTGGCCGCCAAATATGGCACCTGGCAAATTTTGTCCACCCGGCTGGTGTACGGCACGCGCATAGCCAGCGCCATTTTTTGGGGCGTGCAAAAATTCAGCTTTGTGCGGTACACCATCATAGATTTTTTGAGCTGTATGTTGTGGGCAGTAGTGCTTACCGGGCTGGGTTTCTTTTTGAGCAACAGCGCCGGAATGTTGATAAGGCACGTTCACGCGCTGGAATTGTGGCTGTTGGTGGCTGTAATCATTGGCGTGGGGGCGTATATTGTCGGCAGAACTGCATTGAAGCAGCGTGTAAAAGAACTGGATCAGGTGGAGTAACCCCGGTCAGGGGGCGCCCGTCCTGCACGCCCCCTGTGAATCGCTCAGAGCGACCGCAGTAAGCAAGAGTTACGCTTGTAGCGTGACGACCTGTGATTTTCAGCAGTTCCCAGTATGCCCCACCCCCATATATGGGGGAGGGAAAATCAAGGAATTTGGTGTCAGTTCGCTTTGACGCTAAAACGGTAATGGCCAGACCCCACGGTAACGATAACCGTGTCACCCGCCTGCCGAATCTCCCGAATGCCGTTACCCTGGCTTAAAGGCTGCCCCTGCTCGGTAACCGCCTCAACCGATTGGGCCGGCAGATGGATAACGCCCTCGGTGTTGGCCGGAATGGTTACCGCCAGTTGAAGCCTGCCAGCCTCAAGCGCCCATTTTGATTCAACCCGGCCATACGGCGAGTCAAAGCCCGCGCTGGCGTAGGTTAACCCGCCGCCCGGCTGGGGCTGGATGAGAATCCGTTTGTAACCGGGCGCAGCGGGGTCAAGCTCAAGCCCGGCCACCACCTGAACCAGCCAGTCGCCAATGGCCCCGTAAGCGTAGTGATTAAACGAGTTCATCCCCACATCCTGAAAAGAGCCGTCGGGCTTGATGCCGTCCCAGCGTTCCCAAATGGTGGTGGCCCCCTGCTTGACCGGATACAACCATGAGGGATAGCTTTCCTGGTTGAGCAGGTTGTAGGCTACATCCGTGTAGCCGTAGCGGCTCAACACGTGGCACAGGTAGGGCGTGCCCACAAAGCCGGTGGTCAGATGGTAGCCACCTTGCTCGATTTCCTTCACCAGCCGCTCAACCGCCAGCGGGCGCATGGCCTCCGGCAGCAGGTCAAAATGAAGGGCCAGCACGTAGGCGGTTTGGCTGTTGGGGCCAACCCGCCCGGCGGGCGTAACAAACTCGGCGTTAAAGGCGGCTTTCACCGTGGCAGCCAACTCGGCGTAGCGTTCGGCGTCGGCGGTTTTGCCCAGCACGCGGGCCACTTGGGCCAGCAGGCCGGCGCTGTAGGCAAAAAAAGCGGTGCCGATTAGCTCGGTGTTGGTGACCGGGGTGGGCAGCCGGTCATCATGCCCGCGATAGTCCAGCCAGTCGCCAAATTGAAAATCCTTGCGCCAGATCAAATCCTCGTCGGCCCGGCGGCGAATATATTCCACCCAGCCAACCATGCTCTCGTATTGCTCGGCCAGCAGGCGGGTATCGCCGTAACACAGGTAGATAGTCCACGGGCAGATCACGGCGGCATCGCCCCAGGCCGCCGCGCCGGAGCCGCGCTCATCGCCCAATTCACCCAGGCCGGTTTTGGCGATGACATCCGGCACCACATGCGGCACGCTGCCGTTGCGCTGGTCGGCGCTGAGATCGCGCAGCCATTTGGTAAAGAAGGTGGGCACGTTCATATTAAAGCAGGCGGTGCGGATAAATACCTGGGTGTCGCCGGTCCAGCCCAGCCGTTCATCGCGCTGCGGGCAATCGGTGGGCACATCAACAAAGTTGCCTTTTTGGCCCCACACAATGTTGCGCTGCAACTGGTTGATGAGCGGGTTGGAGCATTCAAAGCTGCCGGTGGGCGGCGTGTCTGAGTGAACCACAACGCCGGTGAAATTATCGGGCGCTGGCTCGCCGGGGAAGCCTTCTACGGCTACGTAGCGAAAGCCCTGAAACGTGAAATGCGGCTCATACACCTCATCGGCATCCGTGAGACCCTTAAGAGTGTAGCGGGTGGTCTGTTTGGCCTGGCGCAGGTTATCGGTGTACAGGTTGCCCTGCCGATCCAGCACCTCGGCGTGGCGCAGGGTGACGGTGGTCCCCGCCGCGCCGCGGACGCGCAATTTTACCCAACCGACCATATTCTGGCCAAAATCAAGGATGGTTTCGCCTTTGGGCGAGCGCAAAATGCTTACCGGCTTAAGCTGCTCGTGGCGGCGGATAAACGGGCCAACCTGGGCCACCACAATTTCCTTGGTGTAGTCCAGCACGCGCACGCCGGCCCAATCGGCGTCGGCGTAGCCGGCGGAATCCCAACCGGGTTTTTCCAGCCGGGCGTCGTAATCTTCCCCCATGTAGATGTCTGACATCTGGATGGGGCCGCGCGCCGCCCGCCACTGCTCATCGCTGCTGATGATCTCAACCCGGCCATCGGCGTAGGTCAGGTGCAGTTGCAGCAGCAGCGCCAGCCGGTTGCCGTACAGGTTGCGCGCTCCGGTAAAGCCCATGTGGCCGCGATACCAGCCATCGCCCAGAATTGCGCCCAGGGCGTTGTCGCCGGGGCGGACCAGGCCGGTGACATCGTAGGTTTGGTATTGCAGGCGGTGGTCGTAGCTGGTCCAGCCGGGGGTCAGCACGGCGTCGCCCACGCGCTGCCCGTTGAGCCGCAACTGGTACAGTCCTAGACTGGTGGCGTAAACCCGGGCGGCAATGAGGCCGCTATCGGCGCTAAAAGTGCGGCGCAGCAGCGGCGCGGGCTGCGAGCGGTTAACGTCTTCGTCCCACTCCGGGGTAATCCAGCCTGCCTGCCACGGGCTGTTGAGCAGGCTCATTTCCCACCAGGCCGGGGCGCTTTCGGCAACCTGGCCGGTTTCATCCCAAACCTTAACTTTCCAATAGACGCGCTGGCAGGCCGCCAGGACCGGGCCGCTGTAAACCACCTGAGTGGATTGATCGGTTTCAATTTTGCCGCTGTCCCACAACAACTCCCGTCCGCCGGCCAAATCCGCCGCCGAGGAGGCGGCCAGAATTTGATAAGCGGTTTGGGAAGCGCCGCGGTGGTCGCTGTGCATTTGCCAGCCCAGGCGCGGCTGAAGCACATCGATGCCCAGCGGGTTGGTTTGATATTCGCATGTTAAATTTGAAATAGTAGTTGGCATAAAACACTTCCTTTGGAGTGCTGTACGGTTTATTAGTTTGTCGTTAGTGTATTTAGTTTTTCGCCACAATTTTCCTTACGCCGTGTTGCGTATTCCGTTTACGGCGCACTTTTTACGCAACACGCAATACGCGCAAACCAGCAGCAAGTGGACAAAAAATTTATAAAACTAACGTTTTCTTAGCCCTTGATGGCGCCCTTGGTCATACCCGAAACGAGCTGTTTCTGGAAGAAGATAAAAATGATGAGCGGGATAATCGTCATCACCAGCACATCGGCGAAGAGCAGGTTGAACTGTGAGCCAAACTGGCTGATGAAGCTGAACAGCGTCAGTGGGGCGGTAACGTTCTCCGCGCCGGGCAGAAAGTAGAGCGGCCCCACAAAGTCGTTGAAAATGTTCACCGAGGAGGTGACCACCACGGTGATAATAGCCGGTTGTAACAGCGGTAGAATAATGGAGAAAAAGACGCGCAGCGGCGACGCGCCGTCAATGAGCGCGGCTTCGTCAAGTTCTCTGGGGATGTTGTTCATAAATGTGCGAAAAATAAGGATGGCAAAGGGCATAGTGTAAGCCACATTAACCATAATCATCCCGGTGAGGGTTTTGTACAGGCCAACCCACTGCAAAAAGAAGACCGTTGGCACCACCGCCGGCGGAATAATCAACCCGGCCAGCATAAACGAGCCAACCACCGAGGCCAGCCGGTCGCTGCGGCGTTGCATCACAAAAGCCACCAGCGCGGATAAAAGGACAATCAGCGTGACCGAGCCGACGGTCAGCAGGGTGCTGTTCCACAAGGCCAGGAGCATGCGGTTGTTGCCATAGGTCATCACTGCCTGCAGGTTTTCCCACAACTGAAATTCGGTTGGCCAACTGAAGCGCAGCAGCGATGCCTCCTGGCGTGTTTTGGCCGCATTGAGCAGGATAAACACAAATGGCACAACAAAAACGATGCCAAAAATGACAAACATCGCCGCATCGAGCAAGGTGCTGGTAAAGGTTTTTCGCGCGCTCATAATTCCAGCTCCCGGCGATTAAAATAGCTCATCAGCGGATACACAATAATGGTGACAAGAATAAACAGGACCACGTTGCCGGCGGTTGACAGCCCGTAAAAGCCGGCCTGATACTGCTTGTAAATCACCGAGGTCAGCACATCGGAGGCAAAGCCGGGGCCGCCGCGGGTCATCGTCCAGATTAAATCAAAGGTGCGCAACCCGCCGATAAAGGACAGCAGGATGACGGTGAAAGTGGCGTTGCGGGCCATCGGGATAATGACGTGACGAAACTTAACCCAGGTGCCGCCTTCAAGCTGCGCGGCTTCAAAATAATCCTGCGGAATCGACAGGATGCCGGCCATAAATATGACCGTGGCAATGCCAACACCCTTCCACACATCCACCAGCGCCACCGAGTAGAGCGCCAGTTTGGGGTTGCCCAGCCAGTCTGGTCGCGGCAGTCCGATGGCACCGAGGGCGGTGTTGATCAGTCCTGTGGATGGCTGCATCAGCATAGAAAAGGTGATGCCAACGGCCACGGTACTGACCAATACCGGGAAAAAGGTAACGCTCCGGTAAAATCCCTTAAACCGGATATTTGAGGTAAGCAGCATAGCCAGCGGCAGCGAGATGACGGTTTTGAGGCCGCTGGTAAGAACGGCGTAAATGATGGTGTTGACCAGTCCGGAACTCAGCGCAGGATCGTTCAGGAAGGTATAGTAATTTTCCAGGCCGATGAACGTGGCATCGAACAGCGTCCAGCGGGTGAGGCTGTAGTAAAAGGCCATCGCCGTTGGCGCCAGAAAAAACAGGCCAAACACAAGCGCCGCCGGCAGATAAAACCAGTTGGGATAGGTTCGCAGGACTGCCCGCGACCGACCAGAGGTAGTCATAGAACCTCGCTTTCACAGGTAGAAATTGAGGGCCGGCTGTAGCTCGCCGGCCCTCAGAAAAGAGATGTTACAACGGTTAAAACAAACTACTTACCAGCCTTCCAGGCCCAATTGCTGCGCCTGTTTTTTAACATCCTCATCGTAAGCCTTGGCGGCTTCTTCAGCCGTCATCTGGCCGGTGCCAACCGCCACGCAGAGGTGCTCAAGGTTGGGGCCTTTAACCGGCGAGAGGAATTCCAGCGCGGGCGCGGAGTTGCCGGATTCGATGTAGGCGGCAATGTCTTTAACGGCGGGCAGCGCGTCATCAGGCAGCTTGGCGCCTTTGATCAGGTACGGGCCTGAGGGCGGAACTTTCTCGTTTAGCATGGCAATAGCTTCCGGGGAAACCGTGTAGGCCAGAAAATCTTTGGCCACTTCCAGCTTTTTGCCGGTGGTGGTCTGCGGAATGTAGTTGGCCGACAGCATCCAGATGGTCGCGCCGTTCTTGTCGGCAGAGGGGCCGGGCTGGGCAAAAAAGCCGATGTCGTTGACTTTGTCGGGCCAGTTGGTGGCGATGGTCGGCAGGGCAAAGGAGAGCATGGGGTAATGAGCGCCCACGCCATCGGCCAGCAGCTTGATGCCTTCTTCAAATTTGGTGGTGGCGTAATCCTGCTGGTACCAGCCTTTTTCATACCCTTCCTGAATGTACGCAAAGCCGGCCATTGCCGCCGGGGTGGTGGCGTATTTGGCCTTGTTGGCGGTGTAATCGGCGGCAAAGTTGGGGTTGGCGGCCTGCACGTTGTAGTAATCGGCCAGCACAAACAACTGCGAGGTCCAGGTATCGCCGTAGGCGGCAATCACCGGGGCAATGCCGGCTTCCTTGATTTTCTCGTTATTGGCGGCAAATTCGGCCCAGCTTTTGGGCACGCTCAGGCCCAGTTCCTCATAGATTTTTTTGTTGTAGAGGATGCCGCCGCCCATCGCGGACTGGTTGGGCACGCCATAAATCTTGCCATCCTGCGCGACGGTCTGCTTAAAGGCATCGTCAATGGTGTCCATGTACGGTTCGTTGGTCAGGTCAACCAGCGTTTTGGCCGGCTGCAACGCCTGGAGCAGCGAGCCGGCGTTGTAGAAGAAAACGTCGGTCATATCGCCGGTGGCCAGGCGCGTTTTAACAATGTTGTCGCCATCGCCGCCGCCGGGCCGGTTTTCAATTTCAATGGTCACGTTGGGGTGCAGGGCCATATACCCATCGGCAAAGGCATGGGCCAGAAGCTGGTCGGTTTCGCCATCATCAACCAGGTAGGTCAGGGTGATGGCTTCCTCGGCCGGTTCGGCTTCGACGGGGGCCGCCGCCTGTTCCTGCGCGGGAGCAGCTTCTTGTTTGGGAGCTTCAGCGGGGACCGGCGCGGCCGGTTGAGCGCCGCAGGCGGCCAGCATCAGACCCAGTACTAACATCAATACCAGCAAAATATTTTGTTTTTTCATTTTACTCCTCCTTGAGAGTATGAATGAATGTAAATTAAAATGACTGCCACTGTGGCCAGGCTACTGGGGTTTTCAGGGGTTTGTCAAACGGGTGAAACTTCGGTATCATGTCAAAAGGTCGGCAAATACAAATGCCTTGATTCAAGCGCAAAAGTAACTTGCCCAGACCTGCCTCAGGGAGATACCGCCGTCCGCCAAGATAGCCGGTATCTCCTTTTTTTATCCAGGATAGCCGCATCATATTGTAACCTGCCAAAAATTTTTACCGGGAATTGTTAGTGAAGCAGTCAAGCCATAGTCACCTCCATTGGCAATTATTGTCGCCGGGGCCGCGCTATTAAAACGGGGCCGGCCCGGTTGACTCACGAATGATTAAACTGGGGGGAATGCTCAATTTTTGTTGCGGGATATCGGGGTCGTTAATGCGGACCAAAAGCTGCCTGACAGCTTCTTGCCCCACTCTGGTTGAAACTTTGGACACAGTAGTTAAGCGCGGCACCAGATATTTGGCCATGTGAATATCATCAAAACCAACCAGCGACAGATCGGTGGGAATACGCAGCCCAAGGTCTCCGGCGGCTCGCAGCGCGCCAATGGCCAAAAGATCGTTAATGGCAATTAAGGCGGTGGGGCGTTCAGGCAGTTGCAAAAGCTGCAACGCGGACTGATAGCCATCTTCAATGGTGGGGCCACACCGGGCAATTAGCGCCTGGTCCACCGGCAACCCGGCTGCCAGCAGGCTGTCCTGGTATGGTTGCAGGCGGTCTTCGGCCAGCACCGGCGAGGCCACCCCGTAAATCATGCCAATTCGCCGGTGCTGTAAAGAGAGCAGGTAAGCCATTACATCGACTGTGGCCGCCCGGTAGTCAGACATCACAAAGTCTACCTCGTAATCTACATTTCTGTCACTGATTTCTACAATGGGCAGCCGGCGCTTGCGGAGAGAGATGAGTAGCTTTTGGGCTTCTTGTGATTGAACAATGAAAGACCCCATCAAAATCAACCCATCAATCCGCCGGTGCGACAGGTCTTTAAAGATGTCTTCGCCGTATTCAAGGTTGAGGGCAATGCTGGAGAGTAAGAGATGGTAACCGGCGGCAGACGCCTCTTGCTCTACGCCTTCGGCGTGCTCCCAAAAGTGGGGGTTGCGGATATCCGGGATAATTAAGCCGATGGTTTTGGTATCGCCCGAGCGCAGGGCCTGGGCGCGGGCATCGGGCACGTAGCCCAGTTTGTCAACAGCGGCCAAAACCCGCTGGCGGGTGTCTTCAGAAATGGGCACCCGGCCATCGGTGAGACCGTTGACTACGTATGAAACCGTAGCCCTGGAAACTCCGGCCAGGCGGGCCACATCAACTTGGGTGGGTCGTTTCATAATGCCACGCTGCGGTTACGATACCATTTACACGTGCTACTTTTTTCGATTAAGCTTACACGTGTAAATTATTGTAAGCGATAATATCACACATTTTTTACCGAGTCAAGCGGCGCTGGCCTGCAAATTGCGGTTCCGGGCAGAATTTTAAGCTTGGGGGAATCTTTCCGCGGTCTATCCAAACCGACCTGCAAAAAAAGGCTAACCTGAAACATGGAAATTTGGGGCCGAGGTTAGCCTTGTTTATGCGATGTTACGCGTACGGTTGGCTGAATTTGCCGTGGATGCCGGCGGGGGGTGACATCAATACACTGAGGCTTTTGCACTTAATTCTGATTGGGCACGCACTGCCCGGCCGGGAGAAAAGCGCCAGCGGGCGATTACCTGCCCGGGGCAGTGTTGACGTTCAGGCCGTTGTTTCGTCCCACCATTCAAGGCTAACCTGACGTTCTGTCGGCTTAAAACCAAGCGACTCATAAATTTTGGCCGCGTGATAATTTTCGTCCGCCACCATAACCAGGGTATTTATCGCAAGATATTCCAGCGCGTACCGGCTGGCCTGGTAAACCAATGTACCGCAAATACCCCGCCGCCGATAATCGGGATGAGTTCCCACCTGTTGAAAACGGCCAATCTTGCCGGTTACAAACACGCCCAAATCGGCCACCAACTGTTCTTCCAGAAAAGCACCCATCCACACTCCCAAACCGGCCCGGGTCATTTGACGATAACGCTCCATCTGCTGCTGTTTAAACACCTGATACCCGGCCAGACTAAATTCTGGCGGCCGGCAGACTATCTGATTTTGGAAAGCCTGCTCCCACTCCCCAGCCGAGGTTAGCGGCCTGACAACGATCTCATGGTTGTATTTGGGCGGCGGGTTAACCCGATCGGTGGTCAAAACCACCGATTGGATAAGGTTAAAACCGTCATCCAGAAACGGCTTCACCTGGCCCAACTCGCCGGTCACTGTATCCCAGGCAAAAGCCTGATGCTCAACATTTAACCGTGACCCGATTTCCTCATTAAAAATAGTTTTCCAGTTGACAAGGTCACCCGGGCCGGGCGGATTGGAGAGCAACAGAAAATTACCCCAGTGAAACGTTGGGTTATCGGGGGTGAGAATAACCAGGTAATCCCCTCGGTCAATGATTTCGCCATCAAATGCGGGAAAGATAAGGTCGGTGCGGTAACCTAATGATCTAACTTTCATTCGCTGTCCTTCGAGAGCAGGTCCAGGTGGGCGTGCTCTCGCCATTGGTTTTGATCGTTTGCGGGTCAATTTTAGCATGGGTGGTAAAAAAATGCAGGCGAATCGATAATATTTAACGCCGCTGGGAAACCGGCCAGCGGCATTTTAAAATTAGAGCGACAATAAAAATTGCGGAGGTTCTGTTTACCGCCGGTTGATAGGCGGGGTTGTTTACCAAAGCCAACCCCGCTGATTGCCTTTAATTCAGTGCGGCGAGTATCCATTCTTTGATTTCGTTATTGGTTGGCACCCGCCCGGAACTGACAAGTTTTTCATTGATGACCAAACCGGGGGTAAACATCAGGCCGTAGTCCACAAAGCGGTTGTGATCGGTTACTTTTTCGATGGTTGCGCCAGCGGTGGCCGGGTTTTCAGCAGCCAGCGCTTCCAGCGCATCGGCGGTTTTACGCGCCAGTGTTTCACAATTGCGGCAACCAGGGCCAAGAACTTTGATAGATAACATTGCTTCTCTCCTGTGAAAATAAGTTAAGTCAATCAATTCGCAGGTCGGGCTTGCAACCCGACTATCACGCTGCAAGCGTGACCTGCTCCTTCTGTAGCACGATAGCACGATTTCTGTATCACTGCCGGATTATTTGTTATCGGGCCGGCTCTTAACTCACCAGAGCGCCATACACCATGCCGGTGACGGTAGCCATTACAATCACCAGCGTCACAAAAACCACTGTCTTTTTACTGCCCAACACGCTGCGAATAACCAGCATATTGGGCAAACTGAGCGCCGGGCCGGCCAATAGCAGGGCCAACGCCGGTCCCTGGCCCATTCCACTGCCCAGCAATCCCTGCAAAATGGGCACTTCGGTGAGGGTGGCAAAGTACATAAACGCGCCCACAAACGAGGCCGTAAAGTTAGACAGCAACGAGTTACCGCCCACAGCCCAGGCCACCCAGGTTGATGGGATCACCCCCTCGTGGCCGGGCCGGCCCAGCAAAAAGCCGGACACCAACACCCCCCAAAACAGCAACGGTATAATCTGTTTGGCAAACCCCCAACTCTGCTGCCACCACTCGGCCAGCTCCTCGCTGTCGTCATCGGTAGCGGGCCGGTTGATGAGCAACGCCAGCGCCACCACACCCACCACAAACGGCACCGTTGGCTGGCCGGCAAAAATCACCGCCACAACGGCCACAACCGCAACAGCCGCCAGTATCGCGCCCCAGTGCAGGCCAAACCAGCGCCCCAAAATCAGAGCCAGCAGCAGCCCAAAGCCAGAAACCACCAGCCAGCGGCTCTCATAAATAACGGCCCACAGCGTACCCGTTTCCTGTGGTTTGCCCCAGTTGGCAAAAACCAAAATGCCAACCATCGCCCCAAAGTAAACCGCCGTCTGCCACAAGGGGCGCTTTACCTGCGGTTCCGGCAGCATCATTTGGGCTTTGCTTTTGGCCTGCTCCTCTTTACGAAAGATCAGGTGCATCAACACGCCAATCACCACACTAAAACTGACCGCGCCCACCGCCCGGGCAATACCCAACTGCGGCCCCAACACGCTGGCGGTCAGTACAATGGCCAGCACATTAATGGCCGGGCCGCTGTATAAAAAGGCGATGGCCGGCCCCAGCCCGGCCCCCATCCGGTAAATGCCGGCAAACAGCGGCAGAATGGTGCAGGAACAAACCGCCAAAATCGAACCGGAAACCGAGGCCACACCGTAGGCCAGCAGTTTGGGGGCGTTGGCCCCCAGGTATTTCATCACCGAGGCCTGGCTGACAAACGAAGCAATCCCGCCGGCAATAAAAAAGGCCGGCACCAAACACAAAATAACGTGTTCCTGCGCGTACCAGGTAACCAAATGCAGCGATTCCATCACCGCGCCTTGAAAGCGGATATTGTCGACCGGCAGATAATAGAAAATCAAAAAACCACCCAACAAAATAGCCAGCCATTTCCATTCCCAGGACGAAAACCACCGCCGCCCGGCTGCGGTCAGTGTAGATAACCCGGCCAGCCCATGCGTGCCGGCAACTTGATTTGAAGAGGCAGGTTTTGCTGTACTCATTGTTTATCCGCCGTGTTTTCAGGAATTGTATAATTGAGGGTTGATATCAGGGTCTTGTTATCGCCTTCGGGGCCGCACAGGCAGCGTGGCTGGGTTCGGGCCGGGTTAAGAAAATCGTTCAGCCAGCCACGCCACTGCGTAACAGTAATTTGGTCAACCGCGTAGTAAATCCAGCGGCCATCCACCACATCACGGCGGCTGGCGATCAGGCCGGCTTTTTTAAGCACGTGCAGGTGGTGCGACAGCAAATTGGGCGGCAGTCCCAAGCGGTCGTTCAACTCACCGTTGCACGATACCCCCTGCATCAGCGTATCCAAAATACGCAACCGGTTGGGATCGGCCAGAGCTTTAAAGACAACGGCCGCTTGTTGAAGCTGGTCATAATTCATGCTTATGCTCTCTTGTATTTGTTTCAACCTCTGTTGAATTATCGAAGCTTAAAAAATCACCGAAAATTATGCCGGAGATATTATTTCAACAAATATTGAATTACCTCACCCAAAATAATACGCCTCATTACTTCATCTGCCTAGTGACAAATGTCACTAAATAATTGTGACATTTGTCAGAGTGGGCCAACCTTCAATAGGTTGATTAATGCTCTAAAACTTTGAACTTAACAAGAGCCAGCTCGGGGTGTTTGATCCTTGAGTTGAACACAAGCCAAGGTGTGCAACGTTATGCAAAAACAGACGCATAAATATTGTTGGTGCAGAGCCACACCGTTGGGCCGGGTAGCCATCGGAACATCCGCAATATTTTGTTATCGGGACAGGGTTGCCAACACAGAACATTTGTGTTATTATTTTCACATCCAATAGAACTTTTGTCCTAACGGAGGTGCCCCAATGTTTCTGTACAGCCCTTCCCCCACCGTATCGTATTTAATTTTCAATGAGGACGGCAGCGGCTATCAGCCTCCGGCGCAGCCGCCCAAATTGCTCGATCAAGTCCGCCAGGTGCTGCGCCGCCAGCACTATGCCCGCCGCACCGAAGATGCCTACATCAACTGGATTGTTCGCTTTGTCCGCTTCCACAAATTGCGTCACCCGCTAAAGATGGACACCCCGGAAATAGAAGCCTTTCTCAACTTTCTGGCCGCCAAAAATGTAGCCGCCTCGACTCAAAACCAGGCCTTCAGCGCCATCCTCTTTCTTTATAAACAGGTGCTCAACAAACCCCTCTGCGCCAAAGTTGACGCCCTCCGCGCCAAAACACCGCACCGATTGCCCACCGTGCTCAGCCAAAGCGAAACACGCGCCCTGCTCCAGGCCGTGCCAGAACCGCAAAGCCTGATAGCCCACTTGCTGTACGGCAGCGGCCTGCGCCTGATGGAAGCGCTGCGCCTGCGGGTTAAAGATATTGATTTTAACCAACACCAGCTCATAGTTCGGGCGGGAAAAGGCAATAAAGACCGCTCAACAATTTTACCAAATCAGCTAATTCTGCCCCTGCGCCGGCAGTTGCGCCAGGTAAAAACACTGCACCGGCAAGACCTGGCCGAGGGACTGGGGCAGGTTTACCTGCCGAATGCTCTTGAGCGTAAATACCCCAATGCCAATCGTGAGTGGAGCTGGCAATACATTTTTCCGTCATCCCGGCTGTCCGTCGATCCGCGCTCGGGGCTGGTTCGCCGCCATCACCTGGACGAAAGCGGATTACGCAAAGCCATCAAACAGGCAGCCAGACAGGCCGGCATTGTTAAACCAGTGGGACCCCATACCCTTCGCCATTCATTTGCTACCCACTTGCTGGAGTCGGGTTACGATATCCGCACCATTCAGGAACTGCTGGGACACAACAGCGTTGAAACAACCATGATCTACACCCATGTCATTCAACGCGGTGCGTTGGGTGTACGCAGTCCCCTGGATGACCTGGGCTAAAAACAACAATCACAGGCAATCCTGCCGTTTTCCCTGAATTGAGGCTTGATTTAACGACATTTTAATCGGCGTCAGGTGTGATTTTTAGGACAATGTGATAAAATAAGCGGCACAGGGGGGAGCTTTTGCTCATTGAAGTCTGGCCCTCACTTGCGGTAAAATATTCACACACGTCCACGTCAACCCAAAAAAGAAGCATCTTTTGGCAACGACTGTTTGACAATGTTATAATGTCCCCATCTCACAAGAATCAGGCACTCATATGGCAAATCTAATTGGCAAAACTCTTGGAAAATACCGCTTAGTTGCCAGGTTGGGACGCGGCGGCATGGCCGAAGTTTACAAAGCTTACCAGCCGGGTCTTGACCGTTACATTGGGATCAAGGTTCTGCACGGCCATCTGGTTGATGATCAGGATTTCATTGGCCGCTTTGAGCGCGAAGCCCTGGCCATTGGCAAACTGCGCCATCCCAACATCGTTCAGGCGGTAGATTTTGACCGCGATGGCGACACCTATTTTATGGCCATGGAGTTCATCGATGGCCCCACCCTTAAAGACGAAGTCAAAGCCCGCAAAGCGGCCAACCAGCCCTTTACCTTGCCAGAAGTGGCCCGCATCTTTGGCGCCCTGTGTAGCGCCATAGATTACGCCCACGGCCGCGGCATGGTTCACCGCGATATTAAACCAGCCAACGTAATGATCAATGAAGAAGGGCAGGTGGTTCTCACCGACTTTGGCATTGCCCGGATTATGGGGGCCACCCAATACACCCAAACCGGAGCGCTGTCCGGCACGCCGGCTTACATGTCGCCGGAGCAGGGCCAGGGTGAACGCGGCGACGAACGCAGCGACATCTATTCGTTGGGGGTGATGCTGTATGAAATGGTAACCGGCATGGTTCCGTTTGATGCCGACACCCCGTTTGCCGTCATCATGAAACACATCAGCGAACCCCTGCCGCTGCCGACGAAAGTCAACCCGGCCATCCCCGAAGCGGTTGAACGAGTGGTGCTCAAAGCCATGAGTAAGGTGCCGGATGACCGGTATCAAACCGCCGGTGATATGGCCCGGGCGCTACGCGAGGCCGTTGGGCTTTCACCGGAGGATAACCTCAACAGAAACCCGCTCAAAACTATTGCCACCTCACCCAAAATCGATCAGATTGAGCACGAAACAGGCCCCATCTCAGCCATGCAGCGCACCGCCACCAAACCAGCCGCCGATGCCGGCGCAACGGTGCTGGCCGATTCCGGCGCCGGCGCAACCACGCTGGCCAAACCGGCCGCCAGCCGGGGACTGCCGCTGGTGGCTATGCTGGCCGGGGGTGGGGTAGTCATCCTGATTTTGGTGGGCGTTATTGCCGCCCTGGCGTTTAGCTCCGTTGGCGGGTCTGGTAACTCAACAGCCACCGCCCAGGCCTTGCAGGCCACCGCCAAGGAAACGGCCGAGGCTCGCCAAACCGAAGATGCAGCCAACGCCATCGCCGCCGCCGAAAACCGAAACGCAACCGCCACTGCCGAACAGGGGACACGAGTGGCCGCGCAGGCCACCGATGCCGCCCGCGACTCCATTTTGGCCACCCTGGCCAGTGAGAACCAGAGCAAAAACAACGAAGTCGCTACACCAGAAGTGCTGGTTGTCACCGCCACCGCCACAGAAACGCCGCTGCCCACCGACACGCCAATTCCAACCGATACACCTACGCCCGCCCCGGTGGCCGATACGCCCACCCTGGCTCCACCGCCGCCGCCAACTTTTACGCCTGCCCCGGCCGTGCCAACCGACACGCCCACCCCCGAACCGCCGGCATTGTCTGGCAAGCTGGCTTTTCCGTCCGATAACGGCGCGGCCCGGTACGATGTGTACATTGTCTCCATGCCAGACGGCAAAACCCTGGCCAAAATTCAGGGCGCCCGGCAGCCCTATTTTCGGGGTGATGGACAAAAGTTGCTGGTTAATGGTGAAGGGGGCAGTTTTGGCGAAAACATATTTGAAGTTAGCGCCAGCGGCAACATTGACAAACCGGTCTCCGGTTCGCCATCAGATTTATTCCCCACCTACAAACCTGATGGCACAACCCTGGCCTACAGCAACCCCCAATTAGCCTATGGGGCGCAAGGGTACCAATCTTACCTGTTTGTGCAGTGCGGCCTGATTCCGCCCAGCCAGGACACCGACAAATGCGCCGCCATGGCCGATTTTGGGATCATTATCCCCCCCGGCGCAATTGGTGATGTGATCGGCTCTAATCCGGTGTGGACGGCCGGAGATCAACTGGCTTACAAAGGCTGCAATACCTGGGCCGGGGGTGGTTCGTGCGGTATTTTTATTGTTGGTTCGTGGGCGGTTAAACGCAGCAGTGCCGGTGAGTTGCCCCGCAAAATATTGGATGGCTCCAGCGCCACCCCTACCGATGCCAAAGCCGGTTACATTGCCTTTATGTCCCGTGAGTCTGGCGACTGGGAAGCTTATGTAATGCGCGAAGATGGCTCCGGTGTGGTGAATATTTCCAGCGGTTCCGGCGCGCAGGATGGCGTGCCCACCATTTCGCCGGATGCAAAGTGGGTGGCTTTTGCCTCAAACCGGGATGGTGGCTGGGGAGTTTACGTGGCCCCCATTAGCGGCGGCCCGGCCCAAAAGCTGTTCAGCTTTCCCGTCGGCAATCCGTGGGGCAGCGGCGACCGCGACTGGTCCAATGAACGGATGTCGTGGGGACCGTAGTCAATTTAAACCAAACAAAAAGAGCTGCTCCATCTGGCGGAGCAGCTCTTTTTTTATGTTGCACCGGTCAGCCAAACAGTGCCGCAATCTGGTCGGCGGCGCGGCGCATAGCCAGCGACACCAGCCCCAGCTTTTCATCGGCGGGCACCGACACCACCAGCACAGTGCGGCGGCCAGCCGCCAGCACCACCGTGGTGCGTTGCGCTCCTTCTAACAAAATCCGGTTAAGCCGGCCCTGCTGCAATTTTTGATTGAATGTTTTGGCAATATCCACCAAATCCGACGCGGTTAAGGCTATTTTGTCATCATTGGCTTGGGGAATCCCCGATGCTACGTTGAGGCCGTCGTCGCTCACCACCAAAGCGTTGATGATATTGGGATTGCGGGAAATAAGATCGTTGAGGATATCTTTGAGCAGTTGCAAATTATCTTTGGCCGGCTCACCGTTATTTTCTATCAATTGACACTGCCCTCCAGAATATCGCTGATTTTTGAGGCGCTCTGCTGCAGGGCATACATCACCAACCCCATTTTGGCCTCACGGCCCACCATTACCGCAATCGACGCGCGCCGGTTGGCCGGAACCACCAGCATGCCGCCATCGTTGCCCTCAACCAGCAAGCGCATCATTTCGCCCTGGGCCAGCCGCGATAATGTTCTTTCCCCCAGGGCAATCAATGTGGCCGCCATTGCTGCAACCTGCGGGCTGCTGGTTGGCCCTTCTTCATCATCCAGATCACCTTCTTTGGGGGTGTAAGCAGCTACAACAAAACCCTCAATGCTGACAATTACCGCACCCTGCACCCCTACCAGTTTGGCGCACATTTCTTTTAGAGCATCTTCAAGGAGATCGGTTTTGTAAACTTGAGCCATCTTTGAACCTTTGCGTATGTTTTAATTATATCCGACTGAAAACTGAGGGCAACAGTCAAGGTGGCATTATGAAGTTTGCGCGCAGTTAAGGGCTCCAGATAAATGTGCCGGCTTCGCTCCGGGGGCTAAGGGGCAAGTCCAAACTACCTGCTGAATTGGCGGTGTTATCCTTGCGAACGGTAATCCACCAATAAAATCTATCGCCGCCAGCCTGGCCCACGCCAATAGCCCGGGTAATTTGCACCCGCGTATCCTGAGTGCGCAAGCTGCCAGAATAATTGGGCTGGTCGGCAAACAAGTGCATGATGGTCACATCGTAATATTCATCATCGGCCAATTGCCCAACCGGCTCCCATTCCAAAAACACTTCGGCAAACTGACCGGCAAAAATTGTGTCATCGGGCGGGCCAATGAGTTGAGGGCTGGCATATTTGATGCGAACCGGCGGTTCCGGGGTTTCGTCGACGGGTTCAGCCGGGGTTGGCGTTGGAGCCTGCCCCACAACGGCCGTCGCGTCCGCTACCGGGGCGGCCGGCGGCGGCGCCTGAGTAAACTGAAGCAGCAATTCGGCGCGGCGGGTATTGGCCTCACTGGGGTCATCAACATTGAGGGCTAAAGCCGCTTCGTAATCTCCGAGCGCGGCGGCAATGGTGGCCGGGGATTCCTGTCGCACCGCTGCCCGGCCCAAATAAGCCTGATAGAGCATTTGCTTGGCGTTGCCGCCGGCATAATTAGACTCGGCGGCGACAACCGGCGTTAATATTTTGATCAGCGATTCGTAATCTTCCGGCGGCGTAGCCAACGCGTTCAGATAAGCCTCGGCCCGGCCGGATTGTTCGGCCAAATCGGTTCGGCGCGGACATTGGGTTACGCCGGCCTGAAAATCCTTTTGCGCCGCCGTAACAACCTGAGCCTGGTCATCATTAGGGCCAATATTGGCCAGCACTTCAATGCCGCGAGCCACATAGGCATCGCAGTACAGTGAAGCTACCCGGCCTTTTTCATATTCCGGATTTTCGGCCCGAATCTGGTTTAAAACTTCAATCGCTCCGGTCCAATCTGTTGCCGCCAGAGCATCTTCAGCGTTTGTCAGCAGCGCTGCCAGCGGGTTAGCCGTGGCAGACGGTGCTATATCGGGCGGAGGCGTGGGCGTGGCCACCAGTTCCCGGCGCAGAGAAGCAACATCGGCGTAATCCGGGTCTTCGTTAAAAATCTGATCGAGTTTAGACAACGCATCACCAATGTTACCGGCTTCCAAAGCGGCTTGTGCTTCGGCATACAGCGTTTTCAGCCGTTCCCGGGCATTATTGTTACCGGCAACCTGGCTGCTATTGCCAAACATAAAAAAGCTGGCAATGGCAATAACAACAATTCCGGCAGCAACCAGCGCCCAGCGCCACAGACCGCCGGGCAAGGCTCGGTTGAGCCGGGCAGTGAAACTGGGGTTGCCGTACTGTTTGGCCTGGGCCAGCAAATATTCTACCTGCTCGTAACCGGGCGAGAGCTTTTGCACTTCGGCAAAGGCCTCTACTGCGCTCGTCCAGCGCTGGGTATCCAGATGAGCTAACCCTTCCTGATAGCGGGTAGCCACAAACTGCTGGGTGTTTTCTTCTCTAAAGGCGGCGTGGCACTGATCGAGCAGCACCCGGGCATCGTTGTAATCGGGCTGCAATTCGGCAATCACGTTGAAATGATTGATGGCTTCTTCCCAGCGGCCGTTCTCCATCGCCCGCCGGCCAGATTTATACAGCGACGACAGACGCGCTTCGGCCTCGACCATAGCCAGTTGTTCGGCGATTTCTTCGTTGTCGGGGTCCAGTTTGGCCGCCTGGCTGAGCAAATCAACCGCCCGCATCCATTCTTTGGTATCGATAGCCTGCAACGCTCGTTCTTGCAGGCTTTCAACCATCGGCGTTTTATCCACCAGCGCCACCGGCTCGGCCGTGCCGATGTTATCCGGCACCGGCTGGCCGGTGAGCACCGCAGCAATGGCCTGCCGCAGCGCGGTGGGGTTTTGAAAACGTTCTTCCGGCCGTTTGGCCAGCATCCGGCTTAATAAGGTTTTGACATTGTCGGGAATTTCGCCATCGGGCAGGTCAATGGGCGGCGGCTCGCTGGTAATGTGCTGGCTAATAATTGACCACGGGCTTTTGGCATCAAACGGGATATTGCCGCTGAGCAGCTCGTACAGCACAATGCCGGCGGAGTAAATATCGGAGCGAATATCCACCTCTTCGCCCATCGCCTGCTCCGGCGAGGCGTAGTACGGGCTGCCAATAAAGCCAGACTGGGTTAGCGAGGGCAGGGTGGGAATCCGGGCAATGCCAAAATCCAGTACTTTGAGCAGCCCGTTTTCGTTGAGCATCATATTTTGGGGTTTGATGTCGCGGTGAACCACGCCGTGGGCATGGGCGTGTTCCAAAGCCGTGGCGAGCTGGTCAATAACTTCCAGCGCCTTGCGCCAGGCAAAATAACCCCGTTCCTGGAGCGCATCGTGCAAATCCTGGCCTTCAACATACTCCATCACCAGATAGTGCAGGTCGCGGTCGGCGCCGTAATCCAGCACGCGGACAATGTGCGGGTCGGTCAGGGTGCTGGCCAGTTTGGCTTCGCGATTAAAACGCTGAATAAAAGAGAGGTCTTCGCCAAATTGAGGGTATAACAGTTTCAGGGCAACCAGTTCGTTCCCTTTGATGTCTTCGGCCAGATAAACTTTGGCCATTCCACCTGCGCCAATTTCGCGCAGAATTCTATAACGGTTGCCGAGGATGTTCCCAATCAAGGTTTGCCCCTCTTTACACGGTTCCAGGTTGTGAATTTAAGGTGTTGTCAGTACAGGATTGAAAGCAAGCAGTTACCACGCGCATTCCCCCGGCATTGATTATACCTCACATCGGTTAAATCAGCCAAGATAATAAATAACGCCTGTTATCTTTGCCATTTGAGTTCCGGCTGCGAGGCCAGCCGCTCCAAGCGCCACTTTACCCCCACCGGATAGCCGACCATTTTGGCCACATCGCCGGTGATTCTGATGAGGGGCACCCAGCCCGCCGCCTTTAATTTATCCACCGGCGACAGCGACTGCCACTGCCCCACCAGCCGGCGATAGGGCGTTAAAAACAACCCCGCGCCGCCCAGCAGCGCGCCGCCCAGCCACCACCACGGCGACGCCACCGCCCCCAAAACCAGCAGCAGCGGCAGCGCCGCCAGGTACGTGCCGTACCGGATGGCGTGCCGTTTGCGAAACAAATCGGCTTTGCCATCACCTCGGGCGTACTGGTAATACTGCTTAAAAAAGGCGCGCAGGTTGCCGCGTGGCCGAAAATGGGCTACCGCTGCCGGCGCAAACGCAAACGGGCCAACCTCATCGCGCAACCGAAAATCAAAGATCAAATCCTCGCAAAAATCCAGCCATTCCGGGTAACCGCCCGCCGCCGCCCAGGCCGATTTGAGGAACGCCACCGAACGGCTACTGGGCAAAAACGTGGCCGGATCGATGTCTGTTAGCCCGGGCAGCACCGTGGCCCCCATCGCCACCTCAAACGCCGAGCACGGATCCGGCACAAAAAAGCCGGAGACCACCGCCGCTGACGCGGGGTTTTCAAACGGTTTGAGCAGTTCGGCCAGCCAGTTGGGGTCCAGCCGCACCCCGGCGTCGGTGCTGGCGATGATCGGGCCGGCAGCGGCCCGGATGGCCACGTTGCGCCCGCGGCTGATGTTGGCCCCCGGCGCAACAATCACCCGCAGCGGCAGTTGAGTGAAGCTTTGCAACGTGTCCACCGTATCATCGGTTGAACCGCCATCAACAAAGATCACCTCATCGGGCCGGCGGGTTTGCGCCGCCAGCGAGTTCAACAGCCCGGTAATGGAGTGGCCCTCATTTAAAACTGTGCAAATAACAGAGACTTTTAAAGGCATCGATCTGTTTTTAACTTGACGTAATGTTTTATTGTGGCTACGCGCATTTCTGTGGTATAATGTGTCTACATAAAGTTGGGCATTTATGACAGGGTACTGGGACAAAAAAAGGTGAAAAACGGATGAAAGCTCGTTACTGGAGTTTAGCTATCGTTCTCATCCTGGTCAACTACATCATCTTTTCGGCGCTGTTTACGCGCCTGATGCAATCTGACTTTGGCGGAGGGCTGGCCACGCGCACCCCGGTGCCCACCTTTACCCCCGCCCCCGCCGACCCGATTGTGATTGTCCCTACGCCCATCCCGGTAACACCGCCGCCCACCGCCACCTCAACCCCGGTGGTGGCCAGCGCCGCCGAGGCCAACGCCAGCAGCAGCGAAACACTGCCGTCCAGCGCGCCGCCGGCCAATTCTGTCCCGCAACCGCAGCTTGTTGCGCCGGGCGCGGTCAACATTCGCTCCGGGCCGGGGCTTAATTATAACGTAATTGGCACGCTCAACGCGAATACGGCCATGCCCGTTGTTGGCCGCAACGCCGAGGGCTCGTGGTGGCAAATCAATATGCCCAACGATGTCCGCGGCTGGGTGGCCGGTTCGGTGGTTAGCGCCAGTAATGTTGAGGGTGTACCCGTGGCCGAAGCGCCGCCTGCGCCGCAACCGGCGCCGGTTGCGGCCCAACCCGCCGCCGAAACCAGCTCGCCGGCGCCTCCGCCGGAGCCGGAAAAACCCAAATACCAGTACGAACCCACCGGCTGGTACGATGACGGCAACGCCGGGCTAACTCGCTTTTTGGGCGACATCAAAGATTCCAGTGGTAACCCGGTTAATGGCGTGTTTGTGCAGGCCAGTTGCGGCGACTACTCGACCATCTCGTATCCATCTGGCCCGGTGGGTTGGGGCAATTACAACGAAAGCGGCGATTGGCCGCCCGGCTTTTACGACATCACTGTGGATACCAAACCGGTACCCTGCCTGTGGACGCTGACCATTGTTGACACCGACGACCGCAAAACGGTCAAAGCCCGCCTCTCGGAAGCGGTGCCGGTGGAAATTACCGTGGATAAATCTATTATCACGGCCAACTGGAAAAAGAACTGGTAAAGCGGAGCTAATACTTTCACTCCACCGCAAACGGCTCACCGAGAGCCGTTTTTGTTTGCACGGTTAACTCCAGCCGATACACCCCCGGCGGCAGGTTGCTCAAAAAGAAAGTATACTGCCCGCGCCCAATTTCGGCGGGACGCCAGCGGCCGGGCGGATAATCGGCGCTGGTCAACGGCGCGGTAAACTCGATGGGAGTTGGCGCGCCATCAGCCGCCAGCAGCCGCACCGTTACCTGATTTTCCGGCGCGGCGCTGTTGGGCTGGCGCTGCCAGTAGGCAGCCAGTTCCACCGCGTCGCCGGGGTGCAGCGGCGTGTCCGGCTCGGAGCGATGGCCCAACTTGTAAAAATCGTAGCCCAGCAGCGACACCCCCGGCAACGGCGCATTCAGCCGGGTTTGCATATGAAATGCCTCGGGCGGCAGCGGCGCAGCGGACGGCGTCACCTCAATTTGGGCCAGTTCGACAAAATCACCGTTGCCGGCTACCGGCAGGCGCTGCCCGGTCTGGCTGTTGTACAACCCCGCAATCAGCCGGTACTGGCCCGGCGGCGTGCCCGGTTCAATAAAAATGCCGTGCCGGTTATCGGCCAGATTGGCCGGAGTCAGCGGCGCGTCGCGCTGGCTGATCACATGATTGGCTCCGTTGAGCAATTGCAAAAACACGGCCAGATTGGCCGGTGAGTCATCGGCCTGCCAGGCCAGCACCACCTGCACAATATCGCCGGGAACCACCCGCGCCGCTGCCAGCCCAAAACCCGTCAGCCGCAAATTGTCGCCAAAACGGTCAGCCCGCGGCGCGAGCGCCACATTTTGGGCGGGGCTGGCGTAGCTGACCAGCCGCACATTGCCAAACCACCGGTCGGTGGCCTTGAACGTGTGCGCATCCAGCCAGCCTTCGATGACGCCGGCGGGGTCGGCCTGCTGCTGCGCCCAATAGACCGCGTAAATTTTGCCGGCGCGCGCGGCAATACCCCGTAATTCGGCCAGGGTGGCGGCTTCATCCAGCGGGCGCTGGCGCGGCAGCGGAAAAACCGGCGGCTCGGCCGGGCCGGCCGGATAGTAGTAGCCAAACACATCCTGCTGGCCTTCGGCGTTTAAAATGACGGCGTCGCCGGGGCCGGCCACGGCGCGGATAAATTGGGCGATGGCCCGGTAATCATCGCGGGCAAAAGCGGGGTCGGTGTAGTAATGAGCCAGCGACACCACCGACGTACTGGCCAGTTGCGCCAGCAGCAGCCCGGCCAGCAGCACGCCCAGCCAGCGCCGGGATACGGCCAAAAACAGTTCTGCGGCGGATAGCGCCAGCAGCAGCGCCAGCGGCGGCGCGGCCACCACCAGAAATTTCAAAAAAGCCGGGCTGAAAATAGCCGCGGTCAGCAATAGCGGCAGCAAAAACCAGCCGTACACCAGCAGCAACGCCGGCCCGCGCGCCGACTCGGCCGGGCGCAGCCGGGAAATCTTCAATCCGTAAAACAGGCCGGGCACGGCCACCAGCAGCGCCAAAATTAAAATCAGGCTGCTGCGCGAATCAAACGGCCACGACAAGCCCAACAGCAGCGTCGCGGCGATGGTTTGCCAGATAACGCCGAGGCCGGGCGGAAAATCGTTGCCGGGCCAGGTAGTGAGCTGCCGCCAGGCGGTGGGCAGCCACGGCAGGTACAGCAAAAGCGGGATGAGTTGCAGCAGCAGCCAGCCGGTGAATAGCGAATGACGAGTAGCGAATGGCGAATGGCGAATGGCGAGTGACGAGTGACGAACGAAATAGAGGAGCGCGGCCAGGTTGACGGCGATCAGCACCACCGGGTAGGCGTAGTGGGTGTACAGGCCGACGGTGACGGTGAGAATGTACAGCAGGGATGAAGGATGAATGGTGAAGGCTGAAAATTTGGGGCCATCGACTGACTGTTGGCCGCTGGCCAGTGACCAGCCACCAATGACAATTGTCAGCAGCACGGTACAGCCGCTCAAAAAAGTGAGCAGCATATACATGCGCGTTTCCTGCGAGTAGTAAACCAGCAGCGGACTCAGCGCGGCGATCAGCGCGGCCATGTGCGCCACTCCCGGCGAAAAGAGGCGCCGGCCAATCTCCCACGTCAGCCAGACCACCCCCACCCCCAGCACCGCCGACAGCGAGCGGAGCGCGACTTCCCCGGAGCCGAAAATGGCCACCCAAATTTTGAGCAGCCAGTAATACAGCGGCGGGTGAATATCAAACGCGGTGCGCCGGGCAATTTCGGCAAAAGAGGCGGCGGCGAGCGCCACGCTGTTGCCTTCGTCTGACCAGAGCGACTGGCAGCCGAGGCAATAGAAACGCAGCGCGGCGGCCAGCAGCAAAATCAGCGCCAATGGCAGGGCCAGTTTGAGGGCTTTGCTACTCACCCCACACTCCCTGCACCGCCGGCTCAACCACAAAACCGGTCAGCGTCACCGGCCCGGCCAGCACGTCCAGCGAGACCCGGTGCTCGGCCAGCGGCAGGTTTTGGGCCACTACCTGCGGCGAGCCGGTCAGCGCGAGTTCAACCGGGCTTGAGTCATCAATTTGAACCCGCAACCGGCCCGAACCGCCGGCCGTGTGCAACGTCAAACTGCGCCCGGAAAAAGT
Organism: Anaerolineae bacterium; assembly: GCA_022071955.1. GTDB lineage: Bacteria > Chloroflexota > Anaerolineae > 4572-78 > J111 > J095. Next base: position 299,563 of record JAJVIM010000011.1, read on the forward strand.
GAACGCCGCCGAGTCGCCGGGCCGGGTGGACTGCCGCGCCGCGCCAAATTTGGCGGCGGTGGCTGGCACGGTTTGCCAGCTACCGGCGTAACTGACAGCCCAGTGATCGGCCTGATGCCAGCCGCCAAACATCACCGGCGGCCGGTTGGCCTGCCGGCTGATGGCCTCGTACACGGGCAGCGGCGTAAAATCCGGCTCGATCATACGGAAGTAATATTGCGGGTTAACGCCGCGCTCACGCTCATCGGCCTGTTTAAAAAACCAGTAAAAGCCGACGCCGAGCCACGGCCACTCCTGCTGCATCCGTTGATAGGCCAGCGCGGTATAGCGGGCCTGCTGCTCCAGCGATACCTGGCCGTAGATTGGCGGCAGGCCGGCGTCGGGAGGCAGGGCGTTCCAGCTCAGCTCGCTCAGCCAGATGGCTTTGTGAGCGTCGCCGTTGCGCACCATCACATCGCGGATGTAGAGCGGCCGCGAAAAGTTGAGCACGCGCGGCTGCATACGGCGGTCGGTGGGGCCGCTCCACAGGCCGTAACCCTGCATGGCCAGCACATCAAAGTAGGGGGCCGCGCCGGCGTTGTACATTTGCTGCAAAAAGAGCACATCGCTGAGGCCGCCGGGGCTAACCACGTTGCCATCGGGGGCGTAGCGGCGCTGGCGGTCCAGTTCGATGGTGGCGGCCAGTGCGCCCATCACCACAATCGCGTCGGGGTCGGCCTGTTTAACGCGGGTGTAGCCCACTTTCAGCAGCTCGGTGTAGGCCTCCGCGCTGATGGGGTACTCGCCCCATTCGGGGTAAATGTTCGGCTCGTTCCAGATTTGGTAGGCCGGGATGCGCCCTTTGTAGCGAGCGGCCACCGCGGTCACAAAATCGCCGTAATCGGCCAGGTTGTCCGGCGGAGCAAAAGTGCCAACCGTGTCGGTGAGAGCGCGGGTCCAGGTGGGCGGGTTGCTGAGCCGGGCCATAATGCTGATGTCGTATTTATCGGCCAAATCAACAATCTGGTCGTATTTGGCCCAGGCCGATTGGTACGGCTCGTGGCGGCGGTCTTCAAAATCGCCTTTGCCGTGAATTTCGATGTCTTCCCAGGGGAACTCCTGCCGAATCCATTTGATGCCCGCTGCGGCGATAAGGCGCATGGCTTCTTCACGTTTGGCCGGTTCCACTTCGGTTTGGAGGAAGGTGTTGACGCCGTAGGGGTTCACGTCGGTGTATTGCACCGGCACATCGTTGGCCAGCTCCAGCGGCGGCTGGAGGCGAGTCAGTCCGTACTGGATCACGCCGGAAATCTGGGGCAGGGTTGATTCTTCGCCGGTGAGGTTGAACAGCAGCGCCTGCACCCGGCTGCGGTTGAGCAGCAGCAGGCCGGCGGCTAACAACAGCACCAGCAGCGCGCCGGCCGTCAATTTAAGCTTTGTTTTTTGAGCAAATAAGGGCATCGGCTAAAAACCAAACCGCAATGACCGCCGAGAACGCAAAGAAAGTAAACAGTGGGTCTATTGCCGGACGAATTTGGACAATGGCTTCGGCATTTTTCTCAAAAATCTTTGAAACTTTGCGCTCTTTGCGTCTTTGCGGTGAAATCCCTGAGTCATCATCCGGCTGTGAATTTTACCGGAAGGCCAGCGGGGGAGCAAAAGGCGAGGCGGCGTCTGGGGCCGAAAACTTGCCAAATTAAGGCACGCCGGTATAATTGGTATGCTTTGGGCGATTAGCTCAGTTGGTTAGAGCGCCTCGCTTACACCGAGGAGGTCACTGGTTCGAGTCCAGTATCGCCCACAGATAACGCCCGGTCAACTTTGGCCGGGCGTTTTTGCATTTAGCTCTGTGAGCACCTGCTGCGCCACATCGAGTGCGGCCCGGGGCCGGCCAACCCGCTGGCTGCGGCGGCGCATGTCGGCCAGCCGGTCGGGATCGGCCAGCAGTTGCAGCGCGGTCTGCGCGGCCATTTCCGGCATACGCAACTGCACGCCGGCGCCACAGCCGGCCACCACATCGGCGTTCCATTCCTCCTGGCCGGGGATGGGGTCGATGATGATCATCGGTGTGCCGCGGGCCAGCACTTCGCTGGTAATCAGCCCACCGGCTTTGGTAATGACCAGATCGCTGGCGGCCACCAAATCATCTACAAAATCAATCCGTTCAAATTTGATCAGTTCCATATTGGGGCCAACGGACAGGTCGCCCAGGGCTGCGGTCAGTTTATTATTGCGGCCCGCTACCACTACCACCGTGGCCATAGCCGTCGATTCCTGAAGCATTGCCAGCATGGTATGCACCCGGGCCGGCACCAGCCCGCCGCCAAAAACAGTAAGCAGCGGTTTGTGTACCGGCAACTTAAGTTTGGCACGCATGTCGACCATTGGTTTGGGTTCGGCGATTTCCAGCTTGACCGGAATCCCGGTAACGCGCAACAGTTGAGGGTCGTGCCCGCGGGCTAAAAACTGAAACTGGGTTACTTCGCCCGGCAAAAAATAGCCGTTTACCCCGTAGTTAAACCAGGTGCTGTGGGCCACAAAATCGGTGATGACCACATACAGTGGCACCGACAGTTTGCCCTGTTTTTTGAGCCGCCCAAAAACCATCGCCGGGAAGGGCATGGTACAGATAATTGCATCCGGGTTTGTTTTTTCCACCAGCTTTTTCAACTGCCGCAAAAAGGGATACCCCAGCCGCCCCAGGCGCAGGTTATCGCGGATCGACTCTTCGGCGTCGTCGGTGTCGGTGGTGTCAAACAACGATTTCCACAAAAACGGCGCGCGCTCGCACATTTTCTGGTAGGCGGTGTTAAATGTAGAGCGCAGCAGCGAACTGGCATAATCGAGCGTGTCTTCAATGATCACGTCCGTTACGCCCAGGCGGGTAAAAGCATCGCCCAGCGCGTGGGCCGCGCTCACGTGGCCGCTGCCCAGCGAGGCGTGCAAAATCAAAATTCGCTTCGACATGGCTGTTCGGTCACTCCTCTTTGCGAATAGCCGGCCGGAACGCCAATCGGCATTTCGGTTTCAAAGCTGGCAGGATATGACGCTGATACTACACCCCAAGCCGGATTTGGTCAACGTTTTCGGCCTGCGGGTGTAATTTACTTTAAGGCAGTTTTGTCTATGTGCAAAAAATTAACCGCAGAAACCACCAGGTTCGCAAAGATTTCTCAGTTTATCTCTGCGAACTTAACGGTCTCTGCGGTTAAACAAAAGTTTTGCCGCTAAATTGAAACGCGCCCCAACCGGTTAGCGGTACACCGAGTTGGGCGCGGCAGCGGCAAAGTCGCTGGGCTGGCTTTCGGGGCGGAGCAGTTCCAGCCCCGGCTGGCCCACCTTTAAAATACGCAGCACGTACACGCTTTCAGTTTTGGTGACGCCGGGCACTTTTTGCAGCCGTTTGGTAATCAGTTCGGTCAGGTGGTCAACATCGCGGCACATCACATCGACCATCAAATCATACTGGCCAGTAACCAGCGCCAGCCAGCTTACCTCGGGGAATTCGGCAATCTGGGCGATGGCCTCTTCCAGATGCGGCGGCTGGACCGCCACATTGATGGTGGCCGGGGCGTTGAAGCCAACCCGGTGCGGGTTGACCCGGCCCACAATCTGCACGGTGCTGTCATCGATCATGCGGGAAACCCGGTTGCGCACCGTCCCCACCGATACCGCCAGCGCCTCGGCAATATCCGTAAACGAACGCCGCCCATCTTCCTGCAAATGGGTTAAAATAGCCAAATCCAATTCGTCAACATATGAAACCGGCATCGGCAGCCTCCCGGTGAAAGTCTTGTACCATTTTTTCACAAAATTACCAATTTGTCAATATATTGACAAAATTTTACTAATATAGTAATATTTTAGGTAGATTATTGCATTTTTTTCATTCACTCCAAGTCACAGCAGACTTTTGGCGGGCAAAATGAGCAATTCGGTTTTATTTGAAAAGATTGGCCGGCTGCCGGCCCCGGACGATAACGCCGCCATCGCTATCCGGCGGCTGGAGGCGGGTACCACCATCCGCGACCGCAACCGCCAGTTCAGCCTGAACAGCACCGTGCTCGAAGGGCACCGCTTTGCCGTGCAGCCCATTGCCGCGGGCCAACCGCTGCTGTCGTGGGGCCTGCCCTTTGGCATCGCTACGCGAATGATCCTGCCCGGCGAATACGTCTGCAACAGCAGCACGCTGGCCGCCCTGCGCCAGCGCACTTTGCAGGCCCAACTCCCCGCCGAACCCAACTTTGTCGATCACATCCAACCCTATCGGCTAAATGACGCCGGCTTTCAACCCGCCGAGCAACTGCCGCTTTATCCCGAACCCCGCACTTTTTGGGGCTACCGCCGCCCCGGCGAGCGCGGCGTTGGCACCCGCAATTTCATTGTGCTGCTCGGTGTCACCTCGCGGGCCGGCGGCTTTGTGCGCCAGCTCGAACAGCACTTTGCCGGCGAAACCCGGCCCAACCTCGATGGGGTGGTGGCCGCGGCCCACACCGAAGGTAGCACCCCCAATCCCAACAATCTCGATTACCTGCTGCGCACGCTGGCCGGCTTTATCGTCCATCCCAATGTGGGTGCAGTGTTGATTGCCGGCTACAACTGGGAGCCGGTGACCCCGGCCATGCTGCATCAATTTTTAATTGACCACCATTACCCGCTGGCTAACGTGCCGCACCGCTTTTTGTCGCTCAGCGGCAGCCACGCCGATGATATGCAGCAGGCCAAAGCGATTGTTCGCGACTGGCTGGCCCCGGTAAGCGACACGCCCCGCACCGAGGAATCGGCGGCGGCGCTGAAAATCGCCCTCCAATGCGGCGGCTCCGATGCCTTTTCCGGCATTTCCGGCAATCCGCTGGCGGCCTGGGTGGCCAAAGAAATCATTCGCTGCGGCGGCTCAGCCAACCTGGCCGAAACGCCGGAGTTGATCGGCGCGGAACCGTACGTGCTGGCCAAAGTGCGCAATCTCGACACCGCCCGCCGTTTTTTGGAGCGGGTGGAGCGTTTTCAAACGCTGGCCGCCTGGCACGGCGCCAGCGCCGAAGGCAACCCCTCCGGCGGCAACAAATTCCGCGGGCTGTACAATATTGTGCTCAAATCCATCGGCGCAGCCATGAAACGCGACCCCGAAGTGCGGCTGGATTATGTCATCGACTACAGCGAATTGATGCCCGAACCGGGCTATTACCTGATGGACAGCCCCGGCCTCGATTTGGAAAGCGTGGCCGGGCAGGTGGCCGCCGGCTGCAACCTGGTCTTTTTTATCACCGGCAACGGCTCCATCACCAACTTCCCCTTTGTCCCGACCATCAAATTTGTGACCACCACCGCCCGCTTTGAGCTGCTGCGGGCCGACATGGACGTGAACGCCGGGGCCTATCTGGATGGCCGGCCGATGGCGGAACTGGCGCAGGAAACTTTTGAATTGACGCTGCAAGTGGCCGCCGGGCAGCGCACCGCCGGCGAAAAAGCCGGCCACGCCCAGGTGCAAATCTGGCGCAACTGGCAGCAAACCGAAGCCGGCCACGCCGAAACCCTGCTCAACCGGCCCGCGCCGTCCGGCCGGCCGCTGGTCATTAAACCGGCCGCGCCGCCGGTTGTTCAAATTGACGGCTATCGCACCGGCCGTGGGATTGCTTTTGAGCGGCTGGGGCTGGTGCTGCCGACGAGCCTCTGCTCGGCGCAGGTGGCCCAACTGGTAGCCGACCGGCTTAACCGCGGCCCGCTGGCCGGGCAACTGGCCCGCTTTGTGGCCCTGCCCCACACCGAAGGTTGCACCGACGCCAACGGCCCGGCCCGCGAACTATCGGTGCCGACGCTGCTGGGCTACGCTACCCACCCCGCGGTGCAACACTGTCTGCTGCTGGAGCACGGCTGCGAAGTGACCCACAACGATTTTATGGCTGAGCGGCTGCGCCAGTTGGGCTTTGCCCCGGACGATTTTGGCTGGGCCAGTATTCAACTCGATGGCGGTATTGGGGCCACCGCCCGCAAAATTGAGCAGTGGTTTGCCGAGCGACTGGCTGCCGCGCCGCCGCCCGCCGTTGAAACGGTGGGGCTGGAGTCGCTGCGGCTGGGGTTGCTGGCCAGCGCCCCCCTGCCGGATTCCGCCGCGGAGAGTTTATCGCTGCTGGCCCGGCAGGTGGTGCAGGCCGGCGGCGCAGTGGTGATCCCGCACAACGCCGCGCTGCTGGAGTCGGCGGCGTTTTTGGACGCGACGTTTGACCGCCGGGCGGTGTCGCCATCGCTGGCGTACGGGCAAAAAATCCCGGCGACCGGGCTGCACGTGATGGACACGCCGACCGCGCACTGGGTAGAAACGCTGACCGGGCTGGGCGCAACCGGCGTCGATGTGCTGCTGGCGTTTGTCGGCGGGCAGCCGCTGCCCGGCCACCCGCTGCTGCCGCTGCTGCAACTGGCCGCCGCGCCAACCCGTACCCCGGTCGATTTTGTATTTGGCAATGATGTGCCCGCCGACGCGGCCGCGCTGCTGCACCTGCTGGCCGAAACAGCCTCGCGGCGTGTTACCCCCCGGCTGCAAGATGTGGTTGATTTTCAGTTAACCCGCGGGCTGCTGGGGATATCGTTGTAGGATTATTGTTTCCCCCACCCCTGCCCTCCCCCAACTGGGGGAGGGGGTAAAATAAGGGGTCAGATGGGGGCGGCGTTGCCGCCCCCATCTGACCCCAAAAATCTCCCCCTTCTCCCCCGTG
>JAJVIM010000020.1 GCA_022071955.1 Anaerolineae bacterium
TCTTCACTCTCTCGAAGTCCGTTTCCGGGTGGGTTTAGTTCAGACCGTCTGTTTTTCGGGCTAATCCCGGCCATTTTCTGCGGATTTTAAGGTTTGACTACTTGACACCTTCATTACATCGGTGGGTGGGACCGAAGTGAGACCGCACCCGATTGCACGCCCGTCGCAGCCCGCAGATTATTGGACTGAAGTTGTCCCTCAATCGCGGTGCTGCCGGCCGATTTTATAGACATTTAGTTTTTCGCTAACACCCTTAACCAGCACCTCATCGGGGACAACGTGATGCGCTTTGAGCACGTCACTGACGCCGGGCGAGTTGTACACATCGGCGGTCAGGTACACTTCATTCGCGTCGGCAAGGGCTTGCACCCGCGCCGCGATGTTGACATTCTGTCCAAAATAGTCGTTGCGCTCATTGACTGTCACGGCTATGGAGTGCCCCCGATGGATGCCCACCTTCAGAATCAATGCCTGCGAGATTGTGCGGTTAAACTCGTCGAGGGCGTCGATCATCTCAAGGGCAGCGCTGGTTGCCTCGACCGGGTTGTCGAACACGGCCATCACTGCATCACCGATAGTTTTCACGATCGCGCCATTCCGGTCGCGAATCACGCGACTCAGCGCATCGAAGTGCTGGTGCACCAGAAAATAGGCTTTGGCGTCGCCGATCTGCTCATACATGGCCGTCGAGCCCTTCAGATCGGTGAACAAAAAGGTGATGTCCTTAATCGCCAGGGTTTCGTTTGTGTTGATGACCTCCGACCGAAACAGGTCGCGGAAGGTTTGCGATGTTAACAGGCTTTTGCCGCTCAAACTTGGCCTCAAAGCAAGCACGGGTGTCGGCATTTCCCCAGGGTGATAAATGCACAACGCGCTGCGGCGATCCTGCAGATTCTCCACTTCTACCACCAACCTGCCGCTGGGCAGGTCCCGCTCCAGATCATAGCGGAATTGCACCGGCTCACTTTCCGCGGTATAGCTGGTCAGGCTGCGTGGCTGCATCTCTGGATCATCCGACTGAAATTTGCCGTCAACCAGCCTGAGCGGAATCAAACTGGTCTGCTCAGTCTGCTCATACGTCGCCGACAGTTGGAGGCACGTCCGGCTGTCGGTGGCCCGCAGAATACCTGGCGGCAGGTCAAACTCAGCCGTCACTTTCTCGCCGGGCTGCACATAGCCTAAATATTTGGTTATATAAATGACCGCATCACGCCACGCGGGGAAGGCCGGCAGCGGCGAGATCAACTCTTTACTCAAACGGTAATTGAGGTACAGATCTTCGATGCTCAGCGATTCCGGGTGATGGTATTGGATGTCACGCACCTGCGGTGTTATCGAAAAGGCGACCTGGATATAATCGTCCAGCGCATAATCGCGTTCAGACCCACAGATCGGACACAGGTAATGGGTGTGGAGCTGGTTCATGCTGGGCAAGCTGTCGATGATAAAGCCGCAGTGGGGGCACACAATATGCCAGTCCATCTCAAACAGCCCAACTTTGGTCGCATGTAAGAAGAGATCCAACGCTTCGGCTTCGGACATGCTGCGCTCCAGCGCATACTGCACCGGATTAATCCGAAACAATTCAACATCCAGGGCAGAGCGAATGAATGTTTCAAGTTTGGAGATTACGCGCGGACTCCAGAGACGCGTCAGTTCCAATTGCGTGAGTTGCTCATCAAGTTGCTGGTCATTAACTGTGATATCGGGCATGGCTATACTTCCTTTCAGTTGACATGTGTAGGCGATGATCTCTGACAAATCAATGCGTTATCAATTGTACTCGGCAGGAAGGCAGCGGAAAGCGACGACTTTGCTTGCCGCTGACGGCTTTTCCAGCCAAGTGAGTACCAGGAAACCGCCTACGCTTGAAATCACGCGATTGCGGGCCAGCGAAACCACTTGCAATGCCAGCACGCCACCGCAGGCATGGCCAACTTTTAAAAAACGTTGCTTAGCAATTCACGTGCAACAGGCGCTACCCCGGCGGGGTATTTCCCCACCGAAGAAATTGGTAAGTACATTAATGCATTACGAATGACCATAACTAAAATCAATTTTTTGGGATTGATTTGTTGGGCGCGGTTTATGCCTAAAGACGCTCAATACACGCACTTATTGCGGGCACTGGCGGCGCTACTCGGCTTAAAAACTCTACCGATTGAATTTCTTTGATACCCCATCCCTTATCAACCCTAAAGCGTGATCGTATTTCATCTGCGTTGATCTGGCGTGGTACATTAGGCACTGGAAATTCGATAGCAAACTCATGCAAATAGTACTGACCTTTGGGCAGCAGCGTTAAGGCAAGTTCTTCAATAAATTGATCACATTGGTCAGAGTCAAACAAGTGCAAAAATCCGGAGTCGACAACTGCTCCAAACTTTTGTTGAAGGAGTGCAGGCTTCAAGGCATCCGCCACTCGAAAATTCAGCAAACGGGCCACTTCGACTGGAAGAGAGCCAACCTTTTCTCGCGCATTTGTAATTGCTGTTTCAACGAAATCAATCCCAACCACTTGATATCCGAGTTGTGCCAGATAAATTGAGAGGTCACCAGACCCACAACCAACATCCAAAACGGGACTTGCGGGTGGATACTTAGCCAGCAGGGCAGACATTGCCGGTTGAGGCCCGCCAATATCCCATGGTGGGGTTTCAGTGTACACCGAATTAAAAAAACCAAGTGGGTCAGAACCAAATCTGCTCAAAGAAATTTCCTTACAGTATATTTTTATAAAGCGCCCAACCTTGAACTAACGGGAAACCGCTTTATTCAGGAAACCGGCGCTTAATATCGCAAATTTGGTTCGCACCGTTGGTCTGCCCGCTTATATTCAATTATTGCGTTTGGGATTTCAACCTGAACCCGGCGTGAACCGGCATTTTCTCCCGTGTTCAATAATAACACATTCTTTGCCTCAATAACATAGTCAATTGTTATTTTGTGAAGGAGACAATTGTCATCTTAAGTGGGCGTTGTTCATCTGGTGAACTTTCATTTTGCGGGCCTACCGGGAGCGAGCCGGCAGGCGTGGGATCAGGCGGAACTTTGGCATCGCTTGGCCGGCTTTAGCTCGCTGACTTAAATCGGCAACAGCTTTGCCAAATTACAACCGGTCCAATCGCGCTGAGAAAAGCGGGCGGGCAATTTGCTTGCCGGCCCGCATCGTGTTAATATGTCCTCCCAGAGTATGGCGGTGCAGAAAAATATGACTCCGAACGTAATCTGGGACAAGCTCATTTTAATACCCATAGCAGTTTGGCAACGACGTTAACGGCCTGATTCGGAATGAATCAGGCCTTTTTTTGGGCTTTTATCTTTAGAAAGACGAGCAATGGCAATAATCAAATTACCCGGCCTGGCCGATGTGCATACTCACCTGCGCGTGCCCGGCGGCGAACACAAAGAGGACTTTTTTACCGGTTCGGCGGCGGCGCTGGCCGGCGGAGTAACCACCGTGCTGGCCATGCCCAACACCACTCCCCCGCTGACCACTCCGGCGGTGCTGGCCGAGACTCTTCAAAAAGCCCAACAATCCATTATTTGTGATGTTGGGCTTTTTGCTGGGGCCAGCCCGGATCAGATCGATCTGCTGCCGCAGTTAGCGCCGCAGACCGTGGCCCTGAAAATTTACCTCAACGATACGTTTGGCCCGCTGCGGGTAGAAGATTTGCCCACCCTGCAGGCCTGTTTTGAAACGTGGCCGCGCCAAAAGCTGATCGCCATGCACGCCGAAGGGCCAAACGTGGCCATCGGCATTGGGCTGGCGGCGAGCTACCGCCGGCCGGTGCATTTTTGCCATATCAGCCGCCGCGATGAGATTGAGCTGATTGCTGCCGCCAAGGCGGCCGGGCTGCCGGTTACCTGCGAGGTAACGCCGCACCACCTGTTTTTAACCCGGGCCGACGCCGATCGACTGGGGCCGTGGGCCGATATGCGCCCCCGGCTGGCCACGCCCGGCGATGCCGAGGCGTTGTGGGCGCACATCAACACCACCATCGATTGCGTTGCCACCGATCACGCTCCCCACACCCGCGCCGAAAAAGAATCGGCCACGCCGCCGCCGGGTGTAGCCGGGCTGGAGACATCGCTGCCGCTGATGTTGACCGCGGTGAAAGAGGGCCGGCTGTCGCTGGCGCGGCTCATCGAACTGATGGCCACCAATCCCCGCCGCATTTATGGCCTGCCCGAACAGCCGGACACTTTCATCGAAGTGGACGACCAAACTCCATTCACCCTGACCAACGAGGCGCTGCTCACCAAATGCGGCTGGACGCCGTTTGCCGGTTGGGAGGTGGTTGGCCGGGTGCAGCGCGTGGTTTTGCGCGGAAAAGAGGTTTTTGCTACCGGCCGGGTGATCGCCCAACCGGGCAGCGGCCATATTATTCAATAGTTGCAATTCTGCGAGGCATCACGGCCTCGCAGTTTTATGTAGGGTCACAAAGGAGAATAGGAGATTATTATGACTGTAAAACTCAAACCTCTGTTTAATTTTGACAACCTGCCCACGCCGGAACTGATCGGCAACGGCCTGACCGGCAAAGACATCCTGTCGGTGGAGCAGTTTGATCAGGACAAGCTGAAATACGTGTTTGCCCGCGCTCACGAAATGCGTGAACTGGTAGAGCGCGTGGGCCACTGCGATCTGCTGGCCGGTAAAGTGGCCTCCTGCCTGTTTTACGAGCCGAGCACCCGCACCAGCGCCTCGTTCATTGCGGCCATGGAACGGCTGGGCGGCAGCGTTATCCCCATCACCCAGGGCGTGCAGTTCAGCTCGGTGAGCAAAGGTGAAACTCTGGCCGACACCATTCGCACTCTGGAACAGTACTCCGACGTGATTGTGCTGCGCCACCCGGAAATCGGCTCGGCGCAGGTAGCCGCCGATTACTCGCGCGTGCCGGTGATCAACGCCGGCGACGGCGCAGGCGAGCACCCCACCCAGGCGCTGCTCGATCTGTTCACCATCCGCGAGGAGTTGGGCCGCATCGATGGGTTGAAAATTGCGATGGTGGGCGATTTGCGTTACGGCCGCACCGTTCACTCGCTGACGCGGCTGCTGACCCAGTACGATGTCAGCCTGCGTTTTGTGTCGCCGGAGATTTTGCGCCTGCCGCTGACGATTATGAATCACGTCATCGACGCCGGGCTGGATGTGCGCGAAACGCACGATGTAGCCGACGTAATCAAAAACGCCGATGTGCTGTACGTAACCCGCGTGCAAAAAGAGCGCTTCACTGATCTGGCCCAGTACGAGGAGGTGAAAGATCACTACGTGATCACCCCGGAAATTATGACCCAGGCCAAAGAAAAAATGATTGTAATGCACCCGCTGCCTCGCGTTGGCGAAATTCACTACACGGTTGACCACGACCCCCGCGCCGCCTATTTCCGGCAGGTGAAAAACGGAATGTATATTCGGATGGCGCTGCTGGCGGCGGTGCTGGGGCGGGCGTAAATTTTTAATTTTCTCTGGAGGGAGAAGAATAATGGATGCATCAATTTCAAGTACGGAGTACAAATTTCGGTTAAAAGATGCCCTGATTGGCGGGCAGATGTTGTTTGTGGCCTTTGGCGCGCTGGTACTGGTGCCGCTGCTCACCGGGCTTGATCCCAACGTGGCCCTGTTTACCGCCGGTGTGGGCACGCTCATTTTTCAACTGATCACCAAACGCAAAGTGCCGATTTTTCTGGCGTCGTCTTTTGCCTTTATCGCGCCGATCAGTTTTGGCGTGGCCGAGTGGGGCGTGCCGGCTACAATGAGCGGGTTGGCCGCGGCCGGTTTGTTTTACGTGGTGCTGGCCGCGCTCATCCGCTGGCGTGGCGTCGATATTTTGCTGCGGATTTTGCCGCCGATTGTCACTGGCCCGGTAATTATGGTCATCGGCCTGATTCTGGCCCCGGTCGCCATCGATATGGCCACGGGCGCGGCCACCAACGGCGCTATTTCCAACGGCATGTCTCTGCTCATTTCAATGATCGCCCTGGTTACCACCCTGCTGGTAACGCTGCTGGGGCGTGGCACGCTGCGGCTGATTCCCATTTTGGTGGGGATTGTGGTCGGGTACGTTGTGTCGCTGGCGCTGGGCGTGGTCAGTTTTACCCCGGTGCTGGAAGCGCCTTGGCTGGCGGTGCCCGGGTTTGTTATCCCGCAGTGGAACTGGGCGGCGGTGATTTTCATTATGCCGATTGCCATCGCCCCGGCCATTGAGCATTTTGGCGATATTCTGGCCATTGGCCAGGTGACCGGCAAAAACTTTTTGAAAGAGCCGGGCATCCATCGCACCCTGCTTGGCGACGGGATTGCCACCTCGGTCGCCTCGCTGATTGGCGGGCCGCCCAATACCACCTATTCCGAAGTGACCGGCGCGGTGGCCATTACCCGTGCCTTTAACCCGGCCATTATGACCTGGGCCGCCATTTTTGCCATTTTGCTGGCGTTTGTGGGCAAGCTGGGCGCGCTGCTGCAAACCATTCCCGCCCCGGTGATGGGCGGCATTCTGATCCTGCTGTTTGGCTCAATCACCGTCGTCGGGTTGAACAGCCTGGTCAGAGCCGGGCAGGATTTAACCGAGCCGCGCAATCTGGCTATTGTGGCCGTCGTGTTGGTGTTTGGCATTGGCGGGATGACTTTCTCTGCCGGCGAATTTACGTTGCAGGGCATTGGCCTGGCCGGGATTACGGGCGTGTTGCTCAACCTGGTGCTGCCCAAAGCTCGCCCCTACAGCAAATCGGTGGAAGAACTGGAAGAAGGCATGTCGATGGCGCTCAGCAAGTAGCGCGGCTGCCGCAAAAAAAGCCGGTCGGGTTGACCGGCTTTTTTATTGCCCCAATTGCCAACCGGGCGTATACTTGGGCCACCTTCACACTCTCAACTCAGGACAACAATGATGCGCTTCTCAAAATTTGGCACTAAATTTACCAGCAAATCCGGCATTTTACAGTTGATGGATGATCTTGGCCGTGCTGTCACCACCGACCGCAAAATGATCATGCTCGGCGGCGGCAATCCCGGCCACATCCCGGCCGTGCAAACCCTGCTCCGCGAGCAGATGGCCGCCATCCTCAATAATGACCGTCAATTTGAGCAACTGGTGGGCAGCTACGGCGCGCCGCAGGGCGACCGCGCCTTTCTGGAGTCGCTGGCGGCGCTGTTGCGGCGGGAGTACGGCTGGCCGCTCCGCGCCGAAAACATCGCACTGACTACCGGCAGTCAAACCACCTTTTTTTACCTGTTCAACATGCTCGCCGGCGAGTTTGCCGATGGCAGCCGCAAAAAAATCCTGCTGCCGCTGGCCCCGGAATACATCGGCTATCTGGATGTCGGCCTGACGGATGATTTTTTCACCGCCAGCAAGCCGGAGTTTGAATTTTTGCCAGACCGGCTGTTCAAATATCACGTTGATTTTAACGCCGTGAGCGTGACCGGTGACATCGGCGCGATTTGCGTTTCTCGGCCCACCAACCCCACCGGCAACGTGCTGACCAACGCCGAAATGGAACAGCTCGACGCGCTGGCCCGGCGGCACAATGTCCCGCTGATTGTTGATAACGCCTACGGCCTGCCCTTCCCCAACATCATTTTTGCCGATGCCCGGCCCACCTGGAACGACAACACCATTTTGTGTATGAGTCTGTCTAAACTGGGGCTGCCCGGCACGCGCACCGGGCTGGTCATTGCCAGCGAGGAAATTGCTGCGGCCATCTCCGGGTTGAACGCGGTTATCAGCCTCGCGCCCAGCAGCATTGGCGCGGCGCTGGCCCGGCAACTGGTGCAAAGCGGCGAGGTGATCCGGCTGGGGTGTGAAATCATCCAGCCCTACTACCGCCGCAAGGCCGAAACCGCCGTCAGCCTGCTTCAGCGCGAGCTGGCCGGCACCGATTTCTTTATTCACAAGCCGGAAGGCGCTTTCTTTTTGTGGCTCTGGTTCCGCGGCCTGCCGCTGACCAGCCAGCAGCTCTACGAACGGCTCAAACAGCGCGGCGTGGTGGTGGTGCCGGGCGAATATTTCTTCCCCGGTTTGCAGGAGGAATGGTCGCACAAGTACGAGTGCCTGCGGATGAATTACGCCGGCGATGAGGCCGATCTGGCCGAAGGCATCAAAATTATTGGCGAAGAAGTCAAACGCGCCTACGATAGTTAAAAGAAAACCCCACCCCCCAGCCCCCTCCCCGCTTGCGGGGAGGGGGAGTGTTTTTAAGACGTTGGTTGGGACAGCTAAACTGTCCCAACCAACGTCTCAATGATGTTTCTGGGGGGTAAAGGGTAAAGTTGATAATGTGAGCAAAAAATTAATAATGATGCGGAGTTTAAAATGAATACCCAAAAATATCTGGATCTCGATTGTGTTGCGCTCAAAAACAGCGCCGTTGAACTGCTGGTTTCGGTGTCGGCCGGGCCGCGGATTATCCGGCTGAGCCTGCCCGGCGGCGACAACCTGCTGGCCGAACTGCCCGGCGTCACCCTGGATTGCCCCGGCAGCGGCGCGATGAATCTGTGGGGCGGCCACCGGTTGTGGCACGCGCCGGAGGTGATGGCCCGCACCTACCTGCCGGATAACGATCCGCTGGCCGTGACCGAACTGGCCAACGGGCTGGAAGTTGTCCAGCCCACCGAAGCCAAAACCGGTATCAAAAAATCAATGCTCATCACCCTGCCGGATAACTCGGCGACGGTGGTGATTGACCACACCCTTAAAAACGAGGGCCTGTGGCCGGTTGAGCTGGCCCCGTGGGCGATCACCCAAATCCGGCCGGGCGGCATCGCTATTTTGCCGCAAATTAGCGGCCCCGCCGATCCCGACGGGGTGCTGGCTAACCGCCAGTTGGCGCTGTGGCCCTACACCGACATCAACAGCGAGTTCATTCAATGGGGCAACCGCTATATTTTTATTCACGCTTCAATGGAGCAGGACGCGCTGAAAGTTGGGTTTGCCAACCCGGCCGGCTGGCTGGCCTACTGTCTCGATGATACGCTGTTTGTTAAGCAGGCAGAGTACCAACCGGGCGCGGTCTACCCCGATTTCAACAGTTCCACCCAGTGTTACTGCCGCAAAGAGTTCATCGAGCTGGAAACGCTGGGGCCGCTGGTTACGCTGGCCCCCGGCGCGGCGGTAACGCACCGCGAAACGTGGCGGCTGGTGGCCAATGTTGATTTTGAACCCACCGAAGCCTCGGCGCAGGCGCTGGCCAAAGAAGTGGGGCTGTAAATGCAGTTAAAAAGTCCCCGGCACTTGAAAAGTGCCGGGGACTTTTTATTAAACAACCCGGGTTGTGTGTCATCCTCCTACCCCCCTTCTCCCCACCGGGAGAAGGGGGGTTTGACTTTTGGGGTCAGTTTGGGGCGGCAAAGCCGCCCCAAACTGACCCTGCATTATTCTCCCCTCCCCACCAGTGGGGGAGGGGTCAGGGGTGGGGGTGCCGCCAGCCCGTTTTCTGATTTAAAAGTAACTGCTGATGATTTCCAGCACTTTTTGAATATTCTCCGGGTCGCCGGATTGCACGCGGGTGGCGCTGGCCCGGGCAATGCCGTTGAGCGCGTTAATGTCGGCATCGCCGCCGTAGGCCACCGGGATCACAATGACCGGGTTGCGGTCTTCGCGGTTGGCCTGGATTTGCTCGATAACATCGCGCAGCGAAGAGAAACTGCTGGTATCCTGGCCATCACTCAACACCACCACTGCCTGAATCCGGTCATCGTTGGCGTCGCGGGCGTTTTTGAGCACCTCCAGCGACAGGCCGATGGCATCGTACAACGAGGTGTCGCCGCTGGCTTGCAGCCCGTTAACCTGCGCCCGGATATCGCCCTGGCCGCCCTCAAATGAGGTTAGCGGCTGGAGTGAGGGCAGGCTGCTGTCGTCGAGGTAGACCATCGATTTGAGATTGAAATCGTAGGCTTGCGGCTGGCTGCTAAAGGTGATCAGTCCCACCCGGTTTTGCGCCGGCATTTTGTCTAAAAAGGCATTGGCTGCGGTTTGGGCCTGGGCAATTTTATCGCCCTGCATCGAGCCGGAAGTGTCGATGACCAGCAGCACGTCGGCCTGCTTTTTCACAAACTGCCAGCTCGATTGCACCGCGGCCACAACTTCGGGGTCCGGCACTTCCAAAATGGTTTTCGGCTGGTCGGGGTCAACCCCCAGCTCTGGCACAATCGGGTAACCCACTTTCACTTCCGGGTTGGCCGGCCGGAAACCGGCTTCCATCACTTTTTCCTGCACCGTTTTGCTGCGAATATAATCGGTAAATATTTTGGCCGCGGCCCGCTGCTCGTCCGTTACCCAATCGGCTTTGGGGATGGCAAAGGGGTGCTCGTGCCAAAAAGTGCCCTCTTTGGGGTAGAGCGCCACCAGTTTTTCCGGCGGCTGGTACTGGGTTTTGCCCTGGTTGATAAAAATGAGGTCGTTTTCTTCCAGCGCCACAAAATCCAGATAATCCGGCCCCTGAGCAATGTACTCTTTAAATTCGGTGGTGCGCGATGAGTAGTGGCGAATCAGCTCCTCGATGTCACGCACGCCCTGCTGCACGGCCGGGTTGTTCACCTGTTCCAGCGTCAGCCGCCGAAAGTTGGGGTCGCTGCCGTTGGCCCGGGCGCTGGCGTAAAATTCGGCAATCAGCGTTGAGAGCGCCGTGGAGCTGATAAACGGGTCGGTGTGGCCGTAGTACACCGTGGTGCGGTTGCCGGGAACGTTGTAATCGGCCCAGCCGTTGGGCGAGTTGAGCACTTTGAGCAGCTCGGCCCAGCCGACATCGGGCGTGCCCTCTTTTTCCTGAATGGCTTTGAGGCGGCTCTCCCAAATGGCCATCACCACCGGAGCCAGCGCCGTGGGCGGGCTGTCGGCCAGATCAAAAATCTGGCGGCCGGTTTGAAAATTGACCAGCGCCAGCCAGTGGCTCACCGATGGCGAAAAGAGGGTTGGTTTGGCCACGTTGGCGTTGTTGGGCGCGATGATGGCGTTAATGATACCCTGCGCCACCGTGCCGGACGACCCCGGCTGGCCTTTGACGCAAATCGGTTTTTCGCCTTCGGCCAATGCCTGGCCGGTAACCGGGTTGCGGCCTTCGGCAAAAGCCTGGTTAAACTGGTTGACGGCCTTGTACACGTCGCCGTTCATGTACAGATCGGATTCCGGGGCGTAAATAATTTCAATTTCAACCGCGTTTGCCGCGCAGGCCGCCGCAGCGGTATCCTGCCCGGTCAGCTCGATACCGCTGCTGCCGCTGCTGCCGCCAAAGCCGCAGGCCAGCGCCAGTAAAACAGGGAGAAGCAAAAAAGCCAGAGATTTGAGTTTACGCATAGATTTTTCTCCTATGATTACAGTTTGGTGAACTGAATGAGTTTGGTGAGTTAAGTGAGTTGAATGAGTTTGGTGAGTTTTTTCTCGCCAACTCCCCGTACTTACCGAACTCACCTAACTCCGCACTCACCGAACTCACTTAACTCCCCACTTTTTTTAGCGCAGCGTCACATCGGCCCAACTGTGGAGCCGCTGCACGGCAGCCGCATCGAGCTGCACGCCGCCGGAAACCGCGCCGGCTGCATCGAACCCGGCGTCGGCCAGTTTGGCCTGCTGCTCCGGCTTGAGCAGAAAATCCTTAAACGCGGTCGCGGCGGATTGCGCCTCGGCGTTGTCGGTGACAATTACAAACGGGTAATCCAGGCTGACCGCCGGTTGAGCCGGCAGTACGGTAAACTGGTCCGATTGATCAAGTTTAACGCGCCGCCAGGCCGCCAGCGGCAGCAGGCCAACATCGGCAATGGAGCGGCCCTGCACCGAGGCCAGCGTGGCCGCGGCTTCGGCCCGGGCCTGGGCGTTGTTGTTGCCCAGCGTTTCGGTGAGCCAGGCTGTGGCCGCGCCGACATTCGCCTCGGTCAGTTGGTTGGTACCCTGCTGCGCCGCCGCCGCCGAAGCCAGCGCCGCCAGCCCCGCCCCGGATGTGCGCGGCGAGTCGATGATCAACTTCAACCCTTCGGCGCTGGTGGCTTTGGCGTGCAGGCTGTCCCAGCTAAGCTCGCCGTAAACCTGTTGAAACGCCGCGAGTTTGTCGCTGTATGCGCCCCAGGCCAGGCCGCTGCTGGCCACCGAGCCACCGCTGCTGAAATTACGCCCGGCCGAGGCCGCTACAAATGTGGCTTCGGGAATCCACGCCGCGGCAGTTTGAAATTTGCTCGATGGCACCAGTTCGGTGGCCTCTGATACACGCACGGTGATATTGGTCTGCGAGGCGTTAAAATCATTGGCCGCCTGAGTTACCCAATCTTTGAGGCCCGGCGCGGCCACCACTTCGATGTCAATTTTTTGAGAAGGAGGGGTCAATTCGGTGCCGCTGCTGCGCAGCCAGGCCACCGCTGCAAACATAAGCGCCACCGCCAGCACAGCGCCGCCGATAATCGCAAAAAAGAGGGTTTTGTTTGCCTGCATGCTCAAATCCTTTTGGGGAACGGGGTTGTGTTTAATTATATCATATTCCCGGCCGGGTGGCATAAGATAAAAGTTTCATTGTTGACCGGCGTCCCGGCCCGGGTTACAATGACGGCAGCAAGACCCCCTCCCTAACCCACCTGTGCCCCGCAGGGGTATCCCCCTGTCAGGGGAGGGGAACTAAAGAAGTGTGTCGCAGCGGGCGCAACGCGCCCGCTGCGACACATCAAAACAATCCCCCTTCCCTGGGGAAGGGGGTAGGGGGGATGGGGCTAATAATCCTATTTTCAAAGGAGAAATCAATGTTAATAACCAACGGTACGGTGCTCACATTTGATGACCACGGGCGCGTGCTGCCCGGCGGCGCGGTTTATTTTGAAGGCGACACCATTGTTGAAGTAGGGCGGACCGCCGATCTGGAGGCCAAATACCCCGCCGCCGAAAAACTCGATGCCGGTGGAAAAATTGTGATGCCGGGCATGATCTGCGCGCACACCCATTTTTACAGCGCGTTTGCCCGCGGCATGGCCATCCCCGGTGAGCCGCCGGAGAATTTTATGCAAATTCTGGAGCGGTTGTGGTGGAAAGTAGACCGGGCGCTCACGCTGGATGATAGCAAATACAGCGCGCTGGTGGCGCTGGTTGACGCCGTGCGCCACGGCACCACCACCCTCATCGATCACCACGCCAGCCCCAATCACATCGACGGCTCGCTCGACGCGCTGGCCGAGGCCGCCACCGAATCCGGCCTGCGGGTGGGGTTGTGCTACGAGGTAACCGACCGCAACGGGCCGGCCGGCGCGGCCGCCGGCATCGCCGAAAATGTGCGCTTTCTCAAAAAATTGCAGGCCAACCCCAACCCCAAACTGGGCGCGTCGTTTGGGCTGCATGCCAGCTTCACCGTCAGCGACAGCACGCTCGATGCCTGCGTCGATGCCGCCCGCGGGTTGAACAGCGGCTTTCACATTCACGTGGCCGAAGACAAAGCCGATCAGGCCGACAGCCTGAAAAAGTACAATATGCGCGTGGCCGAGCGGCTGGAAGAAAAGCGTATTTTGGGGCCAAAAACGCTGGTGGCGCACGCCATCCACGTAGACGCCTATGAAATGGGCGCGTTTCGGAGCACGCACACCAAAATCAGCCACCAGCCGCGCAGCAATATGAACAACGCCGTCGGCGTGGCCGAGGTGGAGCGCCTGCTCGATAAAGGCATCACCGTGGGGCTGGGCAACGACGGCTTTACCAACAACATGTTCACCGAAATTCACACCGCCTACCTGCTCCATCGCATTAGCAAAGGCGACCCCCGCGTGCTGCCCGGCGACCGCCTCATCCGTATGGCCTTTGCCAACAACGCCGAAATCGCCGGCATCTTCTTCCCCAAACCGGCCGGCGCGCTCGCCCCCGGCGCCTTCGCCGACATCATCCTGCTGGATTACGTGCCCTACACCCCCCTCACCGACGCCAACTACCCCTGGCAGCTTGTTTTTGGCATGGACGGCAGTCACGTCACCCACACCATTGCTGGCGGGCAACTGCTGATGAAAGACCGCCAACTGCTCACGCTCGATGAAGAAGCCATCGCCGCCAAAGCAATGGAGCTGGCCAAAGGTGTTTGGCAGCGGGTGTGGGATATGGATTGACAGCCTAACTTTGGTTAGGTGACAACCTGTCTCGATAGCGATATGCTGTCATTAACAGGCAAAAACGCAGCAATCACCATCGTGATGCGTTTTGCGTGTTGCGTAGCAAGCGGCACACGGAACACGCATCACGATTTTTTATGCCGAAAAAGGAGGCAAGGTATGAAACAAGACAAATTTCTAATCGGGATTCTGGCCGGGATTGGGCTGCTGGTAGTAGCGGCCATTGTGGCGGTGATGCTCCGCGCGCCCGGCAGCGAGGAGTATGTCAACGAGAACACGCCTCAGGCGGTGGTCCACGACTATTACCTGGCCATCGAGCGCAAGGATTACGAAAAGGCCTACGGGTACCTGGCCGATGACCTGACCAGCAAACCTACACTGGAACAGTTCATTTCACAGGTGAGCACCAATTACCGCAGCGGCGAGTCGTCCCTGAAAATTGGCGAGGTGCGCCCCGGCGATGCCACTACTCAGGTGGATGTGACCATTACCACCTACAACGTCGGCGGCATTTTTGATAGCAGCCGCTACAGCACCCCGGACATCGCCCTGCTGCGGGCCAACGCCGCCGGCGATTGGAAGCTGGTGCAGTTCCCCTATCCCTACTGGGGCTGGGAATGGAATCAGGAAAAGCAGGATTAGGAGGCCGCCATGCTTACAGTTAGACGAATTTACCTGTACGCGGTTTCGGCCATCAGTTTTGTGGCCGTGGCCTGGGCCGTCATCGGCCTGTTCCGCCTGATTCTGGGTGAAGGCTTTGGCCAGGGCGAAATTTTGGGGCTGGCCTGGGTGCTGGCGGTAATCATCGTTGGCCTGCCGATTTTTCTGTTTCACTGGCTGATGGCCCAGCGATTGACCAGCAACAGCCCGGACGAGCAGGAGTCGCCGGTACGTTGCGCCTTTTTCTACATTGTGATGGCTGCCGCGGCCGCGCCGGTGCTGAGCAACATTTACCGGCTGCTCGATGACGCGCTCATCGTGCTGGTGGGCGGCGCCCGGCCCGATTATTACCCCTACGATCTGACCGTGCCCGACCATCTGGCCGCAATTTTGGTGTGGGGCGTGGTGTGGGTGTACCTGTGGCGCTTTGTCCGCCACCTGCCCGATACCACGGCCAACCGCACCATCCGGCGGCTGTACCTGCTGCTTTTTTCGCTGGGCGGGCTGATTATGACCGCCTGGGGCGCGTTTGGCCTGTTGCAACAGCTGATGGAAATGGCCGTAGGCCAGGTTTGGCGCACGGCGGTGGCCAACTATTCGGCGCAGGCGCTAATGGGTGCGGCCATTTGGCTGGCCCACTGGCGGCTGTTGCAGCAAAGCTTTGCCAGCGGCCACCCCGCCGAAGAGCGCTCGGTGCTGCGCAAAGTGTACCTGTACCTCAACGTGTTTGCCTTTTCGGTGATGGCGCTGGTCAGCGGCACGCTGCTGCTCAAACGGCTGCTGGAACTGGCGCTGGGCGCGCCGCCCGCCAAAGAGCCGCTGCTGTTGCAGCTCAGCACCCCCGTGCCGCTGCTGATTGTCGGCGGGCTGTTTTGGGCCTACCACTGGTTTGTTATCAAAAACGATGCCGTGCAGGCCCCCGATGGCCCGCGACAGGCCACCGTGCGGCGCATCTACGCCTATCTGGTCGCTTTTGTGGGCCTCACCGCCACGCTGACCGGCGTGGGCGGGCTGCTGGTGCTGCTGGTTGATATGCTCACCACCGCCGAAGGGCTGGCCTTTTACCGCGAAGAAGTGGCCCTGTTTGCGGCGCTCACCCTGTTTGGCGTGCCGGTGTGGGTGCTGCCCTGGCAGCGATCCCAGGTGCGGGCGTTGCAGCCGGCCGCCGCCGACAGCCAGCGCCACGAAGGCGCGGAAGAACGGCGCTCAACGGTGCGCAAAATTTACATGTACTTCTTTGTATTTGTGGCGGCGCTGGTGGTGTTTGGCAGCGTGGGCTGGTTTGTGTACCACATTTTAACGGCGCTGCTCGGTGCGGATTTGCCGGACGATTTTACCACGCTGGTGCTCGATGCGCTGGTGCTGGGACTGCTGGCCATCGGCGTGTGGGTGTATCACTGGCTGGCGATTCGGCAGGATGGCCGGCTGGCCGAGCAGGAAGAATCGGCCCAGCTTGCCGATGTGGTGGTGGTGGTGATTGACGGCGGCGAAGGCCAACTGGGGCAGGCGGTGGTCGGCAAACTGAAAAAGGATTTGCCCGGCATCCAACTGCGGCCGCTGGGCGTCACGGCGCAGGCCGCGGCAGCGATGGGTGGCGAGCCGTTTTCGGCGGCGCTGCTGGACATGGCCAACATTATTGTTGGCCCCTGGCAGGCGCTCACCGCCAGCGAGGTTGAACCGGCTGTGGAAGCCAGCCCGGCCACCAAATTTGTGGTGCCGCTGGCCGATAAAGAGTGGGTGTGGACCGGCGTCAAAACCCAATCGGCGGCGGCTCACGCCAGCCAGATTGCCCGCGGCGTGAAGCAAGTGATCGATGGTGAGGCCGTCAGCTTTGAACGGGAAATGGATGTGGCCACCATCGCCGGGATTGTGGTGGGCGGGCTGCTGTTTTTGTGCGTGGCCGGGAGTTTGCTGTCGTTTGTGGGGAGTTTGTTGTAAGTAAAATCCGGTGGTGGCGGGCCATTACGCTGCCCGCCACCACTTGTCAGCGTAATAATCAGTTTTGGGTAATTGCCGCCAGCGTCTGGTTGGCAATTTCCAGTTCCTCGTTGGTGGGCACTACCAGCACTTTTACCGGGCTGTCAGCGGTACTGATCTCCCGCAGAGCGCGGGAGTCGCTCCGGTTTTTGGCAGCGTCCAGCTTGATGCCCATGTTTTCCAGCCCGGCGCAACTGTGCTGGCGCACGTAGGGGCTGTTTTCACCGACGCCGGCGGTAAACACCAGCGCGTCAACCCGGCCGAGCACGGCCACGTAAGCCCCAATGTATTTTTTTATCCGATAGGTGTACATATCGAGCGCCAGTTGCGCCTCGGCGTCGCCGCTGGCCTGGCGCGCTTCAATATCGCGCAGGTCGCTGTTGCCGCTCACGCCAAGCAGGCCGCTTTGTTTGTTGAGCAGTTTGTCAATATCCGCTAGCGGCATGCCGAGTTTGGTGCCCAAATAATAAATGATCGCCGGGTCGATGTCGCCGCTGCGGGTGCCCATCATCAACCCCGGCAGCGGGCTAAAACCCATCGAGGTATCAACCGAGCGGCCGCCGCGGATGGCGGTAATGCTGCACCCGTTGCCCAGATGGGCCGTAATCACGTTGGTGTCTGCCACCGGTTTGCCCAGATACTCGGCGGCGGCTTTGGACACAAACAGGTGCGACGTGCCGTGAAAGCCGTAGGCCCGGATGCCGTGCTCGGTGTAGTAGTTGTTGGGGATGGCGTAACGATAGGCGGCCGCGGGCATGGTTTGGTGAAAGGCGGTGTCGAACACGGCCACCTGCGTGGCCTGCGGAAAGATTTGCCGGGCTACTTCGATGCCTTCCAGATTGGCCGGGTTGTGCAGCGGGGCCAGCGGAATGAGTTCGCGCATTTTGGCCACCACTTCATCGGTGATGATGGTGGTGCTGTTAAAGCGCTCGCCGCCGTGAACGGTGCGGTGACCCACCGCGGCAATTTCGGCTGGCGATTCAATTACGCCTACTTCGCTGTCCATCAGCAGCTCGGCCACCCGTTCCAGCCCCTGCTGGTGGTTTTTGATGGGGATTTCTTTAATCACTTCGGCGGCATCGCCATTGCGAAAGATTTTGTGTTTGATGCGGCTGCCGTCGAGGCCAATGCGCTCAACCAGACCGGTGGTCAGGGCCGCTTTTTTGTCCATTTCAAACAACTGGTACTTGATGGAGGAACTGCCGGAGTTGATGACGAGAATTTTCATAATGTATTTCCTTTACTCATTTTGGGATTGAATGGCGGTAATCACCACCGTGTTCACAATATCGTCCACGGTGCAGCCGCGGCTCAGGTCGTTGACCGGCTTGTTCAGCCCCTGCAACATTGGCCCCACGGCGATAGCCCCGGTTTCGCGCTGGACGGCTTTGTAGGTGTTGTTGCCGGTGTTCAAATCCGGGAAGATGAGCACCGTAGCCTGCCCGGCCACTTCGGAGCCGGGGATTTTCATCTGGCCCACGGCCGGGTCAACCGCGGCGTCGTACTGGATGGGGCCTTCAATTTTCAGATCGGGGCGGCGTTCTTTGGCAATGCGGGTGGCTTCGCGCACGCGGTCAACCTCTTCCCCTTTGCCGGATTCGCCGGACGAATAGGAGAGCATGGCCACTTTGGGTTTAATGCCAAAGGCTTTGCTGGTATCCGCCGACGAAATGGCAATTTCGGCCAGTTCTTCGGCGGTGGGCTTGGGGTTTACCGCGCAGTCGCCGTAAACCAGCACCCGGTCTTCCAGGCACATAAAAAACACCGATGACACCACGCTGACGCCGGGTTTTGTTTTGACAAATTGCAACGCCGGCCGGATGGTGTGCATGGTGGTGTGGGCCGCCCCGGATACCATCCCATTGGCATCACCTTTGTAAACCATCATCGTGCCAAAGTAGGAGACATCGGTCATCAGGTCGCGGGCGTGTTCCAGGGTTAGCCCTTTGTGCTGGCGCAGTTCAAACAGGGTTTGGACATACTCCTCAAATTTGGGAGAGTTGACCGGGTCGATAACGTTGACTTTACCCAGGTTAACGGGCCGCCCCAGCTTTTGCCCGGCCGCTTTTAACTCCTCTTCCGAGCAGAGGAGGGTCAGATCGACAATGTCCTGCTCCGAGAGAATCTCGGCGGCGCGCAAAATCCGTTCGTCGGTGCCTTCTGGCAGCACAATGTGCTGTTTGTTGGATTTGGCCTGCTGGGTGAGGTTGTACAGGAACATTTTGGGTGTCATGCCGCGAGCCTGAACCGTGGTGATTTTGTTTTCCAGCGCCTGAGTGTCTACAAATTTTTCAAACAGTTTCAGGCTCAGCGAAATTTTTGAGTGGTTATCGGCGGTAATGTAGGAGCGGATGCCGGTAATCCGCGAGGCGGTTTCAAACGTGTCGGTGGTAACGGAGATGATGGGTAAAATGCTGGGCAGCCCATCGAGCAGCCGTTTGATGGACGGCGCGGGTTTGAGGCCGGTGGTCAGCAGAATGCCGGCAATTTGCGGGTAGTTTCTGGACTGGTGGGCCTGCAACGCGCTGAGGATGACCTCGCCGCGGTCGCCGGGGGTGATGATGAGCGCGTTGTCAGACAGGCGCGGCAGGTAGTTTTGCACCTGCATGGCGATGATTAAATAACGATAGGCCAGCCGTTCCAGCCGGTCGTGGCCGTACAGCACTTCGGCATTGAGATAGCGGGCAATTTCTTTGATGGTGGGGCTTTCCAAAATTTTGTTAGACGGAATAACCGACAGCACCAAATCTTTTTGAGGCAGGGTCTCTTCCAGCCCCTTCAAAATATCCTGCACCTGGCCGGGGTCGGCCCGGTTAGCAATGGCCCCCAAAATATGGCAGCCCTTGTCTAAAAACAGGTCGATGGCCAGGTGGATGGGGTCAATGGTTTCAGCCAGATTGCGTTGGGCGGCGTTGCCGACAATCAACACCGGGCAGCCCAGGTTTTGGGCAATTACGGCGTTGATGTCAAACTCAAAGGCCATACTTTCGCCCACAAAATCTGAGCCGATGCACAAAATAAAATCGCAGCGGGCTTCGAGCGCCTTGTATTTTTGAATGATACGGTCCAAAAATTCATCGGTTTTACCCTGCGCCAGCAGATCGTTGGCTTCACGCATGCTAAAGGCGTAGGTGTCGTCGTAATCAATGTCGAGCTTGAAGTACGTCAGCAGCAGGTCGATATTTTTGTCGCGGTGGTAGGGCGACACTTCGCTGATAAGCGGCCGAAAAATCCCAATGCGTTTGGTTCGGCGCAGGAGCATTTCGACAATGCCCAACGAGACCAATGATTTTCCGCAGTGGGACTCAGTTGTGGTCAGGAAAATGGAGTTAGTCATAGTTACGTCCCTGTTTATTAATAAAATTCCCGGTAATTCTGAGCGACTGTAGTATACCGGATTTTAAACAGTATACTAAAAATTTACCGAGAAAATTAGTGATAAATGTCACTATCAATTGGGACAAATGACAGTTGTTTTTAGTTGTCGGGTTGGTTTGTGGGCCGGGGCCGGCTAAAGTTTAAATAAATTTTACCGATAAATATTGTAATATATTGCCTGTGTGCGAATTTTCACTATAATTTCGTATTGATATTGCGAATTGTGAATGAACGAGTCAGCGAAATAGCGAGTCAGCGAATCATCATCCCTGCTCTCTGCTCCCGCCCCACTCCACATCCAACGATTTCGCAGATTCGCTAATTTTTAAAAGCCGGGGCAGGGGTCGTTTAATTCCTGATTTCTGACCCCTGAATCCTATTTTCAGAGGAGGCGCTGATGTCTATTAACCTTTATGTGATTTCTACTCAGGATTTTACCGGCAAAAGTGCTGTTTGTGTGGCGTTAATGCACCGGATGCAGCACGATGGGTTTAAAGTGGGTTATTTAAAGCCATTCAGCAGCGCGGCCCGGGTTCGCGGCGAAAGCCGGATTGATGAAGATGCCCGCTTTGTCAAAGAAACCTTTAACCTGCCCGAACCTATTGAATATCTTGCTCCGATTGTTTTTACCAGCCAAAACCTCAGAAAACATTTAACTTCCGGCGGCAACAATTATGCCGAAATTGTGAAAAATGCCGGCGAAATGGCCGGTTTGGGCCGCGATGTGGTTGTTATGGAAGGCAGCGCCAATTTCCGCGAGGGCTATGTGGTCGGGCTGTCGCCCATTACCACCGTGCAAATTCTGGATGCGCGGGTGGTGGCGGTGATCGGTTATCGCAGTAGTTTGCAGGTGATTGACGACACCATGACCGCCCTGACCCGGATGGGAGACCGGCTGGTTGGCGCCATCATCAATCTGGTGCCGGATGATCGCATGGAATATGTCTGCGAGCTGGTTAAACCCTACCTGGAACGACAGGGGGTGAACGTGCTGGCGGTGCTGCCTCACCAGTCAATTTTAGGCTCGGTCAGCATCGGCGAGATTAACGACGCTCTGGAAGGCCAGGTAATTTGTTACGGCTGCAACGATGACCTGGTTGAAAATCTGGTGGTGGCCTCATCCGGCATTGAACATTCGCTGGAGCAATTTAAACGGGTCCATAATAAGGCGGTCATTGTTGGCGGCGACCGGCCCGATATTCAAATGGACGCGCTGGACACCTCGACCAAGGCGCTGATTATCACCGGCCACCTTGAGCCTGTGCCTCAAATCCGTGAACGGGCCGAACTGGAGGACGTGGCCATTATCCTGTCGCCGTTTGATACGCTCACTACCATTGCCCGGCTGGACAATATGTTTGAACGCAGCCGCTTCCATCAAATTGAAAAGGTAAAGCGTTTTGAGGCGTTGTTAAGCCGCGAGATGAATTTTCCCGAATTTTACCAAAGAATTGGACTGGACGTAGGCGTAAAAGTGTAACACAGTTTCCCAAAAAGCATTTCTATCCCCCGGATAGTTCCCCGGGGGATTTTTTTTGCCCAAAAATAACAGGATGGTTTAGTCGATTCCAAACTTCCGGCTAGAATATCGCCGTATGTAAAAAGGGGGGCATATGCGCAAAATATTCTACGCAGCAGCGATGGTATGTGTGGCGGCGTTGGCCTTTTGGCTGGCCGGGCAAAGTTTGGCGGTGCTGGCCGCGCCCAGTCAGCAGGCCGGGGTTGATATATCGGTGAGCCAGGTGGTGGCTTCCGGGTTCAGCATCCCGGTGCAGGTGACCAACGCCGGCGATGGTTCCGGCCGGTTATTTGTGGTGGAGCAATCCGGCCGCATCAAAATCATCAAAAACGGTACAGTTCTGCCGACGCCGTTTTTGGATGTGAGCAGCATCTCGCTCAGCCCCGCCGACGGCAGCGGCAACAACGAGCGCGGCCTGCTGAGCGTAGCTTTTCACCCCCAATATGAGTCCAACGGCTTTTTTTACATCAATTACACCAACAACTCCGGCAACACGGTGGTGGCCCGTTATTCGGTTTCCGCCAACCCAGATGTGGCCGATGCCGGCAGCGCGGTGACGCTGTTCACCGTTAATCAGCCCTATTCCAACCACAACGGCGGCCAATTGATGTTTGGCCCGGATGGCTACCTGTACATCGGCATGGGCGATGGCGGCAGCGGCGGCGACCCCCAAAATTACGCCCAAAACAAAGCCTCGCTGCTGGGCGCAATGTTGCGCATCGACGTGAACAGCGGCCCCGGCAGCGCTTCCGACTGTGGCGGCGCCAGCCGGCCGTACACCATCCCTGCCACTAACCCCTATCAGGATGGCAGCGGCGGCAACTGCGGCGAAATCTGGGCCATCGGTCTGCGCAACCCGTGGCGCTTTAGCTTTGATCGCCTCACCGATGACATGTACATTGGCGATGTGGGCCAGAACGCCTGGGAAGAAATCAGCTATCAGGCCGCCGGAACGCCGGGTGGGGTTAACTTTGGCTGGCGCTGCAAAGAGGGCACGCACACCTACAACACCAGCGGCAACGCCTGCACCGGCCTCACCGACCCCATCACCGACTACCCGCACAACGGCAGCGGCGGCTTTTCCGTAACAGGCGGCTTTGTATATCGCGGCAACGAGTTTCCCGCGCTGGTGGGCCGTTACTTTTACGCCGATTTTTCGGTGGGCCGTATCTGGAGTCTGACCAAAAGCGGCGGCGGCTGGAGCACGCCGGACCTTGAAATTTCCAGCACCGGTTTTAACATCAGTTCTTTTGGCGAGGACGAACAGGGCGAGCTGTACGTGGTGGATTACAGCGGCGGCACCATTCGGCGGCTGGTAGATGCCAACGCCGCCGGCCCCAACCTGTCCACCTCGGCCAAAAGCGCGTCTACCCCCCGCGCTGATCCCGGCGAGGTGCTCACCTACACCCTCACCCTCAATAACACCGGCTCCCGGCCCAACACGGCGCTCTATTTAAAGGATGTCGTCCCCAGCGGGCTGCAATATGTGCCCGGCTCGCTCAGCGCCACCACCGGCGTGGTTACCGACTCAACTGCGCCGCAACTTTACTGGCAGGGCACGGCCGCCACCCCGGCCATCACCATCACTTACCGGGTTACGGCCACCGGAGCGATCACCGGCGCCATCATCAATCAGGCTGTGATCACCGGGGCCGGCATTTCGCCGCTCACCCTCACCGAGTCGATTATTGTGCCGCGCCCCACCATTTCCAGCACCGTCCACGATTTCTTTTTGCCCGGCACCCAGCCCAACCAGCTCACCGCGGCCATTCCGGCTTCCAGCGGCTGCGATTTTTGCCACACCGACCCCATTTACAACAGGTGGCGCGGCAGCTTGATGAGCCAGGCCGGGCGCGATCCGCTCTTTTGGGCGGCGCTGGCTGTGGCCAATAACGATGCCCCCAACGCCGGCGATTTTTGTCTGCGCTGCCACACCCCCAAAGGCTGGCTCGAAGGGCGCAGCCACCCCGCCACCGGCTCCGCGCTGCAATCCGGCGATCTGTCCGACGGCATCGCCTGCGAGGTGTGCCACCGCATGGTTGACCTCGTGCCTTCGGCCGGCGACGAAGCGGTAACCATCGATGCCGGTATCCGCGCGGCGCTAACCACCACCCTGCCGGCCGATAACATCGGCAGCGCCATGCTCGTCATCGATCCCGAAGACCGGCGGCGCGGCCCGTTTTCGCTCAACCCGCCGCACCCCAACCCCACCTACAAAACCGATTTTCTGGGCCAAAACACCAACGCCGTCACCGAGTCGCGGCTGTGCGGCACCTGTCACAACATCGACAACCCGCTGCTGTCGTGGGATGCCGGCCGCGGCCAGTTTTGGCCCAACTCGATGGATGTGGCCGCGCCGGATTTTGGCAAAGGCAAACTCTTTCCCATTGAGCGCACCTACGATGAATGGCTCAACAGTCAATTTGCCACCGGCGGAGTGGTTCTGCCCAAATTTGCCGGGGCCAAACCCGGCGGCGTGGTAGCGAGTTGCCAGGATTGCCACATGCCGCGCGCCATCGGCAAAGCCGCCGAAGATATTTACAACCCGGTTAACCGCGACTGCGTCACCACCGGCTGCCTGCCGGAGCACACATTGGTCGGCGGCAACACCTGGGTGCCGCAACTGTTGCAGGATACGCGCTGGCGGCTCAACAGCGTGGCCGATGCGGCGCTACTCAACGCCGCCAGCAACGCGGCGCGCCAAATGCTGCAAAAAGCGGCCACCGTCACTGTGTCGCTGGCCGATGCCGGGGCCAACAAAATGGCCACTGTGCGCGTTACCAACGACACCGGCCACAAACTGCCCACCGGCTACCCGGAAGGCCGCCGGATGTGGCTCAATCTCAAAGCCTACAACGCCGCCGGCGCGCTCATTTATGAGTCCGGGGCGTACAACGCCGCCACCGGCCAACTGGCCATCGACCCCGATTTGAAGGTGTACGAGGTGAAACAGGGCCTCACCCCGGAACTGGCCAGCCTGGTGCAGCTCCCCGCCGGTGAATCGTTCCACTTTGTGCTGAACAACACCATTGTCAAAGATAATCGCATTCCGCCGCGCGGCTACCAAAAATCCAAATTTGCCGCCATCGGCCTGCGCCCGGAACCCGACCCAAATCTGTATGCCGATGGTCAATATTGGGACGACACCGCTTACACCCTGCCCGGCAACACGGCGCGGGTGACGGCGGTGCTCTATTACCAAACCTCGTCCAAAGCGTACATCGATTTTCTGCGGACCAACGGCGGCAGCGATGGTGCGGCGCTGGGCCAATTGTGGGACGATTCCAAGAGTCCGCCGGAAGTGATGGCCGTGGGCTTTGTTAATCCGTTACTTTATTATTTCCCGGTGATGATGAAATAGGTAGCTCTGTATTAAACCGTGGACGTATTTTTATGACCAAATTCACCCCCTCCCCTAACCCCTCCCCCGAAAAGGAGGGAGGGGAAATGAGGATTTTGGTGTTCCCCACTTCCCTGGGGAAGGGGGGCCAGGGGGGATGGGGCGAAAAGGCTTCCACGGTTAAATGCGGTGCTACCATGAAACAGGCGGCCATTTTAACTTGATTATCCCACCCGGCCTCGGTAAAATAAGAGGAACGGGCGACAATTCATAATTCGTTTAAGAACCGGGTCAGCTTGCAGCCCAACAGTCACGCTTGTAGCGTGACCCACTGCTTTTTGAAACCTGTGTGGAAGTATCCTGACCCCTGAATCCTGAATCCTGTTCTCAAGAGAGGTGGGCCATGCCACAAGATTCCGCGGATGACACCAAACGCTGCCCTTTTTGCGATGAAGAAATCCGCGTCCGAGCGATGATCTGCAAACACTGCGGGCAGTGGATGCCCGGCTACTCCTACGAGTCGGCGATCCGTGATCTGGTCATCCACAAACAGGTCACCGAACGGCAGGCCGGTTCGGTGGAAGAAGATATGAAATCGCGTGAGGGGCAGCTCAAGCTGGCCAAACAGTGGCCCACCAGCGATAAATCGCTCTCGCTGGCCGGTTTTGATCTGTCGGCGCAGGATTTGCGCGGCGTCAATTTGAGCGGGGCCGATCTTTCCGGCGCCGATTTGCGGGAAACCGATTTGAGCCAGGCTTATTTGCAGGGGGCCAATCTGAGCCGGGCCAATCTGTTTCGGGCTAATTTGCGCGGGGCCAATCTGCGCAAAGCCAGGCTCGATGATGCCTACATGCGGGAAATTGTGCTGGAGCAGGCCGACCTGAGCGGCGCCAAACTGGTTCGGGCCAATCTGCGCGGCGCGTATCTGGACCACGCGGTGCTGTTTCGGGTGGATATGGAGCAGACCGTGTTAAAAATGGCGGCGCTGCGCGGGGCCAATCTGCGGGAATGCTATCTGCTGGAAACCGATTTGGAGAACGGCAAACTGGAAGATGCCGATCTGACCGGGGCGATGATCATTCGCGCCAATTTTTCCGGCACGGATGTTGAGCCGTACCAGTACCGCCAGGCTCGCAGCATTGAGGCGATGATCCTGCCCACCGGGCAGGTGTTTTCGTTAACCAATTAATTAAAAGCTAAAAGGAGATTGATATGAAAATCAGCGCGCGCAATGTCTTGAAGGGCACTGTGAAAAGCGTTGCCCACGGTGCTGTCAACAGCGAAGTCACGCTGGTACTGGCCGGCGGCACCGAGGTGGTGTCGATCATCACCAAATCGTCTGCTGAAAGTTTGGGGTTGGCTCCCGGCAAAGAAGTTTTCGCGGTTATCAAAGCCAGCAACGTAATGATCGCCGCCGATTAATTCTCAGTCTCAACTTCGGGTGCAAAGCGCCCGAAGTTGAGACTTAATTTTTTACTTCTACCCCGCTGATTGCGAAATGGTCGGCTTTGAACTGCCCGGCCTCGTCCAAAATTTGCAACCGGGCGCCGCTGTCGGCCTCATAAAAACCCAGCAAAATGTCATACCTGCCGGGGGGGATCTCCGCCGGCAGGGAAATAGTGTAGGCATCGGTAATGCGCTCGCCGGGCTGCCAGAACGGAGTGGGATAAAAACCGCCCTGCGGTTTGCCATCGCCCTGAGCTAAAATGGCGTTATCGGCATCGACCAGTTGCACAAACACGGTAAAGTCGTTGTCGATG
This sequence comes from Anaerolineae bacterium, assembly GCA_022071955.1. GTDB lineage: Bacteria > Chloroflexota > Anaerolineae > 4572-78 > J111 > J095. Next base: position 26,700 of record JAJVIM010000020.1, read on the forward strand.
GGCGCGTCTGCCCGCCAGCGCAGCATCACGTTGAGCGTGCCGCCGGGCCCGGCCGGCTGGCTCACGTGGTAACCGGTCAGCCTGATCTGGCGGTTAAAATCGACATCCGCCGGAGTCAGCGCCGCCGCCGGAATCGGCTCGGTTTCGGCTTTGATGCCGGTGGGCCGGGTAAACAGCACCAGCGGATCGTCCATGCCGGCCAGCCGCAGGCTGTGACGGGCCGGGTAGGCCTGCTGAAACCACTCTTTGCTCTGAACTTCTCCGAGCCAGGTAGCGCCGAGCAGCACCATATCCGGCTGGTACTGGCGAATGGCGTAGCCAAAATCGCCCTCGGCGATGTGCGCCGCCACATCCGGTTGGGCCAGCCCCACAATATCGATGATACGCCGCCCGGACCAATACCCCAGGTGGCCAATGTCGATGGTGGCCAGGGTGGCGTTGGTGCTGGTGTTTTGGGCAATCCAGCGGGCCGCCGGCGGGTATGCCTGCGCCTTCCAATCCGGGTTGGCAGCGATGATGTCGGCGGTAACGGGGTACACTACCTGCCAGGCAAACAGCAAAAACCCGGCGGTAACCGCCAGCGACACTACCACGCCCGCCGTCCGCCGGGCCGCTTCGGAGCGCAGCAGCCGACCGGCCAGCCACTCGCCCGCCTCGGCGATAAGCTGCACCCCGCGGCCAATGATCAGCGCCACGCCGGGAGTGAGCGGAGCGTAATACCACGCGGCAAAAGTTACCCGCAGCCCTTCAAAAGCGGCGGTGTAGAGCAGGTTGTGAATAATCACAATCAGCCATAACCGCTCGCGCCGCAGTACGGGGATCAGCCCCAGCAGGTACAGCACCGGCAAAACGTTGAAATAGCGGCTGTAAAATTTAAGCCAATCGTGCCAGTATTGGCCAAAACCGCTGATAAAATAATCGCCCAGCCAGTTGATTTTGCCCTGCGCGGTTTTGGCTTGCAGCGTGGCCGGTAGCGGCGAGCCGTAATACACCGCGGCAAAAGCATACCAACCCAGCGGCAGGCCGATGGCCGGCGCAATCATGGCCCAGCGCAGGCGGCGGGTGGTGACAAAATCAAAGGTGAGGATGCACGCGCCCACCAGCGCCGCATCGCCGCGCAGCATGGCGGTCAGGCCGATGGCCACGCCAGCCAGCCGGTAGCGTCGGGCCAAATAGGCATTAACCGAGGCCAAAAACAGAGCCGCATATAGGTAGCTTTCCATGCTAAAGGCGGTTACCAGCAGCGGGGTAATGCTCAGCAGTAACGCGCCGGTTAGCCCGGTGATCCAGCCCGACAACCGCCGGCCGGTGTCGTAGGCCAGCATGGGGATCAGCGCCGCCAGCGTAATATTCAGCGCCAGCGCCGCGGCCGGCGCCGAGCCAAACAGCCACGTGCCGGCGGCCACAAGCAGCGTGTACAACGGCGTGGTGGTTACCTGCACATATTCACCGGGGTTAAACACAAAGCCGCGGCCAAACGCCAGGTTTTCGGCCACGCGAAAGGTGATCATGGCATCATCGGCGATGATTTGGCGGGCCTGCCAGCCGCTCCACAGGCCAAACAGCCCCACAACCAGCAACAGTGCGGCATCGAGGCGATGGGTTTTGAGCCAGGTTTGGATTTGAGTCACGAGTCCTCGATCACGATTAAAAGTCCAGCGGAGCATTATACCCCCATTGTTCGGCATCCCCTAACTCGATTTACGATTTTGGATTTTAGATTTTGGATTGACAAATGACGAACGACGAGTGACGAGTATTCTAATCGTAAATCGTAAATCCAAAATCGTAAATCGTAAACCGTCTGTCGGTTGATAAGTGGGCGAATCGGGCTGGTGATGGTATACTATCGCCTGTGAGTAATTTTAGATGTAACCTCTCCGGGAGCTGATGAGTTTATGAATACCCCTCATACCAATGGTGATCAACGCCCAAGAATGCGCCGGCCGGTTGGCATGGCCACCCGCATCCGGTTGTGGACCGTGGTGATTTTGTTTTTTGGCGCGTACATCCTGTTAAGATTTGGCGTTGGGCTGTACACCGATTTTCTGTGGTTTCAGCACCTCAACTTTGAGTCGGTTTATTTCACGGCGCTGTGGTCAAAATTCTGGGTTGGCCTGGCTGTCGCCGTGCCGTTTGTGGCCCTGTTTTGGACCAGCGCCTTTTTTGCCCGCTGGCTATCGGTGCGAAATGTGCTGTTTTTTAGCGATGAAACGCTGGTGGCCCAAAAATTTGTGGTGTGGATCATCATTGGGGCGGGGCTGTTTTTGGGCTGGCTGGTAGGCACGGCCAGCGCCACCAGTTGGTTAATGGTGCTCCAGTTTCTCAATCGCCAGCCGTTCAACTTTACCGAGCCGGTCTTTAATATGGATGTCGGCTTTTATCTGTTTTCGCTGCCCTTTTTGCATTTTGTGCAGGTGTGGCTGGTGGTGGCGCTGTTTGCCAGCCTGTTTGGGGCACTGGCGGTGTACGCCCTGGCCCAGCAAAATAATCTGGCCGAAGGCCGGCTGGTGATTTTGCCGCACGTGCAGCTTCATATGTCGTTGATTGGCGCGCTCATCTTTTTGACGTTTGCGTTTGGCCACCGGCTCAGTATGTTTGATTTGATGTACTCCAACCGGGGTGTGGCCTTTGGGGCCAGCTACACCGATGTCAACGTGTCGCTGCCAGCGTTGTGGGTAATGGTGGTGGTGGCGCTGATCACGGCTGGCATTTTGCTGCTCAATATTTTTCTGCGGCGGCCGGCGCTGAGCCTGATGGCTATTTTTGCGTGGATTATTGTCGGCGTGGTGGGCACCGGCTTTGTACCGGGCATCATCCAGCGCTACATTGTTGAACCCAACGAACTGGCCCGCGAAACCCCCTACATTGAAAATAATATCGACTTTACCAACCGGGCCTACGGGCTGAACAATATTCAGGAACGGGATTTTTCCCGGGTTGAACAGCTTACCCCGGAAATGGTGGCGGCGGAAGGCACGTTTTTAAAGAATATTCGCCTGTGGGATTACCGGCCGTTGCAGCAAACCTACCAGCAAATCCAATCGATCCGGCTGTATTACCAATTTTACGACATCGATTTTGACCGCTACATGGTTAATAACGAGTTGCGGCAGGTAGCCCTGGCTGCCCGCGAACTGGACAAAAACCAGTTGCAATCGCCTACGTGGGTAACCCAAAAACTGCAATTTACCCACGGTTATGGGGTGGTGGTCAACCCCGTCAACGAGGTTACCCGCGAAGGGCTGCCCCAGTTGTGGGTTAAAGACTTGCCGCCGGTCTCCACTTTTGAAGACCTGTCTATTGCCCAGCCAGAAATTTACTACGGTGAAGGTACTGGCGATTACGTGTTTGTGAACACCCGCGAGCGCGAGTTCAACTACCCCAGCGGCGACCAAAACGTGTTTACCCAGTACGAGGGCAGCGGCGGGGTGGTGATGGACAGCCTGCTCAAGCGGCTGGCCTTTGCCGTGCGCCTGTCGGATTTGAATATGCTGCTCAGCCAGGAATTTTCCAACGACAGCCGGGTAATGCTCCACCGCAACATCGGCGAGCGCGTTCGTATCATCGCTCCGTTTCTGCGCTACGACCGTGACCCCTACCTCATCATCAATCAGACCGATGGCCGGCTGTACTGGCTGCAGGATGCTTACACCGTGTCTGACCAGTTCCCCTACGCCCAGCCCATCAGCGACCTCAACTACATTCGCAACGGGGTTAAAGTGCTGATTGATGCTTACAACGGCTCGCTCACCTTTTATATTGCCGACCCCAACGACCCGCTGGTCAATACCTACGCGGCTATTTTCCCCAACCTGTTTACACCGATGAGCCAGATGCCGGATTGGGTGCGCGCCCGCATCCGCTACCCGGAAGATTTGTTCCGCATCCAAACCGAACTGTATCGCACTTACCACATGCGCGATGTGAACGTGTTCTACAACAAAGAAGATTTGTGGCAGGTGCCCAACGAAACCTTCTCCGGCAACACCCAGCCGGTCGAGCCGTATTATGTTGTGCTCAAGCTGCCCGGCGAAGCCGAAAGCGAGTTTGCCCTCATCCAGCCATTTACGCCCAACAACAAAGATAACCTCATTGCCTGGACCGCCGCCCGCTCCGATGGCGACAACTACGGCAAACTGGTGACGTACCGGTTCCCCAAACAGGAACTGATTTACGGCCCGCTGCAAATTGAGGGCCGCATCGACCAGAATCCGGAAATTTCATCGCAGATTACGCTGTGGGATCAGGGTGGTTCCGAGGTGATTCGGGGCAATCTGCTGGTGCTGCCCGTTGGCAACTCGCTGCTGTACGTGGAGCCACTCTACCTGCGCGCCGAAAACGGCCAAATTCCCGAATTGAAGCGGGTTATTTTGGCCGCCGGCGATACCATTGTGATGCGCCCCACGCTCGGCGAGGCGCTGGTGGCTCTGTTTGATGAGCAGGGGAACGCGCTCACCCCGGCTTTGACTCAGGCCGTGGAAGAGGCCGATGGGTTGCAGCCGGGCGCCGCCGCCGAGGTGGTGCAGCGGGCCGTTGAGTCGCCGGCGCCGGTGGAGCCGGCTGTTACCCCGGAAGCCGCCGGCCCGGCCCCCTCCTTTGCCGGCAAAAATGTGGCCGAACTGGCCAAACTGGCCTCCGACCATTATGACGCCGCCCAAAAAGCGCTCCAAAATGGCGATTGGGCCACCTACGGCCGCGAACTGGAGCAGATGAAGACCGCGCTTGATTTGCTGGTGGAACTGACCGGCAACCCGCCGCCCGCCGACGGCCAGTAGATTTGCAACCCATAGCGAATAGCGAATTGCGAAGGTAGGGGCGATTCGCGAATCGCCCCTACCCAATTTTCATTCTTGGTTGCGCGGCCGCATGTTGAGTTCGTCGCCATCCAGCCGTTGCAGCGCCTTCAGCGACTCATCGCGGAAAAAGCCGTCCGTGTCCAAATCAACCGCGCGCCGAAAATGCTCCGCTGCCTCTTCCGGCGCCTTTTTCTCGAGTAGCCGCCCCAGCCGGTAGTGAGCGCTGGCCCGCTCCGGGTCAAGCTCGATGGCTTTGCGCAACTGCTCTTCGGCCTTGTCCGTTTGGCCGGTGGTAAAGTACATCCAACCCAGCCAATCGTGCGCCTCGGCATTGCCCTCGTCCCCGGCGATGACCGCTTCGGCGGCGGGAATGCCGGCCTCCAGCACGTGATACCCCCGCCCGCCGTGAAACCGCACTCGCAGCATTTGAATGGTGGCATCATTATTGGCCGCGCCGGCGGCGGCCTCAAACTGCGCTTCGGCAGCGGCAAAATCACCCTGCTGGACTTTGGTTTGGGCCAGCTCGGCGTAAATGGCCGCGTTGTTGGGATCGCGTTTGATCGCCTGCTGAAACAGTGTTTCGGCGGCTTTGAACGCCTCTTGCTGACGCAAATACATCCCGTAAAAATAAAGCGGCAAAGCCGAATCGGGGTTAAGCTGGCGAGCCTGCTCAAACAGATCGAGTGCCGGCTGGCCGGCCTGGGCCAGCGCGTGACCCAAAAAAGCCAGCGTTTCGGCGCGTTTGGCCGGAGCGGCAGCGGCGTTTTCGGCGCGGGCAATTTGCAGAGCATTCACGGCCAGCGGCCACAGCCCGGCCTGCACCAGCGCTGCGCCCACTGCCTGCGCCACCTCTCCCCGCGGCGAACTGGCGGTAAAGGGCGCCAGCGCCGCCAGCAGATAATCGCGCCGGGCCATTACATCGGCGGGCGCATCCGGCGGAATAGCCAGCAGCCGCTCGCTGGCCGCGGCCACATCCAGCGGCGCATCGAGCGCGGCCAGATACCACTCCGCTTCGGGGTCGGGGGTGTGTTCCAGTTGTTGGGCAAACGCGGCGCGGGCGGCGTCAAACTCCAGCCGGAACAAATGGGTGCGGCCCAGCCCGGTAAAGCCGCCGGGCAAATCGGGGTTCAGCTCGATGGCTTTTTGCCACAGCGATTGCGCTTGCGGCCAGTTGTCCTGACTCAGGCGGATTTCGGCCAGCCCGGCCGTGGCCAGCGCGCTGGCGGAGTCGCGGGCCAGCGCCCGGTTAAAGGCGTCTTCGGCCAGCAGCCAGCGATGCTGCCGCACGTAGATTTGGCCTGTTTGGATCAGCGGCGCGGGGTCGGTGGGGCGGCCGGCAGCGGCCGTTTCCAGCAGGTCGAGCGCCTCGGAATAGCGTTTGTTTGCCAGCAGTTCCGCCAGCACGTCGATGCGGGGTGCTGGCGGCGGCGTTTCGGCGGGGGCCGGCGTGCAGGCCAGCAGGCTGGCGGCCAAAAGCAGGCCAAAGATGAAAAACGGTTGTTTGAGTTGGTACACAGTTCTGTTTTACCAAAAATAAAGTAATTACTCAGCCGCGCCACTCTGGATGTCATTCCCGCGTGTTTTTGGCGGGAATCCACCGTTTTGGCTTTCAGTGGATGCCCGATAAAGGCATTCGGGCATGACGGCTGAGTAATTACAAAAAAAATCGAGGCGGTGGGTGCGCCTCGATTTTAGAACGGATACCGTAAAAACACTAATGATGGCAGCCACACGCGCCGCCGCAGCAGTGACCTCCGCCGCCGCTCGATGGGGCGGGCGCGGCGCTGCTGCTCGCGCTGCCGGAGCTGGCTCCCACCGCAAATAACGATAGTACCCGGCTGGTGCGCATGCTTTCGCATTGTTTGCACTGGATGGCGTCATCGGCTTTGGCCATAGGCCGCCGTGCCTCAAATTTGGTGTGGCATTCGGCGCAGTAATATTCGTAAATGGGCATCGTTTCCTCCAGCAGTCAGATTCCAGAATACAGCGTACAGATTATAACCGGAACCGCGTAAAACGTAAAAATAGGAGAGAGAGGATTTACTTCATCGGTTTTTTGCTAAAATCCGAGCCGCTGAATGAAAGCAGGTGCGGCCGGTCTTCGATAACGGTTTCCAGATGGACGGGCCGGCTCCAGATTTTGTGCAGGTTGCGCATGGTATCCTGAGCGTAATCCATCTTTAAATCGACGCCCTCGTGGCGGTGTTTCAGGTACAGTTCGCCGCGGTTGGCGTAATTGCCATCCTGCACGGTGATGTACGGCTGGCCAAAATTGGTTAACTGGAACAACAGCCGTTCTTTGATCTGCTGAAAATCGCGCGTCGAAATCTGGTAAACGTCGGCGCGTTTGTTGTAATCGTAATTAAAGAGCAGTTGCCGCTCCACAAACTGCGGCGTGAGAAATTCGTCAATGAAGGTGACATCGTTGTACAGGCGGCGCACTTCAAAAATTTTCTCGCGGCCCAGCCCCAGTTTTTGGTCCCAGTTGAGCCTGGCCCGCAGGTCGGTGCATTCCTCGTACTCCTTGCCGAATTTGCCCTTGTTCCAGCGGTCTTCGATGTCGCGCAGCAGTTCCAGCCCAATTTTGTACGGGTTGAGCCGGCCCTGGCTGGTGGCCACAACACCGGCGTGGTGGTCGGCAAAGCTGATAACCTCGGCATCGGTCATGGCCTTTTCGGTCATTATTCGGCTGTGCCAGTAACTGGCCCAGCCCTCGTTCATGATTTTGGTCATGCCCTGCGGGGCGTAGTAGTAGGCTTCGTCGCGGATGATTTCCAGAATGGTGTGCTGCCAGCGCTCCAGCGGCGCGTAATTGAGCAGAAACAGCAAAATGTCCTTTTGCGGATTTTCCGGAAAGTGCTTGGCTTTTTGCGCCTCTTCGATGATTTTTTGGCGCTGCTGCTCCATAAATTCGGGCGGGTTGATGTAGTCGCGCATGTAGGGCCGGTCGACCCGCAGCCCCTGCACGGCCGGCAAATCCGGCTCGGCTTCGCCAACCGGCTGCTCGGTACGGGCTTCTGGCCGGCGAATGTAGGGCGCGTGATAATCAATCAAATTGTCCAGCGACAGGCAGATGTCGATAAAATCTTCCACCGGCTCAACGCCGTAGCGGTTGATGATCCGCTGGATGCGGGCGGCGTGGTTGGCCATTTCATCGAGCATTTTGCGGTTGGTGTGGGCAAACCACATATTGTTTTTGAAAAAATCAACGTGGGCCGTCACGTGGGCCATTACCATTTTTTGGGTCACCAGCTCGTTGCCTTCCAGCAGATAGGCGTAAGACGGGTTGGTATTGATGACCATCTCGTAAATAACGCTGAGGCCGTAGGTGTACCCTTTTGAAAGCTGATCGTACTCCATGCCAAAGCGCCAGTGGGGGTAGCGAATGGGGAACCCGCCTTTGGCGGCGATAGCGTACAGCGTTTCGTAATCGAGCATTTCAAAAATGATGGGGAAGAAATCAAGCCCAAATTCTTTGGCGTGAACCTCAATTTCTTCCCAGGTGGCTTGCAGGTCCGGGGGCAGGGCGGTGCGTTTCATTTGCCCCTCCCCAAAAATACTTTGATGGCATCGTAAATCTGGTCACGGCTGCCAATTTCGCTGGCCACGAGCAGTTCGTGGTTGGCAAACTGTTTGCGCAGGGCGTGGATAAAACTGCCGGAACCGTACAGGCTGTGCACCTGCCCGTAGCAAAACTGGTTAGATTTGGGCAGCAATTCCTGTTCCAGTACTTTAAAACACAGGTCGGTGTCGCCGTCGCCCCAGTTATCGCCATCGCTGAAATGGAAGGGGTAGATGTTCCACTCTTCCGGCGAGTAACGGGCATCGATGATTTCGTTGCACAGTTTGTAGGCGCTGCTGATGCGCGTGCCGCCACCTTCGCGCAGGTGGTAAAAGGTTTCGCGGTCAACTTCTTTGGCGGCGGCATCGTGGGCAATGTAAATAATCTCAATTTCGTGGTATTGGCTGCGCAGCCAGGTTTCAATCCAAAAGGCGGTGTGGCGCACCAACTCTTTCTGCTCGTTGCCCATCGAACCGGAGACATCCATCATGTAAATAATCACGGCGTTGCTCTCCGGCGCGGGCACGTCTGTCCAACTGCGGTAACGGGTGTCATCTTTAATGGGGATGATGACCGGCCGCTGCGGATCGTACGTGCCGCTGCTGAGCTGGCGGCGCAGGGCTTCTTTGTAGGTGCGTTTAAAGTGGCGCAGGCTTTCTGGCCCCACCCGCCGTACACGGTTGTATTTGGCCTTTTCGGTGACGATGTTTTTTTGGCCCTTGGGCTGAATGTTGGGCAGTTGCAGCTCTTCGCCCATAATTTGAGCCAATTCTTCCAGGCTGATGTCTACCTCAAGGATGTGTTCGCCCGGCTCGCTGCCGGCCTGTCCCTGGCCGGGCTGCGGCTCGCCCTGGCCAATGGGATCGCCGGGGTTGCCTTCGCCCTGCCCCACCCCGCCGGATTGTTTGGCCCCGTAACGGAAGCGGGGAATATCGATTTGCGGCATGGGGATGCTGACCATGCGCCGGCCCTGGCGGCCAATCATTTCGCCCTGCGACATATATTTGCGCAGATTGCCTTTGATCTGCCCGCGCACAATCCGGCGGAAACGGTTAAAATCACGTTCGATTCGTTGCATTTTTATCTACTCGGTGGCGTCGCCGCGAGCAAAGATGCTGGCCACGTAGTTGAGCACGTCGGTGGCGCTCTGGTCGTTGTAGCCAAACTCTTTGATCAGCCGCGTTTTGACCACATCAATCTTCTCCTGCGTGTCTTTGTCTACCACCTGGCTCACCAGCGAGGTCAGTTTGATGCTGTCTTTTTGGTCCTCAAACAGTTTCAGTTCCAGCGCCTTGTGCAGCCGAGCGTTGGTTTTGTAATTAAAAGTTTTGCCTTCGATGGCCAGCGCGCCGATGTAGTTCATAATTTCGCGGCGGAAGTCGTCTTTGCGGCTTTCCGGGATGTCGATTTTCTTTTCGATGCTGCGCATGAGCCGCTCGTCCGGGTCTTCGGTTTGGCCGGTAAATTTGTTAACCACGCGCTCGTGCTGGGTGTAGGCTTTTACGTTGTCAATGTAGTTGGCGCACAGCCGGGTAATGGCTTCTTCGTCGGCGCTGATGGCCCGCTGGACTTCGTTTTTCACAATTTCGGTGTACTCTTCTTTAACCAAATCCAGCAGTTCGCGGTAGCGTTTGCGCTCGTCCTCGTCGGTGATCAGCGGGTGATTTTTCAGCCCGGCGTCCAGTTCGTTGAGCACCATAAACGGGTTAATGTAGCCGTCTTCGTGGTACTTTACCAGCGAATTGCTGATTTTGTCCTGCACGTAGCGCGGGCTGATGCCTTCCATGCCTTCACGCACGGCGGCTTTGCGCAGCTCTTTGATGTTGTCTTCGGTAAAGCCGGGCAGGGTTTGGCCGTTGTACAGCTTGAGTTTTTGCAGCAGCGTCAGGCTGGCTTTTTTGGGTTCTTCCAGCCGGGTGAGCACGGCCCACATAGCGGCCATTTCCAGCGTGTGCGGCGCAATATGGATTTTTACCTTTTCGCCGTTAAAGTCGCGCAGGTAAATTTGCTCTTCGTCTTTGAGCTTGGTGATGTACGGCACGTCGATGCGCACGGTACGGTCTTTGAGCGCCTCCATAAATTCGTTGCCTTCCAGGCGGCGATATTCCGGCTCGTTGGTGTGGCCAATGATCACTTCGTCAATATCGGTTTGGGCGAATTTTTTGGATTTTACCCGGTGTTCCTGGCTGGCCCCGAGCAGGTCGTACAGAAAGGCCACGTCGAGTTTGAGCATTTCAATAAATTCGATGAGGCCGCGGTTGGCAATGTTGAATTCGCCGTCAAAGTTAAAGGCGCGCGGGTCGCTATCGCTGCCGTAAATGGCAATTTTGCGGTAGTTGATGTCGCCGGTCAGCTCGGTGGAGTCCTGGTTTTTTTCGTCTTTGGGTTGGAAGGTGCCAATGCCCACCCTGTCCTGCTCGCTGAAGACCAGCCGGCGCACCCGCACGTGGCGAATCATTTTGGTCCAGTCGCCGTCGTAACGCTGCATCAGCTCGCGGAAATAATAGCGCGACGGCGGGCACAGGTCGCCCACAATTTTTATTTGTTCGCCGGGCGAGCGGCCTTCGTTGAGTTTGGCCACAAATTGAGGCCGGGCATCGGGCGGGATGAGCAGCAGCGGTTCCTCATTCATTGGCGAAGGCACCCAATCGCCGTCGATGCCATCGCGCGGCTCTTTGGGTTTGGAGGGGAAGGGCGGTAGTTTGCCATCGTCGGTCAGTTCGCCCAGATACCAATCAAAGGTGTAGAGTGCACCGGCATCGGTGCGGCTGTAGCGCTCCAGCCCTTTTTTCAGGCGGCGCACTACCGTACTTTTGGCCGACCCAACCGGGCCGTGCAGCAGCAGTACCCGGCGTTCGGTGCCGTAACCTTGAGCAGCGGCTTTGAAAAAGTTCACCAGCCGCATCAGGGAAATCTCGGAGCCAAAAATGGCGTCGTCGCGGTCAAAGCTGGGGTCGCTAAAGAATTTGTAGCGGGTCAACCGCTTTTTGGCATCGACAAAATCTTCGGTGCCGTATTCCATGATCATATCGTAAATGCGTTGGAACGCGTTCCGCGTGACGCGCGGATTTTTGGCGACAATTTCAAGATAATCCTGAAACGTGCCGGACCAGTTCAAATCCTGAAACTGTTTGCGGTTTTGCAGGCTACCAACCAGTTCCAGTAATGCCGCTCCAGATTGGGCTGTCATCTTTAATCCTCCTCAAATAACTATTGCTACCAGTTTAATGAGCTTTACCGGCGCCAAAGCCCAGCCTTTAATATTTCACCCGTAAAGCTCCGAGTGATTCAAATGTATTTGTGGCAGATTGATCCCGTGGTGTAACTCGACGGGGGCCAAACGGGAGATATTTGAACTTCCACACCCTTGTGTCAGCGGCGCTCCTTTTGACACGCATCGAGCCTGGGAAGATGGCGGATTTCTAAAGTGGTACGGTATCTATTATACGCAAAACTACAGGGATATTCTAGCAAGCAGGCATAAATTTTTCAAAATTGATTTTGGGGATGCCGTTTTGAATGGGGGGCGGCAAAAGCCGCTAAAAAACACACCGTTAAATTCGGCCTCTCTGCGGGACGAAGCAGGCGTACTGACAAATTATTTTAGGGGGAGGTCAAAATAATCCTGGGCTACGCCATCGCGGGTGAGCCGCTGCCCGCTGCTGTCGTACCAGCCCAGCCGCAAGGTCAACCGGTCTGCTGCGCCAGCTGTCGGGATAGGCAGGCGGTAAGTATCGAGCACCAATTCGCCGGGGGTCCACCAACTGGTAGGGTACTGACCTTGTTGGGGCGCGGCATCCTGTTGAGCGACTATTTGCCCATCACCGGACAGCAGGTGATTAAAGGCAATATAATCTGCCGCCGGCGCGGTCAGCGCCTGCCAGTGCAGGGTATAGGTCAGGTTATTGTCTGTGCCGGAGATGTCCAGCCCTAACAAGGCGATCTGCTTGCCAAATGAGATACCAGGGGTATTTATTTGCGGCGGCGCTGGCGCAGCGCCCAGGTGTAATTTGCTCACCATCAGGCTGTCGCCGCCGTTATTGAGCGGCAGTCGCCTGTCGCCAGGTTCGGCAATTAGCCCCAATTCAAAACGGTAGGGGCCGGGCGGCGCATCCAGCGGCAAGGTAAAAGTCAGTGTATCTGGCACAATCAGACCAGGCGGCCAATGGACAGCATCAAATAGCAGACCGGTCAGGGGTTCGTCAATTTGCCCCCAGCGCTGCCGCGTAGCGACATCAAACAAATGCACAAATAGCAGCGACGAGCGCTCTACCTGAGATTGAGCCTGCCAGTTCAGGTGCAGACTCACCTGGTCGCCGGGCTGGGCGATAGCAGGCTCAACCTGGGCCGATAACAGCCGGATGCCGTTACTGAACTCGGCCAGCGGCAATGAATTTGTTGGAAGGATGTCGCCGGCAAACAGGGCAGGGGACGGCGCCGGGTATAAGTTAGCAATCACTTCAGACTCGCTGTCCAGTACGGTGTCCAACGGGATAAGGGTGGCAACCTGCGCCGCAAGTTGGTGCTGGGTTGTTGCCGAGAGAGGCGGCAGTAAAAAGGCGGTGTGTTTGGCGGGCGAGAGCAACACAAAGGCCACCGCCGAGTCTTGCTTGGGTGGCAATAACAAGCGGGTTTCGGGCGGCAACAAAGATGAGGCAGCGGCGTTGACCAGCCGCGGATAGTGCTGCTTGAGCAAAAAATGGGTGGCGGTTTCGGCATAAAATCGCAACGGCAGCAACGTGGGCTGTTCGGCTCGGTTGAGAGCGCGAGCCAGGTAGGGCGGATGGTCACTCAACCCTCGACCCACCGGTGACGCCGGGGTGACAAAATAGGTGTAGCCGCTGCCCAGGCCGCCTGTCACTAGCAGTAGCCCCGCCACGGCGCCCGGCGAGATGCGGGGCCGGTACCCGGCCAGCCAACGGTATAATCGCAGCCAACCCAAGCCCGCCAGCAAAAATATGGGCGGCCAGGCCACAATTCCGCGCAGCAGCGTGGTTTCGCCCGACCAGTTTTGCACGGACAGCAGCACTGGCAGCCACCCCATGCCGCCCCACAGCAGCACAAAATGGTGCGCCGGTGTACGCCAGTGGCGGAGCGCCACCGCCAGCCCTACCAGCAACCCCGCCATCGTCAGCCAGTTGAGCGGCGGCCAACGCCCCAGCCAACCCAGCGGCAGCAGGTGCAGGCGCAGCAGGGCCAGCCCGTTGGCTTTCAGCGCCCGCAGCGGGGCCTCGCTGTTAATAACAGAGATAGTCCCGGCGCGGTCGGTGAGCGCCGCCGGCTGCTGCCAGAAGTAGGTTAGCAAAGGGATTGTCACCAGCAAAGCTATCCCGCCAAATATCAGGGCATCGGTCAATTTGTGGCGGCGGCTGGCTCCGGGCTGTGGCAGAAGCAACTCCAACCCGATGAACACCCCGAAAATTACGGGTAACAGCCGCGCCGCCAGGTAGCTATATTGAGTTACCCCCAGCATCAACCCGGCCAGCACCAGCCGGGGGCGCGCTGAACCAGCATCATTACTGACCGGAAACCAGCCGCGCCAAAAATTCCAAACGCTGAGCAATAACAGCGGTGGTAGCAAAATTCCACGGAGCGCCAGCCGGCTAAAGTAAATATGCCAGTAACTTGTGGCGAGCGCTGCTGCCGCCAGCAGTCCCAGCCAACGGCTGCCAAATAACCGTACTCCAACCCGATAAAGTAACGGCACGGTCAGCACGCCCGCCGCCATCGACACCCAGCGCAGGGTAAAAATACTCACCCCAAAAACCGCCAGCGCGGCGCCTTGCAGGTAAAAAAAGAGAGTTTCGCGGCCAAAGTTGTTGGGCAGAAAAGGGGTCAACCGCACCGGGTGCAGCAAACCCCAGGCGTCAAGGCCGTTGGTGGCCTCATCAAGATTCAGTGAAATCGGCAGGCTGTTCAGGTTGTAACTTCTCAGGGCCACGGTAACGATGATGGTTAACAACAAAAGCTGGGGCAAGCCTTTGGGGGTACGGTTGGAAATCAAAAGTCGGGATCTCATTTAAATGATGATTTTTGGCTATAGTCTGACAGGCAATGCTGGCGTTACCCGCCAGCATTGCCCATCGTAAGCAGCTAACCCGGGGTCGATTTGTAGATAGTGCCCTTCAATTGGCGTTGACCAGCCAATTCTAATTAGTGCCGAAAATGGCGTACGCCGGTAAAGACCATCACCAGCCCGAGCTTGTTGACCGCTTCGATGACCTCTTTATCGCGGATGGAGCCGCCCGGCTGAACCACCGCCGTTACCCCGGCGGCGGCGGCAGCTTCGATGCCGTCCGGGAAGGGGAAGAAGGCGTCGGAGGCCATTACCGCGCCCCGGGCCTTATCGCCGGCTTTGGTGGCGGCCAGTTTTACCGCATCGACGCGGCTGGGCAGCCCGCCGCCAATGCCCACGGTGGCCGCGCCGGCGGCAAACACAATCGAGTTGCTTTTTACGTGCTGAGCGGCAATCCAGGCAAATTTCAGCGCAGACAGTTCCTCCGCCGAAGGCTGGCGGTCTGAAACTACGTTCCAGTCGGTGCTGGCCGGGTCGCCGGTATCGCGTTCCTGCACCAGCAGCCCGCCGGTAATGCTGCGAAATTCCATTTTGCCGGCCACATCTTTATCAATGGCCACCAACCGGCAGTTTTTTCGCTTCTCCAGCACGGCCAGCGCCTCCGCTGAAAAACCCGGCGCGGCGATGGCTTCCACAAACAGGTCGCCCAGCGCCCCGGCAATGGCGTCGTCAAATTCGCGGTTCACAGCGATAACTCCGCCAAAGGCGCTAACCGGGTCCGAGGCCAGAGCCGGGCCAAAGGCGTCAACCAGCGAGGCCGCGCTGGCAATGCCGCACGGCGACAGGTGTTTAACAATGACAACCGTCGGTTCGGTAAAACTGAGGGCGGCGCGCCAGGCGGCGTCCAGATCGAGCATATTATTGTAGCTCAGTTCTTTACCTTGCAGGCGGGTGCCGCCCAACGGGCCGATGTCAGCGCGGGCGGCGTACAGCGCGGCGGACTGGTGCGGGTTTTCGCCGTAGCGCATCCCCTGCACTTTTACCAGTGACATTGCCAGCCGTCCGGGCAGATCGCCGGATTGGTCAAACAGATAATTGCTGATGGCCGCGTCGTACTCGGCGGTGTGGGCAAAGGCTTTGCGGGCCAGTTCGGCGCGCAGGTCGGCGGAGACCCGGCCGTTCACCCGCAATTCGCCGGCCACGGTGGGGTAATCGGCCGGGTCGCAGATTACCGTGACCCGGTCAAAATTTTTGGCGGCGGCGCGCAGTAGCGTTACCCCGCCAATATCAATATGTTCGATGGCCTCATCCAGCTCGACGCCGGGTTTGGCCACGGTTTGCTGAAACGGGTACAGGTTGCAGACCACGACATCGATGGCGGTGATGCCGTGCTGGGCCAGTTCGGCCCGGTCGGCGGCGCTGTCGCGGGCCAGAATGCCGCCGTGAATTTTGGGATGCAGCGTTTTTACCCGGCCGCCCAGCATTTCCGGCGCGCCGGTAAGCGAGGCGACATCGGTGACCGGCAGGCCGGCCTCGGCCAGTTGGCGGGCAGTGCCGCCGCTGGCTACCAGCGTCCAGCCAAGTTCGGCCAGCGCGGCGGCAAACTCGGTGGCACCCGTTTTGTCAGAAACAGATAATAGTGCGGTTGGCATAGTTATTCCCTCCAAAATAGTTGTATTGGGAGCAGGAAGCAAGAAGTAGGAAGTAGGAAGTAGGAAGGATGAAGTAGGAAGTAGATCACGCTTGTAGCGTGACTGTCGGGCTACAAGCCCGACCTACTTCTTATCCCTCATCCTTTATCCTTCATCCTTTATCCTCCCTGCTTTCTACTTTTTGAAAATTTGGGCATTAACCACCACTTCAACATCGGTGAAGCCCAGTGAGTACAGAAAATTCTGGTAATAGAGCCGGCCGTAATCGTTGGCGCGGTTTAGAATGCCCTCTTTGAGCGCCGCCTCTTCGATGGCGTCTTTGGCCTGTTTCAGGGCTTCGCCCTGCAGGTTGGGGTTGTTGCTATCAAAAATGAGCTTGTTTTCGTAGTAGACAATGTGGGTGCGGTCAAAGTCGATGCTGCTGTTGAGAATTTTGGGCGCGGGCAGCACCAGTCGCACTTTTTTGCCGTCGCTCCAGATATCTTCATCGGACAGCTCGCTCAAATCGAACCCGGCCTGCACGTCGCCGTAAACCAGCATGAGCAACTTTTCCCGGTTGCCCAAAAATTCATCGACAATGCCTTCCGGCGGCGTTTCGTTGTACACCTCGGTGATGGTGCTGTACTCCACGGTGCTGAGTTCGGCCTGCGCTTTGATTTTTTGGATGCTGACCACCGGCGGCGGCAGCGGGGTGTTGGTTGGCGCGCCTTCCGGGATTTTGCTGGTAAAGGCGCCGGCTACGTAAGTGAACGCGCCAATGCACACCAGCACCAGTGCGGCCATTACGCCCAGAGCAATGTAAAAGCGTTGGTTATTTGGCGGCAAATTCTGGCTCATATTGGTTTCACTCTAACGTTGATGATGATTTCGGTGAAGCCCAGCGAACGGAGCAGGTTTTCAAGCTGCTGCCGGCCGGTGGCGGTGGCTTTGTCTAAAATGCCGCGCTCCAGCGCCCACTGCCGCATCGATTCTTCGGCCAGTTGGCGGGCGCGGCCTTCCAGGGTGGGGTCCGGCTTGAGAAACAGGCCGGTGTTGCGCTCGTACACCTGGGTGCGCTCGTTGTCAACCCGGCTGTAAAGGATTTCCGGCGCGGGCAGGGTTAGCACTACCCGGGTGCCGTCCACCTGAATATCGCCCTCGGTTACTTTTTCCAGATCAAAACCGGCCACCACTTCGCCTTCGGCCAGCAGCAGCAACTGGTCGGAGCCAAAGATTTTTTGCCACAGATTGCTGCGGTCATTTTCCAAATCGACAACCGTGCGCATGGCAAATTCGGTGGTTTCCAGCCGGCCCAGTTTGTTAACGTGAGTGATAACCACAATTGGCGTGGGGCTAGGGGTGGGCGTGTTGGTGGGGCTGGCGGTGGGCGTGGGGGTAACGGTGGCGGTGGGCGAAGGCGTGGCCGTGGCGGTGGGCGTGTTGGTGACAATCTGCGGCGGCGCAGCGGTGGGGGCCACGGCCGCAATTTGAGCGGTGGGCGCAGGCGCGGATTCCTGTCCGAGCCGGTAAGTCCACAGGCCAACCACTGCCGCCAGCGCAGAAAAAACAACCACTGCGCCGAGCAGCGTGAGCAATGTCTTTCTGTCCGAAGGTTGGTTCATAAATTCCGCCTTTTATGTTGGAATGGCCATTTGCCATCGGTAGACTGTTACAAAATCAACCCCCTCCCCTATCCCCTTCCCAAAAGGGAAGGGGGGCAGGGGGGATGGGTAAACAGGTTGCCCTGGTTAATGACAGGGTTATTTTGTCAATCATCAAATGCAAATAGTCGGTGACGAGTAACTGCACTACCGGTGCCGTTTTTCCAGTTCGGCCAGTACGTCCGCAAAGCGAATATTGCGCGTTTCCAGCAGTACCAGGCTGTGATACAGCAGATCGGCCATTTCTTCGGTCAGCCGCTCATCCGATTGAGCCAGCGCCGCCACCACCACTTCGGTGGCTTCCTCGCCCACTTTTTGGGCGGCTTTGGCCGGGTCGGCCAGCAGCGTGTTGGTGTACGAGCCGGGTTTGGGGTTGGCTTTGCGGTCGGCGATGAGTTGGGCCAGGGTGGTGAGAAAATCGGACATCAGCGGTTCACCTCAAACATTTCGTCGCGGGCCGGCCCCACCGACACAAACCGAATGGGCACGCCGGCCAGCTCTTCAATCCGGTTGAGGTAGGCCTGGGCGGCGGCCGGCAACTCGGCCCAACTCCGGGCCTGGCTGGTGGAGTTGGCCGGCCAGCCGGGCCAGCTTTCGTAAATTGGTTCGACGGTTTCGTACAGCGGCGTATCCGGCACGTAGTCGATGCTGCGGCCATCGGGCAGGCGGTAGCCGGTGCAGATTTTGAGTTGGGGCAGGCCGTCCAGCACATCGAGCTTGGTAATGGCGATGTCGGTGAAGCCGTTGAGATAAGCCACAACTTGCAGGGCCACGGCATCGAGCCAGCCGCAGCGGCGGGGGCGGCCGGTCGTCGCGCCGTACTCGTGACCGTGTTCGCGTAGCCAGAGCGCCGCTTCGTTTTCGCCCTGGTCGGTGGGCATCGGGCCAAGGCCCACCGCCGTGGTGTAGGCTTTAACCACGCCGATGACCCGTTCCAGCGCCTGCGGCGGCAGCCCCGCGCCCACCGGGGCAAAAGTGGCGGTGGGATTGGATGAGGTGACGTAGGGGTAGGTGCCCCAATCCAGATCGCGCATGGCGGCCAGTTGGCCCTCCAGTAAAAAGGATTGGCCCTGCCGGTAGGCATCGCGGATAACGGGTAGCGGGTCGATCAGCCGGTGGCCGAGTTTGTCGCGCCACAGCCGAAACTGCTCAAACAGATCGGCGGGGTTAACGGCCGGCTGGCCGTAGTGGGCCAGTTCGCGGTTGGCAAAGGCCACCGCTTTTTCCAGCCGTTCCTCCAGCCAGTCCGGGTGGAACAAATCGCCCAGTCGCAGGCCGCGCCGGGCCGATTTGTCACTGTAAGCCGGGCCGATACCGCGTTTGGTGGTGCCGAGCATGCTGCCTTTGCCCCGGCCTTCGTGCGCGGCGTCGAGCAGCCGGTGATAGGGCATCAGCATTTGAGCGCGGCTGGATAGAAACAGGTTGTCGGTACCCACGCCGGCGGCTTCGATGTGTTCCAACTCTTCCAGCAGCGTAGCCGGGTTGACCACGCAGCCGGTGCCAATTAAACATTTGGTTTGGGGAAAGAAAATGCCGGACGGCACCAAATGCAGTTTAAATTCGCCAAATTGATTGACAACCGTGTGGCCGGCGTTATCGCCGCCCTGAAAACGGATCACCCAGTCCATATTGCCGGCCAGAGCATCTACCATCCGGCCTTTGCCTTCGTCGCCCCATTGAGCGCCTACTATTGCGGTTACAGGCATACTATTGCCTCCCTCGAAAATACAATTACGAATTACGAATTATGAATTACGAATTGCGGGTAGCGAGTGACGAATGACGAACGGCGAACGACGGAATATGCAACACGTTTTACGCAACACGAGCTTAAAACTCACCCAACCCATCAAACTCACTCAACTCACTGCTTTTGTCGCATACTCCATAAAAACAACATCAGCGCGCCAAAGGCCACAAAGGCCGCCAGCCACGAAACCGTCACCCAAAAACCGCTGGCGGCATCACCGACGGCTACCTGAATGATTAAAAAAATTCCGGCGGCGATGAAGATGAGGCCGCGCCATATTTTTTGCTGCGAGGTTAACCCAAACTTTCGGTCCGACATTATTCGTCCGTTTTTTCCTGCTGCCCGGCTTTAGCCAGAAAATTTTGCAGTTCGTTGCGTTTTTGACGCAGCAGCAGTTGGTCTTCGCGTTGCCAGTGGCGGCGCAGGCGCATGCCTTCCAATATGTAACTGACAATCAACGTGCCGATGCTGCTGGCCGCGCCGATCAGCCCGCCCACCAAAATCAGCAGCAGGTCGCGGTCAATCATCTATTTAACGCTGACTCCGGCTGCGCGCAGTTCAGCAATGGCCGCGTCGCCGTCGGTGGGGTTAACATTGACCGGCCGCGTGCCGCTCAGCAGCACGGCGGTGTCAAACCCCAGCCCTTTGGCGTCGATGGCGGTCGATTTAACGCAGTAATCCAGCGCCAGCCCTACCACCGTAACGTTGCTCACGCGCTGTTCCTTTAAATAATCCGCCAGCGATGGCGCCGCCATATCCGGTTTGATGTGGCCGCCAAAGCCGGAGTAGCTGTCTTCGGTGGTGAGAAAGGCTTTGTAAAAAGTTGGCCCGCTGACAACGAGGTCGGGGTGAAAATCCCAGCCGCCGGTTTGCTGCACGCAGTGATTGGGCCAGATGCCGTCGGGATGGTTGGCTTTGAAAGAGTGATGATCGGCGGGATGATGGTCTTTGGTGTAAACCACCACATCGCCGTTGGCCAGGTAAGTGTCTACCAGCGCGTTGATCGGCCCAATGACGTCATCGCCGTGGGGCACGGCCAGTGCGCCGCCGGGGCAAAAGTCGTTTTGCATATCTACCACAATCAATGCTTTTCGGCTCATTTAAACCTCCAACTTGCTAAAAAAGCAGCTCACGTTGCCGGTGTGGCAGGCCGGCCCGGCGGCATCTACGGTGATGAGCAGCGTGTCGCCGTCGCAATCGTAAAAAATTTCGCGCACTTTTTGGGTGTTGCCGCTGGTGGCCCCTTTGTGCCACAACTCCTGCCGGCTACGACTCCAGAACCACGTTTCGCCGCTGGAGAGCATCAGCCGCAGGCTCTCGGCGTTGGCCCAGGCCATCATCAACACCTGGCCGCTGGCGGCATCCTGCACAATGGCCGGAATCAGCCCGGCCTCGTTGAATTTTAGATTTTCGACGAAGTGCCCTTTGGGTATTTTCGATTTTGGATTGGCGCTGGTCAATGTTTTATCCTGCCTGCTGGGTTTGAGCCGTGTTGCGGGTTACGTGTTGCGTAATCCGTAACTCGTAACCCGGCTTCTAAACTCTGTATTCTGACCCCTGGCTCCTAATTCCTAATTCCTAATTCCTAATTCCTAATTCCTAATTCCTAATTCCTGCCTTTTTGTGCCGCACTACAATTCCCTGCGATTCCAGATGCTCTTTAACCTGCCGGATGGAAATCTCTTTAAAGTGGAACAGGCTGGCCGCGAGTACCGCGCTGGCGTTGGCCTGCAAAATCACGTCGGAGAAGTGGGCCAGCGCCCCGGCCCCGCCGGAGGCGATAACCGGAATATTGACTACCTCGGTGATGGCTTTGGTCAGCGGCAGATCAAAACCGGCTTTGGTGCCGTCGGCGTCCATGCTGGTTAGCAGAATTTCACCCGCGCCGCGTTCCTGGCACTCTTTGGCCCACGCCACCGCATCGAGGCCGGTGCGTTGCCGCCCGCCGTGGGTGGTGGTTTCCCAGCCCGGCCCATCCAGCCGTTTGCGGGCATCGATGGCCACCACAATGGCGTTGCTGCCAAAGGCTTTGGCCCCGGCGGTAATCACGGCCGGGTTGCGCACGGCGGCGGTGTTGATGCTCACTTTATCGGCCCCGGTGGAAATGATGGCGTGCATATCATCCAGGCTGCCAATGCCGCCGCCTACGGTGAAGGGGATGAACACGCTCTCGGCCACGCGCCGGGCAATATCCAGCATCAGCCCGCGTCCCTCGTGCGAGGCGGTAATATCCAAAAAAACCAGTTCATCCGCGCCTTCGCGGTCGTAAATTTGGGCCTGCTCCACCGGGTCGCCGGCGTCGCGCAGGTTAACAAAATTGATGCCTTTGACCGTGCGCCCGTCTTTTACATCCAGGCATGGAATGACTCGTTTGGCTAACATAGGTTGCTCCGTTTGAATGGCGAATTGCAAGGCTGGTTGGCCCGCATTATTCGTATTGGGCAATTATTCAGAGGATAACATCCTGAGCAGGCCATAGGCCGTATCGAAGGGTGCTATCCTCATCGCATAAACACCCTTCGATACGCGCTCCACTCCGTTTCGCGCTACTCAGGATGCCAATGCGGTATGGTTGAATAGTCTCAGTAGATCCAAATTTACCGTAGGGCGGGCATCCCTATGCCCGCCGGTAGAGGCATAGGGATGCCTCTACTACCAGAAAATTGGATATACTGAGTCTCGCTATTCGCTATTTTTTGCCTGCCGCACAAACGCGGCCACTTTATCCCAATCTTTGGCGACCGGGTCGCCGGGCAGGTTGGTGCCGGTGTTGCTATCCACGCCCCACGGTTGGGCCACGGCGATGGCCTGCCGCACGTTGGCCGGTACCAGCCCGCCGGCCAAAATCACCCGCGCCTGCCCGCCAACCTGCTCAATAATCTGCCGGCTGATGGCCCAATCGTGGGTCACACCCGTTGCGCCGACGCCGGGCATGCCGCTCACTTTGGTATCGAGCAGGAGAATATCTGATACCGGCGCAAACTGCCGCGCCACATTAATGCTGCCCGGCCCATCCACGTGAATGGCTTTCATCAGTTGCACGCCGTCCGGCAGGCGCTCGCGCAGCTGGGCCATCGCCTCAACGCCTACCGCGCCGGTGTCGCTGGAAATGTGGATAACGTCCGGCTGCACCGCCGCGGCCATGCGCAGAATTTCGGCGGGGTCGGTGCTCATGGTTAACGCCGATGAGACAGCTTTGCCGCGCAGCGCATCGGCGATGGCCCGCGCCTGCTCAAAGGTCAGCTCGCCGAACACCTCGCCGTAGTCACCGGCTACAAAACCAATCTGATCAACGCCCAGCTCAACCATTTTTAACGCACCGGCCACCGAGGTTGCCGCGTAAATTTGCACAATCATGCGTGCGCCACCTGCATCGCTTCGGCCAAATCCACTTTGCCGGCGTACAGCGCCTTGCCAATAATCAGCCCCTCCAGCCCTTTGGCTTCGCTGGCTTTCACTGCGTGAACATCATCCAGCCCGGCCACGCCGCCGGAAACAATCACTTTAAAGCGCTGGGCCGGATTTTGAGCCGCGTTACCGGCTTCGGCCAGGGCCACCGCCGCGGCCAGGTTAACGCCTTGCAGCATGCCGTCGCGGGCAATATCGGTGTAAATTACGTGTTTCAGGCCGGCGGTCTGGATGATTTTCACCAGATCGAGCGCATTGGTATCGGCCAGTTGCCGCCAGCCGTGGGTAGCCACTTTGCCGGCGCGGACATCCAGCCCCAGCGCAATGTGCTCGGCCCCAAACTGGCCCAAAATATCGAGCATCTGGCGGGGGCGGTCGGCGGCCATTGAGCCGATGACTACCCGGCTGACGCCCATGTTCAGCGCGCGCTCCACATCCGCCGGGCTGCGCAGCCCGCCGCCAAACTGCACCGGCACGTTCACCCGGTCCAAAATGGCCTGGAGGGCATCGATATTTTTGGCGGCTTTGGCCGGGTCGCCAAACGCGCCGTCAAGATTGACCACGTGCAGCCAATCCGTACCAATGGTTTCCCACGTTTCGGCAATGGCCGCCGGGTCTTCGCCGTAAATTGTTTCGGCGTTGGGATCGCCCTGCGTCAGGCGCACGCATTTTCCATTTTTTAAATCGATGGCAGCATAAATCTGCATGTTCGTTTCCTTGAAAACAGGATTCAGTTAGTGTCTTTTGTTTTTCACCACTCAAAAAGGTGGCGAGTTGCAAGTAGCGGGTGGCGGGTAAAAACGCGCCACTTGCCACCCGCCACTCGCAACCGATTACGCCCAAGGGCGTGGTGGCAAATATTCCAGGTCTGTTTTTCACGCTATCTTTAGCTGGCTTTTTCGGCCAGTTCCACAAAATTTTTGAGAATTTGCAGGCCGACCTGCTGGCTTTTTTCCGGGTGAAACTGGATGGCGCAGACGTTGTCGCGGGCCACCACCGAGGCGTAATTCAGCCCGTAATCGGTGGTTGCCACCACGTGGGCCGGGTTTTGCGGCCGGGCGTAGTACGAATGGGCAAAGTAGGCAAAGTCGCCGTTGTCAATGTGGTTGAGCAGCGGGTGCGGCTGCGCCGGGTGAATTTGGTTCCAGCCCATGTGCGGCACGGGTAACTCGGTGGTGGGGAAACGCACAATTTTGCCGGGGAAAATGCCCAGCCCGGTGTGCTGACCCATCTCTTCGCTTTCATCAAACATCAGTTGCAGGCCAACGCAAATGCCAAACAGCGGTTTGCCAGCCCGCAGCGCGTCGAGCACCGGCCGGTCCAGCCCGCGCTGGCGCAGGTTGTCAATGGCGTCGCCAAACGCGCCGACGCCGGGCAGCACCACCGCGCCGGCGTCTCGCACGGCCTGCACCGATTCGGTGATGTCGGCATCCGCGCCAACGGCCTGAAACGCCTTTTGCACGTTTCTGAAATTGCCTACGCCGTAATCGATAATTGCCAGTTTCATAAAAAAAGTTCTCAATTCTCAGTTTTTAGTTTTGAGTAATGAAATTACAATCACTCGCTTGCAAACCGCCAATTTCTTACTAAGAAACCGCCAACTTCTTACTAAGAAACCATCAATTTCTTAGTAAGAAATTTACCGTTTCTTTACGTGTAATTTAACTTTGCCGGTGAGCAAAAGCAGCAACTCCAGATTAAATTAGGACTTACGCAGTTGAATAATGATCGAGCAAGGATCAACCACGGAGGCACGGAGACCACTGAGAATTTTATAAAAAACTCTGTGAACTCTGTGTCTCCGTGGTTAAAAACATTGACGATGACCTCAAGTGCGTAACTCTTATAAATGTCAAACTTAAAACTTAACACTCAAAACTCAAAACTAAACAGTGAGTGTGCCTTTGGTGCTGGGCACCTGGCCGGCCAGCCGCGCATCGGGGCGAAGGGCCATATCCAGCGCGCGAGCCAGCGCCTTGAATAACGCTTCGGCTTTGTGGTGATCGTCGGTTCCGGCCAGCAGGCGGGCGTGCAAATTGAGTTTGCCTTCGTGGGCCAGGCTCTCAAAAAAATGGGGGATGAGCGTGGTGGTAACCTGCCCAATGCGGTCGGTGCGAAACTCGCCGTCAAATACAAAGTAGCCGCGCCCGCCAAAATCCACCGCCACCAGCGCCAGCGCCTCGTCCATTGGCACAATGGCGTGGCCCATGCGGGTAATGCCTTTGCGGTCGCCCAGCGCCTGAGCCAGCGCCCGGCCGAGCACAATACCCACATCTTCCACGGTGTGATGCTCATCAATGTGCAGGTCACCGCGGGCAGCCACGGTTAAATCAAAGCGGGCGTGGCGGGCCAGCGCGTGCAGCATGTGGTCCAAAAAACCAACGCCGGTTTGCACGTTAGCCTGGCCGCTGCCATCCAGATCCAGGCTGATTTCGATGTTGGTTTCGCCGGTGGTGCGGGTAACGGTTGCGCTTCTATTTGCCAAGAATCAACTCCTTTAAATGGTTGGGGTGACCCAGAATCACGTTGGCTTTGCACGCTTCAAACGCGGCGCGCTGTTCATCCCGGTTGTAAGCCCCTTCCAAACAGGCGATGGCCGTAAACGGGACGGTTTGGTTGGCGGCTTTGGCGGCCTGAATGTCGCCGACATTGGCTCCCACCAGCGCCGAGTGAGCCGGCGTCGGTTGCAACTGGCGCGCCGCTTCCAGCAGCGACCACGGCGCGGGGATGGGTTTGGCTTCGGCCTGGCGCAGTTCGTTAAGGGTGACCAGCGCCTGAAAATAGACGTCAATTTTTCTGGCTTTGAGCGACCGTTCCACTTCGCTGCGGGGCCGGTCACTGACGACGGCCAGCGGCAGTCGCTCGCTCAGTTGGCCGAGCACCGCCGGGTCAATCACCAGCGATTCGTGTTCGGTAAAGCCGGTGCCTTGAATGATGATGGCCGGCTCGTCGTATTCGCGTTCAAACAGGTCCGCGCCAAGGTACAGCTCCTGAAAAATGCGGCCCACAATGTTGGTTTTAATGATGTCGCCGCTGGAAATCAGCAGATGCCGGTTTTCTGTGGGCAGCGCCCGGTGCGCTCCCTCCAGCCCGCCGCCGTGTGCGGCCACATCGCCGGCCAGTTGGGCGATGTCTTTTCGCTGGCGCAGTTCATCCACGGATACGCGCAGAATGCCGCCGGCAAACTGCAAGTAGGCCAGCAGCGCCGGCACGTGAAATTTAGACGGGAAGGTTGGCGTCGGTACCGGCGGCAGCATCTCGACAAAATAGATAACGAGGGCTTTACTCAAGTCCCAGTAGTTGGTGAACTGCCCTGTTTTTTGCAGCAAAACTACGTCGTCTGCTGTGAGGAGAGGTTCTTTGGCGGGGGCCAGCCCCAGCGCGCGTTCCAGATAAAGCTGGACGGTTTGGCGGACAACTTCCCGGTACGAAAATTTGACATCGATAAGAACATCGTAGCAGGCAAAAATGAGCGCGTCAATGTTTAGCCTGGGACGATAACTCATATGGCTTGCAATCCTTGCTCCAGCCGGGCCATCTGTGCCGGCGTGCCAATGCTGATGCGGATGTGGTCGGACAGCCGGGCGGAATTGTAATAGCGTACCAAAATACCGTGGCCGGCCAGCGCTGCTTTCACCTCGGCCGCCGGCCGCCCTTCAACCCGGCACAGTACAAAATTGGAGTGGCTGGGGTAGGGCGTGAGCCAATCAAACTGGCGCAGGGTTGCAAAAAACTTCTCGCGTTCGGCCATCAATTTATCAACACTGGCCAGCAGCCGGGCGCGGTCTTGCAGCGAGACCAGCGCGGCGATTTGCCCGGCCACATTCACGTTGTAGGGCTGTTTGATTTTCCACAAATGCTCGATGATGTTGAGCGGGAAAGCGCCGTAACCCACGCGCAGCCCGGCCAGCCCGGCCCATTTGCTGAACGTGCGCAGCACAATCAGGTTGGGGTAATCGCGCACCCACGCTATCCGGCTGCCGCCGCAAAATTCAATGTAGGCTTCATCCAAAATAACAATGGCCGGCAAGGCCAGCAGCCGGCGTAAATCGGCGTCGGGCAGCAGCGAGCCATCCGGGTTGTTGGGCGAGGTGGCAATGATCAACTTGGGCGGCGAGTCCGGGCCGGCAAACTGGGCCTCAACTTCGTTTAGCGGGATGGAGAAATCGGCGCGCCGCCAAACGTTGACCACCTCCACGGCGTTGATGTCGGCATCAAAACTGTACATGCCAAACGTGGGCGGCAGGTTGACCAGTTTGTCGCCGGGGTTCAAAAACAGGCGCATCACCAGATCGATGAGTTCATCTGCGCCGTGGCCCACCAGCAGATAATCGGCGGGCAGGCCGGTGTAGTCGGCCAGCGCGGCCCGCAGCTCGCGGCTTTCGGGGTCGGGGTAAATGTGCAGGTAGGGCGCGGCGGCCAGCGCCTCGGCTACGCGCGGCGATGGGCCGTAGGGGTTTTCGTTGGCGTCTAATTTGATGATGTCTTCTGGCCGGCGGCCAAGCTGCTGTGAAAGAACTTCAAAGGGTAAAATAGGGGTATACGGTTTTGACTGGACAACGCTGTCGCGGATAAGAGCGCTGGGATCAAAAACTGTCGTCGTCAAGTTGAAAACCTTTCATCGCGGTAGCGGCCCTGGGCAGCCTGGCGCATGTACGTTTCTTCAACCCAGGTGAAATAACCGCCGTAATCCAGGCTAAAGCCGCGGCACATAATAATGTAGCCCACCGCTTCGCCGGCGGCGTCAAAAGTCAGATAGGCTTCGCCGGCCAGCGGATCGACCAGCAGCGTTTTGATAGCGGCTTCGGTTTGCGGCCACTCGTCGCTGGCAGCGTCCTCTTCGAATTCGTGGCTTTCGCGCATCAGGGCTAAAAGCTGGCTCTGGTCATCCGGGCTGACTGGTTTGATTTTCATAACCGCCTCCTTGCGGCTGCTGCGTGAGCATCGAGTCCCTCGGCCTGGGCCAAAGTGGCCGCGGCTCTACCGATAGCGGCGGCTTCGGCGGCGTCCAGACCAAAAACGCTGATAATTTTGGTGAAATCACGAACACTCAACGGGCTGGCAAAGCGAGCCGTGCCCATTGTCGGCATCACGTGGGTGGGGCCGGCAGTGTAATCGCCCAGCACCTCAAAGGCGTGCTCGCCCAAAAAGACGCCGCCGGCGTGCTGAACTTTGCCCAGCAAGGCCCACGGATCGGCCACGTGCAAACAAAGATGCTCCGGCGCGTACAGATTGTTCAATTCCACTGCCTCGGCCAGGCTGGCGCAGAGCACGCCGCCACCCTGATTTTGCAGGCTTTCGGCGATGATTTCGGCCCGGCTGAGCGTTTCGAGCTGGCGGCCAATTTCTACCTGCACCGCTTCGGCCAGGGGGCGGCTGGGCGTCACCAAAATAGCCGAAGCCAGCACGTCGTGTTCGGCCTGGGCCAGCAGATCCGCGGCGACAAGCTGCGGGTTGGCGGCGTCATCGGCAATGACCAGCGTTTCTGTGGGGCCGGGCAACCCGTCGATATCGACCAGCCCGAACACCTGTCGCTTGGCCAGGGTGACAAAAATATTGCCGGGGCCAACAATTTTGTCCACTTTGGGCAGCGTTTCGGTGCCGTAAGCCAGCGCGCCCACGGCCTGCGCGCCGCCAAGTTTGTAAACCGCATCAACGCCGGCCACTTTGGCCGCGGCCAGCAGCACCGGCGCAATCTGGTCGCTGCGACCGCTGGGGGTGGTCACTACTACCTCTGGCACGCCGGCCACGCGGGCGGTAACGGCACAGTGGAGCAGGGTGCTGGGGTAGGGCGCGGTGCCGCCGGGCGCGTACACTCCCACCCGTTCCAGCGGGCGGATCATCTGCCCCAGCGCGCCACCGCTGGCCCGCCAGTCGAGCCAGCTTTGGGCCGGCTGTTTTTGGTGAAAAGCGCGAATGCGCTCGGCGGCAAAATGGAGCGCGTCGCGCAGTTCCGCGGGGATGCCGGCGTAAGCGGCGTCGATCTCGGCTTGCGGCACAGCCAGTTGGGCCAGCCGGACGCCGTCAATTTTTTCGGTCCAGTCGATGACAGCAGCGTCGCCGCGCCGGCGGATGTCGGCCAGAATGCGGCGCACGGCCTCTTCCAGTTCCAGCACTTCGCCAAAAACACGCTCGATGCCTTTGGCCAGGCTGGGCGTTAATTTAACCTCGCCCACCGGCGCGCGGCGCAAAATGCCGGTTTTGGCTTCGGCAGCGGAATACAATCGAAACAGATCAGCGGGCACGAGCTTCCTCGGTCAGGTTGAGTTCGGCCAGTAACTTTTGCCAGCGGGGCGGCTCTTCTTCAAAAATGTAGGTGATGGGCAGCACCAGCACGCCGCTGCCGCCAATTTGGCGCAATTGCTGAATGGTGGGATGCAGCGCTTTTTTGGTGACAACAATGTTGATGGCAAACCAGTTGGTTTCGGTGGGCTGGCGCAGATAAACCGGGCTGATGGTTGGCCCCTGCAAGCCGCCCAGGTTGGGCTGACTGAACACTTTTTGGGCTACCTCTTCCGCCGAGTTGCCGCGCATGTTGGCCACAACCATGTGGCGGTCGGTGGCGCGCAGGTGGGCCTCAAATCGCTCCAGTAATTCACGGGCAGCTTCCAGCACTTCCGGGCGCTGGGTGAGCGCTATCCGGTTGCCAATGAACATAGCCTGGCTCTGAAAAAGGATGCCATCCTTTAACTCTTTGAGCCGGTTTTCGCGCAGGGTCACGCCGCTGCTGACCAGATCGATAATAAAGTCGGCGGTGCCCATTTGCGGCGCGGCTTCGAGCGCGCCATCGGCGTGCAGCAGCCGGTAGGGGGTAACGTTGTGGGTGTCTAAAAAAGCGGCGGCCAAACGCTGGTATTTGCTCACCACCCGCAGCGGTCGCTGGCTGTGGTGTTCGCTGGCAGTGCGGGCCAGGTCGGCCACGGTGTCAACTTCGGTCCATTCCTCCGGCACGGCCACCGACAGCCGGCAGTGGCTGTAATCGAGCGCGTCGTGGATGACTGTCACGGTATCGGTAGGGCCGCGATACTCGGCAATTTTGTCAAAGCCGACAATGCCCAGATCGGCGTCGCCGTCGCGAACTTTGCGCACCACATCGGCGGTGCGCTGAAACCAGACTTCCAGCGTGGGCAGCTCGGAAATTTTGGCGATGTACTGGCGCGGGTTAAATTTTTTAACGGTCAGCCCGCAATCGCGCAGCAGGTCCAGGGTTTCTTCTTCCATGCGGCCTTTGCTGGGTAGGGCCAGCCGAATGGCGGATCTTTGATGATTGGTAATTTCTGAAAATTGGGCCATGATATCCTTTCAAACACGCCAGATTTTACATCTATCTACTATTACAGACAATTTTCTCTTGGTGTGTTTGATACAATTTGTGGTGGGGGCGGCTGCAAGTATCGATGCCGAAGGCGGGTAATTGGGTTGCAAAATGCCCGGCAGCGGTCGCTGGCGAGCGCGAGGAGCTTCGCTAACATTTCCATGCCGATAGCTTGAGGAGCTGTTTTTAAAAGTCTGGGATAAAGATGGCCGGATTTGTGGTTAAACGTGCCGGTCAATTATCAAGTTTCGCATCCGCTCACTCGGATAGGATGACCGTGATTTTGGTGCCGCTGCCGGTTGTATCGCGGGCCACCGCCAGCGTGCCGCCCACGGCCTGAGTCCGCATCTGCAGATTGGTTAACCCCGCGCCGCCGGTATCAAGCACTCTGGCCTCCACCTCGGCGGGGTTAAAGCCTTTGCCATCATCGGCAATGGTCAAATAAAGGATGCCCTGTTCTACTGTAATGCTCAACCGCACATTGTTAGCGGCGGCGTGCTTTCTCACGTTCAGCAACCCCTCTTGCACAATCCGCATTAATCCCAGCATTTGCCCCGCCGAAAGTTTGAACTCGCCGGGGTTAGCCTTGTAGTGGTACGATACCGCCGGCCCGCCGCGTTGGTGATGCAGTTCGATGGCGTGCTGAATAAAGTCATCCAGCGTGGGGTCATCGCTATCGAGCGCAGGCGGGCGCAAATCCTGAATCAACTCGCGCACCTGCGCCGATACTTTCTGAACGCGATCTTCCAGGTTGCTCAACTCCGTGGTCAGCATGTCGAGCTGGTTGCGTTCCAGCAGTTTACGGCAAATACTGGCTTGCAGCCCCAGTTGCAGGCTTGTTTGGGCCACCCCGTCGTGCAGTTCTTTGGCTGTGTAGCGGCGTTCATTTTCCAGAGCATCCAGCAGCAATTGGTCAGACTTTTTGTTCATTGGCGGCATCTCCCTTATTTGTTGGCGTTGGGTGCAGACGGGTTGAGCGGAATTTCTTCATCAGAAATTTCCAGCGAAATGGTGTAGCTTCCTTCTTCTTCCGGCGCGTAGGCCCGGGCCACCACCCGGTACTGGCCATCTTTGGGCACAATAAAATTGGCCACAGCGGCCTGTTTGGCAAAAAAGTCATCGTTTACGTACAGCAGTTCACCCCGGTCATCGTACAACGACAGGTACGTGTCCAGCGTGTCGGACTCCATTTTGATGGTCACAAAATCATCTTCTTTGGCGGAAAAGGTCCAGGTATCCTGCTGGCCGGCTTTCAGTTCGATGGTTTCGCGCTGGCCGGATTCCAGTCGACCGGCCGTGGCCACATTTTCGGCCACGGTGAGCAGAATTTCGTAAACGCCGCTCTGGTTGCTCTCCGGCCGGGCCGATTTGACCACCGCCCGGTATTCACCGTCGGCGGGGATGGCAAAGTTGAGCAGGGCCGCATTCAGTCCGCCGCCGCTGTCGTCATCGCCAATGAGCAGTTCATCGTTAGCATTGTACAGTTCCAAATAGGTATCCAATTGGTCAGATTGAACCCGCAGGGTTACAAACGTACCGGCGCTGGCGCTGAAGGTGTAGCTGTCGGACTGGTCCGGGGCCAGCGAAGCCTGTACCGGTTTGTCGGGCGTGAGCGGCCCGCCGCCCGGCGCAACTTTAACCGGTTTCACGGTCAGTTCGTACGCGCCGCCGGTGTCGCCGGTGGCGGAGCGGACGACCACGGTGTAGGTGTCGTTGGTGGGCAGGGCCACGCTGCTGATGAGCGCATTGGTGCCGTCCGGCCCGTCGTCGTTTTCAGCCAGAATAGCATCCTGCGAGCTGCGCAGCTCAAGAAACGTGTCAAATTCGGGCGAAACCAGGCTGATGTTCACAATTTCGCCGGTTTTGCCGGTAAATGTCCAGCGGTGTTCGCGCCCCGGTTTGAGCGCGCCCAACTGCCCTTTGCCCACGGCCAGCGGCCCGCCGCCGGAGGATTGTTCGCTGGCAGAGAGGGTCAGGGTGACGAGGCCGCTGCCGGCGATGGTGGCGGCGCGCACGGTGTACATACCGCTGGTGGGCAGGGCAAAATCGATGATCTCCGGGTTGAGGTTGCCGCCGCTGTCGTCGTCGCTGATGAGCAGATCGCCGTTTGGCCCGTACAGCGACAGCACCGAGTCAACGCCGCCGGCTCCCTCAATGCCGATGTTTAAATATGTGCCCTGCTGGCCCTGATAGCGCCATTTGTACCCCTGGTCAGACAGCATCACACTGCGCGATTCGCCGCTGTTGAGCGGGCCACCGCCCACAGTGGGATGCCCGCCGGTCAGCGCCAGGGCGTAGCTACCCCTATCGTTATCGTAGCCGCGCACTTTAATGGTGTACGGCCCGGCTTTGGGGAGCTGAACATCAAACAGCGCGGCCGTGAGGCTGCTGCTGCTGTCGTCGTTGCTGGTAACCAATTCACCGTCGGGATTGTACAACTCCAGGTAACTGTCGAACTGGCCGTTGAGCACCACGTTCACCCGGTCGCCGGCCTGGGCGTTAAACACCCACTCGTCCACCGCGTCCGGCTCATCGATGACGCCCTCTTTGATTTCATTGTAAGCGATTACCGGCGCATCCACCGGCGGCTGCCCGGTGAGCGGCCTGGCCTCTTCGGTGGGGGCGGCAGGCGGCAGCGTTTGAATTGGGTTGGGCAGCGGCAGGGGCGTGGCGTTGTTGCAACCTGCCAGCAGCACAATTAGTATCGGCACAAATAAAAATTTCATCAATACCATCAACTTTGTCAAGGAATTTAACCACGGGTTATTGTATCACGAATGTGGCCCTGTTGCTACTGGGTTAATGCTGTCGGAAAGGACTGCCGCCAAGCTGTGTAGGAAGAAAGGGGTATTTTCAAATGGTGGCCGGAGTAGTATAGTCTGATTCAGATGGAAAGGCCCCTTTTAATGGGGGTTAAAGTCAATATTTTTAGCTATATTAGACCTCAGGAGGGTAACCGATGGCGCTCAATGTTACAGAATTAAATGGTGTTTCTCCGGAGCTGGCCGATGCGCTCAGAGCCGCCGGCCTGACCAACTCGGACAAGCTGTTGGCGGCGGTGGCCCAGCCCAAAGACCGGGCCGAACTGGCCGCCAAGCTGGGAGTTGAGGCCAGAGCATTGTTGGAATTGGGCAACCGGGCTGATCTGGTGCGAATTCGCGGCATTGGCCCGGTCTATTCTGATTTGCTGGAGTTTGCCGGGGTTGATACCGTAGCCGAGTTAGGCACACGCAACCCTGAAAATTTGTACAACAAAATTTTGGAAGCGGCACAAGACCACCACGTAAAACGGACGCCCACCCAACAGGAGGTCAACGACTGGGTTGGACAGGCCAAAAACCTTGAACGCGGTATCTACTATTAATTTATACCGATAGAAACCGGCGTTGATTCGCGCCAATAGTGCCACAATAGAGAAGCTTGCCCGGCCAATTGCCGGGCAAGCTTTTTATTTTGGGCAACGGTTTATTTATTGGCCTTCAGTATCAGCTTGAGGTTCATCCGGCGTGCCGGTTGGGGCCGGTTCCGTGGGCGTGGGTGTCGCTGTATCTGTTGCTGTGGCAGTGGGCGTTGGCGACGGTGTGGCGCTGGGCGTGGGTGTGCCGGTGGCTGTTTCAGTGGGCGAGGGCACAGCCGTTGACGTTTCTGTCGCTGTGGCAGTGGGCGAGGGCGTATCGGTGGGCATGGGGGTGGCTGTCGGTGTATTTTGTGGCGTTTGCCCGCTGCCCGAAGCCGGAGCCGGTGTGTTATTTCCCTGCGGCGTGCCTTTGGGTGTGGACTGGCCTTTGGGCGTGGCGGTAGCGGTAGCCGTTGCGGTCGGCGTATTTTCCGGGGGCTGGTTAGGCATCGGCGTGTTGGTAAGGGTAGGCGTTGGCGACGGCGTTTCCGTGGGGATAACCCACGTATCCGTGGTGTGGCATTTTGAGCATTGCCCGCGTGAATGGCCCGCCGGTCGCTCTGAGCCGTGGCAGGCTTTGCAATTGGTGTAGGTAGTGTGGTCAAAGTAAATTTCGCTCCAACTGCTGGTCACGTGGCAATCCGAGCATTGGCCGGGCCAGTGGCCGGTTGCGGCGGTGTGGCAGGCCTGGCAGTCGTCCTGGTTGGTGTGGTCAAACGTAATGTCGGCCCAATTGCCGGTGGAGTGACAGTTGGAACACTGGCCATCCCAGTGCGCTGGCGGTGCGGTGTGGCACAACTGGCAATCGGTGAAGGTGGTGTGATTCACGTTGATGTCTGTCCAGCTTACCGTGTTGTGGCAGTTTGAACATTGACTCACGTAGTGGTTGTCCGGCGCATCGGGGGAGTGGCACTGCATGCAATCGGACAGGCCGCTGTGAATGGGTGTGGCCCCCAGCCAGCTTCGGGTTGAATGGCAGTTGGAGCATTGGCCGGTAAAGTGGTTGGCCGGGGCATCGTTTTTGTGGCAATTGGTGCAGGTGTTCAAATTGTTGTGGGTAAAATCCCACGAAACCGTGGTGTGGCACGCCGAACATTGCTGCTCGTAGTGATCGGGCTGGCTGTGGCAACTGGCGCAATCCAGATAGCCAATGTGGTTAAAAGACGATGGCGTCCAGGCGTTGGGGTGATGGCAAACCGCGCAGTCGCCGGCAAAGTGATTGGCCGGTGCGTCGTCGGTGTGGCAGTCGGCGCAGTAGTAGTAGCCCACGTGGTTAAACCAGATATCGGACCACGAGCTGGTGGTGTGGCACAGCAAACAACCGCCGGAGTAGTGATCAGCCGGCACGGTGTGGCAGGCCTGGCAATCGGTTAGCCCGCTGTGGTTGAACGTGGTCGGCAGCCAGGCCGTCGAGTTGTGGCAGTTGGAGCACTGGCCGGCGTAGTGGGCCGGTGGCGCGTCGGACAGGTGGCACAACTGGCAGTCGGGGTGATTTTGGTGGTCAAAAACGGCGTCGTTCCACGCGCCGGTGGTACGGTGGCATTGGGCGCAGGCCAGGTTTGAAACCGCGCCGTTTTGCGCCGGCTGCCGGCGTTCTTCAATGGGCGGTAGCTGGCTGGAAACCCACACGTCGCTGCCGGTAGCGGCCAGATGCGAAGCCGGGGTATCGGCCAGGTGGCAGGCTTCACAATTTTGGGCGACGCTGTGGTTGTAGTCGATTTCCATCCAATTCTGCGAATTGTGACAGGTGGAGCACTGCCCCGGATAATGCTCGCCCAGAGCGTAATTGGCCGGGCGATGGCACGAGCGGCAATCGGTTTGGTGCCGGTGATCGAGCACGGTGTCTTGCCAACTGGTTTTGCTCATGTGGCACTGGCTGCAATCCTGGTTGGCGGTGGCCGGCGCAGGCCGGCGGGCGATCTGCACGGCAGCCGGCGGTTGCGCTGCCGGGACGTGGTTGGGCGGGCTGTCGGCGTGGTGGCACGAGGCGCATTCGGTGACGCGCGGGTGGCGGTACGAGGCCACCGCCCAATCATCGGCGGTGTGGCAATCGGTGCAGTAGCCGGGAAAATGGGCAAAGCCGGGCGAATTTGTGGGCGGGGTGTGGCAACTGCTGCAATCTGTGCTCAGATTGGTGTAAGCGCCGTTGCTGTGGCAGGCGGCGCAAGCCAGTTGGGCATGCTGGTTGCCAAACAAAAACAGCGTGTGCGGTACTGCCGGCTCTAAAAACGGAACCACAATGGCGTTGTACAGGCTGGCTTCGGCCGGCGGCGGGGCAATCGGCGGGCGGGGTAGTTGGGCCTGTAACGCGGCAATCCGGGTGCGGAGGGCGGCCAGCGACTCCGCGGAAACATCTGCCGGCAGCGCGCCCAGCACAACATCGGCTTGCAGCAGTAAACTTTCCAGCCGGGCCGATGGCCGGCCATTGGCGTGCGCTGAAAGCTGCTCCAGCGCCGTGGCCAGCGCGTTTGCGGCCGTTTGCCGCTGCGCTCCGGCCCGGGCCAAATCTCGCAGGCGGCGCTCGGCGGTGGTGATGGCCGCCTCAAACCGCTCTTCCGGGCTGCCGGCCAGGCCGATGCGCCACTGCTCGGCGGTGCTTTGCAGGCCAAATCCCGGCTGGCCCGGCCGGAAGGGCGCGGTTTCGGCCAGATAGGCCAGCCCGGCAGCCGCGCCGATTCCAACAATTGTCAGGGCGATAAAAAATCTGAGCAGCCATTTCATAGGCGTTGGCCTTTCTACGGTTCAAGGGTTGGCAGCAGCCGCGCTGTGTATTTGCCCGCATCTGGCGTCGATTCACATTCCTGCCGCAGCCGGTCTGCTTCGCCGGGGCGGCCGGTGGGGTGGCAGGCCGCGCAGTTGCTAATTTCGATAATACCTTCGGCCCGGTGCGAGGCCTCAATTTCCGCCGGCTGGTGAATATGGCACTGATCGCAGGAATAAGTGGTGTAGGCTTGCAGGTGACAGGTTTGGCAGGCCAATTGTTCCGGCGCGCCGTGCTCCAGCGGAAAAATGTGCCGGGTCAGGTAGGCCGGCGTCCAGGCTTCTGCGGTGTGGCAGCGAGCGCAATCTGCGCCAAACTGCTCGCGGTGAACGTCTGGTTCCCGATGGCAGGCGGCGCATGCGCCGGGTGTGCCGGCATAAGTCTGGTTGGGGTGGCAATCGCGGCAGTCTGCTGCGGCGTGAGCGCCTTGCAGGGCAAAAAACTGGTTGTGGTCAAAACCGGCCATCCGGTCCTGGCCATCGTGGCAATCAATGCAGCTTGCCCCATATGTTTCGATGTGCCGGGCGGTGAACTCGTGGTCTTGGTGAGCGTGGCAGGTGAGGCAGTCGAGTGTATCGCGGGCAATCCGATCCTGGCTGTGGCAGCTTTCGCAGGTAAGAGGGCGGCCCTGGTAATCAACCTGATGGTTGATCAGGCTAAAGTTGGCCAGCCGGGTGTGGTCAACATTAACAAAGGCAAAGGTGGTAATATCGGCCTGATGGCCTTTGTGTTCGGTGTGGCAATCCTGGCACTGCTCAACGGGGATGCGGCCGTGCAGGCCATCGCCGGCGGCTCGCTGGCGGGCCACGTCCATGTGGCAATCCTGGCAGCGGGTATCGGTGACGCAGTGGATGGGGACGTGGCAGTGGGTGCACTGCTGCTGAAATTCGGCGTGGGAGGTGTAGCCGCCCAGCGGCTCGCCGCGCAGTTGCATGGCCGATAGCGGGCCGGGGGAAAACGCGCCGCTACTGTGCAGATGAAACGCAACGCCAAGGCCAATCAGGCCGGGCACAATCAGCAGCAAAAATTTTGTTCGAACTGAGAGCCGGTTAATTT
Organism: Anaerolineae bacterium; assembly: GCA_022071955.1. Lineage (GTDB taxonomy): Bacteria > Chloroflexota > Anaerolineae > 4572-78 > J111 > J095. Next base: position 64,056 of record JAJVIM010000020.1, read on the forward strand.
TTTTGAGCTGCATCGGTGGTTTTCTCCTGCCGGGATTGAAACCCTGGCCGAGCCGGGCGCATTAATTTTTTAAAAGCAGTGGCAGAAAGACGGAATAATCCGGCTGGCTGGCGGCGCTGGCCGCGCCAAGGTAGGCGTAGGCCCGGCCGCGGATATCGGTTTCAATCCTGTATTGGGGCGCGCCGATGAGGACATCGGCGTAACCGTCGCGGTTAATATCGCCGGCGGCAGCCACGGCAAAGCCAAACTCTGTTTCCGATTTGTTGCCTTCGGCGCGCCAGCCGGGCGTTGGGCTTAACCCGGCCGCTGAGCCAAAGTAAAAAAACACCGCGCCTTCTTCATTTTGATCGTTGGTGTAGCGGCTGGCGCCAACCAGCACATCATCAAAGCCATCCTGGTTAACATCGCCGGCGGACACCGCCCCCCCAAAACCGGACAGACTCTGGCCGCTGTCAGCCTGCCATCCCGGGGTGGCGGCCGGCCCGGCAGCGCTGCCGTAAAATATCAGCGCGCTGCCTTCCTGAGATTGATTAACTGTGTTTTGGGGCGCGCCGACGATGACATCGGTGTAGCCATCGCCGTTGACATCACCGGCGGCAACACTGGCCCCCAATCTGGCGCCGGGCTGACTGCCGCCTACCCACCAGCCGGCAGTTTGAACCAGGCCACAGCCGGAGCCAAAGAAGAGAAAGGCCGCCCCGGTATCTTCGGCGGCGTGATCAAATTGGGGCGCGCCGATGATAACATCGGCAAAGCCATCGCCGTTAACATCGCCGGCGCTGCTCACCGCAAAGCCAAAGCGGGCGTTGGCCTGCTCGCCCAACAGAATCTGGTGGGGGGTGCCGGCCGGCCCGGTTTCTGAGCCGAGAAAAAGCAGCGCCGCACCAAGCAGGGTAGTGTCCGACAGGAAATCGCTGGCGCCAATAATGACGTCGGCGTAACCATCGTTGTTAACATCGCCGGCGCTGCTGACCGAGATGCCCAGGTGGGCCGCGCCCTGCGGGCTAACGTAAGCCCAGTTGGGCGTCGCGCTCAATCCGGCCGCCGAGCCGAAATACACAAATGCTGCGCCGGCCTGGGTTTTATCGTTTTTGTAATCCGGCGCGCCAACGATGACATCGGCGTAGCCATCGCCGTTGACATCATCGGCGGAACTGACCGCGCTGCCAAAGTTGGCCCCTTTCTCGCTGCTGCCGGCGGCCCACCCCGCCGACAACCCGCCCGGCCCGCCGTTGAACAGGTAGGCCACGCCTTCTCGGGATACGGCGCGGGTATCTTTGGGCGCGCCGATGAGCACATCGGCAAAACCATCGCCGTTAACGTCGCCGGCCGCAGCCACGGCATAACCCAGGGTATCGCCGGTGTCGCTGCCGGTGAAGTCCCAAATCAGCGCCAGGGCGGAGTTTGGTGCGGCCAGAGCATAGCCCGCGGCTGCGGTTAGAGCCAGCGCGGTCAAACTTATGGCGATGAGTAAAGGCTGCCGGGTTATTGGGAGATTAGGGTTATCAACAGGAGCGTGCTTCAATGTGTTGTCCCTTTGCCAGCAGCGATGGGCAGTTGTGTTCCAGCCCGGCCTGTATCACCAGTTGGCCCAGTTGATAGTAGTCGGTGGGGTGCAGCAAGCCGGCAGCGAGCCAGTGTTTCGGTTCCAAACAGCGGCGGCCAAAAAAGTGAGGGTGAGTGGTGAAATAAAGGCCGCAAATTGGGCAAACAGGCGGTTTCATGGGTTTAACTCCGGCCGGGACAGGCCAGCAGCCCGTCCCGGCGATTTTTGGTGAACAGATGTTAGTTTTTGATCACAATGGGCAGGTAGATGCTGGAATTGCGCAGCAAGTCCGCTTCGGCCTGGGTTTCAACCACAATCAGGGTGACGGTCTTTTCAGCCGACCAGTTGCCCTCGTTGTCCATCGCTTTAAAGCCGATGCTGTGCTGGCCCGGCACAAAGGCCCAGCCCGGTTTTTGGCATATAGTGGAGTTGTCGCAGAAGTTGGCCTGGGTGGTGGTCAGGCCGTCGGCGGTGGTGGTCAGGGTGTTTGAAACGGGCAGGGTGGAAGACCACTGGTATTGCACAATCCCGTTGACGCCGCCTTCGCCCAGCCGGTCGTAATCTCGGGCGCTGCCGATCAGGGTGACGTTTTCATTTAATTCCTGAATAACGATTTCGTGGCTGGCGTAGAGGATGTTGGAAACCGGGGCCAGTTCCAGAGTAGAGTCATCGGGCAGGTACATCAGCCGCCGGAAAATGATGTCGCTGTCGTGGATCAGTTCGTGGCCGTCGGGCAGAATATCTTCCTGCCACTGGTTCCAAACGGCGTACATAAAGGTGCCGCCGGGGTTGGCCACCATGCCGGCCTCGCCGGACAGGTCATCCGATTTGTTCTCCAGCCACGGCCACCGATCCAGTACCAGATCATCTTTATCGGTGGTGTAATCCATCGTTTCATAAACGTCGCCGTACACGGTAGCCCGGCTGTAGTACAGGTCGAGCGGAATCGCTTCGCCGACATCGACGGTGGTGTTGTCGCCGGTTTCATAGACCATGAAATACTTGGAGGGGTCACGTGCTGCGTCGTCGTCGTACGGCAGGCCGGCGGCGGAGAGACCATTGTCGGTGAGCCAGTCAGTTTTGATGCCGGGGTAGAGTTTGAGGCCGCCGGTGGGGCTGTAGCGCGGGTCCAGAATGGTGATTTTGTTGCCGGTGAGCAGAGAGACGTTGCGGGCCTGTTCAAATTCGTCGGGGCCGTAAGTGAACTCGGTGCCAATGCAATCTGCCGACGAAATGTTGACACAGTAGTTTTCGATGGCGGTAACGCCTGCGCCGCCCAGGCTGGCCGGAGTGGTGGTCCAGGTGAGGCCGCCGTCAAAGGAGCGCCGGGCGTACAGGTTGTAGTGGTCGTTGCCCACGGTGTTGGCTTTCCAGTTGGGCGACCAGGCGTACATCATCATCACATAATCGCCATCCAGAAAACCGCGATGGCCTTTGGCCACATCGTAGGGATTTTCCCAGGATTGGTCATCGAGATCGTTGTCGCCTTCGCAGCCATCAATCGTGGTGATGCCGTCGCACTGCCGCCATTCCAGCACTTTGGGGAAGGAGCCGTCGTTGTCGGGGATGCTCCCGTCATCGGCCACGGGGAAGAGGTCGGCGCAGGCGTCGTTGCCGGAGCCGCCGGTACATTCCACAATGGTGGTGCCGGACAGGTTAATGGCCGGCGACAGGCACAGGCCTTTGAGGTAGTTGGGGTTGGCGCCGTCGGTGTAGACCCACTCGGCGCATTCCATATTTTCGTAGGCGTAGGGGTTGTCAACGGCGGGATTGAAATCGCTGGGGATGACCACGCGTCGCAGCATAATATCGGCCGGCCCGCCCTGGTTGATGATACCCTGCTTGTAAATGAGCATGGCCGCCAACCCGCTAGTCGAGTTTGCGGCTGCCCCCACCGAGTTGGTGGTCAGGGCGAAGCGGCGGGCGATTTCGGTGAGGTAGTAGTCGCCGCCGTTGAGCACGTCAACTTGAACATCGTAAAACGCGCCGACGCCGTCGGTGCAATGATCTTCTGAATCGTCTTTGCAGACGGCGGGCTGGTTGAGCACTCCACCCTGGGCCACCATATCCGGCTGGAACATATCAAAGCTGTGGTACCACACATCTTTGCCAATGTCGATGGGGTCATCTTCGTCATTAACAATATCACCGAGGGCTTTTGTTTCTTCGTAGGCCATTACCACCCAGGCGCTGGGGGCGCCATCGGTTTTGGTGTAGGGTTTGAGGTTCCAGCGGGTGCGGGTTGAAGCGACCCGCCCGTTCAGCACGCGGCCGTCATCGGTTTTACAAATCTGGAGAGTGTTCCCGTTGGGTGTTGTCCAGGGTACAATTTCAGCGCAATAATCGGCATCCGCTTCAGGCCCGTTCAGGTCTAACAGGGTTTGCACATTGGTGTGATCAATGTCGCCCAGGGTGTCAAAGTCGATGTAGCAGTAGGGATCGCTGTTGGTGGCCTTGCACATGTTGTTGTCGGTCAGGCGCATTGGCATGGCCATCGGCACGTATGGCTTGGGCATGGTGTCGCTGGTGTACTCCTCCATCGGTACAACCCCGGCGGTAAGATCATCCGGATTAACAAACACCTTGTCAAAATCATCGTAACTGATATACGAGTACCACATATCGGTTTTGGCGTTGGCAATCGCGCCGGACCAGCCCTCGCCGGGGCCAAGGCCCTGGCCGGGGCGCAACCCTTCGGGGTCTTCCTGCCAGGTCAAAACACAACCGGATGCGGCGCAATCGACGGCCGGCAGGTTGGCGTCGCGCCGGCCGGAGGTCAGGCGTTCGGGTTTGGTCCACATCACGTAGGAGGCTTCGGCCTCGGAAGTGGCGGGGTCATCTCCGGCGAGCAGTTTGCCGCGCGCCGTCCAGATGCAGCTGTAGGGGATTTCGCCAACCTCCGGAAACCCCAGCTCGGTATAGTTCACTGAACTCTGGTTGCCGGCCACGCCAAACAAATCGTACAGGTAAACCGCATCTTTGCTGTAAGTGGTTTCCAAATCCGTAAAGTATTCCGCGTCCTCGGTTGGGTCCAGAGTGTAGAGCGGGGTGCCGCCATCGCAGTATTTGCTGGCCCAGGCTACAAAAATACGGTCGCTGGCTACCTGGTGGACCAACGCGTGAACGCCGCCGGCGTAGGGATGGCCGTTGGACAGGACAAAAGAGGACAACGTGGATGAACGGGAAAGATTGGTGTTTTTCCAACTCGTGCCGTCATCGAGCGACACAGCGGCAAAGGCGTCAAATTCGCCCAGGGCGATCCCGCCCATCGCGCTGATTTCGCCTTCCGTGACGAGCGCGCCAACTTCATCGATATAAACGGCGACCAGCGGCTTGGCAAAGTCACGCGGCTCGTAGCCAGCGGTGCCGGCGTCGTCGTCCAGAATGTAGTTATCCACCGGGCCAACAATGCCCGCCGCAGATTGGGCCGGCACGTAAAAGTCCATCATATAAATGGCGGCCTTTTCCGTTTCCGCATCCGGCGTTTTGGAAATGTTGCGCCGGAACAATAGCCCATCTTCGGCGTAGGCAATGCCGGTTGCCAGGGCAAACAGCACAAGTATCAGCATTAGATTTTTTGGTTTCATTGGTTGCGGCCCTCCCTGTGTGCCACAATGAACAGCATCATTTAACTAATTTTTGGCACTTTACTCTGGCCCAGGCCCACTCCGGTGCAGCCGGGACCAACAAAATGAACAAGAGTTGCAGTGTGCCGGTAAATTTATTTTTAACGTGATCGACGTTGCCCAAAGTAATTTTTCTCCTTTCCAACATTGCTCGCTGTTGAAAACTGTTTGCCACGGGTGTTTTAAATGACGGTTTTTTGACCGCCGGTAATGGCCTTGACCACATCAACTAGCTCATCCACGCAGCGCAGTTTAAAGGTTTGGCTGCACATTAACACGGCGTCGTTGGTGTCGGCATTGAGGAGCATAATTGGCGCCTGATGCTGGTTTTTAAGATGAGTAGTTAAGGCCGGTAATTCCGGGCCATCCAAATCAATAATGATCAGGCCGCAGGACAGGGCGTTTAACTGCTGGCGAAAATCGGGGTTGGCGCTGGAGAGCCGGGCGGTAGCAATGCTGGACATATTCTGCAAACAGGCGTCAATGACATCGATGACCAGGGTTTCACCAACAAGCACTACGGTTTGCCGGGTGTCCATAAACTTATGCTCCGTGGAATTTGAGTTGACCGGTTCAGAATTGGGGGTGAGACGTGGCAGACGTGGCGGATTACGGCCTGATATTTGGCATGGTATCAAACTGAGGTGGGGGTCTCAATCGCTCGCGGGCAGCGACAAGCATTAAAAAAGAGCGATGTTGCCATCGCTCCGGGGCGGGTACTGACTAATTCCTGGGGGTAGACGAATTAGGTCGGTCTTAATCTGGCGGCCGGGATTTGCCCGGCGGCGGGATCAGCCCGGCCCGCATGGCGTACAGAGCGGCTTCGTGGCGGTGGCCCAAATGTAATTTGGCCAAAATATTGCGCATGTGCGTTTTCACGGTATGAATGCTCACCGTCAGCCGCTCGGCAATTTCCTGGTCTGTTGCGCCTTCGGCGGCGCAAACCAGCACTTCCTGCTCGCGACTGGTCAGGGCCACCCGGCTGTCATCGGGCAAATGCTGAACCTGCTGGCTCATCCGGCGAAATTCTTCCAGCATCCGGCCGCCCAGCGCCGGCGTGATGGCGGCCTCGCCCTCTACCGCGCCGCGCAAAAGCTGGATCAAATCCGGGGAGCGAATATTTTTGAGCAGATACCCCTGCGCGCCGCTTTTGATGGCGTCAAACAGTTTTTCGTTTTCGTCTCGCACGGTGAGCATCACAATAGCCACGGTGGGCATTTTGTTTTTGATTTCCTGCGTGGCTTCCAACCCATCGCAGCCGGGCATGGTCACATCCATCAAAATTAAATCCGGCATCAGTTGCTGAGCTTTGACCACAACTTCCAGCCCGTCGCTGGCCTCGCCCACAACTTCAAAATCTGGCTGGTAATTGAGAATAGTGGCCAGCCCTTCCCTAAAAAGCTGGTGATCATCGGCCAGGAGTACCCGGATTTTTTTCATCGATGGCTGTCCTTTGCTACGCTGATTTCAGTGAGCGGCCAGGCGAGGGTAACGCGGGTGCCCGCGCCCGGCCCGGAAGTGATGACCAGCCGGCCGCCAATCCGGGCGGCGCGCGCCCGCATAATACTCAACCCAAAATGGTCGCCGGCGGCGGGCTGCTGCGGATCAAATCCCTGGCCATCATCGCTGATGTCGATTGAGCCGTGGGCATCAAAAATACCCAACCGCACAGAAATCTTGCCGGCCTGAGCGTGACGGCTGGCATTGATGAGCGCTTCCTGCACCACCCGCACAATCTGTTCAATGTGGTTTGGCGGCACAAAAACCGGGTTTGTCAGCTCGGAAATCAGCTCAATCGGCGTGTCGCTGTTCAGGTTCACTTTTTTCACGGTTTCGGCCAGCCACGTTTGGAGCGATTGGTGAGGCTGCGGGTTTTGGCGCAGGCTGGCAATCGACTCACGCACTTCTTTGGCGGCGGCATCGATGGTTTGGCGAATCCTGGCAAATTCGGGCAACACGCCGGGCGGCTCGCTGTTTGCGGATAATTGAATCACCTGATCAATTTGGTAGCCCAAAAAACTGAGGGTTTGGGCCAGCCCATCGTGCATTTCAGAGGCGATGCGCTGGCGCTCTTCCAGCGCCGCGGCAATTTGTACCCGCCGGTGCAGATAGGCGTTTTCCAGGGCGATGGCCGCCCGGTTAACAAAACTTTCGGCCAGTTGCACTTCGTCAGCTCGCCACTGGCGCGGCCCGTTCCGGTCGATGATGAGCAAAAACTCGCCGGCCAATTTATTAGATAGTTTGAGCGGCAAACAGAGTACGGCCGCATTTGGAAATTGCCCGGCAAATTGCGCCGCCAGCCGGTGATCGGTGGTGGTATTGTCAAGGGCCACCGTCTGCGGTTTGGCCAGCATGTGCTGGCACAACCGCGAGTTGTTCAGGGCTTTTAGCGCCTGTTTGGTGGCGAGCGGGTCCAGCCCGTACCGGGACATACAGGTTAACGGCCCATCGGTTGCGGGCTGGCGCAGCGCCAGGGCAACGTTGCCGCCGAGCAGTTTGGCCGATTGTTCGGTTAAATGGCGCAGGATGGTATCAGCATCGAGCGTGGTGGTGAACTGCTCGCTAATGGCGTGGAGCAGGGCCAGCCGCTCAGCCCAGTATTCTGTTTCGCGGTGCAGCCGGGTAATTTCGGCTTCGGCCTGCTTGCGTTGGGTAATATTCTGAAACACCACTACCGCGCCAATCAGTTCGCCACTTTCACGCAGCGGCGAGCTGATATATCGCACCGGAAAACTTGAGCCATCCTTTCGCCAGAAAACCTGGTCATTGCCCTTGCAGACAGAGCCGGATTTGTAACCGGCATGCAGCGGACATTCGGCTTCGGGGTAGGGGCTGCCATCGGCTTTGGAGTGGTGCCACGTGGCGTGGCTGGGCCGGCCAATGAGATCATCCACAGTGTAGCCCAGCATTTCCGCGGCGGCCTGATTAACAAAGGTGTGGCTGCCGTTTAAATCTACGCCAAAAATACCTTCGCCCGCAGAGTTTAACATCAGTTGGTGGCGACGGCCCAACTCGGCCAGCGCGTGTTCAACCCGGGCGCGCAGTTCAACCTCGCGGGTTAGTTCGGCGGTGCGCTCGGCCACCAAATCTTCCAGATGGTTGCGATACAGTTCCAGCGCTTCGGTGGCCCGTTTGTTTTCGATGAACAGTTCGCGGATGTAAACGTAGCCCAGCAGCGGAATGGCCAGCATATGAAAGCCATTGCCAATGGGGCACAGGATTTCGCCGTAGGCTTTATCCGTGAAAAAGTTGATCAGAATCAACACCTCGCCCAGCAGCAAAAACGCCAGCGCCACAATCACCACATTGCGCAGCCAGCCAGATTTGTTGAGCAGCAGCCCAATCGCGGTGGCCAGCAGCGCCGAAATTGCGCCGTGATACAGCCATGCCGCCCAGGTTTGGTGGAATTTCAACTCGGGCGCGGCGGCGCTAACGCCAAACCAGTACCATGCCGCAGCGACAAAACAAAAAACCGTGGCTCCCAGGCCAATCTTCAAATAGCGCTGCGCCACCCGATTATCATCGAGCAAATAGCGCAAAAACGCGGCGGCAACTACCGTTGCCGCGGCCATTGTTAGCCCATGTTCCAGCGGCTCGGAGATAAAAGAACCGGAGCGGGCATCGGCGCCGGTGATCATTTGCATGGCCACGTGGCCAAACATGTAAAACTCGCGGCCAAACGCCAGACCAAAGCCCCAAACCAGCCACGCCTCGCGGGGCAGGTTATATTGGCGCTGTCGCAGCCAGGCAATGGCCAACAGGATGGCCCACAATACGGCCGCCAGCCCGTAGCGCACCAGGTTGTTATCCAACTGCCCCGGCCCGCCGGCAAATTGAGTTATCAGCTCAAGAAAAAAATTGGCTTGACCATCCATCGTGCTACCCCCAAGCCCGGTACTTGTGACATTGATGAGATGCAAGCCCCCCTTAATTCACAGTACGCTTTCATGTGAAATTTACAAGTGTCTAATGTCATTTATTTTTAGTGACATTTGGCACAAATTTTAGTGATAAATGTCACTTGCCGGGGTGGTGGTACAACTCTTATTGTAAGAGTACGGCCGATTCGCGTTTTTTATTCAGCAGGTTGAGGACAAAAATGAACAATCAAATCACGGACCAATGTCGAATTCCGTCTCTGCGGCAAGCCTGCCGCGCCCAGAAAATTGTGGCTATCCTGGCTTCTGGTTTGCTGTTTGCCGGTTTTGGGTTGATGCTGCTGGCCCAGTTAACCGCCCCCGGAACGGCGATCGCTGCGCTGCAAACTACGCCCTCCGCCAATGCACTCACCATCGAGGTGACACCCGCGCCGCGGGCGGTGGGCTGGGTAACCGACCTTGACGGCCGGGCCTATTTTGATGGCTCCACCATCCACGCCGGTGTGTTCAAGGAGCATCGTTACCTGGGGGCGCTGCAATTTGACCTGTCGGCGGTGCCGGCCGGCGCCACAATCCTGTCCGCCGAGCTGGAACTGACCGGGCTGGATAGCCAGTACACGGCCATCACCGGCACGTGGCAGGTGCGGCTGCTGGAGTCAACCATCGATGACCGCTGGCTGCTGCTGGATTACCCACTCTTGCAGCAGGCCGCGGTGGAGATGGCCATTGGCCCGGCGCTGCCGGCCGCGGAGTTGCAGGCAGGGCAGACCAACCGGCTGGCCTTTGAGGCTGGGCAGGTGGCGGCGCTGCAAGCGCATTTGCCCAACGGGCTGGTCTCGTTTCGCATCGATGGGCCGGCCGGCGACGAGCAAAACCTGTTCACCTGGGACAGCGGCTTTCGGGCCGGTGAAATTTTGTCAACCCCGCCGCTGCTGCGGCTGGTGGTGGAACCCATCGCCGAAGAAGATTACGTAATTGTCACCGCCACGGCCACTCCGGAAAATGTGGTCACCCGCGCCGCGCTGGCGGCAACGGCCACGCAGATTGCGGCCAAAATTGGCACCTTTACCCCGGCCCCGCCCAACTGGATCACGCCGGTGGTCATCCAGCCCAGCCCAACCCCGGCCAACGCCGCCACCGCCAATTTTAATGTGGCAGTTCTCACCGCCGAGGCGTTTCTGTTTGGCACCGCCACGCCGCTGCCGTTTAACGCCTGGACGGCCACTCCGGCGGCTACCAGTACCCCACCGGCTCCGGCTGCGCTGGTGATTGTGACCAGCACCCCCACCCCGGAAAATATTGTCACGGTGGCCGCGCTGGCCCGCCGGGCAACCACGGTGGCGGAGGCAACCGGAACCTACACGCCCGTGCCCAAAAACTGGGTCACGCCGATGATCGTTACTCCGCGCCCCGGCCAGCCGCCGGCGGCCAACCCGGCCACCGCCACATTTCAGGCGCAGGTGGCCACCGCCGAAGCCTACCTGTTGGGGCCGCTGGCCGCGCTGCCCAATGTGTGGACGGCCACACCGACGCCGATCCTGATTCCGGTTCAGGGTGACATCGCTACGCCGTGGATTACGGCCACGCCAACGCCCACCGCACCGCCTGTTCCCGAGCTGCTGCTGGGCAAAATCGCCTTTTTGTCCAACCGTTCCGGCGGGCCGGAGCCGCTGCGCAACCCGCTGGTGTACGTGATCGACCCGGACGGCTCCAACCTGAGCCTGCTGGTAGACCCCTCAATTTATACCGCCGCGGCTGACCGCGATCAGTTTTCGCCGGACCAGCGCTACCGGGCTTTTGTTAAAGATACCACCCGCTTCGAAAATCGCGCCGTGCCGGCCATTTTTAAATTTGATTATTACGATGACTCGGAGCAGCAGCTCACCTTTTTTGGCGCGGGCGCAGCCTGGGACCCGGTCTGGTCGCCCGCCGGCCAGCTCGCCTTTGTTTCCAACGACACCCGCGATGACGAAATTTGGGTGGTCAATGCCGATGGTTCAGCCGTGCAGCGCCTGACCCGCACCAACGAGGATTACAACGCCCGTGAGTCCGGCAAAGACACTTTTCTGCCGGAACAAAACGGCCACCCGTCGTGGTCGCCGGATGGCACGCAGTTGGTTTTTTGGTCCAATCGCACCGGCCACCGCCAAATCTGGATAATGGACGCCAACGGCGAAAATCCGCGCAGCCTCAGCACCACCGGCTACGATGATTGGGACCCGGTTTGGATCAAATATACTGATCCGGCCCGCATCCCGTAACTCGCCGGAAATCTGTGTTTGTTGGCCAGAAAAACCAAAAAGCCGGTCGGGGCAAACGCCCCGACCGGCTTTTTTGATCCTCAATTGTGCCGCTTTAGCGCACCACAATATTCACCAATCGGCCCGGCACGTAAATCACTTTGATGATTTGCTGGCCGTCGGTGTATTTTTTAACGCCATCCAGCGCCTGAGCCTGGGTTTTGGCCGTGTCGGCGTCCACTTCGGCGGGCAGTTCCAGTTTGTCGCGGACTTTGCCGTTAACCTGCACCGCAATTTCGATGACGTCTTCTTTGGCCAGTTCTTCGTCCCACTGCGGCCACATTTGCTGGTGCACGCTGTACGGCTGGCCAACCTGTTCCCACAATTCTTCGGCGACGTGCGGAAAGCCGGGAGCCAGCAGCAGAACCAGCGTGCGGACGGCCTCAGCCCACTCGGCCGAACCGACCAGCGCCGGAGCGCTGTTGCGCAGTGCGATCAGCGCGTTGGTGTACTCCATCAACCCGGCGACCATCGTGTTAAAAGTGAAATCCTCAATATCTTTGGTCACGCGCCGGATGGCCTGATGCTGCTTTCGTTTCAGTTCGCGCACATCGGCGGCGGTGGGCTGGTTGCTGCCCGGCTGCGAGTTCGTCGCCACGTCCCACACCCGCTCCAAAAAGCGCTCGACGCCCAAAATGCCGTTGCTGTCCCACGGCCCGCCCTGATCCCAGCGGAAGCCAAACATCAGGTAGCCGCGCACGGTGTCGGCCCCGTATTCCTGCACCAAATCATCCGGGGCGATGACGTTGCCCCGGCTTTTGCTCATTTTTTCGCGGTCTTCGCCCAGAATGATGCCCTGGTTGAACAGGTTGTCCATCGGCTCGGTAAACCTGACCACGCCCATATCGTGCATCGCTTTGGTGAAAAAGCGGGTGTACAGCAGGTGCATGGTGGCGTGCTCAATACCGCCGGTGTACTGATCAACCGGCAGCCAGTAGCCGCCCTCGGCGGGGTTGAACGGCACGTCATCCGGCGACAGCGTTTCGCCGGCTTTCCAGTGCGGGTCCATGTAAGCGTACTGGTACCAGCTTGAGCACATAAAGGTGTCCATCGTGTCGGTTTCGCGCTCGGCGGGGCCGCCGCACTGCGGGCAGGTCACTTTTTTGAAGCCCTCGTGAAACTTCAGCGGCGATTCGCCGGTGGGCATAAATTCCACGTCCTCCGGCAGCAGGACCGGCAAATCCTCATACGGTACCGGCACAATCCCGCAGGTGGGGCAGGTGATCATCGGGATGGGGCAGCCCCAGTAGCGCTGGCGGCTGATCAGCCAGTCGCGCAGGCGATAGGTGACCGTCCCTTTGCCGATGCCTTCGGCTTCCAGCCAGGCGATGACCGCCCGCAGCCCCTCGGTTTGCGGGGTCAGTTCGGCGGGCAGGCCGTATTCTTTGGCCAGTTCCGGCGTCCAGTCATCCAAACTGTACTTGGCGATGGTCGGCAGGCCGCTGAACTGGCCGCTGTTGTGCATCATGCCGGGCGCGGCGTAGGCTTCGGTAAACGGCTGGCCGTCCCAATCCGCCGGAGCAACGACCACCGGAATCGGCAGGCCGTATTTTTGGGCAAAGGCAAAGTCGCGCTCATCGCCGCAGGGCACGGCCATAATCGCGCCGGTGCCGTAGGTCATCAACACGTAATCGGCAATCCAGATGGGGATGCGCTCGCCGTTGACCGGGTTGATGGCGTACGCCCCGGTGAAGACGCCGGTTTTCTCTTTTTCGGTGGACAGCCGGTCGATTTCCGTTTGGCGGGTGGCCTTTTCCACGTAGGCGTCCACTTCGGCGCGCTGCCCGGCGGTGGTCAGCTCGGCCACCAGCGGGTGTTCCGGGGCCAGCACCATAAACGATGCGCCCCACAGGGTATCGGGCCGGGTGGTGAAAACGGGCAGCTCGTCGCCGCGCTCGGTTTTAAACACAACTTCCGCGCCATCGCTGCGGCCAATCCAGTTGTTTTGCATGGCCCGCACTCGCTCCGGCCAGTTCAACTCAGAAAAGTCCAGCAGTTGGTCGGCGTAGTTGGTGATTTTAAAGTACCACTGGTCCAAATCTTTTTTGATCACCGGCGTGCCGCAGCGTTCGCAGTGGCGGTCTTCGCCCCACACCTGCTCGCGGGCCAGGGTGGTGTTGCAGGTGGGGCAAAAATCCACCGGCGACATTTTTTTATAGGCCAGCCCCATATCGTAAAATTTGCGAAAGAACCACTGCGTCCACTGGTAGTAGTCGGGATCGCTGGTGATGCATTCGCGGCTCCAGTCGAACATGGCACCCATGCTGCGTAGTTGGCCGCGCATGCGTTCGATGTTGGCGTACGTCCATTTGCGGGGATGGATACCGCGCTTGATGGCGGCGTTTTCGGCGGGCAGGCCAAAGCTGTCGAAGCCCATTGGGAAGACCACATTGTAGCCTTTCATGCGCATCCAGCGGGCGCGGACATCGCTGGGGGCCATGGCGTACCAGTGGCCCATGTGCAGATCGCCGCTGGGGTAGGGGTACATGGTCATGGCGTAGTATTTGGGTTGGGTGGGGTCAACCTTGGCCCGGTACAGGCCGTCGGCGTCCCATTTGGCCTGCCATTTCGCTTCAAAAGCTCTGGGGTTGTATCTTTCAGACATGTCTGCTTCCTCTATTAGACAGAATTTACAGGATGTTATTCGCTTTCAAAAAACTCGCAGATTTACACAGAAATATATAAATTTTCCCCTCACCCCCTACCCCCCTCTCCCAGCGGGAGAGGGGGATTCTTTTTTGAGGTGAGGTTTTGGGCGGCAACGCCGCCCAAAACCTCACCTCTTTCAAACTTCCCCTCCCCACAAAGTGGGGAGGGGGTAGGGGGAGGGGTAAAAGATATGTGTTAAGCTACACGTTACGCATTACCTGAGAAGTCTGTGTTCACCTGTGGACGTTACCAACAAAAAAGCCGGTCATCCCGACCGGCTTTGTATGCAAAGACGTGCTGCGTTATCCCCCGCAGGGGAGGAACCGCCGGGATGGATATTCAATGAAGCCACTAAGGTTTTCGGGCAGGGCCAACCGCAGTTGCCGGAGCACATATATGCTGATGTGAATACCCTGATTGCGCTTCATGTCTCAATCCCAACGATTTTACTGTGTTACGGTCAATTCGCCAAAATGTTGGTTATGTGACGCCTATTCTACCACAAACCTTACCGGCTGTCGATAGCCTATTTAACCGGCGTCAACCAGCCGTGGCGATCCGGCACTTCGCCGGTAATGATGGCAAAAAAGTCGGACTGAATTTCTTCGGTGATGGGGCCGCGCGAGCCGCTGCCAATCACGTTGCCATCGATGCTTTTGACCGGGGTGATTTCGGCGGCGGTGCCGGTGAAAAAGACTTCGTCGGCAATGTAGAGCATTTCTCGCGGGATTTGCTGCTCCACCACTTTGTAGCCTTTTTCTTCGGCCAGGGTGATGGCAAACTGGCGGGTGATGCCGGTTAAAATGGAGTTGCCGCGCGGCGGGGTAAATATCACGCCATCGAGCACCACAAAAATGTTCTCGCCACTGCCTTCGCTAACGTAGCCCTGCACATCCAGCACAATGCCTTCGGCGTAACCGTGGCGTTTGGCTTCCATCACCACCATCTGCGAGTTGATGTAGTTGCCGCCGGCTTTGGCCATCGAGGGGTGGGTATCCGGGGCCATGCGCCGCCAACTGCTCACGCCGACATCCACGCCTTTTTCCAGCGCGTCTGCGCCCAAATACGCGCCCCATTCCCAGGTGGCAATTATCAACTGTACCGGGCAGGCGCGCGGATCAACGCCCAGTACCTCGTAGCCGCGAAAGGCCAGCGGCCGGATGTAGCAGGCGTTGTGCTTGTTTTTGGCCACTGTTTCAATGATGGCCTGGCTAACCTGTTCCGGGGTAAAAGGAATAGGCATATTGATAATTTTGCCGCTGTTGAAAAAGCGCTTAACGTGCGCTTTCAGGCCCAAAATAGCCGGGCCGGCCGGCGTTTGGTAAGCCCGAATGCCTTCAAAAATGCTGGTGCCGTAGTGCAGTACGTGCGACAGCACGTGGACTTTGGCCTCGTCCCACGGTACAAGTGCGCCATCAAACCAGATAAATTCTGACTTTGGAATCGCCATCGAAACAGGTCTCCCTTGCTAAAAATTTGGGCTATTGTACCCAAAAATCAGCGAATCAGCGAATCAGCGGGAATCAATCCAAACAAAAAACCTTCATCTGAATTGATGAAGGTTTGCCTGTGGAGCTGAGGGGATTCGAACCCCTGACCTCTTGAATGCCATTCAAGCGCTCTCCCAACTGAGCTACAGCCCCGGATGTTCAATTATTAATTATCAATTAGAAATTATCAATTACAACATTTTTGTTCATTGATAATTGTTCATTGGTAATTGTCTTGTGGTGGAGCTGAGGGGATTCGAACCCCTGGCCTCGACAGTGCGATTGTCGCGCTCTCCCAGCTGAGCTACAGCCCCGCACCAACAGAGATGGAGTATACCAAAATTTTTAGGTTTGTCAAAACGGGTTGCCGCAGATTTATCAACCGCCAATCTGGCTCATAGTGCGGTTTTCGGCAAACTGCCCGTTTTTAAGCTGATGGCCCACCGGTTTGGCCAGTACGGCTTTTTCAAACAGGCTCACCAATTCGGTGTGGCTGCCGCCGTTGCGCAGCGTTTTTTGAAAGTTGATTTCGCCCTCAACCAGCAGGCACATGCGCAACCGGCCATCGGCGGTGAGGCGCATGCGGTTGCAATCGTCGCAGTAGGGGTTGCTGACCGGGCTGATAAAACCAACCGTGCCTTCGGCGCCGGCCAGCCGGTACACCCGCGCTTCGCCATCGAGGTGGCCGTTGTTAATCGGGAAGAGCGGGCCCAGTTTTTGTTCAATCCAGCTTTTAACCTCGTCACTGGAAACGTAATGGTGCAGTTGGATTTCGGTTGGCCCGCCAAACGGCATCAGCTCAATAAAGCGAATCTGCCACGGCCGGCGCAGGCTCAGTTCGGCCAGTTCGGCGGCGGCGTCATCGTTGTAACCGCGGGTGATAACGGCGTTGAGTTTGATAGGCGTCAGCCCGGCGGCTTCGGCGGCTTCGATGCCGGCCCAGGCTTTGTCCAGCGACCCCAGCCGCATGATTTTGCCGAGCGTTTCTTTGTTGAGCGAGTCGACGTGAATGTTGACCCGGGTCAGCCCGGCTTTCTTTAAATCGTGGGCAATGTAGGGCAGCCGGTAGCCGTTGGTGGTCATGGCGATCTGTTCGATGCCGTTGACCCCGGCAATTCGTTCGACAATTTCCACAATGTCGGTGCGGAGCGTGGGTTCGCCGCCGGTGAGCCGTACTTTGCGGAAGCCAACTTCAACCGCGGCGCGGACCACGGTTTCAATTTCGGCGGCAGAGAGCAGCTCGTCGTTGGGCACAAAGGTTAACCCATGCATGGGCATGCAGTAAACGCAGCGCAGGTTGCAGCGGTCGGTGAGGGAAATTCGCAGGTAGTTGATTTCTCGCCCAAAGCGGTCTTTCATTATAAGTAAACCTCCGTGTTCGTAACAGCCTCGTTAGGTGAGGGCTATGATATTGTAGCATAACCCTGTCAAACAAAAAATGGCGGTGAGGCCATTTTGATTAATCCCCAAAAATTACGCCGGAACAATCAACTGAATTGGCGTTGAAACCTGATAGGTGCAGTGACTGTCACCCTCCGACAGGCAGGCGATTCTGGTTGGGGTGGTGTTGAGCATCGAGCTGATAATTTTTTTATCGAGCAGGCAGACGTGGCCGTGTGTTTTGGCCAACTGGCGGTAGGGGCAGGAGTAAGCGTGAATGTGATATTCGCCATTTACTTTTTCCCAGTCCACCACAAAACCTTTGCTCGATAAATAGGTGACAACCTCATCCAGCCGGGTTTCGATGGGCTGGTTGGTTTTGGCCGGCGGCGCTTCTTTTGCCAGCCGATTGGCGATCTGGCCAAAAATATCGTTGATGCCGTCCGGCCCCAACCGAACACTCAGCTCTTCCAGCAAGTAGTCGGTCAGGCTCAGATAATCTACCGGAAACAGCTCATCGGCGGCTTCAGTGAGCTGGTACACCTGCTGCGGCCGGCCACGACCCGCCGCCGGGCGGCGGACTTCGGTGGCGTGGATCAGGTTTTCGCTTTGCAGCACGTTCAAATGGTAGCGCACGGCCATCGGGGTGAGGCTCACCACTGCCGCCAGCTCATCGACCGTGGCCTGGTCTTTTTCTTTTAAATGGTCAATAATTTTTTGTCGGGTTTCGTGTAATTTAGAGCTCACAAATACCTGCTGCTCCTGCGGTTGGCCGCCAGATTTGCGCAACACTTGGTTTGCACGCATGATTAGTCGAGACGAAATTTTATCATAATTATTATAATAAATCAAAGCTTAATGTGATAAAAAAGACAATCAATTTTGACCCGGAGATGAGCTACACCCGATGACCACCGGTACCGATTCTCATGTTGAAGCAACGCTGCCCGCCGAGATGGCGGCTGCCCCCAGACAGGCTTTGTTTGATTTGCCCTACGTGTTGTTAGTGCTGCCGCCGCTGTTTTGGGCGGGAAATTTTGTGCTGGGCCGGGCAGTGCGCGCCGATGTGCCGCCGGTGGGGCTGGCTTTTTGGCGCTGGGCGGTGGGTTCGCTGCTGATTGCCGGCTTTGCCTGGCCGCACGTGCGGCGGGAATGGCCGGCGGTGAGGCGGCACTGGCCAATTATTTTGCTGCTGTCATTTTTGGGCGTGGCGGTGTTTAACACGCTGGTGTATACGGCCCTGCAATTTACCACGGCCATCAATGCCCTGCTGATGCAATCGACCATGCCGGTGCTGATTGTGCTGCTGTCGTATCTGTTTTTTAAAGAAACCATCAGCCTGCGGCAGGGGTTGGGTATTGCGCTGTCGCTGGTGGGCGTAGTGATCATCATTGCTCAGGGGCAACTGGCCACGCTGCTGGCGTTGTCGCTCAACGGCGGCGATCTGCTGGTGCTGGTGGCCGTGGCCAGTTACGCGGCTTACTCGGTGTTTTTGCGGCAGCGACCGGCGCTCCATCCGCTCACCTTTTTGGCGGTAACATTTGTGGCCGGCACGCTGATGCTGGTGCCTTTTTATCTGTGGGAAGTTTTGGCCGGCCGGGTGATGCATTTTGATAGCCCAACCACGTGGTTATCGGTGGCCTATGTAGCCGTTTTTCCATCGATATTGGCCTACCTGTGTTACAATCGCGGCGTCGATCTGGTGGGCGCTACCCGGGCCGGGCTTTTTTTGCATCTAATGCCGGTGTTTGGCAGTTTGATGGCTATTGCTTTTTTGGGCGAGCAGTTCCGCCTGTTTCACGCGCCGGGCATCGCCCTGATTTTGGGCGGAATCGCGCTGGCCACTCGCCGCCGGTAAAAGACCCATCTTTTTGTAACCGCAGAGGCCGCAAAGCAAAATCCTAAAAATCTTCGCGTTCTCTGCGGTTAATTTTTGAGACCCCCTCTTTTGGCAAATTGACAAAGCTCCGCCGGGTATGGTATATTAACCGCCGCGTAACAAAGACGCACCCCTCAAATTTTCTGCGGTTAAACCCGCCACAAACCGGATATTTTGGAAGCAACCAGTCCAAAGATGGGACAGGAGGTTGAATGTCGATATGACTGTAGAGGCACCCCACCAAGCCGCCGAAGAGTCAGGTATTCCCCAAGCATTACGTCACAACATTTTTTTCACCAAACTTGATGCCGTGTATAACTGGGGCCGGGCTTATTCGCTCTGGCCGATGACGTTTGGCCTGGCCTGCTGCGCCATCGAGATGATTGCCACCGGCGCCGGCCGCTACGACCAGGACCGCTTCGGCGCGGCCCTTTTTCGCGCCACACCCCGCCAATCGGATTTGATGATTGTTTCCGGCACGGTCACCAAAAAAATGGTGCCGCAGATTGTTCGTCTGTACAATCAAATGCCGGAACCCAAATACGTGATCAGCATGGGCGCCTGCGCCAGCGGCGGCGGCCCTTTTAAAGAAGGTTACAACGTGGTTTCCGGCATCGACAAATACATTCCGGTGGATGTGTACGTGCCGGGCTGCCCGCCCACGCCGCAGGCTCTGCTCAACGGTATCATCACCCTGCAAAAGAAAATCCAGTCGCAGTCGATTTTTACCGTGCCGTGGTATCGCCAAAATGAGCCGATGGCCGCCATCCCCGTGCCGATTTTGGGGCCGGACATCATCGACCCCCGCCAACTGCCGCTGATCAAAGAGGAGTTGGAGAAGCAGCGCCGCGCCGCCAACCAGCCGGAAGAAGATGAAGCCGGCGAAAAACCGCGGCCCAAGCGGGTGGTCAAACCGCCCAAAGTGCCGGAATGGGATACCACTCCCACCGAAGCCGCCGGCGCGCTGGCTGCCGCCATCAACGAGGCGCTCGGGGCGGCGGCGGTTACCGCCGAAGCCGACACGCTGATTGTGGCCCGCGAGCATCTGCTGGCGTTTGGCCGCCACGTCCGTGATGAGTTGCATTTTGAGCTGCTCAGCAATGTGACCGGTGTCGATTACATGGGGCGCGAGGGCGACCGTTTTGAGGTGGTCTACCACGCCTACAGTATCTCGCAGCCGGAAAAGCCGGGGCTGGTGTTCAAAGCCCGCTGCCCGGAAACCGACCCGGTGCTGCCATCGCTGTTTGGGTTGTGGCAAACCTGCTACCTGCAAGAGCGCGAAATTTACGATCTGTACGGCATCATCTTTACCGGTCACCCCAACCTGAAGCGTATTCTGCTGTGGGACGATTTTTACGGCCACCCCATGCGCAAGGATTACGAAGAGGCCTACTACGAAGATTACGTAAAGCCCTTCCCCAGCCGCTGGCCCGGCGGCGAGCACGAGCGGGTCGAAACCAAAAACCCCTTTGGCCATAACGTGGTTTATCCCCCGGATTGGGATATTGACAACTGGAAGCCCGACGAAGTAGAAGACAACCTGGCCCACGTCATCGAAGCCCGCGATATTCATCACGACAGCGACTTTGACACCGACCGGATTGTCATCAACATGGGGCCGCAGCACCCCAGTACCCACGGCGTGTTCCGCATGGTAGCCACCCTCCAGGGTGAAACGGTGATTGATTTGGAGCCGGTGCTGGGCTACCTGCACCGCAACCACGAAAAAATCGGTGAGCGCAACAGTTGGATTATGAACATGCCCTTCACCGACCGGCTGGATTATTTTAACTCGATGCTCAATAACTGGGGCTACGCTCTGGCCGTGGAAAAATTGGCCGGTGTGGAAGTGCCGGAACGGGCCGAATACATCCGCGTTATTGTGGGCGAAATGAACCGGGTGTTCAGCCACATTTCGCTGCTGGGTTTTTTGATGAACGATCTGGGCGCGTTGGCCACGCCGCTGTTTTACGCGCTGGAAGGCCGCGAGCGCTGCCTGGACCTGTTTGAAGAACTCAGCGGTTCGCGGATGATGTGCAACTACTTCCGCTTTGGCGGGGTCGCCTACGATACCAGCGACGATTGGCTGCGCCGGGCCAAAATTGTCACCGCTACCTTGGCCAAAAGTCTCGATTAGCTTGACAACCAGAAGACGGCATACGAGATTGTGCTTTCTCGCACCAAAGGTATTGGCTACGTGCCCGCCGAGGTGCTGGTCAGCCACGGCGTCACCGGGCCGCTGCTGCGCGCCGCCGGCGTAAAATACGATATTCGCCGGGTGGAACCCTACAGCATTTATGACCGCTTTGATTTTGAAGTGCCGGTGCAGGAAGAAGGCGACCTGTTTGCCCGTTTCTATCAGCGCGTTTTGGAAGCCCGCCAGAGCCTCAAAATTCTGGAGCAGGCTTTCAAAGGCATCGAAAGCACCCAGCCCGGCGATATTTTGGGCGGCAAAAAAGGGTACATCTTCCGCGTGCCAGCCGGCGAAGCCTACGCCCGCATTGAGCATTCCAAAGGCGAGCTGGGCTATTACATTGTCAGCAACAAATCAGACAACCCGTGGCGCTACCGGGTGCGCTCGCCTTCTTACATCAACCTAAACGCGCTGGCCGATATGTGCAAAGGCGGCAAAGTCGCCGACTCCATTGTCGCGCTCGGCGCCATCGATATTGTGCTGGGGGAGGTGGACCGCTAATGTTTGGATTAGGCGTTCTCAAAGGATTAGGCATCACCCTGCGACACTTCATCGACACCTTTGTTGATGACCTCAAATATTTCCCCGGCGGTAGCAAAACCAATCCCGATGCCTTTGCCCGGAGGCAGGGGCCAACCGGGGCCGGGCTGTTCACCGTGGAATACCCGGAAATGAAGCTGAAAACGCCCGAAAATTTTCGCTTCATCCCGTTTTTGGTCACCGATTATGATGTGGTCAAAGACGATCCGGCCTACGACTGGGACAAAGCCAACGAGCTGAATCGCTGCACCAGTTGCGGCATTTGCAGCAAGGTTTGCCCGCCGCAATGTATCTGGATTGTGCGCACCAACGACCCCAAAACCGGCAAGCCGATCCCGCAGCCGGCCGAATTTTACATCGACACCGACATTTGCATGAACTGCGGCTACTGCGCCGAGTTCTGCCCGTTTGACGCCATCAAAATGGACCACGATTACGAGCTGTCTGACTACGAGCGCGACGTGGCCCACGTGCATAATTTGCAGCGGCTGCTCAAACCGGTCAGCTACTACGCCAGAATTCGGCCTTCGTGGCACGCTCAGGAAGAGGAGATCAAACGCCAGGCCGAAGAGGAAAAACGGCGCAAAGAAGAAGAAAAAGCGCGCGTCGCCGCCGAGAAAGCCGCCGCGGCCAAAGCTGCCGCCGAAGCCAAAGCCAAAGCCGACAGCGCTCCGCCTGCGGGCAAACGCTCGCCGGAGGAAATCAAGGCTCAGCGCGAGGCGATGATGGCCCGCCGCGCGGCCAAAGCCGCCGGGGAAGAGCTTCCCCCCGAAGCGCCGGCCGAAAAGCCCAAACGTTCGCCGGAGGAAATCAAGGCCCAGCGCGACGCGATGATGGCTCGTCGCGCCGCCAAAGCCGTCGGAGAAGAGCCTCCCCCCGAAGCGCCGGCCGAAAAGCCGAAACGCACGCCGGAGGAAATCAAGGCTCAGCGCGACGCGATGATGGCTCGTCGGGCGGCCAAAGCCGCTGGCCTGCCGGTAGAAGAAGAGGCCAAACCGGCCGAACCCGCGCCGCCGGCCGAAAAGCCGAAACGCACGCCGGAGGAAATCAAAGCCCAGCGCGATGCGATGATGGCCCGTCGCGCGGCCAAGGCCGCCGGCCTGCCGGTGGAAGAAGAGTCTAAACCGGCCGAACCCGCGCCGGTCAAAGCGGACGACCTGACCAAAATTGAGGGGATTGGCCCCAAAATTTCCGGGCTGCTGCAAGAGGCCGGCATCAAAACCTTTGCCCAGTTGGCTGCGGCAGAAGTCAGCCGTTTGCAGGAAATTCTGGATGCCGCCAGTCTGCGGCTGGCCGATCCCGGCACCTGGCCGGAGCAGGCCCAACTCGCCGCCAACGGCGAGTGGGATGCCCTGGCCAAACTCCAGGACGAACTGCACCACGGCAAGCGCACCTGATCGTTATTTTGCGGATCAAACCACCACCATCGGGGTCACAGTGACGTGACCCCGATTTTTGTTTTTTTATAAAAAGTGTTTAAAATAATGGCCTGGTACACCCAATAGTGGCCCGGTATTAAACCGTGGGTGCACTGTTTTTGCCCACCCCCAAATTTGGGGGAGGGGGCAGGGTGTACCGCTGAAAACGCGCGTTTGATCTAAAATGGTTAAATGCGAACCTATCTTTCAATTCAAACGGGGGAAAACCATGACATACCTTGCCTTGGGCTTAAGCCTGATCGCTCTGATGTGGGCCTGGCGGCTTGGCCGCAAAAACAACGATTTGAAGGAACGGCTGGCACAAGCCAACAGCCGCGTTTACAACCTGCGCCGCGACATCGATGAAAAGTTGCAGCAGGCCGAGCAGGAGCGCCTGGCGTTGAAGTTTGAAATTCTCAAACTCAAGGGCGATCTCAAAGTAACGCCTGAGATGAAAATTGGCGAAGTGCTGGCCACTCATCCGCTGGCCGGGCAGGTGTTGGCCGGATTTCACATTGGCGGCTGCTCCAGTTGTTCGGTCGACAACAGCCAGTCGTTGGGTGAAGCGGTGGCGGTGAACGGCCGCGAACTGGAACCGATTCTGGCCGCGCTCAACACGCTGGCTGCCGAAAACGGTGACGGGCGTGTGTCACCGGTGCACCTCAAAACACCGAATGTGCAGCTACTGTTTTAGGTAAAATTTAAGGTTTGTCGGCTTGACAAACCTTTTTTTATGCAGTAATATATCGACATATTTATAATCGTCTATGTGTTGAGGTTTGTTTGATGGCTGAACTGGATATGGTTGCGTTTTGCCGGGCGTTGGGTGACGAAACCCGCCAGCGCATCCTGGAAATTTTGCAGGATGAAGGTGAACAGTGCGTGAGCGATCTGGTCGATCGTTTTAATGTGTCCCAACCCACCATCTCCCATCACCTCAATTTTTTGAAGCAGGCCAATCTGGTTGCCAGCCGGCGCGACGGCAAACAGATTTATTATCGGGCCAATCAGGACAACATCACCGAATGTTGCGGCATCCTGTTTACCAAATTCACTCCCACCGATCTCAACCTGGATGCCTTTTTAGCGGCAGAAAAAGAGTTACCCTGACTCTTTTTTTATAAAAACATATAGAAATATTTATATACGTATTGTTGAAAGGATAAAAAATGACTGACCAGCTCAAACAAAAAGTTAAAGAACGCTACGGCTCAATTGCCAGCCAATTTACTGCTGCCGGCGAACCGGCCCCGGCCAACCAGCAGGTGTCGAGCGCGGGCTGCTGCGGCCCGTCCAACTCGGTGCAGCTTTACGATGTGGCCGATGGCGTGAGTTGTTGCGGCGGCAGCGAGGCGGATTTATCTCTGGCGCAGGCGCTGTACGGCCAGGACAGCCTGACCGACCTGCCGGCCAGCGTCACCGGAATTTCGCTGGGCTGCGGTAACCCCACCGCCATTGCCGGCCTCAAACCGGGCGAAACCGTGCTCGACCTCGGCTCCGGCGGCGGCATTGACTGTTTTCTGGCGGCCAAACAGGTGGGGCCGGCCGGCCACGTTATCGGCGTGGATATGACCGACAGCATGCTGGCGCTGGCCAACAAGAATAAAACTCAGCTCGGTGTCGCCAACGTGGAGTTCCGCAAGGGCGAAATTGAGGACTTGCCGGTAGACAGCGACTCCATCGATGTGATCATCTCCAACTGCGTTATCAATTTATCAACGGACAAGGACGCTGTTTTCCGCGAGGCGTTTCGCGTACTCAAACCGGGCGGCCGTTTCACCGTGTCGGATGTGGTCACCGAGGGCGAACTGCCGGAGCCGCTGCGCAGCAACATTGCTGCCTGGACCGGCTGCATCAGCGGCGCGCTCGATATAAACGATTATCTGGCCAAATTGCAGCGCGCCGGTTTTGCCGAAGTTCGGGTTGAATCGAAGGTTTCTTACGGGCTTGAAAACATCAGCGAGCTTGATCAGTCCACACGGGATATTGTTTTAAATGAGGTTGGGACCAGCGATATTCCCCTGGATGCCCGTGTTTTCAGTGCCAACGTGGTGGCGTACAAACGATAAGGAATAATAAAGGGATCGGACAGTTCCAATCGGAACGACACCGGAGAATGCCTGTACCCGGCTGAAATTGAGTAGGGGCGCTTCGCGAAGCGCCCCTACATTCGCCGATTCGCTTGATTTCGGAGGAGTTACCACCATGCCAAACTTTGAATTCGGGCCGGCCAGCCAGGCCGATGCCGTCGCCATCAAACACCTGCTGGCCCAGGCCGACCTGCCCAGCGAAGATTTTGCCGCGCACCTGACCCATTTTCGGCTAGCCAAAAATGACGGCGAACTGGCCGGCGTCATCGGCCTTGAACCATTCGGCGAGGCCGGCTTGCTGCGCTCGCTGGTAGCAGCGCCGGCCTATCGCGGGCAGGGGTTAGGCCAGGCGCTGGTTGAGCAAGTGACCGGTTACGCCCGGTCGCTGGGCGTGCGCGAGCTGTATCTGCTGACCACCACCGCCGCCGACTTTTTCCCGCGGCTGGGCTTTCGGGTGATTGACCGCGCCAGTGTGCCGCCCGCCATCCAAACCACCGCCGAGTTCGCCTCGATTTGCCCCTCAACGGCGGTGTGCATGAGCAAACGCATCGTTTAGTTCAACTGAAAACTCCACAGAACCCATTAATTATTTTGATTGTCACATTTCCCATCCCCCCTGACCCCCCTTCCCAACGGGAAGGGGGGAATTATTGAAAGGGTGTCAATTTTGGGCGCAAAGCGCCCAAAATTGACACCCAATTCCCTATTTTCCCTCCCCCGTTTACGGGGGAGGGAATAGGGAGGGGGAAAAATAATTTTAGTGTGGCTTCGCCGCTCAAAACCTCGTCCGCTTGCTTCAAGCGGCACCCCTGCGGTAAACTACGGCCGGAGGCTTGCCATGACCGAATCCAGTGCCAACCCGGCCTGGCTGGAAGAAGAAACCGCCCGGCGCTACCAACTCTTCACCCAAAAAACCGGCATGTACCAGGAATTGAGCGCCGAAATGGTCCGGCTGGCGCAGCTCCGGCCCGGCCAGCGGGTGCTCGATGTGGGCTGCGGCACCGGGGTGACCACCCACTTTGTGCTGCCCAAAATTGGCCCAACCGGCTGCGTCATCGCGCTGGATGTTTCCGCGCCGATGCTGGCCGTGGCCCGGCAACAGATTTCGGCCCCGAACGTTACCTTTGTGGCCGCCGACGCCGCCGAGGCTGCCGGTTACGTTTCGCCGCCGGTGGACCGGATTGTTTGTAATTCGGTATTTTGGCAGTTTCGCCACAAGGTTGAGGTGCTGGCGGCGCTGCGGCAGGTGCTCTCGCCAGACGGATTGTTGCTGTTTAACGCGCCGGAGCCGTACTTCATCTTTCAGGATATTCCCCGCAGCCCCAAAGTGAGCGTCCTTTTCAAACAACTGGCCGCCGAGCGTTACGGCGTCGGCCCGCAGGATTTGCGCACCATCGGCCTGTTTTTGCGCCACTGCGGATTTGAGCTGCTGGCTACGCACGAATTCACCCGCACCCGCTCCGCCGAAGAAAGTTACCTCTTTTTCCAACTGCCGGTGGCCACCGCCTGGATGGACCCGCCGCTGGATTACCCCACCCGCATGGCTTTGCTGGAAGAAGCCCGGCAACTGGCCGAGCCCGATCAGGTTATTCGGCAGCGCTGGATGTATTTTGTGGCCCGGCCTGTGGTATAATTGGGTTAGGTGAGTTATGTGAGTGGGATGAGTGCAGAGAGTTCACGATACCCGCTCACCAAACCCACCAAACTCACTGCACTCACCCAACTTTTCTATGCTCACCATCGACGGCGCTTTTGGCGAAGGCGGCGGCCAGATTGTCCGTTCATCGCTCTGTTTGGCGGCAATCACCGGCCGGCCGGTCACCATTTTTAATATTCGGGCCAACCGGAAAAATCCCGGCCTGGCCGCCCAGCATTTAACTGCGGTTCGCGCCGCGGCGATGATTTGCGATGCCGACCTGCGCGGCGATGAACTGGGCAGCAGCATACTCACTTTTGCGCCGCAGGCGGCAGCCATCCCCGGCGATTATCTGTTTGACGTGGCCGAGGCCCGCGAGGGCGGCAGCGCCGGGGCCACGTCGCTGGTGCTGCAAACGGTGCTGCTGCCGCTGGCGTTGGCCGCCGGACCCAGCCGGGTAACGGTGCTCGGCGGCACGCACGTAGCCTGGAGTCCGCCGTTTCATTATCTGCGGGATGTTTTCCTGCCGACGCTGGCCCGGCTCGGGGTGCGGGCCGGGCTTGATTTAGCGGCCTGGGGCTGGTATCCGGCCGGGCAGGGCGAAGTGACGCTCAGCCTGCCCGGTGGCGATAGCTTGAGCGCGGCCAATTGGCCCAAAAGCCTGCGGCGAGGCAAA
Organism: Anaerolineae bacterium; assembly: GCA_022071955.1. Lineage (GTDB taxonomy): Bacteria > Chloroflexota > Anaerolineae > 4572-78 > J111 > J095. The sequence goes on from JAJVIM010000020.1 coordinate 91,358, forward strand.
TTGCAGCGGATAACCGGCGTGGCTGTGGCAGCCAACCTGCCGGCGCATATTGCTCAGCGTATCCGCAACCGGGCGGCCAATCTGCTCGATGCCGCCGGGTTGCCGCACCAGCTTGAACCGCGGCGGGTGCGGTCGGTATCGCCGGGTGCGGGCATTTTTTTGGCCGCCGAATACGAGCACAGCCGGGCCGGATTCAGCGCGTTGGGGGCCAAAGGCAAGCCTTCGGAGGTGGTGGCTCAGGAAGCGGTTGACGCGCTGCTGGCTTTTCAGCGCAGCGGGGCGGTGGTGGATGTCCACCTGGCCGACCAACTGCTTTTGCCGCTGGCGCTGGCCGGGGCGCAAACCACTTTGGCTATCGAGCGGGTATCAGAGCACACTCGCACCAACCTGGCGGTAGTGGAGCAGTTTTTGGGGCCGGTGGCAAGGATCAGCGGCAACCGGCTCGAGTTTATGGCTGGCCGGGGAGTGGGGAGTAAGCAGTAAGTCGTCAAAACGTGTTGCGTATTGCGTAAATTCTTCTCACACACCACGCAACACGTATATTGGCTAGTACACCGTTAAATAAATTTTCTGAGGTTTTTGAGCGTCATTCCCGCACGCTTTTAGCGGGAATCCCTGTTGTAGATGCCCGATAAACTTGTCCCCGCGCAGGCGGGGAAACATTTGGGCATGACGGCCACCAAAATGTAACTTATTTATTTAACGATGTACTAATTGTTTTTTGGAATTGCTTAATGACTCTTTCCTTTTCGCCTCACTCCCGGTTAGGCTCAATCGGCGGCAACTTGAATCTTATAATTTAGAAACCCGTCCTAAAAAAGGTGAGACCGATGACTCACAAAGCGCATATCCTGATCATTGACCCGGTCGATAATCCCGACCTGCGGGTTGGGCTGCAATACAAGTACGGCTTTGTTGTGGATTATTCTACCGGCGGCAAAAATGTGCTGGCGGCCATCAACCGGGCCAACCCCGACGTGATTGTGTTGAACGCCCGGCTGGTTGAGCCATCGGCGCACGCGCTGCTGGCCCAGTTGACCGACAGCAAAGCCAGCACGCCGGTAGTGCTGGTTGGCTCCAATGGCGACATCGCCACCACCGATTTCAGGTATCCGCACATTGCCGGCTGGCTGAGCCAGAATTTTACCCCCGCCGAACTGGCCCTGCTCATCCAGACCGCGCTCGATCGGGCGCTGCCGGCCAGCGATCTGGTGCTGACCAAACGCGCCGAACTGGTGGAATCAAACCAGCGGCTGGCCCGCCGGGTGCAGGAATTGCAAACGCTGTTTGAAATTGGCAAATCGGTGGCCTCGCAGTTAGATCTGGAAACGGTGCTGCGCCGGGTGGCCAAAGCCGTCGTCGATTTGACCGGCGCGGATGAAAGTTACCTGCTGCTGGTTGATGAAACCGAGGGCGATCTGTACCTCCGGGCCGAAGCCAATTTGGGCGAAGAGGACGCCAAGAATTTTCGGATTAAAGCCAAAGATTCAATTTCCGGGCAGGTGGTGCAAACCGGCCAGCCCATTACGCTGACCACCGACTCGGCGGTGCTGAAAGTAAAAACCGGCCTGTCGGTTTATTCACTGGTGAATGTGCCGCTGCGAGCCGGGCAAACGGTGATCGGCGTGCTGGGGGCCAACAACCGCCGTCAGCAGCGCGCCTTTACCGGCGACGACGAACTGCTGCTGTCGGCGTTGGCTGATTGGGCCGCCATCGCCATTCAAAATGCCAGGCTGTACGATAAAATTGTGCAGTCCGCCCGCGATTTGCAACTGGTCAACGAGGTCAGCCAGCTTGTGTCCGGCACGCTCGACGTGCAGCAAATTCCGCGGCTGCTGCTGCAACGCATCGCCGAGCTGGTAGGGGCCGAGTGCGGCTCGCTGGCGCTGCTGGATCAGGAACGCGGCGGCGTGGTTTTCCTGCTGGCTTACGACGCCCAGGGGCAGGAATTGACCGATATGACCGGTCTGCTGATGCCGCGCAACCAGGGCATTGTTGGGGTGGTGGCCAACACCGGCCAGCCGGTCATTGCCAACGATGTCACCAAACACCCGGCCTGGTCGCCGATGCCGGATAACCTGACCGGGTTTAAAACCAAAAAACTCATCGCCGTGCCGCTGCTGGCCAAAGGTGAAACGGTTGGGGTGATGGAGTTGCTCAACAAAGACGGCGATTTCACGGACAAGGACGTGCAACTGCTCACGCTGGTGGCCTCGTCAACAGCCATCGCCATTCAAAACGCGCGCCAGTATGCGGCCATCAAGCAGGCCAACCAGGCCCTCCGCGAAGCGCAGGAGCAGCGCATTGCTGCCGAACGCTGGGCCGTGCTGGGCAAGGCCGCGGCCACGCTGGCTCATCGAATTAATAACAGCACCGCGCTGGTGCCGATTGCCGCTCAGCACACCCGTGAACTGCTGGAGCAGGCCCAACTGCCGGACGAGCTGCGCCGGGACATCGAGGGCAATCTGGAACGGATTGAGCGCAATTCGCTGTACACGGTGGATCTGGCCGAGATTTTACTGCGACGCTTCCGCAAAAATCCCACCGAGGCGCACAATGTCAACGAATTGATCCAGCAGGCGGTGTCGGTGCTTGACGTGCCGGACAACGTGAGCCTGATTCTCAACCTTGACCCCCACCTGCCGGAAGCCGATACCAGCGACCTGCTGGTTGACGTGTTTGTTGAACTCATCAGCAACTCAATCCGGGCCATCGGTTCCCGCGAGGGGCTGATTCGTGTAGCAACATTTAAGGCGGGCAAAGGGCAAGTCTCGGCCCAAATTACCGACAACGGGCCGGGCATTCCGGCGGAAAATATGGCCAAAATTTTTGATATGTTTTTTACCACCACCCCCAGCGGTTTGGGGTTTGGCCTGTGGTGGGTAAAAACCTACCTGGAGCAGCAGCACGGCGATATTACCGTTCACAGCGCGCCGTTTCAGGATACCACTTTTACCATTACCCTGCCGGGAAATCCGCTGTCGTTGCAAACATTGTAGAAATCGAGTAAGATGCAGGTTTGGAGGATGCCTTATGCGTAAGCGAGTGTTGGTAGTTGATGATGTGCCCGATTGGCAAGCCCAACTGCAAACTATTTTAAAAAGTGATTATGAGGTAATTACCGCAGACAGCTACGAGGATGCGCTGGAAATTGTTCAGGAGCGCAGCATCCAGTTGGCAATTGTCGATCTGCGTTTGAGTCCCACCGACGAAAACGACCGGCAGGGGTTAAAGCTGCTCGGGGAGCTGGCCAAACACCGCATCAACGCCATTGTGCTTACCGGTTACACCGAGCCGGACCTTCAGGAAGAGGCCGAAGAAAAATATCACGCCTTTGATTTCATCGACAAAGGGGTGTTGGCCAGCAACTTTCAGCGGATCCGCGAGGTGGTGGGCGAGGTGTTTAATTTGCTGGAGGCCAAAGAGAAGGCCAAAAAACAAGCCATCCGCGCCGCCAGCGCCCTGCAGAGCGTATCTTTTACCGAGGAGCTGGCCAGTTGGCCTCTGCGCAAATTTAGAGACAAAAAATGAGCCTCAACCTCAACATCGAAAGCATCATCCTGCTGTTGTTTTTTATCGCGCCCGGCTTTACCTTTACCCGCACTTATACGGCCTATCGACCGCGGTACTACCATCAGCCGACCGCTTTTGAGCAGTTTGTGCTGGCTATTGTCGGCAGTACGGTAATTCACGCGGCGGTGCTGGCCATGATTGCGCTGGGCGTATCGCTTTACTGGCTGTTTACCGGAAACCTGATTTACCTGATGCCGCTGCAGCCGCTCAACAGTTATCCGGTGCCGGTGTTGGCCGTAATGTTGCTCATCAGCTTTTTTTATTTGACCACCACCCTGGTGGTGGCCCGGCGCTTTGGCACAGTTTTGGGCCGCCGCACCGATTTGGATCGGCCCAAATGGTGGAACTTTTTACTGGGCGTCGATCCCCCCGAACCGTTTTTAATGTGGCACACCATTTTGCAGATTGAGCCGCTGGAACTGGATTTGATTCCGCCCCGGCTGCATATTCAAATGCGCAGCGGCGAATTTTTTAAAGGCGACCTGTACCAGATGCGGCTGGTGGGCGACGAGGAAAACACAGTTGAACTGGCGCTGCGTAATGTGTTTTATCGCCGGCAGCCAGCGGCCATCGAGACCGACGGTTTTCAGCCGCTGGCGCAGCAAACGGTGCTGCTCAAATCCAACGATATTCTGTGGCTCACCCGCAACGACCGGTAACGGGCCAGCCTGATTTGAGATTTTGGATTTTGTTTGTGTCACGGAATGTTCGCCACTATGTGCTTGGTCGTAGTCAGTGGCGAGTGGCGGGTGGCAAATGGCGTGTTTTTACCCGCCACCCGCTACTTGCCACTCGCAACCTTTATAAGTGGCGAAAAACTAAAGACACTAACGATTTTGGATTTACGAATTACGAATTACGTTTCACAATGTCACCCTCTTGCAATCCCGGTGAACCACAATATTCTCTACAAGGACTTACCAATTAATGTTTGAAATTGTCTTTCTGGGGACGTCTGCCTCGGCCCCATCCATCCAGCGCGGGTTGTCGGCCAATGTGGTGATGCACAACGAGCATCGCTTTTTGATTGACTGCGGCGAGGGCACCCAGCGCCAAATTTTACAGAGCGGGTTGGGCTTTAAACGCCTCAACAAAATTTTGCTGACCCACGGCCATCTGGACCATATTTTGGGCCTGGGCGGGCTGGCTTCTACGTTTAGCCGCTGGGAAGCCATCGACTCGATGGAAATTTACGGCAGTAAATCGACCCTGGACCGGGTGCGCGACCTGTTGTTTAAAGTGGTACTGCGGGCCAGCCGGCTGCCCATCAAAATTAATCTGACCCCCATTGAACCCGGCGTTATTTTTGAAGACAAAAGTTTTCAACTGAGCGCCTTTCCTGTGACCCATCGCGGGGCCGATTGTTACGGCTTTCTGTTTCAGGAAAAGTCACGCCATCCTTTTTTAAATGACAAAGCCGAGGCGCTGGGCGTGCCGGTTGGCCCGGTTCGCCGCGAACTGGTTTCCGGCCGGGCGGTAACGCTGGACGACGGCCGGGTGATTGAGCCGGAACAGGTGCTCGGGCCAGAAATTCCGGGGGCAAAACTGGTGTTCATTGAAGATGCCGGCCGCACCGACAACCTGTTCGACGTGGCCCAAAACGCCGATGCGCTGGTAATTGAGTCCACCTACCTGCACGAAGACGCCGATATGGCCCGCGATTTTGGCCACATTACCGCTGCTCAGGCTGCGCAACTGGCCCGCGAGGCCAACGTGAAGCAGCTTTACCTCACCCACCTGTCGCGCCGTTACCGCGAGCAGGACATTCTGGCCGAGGCGCAGTCCATTTTTCCGGCCAGCGTGGTGGCCCGCGATTTTGACCGGGTAAAAGTGGTCAAGGAAAAAAGCGCTTAAATGGACTGGGACCTTCTCCAAAATGGAGCGCGACAGTATCACCTGCAATTGTCCGCCGGCCAGCTTGCCGCCTTTGAAACTTACGTCCGTGAGCTGCTGGACTGGAACCAGCGGCTTAACCTGACCCGCATCACCGAGCCGCAGGAAATTATCACCAAACATTTCCTCGATTCGCTGTCGGTGGCGCTGGCGCTGGCCGATTTGCCGGCCAACCTGTCGCTCATCGACGTGGGTGCGGGCGCGGGGTTCCCCGGCCTGCCGCTAAAAATTGCGCTGCCTCACCTGCGGCTCACGCTGCTGGAAGCCACCGGCAAAAAAACCAAATTTCTGGAGCACGTCATCGAACAACTGCACCTGCCCGATACGCGGGTGGTGACCGCCCGCGCCGAAGAGGCCGGCCGCGATCCGGCGCACCGGCAGCGGTACGATGTGGCCGTGGCCCGGGCGGTGGCGGCGCTGCCGGTTTTGGCCGAATATACCCTGCCGCTGGTTAAACCGGGCGGGCGGGTGATCGCTCAAAAGGGGCAGTCGCCCACCGAGGAAGCGCAGGCGGCGGCCAACGCGCTCGGAATTTTGGGCGGGCGGCTGGAACGGATTCAACCTGTGGCCGTGGCCGGGTTGGATGAACAGCGCCACCTGCTGGTCATTCAAAAAACAAAAGCTACCCCGCCTCAGTATCCCCGGCGGCCCGGTTTGCCGGCCAAAAAGCCAATTTAACCTCCTTTGACGATGCCCAAAATTGCGGTATACTAGCACCACATTAATCTCAGGAATCCTCAATTGTTTGCAGCCAAAGCCAGGTATTTTGTCATTATTATTTTGGCCGCGTTACTGCTGTTAGGCTCCAGCAGCGCGGCGCAGCCCCCGGACCCGCAAATCAACCCGGCGCTGGTTGACGCAGTATTTAACGCGATGACCCCGGCCGAACGCGTCGGCCAGCTTTTTTTGGTGTCGTTTAACGGCAACCAACTGGATGCAACCTCTGATATTGCCCAGCTTGTGCAGGTTTACCGCGTTGGCGGCGTGGCCATTTCTGCCCGCAACCGCAACTTTTTCAACGGCGGCGATACCCCGGCTCAGGTGGTGCGTTTAACCAACAGCCTGCAAACGCTGGCCCAGCAACCGCCTGCCCCCGAAACCCTGCAAAAATCGGCGGAACTGACGGTGACGGCCGTGCTCACCAGCAGCACGTACAACCCCATCCCCTTATTTATTGCCGTTGAGCACGAGGGCGATGGTTTCCCCAACACCCAAATCCGGGGTGGCAAATTGCCCGATGTGCCGAGCGCGATGGCGCTGGGCGCAACCTGGAATCTGGATAACGCCCGGGCCGTGGGCGAGGCCGTGGGCCACGATCTGCCGCTGTTGGGGGTTAATATGCTGTTTGGCCCCTCGCTGGATGTGCAGGATAACCCCCGGTCCAACCAGCCGCGCGGGCTGGGCGTGCGCACCTTTGGCGGCAGCCCGTATTGGGTGGGCGAAATGGGGCACGCTTACATTGAGGGGATTCATCAGGGCAGCGGCGGCCGGCTGCTGACCATCGCCAAACACTTCCCCGGTTTTGGCAGCAGTGACCGTGAGATTAACCGTGAAGTGCCCACAATTTTGAAATCGCTGGACGATTTGCGCCGGGTTGAGCTACCGCCCTTTTTCAAAGTGACCAATCTCAGCAATGCCAGCGCCGAGGGCGTGACCGATGGGGTGATGACGGCGCACGCGCGCTACCAGGGGTTATCTGGCAATGTGCCCATCAGCCTTGATGCGCGCAACCTGCCGGCGCTGCTGGCGCTCAAAGAGCTTGGCCCCTGGAAAGATGCCGGCGGGCTGGTGATTAGCGCATCGTTGGGCGCGCCGGCGGCGGTTGACAGCATGGCCACCAGCCGGGATATGTTCCCGGCGCGGCGGCTGGTGCAGGATGCCTTTTTGGCCGGCAGCGACATCTTGCAACTGGTCAATTTTAGTTTTGACCCCGAGAACTCCACCGCGCAGTTGCGTAACATTGCCGACGCCATCACCTTTTTTCAGGAACGATACACCACCGACGCCAATTTTCAGACGGTGGTCGATCAGCGGGTAAAAAACATTATTCGCGCCAAAATGAAGATTTTTGGCCCGGACCTGTTCAATGCCGCGCCGCAAATCAACCCCGATGCGATCAATCAGCTCGGTACCGTGCCGCTGGATTTAAACCGGATAGCCCAGGCCGGAGTCACCCTGATTACCCCGGCTACTCGCGATGGCCGAACGGTATTGGCAAACCCGCCGCAAACCGGTGAAAATATTCTGATTTTTGTTGACGACCGGCTGGGCCAGGATTGCGCCGGCTGCGCCCGGGTGCCGTTGATTAAAACCACGGCGATTGAAGACCAGATTTTGCAGTTATTTGGCCCGGCGGCTACCGGCCAGATTTTGCCGGAACAGATTTCCAGCCTGGGATATTCGGCGTTAAAGGAAATTTTGGCTCCACCGCCGGAACCGGATTCAGAAACCCAGGCCCGTATTGATGCCACCGAAACGTTGCTGGCCGATGCCGACTGGGTTATTTTTGCCATGCTCAACATTGAACCCGACAGCGCGCCGCAATCCGACGCCATGCGGGTGTTGCTGCGTACCCGCAACGACTCGCTGCGAAACAAGCGGCTGGTGCTGTTTGCCTTTAATGCGCCCTATTTTTTAGACGAAACTGAAATCAGCCAGCTCACCGCGTTTTACAGCCTGTACAGCAAATCATCGTATTACATTGAAGCCGCCGCCCGGGTGCTGTTTCAGCAGTTTGAACCGGCAGGAGCATCACCGGTGGCTATCCCGGCTATTGGCCCGCTCAACCTCAGCCCGGACCCCAATCAGGTTATCGACCTGATCCCCATTCAGGTGACGGGGGTCAATGGTACGGTTTCGGTGATTGAGCAGGTGCCGGAGTCCGGCTCGATTGATTTGAAGGTGGGCGACAGCATTCTGTTCCGAACCGGCGTGATCGTTGACAAAAATGGGCATCCCGTGCCCGATGGCGTCGTGGTCGACTTTTTCCGGTATTACCCGCTGGAAGGGTTGTCGCTGGAGCCGTTGCAAGGCAGAACCAAAAACGGGATTGCCGAGGTATCAATTGTAAAAGAACGCGACACACCGCTGCAGGTGCGTGCGTCCAGCAACCTGGCTGTGCAGTCGGTAACGTTTAATGTGGGGCCGGGCATTGTCGATACGCCCACGCCCACGCCGTCGCCAACAATCTCACCCACTGCCACGTGGACACCCACGCCGCCGGCCACAGATACGCCCACGCCGGAAGATACCTCTACACCCACGCCGGAGCCAACTGCCACGCCAATGTTTGCGGCTCAATCCGATCTCAACGGCGGTAGCCCGGTTGACTTGTTAGATTTGGTTTACGCGCTGGTGGGGGCGGTGGTTATTGCCGGTATTGCCTTTACCCTGGGCGGCGACCGGTTCCCGCTGGAAGAGCGGGTGCGTTCGGCGCTGGTGCCGGTGGCGTCCGGGTTGGTGGGCTACATTTTTTACACAATGGCCGCGCGCGCGTTTCCAAATTCCGAATTTATGCATTCGCTGGTGCGGCAAAGTGGCGCCGGTCATTGGGCCGCACCGCTGGTCAGCGTTGTTTTTGCGGTATTGGGGGTTATCATCTGGCATTTAAAGCCAGGCCGGGTTTTTTGGAGAAAAGCCTAGCGGCTGACTTCGCTGATGGGGTTGGGCGGTGGGCCGGCCACGCCGTTTTCCTGGCTGGAAATGCCGGGAGCCACCGTCAGAATTATGGCCAGGGTTAGCAGGGCGGTGATCAGCGCAATGAGCACCCGGTTGCGCCACACGGCAAAGCGCCACCCATTGGTAACCCGGCCGCGAATTACAATGGGGGCGTTGCCGAGCAGCTCCTGGCGGAACATGTCGATGTTGTCGGGGCGTTCTTCCGGGTGCAGCCCCAGCGCGTGCAGCACGGCCTGTTCGGTTTGGGGTGAAACAGCCGGGTTGATGTCGGCAATGCTGGTGTCAGACTGCTGATTCCGGGCGCGCAGATAACGGGATTTGGCATCGGCCGGGGGTTGGTTGGTGAGCAAATGAAACAACGTGGCCCCCAGCGAGTAAATGTCAGACCGAACATCCGTGTGGCCGGCATCGCCGCCAATTTGTTCGAGCGGCGCATATTGAATAGTGGCCCGGCCTTGCAAAACTGTTATAGTTCTATTATCATCTGGTTGCAGTAATTTAACCAGTCCAAAATCAACCAGTTTGATGGTGCCATTGGGTGTTAATTTAATATTAGAAGGCTTAATATCGCGATGTAAAACGGGTGGCTCCTGGTGATGCAGATATTCAAGGGCGTTCAGGAGTTGCTCTGCCCAGGTCAGCACTTGCTTTTCGGCAAGAAACTCCCCCTTGTGGCGAGCATTTTCGATGATTTCGCGCAAATCCTGCCCCGGCACAAAGTCCATCACCAGGTAATTTCTGCCATTAAACAGAAAATAATCTGATACTTTGGGCAGGTTGGCGTGGTCCAGGCGCGCAAGGATGCTCGCCTCCTGCCGGAAAGCTTCTTGAGCCTGTTCCTGGTATTCTTTGGAGGCGTCCTCGTTGGGGACAACTTCTTTAATTGCACACAGGCGGCCTTCCAGACGCAGGTCTTCGGCCTGGTAAATGGCGCCCATTCCTCCCTGGCCCACCAGATCCAAAATTCTGTATCTGGACCATAAAATGGTACCGGGGGTTAATATTTCTGTCATTCTTCTTCTCCGCCGTTGAGCCGGATGGAGACGGGGATTTTGTCAAGACCCGGCACAAAAGTAGCTTAACCGAACAGACGGGTTCTGTCAAAAGCCGAACGGATATATCGCAATCCAAAAAGGAGATGATCCATGCAAAGACGTGAAGTTGCCATGCTGATCATTCAAGAGGGTAACAGCCCCAAATCTCAGTGGCCGCTGGCTAAAGATATAATGATTATTGGCCGAGATTCTACCAGTGATATTCAAATTGACGAGCGCCAGATTTCTCGGCAGCACGCCGAAATTGCGGTGACGCCTCACGGCTACACCATCCGAGACTTGGGCAGCAAAAACGGCACGTTTTTAAACGGCCAGCCGGTGTCCGGCGAGCCGCAGATGATCCACAATGGCGATGAAATTGGCATTGCCCTGTGCGCCAAAACCACCTTTGTGGCCGAAGAAGCCACCGCGCCGGTGGTGCTGGGCCAGCATTACCGGCCCGGTATTCGGATGGACCTGGCCGCCAAGCGGGTGTGGGTGATGGGCCAGGAAGTTGACCCGCCGCTGTCGCTGGCGCAGTACACTCTGCTGGAGCTGCTGTATCAAAACGCCGGCCACGTGGTATCCAGAGACGATGTGGTCAATACGGTCTGGTCGGCGGAAGAGGCCGAAGGCGTATCCGAGCAGGCCATCGACGCGCTGGCCCGCCGTCTGCGCGAACGTATTGCGGAAATTGATCCGCGCAATAAATATGTGGAAACCGTGCGAGGGCACGGCTTTAGATTAAGTATGGTTGAAAAATAAGGTAGAGAAAGATTTATGTCAAATTATTGCCCCATCATTGGAATTCCCTGTCGAACTGATACCAGTGGTTTGTACCCCGGCCGCCCGGTAGACGCCCAAAATGTTACCTACTCCCGCGCCGTTTTAGAATCGGGGGGCATCCCCATTTTAATTCCGGTACAGGTGGTGGGTGACAAACTCAACACGTTGTTTGACCGGGTTGACGGGCTACTGTTTAGCGGTGGGGGCGATGTTGACCCTATTTACTACAACCAGTCGCCGCAGGTTGACAACCTGTCAGATATTCAGCGGGAACGGGATGAACACGAAATCCGGCTGCTGCGCATGGCGGTTGAGGCCAAAAAACCTTTTTTTGCCATTTGCCGGGGTATTCAGGTGATGAATGTGGCCACTGGCGGTAGCCTGTGGCAAGACCTGGCCTCGCAAAATCCACACACCATCCGCCACGATTTTTACTATTCCGATGACCAACTGCCGCGAAACTACATTGCTCACGATGTTCGGGTAGAAAAAACGTCGCTGTTGCATAAAATTGTCCAGGCCGACCGGATGCCGGTGAACAGCCTGCACCACCAGGCTATCCGGGAAGTCAGCCCGGCGCTGAGAGCCACTGGCCTGGCCGAAGACGGTGTGGTTGAGGCGCTGGAACTGCCCACCCATCCCTTCGCGCTTGGTGTGCAGTGGCACCCGGAAGAACTGTACGGCGAATACGGCGAAGCCAAAAAAATGTTTGATGCCTTTATTAACGCCTCGCGCAACGGTTACTAACTCAGCCTCGGCGTGTTTTGTTTTGCCAGCCGGACAACAGTTGTCCGGCTTTTTTATTTGGGGACATTAATTTTGACCTGTACTGCTTGTGTGCTAAAATGGGTTCATTCGCACAAAACAATGTGCTTTCGAACAAAAATTTTGTTCGAAAGCACAATTAATTGCGGTTATAACATTCAAATGCGACGATTGCAGTGAGGTAAAGTGGGGCTTCATTGCACGCTCCACTTTTTTTCTGCCACACCGACGCCGACACACCTCCAGATATCTCCGGTTTCGGAAACTTGTTTTGCAAGCATAAAACCAAATTTAAATATGCCTTGGGCAAAGATGCTCGCTTGAGTGGTAGCCAATGAAGTCAGAAAAACGGCACGCACAGATTTTGCAACTATTGCGCCACTACGGTTTTGTGACCGTGGCCGAAATCAGCCGGCAGTTAAAAGTGTCAAACATGACAATTCGGCGTGATCTGGATGTATTGCAGGGGATGGGCCTGATCACGCGGTCGCACGGAGGGGCCAGCCTTACCCCGGAACGCGGCGACGTGGAATGGCCGCTAATGCTGCGTCTGCAAGAGCAGATGGCCCAAAAACATCGCATTGGGCAACGAGCCGCCCAATTTGTTCGCAGCGGCGATGTGGTGATTTTGGATGGCGGCTCCACAACGCTGGCGGTAGCTCAACACCTTACCCAGGACCGGCTGACGGTAGTTACCAACTGTTTGCCTATTTTGTCGGCAATTTCATCGTTACCAAACATAAAACTTATGTCTCCCGGCGGCATGTTTTATGTTGATAATCAGTGTTTTATTGGCCCGGTTACGGTTCAATCCCTCAAAAGCGTCAATGCCAATGTGGTCTTTGTTGGCACATCCGGGTTGTCGCTGGACCACGGCATGACCAACCGCAAATTTGAAGAAGCTGAAACCAAGCGGGCCATGTTAGACGCAGCAGCCCAAAAGATTTTGGTGATGGACAGCAGCAAAATGCACACGCACACGCTGGCAACCGTTGGCCCAATTGACGTCATCGATATTTTAGTCACCGACGATGGCCTGTCTGCGGCAGACAAAGCCAGCATCGAGAGCCGGGGCGTGCAGGTTGTTATCGCCTGAATTGCCAACGGGTTGGACAATTTATCAGAAAGGAGGTGGTTATTCAGCAACCCAAACTAACCAGTAGCAAGTTTTAGTCAAAAATGTTCTCAATTTCTCAACGCGGAGGAGAATCAGAAATGACGTATAGAAAACTTTTTGTGCTGTTAGTTGTGGTCACCACCGCCTTGCTCATTGCCAGTTGTGGCGGCGCGGCGCCAACGCCGCAAACGGTGGTGCAGACGGTGGTGGTAGAAAAAGAAGTCCAAAAAGAAGTAAAAGTTGTCGAAACGGTTGAAGTTGTCAAAGAAAAAGAAGTGGTCAAAGAGGTAGAAGTGGTGGTTACCCCCACCGCCGAACCCGCCGCGGAACAATCGGTGATCAATGGCTTCCCCACCTCTGATGAAAACGAAGCCAAAACCGCTCAGGCCGCTTTTGACGCCGCCGACAAAGGCCAGCCAGACCCTGCCTGGAAAGGCAAAAAACTGACCATCGGCGTCTATTCTGCCGGCCAACGTGGCGCAATCTCCGGACCGCTCTACTTCTGGCGGCCAAAATTTGAGGAACTCACCGGCGCAACGTATGATATTGTGGAAATCCCGTTTGCCGAATTGCGCGAAAAAATCTTCACCGACTTGCAGACCGGCACCGGCACCTATGATTTGATCACCAACTGCAGCAGCTACTACGGTGACTACATCCTCAACGACTGGATTGTGCCCATCGACCCGTATTTTGAAGACCCGCGTATGCCCAAGTGGGACCGCGACTCCATTGCTCCGGCCGTGGCCAACCTGCTCAAGTGGGGCGATCACTGGTACGGCGGCAATAACGACCACGACGCCCAGGTGCTCTACTACCGCAAAGACATCCTTGAAGACCCCAAATGGCAGCAAGCCTTTGAAGATGAAATGGGCCACCCCATGCCCGTGGCAATGGATACCTGGGAAGAGGTTCTGGAAATTGCCCAGTTCTTTAACGGCAAAGACTGGAACGAAGATGGCGACCCCGACAACGGCGTAGCGCTGCACTTGAAAGTAGGTGGGCAGGGCTTCTTCCACTTTATGTCCCTGTCTGCGCCTTACGTGGTCATTCCCTACCCCGGCGACCCGGCGACCAAAGTAACCAAGTACAACAACGTTTACTGGTTTGATCCCGAAACAATGGAACCCCTGATTAACTCGCCCGGCCACGTGAAGGCGCTGGAAATGCTGCTCGATCTTTCCAAAGCCGGCTCGTCGGCAATGTGGGGCTGGAGTTTAGGTGAAGCCTGGGCCGATTTCCTCTCTGGCAACGCCATTATGACCTTCTCCTGGGGCGATGTTGGCTCGCTGTCGCAAGACCCAACCCAGTCGGTGATTCAGGGTAAATTGGGCGCGCGCGGTATCCCCGGCACGCTTACTCCCTACGACCGCGAATCTGGCCAATTCCTGAAACTGGATAAACCCAATTTTGTCGGCAACCAGGTAGGCTGCTCGTGGCACCCGGTTATCTCCAAGTTTTCGGATGATCCCGACCTGGCCTATTACTTTATGGCCTGGCAGGCCACCCCGGAAATCAACCACTGGAACGTAGCCTACGGCTGGACCGGCGTTGACCCCGGCACCACCTACGACTGGTTTGCGCCCTACGGCTCGGCCACGGTTGAGGATTATGTAGCCGGCGGTTACAATGCCAGCGATGCCGAAGAGTTTATCGGTTCCTACCAGGACAACTTCTACAACTATCCAATTTTCCAGAACTATATGCGGATTCCGGGTTCACCGGAAATGCAGGAAGTATGGGATGTTCACCTGTCAGAGGCTGTCACCGGCCAGGTTTCTCCGCAAGAAGCGCTGGACCGCACCTATGATGACTGGACCCGCATAATCGATGACTACGGCCGCGAAGATCTGCTGAAGCTGTATCAGGAATCGATTGGGTACACGCCCGAATAATCCCTGACGCTGTTTGGTAAACTTTTGGGGGAAGGGATTATTGTGTCCCTTCTCCCATTACTTAAACTTTTTGAGAGTGAGATTATGGATCGTAGCCGCATAAAATGGTTATTTGTTGGTCCCGGTGTTGCCTGGGTGCTCCTGTTTACCATTTTCCCCCTGCTTTATTCATTACGACTGAGCTTTTTCAAAGCTCGATTGGGCCGCCCCGAAACCTTTGCCTGGTTTGAAAACTATCAGCGCGCCTTTTCCGATTATCGATTTTGGGACTCATTGGAAGTAACCCTGTTATTTGTGGTTTGCAGTGTAACGCTCACCGTGGGGCTGGGGTTGGGCCTGGCGTTGTTGTTTCATCAACCCATTCGCGGCCAGCGTATTTTTCGGTCAATTTTTACTATGCCGTTATTTACTGCGCCCATCGCTTTGGGATATTTGGGCCTGACTATTTTCCACGAGGATGTTGGCGCAGTCAACACAATTTTGCGTGCGCTGGGGATGACCAACCTGCCGGCCTGGTTTTCCAGCGTGTGGCTGGCCCGGTTGGCCGTTATTCTGGTAGATGTTTGGCAATGGACTCCGTTCTGTTTTCTGGTTATTCTGGCTGGGCTGCAATCTCTGCCCGATGAAATTTACGAAGCCGCCCAACTGGACACCGCCTCTGGCTGGCAAATGTTTCGCTTTATTACTTTTCCCCTGCTCCTGCCTATTTTGTTTACGGTAACCATGCTGCGCCTCGTCGAAGCGTTTAAAATATTGGATATTCCCTTTAGTATGACCAGCGGCGGGCCGGGAGCCGCCACCCAAACCTATTCCTTTTACATCTACCTGACCGGGCTGCGTAACTTTAACAGCGGTTACGCTTCGGCGTTAGCCTACCTGTTGCTCTTTTTGATGATTGCCATCAGCTTCTACTTCTTTAACCGGCTCAGGGAAATTTACGAGTAGAAAGGCCCCGCGATGAAGAAAAAACAAAGAATTCTGAGAACGGTCAGACGGGTTATATTATGGCTGATTATCATCATGGCCGTGTCGTGGGCGATTTTTCCGTTTTACTGGGCTATTGTCACCTCGCTTAAACAACCGGGGGTGTTGTTAACCAAACCCTCATTAATTCCGTATCTGCAATTTGACCCGACTCTTGAAAACTGGCGGCTTGAATTTACCAATCGCTGGCGCGAAATTGGCCGGGCTTTAAGTAACAGCCTGATGATTTCAACGGGCGCGACAACCCTGTCCGTTATGCTGGGCACGATTGCCGGTTATGGCCTGGCCTCCTTTCGGTTTACCGGCTGGAAAAACAAAGACATCACCATGTGGTTTTTGTCGCAGCGGTTTTTGCCGCCGATGGTCACCGCTATACCGTTTTTTATTGTGATGAAAAACCTGAACCTGCTCGATACCCAACTGGCTTTAATTTTAACCAACGCCACCTTTACAATTCCGTTTTCTGTGCTTATCATGCGAGACGTATTTAAAGAGCTGCCCCGCGAGCTGGAAGAATCGGCCTGGGTTGATGGCGCTTCGCGCTGGCAAAGTTTTTGGCACATCGCATTGCCGCTGGCCGCGCCGGCCGCCGCCGCCGCCGCGGTGATCTGTTTTGCCTTTGCCTGGAACGAGTTTTTGTTTGCGTTGATTCTCACTTACAAAGATGCCCAGCCGGTAACTGTGCTGATTGCCGGGGTAGAACACACCCAGGGGATTCAATTTTGGTTTGTGGCCACCCGGCTGCTCATTGCCATTTTGCCGCCGGCCTTGCTGGCGCTCACCGCTCAGCGTTACATTGTCCGTGGGCTAACCTTTGGCGCAGTAAAGGGGTAGTTGGCTACACGCGCGGCTGTGTGGTAAATTTTCTTTTAGCGTAACTGTCGGGCTGCAAGCCCGACCTACCACGACTGAATCCTACTTTCAAAGGAGAAATCATGAAACGTTCACAAGTCAATGTCATTATGCGCAGCGCCGATGCTTTTATCAAAGAACGCGGTTTTTACCTGCCGCCTTTTGCCTACTGGACTCCCGCCGAATGGGCCGGCAAAGGCGAGGAAGTGCGCGAAATTGTCGATCACCAGCTCGGCTGGGATATTACCGATTTTGGCCTGGGCAAGTACGATGAGTTTGGCCTGTTCCTTTTTACCATCAGAAACGGCGATCAGGCCAATCTTAAAACCGGCCAGGGTAAAATTTACGCCGAAAAAATCCTCATTTGCGCCGAGGGGCAGATCACCCCGCTCCATTCCCATTGGACCAAAATGGAAGACATCATCAATCGCGGCGGCGGCATTTTAGCCATCCAGCTCTACAATTCAACACCGGATGGCGGCCTGGCCGATACCGACATCACCGTTAGCCTGGATGGGGTGGTGCATCAGTTTAAAGCCGGCCACACGGTTCGGCTGGCCCCCGGCGAAAGCATTACCCTGCCCACCAACCTGTACCACAAATTCTGGGCCGAAGAGGGCCGGGTGCTGGTGGGTGAAGTTTCTGTGGTGAACGACGACAACACCGACAACCGCTTTTACGAGCCGACCGGCCGCTTCCCGGAGATTGAAGAAGACGAGCCGCCGCTGTACCTGCTCACCATCGACTACAAAAACTATTACAACCCCCAATAACAGGAGTCGTTTCTTATGCTAAATTCTGCCCAAATTGTAAAAAATGCCGTAAAAGCCGGCGTGGTGGTGCCCGCGTTTAACGTGCCCTACCTGCCAATGGTCAAACCGATCATCGACGCTGTAGCCGACACCGATTGTTTCGCGCTGATTGAGGTGGCCCAACTGGAGTTTACCAAGTTTGAAAGCCAGAGCATGGCCGCCGTAATGGACGAATTTCAAAAATGGAACCGGCCCGAACACGTGCGGCTGCACCTGGATCACGTACCGGTCATCGATGAAGACAACAAACGGATCGATTATCTGGCGGTGGTTAAAGAGGCGCTGGCCTTGGGCTACCAATCGGTGATGGTTGATGGCTCACGCCTGAGCCTTGACGATAACATTGCCGCCACCCGGCAGGTGGCCGAACTGGCCCACGCTGCCGGCGTGCCGTGCGAGGCCGAACTGGGCGCGGTGCTGGGCCACGAAGCCGGCCCGCTGCCGCCCTACGACGAACTGTTTGAATCCGGCAAAGGGTTTACCGATGTTGACCAGGCTCGCCGCTTTGTGCAGGAAACCGGCTGCGACTGGCTGTCGGTGGCCGTGGGTAGCATTCACGGGGCCATTTCTGGCGCGGCCAAAGACCAGAAAAAAGTGGAAGCCCGGCTCAACCTGGAACATCTTGACAAGCTGCGCCAGGCCACCGGCGGCATTCCGCTGGTGCTGCACGGTGGTTCCGGTGTGAAAAAAGAGTACGTGCTGGCCGGCATCAAAAGAGGCATCGGCAAAATGAACATCGGCACAGAAATCCGCCAGCCTTACGAGCAGGTGCTGCGCCAAACCGGCGATGTCGCCGCGGCCCGGCAGGCTGTGTACGAACGCACCGTTTGGGCGCTCACCGATTATCTGGGATTGGCCGGCACCCGGCAGTTGGTGGTCAACTAACCGTTCACCCTCATCCACCGAAAGGACATCACAATGACCCGTGATCCCTTGCTTGCCGGCGTTGATGTTGGCACTACCAGTATCAAAGCGATAATTTTTGAACCGGGCGGCAAAATTGCGGCTGCGGCCAGCGTGCCCACCCCGGTTCATTACCCCCAGCCCGGCTGGGCCTACTACGAGCCGGAGGAAATCTGGCAGGCGGTGGTGAGTGTGCTGCGCCAGGCCACCGGCCAACTTAGCGATGCCGGCCGGGTGGTGAGCGTGGCCGTGGCCAGCGTGGGCGAGGCCGGCGTGCCGCTCGATAAAAACGGCCAGCCAACCTACTACTCCATCGCCTGGTTTGATACCCGCACCCAGCCGCAGGCTTTGTGGCTGGAGCAGCAGATTGGCAAAGATAACCTGTTTGCCGTGTCTGGCCTGTCGTTGCAGCCAATTTTTACGCTGTGCAAAATCCTGTGGGTCAGAGAAAACGAGCCGGATGTTTTTGCCCGCACCGTGCGCTGGCTGAACATGGCCGATTTTATCGCCTACCGGCTCAGCGGTGTGGCCGCCGCCGAATATTCGCTGGCGTCGCGCACGTTGCTGCTCAATTTGAAAAAATTGCAGTGGGATACCGGCCTTATCCGCGAGGTGGGGCTGCCGTCCGACCTGCTGGCTCCGCTGCAACCCAGCGGCACGCCGCTCGGCTCCGTTACCGCCGACGCGGCCGCAGCCACCGGGCTGCCGGTCAGTTGTTTGGTGGCAACCGGCGGCCACGATCACGTTTGCGGCTCGCTGGCCACGGGCGTAACCGGCCCCGGTACGCTGCTCAACTCCATTGGCACCGCCGAAGCGATTTTCCTGTCGCTGAGCCAGCCGCTCACCGACCCGCAAATGGGCCGGCAGGGCTACACCCAGGGCGCGCATGTGGTGGCCGGCAGCTATTACGTGCTGGGCGGAACCTACACAGCCGGGGCTTGTGTTGAATGGTGGCGCGAGATTGTTGGCACGCAGATTGATTACGCCACGCTGGTTGCCGAAGCCGAGCGCGTGCCGGTCGGGAGTTTGGGCATCGCCTTTTTGCCCCATTTGCGGCTGGCCAACGCCCCCAACGACGACCCCAAAGGCCGGGGGGCGTTCATCGGGCTGAGTGCGGATGCCAAGCGCAGCGAGATGTTCCGGGCAATTTTAGAAGGGCTGGCCTACGAATTTCGGCTTACTTTGGAGCCGCTGCTGCAATATGCCGGGCTTGACGCCGTGGAAAGTATTATCGCCGCCGGCGGGGTTACCCGCAACCAACTGGCTATGCAAATCCGGGCGACGGTGGTCAATCAAACCATCACCGTGGCGGAAGTAACCGAATCAACCAGTTTGGGAGTGGCCATTTTGGGCGGGTTGGCGGCCGGGGTTTATCGCGATGTGGCCGAGGTGCTGGATTTAGTCAACTACCGGCGCTGGCCGGTGGAGCCGCTGGCCGAGTACGTTGAGTTTTACAACAGCTATTATCAGCAGGTGTACCGGCACATTTATCCGGCCCTGCGGCCGCTGCACCACGCCGTCTACCCGCTGGTGCATCAGGGGGGATAAAGCGGCCAGATGGTCGGCAGTACGGTGACAACCACCACCAGATAAATGATGGTGAGCGCCACGCCAACTTTAACGAAATCCATAAATTTGTAACCGCCCGCGCCAAATACCAAAATGTTGGATTGGTGGGCAATGGGTGTGAGAAAACTGGTACTGGCCGCCACCACCACTGTCATCAAAAAAGGGCGCGGGTCGGCATTAAGGTCCAGCGCAATATTAATGGCGATGGGCGCCAGCAGCACCGCCGCGGCGGCGTTTGACATCGTTTGAGTCAGCGCCGCCGTTAAAATGTAAATACCGGCCAGCATCGCCATTGGCCCCAGGGTAACCATCCACTCCATAATGGTATCGGCCAGAAACTTGGCCGCCCCGGTCGATTCCATTGCAATGCCCAGCGGCAGCATGCCGGCAATCAAAAACACCGATTGCCAGTCGATGGATTGGTACGCCTCATCGATAGTGAGTATCCCCAACATGATCAGCAGGATGGCCGCAATCACCGCCGCCACCGAAATATGCAGCCAGCCGGTGGTGGCCGTGAGCAGCATGGCCGCCACAATCATCAGCGCCAGCGGCATTTTCTCGGTGCGGCGGGTGTTAAGGTGAACCGGCTCCAGCAGCAGAAAATTGGGGTCGCCGCGCAGCAGGTCTAGCTGCTCACGGCGGCCCTGTACCAGCAGCACATCGCCGGGATGCAGCGGCACGGATTTGATGGATCGCGGAATGGCGTGGCTGTGCCGCCGCAGCGCCAGCACGCTGAGCCGGTACTTTTCTCTAAAACGAATATCTTTAATGCTCTGGCCGGCAAACCTTGAGCCGATGTCTAAAATAATCTCGGCCAGGGCAAAGTTTTTTGATTTAAAGTCGGCATCGTGCTGGTGTTCAATCACCGGCATAATGCGCAGCCCCTGAATATCGCTGACCTGCATCAATTTTTCAATGCTGCCTTTAACCAGCAAAAGATCGTTGGGCCGAATTTTGTAGGCCCGGGTGACGGCCAGTTGTTCTTCGCCGCCGCGGCTGAAGCCGATCACCGTTAAATTGTAATCCTGCCCCAGGCGGCTTTCAACCAGGGTTTTGCCCACCAGCGGCGAACCGGGCAAAACTTCAACTTCGCTCAGATACTCGCGCACGTGGTAATTTTCGGTCAGTTCGGCGGCCGATTCGTTGTCGGGCAGCAAATGCCGGCCAAGCAGGGCCATATACAGCGTGCCGATGATCACAATGATCAACCCCATCGGCAAAAAATCAAAAAAGCCAAAACCGGTGCAGCCAAAACTGAATGAGGCGCAGGCGGGGTGCGTGCGCAATATCGATGAGGCCAGAATGTTGGGCGGCGTGCCAATCAGGGTTAGATTGCCGCCCATCATTGAGGCAAAGGCCAGCGGGATGAGCAATTTTGAGGCCGCAATCCGGGCGCGGCGGGCAATAATCAGCACCGCCGGCAGCAGCACCGCCGTTGCGCCCACGTTGTTCATAAACGCCGACATAAGGCTGACGGTCAGCATTAAAATGATGATGAGCCGGGTTTGGCTCGATTTGGCCATACGTAAAATGCGCACGCCCAAAAAATCGGCGATGCCGGTTTGAAACAGCCCTTCGCTGATAACAAAAATAGCCACCACCGTAACCACCGCCGGGTTGGCAAAGCCGGAAAACGCCTCCTGTGGAGTGATCAGCCCGGTAATAGCCAGCACCACCAGCACCAGCAGCGCCACAATATCCGGGCGCAGGCGCTCGGTGGCAAACAGCAGTACCGATGCTGTCAGAATGGTTAATACCAGTGAAATGTCAAAGGTCATTACAGGCCCCAAAACAGGTAAATGTAAATTGGTGTAACCACCGCCATTAGCAGCCCCAACGGTGCACCCACCCGGGTGAAATCCAGAAACTTGTACCCGCCGGGACCGTAAACCATTGTGTTGGTTTGGTAGCCCACCGGCGTTGAAAAACTCATCGATGCGGCGAACATACTGGCCAGCACAAAAGCGCGCGGGTCCAGCCCCAGCGCGTTGCCGGTGGCAATACCCACCGGCACCATTAAAACCACCGCCGCGCTATGAGAAATAAATTCGGCCAGCAGCACCGTTACCAAATACACCACACCCAGCACCACCAGCGGTGGCACATAATTGGCGCTGTGGGTGGCCAGGCTGGCCAAAAGCTGCGCTCCGCCTGTTTTTTGCAGCGCCAGCCCCAGGGGGATGATGCCGGCCAGCAGAAAAATCACGTCCCAGCGAATGGCCTCGTGCAGTTCGTTCACTTTGAGGCAGCCGGTCATCACCATCAGCACCGAACCAACAATGGCCGTTACCAGAATGGGGTAGCCGATGGCGGCCAGGATCACTACCCCGCCAATGATGGCCAGCGCCACGCCGGTTTTGTTGGCCCGAAACTCCTCCATTTTGGGTTCTTCGGTCACAATAAAACCCGGCTCCCGTTTGATCTGCGCCAGCGCCTGCTTTGAACCGCGCAGCAGGAGCGTATCGCCAAAGTGGAGCGTTACCCGGCCCAGCCGCTCGCGGATTACCGCGCCGTGTTTGCGAATGGCAATCACCGTGCAGTTGTAGTGATACCGAAAATTGGTGTTTTCCAGCGTGCCGCCGATCAAATCTGAGGTGGGGCCGATAACCACTTCCAGCAGCCCCCGGCTAATGCTTTCCAGGTCGTCGTCGCACAGGCGCATTTCTGGCTCGATGGCCAGCCCGTTGGCTTTTTGCAGCCCAACAAGCTTGTCCGACTGGGTTTTTACAAACAGAATGTCCTGCGCTTGCAGCACTTTATTGTGCAACGGATGCGGCAGGGTGTCTCCGTTACGCAGTATCTCCAGCACGTGGGTATCAAATTTTTGGCGCAGCCGCGTTTCAACCACGGTTTTGCCCACCAGCGGCGAATCGGGCAGCACAATCAGGTCGGTCAGGTATTCGGTCATGCGGTAATCTTTGGCAATTTCGATCTCAACCCGGTGCCGGGGCAAAAGTTTGCGGCCAATGGTCAGCAGGTAGGCCGTGCCGGTAATCAAAATCAGCACGCCGATGTGAGAGAATTCAAACATGCCAAACGGCTCGTAGCCGGCGCCGGCGGCCAGCCCGCTGGCCAGCACGTTGGTGGCGGTGCCAATCAGGGTGATGGCGCCGGCAAACTGAGAAAAATACGAGAGCGGGATGAGTAGTTTTGAGGGCGCTACCCGGTGTTCGCGGGCCATTGTAATGACCGAAGGAATGAGAATAGCCACCGCCGCGGTATTGTTGATAAACGCCGAAATTGGCCCCACCACAAACAGAATGGTCAGCAGTTGTTTGGTTTCGTTTTTGCCAGAAATGCGAACCATGTGGTGCGCCAGCCGGTTAATGATCCCGGTGCGATAAATGCCGGCGCTTAAAATGAACATAGCCAAAATGGTGATGGTGGCCGGATTACTAAACCCGGAAACGGCCTCCTGGGGGCTAACTCCCAAAATTGGCCCCAACAACAAAATGAGGCCCATAATTGAAAAGGCAACAAAATCTATGGGCGCAATATCAAGGACAAAGGCAATGAGCGCCCCAATTAAAATAGCAAATGCCAGCGCAATTTCAGGCGTCAACCGGTCCTCCGTTGAAAATAAAGTTGGCTGGCCCTCACCCCCTGGCCCCTCTCCCTCAGGGAGAGGGGCCAGGGGGTGAGGGCTGAATAGTTACCATTTCAAATTCCATCCCTGGCAATTTAAAACGCTAGGCTTGCGTTTCAAATTCCATCCCTTGCGTTTTAAAACGCAAGGCGTACGTTTAAAGTATCAAGCAATACCTTTAGAGTTACACGGTTAAGACGTGCCGGGGACTTGATATTGGGCCAGGCTTCATCAAGCGTGACCAACTCTGCCATGGCGCGCAGGGTTTTTCTGACCGGTTAATCCAAAGCCAATGTTTACATATTGGCCAGATAGGCCGTGGTTGATTGCCAGCGTACTACTTTTTCAGCCAGTTGGTTTTGAAAAATATACTTGATTTGCTCCAGCTCGGCGGCGTTAAGGCCGGCGCGCTGCAAATGTTGGGCAAAGGTGGGCCGGCCGGCGGCATCATCCACATTAAACCAGCGGTCGATCTGGCCGCGGCTAATGCGCCACTCGGCGGCGGCGGTTTCCGGGACCACACTGATGTTGGCCAGCCCGGCATCGGCAAAAACCTGCTGGAGCGAGGTTTCATCCCAATTGACCATTGGATCGTCCGGGGCGGCGTAAATGGCCTCTTCCGCGGCGATAATTTGCTCCACCAGCCCGGCCGGCAGCGCCGACCAATCGATCAGTTGGTGCAGGCGTTGGGTGTGGCGCGGAATAGCTTCGGCCAGGGCCAGCCGCCCGCCTGCTTTGAGCAGCGCGCCGATGAGGCGGGCCGCATCGGCTTTGCTGGCCAGCCGGGTGAGCACATTGCGCCCAATGATCACGTCAAAAAGCGGCGCGCCGGTTTCATTGGCGTGCCGGCTGACGAGCTGAGGCAGGTCCAGCAGGCTGCCGGTCAATATTACCGGCCGGGCCAGTGCATCGAGATTTTCGGCCTGCTGGCTGAGCGCCTGTGCTGTCTGGCTGTCGCCGGCCAGCGCCCACACGCCGCCCACCGGTGCACGGCGCACCGCCTCCCAGGTAAACAGACCGGTGCCGGCGTTCAAATCCAAAATCAAATCGTGCCGCTGAATTTTGGCCAGCGCAAAAATCCGGTCGCGGGTTTGGCCCAACTGCTGGCCCACACTGCCAAGTGTGCGCTGCAGCCAGCGGTTTTGCGTTGCCGGGCCGCGGCCAAGTTGATCGATCGCCCCCTCCAGCGACAGCTCCGACTCCAGCATGGCCGCCAGTTGTTCCTCGCGGCGGCGGGCCACCTGCTCGCGGATGGTGGCTTCGTAGCCCTGATCGCCGGGCTGGTAAAAAACCCGCCCCTGCAAGCTGGCGGGCAGATACTGCTGCGCTACCCAGTGATCGCGGTAGGCGTGCGGATAAAGGTAGCCTTTGCCGTGGCCAAAATCATCCGAGTCGCGGTTAGCGTCGCGCAAATGGTTGGGCACCTCGGCTTCGCGCTCCTGCTCAACGGCGGCCAGGGCATCAAAAAAAGCAAAGCCGGAGTTGCTTTTGGGCGCGGTGGCCAGGTACAGGCAGGCTTCGGCCAGATGAAAACGGCCCTCGGGCAGGCCCACGTAATCAAACGCCTGCGCCGCGGCGGTCACCACCCGCAGCGCGTTGGGATCGGCCATACCCACATCTTCGCCGGCAAAAATGAGCATCCGCCTGAAAATAAAGCGCGGGTCTTCGCCGGCGTAGATCATTTTGGCCATCCAGTACAGGGCGGCGTCGGGGTCTGAGCCGCGCAGCGATTTAATAAAGGCCGAAATGGTGTCAAAATGGGCGTCGCCGTCTTTGTCGTACAGTACGGCCCGGCGCTGGATGGATTCCTCGGCCACGTCAGTGGTAATGTTGACCAGGCCGTATTCGTCGGGCGGCGTGGTTTCCACGGCCAGCTCCAGCGCGTTGAGCACGCCGCGGGCGTCGCCGTTGGCCACGTTAACCAGGTGATCGAGCGCCTCATCGCTCAGGTTGACTTTCAGCTTGCCGTAGCCGCGTTCGGCATCGGCCAGCGCCTGCCGGGCGATGTTACGCAGGTCGTCTTCATTGAGGCTGCGGAGCTGAAAAATCCGCGAGCGCGACACCAGCGCCTTGTTCACCTCAAAGTAGGGGTTTTCCGTGGTAGCGCCAATCAAAATCACCGTGCCGTTTTCAACGTGGGGCAGCAAGGCATCCTGCTGAGCTTTATTAAAGCGGTGAACTTCATCGATGAACAGGATGGTTTTTTTGCCGAACATCCCGCGCTGATCCTTGGCTGTTTCAATGGCCTCGCGGATGTCTTTAACGCCGCTCAACACGGCGTTGAGGGCGATAAAATGGGCGTGGGTTGTGTTGGCGATGATCCGGGCCAGGGTGGTTTTGCCGGTGCCGGGCGGCCCGTAAAAAATCAGGGACGAGAGTTGGTCGGCCTGGATGGCGCGCCGCAACAGCCGGCCCGGCCCCACAATGTGTTCCTGCCCAATGAATTCGTCCAGTGTGCGCGGCCGCATACGCGCCGCCAGCGGCGCTTCTTTTTCTACTTGCTTCTCGCGAGCGTGATCAAACAGGTCCATCGTCATACCTTAATTATACCATTGTTGGGACGGCAGCCTAACTTTACTCCATATCCCCCGTCAAATCAACTTGACAGGGGGTACTTACCCTGTTTACCGGGGTTGTGCAAATTGTCACGGTGTGATATATTTAAAGATGTTTTCCGGTATGTGGTTTAGCAGGAAATGATGAGGTGCGTTGGTGGCCGTTGCTCAATCAATTAGAACTCGACAAACGACATCGTATCCCAGACAGCGTCTGGAACCGTTGATCCCGCTTGAAGCTACCGTGCCGGTTAATGAATTTAGCCCGCCGCTGCGAGCCGCGCTGCAGGAACCGCGCAGCATTGAGGCAACCGGCATTCCGCAGGATTTTTTGCTGGGGTTGGCGCTGAAAATTTTGTATTTTAACGGTACGCTAAAAGGCTGGCAGGTGGCCCAGGCCATGCGGCTCAACTTTAGCGGTGTGGTTGAACCGCTGCTCACCGAGCTGAAATTTCAACATCACATCGAGGTGATCGGCGGCGACCATACCAACCGGGCCTCGTATCGTTACAAAATTACAGCCAAGGGCGCGCAGTACGCCCGCGAACTGCTGGACCGAAACCGCTACGCCGGCCCCTGCCCGGTTAGCCTGCCCCACTATATTGAAATTGTCAGGCTGCAAGCTCAAAATCGCAACTCGGTTAACCGCACCGATGTGCAGTACGCTATGCAGGGGTTGGTGCTGTCTGAGGATTTGCTCGACCGGATTGGCCCGGCGGTCAACTCGTTCCGCTCAATTTTTGTATACGGCCCGCCCGGCAATGGCAAAACCAGTATTGCCCGGGCCATCGCTCACCGGCTACTGACGGACAACGTTATGGTGCCGCACGCCATTTACGAGGGCGGTAGCGTGATCAAAGTGTTTGATCTGGAAGTCCATCCGGTGATTGGCTCGGAAGATGCGCAACTGTCCGAAGCCAACGGCCTGGACAAACGCTGGGTGTGCTGCACCGCCCCCATTGTAATTACCGGCGGCGAATTAACCCTGCGCGATCTGGACCTGGTTTGGAGCGACACCAACCGCTACTACGAAGCGCCGGTGCAGCTCAAAGCCAACGGCGGGCTGCTGCTGGTTGACGACTTTGGCCGCCAGCAAGTGGAACCCCGCGAACTGCTCAACCGCTGGATTGTACCGCTGGAAGAGCGCCTCGATTTTCTCACCTTTCAAACCGGCAAAAAATTCGTTGTTCCATTTGAAACGCTGATTGTTTTTTCAACCAACCTCGCCCCGGAATCGCTGGTGGACGAGGCTTTTTTGCGCCGCATCCGCCACAAAATGAACATCAAAAACCCCACTGAGCGCGAATTCTACCAGATTTTTATAACGGCCTGCCGCGAACGAAATATCTCGTTTGACAAGCACGGCTTTATCCACCTGCTGCGCGAATATTACCACAAACCCAAACGTGAAATGAAAGCCTGCCACCCCCGTGACCTGCTCGACCAGATGCTGGATTTTGCCGCCTATCACGGCGAAAAACCGTCTATGTCAGAGACGATGATCGAACGGGCGGCGCGTTCATATTTTGGCGAACTGTTGTAACGACTCAACTTTGGCGGCATATTTCTCAGCCGGATGGGTTGGCCCCGTCCGGCTTTTTTTGTTCCGCCAGCAAACGATAGCTGTTTATGTTAACATATGCTATAATTTTAATAATAGAGAGTATTCGGCAACGCAGAAATCGAGTAACTGGTTCCTAATTGCCCCCTCCCCTGACCCCTCCCCCTATCAGGGGGAGGGGTCAGGGGAGGGGGTTAGCCAACCCTGCTTTCATGAGAGGTGAGTCAATGGTGATGGTCATCAACGCCTTCGTCGATCAGGCCGATTACGACAACATGGTCCGCAACTTCTGGCTCAAAGAGAACATCAACGCCGAGTTGGAGGTAGACGGTGTGCGTTACCCCAAAGGCGAAATCACCTTTCGCGGCACCACTTCGCTTAATTACCCCAAAAAGAGCTTCAAAATCAAGTTCAAAAACAAAAATCTGTACCGCGGCAGCATCGGCCGCATCGACCTGAGCGCCAGCTACACCGACAAAAGTCTCATCCGCGAGCGCCTCAGTTTTGACCTGTTCAACGCCACCCGCGTCGTCGCCGGCAACGCCTGGCATGTCGATTTTTCAGTTCTCAGCACAGATGGCCGCCTGCTCCATCGCGGCCTGTACACCGGCCTGGATCACATCGACGACTATTTTTTTACCAACCGCAACCGCCAGATTGGCGCGCTGTACAAGGCCGATGGTGGCATTGTTAACGGGCAGTTCATTGGCGCGGCGCTGGAGCCGCAGCCGGATCACGTGCTCCGCATTTTGTACAACAAAGAGAGCACCAAAAAAGTGGTCGCCAGCGGCTGGGCTGCCGGCGTCATCCAGTCGATTTTTGGCTGGGAGCGCATCGAAATTGCCGACGCCGACACCGAGGATTACAGCGACCTGGACACTTTTGTCCGCGCCATCCACAGTTGGGATGCCACCACCATTGCCCGTTACCTGGATGACTGGCTCGATGTGGACAGTTACCTCGACTGGCTGGCGGTAAACACGCTGATACAGGCCAACGACAGCTACCACAAAAATTATTACCTGCACAACCGGGTTGAAGACGACCGCTGGGAAGTGATGCCCCGGGATTACGACCTGACCTGGGGCCGCAACTGGAACAATTGGTGTGGCGGCCTGTGCGATGACCTGTCCGAAGGCACGTCGATCAAAGGCACCGCTCCGCTGGGCAACGCGCTCAGCCAGCGCGTGTTCAACAACGCCACCTATTTTGAACGCCTCCGCGCCCGCCTGTCCGAACTGCTGGCCGGTGAGTTCACCGAGGCCAAACTCTTTCCCAAAATTGACCGCTACTACGCCGAAATTACCGGCGCGGCCCATCTCGACGTTAACAAGTGGCCAACTAACGCCCAATTTGACCAGGAGCGCGACCGGCTCAAAGATTGGATTCGCCGCCGCCGCCAGTTTTTGCTCAAAGAGTTGGGCGTACAGGCTACGGCCACGCTCCGCCCGGATGCCATCGTTACCGCGCTGAGCGCCGGCGCGCCGCAGCCCGTGGCCGGCGACAGGCTCACCTTTGCCGCCACCGTGCGCAACATCGGCAGCGCCGATACCGGCGCCACGGTTGGGGTGGCTTTTCAAGTCGATGGCCGGTACATCACGTTTGGCGCCGCCGGCCCGCTGGCTCCCGGCGCGAGCACGATCATTAAGGCTGTTTCGTCGTGGGAAGCCGCCGCTGGCGGCCATCGCCTCACCGCCGTGGTAGACGATGTTAACCGCTTTCCCGAAATTTCTGAAACCAACAATACGCTGGAAATTGAATTTCAGGTAGCCGCCGCGCCGCCGCCGCTGCTCAGCGATGTGCTGGTCAAAGACATCGCCTTTGAACGCACCGAAGCCGATCAAATCCGGCTGGCCGCGCTGGTGGAAAACATCGGCTCGGCTGCCACGCCGGATGTGGTTGGCGTAGCTTTTTTGGTGGATGACAAATTTGCCACCTACGGCGTGGTAGCGGCGCTGCCCGCCGGCCAAAGCAGCGCGATCCGCGCTGTGCAGCCGCTGGCGCTGACCGGCCTGCACAAAATCACGGCCATCGTTGACGATGTGAACCGCTTCCCGGAACAAAGCGAACAAAACAACAGCCGGATTGAGATGATCGATTTTGGCGCGGCCCCGCAGCGGCTGGCCGATTCGGTCATTGTTGGCGTGTCGCTGGGGGCGGGCCGCTTCACTGAAGGCAACGAGCTTACTTTTGAAGCGCAGGTCAAAAATATTGGCAGCGCCCCCACCGGCGAGGTCGTTGGCGTGGCGTTTCTGGTTGACGGCCAATATATCACCTTTGGCAACACCTCGGCAATGGGGCCGGACGAAACCCGGGCCGTGCGCGCCGTATCGCCGTGGCGGGCCAGCGCCGGCAAACATCGCCTGCTGGCCGTGGTCGATGACGTGAATCGCTACCCGGAGCTGTCCGAGGACAACAACCGGTTTGAGCTAACATTTGAGGTGTTCAAAAAAGAGGAAGTCAAACTGCCGGATTCGGTGGTAACGGCCATCGATTACGAAACCGATTCCGCCGGCAAAGTGATTTTAACCGCCGCCGTGGGCAATATTGGCGCTGCGCCCACCCCGGACGTGGTCGGTGTGGCCTTTTTTGTTGACGGCCAGTTTGCCACCTTTGGCACCGCCACCCCGATGGCTGCCGGCGCAACCGCCACCATCCGCGCGGTGCAGGCGCTGGCGCTCACCGGCCCGCACCGGATTATGGCCATTGTCGATGACGTGAACCGCTACGACGAGATAAGCCATCAAAATAACAAACTGGAGCGCGATATTGATTTTCACCCGCGCCGGCCCGTTGAGCGGCGGGCGGTTTGGGTTTCGCGCTACGACTGGACGCAGGTGGGCAAAGCACCGCCGCCGGAAGCCATCGACCAACTGGTCAGCGACATTGCCGCCGCCGGTTTCAACACCATTTTCTTTCAGGTGCGCGGCCAGGGCGATGCCTATTACCGGCCCGGCCTGGAGCCGTGGGCGGCCCGGCTCACCGGCTCGCTGTGGGGTACGCAGGGGCGGGACCCCGGTTGGGACCCGCTGGCTCGCCTGCTGGACAAAGCCAAACCCGCCGGGCTGGAAGTTCACGCTTATGTCAATGCCTACACCTTTTGGGTGTCGCCGCCCAACAGCAGTTACGGCCAGCTCGCGCCGCCGGCCTCCACCCCGCCGCACCCATTTGACCGGTTCACTTACGGCCCCGCCTACGCTGACCATCCCGGCCAGTTTGCGCTGGGTAACGGCTGGCGGCAGCACGACCAATCCGGCCAGCCGATGCCGTTGAGTTGGGGCCAGCCGTTGTGGGCCAGTCCCGGCGTTGACCAGGTGCAGGATCACGTGGTCGCCGTAGTGGCCGATCTGGCCAAACGGTACGCCATCGATGGGCTGCACCTCGACCTGATCCGGTACGCCAACCGGCCCTATTCGTTTGATCCGGCCAGCAACGCCGCCGCCGGTTCCGCCAAAACGGCCCAGCGCGACCAGTGGCAGCGCGACCGGGTAACGGATTTGGTGCGGCGGGTAAAAGCGCAGGTGCGGACGGTGCGGCCCAACGCCGTCATTTCGGCGGCGGTTTGGCCTTATTATCAAAATAAATGGGGCTGGAAAATCAGCACCGGCTTTGACGACTACTATCAGGATTCCAAAGGCTGGCTGGCAGCCGGTCACGTCGATGCCATTGCGCCAATGATGTATGGCAGCGTGGCCGATGAGTTTGATAAGTGGCAGGTGTTGCTGGCCGATTTTATGGCCAGTACTTACGGCCGGGCGGTGTTGCCCGGTATCGGCGCGGATTATGATGATTTCAACGTTATCGTCCAGCGGATTGAGGCGGCGCGGCAGGCCGGCGCGCCGGGCCACGCGATTTTCTCGTTTGGGCCGCTCAAGCAGCGCGGCTATCTGGCTAAACTGGCCGCCGGGCCGTATGCGGTGCCGGCGGTGCTCTCGGCCAAAAAATCGCTGGCTGCATAAGCGGGTGGGGAGTAAGTCTCAGGGTTGGAGCGAATTTTTATTTAACCGCAGAAGACACAGAGGCCGCCAGGAAAAGCATGAAATCTTTGCGTTCCTGGTGGTTTCTGCGGTAAAATTGCGGCGTTTTTGCAGTTGTGATAGAATATCACTTGCGAATATTCTTAACAGGTGACCCATGCAACTAAAACCCGACAGCCTCATCAAAGAACTTCAGGAGCGCGGCATGCGTGTTACGCCGCAACGCGCCATCATTTTTGAGGCCATTGAAAAACTCAATGGCCACATTACCGCCGAAGAAATCTTTCAGGAAGTTCAGCACATCAACCCGTACATCAGTCTGGCTACCGTTTACCGCACGCTGGAACTGCTGCAGGATATGGAACTGGTGACGCCCACCAACCTGGGCGGCAGCCAAACCTACTTTGCTATGAAAGACCACGGCCCGCACCATCATCTGGTTTGCCAAAACTGCGGCAGCATCGAGGAATTCTCGGATGCGCTGCTGGAAAACCTGCGCGACCGGCTGGTGCAGGATTACCATTTTTTAGCGCAGATCAACCATATGAGCATTTTTGGCACGTGCGGCCACTGCGCCAACCCGGACTCGCCAAACGGCGAGTAGTCCCCCCTCTGAAAATAAGCGAATCGGTGAGTCAGCGAATGTAGGGGCGGTTCGCGAACCGCCCCTACCCAATTTTCATCTCCCGGTATCGTTCCGGTTGAAACTGTCGAACTCTACCGCAGATCAAAGCGCAGCAGGTAAACGCCCGGCAGCGTGGTTTCTTCGGCCAGGTTGGGCCGGTGTGCTTGCAGCCAGTCCAGAATTTGGAGCTGGGTTTCGGCCTGCCAGCCAAACGGCTCCGAGCCGCTGAGGTTGTGTGTAGCCTGAAACGGCCGCCGGTACACCAGCCACACCCGCCGGCTGTCACCAATCAACCCGGCCAGCGGAAAAACTTCATCGTTGATTGAGGCAATTTGGGCCGGCAGCGCCCCCCGATAGTAATAACCAAACGGAATACTGGCCTGCATATCGTGGATGAGCAGGGCGTCGCCGGGCTGGGCGGCGGTTTGCACCTGTTGGGCCACCGCGCGCCAGGCCTCTTTTTGCAGCGCCGGGTCGGTGAACAGGCGCAGGCTGCCGGCCAGGCTGGCCGCCAGCAGCAGGCCGAGCGCGGCGTTGCCCCAGCCACGCGGCAGCAGCGCCGCGCTCGCCAGTAGCAGCAGCAGCGCCGGCAGCGACAGGATAAAATAGCGGTCCACATACAGCGGCTGCTTGAGCGACATCAGCCACAGCGCCAGCGGCGGCAGCAGCAGCCACACCAGCAAAAACCCCGCCACCATTGGCCGGGCGTTTTCTTTTTTATACAGGCCGATGACTCCCGTTGCCAGCGCCGCGCTGGCCAGCAGCAGCGCCAGCCAGGTGAGCGGCTGGCTGGGATCGCTGAGGGCAAAGGCCAAATTGGAAAGGGTCAGCGGCAGATCAAGCGCCGTGACCGGCGGAATCCAGTTGATGCCAAAACTGCCGCCTTCGCGCCCGGCAACCGCCCAGGCCCACGGCAAAAACGGTCCAATCGCCGCGGCCTGCGCCGCCGCCCACCAGCGCAGCGCCCGATGGGTTTTTGTCAGCGTTGCCAGCAGCAGCACAAACTGCACCAGGCTAAAAGCAAAAGCAAAGTAGTGAATCTGAAAATTGAGCGCCGTGGCCGCGGCCAGCAGCGCCGCCCATTTGAGGCCGGGTTGGGCCAGCAGCCGCCAAAAAGCCAGACCGCTGACCAGGGTGAGGGCCAGCAGCAGGCTGTACATACGGGCTTCCTGGGCGTACCACAGCGCAAACGGGTTGAGGGCCAGCAGCGCCGCGCTCGCCAGCCCAAGTTTGCGGCTGTGCAGCGCCCGGCCCAGTTGGTAGAGCAGGGGGATGGCCAGCGCCCCGGCCAGCACCGACGGCCAGCGGGCGGCAAATTCGCTGCTGCCGGCCAACGCCAGCCAGCCGCGCAGCAGCAGATAGTAACCAGGTGGGTGAACGCCGTCGGTTAAGAGCGCCGCCCAAAAAATCGGCCAGTTAATACCGGCCACCACCACGCTGAATGCTTCGTCAAACCACAAACTCTGGCGGCCCAGTTCCGCCGCCCGCAGGCCAAAGCCGGCCAGCGTTACCAGCAGTATCGGCCACCGCGCGGGTAGTTTCATTGAATCGGGCTTTCGTTACGGGCGAGCGCTGGCCTCGTCGGCGCTGTTGAGGCCAATTTTGAAGTAGGTTGGGACAACTTCAACCCAGCTATTACCGGGTTTGAGCGGATAGGGCGTGCCGTCTTCAAAAGTGAAGTAGGGGGTCTGGTTGCCTTCGGACTGCCAGAAGCCTTTGTTTAACTTGCCGTCGCGGAAAAACCAGGCCGGCCCGCGGCCGTTGATGGTAATCTGAATGGACATGCCGCCGCCAGAGTCTTCAACAATGTCGGTTTCTTCGTGTTCGGCAAAATAGACAATCACGTTATCTGCGGCGATTTGCGTGCCATCGGCGGCGTCTTTGAGCGGAACATCTTTAATGAAGCGCAGATATTTGCCGCTGGCCGGGTTGTACGTCCATTGAGTAAAGCTGGTGGCTTTAGGATACGGAATAAACAGCGTGGGCGCCGGCTCACCGCGGTCGATGGTCGGGTTAAAATTGAAACCGCGCAGTTTGACCGGTGCGTCGAGGTCTTTGCCGGCCATGTAGGCGTGGGCTTCGCCGGCTTTGAACGCAGCGCGAGTCATCCAGCCCTCGTTTTCGCGGTGGAAAAAGAGCGCGCCGTGAAACCACTGGTCCAGATTGGCAATGGGAATTTGGGTCATTTGCCAGCGCACGGGGTCCGAGCCGCCGGAGTGGGCCACGGCGGCCTGATACTGCGGCCCCAACTGCACGTTAATTAGCCGCGCCGAGCGAATGGGCGCGACAATATCGGGGATATCGCCCAGATAAATGGCAGAGAAACGGGTTACCCACCATTCGGCGATTTCTTCGTACAGCATGTCGGCCCGGTTGAGGCCCAATTGTGCGCCACGCGCGCCTTCGTCGTTGCCCACGCGGACCATCAGCGGGCGGTGCTTTAAAACCGATGGATCGCTCACGGCCAGGCCGGTGAGCGGATTGATGTTGGCGGCGCGGTTAATGGGCGGCACCGGCGGCAGGTTGAACACCGGCGGTGGTAGGGGCAGCCCCGGTGCTGCGGCCGTGTTGTCGGCGGGCTGGTTTTGGGCGATGGTTGCCGGGTTTGGCGTGGCGGTGGCGGTTGGCACAGGGATGACCAGTTCCTGCCCAATCTGCAAAAAGTCATCCTCGGTGATGCCATTGGCGGCCAGAATATCTTCCACGGTGGTGTTGTATTGAATGGCGACATCCAGCAGGGTGTCGCCTTCTTTAATGGCGTAGGTTTGTGGCGTGGGTTCCGGCGTGGCCGAGGGCGTTACATCGGTGGTGCGGGTTGAGGTGGGGGTGGGCGGGGCCGGGGTGTGGGTGGGTGCGGCAGTGGGCAGCGGCATGGTTGGCACCGAAGTGGGGGTGCTGGTGGAGACCTGCACGGCCGGCGCGGGCGTCGGCGGGGGTGGTGTTTCGGCGCTGCTGCACGCCGCCAGGCTGACCGCAGCCAGCAGGGTTAGCACAACGGTGGTGCGGACAAAAGTTGTGGGCATCTTCCTCTCCACTCCTTTGAAAACAGGAATCAGGAATCAGGAGTCAGGGATTAGGGGGTAGAAGATTCCTGAACTGGCTCTTAAAAATTTGCGGCAGGAGTCTAATCTTCAGCCGCAACCCGGCTATTATAATGATATTTGGCCAAAGACGCGAAGCGATGGGGGTTGTGCAGTTGCGTTTCAATGTGCGGGTGGCGGGCAGCCAGCCGCCATCACTTTTTGAGTGCCACGGTCAGGCCATCGCGCACCGGCAAAATGGTGGTAACAAAGCCGGGGTGGTCAAACAGCCGTCGGGTAAATTCAACCACCCCCTGCGTGGCGGGTGAAGTGTCGCCGGTAAAGGGGCGGCCGTGCCAAAAAATATTGTCGGTGATGAACAGGCCGCCGGGGCGCAGGTATTTTTCGGCCAGTTCGATAGTGGCGGGGTAGCCATCTTTGTCGATGTCGTTGTAAAGGATGTCCCACTGGCCACCTGTCCGCTGCAGAGCAGCGGTGGCTTCGGCCTGATGATAGGTGATGCGCTCCCACAGGCCGGCCCGACTCAGAAAATCTTTGGCCCGCCGAATGTTGGCGGCGGAAAGTTCGGTGCAGTGGACCTGGCCGGTTGCGCCAACTGCCCGGGCAAACCACAGCGCCGAGTAGCCAAAGCCCGAACCCAGCTCAAACACGCGCCGGGCGTTGATGGTGAGCGCCAGTTGGTACAGGTGGCGGCCGGCTAGCGGCCCGATAATGGGAAAACCCAGCCCGTCGGCCAGCGCTTCCATCTCGTGGCGGACGGGATCGTCAGCATTATACCACTGCTGCATGTAGGTTTCGGCCTGCGTTTTTGAAAATTCCTCAGTCATCATTCACCTGCAATCAGGGGATGAGCAGCAATTTGCCGGCGGTTTTGCGGCTGGAAAGCAGCCGGTGGGCTTCGGCGGCTTCGGCCAGCGGGAGCTCGCGCTCAATCCGCAGCGAGAGTTTGCCGGCGGCCAGCCAGTTGAAAACATCGGTGGTGCGCCAGACCAGCTCGTCACGTTCCGCCAGGTAGTGGCCCAACGTGGGGCGGGTCACGTACAGCGAGCCGGCGCGGTTGAGCCGCAGCAGGTCAAACGGGGGCACTTTGCCGCTGGAATGGCCAAACAGCACCAGCATGCCGCGCGGTCGCAGCACGCTCAGGCTTTGCTCAAACGTGGATTGCCCCACTGAATCGTACACCACGTCGACGCCAACGCCGTTGGTGATTTTTTTGGTTTCCTCGGCAAAATCGGTTTGCGTGTAGCGGATCACGTAATCGGCGCCGGCTTGCCGGGCGATGGCCTCTTTTTCGGCAGTAGAAACGGTGCCGATAACGGTAGCGCCGGCAATTTTGGCGGCCTGCACCAGCTGTTGGCCGGTGCCGCCCGCCGCGGCGTGAATCAGGCAGGTCTCGCCGGGTTTGAGCGGGTAGGTGCTGCGGGTGAGGTAATGAGCTGTGGTACCCTGCAGCAGCACCGCCGCCGCTTGCCGCAGCGACAGACTCTCCGGTACGGCCACCAGCCTTTCCGATGGCGCGAGGGTGTATTGACTGTACGTGCCGGGGACCATACAGTAGGCCACGCGGTCGCCGGGGCTAACCGTTTCCACGTCCGGTCCAACCGCTTCAACCACGCCGGCGCCTTCGTCGCCGGGGGTAAACGGCAGGGGCATGGGATACACGCCGGTTCGTTCGTAAATGTCGATGAAGTTGACGCCGCTGGCTTCAATTTTGACCAGCGCCTGGCCGGGGCCGGGCTGCGGCACGGCCACCTCTTCCAACTGCATCACATCAGGCTCTCCAATCTGGTGTACGCGAATAGCTTTCATCTATTTTCTCCTTGGGGGATTTCAGTGGGCAAAAAAGAGTATAGCATGTATAATGTGCGGGTTGCAAATAAATTTGGAAATTGACGGATGCCAGAATTACCGGAAGTTGAAACTGTTGTGCGCGGATTGCGCGGCCCGCTGGTGGGCCGCACCTTTACCGGGGTCACGGTGCGGTGGCCCAACTCCATCAAAACCCCTCTTTTTGAGCTGAATGAACGGCTGCCGGGGCAGCGCATTGAGGCGATTACCCGGCGGGGCAAATATTTGTGGTTTCATCTCTCTGGCGGCGACTCGTTGTTTTTGCACCTGAAAATGAGCGGTGATCTGTTAGTGCTGCCCGCGTCTGAGCCGGACGACCCGCACGTGCGCACTATTTTCAGCCTTGACAACCAGCACGAACTGCGCTTCAAAGATACGCGCAAGTTTGGCCGGGTGTATCTGGTGGCTGAGCCGAATGAGGTCATCGGCAAGCTGGGGCCGGAACCGCTGGCCGATGACTTTACGCCCGACAAGTTTGCGGCGCTGTTTGAGCGGCGTTCCGGCCGGCTCAAGCCGCTGCTGCTCAACCAGGAATTTTTGGCCGGCGTGGGCAATATTTACGCCGATGAAAGCTGTCACGCCGCCGGCCTCGACCCGCGCCGCACTGTTAACAGCCTGTCGCCGGTTGAACTGGAACGGCTGTATCACGCCATCCGGCAGGCGTTGGCCAGCGGCATTTTGCACAAAGGGGCCAGCCTGGACGCGGTTTATCGCGGCGGAGAATTTCAAAACCATTTTCGGGTGTACGACCGCGCCGGCCAACCCTGCCTCACCTGCGGATCCGAAATTCAACGGGTAGTTCTGGCCGGCCGCTCGACTCATTTTTGCTCAAATTGCCAACGTTAAAATTGAAAGGAATCCATCTGTGACATTTGCGGTTGACTCTCACGTAAAAGGCCTGATTTTTGACTCCGACGGGACGCTGGTTGATACCATGCCGCTCCACTACCTGGCCTGGGTAGAAACCGTGGGTCGCTACAACGCCCACTTCCCCGAGCCGCTGTTTTACGAATTGGCCGGCGTGCCCAGCGATAAAATTGTGGCCGTTCTCAACGAGAAGTTTGGATACAATCTTGACCCCGAAACCATTGTTCGTGAAAAGGAAGAACTGTTCATAAAAAAATATCTGCCGCAGGCTCAACCCATTGCGGCGGTGGTGGATATTGCCCGGGCCCACAAAGGCAAAATGCCGATGGCTGTGGCCACGGGCGGGATTCCGGCGGTGGTCAACAACGCGCTTGAGACCATTGGCCTGGCCGGTTTTTTTGACGCGGTGGTGACCGCGATTGATGTGGAACACGGCAAGCCTGCCCCCGATCCGTTTTTAGAGGCGGCTCGCCGCATTGGTGTGGCCCCGGAACTGTGCCAGGTATTTGAAGACAGCGACGCCGGGCTTGAGGGCGCGCGCCGGGCCGGTATGGTCGCTACAGACGTGCGGCCGTGGCTCAACGGGCACGCCAAATAATTTAATCCGTAACAACATTGGGTAGCAACTTGAGTTAGATATGAAGCAATCAATTGTGCATGTAGCTCTGGTGGTTAAAGACTACGATGAAGCAATTGCGTTTTATACCCAAAAACTAAACTTTGAATTAATCGAGGATACGTATCAACCCGAACAAGATAAACGTTGGGTAGTGGTTGCCCCGCCCGGTTCTCAGGGAGCGACAACCCTGCTGTTGGCCAGAGCCTCCAAACCGGAACAGGAATCATTTATTGGTAATCAAACCGGGGGGCGAGTATTTCTTTTTCTCAATTCTGATGATTTTTGGCGTGATTACAATGAAATGACCGCCAAAGGGGTTAAGTTTGTACGGGAGCCAAAGCAACAAGAATATGGTTGGGTTGCGGTATTTGAAGATTTATACGGGAATCTTTGGGACCTGCTTGAGTTAACTCAAGCAGGTCCATCGGATGAGGCTGGTATCAGGGCCACGGGAATTGTTTGAGGTAGGCCGATACGGCTTCCATTTCAAAGCCAAACTGCAATTTCTCGCGGCAGTGCCACTCATACACCTCGGCGGGTGTGAGCCAGGTAACATCCTTAATTTCGTCCGCGTTGAGCGGGCCGATGTCGCCCAACGGCCGCACCCCAAAAATAGTGTAATCCAGATTGGCCCGGCTGTAGAAAACGCCAATCTGGCCAATCACCTCAACATCCAACGATAGTTCCTCTTGCATTTCCCGGTGCAGGGTTTCTACCGGGTCGGTTTCGCCGGCGTCCAGCCGCCCGCCAGGAAAGGTCCATTTATCGTTCATGGCCGGGTTGCGGAAATTGTGATGGATAAACAGGATTTTCTCATCCTTGATGAGCAGCGCGCGCACGGCATACGGTTTTTTGGTCGCGCT
Source organism: Anaerolineae bacterium (assembly GCA_022071955.1). GTDB lineage: Bacteria > Chloroflexota > Anaerolineae > 4572-78 > J111 > J095. The sequence continues at coordinate 130,764 of JAJVIM010000020.1, forward strand.
CACAGCAAGCCTCGCTTTGTTAAATTTTCATAGCCGGTAACTGTAGCACAACCCTGGGGTTGAGGGCAAATATCAAAAAGCCGCCGGGCTACTCACCCGGCGGCTTTTGATATTTGAAGAAGGGGGTATCCGAGTCTTTGCTATTGCCCGATCATCGCCAGAAAATATTGGTGAAAACGGGGGTCGTCGGTGAGTTCCGGGTGAAAGGCAGTTACCAGCAGGTTGTCGCGGTGGGCGGCAACGATGGTGCCATCGGCCAGCCGGGCGATCACCTGCACCCCTTCGCCAACGGCCTCAATTTTGGGGGCGCGAATAAAAACCGCGCGGAACGGCTCGGGAGAAAACGTGAGGCTGAGATCGGCCTCAAAGCTGTCCACCTGCCGGCCAAAGGCGTTGCGGTCAACTTTAATATCCAGCACTTCCAGCCGCTGCGGAATAACGTGCCCGCCGTTGAGCGTTTGGCCAATATCTTTGGCCAAAAAGATCAGCCCGGCGCAGGTACCCCACACGGCTTTCCCCTGCTGAATAAAACCGTGCAGCGGCTGAATAAGGTTGAACTGCGCGGCCAGCTTGCCAATGGTGGTGCTTTCGCCGCCGGGAATGATCAGCCCATCCAGCTCGTCCAAATCCTGCGGCAGGCGCACCTCAACCGGCGTTGCGCCGAGTTTGCGCAGCATGTTGGCGTGTTCTAAAAAGGCGCCTTGCAGCGCCAGTACCCCAATCTTCAGTGATGTCGATGCCGACGGTGCATCGTTTGGGTTGAGTATGAGATTTTGGGGTGAAACTCTAGCCATTTAGTCCTCCATTGCCAGCGGGTCGGCGTCGTCATCGGCCTGAGAAATAAGGATGGCCCGGGCGCGCCCGCCGCCTTCATCTTCTCCTATAATACCCTGCGCTTCCATTTCGTCAATTAGCCGGGCCGCGCGCGCGTAACCGATGCGCAGTTTGCGCTGCAACATACTGACCGAGGCTTTGCCCTGCTTGCGCACCTCGTCGATGGCTTTTTCCAGCAGGGCGTCATCATCGTTGGCGTTGCCGCCGCCGCTGTCGCCCATACTCTGGTATTCTTCCCACAGCGGCTGCTGCACCAGATTGGTTGGCATTTCGATGGGGTTGCGGTGCGGGCGGCTGCCGGTAACCGTGCCTCGCCAAAAACTGACCAGCCGGTTCAACTCCACATCAGACACAAACACGCCCTGCAACCGCTGCAACTTGGCCGAGTCGGCGGCCATGTAGAGCATGTCGCCTTTGCCCAGCAGCCGTTCCGCGCCGGGCGAATCGAGAATGACCCGCGAGTCGATCTGGCTGGTCACGGCAAAGGCAATCCGGGCCGGGAAGTTGGCTTTGATCAACCCGGTCACCACATCTACCGAAGGCCGCTGCGTGGCGATAATCAGGTGGATGCCGGTGGCGCGAGCCATCTGCGCCAGCCGGGCGATGGTCCGTTCTACTTCGTCGGGGGCCATCATCATCAAATCGGCCAACTCATCGATGATGACCACAATAAAGGGCAGGGTTTCGCGCCCTTCGTTGATCATTTTTTCGTTGTAACCTTCCAGATTGCGCACCCGCTCTTTGGAAAACAGCTTGTAGCGCCGGTCCATTTCCCGGGTGGCCCAACTCAGCACACCGACCGCCTTTTCCAGCTCGGTAACGACCGGGGCCAGCAAATGGGGAATACCGTTGTAATTGACCAGTTCCACCATTTTGGGGTCGATCATCAGCAGCCGCAGCGTATCGGGCGTGTGCTGGGTGATCAGGCAGGCGATAATGGCGTTAACGGCCACGCTTTTGCCGCTGCCGGTAGCGCCGGCAATGAGCAGGTGCGGCATTTTTGACAGATCGGTGACAAAGGTTTGGCCGGCCACGTTTTGCCCCAGCGCCAGTTTCAGGTCGCCGCGATGCTGCACAAAGCGGTCAGACTCCATTAAATTGCGCAGCGCGACCACATTTTTGTTGGAATTGGGCACCTCGATGCCAACATACGGCTGGCCGGGAATGGGTGCTTCAATGCGGATGGGCGCGGCGGCCAGCGCCAGCGCCAGATCGTTAGACAGGTTGACAATGCGCGACACGCGAACTTTTTTGGCGTTGCCTTTGGCGTCGCGCTGATCCAGCATGGCCAGGCTGAAACGGGTCACAGTGGGGCCGGGATTGATTTCCCGCACCTGCACCTTAATATTAAAACCGTCCAGCGTATCCTCGATGATTTTGACCCGTTTGTGGATTTCGCGCTCGCTGATCTCCATTTCGTGGCCGTACTCGTAAATCTGGTCGATGGGCGGAAGCTGCCACTGGTGGCCGCCGAGCGGGTGTTCAATCACCGCCGGCGGTAGCTGCGGCACCGATTTGGCGTCGGGGGCGGGAATTTCACGGGCGGTGCCAATTACCACCAGCGGTGCGGGTTCGTCTTCAACCGGCTCGGTTTTTTTGGGGCCGGCCAGCATGCGGTCGATAAACCGGGTTTTGGGTTCCGGCGGATAGGAACGAGCCACAGGCTGGTTGATGGGCAACTGCCTGAAGTGCCGCCAATCCTGAAACCGAAAGTACAGGTCGCGGGTCATCTGGATGAGTTCTTTGAACGACAGGCCGCTGATCATAATCACAACGATGGGCGCCAGCCCCACCAGCACCACAATTGTGCCGCCGGTGCCCAGCGCCGAGCGCACCAGTTCGCCCAGCACCCAGCCGATAATGCCGCCGCCGCCCGGTTCTTCCAGATTGGTGCCGGGCCGGATCAGATTAAACCCAACCAGTAGCGCGCTCAGCAGCAAAAACGTGCCGACCGGCTTTTCCCACTTTTCAGATTCGTCTTCGCTGGCGTAATACTTAAAAAACCAAACCGCCAACACGCTCAGCACAAACCAGAAAATATACGTGCCCCAGCCAATCAGCAGCCGCAAAATATTCAGCCAGGTGGCCACAAACACGCCCCGGTTGGGCGCAAACAGACTCAGCAGAGTTAACCCGGCCAGAATAAACAGGATCGTGCCGATGATCTCTGGCCGGATAACCGGGCCTTCCGGCTGTTTTTTATTTTTGATAGTTTTGCGGCGGATCGGTTTTTTTGCCATAAATGGTGCTTAATCGGCGTGTAAAATCAGCACAAATGTTTTGTGTATTGTAGCACAGAGCGCCAAATATTAAAAGTACTTCAAGTTTTCAGATGTATTTTGGTTTGCGGGCCATTTACCAGAAATTAACTGCACCGTTAAATAAATTTTCTGAGGTTTTTGAGCGTCATTCCCGCACGCTTTTAGCGGGAATCCCTGTTGTAGATGCCCGATAAACTTGTCCCCACGCAGGCGGGGAAACATTCGGGCATGACGGCCACCAAAGTGTAACTTATTTATTTAACGGTGTATTAACCGCAAAGAACGCAAAGTTTTTATGATTTCTTTGCGCCCTCTGTGGTTAGAAAAAAATCTTGCCCTCAACAGAAACGCGCCCATGTTTCGCCGGGCCTGTAATATTTCTGTAATACTTTGGTAACATCGGGATAAGATTTGTTTGGGACACTCTTGATAAAATAACCCCCATTTAGCAAGGAGAGATCCCAATGTTTAAAAAGTTGACCTCAATTGCAGTGAGTTTACTGGCGCTAACAATACTGGTCGTCGCCCCCGCTTTGGCCGCGCCCAACGCTCAATCGGCCAGTTGCGGCCAGGATTACACCGTTCAGGCCGATGACTGGCTCAGCCGGCTGGCCGAGAAATTTTACGGCGATCTGCTGGCCTACCCGGCCATTGTGGATGCGACCAACGCCGCGGCGCAGGCCGATGCCAGCTACGCTGCCATTGCTAACCCCGATTTAATTGAAATTGGCTGGAAATTGTGTTTGCCGGCCGATGTTAACGGCGTGATGATGATGAGCGACGGGATGATGGACGGCGCGATGGAAAAGGATGGCGCTATGATGGATGACTCAATGAGTCAGGATGGCACAATGATGGACGGCGCGATGGAAAAAGATGGCGCCATGATGGACGACGGCACAATGGACGACACAATGGCGGGCGACTCGATGGGCCACGATGGCACAATGATGGACGACTCGCAGAACAAAGACGGGCAGATGATGGATGACTCGCAGAATATGGATGGCGAAATGATGGAGGGTGACCACACCCAATAACCGCCAAAACTCAGCGCCGGAGCGATGGGGCCGGCACTGCCGGCCCCATCGCTCCGTTTTCCTGTTTACGAATACGGATACCAGTAATCCTTCACTTCATCACTGAAATCCCAGTGAACGTGTTTGGTCTCCAAAAAGCTTTCCAGCCCCTCTTCGCCCAATTCGCGAGCGTTACCGCTCATTTTAAAACCACCAAACGGCCCGCCGTAGTTGTCGGTCAGCGGGTCATTAATCCAGATGGTGCCGCCCTGCACCTCGTCAAAAAAGCGCTTGATCAGCCGCGGGTCGTTGCTGCGCAGGCAAGCGCCCAGCCCGTAGTCGCTGTCGTTGCACAGCTCGATGGCTTCGTCAAAGGTGCGGTAGGTCATCACCGGAATGGTGGGGCCAAAGGTTTCTTCCCGCATGCACACCATCGAGTGGTTAACGTTGGTCAGCACTGTCGGCTCCAGATACCAGCCGCGCTCCAGCCCGGCCGGCGCTTTGCCGCCGGTCAAAATTTTCGCGCCGCGCGCTTTGGCGTCTTCAATGTGGCTCAGCACCTTTTGGCGATAGTGCGGCGCGGCCAGCGGCCCCATGTCGGTGGTGCGCTCAAGGCCCGGCCCCAATTTGAGCGACTGCACAAAATCGACCAGCGCGCCGGTGAACGCGCCGGCCAGTTGCTCCGGCACGTACACCCGCTCGGTGCTGGTACACACCTGCCCGGCGTTGATGAGCGCGGCGTAGGCCACGGCCTCGGCGGCGGTTTCCACGTCGGCGTCCGGGGCGATGACAAACGGGTCTTTGCCGCCCAGTTCCAGATGCAGCCGTTTGATGCGCCGGCTGCCGATTTCTGAAATGCGCCGGCCAATGGCCGTTGAGCCGGTAAAGGCCACCACCGGCACATCCGGGTGAGCCACCAGCGCCTCGCCGGCTCGCTCGCCGCGGCCGGTGAGCACGTTGATCACCCCCGGCGGAAAGTCATCGAACACGCAATCCATCAATTTGAGCGTGCTGAGCGGGGTGTGGTCGCTGGGTTTGATAACCACGGTATTGCCGGCGGCCAGCGCCGGGGCCACCTTCCAGATCATCAGCAGCAGCGGAAAGTTAAACGGCACAATGGCCGCCACCACGCCATACGGTTCTTTGAGGGTAAAATTGAACTGGCTGCGCACCGCCGGTTGCAACACCCGCCCCCGGCTGTTGCGAATCAGCCCGGCGTAATATTCCAGCGAGCCGATGACCCATTCCACCTCTTCTTCGTTTTCAGAGATGGCTTTGCCCTCTTCCAGCGTGAGCAACTCGGCGATGGCGTCAAAGTGGTGGCGCAGTTTGTTGGCTGCGGTTTGCATCAATTCGGCGCGCTCGTAGGCGCTGGTCCAGCGCCATTCTTTGAAGGCGGATTTAGCGGCCTGCACGGCTTTGTCGGCGTCTGCGGCGCTGCCGTTGGGCACGCTGTCGATGATTTCTTCGGTGGCCGGGTTGACCACATCGATGACTTCGCCATCGCTGCTGCGGCTCACCCACTGGCCGTTGATAAACATGGGTTGCATAGTTTTTTCTCCGTTGAAAATAAATTCGGTGAGTTCGGTGAGTTTGGTGAGTTTGGTGAGTGATGAGTTTTAAGGTTCAAGTTTCCCATAGGGGGCCTTTGGCTCTGAGTTCGGGTTGCGTAAAACGTAAATCCAAAATCCAAAATCGCCTTTTACAGCTTCAACTCATCGGCCACCCAAGCCAGGTCGAGTTCGGCCAGTTTGTGGCGGGTGGGGACGCCGGTTTCTACATCCCAATCGTTCTGGCGGTAATACTCGTCGAGCGCGCGGGCAAACTGTTCCTCATCGAGCTTGAGGCCATCACTTTTGCCGCCTTTGAGCGCCTTTTTGAACAGCTTGTCAGAAATTTTGTCCTGCTCGCGGTCAATGCCTTCACGGGCGTTAAAGGCGCGCATCATATTGACCCGGCGTTCGCCCACCAGCAGCAGTTCATCAATGCTGATGTCAGCCCAGCCGGTAACGCCGGCGATCATATCGCGCAGTTCCTGCGGGCCAAACAACTGCCACGCCGGGCCGTACACAAACTGGCAAACGTTAACGCTGTCCATGGCGCTGTAAAGCTGCTGGGTGCGGCGGGCGTATCGCACCTTGTCCGGCCCCAACGAGCGCCGTTCCATCGGCTCGGTAAACCCAACCAGCGCCATACGGTCGGGATAGCTGACCGCGCTGCCTTCCACCGAGCCATCGTGCTCGCTGCTTTGGTGGTCGGCCCCAAAGGGATTGACCGCGTAAACGAGCGCCAGAGTTCGTTTGAGTTGCGGCATGTGGGCCGGCATTTCCTGCTTGTGGCCGACAATCAAAAACTGGTCGGTGCCGCGGCCAAGTTGTTCGGCGGCGGCGGCAGAACCGAGCGCCAGCACCCGGCCGAAACCTTCGTCGGTGGCAATCTGGCGGGTCATTTCGACCATTGCCGCGGCGTTGCCAAAGGTCAACTCGAGGCCGCCGGTATCGGCGGTGGTGATGAGTCCGGCTTCAAAACATTCCATCGCCCAGGCAATAGTTGCGCCGCAGGTAATGGTGTCGAGGCCGTACTGGTTGCACAACTGGTTGGCGTAGGCAATAGCCGCCAGATCGCTGACGCCGCAGTAGTTGCCAAACGTGCTGGTGGTTTCGTACTCCGGCCCGCCGTAATGGGGATCGACTTTGTACGGCCCCTCGCTGATTTCTACCACCCGTTTGCAGCGAACGGTGCAACTGTAGCAGGTGTCGCGGCCGTGGCGGTCCTGGTCGTCGCGCTCGGCCCCTTTGAGGATGGTATCGTACATGGTGGTGCCGTCGATGGCTTCCCAACCGTCAAACTCGCCGCTGGTAAAGTTGCGGGTGGGCAGCCCGCCCACCGATTGCTGCGCGCCGGTGGTTTCGGCGGTGCCGTATTTGCCCAGCCCGGCCACATCGCTCTCTGGAAAGATTTGCGCGCCGTGCTGCGCCAGTTTGATGATGGCTTTTTTATCGGCCACCTGAAATTGCTTTTTGCCTTCTTTGCCGCGCACCACCACCGCTTTGAGTTTTTTGCTGCCCATCACCGCGCCCATGCCGGTACGGCCGTTGGCCCGGTTGCTCATGTTGATGATGGCCGCAAAACGCGCGCCGCGCTCGCCGGCGGGGCCAACCTGGGCCACCTCGATGTTTTTGTCACCGAGTTCGGTTTGCAGGGCCAGTTCCACTTCGCCGGTTATTTTGCCCCACAGGTGGCTGGCGTCGCGCAGTTCGGCCTGGCCATCGTGTACCCACAGGTACACCGGCCGCGGCGACTGGCCTTTGATGACAAAGGCATCGAAGCCGGCAAATTTCATTTCCGCCGGGAAAAAACCGCCGCATTGGGCATCGCCGATGCCGCCGGTGAGCGGGCTTTTGGCGGTGGCGGTCATGCGGCTCTGGCCGGAAACGGGCGCGCCGGTGGTCACGCTCACGCTCAGGCAGAGCACGTTGTCCGGCCCGAGCGGGTCGGCGTGGGGCGGGCATTCGCTGAGCATGTAGTGCATGTTCAGCGCGCTGCCGCCCAGATATTTGCGATAAAAACTTTCGGGCGGGGTTTCAACGGTTAGTTCGCCGCTGGTGAGGTTTACGTGTAAAATTTTGCCGTTGTAGCCGTTAGGCATAGGGTTACTCCTTTGAAAAGTTTGGTGAGTTGGGTGGGTTACGTGAGTTCGGTGAGTGCCAGGGTTACCAACTTGCCCAACTCACTCAACTCACCAAACTCACCGCAACCACCCAACTGTATTTATCCCCCCGCAATCAGGCGGAACATGTGCAGTTCGTCGCCGTTTTGCAGGCGGTGATCGTTTTCTACTTCCGCGCCGTTCACCACCGCCGAAACGGTTTGCTTGATGTTGAGCCGGGCAATAATATCGTTGATGGTAGCCGCTTCCGGCAGGTTGAGCGTGGCCCGGCCTTTGGCCTGGCGGGGCAGGCTGTCGCGCAAAATACCGTGCAGAGTAATGTTGACGTGCAATCGTTCACCTTATCTTTTTGAGCGCGGCTTTTACCAGCGTGCTGAGCCAGTGGCCATCCTGTTGGCGCGAGTAATCAATCAACGGGGCAGCCAGGGCGATGAGCGTGGCCGCGCCCACAAACAGCAGCAGCAGCTTGGGCATCAATCCGTTATTGGCCAGCGGGTGGCTGTCCAGCAGCGACATCATCACGCCCAGCCCAAAAAATAGCGCCAGGTACGTGGCGGCGGCGCGTTTTAAAATTTGCCCTACCCGGCCCTGCGGGCGCGGTAGCTCAACCGGGCCGGTGTCTTTGTCTCCGCTCATGTTTCACGGTAAAATACAGCCAGCGCATCTGCTACAACGAGGTACTATGAGCGATAAACATCCCGCAAGAGAAATTATGTCGCTGGCGGCCAACCCTGCCGGCCGCGCCCAGCGCCGGGCCAGAGCCGCCCGCGACTTTGAACAGGCGCATCGCTGGGCTTTTTTTCAGGATGCCTTCTCGCTGATTCGTTACCAACCGGCGAATTTGCTGCCGTTTGAGGTTGTCAGAGAAAAACTGCATTTGGGCACCAAATCTTATTTGGGGGTTCAGGAAATTCCTCTGGATCAAATTGTCGGGAGTGTGGGCCGGTACGAGGATTTTACCCGAACCTTTATGCCCCGCAAAACTGACACACGCCCGCGCTGGGAAAACATTGGCAACCTGGCTGAAACGGGCGGCTGGCCGCCGATTGAAGTGTACAAAGTGAGCGACACCTACTTTGTGCGCGATGGCAACCATCGGGTGTCGGTGGCGCGGCAGTTGGGTATGGAGTCCATTGAGGCCGAAGTGTGGGAGTATCCCACCCGCGTGCCGCTGGAAACCGATGATGACCTGGCCGATTTGATTCTGCGCGAAGAGTATCTGGAATTTCTAGATGACACGCAGTTAGACCAGCGTCGGCCGGAGCAGTACATTGTGTTAACCCTGCCCGGCGGCTATTGGGAGCTGGAAGAATCGATTGCGGTGCATCGCCACTGGGCCGGCCTTGAGCGCGGCGTGGATATGCCCTGGCTCGATGCGGTAACGGATTGGTACGATACTATTTACCTGCCGCTGGTAACCAAAATTCAAAATGAAGATTTACTGTCGTTTTTTCCGGGGCGCACCGAAGCCGATTTGGTGGTGTGGGTGCTGCGCCACTGGGATAAGCTGGAACGCGATTACGGCGGCGAGGATATTCTCCCGGATGAAGTTGTTGAAGATTTTGCCGAGCGTGCTCGCAGCAATCCGCTGCGGCGGCTGATGGCCTGGTTTGAGCGCCGGATTATGGGCAAGCCGGTTGACCAGGAATAAATTGACTGCGGCGGCACAGCCGCCGCAGTCAACCCCTTTATTTTCTACTGACTCTTTATCTCCGTCCACAGCCGGTCGTACACAAAAATGGTTTCGCCGAGTTGCTGCGCCCATTCCAGCTTGTCCATTACCTCTTTGGGCGGGTAAATGCTGGGATCATTCAGAATCGCTTCGTCCATATATTGATTGGCGGCGAGGTTGGGGTTGGCGTAGTAGGTGTAGTTGCTGACCGCGGCAATAACTTCTGGCTCCAGCAAGAAATTCATAAAGTGTTCGGCGGTGTATTTTTTGCTGCTGGTGGCCGTTACGCAAATGTTGTCCTGCCAGACCATCGCGCCCTCTTTGGGGATAACGTAACCCCACTGGCTGGTATCGCTGGCTTCGTCGTAGGTTTCCCAGTAGGCTTTGGCCGCGTCACCGCTCCAGGAATGGGACAGGGCCACTTCGCCGGGGATGAGCAGGCTGTCGTCGTAGTCTTCACTGTTGAAGGTTTTAATGTACGGTTTGATGGCCAAAATAGCGTTTTTGGCTTCTTCCAGTTTGGCCTCATCTTTTTCATTCAGCGAATACCCCAGATATTTGAGCGCCGCAGCCATCAATTCACGCTGGTCGTTGAGCACGTTAATGCCGCCGGCGGCTTGCCACTTTTGAGCATTGGCCGGGTCAAACAGATCGGCCCAACTGGTGGGCGGCTCCAGACCAGAGTCAACTTTGTAGGCCAAACCGGTGGTGCCCCACTGGTAAGGCACGCAGTGAACATTGTTGGGGTCATAAGGGGCGTTCAAAAAGAAGGGGTCAATATTTTTGAGGTTGGGGATGTTGTTTTTGTCAACCTCGGCCAGCATGCCCAGCTCGATCATCTGCGCTACCATGTAATCCGACGGAAAGATGACATCGTAGCCGGTAGCGCCGGCTTGCAGCTTGGCCAACAGGTCTTCGTTGCTGGCAAAGGTGTCGTAAATGATTTTTACGCCATACTTTTCCTCATATTGCGTCAGCAGCGATTCATCGATGTAATCACCCCAGTTGTACACGCTCAATTCTTTGGCCAGTTCCGGCTGGCCGCTGCTTTCCGCCGCCGGCTGCTCACTGCTGGTTTGAGCTGCTGGCTGCTCGCTGCTGGCCGCCCCTTGCGCGGGTGCTGTGTCGGTGGCCGGCACAGCCGCTCCACCGCAGGCGCTGATGACCAAACTAAAAACGACAAGCAGTGCGAAAAAAATAGTTTTTTTAGACATTTTCTCCTCCGAAAAATTTTACAACTAACTTTGAAACGCCGATATGCCGGCGGGAAAAATGAAGTGTGCTGCGTTGCCTACATTTTTTAACTCCTCCTTTGCAAAAATTGTGACAGCAAAACCAGGCCGATGGAAAACAGCAGCATCAGCGTGGTTAAGGCGTTAATATCCGGTTCGACGCCAAATTTGACCTGGCTGTAAACCAGCAGTGGCAGTGTGGTTGAACCAGGGCCGGATACAAAAAAGGTGATCACAAAATCATCCAGCGACAGGGTGAATGCCAGCAGCGCCCCGCTGATAATGCCCGGCATCAGCAGCGGCATGGTCACCCGCCGAAAGGTGTGCCATTCGTTGGCGCCCAAATCGCGCGCGGCCATTTCCAGGTTGGGGTCCATGTCGATGAGCCGGGCGCGGACAATGGTGGCCACAAAAGAAATGTTGAAGGCTACGTGGGCAATGATAATGGTGGGCAGCCCCAACCCCCAAATGATGCCAAACAGGGATTTGACCATGTTGAACGCAATCACAAAAAACAGCAGCGTGGCCAGGGCAATGACTATATCAGGAATGATGATGGGCATGTACAACACGGCGTCAAACGGCAGCTTCAGCCGAAAATTGTGCCGTTCCATGGCCAGCGATACCATTGTGCCAATGATCGTTGAGATGATGGTTGAAACCACGGTGACTATCATGGTGTTACGAAACGCGCGCAGAACCGCCTCGTTGTCAACCAGGCTCAAATACCAGCGCAGGCTAAACCCTTCCCACACGGTTGGCACTTTGCCGGCGTTGAATGAAAAAAATATGAGCGCCAAAATGGGAATATAGAAAAAGGCAAACACTAAAATGGCGTTGGCTACCAAAAACTGCTGGCCAATGGCAATGCCGGTAGCCGTTTTGATGGCGCGCACGCCCCACACCGTGCTGCCCACAAAAATGATCGCGCCGGCCACAATCAGGGCGTAGCTGGAAAGCTGATGCAGGTTGAGCAGCCCATAGCCGATCATCGCTGCGCCAGTCATGGCCACAATAAATGTGAGCGTGCCAATCAGGTAGGCCGGGGTTTTGCTGCGTTCTTCGGGTGCGTAGCTTATCGATGTGCTCATGTTGCCCCCTAAGCCAGCCGGCCGCCGCCGGAGCGAAAGTACAGCAGCGTCGCGGCCAAAACCATCACCATTAAAATGATGCCCAACGCCGACCCAAACGGCCAGTCGCGCACGGTCATAAATTGCTGCTGGAGCAGGTTGCCAATTAAAAAGGTGTTGCCGCCACCCATCAAATCCGGGGTAACATAGGCCCCCAGCGTGGGAATAAAGGTGATGATAGCCGCCGCCACCACGCCGGGCATGGTCAGCGGCAAAATAACCCGCAGAAACACCTTAACGTTGTTTGCGCCCAAATCCTGCGCGGCCTGCACAAAGTTAAAATCAAGCTGCTCGATGGAAGCGTACAGCGGCAGCACGGCAAAGGGCAGGTAACCGTACACCAGGCCAATCATCACTGCGGATTCGGTGAACATAATTTGCAGCGGCTGGCTGATCACGCCCAACCCCACCAAAATGTTGTTGATCAGGCCGGAGTCGCGCAGAATAAAAATGAGGGCGTAGGTTCGCACCAAAAAGTTGGTCCAAAAGGGTACCATCACCAAAAAGATCAAAATGTTTTGCCGCCGGGGTGTTTGACGGGCAATGTAAAAGGCAAACGGATAGGCAATTGCCAGGCAAATGGCTGTATTCAAAATGGCCAGCCACAACGATTTCCACAAAATTTTCAGGTAGATGGGCGTGGTGACCACCCGCAGATAGTTATCCAGGTTAAATGTGTAGTCAACCACACCCAGCAGCGACCGTTTGCTGAAGCTGACCACCAGCACAATCACCAGCGGGGCCACAAAAAAGAGCAGCAGCCAAAAGGCGGCCGGCGAAAGTAACAAGGCCAAAAGATTTCTGTTTTGCCGTGTGGCTTGCATGGCTCGCTCCTGTTAGCTGGTTAAAACCAGGGCGCTGTCGGTGGCCCAGGTGAGCAGTACGGGATCGTGGCGTTTAAAGAGACGGTTGGCGTGCAGGTTGTCGCCCGCGTTTTGCACTCGCACCACCACATCATAGGCGTCGGCCACACGGACGGTGTAGCGCGTATCGGTGCCAATGTAAATGGCCTCCTCAACCACCGCCGGAATGTGGGTTACATCGACAGTACCGGCGTGCGCCGGCTGGATGCTGATTTTTTCCGGCCGGATGGCCAGCGTGGCCGGCTGCCCCGGCTGCACTTCTACCTGGGCGCGGCCTCCGGCTTTGATGCCGTTTTTCAGGCTGAGCACGGTTTGGCTGGCGTTGCATTCGGCCACTTCGCCATCAATAAAATTGGTTTCGCCAATAAAATCGGCCACAAAACGGTTGAGCGGCCGCTCGTAAATTTCAATCGGTTCGCCCACCTGCTGCACCAGGCCATCGCTCATCACGGCAATTCTATCAGACATAGTGATGGCTTCTTCCTGATCATGGGTAACAAAAATAAAGGTGATGCCTACCTGGCGTTGCAGCTCTTTTAGCTCAAATTGCATGGCCTTGCGCAGCTTTAAATCCAGCGCGCTCAGCGGTTCATCGAGCAAGAGCACCTGCGGCCGGTTAACCAGCGCCCGGGCCAGGGCAATGCGCTGCTGCTGCCCGCCCGAAAGCTGGCGCGGTTTGCGGTCGGCCAGTTGTGGCAGCCGAACCATTTCCAGCGCTTCCATCACCCTTGTTTTGAGATCGGATTTGGCCACTTTCTTCATTTCCAGGCCAAAGGCCACATTGTCAAAAATGCTCATGTGCGGAAAGAGGGCGTAATTTTGAAAAACCGTGTTCACCGGCCGTTTGTAGGCCGGCGTTTCGCCCATCACCTCGCCGCGAATTTTAATCTGGCCCCGGGTGGGCAGTTCAAAACCGGCAATCAGCCGCAGACACGTGGTTTTGCCGCAGCCGCTCGGCCCCAGCAGCGAGAAAAACTCGCCATCCTGAATTTTGAGCGACACGTTTTCAACAGCAACAAAATCGCCAAACATTTTTGTGACGTTCATCAGTTCAACATCAACGTCAGGCACAGTGAAAGTCTCCTTTCAAACAGGGGTGAGTTGGCTTTAGATTTTCTGAATTTTGGTAACAACAGAAAACATCTGGTAAAGATACCAGTGGATACGCTTGCAGTTTGCTGAACAGCCCCGGCCATGCGTATATGCACGCCGGTAAACCTGGTTTTCTGGCTCGCCAGTATCACAACAGGGTGATCATCGAGCGTAGGAGGTGGGGAAAAAGGGTAAATTAGATGAAAGGCCGGCCGCAGCAGACCTTAGAACTTATAATAGATAAAAAGCAAAAAAAGGTCAATTTAGGGGAAGAGGGTATTTTTAGGGTGCGACAGCGTTGCCGCACCCTAAAAATGTTTTTACTCCCGGATTCGGGAGCAAAGGTAACTGTGGGGGTGAGCGGAGGAGTTCACAGTTTAACGCTGAGCAAAACCACGCCCAGCAGCGTTAGCCCCACGCCGACCAACTGCCCCCACGATAGAAACTCGTTGAACAGCCAGTAGCCGGCAATGGCCAGGCCGATGGTGGCGGCGCCAATCCACAGCGCAAAAACTACCGCCAGTTCACCCCGGCGAAGCATCAGGGCAAACAACCCCACGGCAATGGTATAGGCCGTAAGGCCAATGCCCAACCCCAGCCAGCGATCAGTTTCTGCCCACCATTTGAGCGCCAGATCACCGGTGATTTCTAATACGGCCGAACCAAACAGCAATCCCCATAAAATCCAATCTATTGAACGGAACATTAGCTCTTTTCCTGTTGGTTACAGGTCGAGCGGTCCGTTATCAAACACCTCTTTTACCACTGAACAATAAATAGATGTTTCAAGGTAAAGAACCTGCGGCATATCTTGCAGGGTTGTTATCACGTCCAGTAAATGAGTATTGTTGCTGCAAATCACCTCTACCAGCAGGTCGAACCGCCCGGCACAAATTATCAAATAGGTTACTTCATCAAGCTTGGCAATCTCGTTGGCTACCGCCCGATGTTCGCCGTTATTCAGCTTGATGCCGATGCTGGCCATGACCCGTTGGCGTGATTTTAGCGGGTTCAACACGCCAATAATCCGTAAAATACCCTGTTCCACTAACCGATTGGTCCTGTCCCGAACAGTGCTCGACGGGACGCCAATTTCATCGCCTATTTTAGTAAACGATTCGCGGCCATTGCGCTGCATATAGGTGATGATCTTACGGTCAACGTCATCCAAATCTTCAATCGTTGGTGCGGCACTTCTGGTTACGGGTTTCATTCCAGCATCCTCCTTGCAGAATAGGCGTGCTGATAGCCTATTCTTTACTAAAGTGTGACGGGCGTAGCTAATGCACAACCCCTTTACGCATAACTCGGGTCAGGCCATTCAATATTCTGTAGCCCAATATCCTTAAATACTTGCCGCTTCGGTCGGCGCGCTGCCGGTGCGAGGCCAGGCACACCCAAATAAAAACCGAAACTTTGGGCCAGAAAAACTCGTCCTTCAACCGAAATGAATTGTCTACCATAATCTACCGTCCTTTTTCACGCAAAGTCAGGCTTCTGATTTTTCAGAATTAGACCTGGCAAGACGTTATCAGCGACGAATACAGAAAATTTACGCTGAACTGGCGAATTTGTCAACAAATGTCGCCGAAAATCGTTGACTTTGGGCAAAAGTCCGTGTATACTGCCAGTAATCTACAGCATTCTTACCAAGGAGAAAAGTTATGTTACGCAGGGACAAAGCACAACACATTTTTGACCGGGCAATGAAGGTATTGGCCAAAGGAGTCAGCTCTAATTTCAGATACTGGGGGCCGGAGGCTACCCCTGTTCTGGCCCGGGGCAAGGGTGCTCGTGTGTGGGATGCTGATGGCAATGAGTTTATTGACTACCGGCTGGGTTGGGGGCCAATCATTTTGGGCCACGCCGACGACCGGGTTAATGAAGCCGTCCGCATGGCCATTGACAACGGCACCACCTTTGCCGCCACCACCGAATTAGAGGTAACGGTGGCCGAAAAACTGGTGGCGATGATCCCTGGCATGGAAATGCTGCGTTTTACCAACACCGGCACCGAATCCACCATGCACGCTCTGCGCGTAGCTCGTGCTTTTACCGGACGCGAGAAATTTATCAAGTTTGAAGGAGCCTACCACGGCGCGCACGATTATGCCCTGTTCAGCACGGCCAGTTCGCCCATTGCGGCGATGGGGTCGCGGACCAGCCCTATTCCGGTGCAGAATGGCTCCGGTATTCCCCGCGGCATCCGCGAGTACGTGATTACCGTGCCATTTAACAATGTTGAGCATGTGGAGCGCGTGCTTAAAAGCCAGGGTAGCAATATTGCCGCCATGCTGCTGGAACCGTGCCTGGGCAATATTGCCGGGCTGGAGCCTGACCCTGACCTGCTGCCGCAACTGCGCAAATTGTGCGATGAATACGGCATCGTTTTGATTTTTGACGAGGTAAAAACCGGCTTCCGCCTGAGCAATGCCGGCGCGCGTGACACCTACGGTGTAATCCCCGATCTTTCAACCTACGCCAAGAGTCTGGGTAACGGTTTTCCGGTGGCGGCTTTTGGCGGCAAGCGCGAAATTATGGATATTATTGGCCCCGGCAGCGTTACCCACGCCGGCACATTTGGCGCAAACGGGGTGGCGATGGCCGCCGCCAATGCGGTGCTCGATACGCTGGCGGAAAAGCCGGTGCTGGCCGATCTGGCCCGGCGCGGCCAGCGGCTCAAGAGTGGCCTCGATGAGGTGCTGAGCGAATACGGTGTGTCGCACCAAATGAGCGGTCACCCCAATATGCAAGGCTTCCTGATCACCGAGAAACCCATCACCGACGTGCGCGGCCTGGCGCACCACGATGCGGCCATGTACGCCGCCATTTTGGATAATCTCTATCAGTTGGGGGTTTGGGCCGAGGATGACGCCCGCGAGCCGTGGTTCCTGTCTGTGGCCCACACCGATGAGATCATTGATGAAACGCTCAACAAGTTTGAGGACGCGGTCAAACTGGCGGTAAAATAGCGGGTCGTGGGGTAGCGGACCGGTGTGGTCCATTTCTGTGATACTGCAACGAGAATAAAAATTGTGTAGGGGCGCTTCGCGAAGCGCCCCTACATTTTTAAACACTCTTTCATTCCTGTAATTCTGCTACCCGGCTGCCTAGCGCTGCACAAAGCCAAATACCTCGTACATCACTTTGAGCGCCGCCAGCGAGGTGATATCCGCCACGTCGAGCGGCGGGCTGACTTCAACAATGTCCATCACGGTTACGGGTAACCCGGCAAAAATAATGCGCAAAAATTCCAGGCAGTCGCGGGTAGTGGGGCCGCCGTGTTCCGGGGTGCCGGTGCCGGGAGTGCAGGCCGGATCGATGCCGTCAATATCCAGACTCATGTAAACCGCGCTGACGCCCTGTAATTGGGCCACCACGTCGCGGGCCACCGCTTCAATGCCGCGGCGATAAACATCGCGGGCGGTGTGCCAGCCGATGCCGGGGTTGGCGGCACGGAACTCCAGCTCCTCGCTCAAAAACGAACGCAGCCCGACAAACGCCACGTGCGCCGGCGACAGGTTGGGCAGTTCAACATTGCGCCGGGCGGTGCAGGCATGGCTCCAGCGGTGACCCTCAAATTCGTCGGCCAGATCGGGATGGGAGTCAAACTGAATGTAGCCCACCGGCCCGCCCGCGCGGCGGGCAAAGGCCCGAAACAGGGGGATGGTTACGCTGTGGTCGCCGCCCAGAAAAAAAGCCAGCCGGTGCTGCCCACCGATGATCCCCGCGGCGGTTTGCTCCACTGTTTCAAAAAATCGCGCCCAGTCGAGATCGGGTTCAACATCGCCGTAATCTTTTACGCGCACGGTCAGCGGCAGGCCCTCTTCGGTAATGTAAGCCAGATGAGGCGTGATACTGCGCATGCGCTGTGGCGCTTGCGCCGCGCCGGCTCGCCAACTGACAGCCCGGTCAAACGGCACACCCAGCACACCGATTTCGGCGTTTTCGTCAGGGCTGATCAGCCCGCTCCACAACTCACGGTGTTCAACAAGTTTGGCCATCTGTACTCCAGGGTTAACTTGAATTTACTGCGGCAGCGCGGCCCGCTGATCGAGATAGCAAAGAATGCCGGCGGCGATGCCTCGCGCCACAATTTTGGGTTTGCTTTCCAGCAGGTAGCGGTCTTCCAGCAGAAAGCCGGTTTCGATGATCGCGCCGGGGGTGAACTGGGCAATCTCGTTAAAAGCGTGGTAGTTGGTCATATCGTCGGTGATGCTGCCGGGATGAAACGGCAGGCCGGTGTAAGTGGTGTATTCCTGGTTAATGCAGTCAACTAACAAATCTTCGGCGGCAGGAATGGCGCTGTTGGTGACCCGCGCCGCTTTAAAGCCGGTTGCGCCCGGCACGCTGCAACTATCGGCGTGGATGCTAACCAGGGCATCGGCCTGATAGCCAGTCAGGCGCGGGTCAAACTCATCGAGCAGATCAGTTTGTACTCCCAACCGCTGTAACAGATTGGTGACTTCTACGGCCACGTTGTAATTGACTTCGGCTTCGGTCAGGCCGTCGGGGCACACCGCGCCGGGATCGTAGCCGTGGTGGCCGGCAACAATGCCCACCAGCCCGCTGTACTGTTTGTTCACCGGCAGGGCGCGCGCCTCCAACGCGGCTACGGTGGGCGCGAGCGGAACTTGCGGCGCGGGAATCCGGATTTCCGGTGTGGTTGCCGGGGCGGGCGTTGGGGTGGGTTGAGGGGTGGTGGCGTTGGTAAACAGTTTAAAGCCGGTCAGCAGCAGCACCACCAGCAAAATTAGCAGCGTCACGGAAAATATGCGCTTTTCACCCCGCTGCTTATCTGTTCGTTTAACCGCCTGCCGCCGAGTTTTTGACATAATGCAATCATAGCATAAGTTGAAAAATCCGTCTAACAATATTATGTCACGTTCATTGATCCATCGGCGTTGACAACCCTCACCCCAACCTTTACAATACCGCCCATGAGCGAATCGATTGTGT
Source organism: Anaerolineae bacterium (assembly GCA_022071955.1). Lineage (GTDB taxonomy): Bacteria > Chloroflexota > Anaerolineae > 4572-78 > J111 > J095. The sequence continues at coordinate 149,496 of JAJVIM010000020.1, forward strand.
TGATTGTGGATGATCTGATGTTTTTGCCCAAACTGCAAACTGGCGTGCAGCAGTTGGGCTACCGGCCGCTGCCCGCCACCAACGAGAGTGAGCTGACCCGGGCGCTGTTCCAGTCGCCGGTGCTGGTGATTGTGGATTTGTTCAGCCGGGCGTTTGACTGGGTGGCGCTGATTGGGCTGGTGAAAAAATCAAAGGTGGGGCCGGTGCCGGTGCTGGGCTTTGGCCCGCACGTCGATTTGAGCCTGCGCGAAAAAGCGTTGGCCGCCGGCTGCGATGCGGTGGTTGGCCGCGGCGCTATCGCCGGGCAACTGCCCCATTTGATTAACAAACACAAGCGGCGGTTTGACCGCGACCTGTGCGGCCAGCCGGCGCCGGACAAGGTGCGGCGCGGCATTGAGCTGTTCAATCGCGGTGCATATTTTGAATGCCACGAAATCATCGAACTGGCCTGGAACGAGGAACCCGGCCCGGCTCGGCTGCTGTATCAGGCGATTTTGCAAATTGGCGTGGCCTGCCATCACGCTCAAAACAAAAACTGGCCCGGCGCGATGAAGGTGCTGGACCGGGGGGTGGCCAAACTGCGTCATTTTGCGCCGGCGTGCATGGGCATCAATGTAAACAAATTGCTGGCCGATGCGGCGGCCATCCGGCAGGAACTGCTGCGGCTGGGGCCGGATTGGCCGGGCGAGTTTGACCCCGGTTTGTGGCCGACCATTGAAACCGATTTTTTTGAAACCGCGGCAGGCGCAGAGTAGCCTCGAAAGAATCTTTGCCTCTTTGCTGCTATTATTCCCCGGTTGCAGCCCAATTGACCTTTGTCCATCGCTCAGGTATAATGCGCTCCATCCTGAAGCATTGCTTCAGGATATACTTTTTTGAGAGATATTATGACCACCATAGTGGTAATTCCAACGTACAACGAAGCCGACAACCTGCCCAACATTACCGCCGAACTGCTCACCCTGGATGTTGAAGATTTGCAGGTGTTGATTGTTGATGACAACTCGCCGGACGGTACCGGCGATGAGGCCGAAGACCTGGCCAAACGCTGCTATCCCGGCCGCCTGCACGTAATCCATCGCCCCGGGAAGCAGGGGTTGGGCACGGCGTATGTGACCGGTTTCAAGTGGGCGCTGGAGCGCGGCGCGGATTCTGTGGTGCAAATGGACGCCGATTTTTCCCACTCCCCCTCCTACCTTCCCGAAATGCTGGCCAATATCAAGGATTACGATGTGGTGGTAGGCTCGCGTTACGTGGGCGGCGGCCAGCTCGATGAGCGCTGGAGCTGGTGGCGCTGGTTTTTAAGCTGGTGGGCCAACTCAATCTGGACGCGCCTTATTTTGGGTGTTCGCACCAAAGACGCCACCGCCGGCTTTAAATGCTGGCGGCGCAGCGCCCTGGAGCGCATCGGCCTGGACCGGATCAACTCCAACGGTTACGTCTTTCAGGTGGAAATGGCGTATGTTTCAGAAAAGCTCGATTTTCGCATTTTAGAAATCCCCATTTATTTTGAAGACCGGCGCATCGGCAAAAGCAAAATGTCGGTGCCGGTCAAAATTGAGGCCGCTCTGCGCGTGTTTGAAATTCGCTGGCGACACCGCCACATCCAGCCGGCCACCCTACCTCGCTCAGCCGAAGCTTAGGAGTATGACGCTTGTTCAAAGCTGTCAACCGGCAGGACATTCTGGCTGCCCTGGTGTTGTTGCTGTGCCCCCTGCTGTTGTTTTGGTCGGTTACATTGGGGCCAAACACGCTGCTCCCCGTCGATAACCTCTTTGCCTACGAACCGTGGCTCACTCACCGCGCCGAACTCGGCGTGGGCCTGCCCCAAAATCAGCTTGTTTCTGATTTAATCCTTGAAAATTACGTTTGGAAAAAATTTATCCGCGAGTCGCTCAGCGCCGGGCAACTGCCGTTGTGGAATCCGTACATCCTCTCCGGCCAGCCGTTTTTGGCCAACGGCCAGCACTCCGGCATGTACCCCTTCAGCCTGCTTTTTTACGTGCTGCCGTTGAGCAAAGCCTACGGCTGGTTCACCGTGCTCCAATTGTGGCTGGCCGGGCTAAACATGTACATTTTTATGCGGGTGTTGCGGCTGGGTCGATGGCCGGCGCTGGCGGCCGGGCTGACCTATTCGCTCAGCGCGTTTTTTGTGGTCAGCGTGGTTTTTACGATGATCATTGCCGGAGCGGCCTGGTTGCCGCTGCTGCTGGCCTTCATCGAAATTATCATCCGCAAGCAAGAAGAAAAAGGGCGCACCGGCTATTCGCCGATCCCGTATGTGTTTGCCGGCGCGGCAGTGCTGGGTGTGCAGGCGCTGGCCGGCCACGTTGAAATCACCTACTACACGTTGCTTGTTTGCGGTTATTACGCCGCCATCCGGCTGGCGCTGCTGTGGTGGCGACAGCGCACGCCCAAATTCGCGCTGCGGCTGGCCGGCTGGTTGCTGGCGCTGATGCTGCTGGGGCTGGGGCTGGGCGCGGTGCAGCTTGTACCCATGTACGAGGTGGTCACCCAGAACTTCCGCGACAGCTCTGTGACTCTGGCCGATGTGCGCGGCTGGGCGCTGCCGGCCCGGCGGGTGGCCAGTTTTGTCATCCCCAATTTTTTTGGCAGCCCGGCCCACCACGGTTATTTCGATGTGATCAGCCGCCAGTGGCAGCCGCTTGGCCCCAACGCCCACGGCGAAATCAACCCGCTCTGCGCCAACTGCACCAGTTGGGACACCAAAACCGCCGTTGAAGCGGGCGCGTACGTGGGTATTTTACCGCTGGTGCTGGCCGCGCTGGCGGTAGTGGCGGCAATCAGCGAGTCAGCGAAAAAGCGAGAAAGCGAGACAACAGAAACTCAATCAAACGGATTGGGGTATCCACTTGTTCGCTCATTCGCTGACTCGCCGGCTCGTTCATTAGTTTTCATCTTTGCCGCGCTCGTTCTTCTCTCCCTCCTCTTTGCCTTTGGCACGCCGCTGTATGGTTTGCTGTTTTACGGCCTGCCCGGCTGGAATCAACTCCATTCGCCGTTTCGCTGGATTTTTCCGTACACGCTCAGCGTGGCCGTGCTGGCCGGCCTCGGGCTGGAATATTTAAAGGCTGACCCCCTTGCAGGGGGCAGAGGCGGAAGGCTGACGGATGGCGTAAAAAAATTCATCCTTCATCCTTTATCCTTCATCCTTTTCTTTGCCGGTTTGGCCGGCGTGGCGCTGCTGCTGACCGCGCTGGTTATCCCCGCGCCGTTCATCGCTGCGGCGACGGCGGTGTTCAACCGCTCCGGGCTGGCCCAAAACGCCTTCGCCGATGGCCGCCAGTTTTTTGGCTACCAGTGGCCCAACCTTTTAATTTTTTCTGTGATGGTTGCCGCGTCCGGGGCGATACTATGGATTTTGGATTTTAGATTTACGATTTTAGATTTACGATTTTGGAAGGTACGCCAAAAATTAGCCGCAAACGTATCCCAATCCAAAATCCAAAATCTAAAATTGAAAATTGCATTCCCGTTGGCGGTGCTGCTGATTGCCGCCGATTTGCTGCTGGCCGGCTGGGGTTTCAATCCGTCGGTCAACCCGGCGCTGCTCAATTTTAAACCGGATGTGGTTCGCTGGCTGGAGTCGCAGCAGGCCACCGACCCCTACTTCCGCATTACCAGCTTCGATACCCCCGGCGGGCGGGGCAACAAAGTGCTGCTGGCTAACACCGGCATGTATTCCAACCTGTTTGACGTGCGCGGCTACGACAGCATTATTCCGGCCCAGTACAGCCGGTTTATGCAGCTCATCCAGCCCAACGGCGATCTGCTGTTTAACCGCGTTGGCCCAATTTATTACGATGGCTTTGCCGCGCTTGATTCGGCGCTGCTGGATTTGCTGGGGGTGCGTTACGTGCTCACCACCGAGCCGATTGGCAACCCCGGCTACAGCCTGGCCTACGAGAGCGAAGTCAAAGTTTACGAAAATCTTGATGCGCTGCCCCGCGCCTTTTTGGTGGCCGAGGCCGAAACTGTGGCCGGGGCCGACCGCGCCGGCTGGAGCGATGAGTTCAAGCTGGCCATGCTCAGCCTCAACCCGCGCCAAAAAGTGCTGCTCGATCCGGTGACCAACGGGCTGGGCCGTAACCTGTCAATAAACGACGCCGGCCCCATCCCGCCGGCCACCGGCGTGACCATCACCAGCTACACTCCCATCGAAATAAAACTGACTGTGCAAACCGATCAATTGCGCTGGCTGGTGCTGGCCGATACGTTTTTCCCCGGCTGGCGGGCGTATGCCAAACAGGAGTCAGGAGTCAGGAGTCAGGAGTCAGGGGGCGAGACTCTGGAATCTGAAATCCGTATCCATCGGGCAAATGGCGCGTTCCGGGCGGTGCTGCTGCCGCCGGGTACGTGGGAGGTGCGCTTTCGGTACAGCCCGCGCAGTTTTCAGTTGGGAGCGTACAGCTCGTTTTTGAGCGCGGCGCTGCTGCTGTTTTTGCTCGGCGTGTGGGGCTGGGGCAAACTTTACCGCGAAAGCGAGAGCGACTCGGCCATCAAACGGGTGGCCAAAAACAGTTTGGTGCCGATGGTGATGGCGCTGAGCAACCGGCTCATCGATTTTGCTTTTGCCCTGCTGATGCTGCGCATTTTACAACCGGAAGGGGCCGGCAAATTCGCTTTTGCCGTGGCCTTTATCGGCCTGGCCGAAATTTTGACCCGCTTTGGGCTGGGCACGCTCGTGACCCGCGATGTTGCCGCCGACCGCAGCCAGACTAACCGTTATTTGGCCAACGTGTCGATACTGCGCGGCTATTTGTGGTTGGCCGCGCTGCCGGTGATGGCCGCAGTGCTGGCGCTGTACGTGTTTTGGGGCGATACCGGCTGGGACGTGGTCATCACCATCGGCGTGTTTGCCATTGGCACGTTTTTCAGCAACCTGGCCGACGGCCTGACCGCCATTTTTTACGCCCACGAAAAAGCCGAATACCCGGCCGGGGTCAGCGCCATCACTACGTTTACCCGCGTGTCGGTGGGGGCGGCGGTGTTGCTACTGGGCTGGGGGATCATCGGGCTGGCCGGCGCGTCGCTGGCGGCCAATCTGGTTTCGTTTTCGTTGCTGCTGTGGGTGTTGGTCACAAAAATTTATCGCCCCGGTTTTGAGCGCGACCCCGCCCTGCAACGGGAAATGATGGGCCAGAGCTTCCCGCTGATGCTCAACCATCTGCTCTCAACCATCTTTTTCCGCATCGATGTATTCATTCTCAAGCCCATCTGGGGCAGCCGCGAGGTGGGCTATTACAGCGCCGCCTACAAATACATCGACGGGATCAACGTTATCCCGCAATATTTTACGCTGGCCATCTTCCCGCTAATGAGCCGCTTTGCCGCCGACTCGCGGGAGTCGCTGGTGCGGGCGTATGTGCTCAGCCTGCGGCTGCTGCTGCTGCTGGCGCTGCCGCTGGCCGCCGGCACACCGTTTGTGGCCCACGAACTGATCTGGTTTTTGGCCGGGCCGGAGTACATCCCCGATTCGGTGATTGTGCTGCAACTGCTCATCTGGTTTTTGCCGTTCAGTTTTATCAATCAGGTGACGCAATATGTGCTGATTGCCATCAACCAGCAGCGAGCGCTCACCCGCGCGTTTGTCATCGGCGTGCTGTTTAACACCATCACCAATTTAATGTTCATTCCGTTTTACGGCTACCGGGCCGCAGCGATCACCACCATTTTTTCGGAGTGGGCGCTGCTGATTCCGTTTTATTTGCTGGTGCGCAGGCATCTGGCGCCCGTGCCGTGGTTCGATGTGGTTTGGCGGCCAACCGTGGCCGCCGCGGTGATGGCCGGCTGTTTGTGGTTCATCGGCGATGTGAATTTTTTGGTGACACTGCTGGCGGGGGGCGGGGTTTATTTTGGAGTGCTGGCGGCCATCGGCGGGCTGGCTCAGCGCGATATGGCCGTGGTTTGGCGGGCGCTGCCCCTCAGCCGGTTGCGACGCAGATAAAAAAACGGCCCGGCGGCTTAGCCGCCGGGCCGTTTTTTTTGTTACGGGCAGGGTACGCCCGGCTTGAGTTTGTTGAAGTTGCTGCAAAATTCGGATACCACCGCTGGCGGCGGCGCGGCGTTGGGCGCGCTGGCGGCGCAGCGAAAACCCACGTCAACCTCGCTGAACGAGCGCGGATTGGTGTAGCGACGGCTGGTGGTATAAAACGCGCCGTCGGGGTTGGCAAAACTGCCGCCGCGGAAAATGTGATCGCCGCCGGCGGTGTTGGCCGGATTGGCCGGCGGGGAATCGGCGTAAAAACCGGGGGAGAAGGTATCGGCCACCCACTCGTTAACGTTGCCGGCCATATCCAGCAGCCCAAACGGGCTGGCCCCGCCGCTAAAACTGCCCACCGCCTGCACATCCGGCGAGTTGGCGGCGCTCAGGTTGGCGTCAAATGAATTACCCCACGGCCAGGTAAAATTCTGCGGGCCGCGGGCGGCAAACTCCCACTCGGCTTCGGTGGGCAGCCGTTTGCCGGCAAACTGGCAAAAGGCCCGGGCCTGATCCCAATCCACCGAAATGACCGGGAAGTTGTCAAAGGCCGGGTCGTCGCGGTAGCCAGGGAGGGTAAAGGCATCGGCCTTTTGGGCCGGCGTGCAGGCTCCGGCCGCCACGCAGTTACGATAGGCGGCGTTGGTCACCTCGGTTTTGTCGATGAAATAACCATCGAGCAGCACCGGATGGACGGGCTGTTCGTTGGGCTGGCCGCTGTTGGACCCCATCTGGAAAAATCCGGCCGGCACAAAAACCATACCCGGCGGCGGCGATGGGGGCGGCGGCTGGGTGGGCGTGTCCCTCGGTGCGGGCGTGGCGGTGGGTTCGGCCGGGGAAGTGGGCAGCACATCGGCCACGGCGGCAGTGGGAGCGGTGGTCGGTTCAGCCGGCGGCGGCGTATCGGTTGGGGCGGGCGGTGGGGTGTTGGTAGGCGGCAGTGGGGTGTCGGCGGGTGGTGGAGTGTCGGTCGCCGGCGGTGGGGTGTCGGTGGGCGGGGCAGTGGTTAATACCACCGCCTGAACAGCCGTTGTTGGCGGGATGGTGGCGGTGGCGACCGGCGTCGCTTCGCTGCCGCCGTTGAGGGCGAACAGGGCGGCAATTCCGCCACCCAGCAGCAGCACCACTACTGCCACAACGCCGATGAGCCACATCGGAAACCCGCCTTGTCTGTCGGCGGGCGGCGCAGCAACCGGCGCGACCGGGGCCGGAGAAGCAGCCGGCACGGCGGCCGGCGCAGCCGGGGCCGGGGGAATGGCTTTGGTGGCCGATGGTTGCAGCACGGTGTGATCGGGGTCGGCGGGCGCAAACAGAGTTTGTTCGCTATCGGCGGGCAGCGCAAACAGGGTTGGCGCTTCGGTCAGATCGACGGCGCGCAGGGCGGCGGCCAGTTCGGCGGCGGTTTGGTAGCGCGAGGTTCTGTCTTTGGCCAGCGCTTTGTCAACAACCGTAACCATGGCGGGCGGAATATCCTGCTTCAGATTTCGAATATCGGGTACTCGTTCGGTAACGTGCTTCATCAAAATGGCCACCGTCGACTCGCCTTCAAAGGGCGGCGCGCCGGTAATCATTTCGTATAGCATTACCCCCAGCGAGTAAATGTCGGTGCGTTCATCGGGTCGGTCGCCCCGGGCCTGTTCCGGCGACATGTACATGGCCGTGCCGATGATCGCGCCGGTGGCGGTGTGCTGGGCCGTGCCCAGCATTTTGGCCACGCCAAAATCCATCAAAATGGGCTGGCCGCGTTTGTTGAGCATCACATTGGCCGGTTTTAAATCACGGTGGATCATGCCGTGTTCGTGGGCAAAGGCTACTGCATCGCTCACCGTGGCCATAATTTTAACCGTATCGGTCAGCGGCATCAGCTCCCGGTTTTGGTTGAGCGTTTGCAGCTTGTCCTGCAAGGTTTGGCCGTCAACAAATTCCAGCACCATATAATACACGTCACCATCGTGGTTAAAATCATAAACCTGGATGATGTTTTGGTGCCGAAGTTGAGCTACGGCCGCCGCTTCCTGTTCAAAACGACGCACAAATTCGGGGTCCATCGACAGGTGCGGGTGAATCAGCTTCACCGCAACAGTCCGCCGCAAATTGGGGTCAGTTGCTTTATAAACTGCCGACATCCCCCCCTGCCCCAGGAGAGACTCAATTTTGTATCGGCCGCTAATGGTGTGACCAATCCAACTAGGGTACGAATTCGGTTGGGGCATACGATTACTCCAGGATGAAATTAATTTTTTGGGGAAAAATGGCGTCAATCAGTTGAAAAGGGCCAAGGTAAAAAAAGTATACGGTCAAAACTAGGCCACGTCAAGTGTGATAAAGCCGTACTTTTGGCACGTTCAGCCCCAAAAGCGATTTAAAAAGAAAGAACCCGTGCTGCCACTACACGGGTTCTTTACGGGAGGGAGAGGGGGTATCACTCAAGACTCATTGCTGAGTGCTTAGAGCTTGCCTTTATAATAGCCCGTTAAGATTAAAGCAAAATGAAACCCTCATTAACTTTCGATTAATTGGCCGGACGGCGTACCCGAGAAAAACAGGTTCGATGAGTTGGCCGGGTGCGGCGTGGAAAATCGCTTGCCACCCGGCAGATTTTTACCCGCGCCGGGCCGCAAAATAGGAGGTTGGAGTTGCCACCCGGCAGTGGATAGCGCCAATAATCCTTGCAAATGAAAGAATTTATGGAATAATACAGAGAACTTGAGCAGCACGCTGGCAATTTTCTACACCTCAATCAAACCAAATCAAAGGGGGAAATTATGCGCAGGCCAGGAATCTGGGTGGCTAACGGCCAACCCCTCGATGTGAATCAGATGTACGGCTGGCAGCCGGGCGCGGTAGCCAGTTTTTACGAGCATTTGGCCGCCAACCGTGTTTTTGACTACCAATCAGCCAACCCGGACGTGCCGGTGATTGTTCGATTTCAGCACCCGCACAACTGGCGGCAAGACCCGCTGCAATCGGCCAAAACGCTGGGGCAGTTTGTGGCCAGCAAATGGGCCGAGTTAAAACCGCTCAACCCGTATGTTTATTTTGCCAGCCACCTTAACATGCATTATGAAAATGGCGACCCCCGTCCGGCCAATCAGGTGAATTACACCACTCCGGAATTTTACCAGCAATATGCCAACTGGGTGCGCACCACCGCCGATGTGATTCGCAGCGCCGCGCCAGATATGCGGCTGGTTACGCCGCCCTTCGCCTTTGGTTTTAACGAAGACGGCTCGCCAGACAGCGACGGCAACCCGCTCAAAAGCTGGGCCGGCTACGATTATCTGTGGGAAACCATTCGCGATTATTTTGATAACATTCTCACGTTTCACGCCTACTGGGGCTACCCGGCCGGCGGGTCTGTGCCGGATTGGCTGTACGAACCGGAACTGTCGTCGTGGTACGCCTTTCGCTGGCAGCGATTGCTCAAATTGTTTGAAACCCGCTACAGCCAGCAGGCCCGGCTGATTATTGACGAGGTGGGCAGTTACGGTCCGGCCGACCCCGATTTTACCGAGCAACTGCTTTACTTTGCCCGGCAATGCCTGTCGGACTCGCGGGTCATCGCTCTGACCTACTTTTTGTGGTCAGACCCGGCCAATACCCCCCGCTACCGGCTCAACGCCTGGAGCCGGATACCGGATTTAACCCGCCATTTGGGCCAGCTTGCCGGCTTTACGCTGACCGGCCCGGCGGCCATCGATTTGGCCGATTACGCGCCCGACGCCACCGATTTGAGCGGTATTTTGGAAACCGCCGAACCCGATTTGCAGCCGTGGCCCGCCCCGCAAAAAGAAGAGCACACCATCCGCGTTTTGTTTGAGGATGGCAATGTTAAGGTGATGGCCCTCGATGAGTATTTGCGCAGTGTGGTGGCCGGCGAGGTGCCTTCAAACTGGCCGGCGGAGGCGCTCAAAGCCCAGGCCGTGGCCTCGCGCAGTTACGCCCAATACGCCGTTGAGCATCCCCGCCACCGGCCCATCGCCGATATTTGCACCACCACTCACTGCCAGCACTACGCGCCGGACAAAATCAATGACAACACCGATGCTGCCGTAGCCCAAACCAGCGGATTGATTGCCAGCTACCAGGGCCAAACCGTCAATGCCGTGTTTTCGGCGCGCTGCGGCGGCCACACCCGCAATAATGAAGATGTGTGGACCGGCGGCTCGCCGCGAGCCTACCTGCGCGGCGTTCCCTGCCCGGACACGGGCGAAAAACAGGGCCACGGGGTGGGGCTGTGCCAGCAGGGCGCTCGCGTTTTGGCCGAGCAGGGCAAAACTTTTGCCGAGATTATCAACCATTACTATCAGGGCGCAGAAGTTGAGTCAATTTCATCCCAAAAAGATTGAATTTGGCCAAAAAACCACTTGCCAGCCAGAAATGTTTGTGGTATAATTCTGGGCAGTGTCAAGTTAATTGTTGCGGCAAAAAAGTGGGCAACCCCCACTTTTTTGTTTAATATCTATAAAAAAGATTTTAGGATGTGTTCAGGAGGCTCAGTACATCGTGAAAAGTGACTTCATGATGGCCATTAACCAGGTTTGCCACGAAAGACAACTGCCCACCGATATTGTGCTGGAGGCGGTTGAAGTGGCGCTTGTTTCCGCCTACAAGCGCAATTTTGGCGGGAATCAATCCATTACGGCGCAAATCGATGCGCGGTCTGGCGAACCGCTCATCTTTATTGAAAAAGCTGTGGTGGAACAGGTAGAAAACGAAAGCCGGGAAATTTCGGTGAAAGAGGCGCAAAAAATCAAAAAGGGCGCTCAATTAAACGAGTTGGTTTCGATAGAAAGTACGCCCAAAAACTTTGGCCGGATTGCCGCCCAAACCGCCAAACAGGTGATTTTGCAGCGTATCCGCGAAGCCGAACGTGACGCCCTATACGCCCAGTACGCCGAGCGCGAAGGCGAAATTGTCAGCGGCACCGTCCACAAGGTAGACCCGCATCAGGTTACCCTCAGCTTGGGTAAAGCCGAAGCCATTTTGCCCCGCTCCGAGCAGGTGCCCACCGAAAGCTACCGCGAGGGCCAGCGGCTGCGGGCTTACGTAGCGGCGGTGTCCAAAACCAATCGCGGGCCGCAAATTGTGGTTTCGCGCACGCACCGAACCATGCTTCGCCGCCTGCTCGAGGTGGAAGTGCCGGAAATTTACAACGGCACCGTCGAAATCAAATCGATTGCCCGCGAGGCGGGGTATCGTTCCAAAGTGGCCGTGGCCGCTTTGCAGGAAGGCGTCGACCCGGTTGGTTCGTGCGTGGGCATGCGCGGCACGCGGATTCAGAATATTGTCAACGAACTCAACGGCGAAAAGATCGACGTGGTGCAGTGGAACCCGGACCTGTCGTACTTTATTGCCAACTCGCTCAGCCCGGCCAAAGTGATGAACGTGATGCTGAACGATGAGCACGGCAAAACCGCCACCGTAGTTGTGCCAGACAAGCAGTTGTCGCTGGCTATTGGCAAAGAAGGGCAAAATGCCCGGCTGGCTGCCAAACTCACTGGCTGGCGCATCGATATTAAAAGTGCCGGCGAAGCGACCGTTGAAGCCATCAAAACTGCCCGTGAAGAAGCATCGATCAAAGAGCGCATGGCCGATAAAATGGACCTGTTCAACATGGCCGAATCGATTTTAAAAGCCAAACCGGCGGTTGAACTTTCTGACGGCGAGTTAAACCTGCTCAGTGAAGCCATTGAAGCGGTTAACCTGGCGCTGATGGCCGTTGAGCGCGAACGCCGCGCTGTCGCCGAGGCCGCCAGAAAAGCCGCCGCTTCGCGCGATATTCTGGCCGAAGCCGAAGCGATTCTCATTGGCAAATCACCGTTGTCCAAAGCGGCTGACGTAGCGCCGGAACCAATGGCTGAAGAAATTGAGGAAATTGCGGCGCTGGCCCAGGAAATTCTGGCCGAAGAACCGGAAGAGGTTACCGAAGTTGAACCGGAACCTGAACCTGAACCTGAAGTTGTCGCTGAACCCGCAGTTCAATCTGTAGACGATCTCATGGCCGAAGCCGAAGCCATTCTGGCAGAACCCGAACCGGCAGTGGAAGTGGAAGTTGAAGCCGTGGCGCAGGAAGAAACTCCGGCCCAAAAGCCTGAAAAAGAAGAAGCGGTAGATTACCGCAAATTGTTCAAAGAGTCTGCGGGCTGGGGCGAAGATGAAGGCGATGAAGTGGAAGACGAGGAGCGTGACCGCGAGCGGGAACGCCAGAAAGCTCGCAGTAAAAAGCGCCGGCTGGTTTACGATGAACGGCTGGGTGAAGTTGTGGCCGAACGCCGCCGCAAACACAGTCGCCGTGGTGATGACTGGTCTGACTACGACGAATAATGCCCAAGCATAAACCGCAGCGAACGTGCATTGTTTGCCGTGAAGTGCAAGACAAAAAAGCGCTGGTCAGAATTGTGCGAACGCCGGAAAAAAGAGTATTATTAGACCTGACTGGCAAGGCCAACGGGCGCGGCGTGTATCTGTGCCGCCGGCCAGAGTGTTTGGAGAAAGGACTAAAAAAAGAGCGCCTGTCGCACGCCTTAAAAACGGTGGTGACACCGGAAGATATTGAGGCGCTGCACGGCGCTCTTGAAACTGAACTTTCAAATATGCAGGGTGCGCCTTGAAGACGGAACTCAGTAACCCGGAGAAGTGGTTTTGGGATGTTAAGGTGATGAGGATTAGTAAGCTGTGAATTCGGACTTACAAACTTGTCGGGTGAGGGTTTTATGAACAGGTAAAAGACTTCGGATTGTGTCCGGTTGTATCCTCTCATAAAGCCAAAACTCCCCTGGCTAAACTATTATCACCTCAAATATCTCCTGCTGGTCACGATAGAATTAGTGGTCGCTTTAAAAATTGCCCGCGGTTGAATGTTCACGGCATTTGCGTGAGTCTCAACGGCGAAGGCATCATGTTCGGGTGTTTTTGCGCGCCCGCAATGACTCTTTGCCTGGCCTCCTCAGGTTGGGCCAATTTGTATGTATTTAGAATTAAAAATTTTGAGATGAGGTGGTAATTATGGCAATTGCTCAAGAAAAAACTGTAACCAAACCAGGCAGCAATGGGCCGCAGTCTAAACAAATTGAAGTACCGCCTTCAATTACCGTCAGAAGTTTGGCCGAGTTGATGCACATTAGCCCCATTGAAATCATCAAAGTGTTGATGAGCAATGGTATTATGGCTAACATCAATCAGGTAATAGACTTTGATACGGTTTCTATTATTGGTGCGGACATGGGCTACGAAGTCGTTCAGCCCAAAGTTGAAGAAAAGGTTGTGGCCGAAGAACGCCCCGAACTGCCTCTGCATCGGCGGCTCATCCAAAACGAAGACCCGGCCAACCTTCGCTCCCGTCCGCCGGTTGTTACCGTGCTGGGCCACGTTGACCACGGTAAAACCACCTTGCTCGACAGCATCCGCGAAACCTCGGTGGTCAAAGGCGAGGCCGGCGGCATTACCCAGCACATTGGTGCGTACAAAGTATTTTTGGGTGATAAATCCATCACCTTTTTGGATACTCCCGGCCACGCCGCGTTCAGCGCCATGCGCGCTCGCGGGGCGCAGGTTACCGACCTGGCCATTTTGGTGGTGGCCGCCGACGATGGCGTAATGCCCCAAACCCGCGAAGCGGTGGAACACGCCCGGGCGGCGCAAGTACCCATCATTGTTGCGCTGAATAAAATTGACAAAGCCAACGCCAACCCCGACCGCGTGAAACAGGAACTGGCCGACATCAACCTGGTGGTTGAAGAGTGGGGCGGCGATACCATTTGCGTGCCGATTTCTGCGCTGGAAAACAAGGGCATCGATGACCTGCTGGAAAATATTCTGCTGGTTACCGATGTGGCCGACCTGAAAGCCAACCCCAACCGGCTGGCGCAGGGCGTGGTTATTGAAGGCAAGCTCGATAAACGGCGCGGTGTTTCTGCCACGTTGCTGGTGCAAAACGGCACGCTCAAAGATGGCGACTTTGTGGTTGTCGGCGAGCAGTATGGCCGCGTGCGGGCGATGTTTAACTTTAACGGCAAAAAAATCAAAAAGGCCGGCCTGTCTGAGCCGGTTTCAATTTTGGGCCTGTCTGAAGTGCCGGACGCCGGCGAATTTTTTGAGGCCGCCGAAAGCGAAAAAGACGCTCGCGCCAAAGTAACTGCCTACCGCGAAACCCACGCCAGCGTGCAAAAAGCCAGCATCCGTGCGCCCATGTCGCTGGAAGATTTCTTTAAACAGCGGCAAGCGGGCGGCGATCAAACGCTGCGGTTGGTGATCAAAGCCGACGTGCAGGGGTCGCTGGAGCCAATTATCAACTCGCTCAAAGATTTGGGCGACGAGCACCTGAAAATCAAAATCCTGCTGGAAGGCACCGGTAACATCTCTGAGTCTGATGTTAACCTGGCTGTGGCTTCCGGGGCGATTGTGGTCGGTTTTAATGTGGATGTTGACCCCGCCGCCGAGCGCGTGGCCGAAGTGGAAGGCGTTGACGTGCGCCAGTATTCCATCATCTACAAACTCATCGACGACATCGACAAGGCGCTGAAAGGGCTGCTGGAGCCGGTTTACGCCGATAAAGTAATTGGCCGCGCCGAAGTGCGGGCCGTGTTTAAAATTGGCCGCAAAGGCAATGTGGCCGGCTCGTTTATTTTAGACGGGCAGATCACCCGCAATTCTATGGCTAAAGTTATCCGCAACGGCAAAGAACTGCACACGGGCAAACTGTCGTCGCTCAAGCGTTTTACCGAGGATGTGCGCGAAGTCGCCACCGGTTTTGAGTGCGGTATCGGCGTTGAAGGGTTTGACGATTTCAAAGAAGGCGACATTATCGAAGCCTTTGTGAAAGAGCGGGTGAACTAGCATGGCCAGCAGACGCCAGCGGCAGGTGGCCGAGCTGCTGCACGAAGAAATCAGCCAGCTTTTGCAGCACGGCACCCGCGACCCGCGGCTGGGTTTTGTGACTGTGACCGGCGTCGATGTTAGCCCGGATTTGCGCGTAGCCTGGGTGTATGTGACCACCTTGGGCGACGACGCCGAACGGCAGGAAACGTTGGCCGGCCTGGCCAGCGCCAGCCCTTTTTTTCGGCGCGAGATGCGCAAAAGCCTGTCGCTGCGCTACATTCCGGAACTTAATTTCAAAGTGGACACCTCGCTGGAATACGGCATGCGTATCGACAAGATACTGGACTCAATCAAAGAAGAGTCTGACAACTCACCGGATGCAGAAGCGCCGTAATGGTTTCGGGGCTGCTGATTATCAACAAACCCAAGGGCCTCACCTCGCACGATGTTGTGGCCCAAATCCGCAGAATTACCGGCCAACGCAAGGCCGGACACACCGGCACGCTCGATCCAATGGCAACGGGCGTGCTGGTGGTTTGTTTGGGCCAGGCCACCCGGTTGATTGAATACATTGTGGCGGCGCGCAAACAGTATCGGGCCGTGATTCGCTTTGGTGTAACCACCGATACCCTCGACGCCGACGGCCAGGTATTAACCCAAACCGATATTGCCGGTTTGACTGCTGACCAGCTTCGGGCGGCGCTGCCCGCCTTTACCGGCCAGATTGAACAGCGCCCGCCGATGTATTCGGCCATCAAGCAAGACGGCCAGCCGCTGTACAAACGCGCCCGGGCCGGGCAAACGGTCGATATTCCACCCCGGCCGGTAACCATATTTCAACTCGATTGGCTGGACTGGCAGCCGCCGGACCTCACCCTTGAAGTCACCTGTTCGGCGGGAACGTACATTCGCTCGCTGGCCCGTGATTTGGGGCAGGCGGCGGGAACGGGCGCGCACCTGGCTGAGCTGGCCCGCACCGCCAACGGCGATTGGACGCTGGCCCAGGCCACGGCGCTGGAGTCGCTTACGCCGGCCAACTGGCGCGAATCGTTGTTGCCCGTTGACCGGGCCGTGGCCCATTTGCCCCGCGTGGCGCTCGCCCCGGACAACACCGAGCACGTGCGGCATGGCCGGCAAATCGAACTGCCGGAACCGTCCGCGCCCGGCAACGTGCTGGCAGCCTTCACATCTGACAACACCTTTCTTGCCATTCTGGCCCGTACCGAAGATAATGGCTGGCAGCCTAAAAAGGTATTCCATTCTTGAGTTGCTAAACCGATGCAGATACTCACCAACCTTGCCGACGCCCGGCTGTCCGGGCTATCCGTTTTGACCATTGGTACTTTTGATGGCCTGCACCGCGGCCATCAGGATATTATCCGCCAGCTCAAATCTGCTGCCTATTCTCTCCAGGCGCAGACGGTGGTTGTTGCTTTTCATCCCCGGCCCAAAGCCGTGTTTGCCCCCCATCTTTTTGGCCAGGATTATCTGACCACCCCGGCCGAACGCATTGCCCTGTTTGAGCAAATGGGCATCGATGTGCTGATTTTGACGCCGTTTACCCTGGAATTTGCCCAAACGTCCGCCCGTGATTTTATGCAGGATGTGTCACGCCGGCTGAATCTGGTGCAGATTTGTGTGGGTCACGATTTTGCGCTGGGCAAAAACCGCGAGGGCAACATCGACAAACTGCGCGAACTGGGGCGCGAATTCAACTACTCGGTCTGTGAAATTGACCGGTTTGAGCTGGACGGGCAGGTGGTCAGCAGCACCCAAATCAGAACCCACGTGGCCGCCGGCCAGGTGCGGCAGGCGGCGCATTTGCTGGGCCGCTACCCGGCGCTTACCAGCCAGGTGGTTCACGGCGCGCAGCGCGGCCGGACCATCGGCTTTCCCACAGCCAACCTGGCCGTCCCCCCGGAGCGATTGCTGCCGGCTAACGGCGTTTACGCCACATTTGTGCGCTTTTCCGGCCAGACTAAACGTTACCCCAGCGTGACCAATGTGGGTGTTCGCCCCAGTTTTAACGACACCACCCGCACCGTCGAGGTTTACATTTTTGATTTTGCGCAGGATATTTACGGCCAAACGCTCACCCTGGAATTTGTAGAGTACCTTCGCCCGGAAATGAAGTTCAACGGCATCGAGGCGCTGGTAGCCCAGATTTCTCACGATGCCGGGCAGGCCCGAACTCTGCTGGAAAAAGAAAGCGTTGTATTCTAGCGTTAACTAACGCCAAGTTCATCACTCCCTGAGCCACGAAGCTCTTAGACGCCGCCAATGGCCGGTATTTAAGAGCTTTATTTTTTTATGTCCGGGGGGATGACCCCGATACCCAAAGGCCACAGATGATAGAATTTCGGCGGGCGGCGAGTTGCAGGCGGCAGGTAATTCATAATTCATAATTCGTAATTCGTAATTGATTTTCGTTGGAGGAAGCCGTGGAAAATTCAAAAGCTTTGCCCCGACCAACGGGCGGGTGGCGTGTTAACGAGTCGCTGCTGAGCGAGCTGGTATTTTTTGTGGTGGTGTTTTTGTGGGGTATCTCTTTTGTTTTTAGCAAAGATGCTTTGCAGGTGGTTGGCCCATTTACTTACAACACCCTGCGCATGCTGCTGGGCGCGGCCACGCTGGCTATTTTGGCCGGGCCGCGTTGGCGCACGCTCAACAGAACTTACTGGCTGCCGGGGTTGATCACCGGCGCGGTGTTGTGCACCTCTTACGGCGTGCAGGCCTACGGCATGCAGTTTACCACCGCCAGCAAAGCCGGCTTTCTCACCGGCACCAACCTGGTCTATGTGCCGATATTTTCGGCGTTGTTGCTGCACCGCGCGCCAACCCGCGCGGCGGTGTTCGGGGTAATTTTGGCTTTTGGCGGCTTGGTCCTGCTGTCGGTAGAGGGCAGTCTGGGCGAGCTGGCGCTGGCTCCCGGCGATTTTTGGGTGGCGCTGGGTGGCGTGGGCTGGGCGCTTTATTTTATTTTGCTTTCGTATTACGCGCCCCGCTTTGATGTGATGCTCTTTTCAACCCTGCACGTGCTGGTAGCCGGGCTGCTCAGCAGCATTGGCTGGTATTTTTGGGAGCCGTTTGGCGTGCCGTGGAGTTCCGGGGCGTTGTGGCTGGGGTTGATCAGCACCGGTTTGCTGATCATTGGTCTGGGCACGAGCGTGCAAACCTGGGTGTCGCGCCACGCCGCTCCCACCCGTATCGCCCTGTTTGCGGCGCTGGAGCCGGTTTTTGCGGCGCTGGCCGGCTGGTGGGTGGGCGAAACCATCACCGCGCGGATGATCATTGGCGGCAGCCTGATTTTGGCCGGTATGCTGATTACAGAGGTAGCGCACCTGTGGGGCAATAAAAACAGGAAGTAGGAAGTAGGGAGAAAAATCTCCTCACTGCTCACCCCTCATCCTTCATCCTTCATCGAGTTATTGGACCTCAATTTCAAGGATGGGTTTAAAACGCACCCAACTGCCTTCGGCCTGGCCGCTGACGCAGGCTTCTTTGCGGGCAAAACACATTGAAAGCTGAAGGGTGTAGTGGCCGGGCCGGCTAAAGACCAGCCCGTCTTCGTGATTAAACGTTTGGCCGGGGGCGATGCTGCCATCGCTCCAACTGGTTTGGAATTGGCCGGTGCTGGCCAGCAGCCCCAAAATGCCAAACGGCACGGTGTCGTTGGTGACGTTGGTTACCTGAATCCGGGCAAACACTTTTTCGCCAACGCGATAGGTGGTGCGGTTTTCGCGCAGGCCAAAATTAACACGCACCATATCCGGCCCGGTGGCTTTATCAAACATCACTTTGGTAAAGCGGCCGTTGAGCTGGAGTTCAAACTTTTCTCCCAAAAATTCAAGCGTATATTTGCCGGGGTCCGGCGCGAAGGTTTCAAACCCGCCGCGACCGTACTCGGCTTTGCTGCCGCTGGTTACCCGCTGCACCTCGCCTTTGGGTTTGGTAATGGTGATTTGCTGGTTAGATACCCCAATATCGCCAACCAGCAGCGCCAGTCCCGGCCCGGTAGTGATGGTGTACATCCATTTTGAGGCGGGTTTGGCTGGGGGTTCCGGTTTGACGGGTGCAGGTACGGGCGGCTCTGTTTCTGCCGTTGCGGCGATGGCCGGTTTGGCGGGCGCGGGCGGTTCTGTTACCACGGTTGCGGCAACAACCGGTTCGACAGGCGCGGGCTGCTCCGGCTTGGCGGGGGCAGGTGGTTCTGGCGCTACCGGTGGCGCGGCGTCCGGCACGGCCGTCACTTTGATTTCCGGGGCGGCGGTGGGTTGCTGCGCCGCTGCGCCTTTGACCACGCTGGGGGTTGGGTTGGGGACAATGGTGGGCAGATCGGCCACGGCAACCTGTTTTTGAAAAGCGCCCAGTCGCTCCATTATCGGCCCCAAATGCTCAAAGGTGTCCCATTCGGCCTTGCCGGCCGCGCCGGTGACAAACAGGCAGGCGCCCATTACGTAGTCATCGCGCATAATTTCGCTGTTGTACCATTGCAGGGTTTGCCAGTAATTATCCACCGGGATGGGCGTGGGCACGGTGCCGCCGGGAATGTTGGCAGACACGGTCAGTTGTTTGGCCCACGGGCCAATATCCAGCGCCGATCCGCCCCACACCCCCTGAGTCATACCGCATTCGGTGATGATAACGGTGTGTTTGTCGCCGTAGCGCTGGCGAATGCCTTCGTTCATCACCCGCCGGTAGCGCAGGCAGCGCCACATGCCATCGTTGCCCCGGCCTTCGCCCACCACCGGCACCAGATTTTGCGGCTCAGACGGGCCGTTGAGTCCGATTTTGTGCAGCCGGTCCATTGTTGGCCAGTCGTATTCGTGAAAGCCCAGGTATTTGTAGGTTTCCAGCGTGCCGGGGTAAAGCCGCAGCCACGGCTCGCCGCGGCCGTTGCCCTGCCCAAAATTAAAAGCGATGGGTTCAAAGCCGGCGGCCAGCATTTTTTGGCCAAACGCCACCTGGTATTCATCAAAGAGTTTTTGGGTGTTTTCATCGGTCCATTCGGGAAAAACCTCGTTCAGCGACTCCCAGGCGTTGAAAATGGGCCGGCCGTTAACGTGGTGGACATCGCGGTTTACCTCTTCGCGCAAAATACGCTCGGCCATTTCAACGCCGCGCTGGCGGGCCATCTTGGCCGTGCCATCGCTGAGCTGGCCAAAATCCTGCGGGTGGACAAACAGGCGGCCAATCAAAAACACGTCGGGGATTTCCTGTTTGATGCGCTTCATCACGTCAACCGAAAAATCGAGCGTTTTGACAACTTTGGGCTTCAGCCGCAATACCTCGTTGAAGGCGTCCTGCCGCGGGCCGGTAATATGAAACCCAAATTTGTGGTTGTAAAACATATTAAATTGATGGTTTTTCTGGTTGTACATGGTGCCCTCCCGGTGCCATTGTTAAGGCCATCATAGCACGAGCCTGAGGTGGAGTCAATGAAAAAGGCGACCGTCACGGTCGCCTGCTCTTTAAAAGATTTTGCCCAGGAGTTGGTGGGAACGGCCAACTCCTGGGCGAAAGAAGGAAGGAGATGCGCAAAGATTATTGCGATTTGTTAGCGACAGTATAACAGGGGAGTGGGGCTATTTCATCGGCCAACCAGCGATTATTTATGGTTAAATTAATGGGCGGCATTGCCTAGGCCATTTGGCGTAACCCCGCCGGCAAAAAGAGTTGACCAGTTTTAGTGCATCTGCTATGATGTTGACCCAAGATATTGTGGGTGGAGTAATTTATGTCGAGTTTTCCTGCGTGGCGAACAACCAACGGCTGGCGTGAAGTGTTTGCCCGTGTTTTTGATGGATTTACGGTTCAATACAATGTGTCGCCGGAGTGGCTGGTGAATCCGGCAACCAACCGCCGCCTCAAACTGGATTTGCTGGTCCCGGATATTGGCGTGGCGGTGCGGCTGGAAGGGTTGCAGGGGAATCGCCGCCACCGGCTGAGCCTGGAAGAAGAAGAGCAGCAGCGCGTGCGTTTTGATGCCCGCGTTGAAGTGTGCTGGCAGCACGGTATTCATCTGGTGGTCGTTGATGTTAATTCAGACAAAGTGGCCCGCGTTTTTCAACAGCTCGATGTGGCGCTCAGCCGGGCCAGCGAACGGGCCGGCTCGGCCGGGCTGCAATCTCAAATCCGGCAGGCCCGGCGCACCGCCAGTTCCATTGTGCTGAAGCTCAAAACCGCGGCTGATCTGGCCCTCTACGCCGATTTGTGGTCAGACCGCCAGTACCGCATCTCAGAACCGGAACCGGTTGACTCGACGCAGCCGCCGGCCGTCGATTTTTCACCGGGCATGGCGGTTGAGCACGCCGCGTTTGGTCCGGGAGTGGTGGTTTCAACAACAGCCGGCAACGGCGATACTCTGATCACGGTCGATTTTATCACTGCCGGCCAAAAAACGCTGGCGGCCAGTTTGGTGGCAGGTAAACTCGTGCCGCGTTAGCAGCGATTGACTCACCTGCGCGTCCGCATTATAATTTTGACCAATATTTACGTGTTCAATGGCGACAAACCTCCGGCCCCTGAATACAGGGGCTTTTTAAAACTCATTCAGGAAAAGATTATGTGGCAATCCTACTATTCCCCCCAATCAGTTGGCGAAGCGCTCAAATTACTGGCCCGGCATAAAAGCGATGCCCGATTAATCGCCGGCGGCACGGACCTGATTGTTGAAATTGAACGCGGTGTTCGCGCCCCCGCCATTGTCATCGATATTAGCCGTATCCCCGGCCTGGATGCCATTTACCAGGACGAGCAGGACAACATTCATCTGGGGCCGCTGGTCACCCACAATCAAGTGGCCGGCTCAGAACTGTGCGTTAACCGGGCCTTTCCGCTGGCCAAAGCCTGCTGGGAAATCGGCGCGCCGCAAATCCGCAACCGCGGAACGGTAGCCGGCAATCTGGTGACCGCCTCGCCGGCCAACGATACCATCACCCCGTTGTGGGCGTTGGGCGCTGCGGTAACGCTGCGCAGCACCCGCGGCGAGCGTACCCTCTCGTTTGAGGATTTCTTTTTGGGCGTGCGCAAAACCGCGCTTCAACCGGATGAAATGATTATCGATATTTTCTTTCCGGCGTTGAAAGGCGATCAGGTTGGCACATTTTTAAAGCTGGGGTTGCGGCGGGCGCAGGCTATTTCCGTGGTCAACGTGGCCGTGGTGCTCAATTTGCTGGTTGACAGCGTGACCGGGGCGCGCATCACGCTGGGCAGCGTGGCGCCCACCATTGTGCGCGCCGTCAACGCCGAACGCTTTTTGGCCGGCAAAGTGCTCCGCCCCGATGTGATTATCCACGCCGGCGAGCTGGCGGCGCAAACCATTGCCCCCATCAGCGATGTGCGCGGCTCGGCGGAATACCGGCGCTACATGGCCGCCACGCTCACCCGCCACGCGCTGGAATCGCTGGCTAACGGCACAGAAAACGAAACTATGCCCACCCGGCCGGTAATGCTGTGGGGCAAAACCGATGGTCATTTTCCCACCGGTCGCACCCGCTCGTTTGTCTATTCCCGTGACAGCGATGAGCCGATTGTAACCACCATCAACGGCGTGGAACACACTATCGCCGGGGCCAGCCACAAAACTCTGCTGCGGCTGCTGCGGGAAAACACCAACCTGATTGGCACCAAAGAAGGCTGCGCCGAAGGTGAATGCGGGGCCTGCACGGTTTTGCTCGATGGGATTGCCGTGATGAGCTGCATGGTGCCCGCGCCGCGGGCGCACGGGGCGGAGATTGTCACCATCGAAGGGTTGGGCCAGGGCGACCAACTGCATCCGGTGCAGCAGGCGTTTGTGGAAGAGGGCGCGGTGCAGTGCGGCTACTGCACGCCCGGCTTTGTTATGAGCGGCGCAGCGCTGCTGGACGAGCGCCAGTTCCCCACCCCGGACGAGGTGAAACAGGCCATCACCGGCAACCTCTGTCGCTGCACCGGCTACTACAAAATTCTGCGGGCGCTGGAAAAAGCGGCCAGCCAGTAGACACTGGTCACTTGTCATTTGTTGCTTGTAAAGCAATGACCAATGACGAATGACGAGTGACAGAAACCTGAAATGGAAAATAAAACTATGACTCAACAACACCAAACCATTGGCCAATCCATTAAACGGGTCGACGCGGTAGGCAAAGTGACCGGCGCTACCCTCTACCCCGGCGACCGCAACCACGACAACGAGCTTTGGGTGAAGGTGCTCTTTGCCCGGCGGGTACATGCCCGCGTCAAAAGCATCGATACCAGCGCGGCCAAAGCCCTGCCGGGCGTAATGGACGTGCTGACCGCCGCCGATGTCCCGGTGAACCAGTACGGCTTGCAAGTGCCGGACCAGCCGGTGCTGTGCGGCCCCGGCTCCAACAAAAAGGGCGGCGATGTCGTGCGCTTTATTGGCGATAACGTCGCCATCGTCATTGCCGAAACCGAAGAAATTGCCGCCCACGCCCGCGACCTGATTCGGGTGGAGTACGAAGATTTGCCCATTGTCGATAACCCGCTGGAGTCGATGTCGGGCAAAGCGCCGCAGTTGCACCCCAACGTGCCCAACAACGTGGCCGAATACATGCGCATCCGCAAAGGCGATATTGACAACGCCTGGAGCCAGTGCAACGCTATTATCGAAGGGGTGTACCAAACCCCCTATCAGGAACACGCCTATTTGCAGCCGGAAGCCGGCACCGCCTACATTGATGATGAAGGCCGCATCACTGTTCACTGCGCCGGCCAATGGACGTGGGAAGACCAGCAGCAAATTGCGCACGCCCTCGATGTGCCGGGCGAAAAAATCCGGGTGGTGTACGATGCTATCGGCGGGGCGTTTGGCGGCCGGGAAGATATGAGCGTGCAGATTGTGCTGGCGCTGGCCGTGCTGCGCACCTACGAGCGCCACGGCAATCGCCGCCCCATGAAAATTATCTGGAGCCGTGAAGAATCGATCATTGGCCATTGCAAGCGTCACCCGATGACCATTTACGTTAAATGGGGGGCCAAATCCGATGGCACACTGGTGGCCGCCGAAACCAAAATTGTCGCTGATGGCGGCGCGTATATGTACACCAGCAACAAAGTGCTGGGCAACGCCGTGATCACCTGCAACGGCCCCTACGAGTTCCCGCACATTAAAACCGATGCTTACGCGGTGTATACCAACAACGTGCCGGGTGGCGCGTTTCGGGGCTTTGGCGGGCCGCAGGCCCACTTTGCCGCGGAAATGCAAATGAACAAGCTGGCCGAAAAACTGGGGCTGGACCCGGTGGAAATTCGGCTCAAAAACGCGCTCGATGCCGACAAACTGCTGCCGGTGGGCACCACCATTCCCGGCGGGGTGAGCATGGCCCAGGTTATCCGCGAAACCGCCTGGAAAGGCAACTGGTCGTATGGTGGCCGGCGCGGTGAAAACCACCCCGACCAGCCGGAGGAGCTGCCGCGCTACGTTAAAGGCCGGGGCTTTGCCGCCGGTTACAAAAACATCGGCTTTAGTTTTGGCTATCAGGAAAATAGCTGGGCCGCTATCGAGTTGCGCGGCGCGGCTGAAATTGAAGAAGCGGTGCTGCGCATTGCCGGCGCCGACGTGGGCCAGGGGCATCACACCGCAATGGCCCAGATTGCCGCCGAAACACTCGGCATCAGCTTTGATCGGGTCACACTGCAAGTGTCTGATACCGCCGTGGCCGACAGCTCCGGCAGCGCCAGCGCTTCGCGGCTCACTTTTATGGCCGGCAACGCCGTTAAAGAAGCCGCCGAGTTTGCCCTGCGCAAATGGCAAAATGAGGAGCGCCCCGTCCTCGCCGAGGCCACCTATCTGGCCCCCAAAACCACCAAGCTCGATCCGCAAACCGGGTACAGCGTGCCCAACTTTGCCTACGGCTACGTGGCCCAAATGGTTGAGGTGACAGTAGACACCGACACCGGCTTCATCACCGTTGACCGCGTGGTTTGCGCCGATGACGTGGGCAAAGCCATCAATCCCGAAAACGTAATTGGCCAGATTGAGGGCTGCATTGTGCAGGCCCACGGTTACACCGTGCTGGAAGATTTTCGCACTGAAAGAGGCCAGGTGCTCACCCCCCATCTCAGCACCTACCTCATCCCCGGTGTGTACGACATCCCCAAACGGGTTGATTCCATTATTGTGGAAGACCCCCACCCTGACGGCCCTTACGGCGCGCGCGGCATGGCCGAAATGCCCTACCTGCCCTATACCCCGGCCGTCACTGCGGCGGTGTTTGACGCCATTGGGGTGTGGTTTGACGAATTCCCGCTCACGCCGGAACGGGTGCTGCGCGGGCTGGGCAAAGTTCGCAGCCGGATGTAGGCAGGCTTTTTTATGCCCAAACTCCGCCGGCTGGCATTTGCCGGTTTGCTGGCCGCGGCCGGTTACGTGTTGTGGCAGGCTGCCGTTTACTGGCGGCAACTGCTGCGCCAGCCGCGGCTGCTGCCGCCCTCGCTGCCGGAAGAGTTGGCGGCCCACCAGCGTTTGGAAATGAAGGCCGAAGTGATTGCCGCCGCCAACCTGCTCGGCGGCATCGAGGCCCGGCGGCTGCCCAACGGCCGCCAAAAGCTGGTGCTGTGCGCCGGGCGGCGCAACTTCCGCGAGCCGTGGGCCAGAGATTTTGGCTTTGCCAGCTTTGGCCTCATCGATCTGGGCCAGTTGCAGGCGGTCAAAGAAACATTGGAAGTGTTTCTGGCTTTTCAGTCGCCGGCCGGCCAGTTCCCCGTAAAAATCCACTCCACCAGCGTGCTCAATCGCTACCTGCATTCGCTGTTGGACCGCGAGCAGCCTAACCACGCCCCGTTGCGGGCCAAGTACAAAACCGCGCACAACACCATTTCGCTGGATGGCAACGCCCTGCTGGTGATTGCGTTTCTCAATTACGTCCGCCACGCCCACAACGAGGCCTTTGTGCGGGTACACTGGCCGGCGCTGGTGCGGGCCATCAACTGGATTGAGGCTCACGCGCTCGAAGCCGATGGCCTGCTGCATCAGGCTGATTTTGCCGATTGGGCCGATAGCGTGGCCCGGCGCGGCAAAGTGCTGTACCCCAACGTGGTCTACTGGAAGGCGCTGCACGATCTGGCCGAGGCGGCGCATCGTTACGGCTACCCCGCCGCCGCCGAGCGGTTTGAGCGCCGGGCGCAACTGGTCAAACAATCGGTCAACGCGCATTTTTGGCGCGATGGGTTGGGCTATTTTGTAGTCAGCCGCCAGTTTGATATGCTGAGTAGCGCCGGCAACCTGCTGGCCGCGGCCTGGGGGCTGGCCTCGCCGGAGCAGTCGGCTTCGATCCTGGCCAAAATGGACGGGTTCCGCATGGCCAACCCGGTGCCCACCCAGGTAACGCACCGCGCCTACCCGGCCCGTTTCATCGCTTTGGAAAACCGGCTGAGCGGGATTGGCCACTATCACACCAGCGCCGCCTGGCTATGGCTGGGCGGCTGGCACGTCATCGCCCTGACCCGGCTGGGGCGGTTGGCCCGCGCCGAAGAGCTGCTGTATCGGCTGGCGCGGGTGGTGGTGCGCGATGGTGCGGTTTTTGAAGTGTACGACCCGGCCGGGCAGGTGCTTTCCTCGCGCTGGTACACCGCCGAAGCGCCGCTAACCTGGAGCGCCGGCGTGCTGACACACGCCTTCCACGTGTACCGCCGGGCGGCCTCTTACACGATTCCAACAAATCCTCAAACACAATTCTAACACTCGCTCGGTATAATGCGGTTGCGATTGAGAAATTGGCTTGTGAATACGTTTCACAGGTTAGCAACATTTTGTGTAAAGGAGATTTTATCAGATGGCGAAGATAATTGGCATTGACTTGGGAACCACAAACAGCGTTGTGGCCGTGATGGAAGCCGGTGATCCGGTGGTTATTGCCAACGCCGAAGGCGGGCGCACCACCCCCAGCGTGGTCGCGTTTAATAAAAACCAGGAACGGCTGGTGGGGCAAACCGCCAAACGGCAGGCCGTGACCAACAGCGACAACACCGTCTACTCGGCCAAGCGACTCATTGGCCACAACTTTGATGAAATTACCCACGATGTGAGCAAACTGTCGTACAAAGTGGAAAAAGGGCCGCACAACGACCCGCGCATCCACATTCCGGTGATGAACAAAAATTACACCCCGCAGGAGATTTCGGCGATGGTGCTGCAAAAGCTCAAAACCGATGCCGAGTCCTACCTGGGTGAAACCGTTACCGAAGCCGTCATTACCGTACCGGCCTACTTTAACGACAGTCAGCGGCAGGCCACCAAAGACGCCGGTAAAATTGCCGGGTTGAACGTGCGCCGCATCATCAACGAACCGACGGCCGCGGCGCTGGCCTACGGGCTGGACAAAAAAGAGGACGAAACGATTTTGGTGTTTGACCTGGGCGGCGGCACTTTTGACGTGAGCCTGCTGGAAGTGGGCGATGGCGTCATCGAAGTGAAGTCCACCAGCGGCGATACCCAACTCGGCGGCGACGACTGGGACCAGCGCGTGGTCGACTGGATTGTGGATGAGTTCAAAAAAGAGCAGGGTATCGACCTGAGCAAAGACAAGCAGGCGCTGCAGCGGCTCAAAGAATCCGCCGAAAAGGCCAAAATCGAGCTGTCAACCGTGATGGAAACGGAGATCAACCTGCCCTTTATCACCGCCGACGCCAGCGGCCCCAAACACTTGCAGCTTAAATTGACCCGTTCCAAATTTGAGCAAATTACCGACGACCTGTTGCAGCGCGTGAAAGCGCCGTTCCAGCAGGCGCTCAAAGACGCCGGCGTCAGCGCCAGCCAGATTGACGAAGTGGTGCTGGTGGGTGGTTCCACCCGCATGCCGATAGTGCAGGAGCTGGTGAAGCAGCTCACCGGCGGCAAAGAGCCGCACAAAGGCGTTAACCCGGACGAAGTGGTGGCCATCGGCGCGGCTATTCAGGGCGGCGTGCTGGCCGGCGATGTGAAAGACGTGCTGCTGCTTGATGTGACGCCGTTGAGCCTGGGCGTTGAAACGCTGGGCGGGGTGATGACCAAACTCATCGAGCGCAACAGCACCATCCCCACCCGCAAAAGCGAGGTCTTCAGCACCGCCGAAGACAGCCAGACGGCCGTGGACATCCACATTTTGCAGGGTGAACGGGCCATGGCCGGCGACAATATGACGCTGGGCAAGTTCCGGTTG
This sequence comes from Anaerolineae bacterium, assembly GCA_022071955.1. Taxonomy (GTDB): domain Bacteria; phylum Chloroflexota; class Anaerolineae; order 4572-78; family J111; genus J095. The sequence continues at coordinate 177,459 of JAJVIM010000020.1, forward strand.
GAGGGCATTCCGCCCGCGCCGCGCGGTATTCCACAGGTTGAAGTGACGTTTGATATTGACGCCAACGGTATTTTGAACGTGAGCGCCAAAGACAAAGCTACCGGCAAAGAGCAAAAAATCACCATTACTGCCAGCACCAACCTCAACAAGGGCGAGATTGACCGGATGGTGCGTGAAAGCGAATCAAACGCCGAAGCCGACCGCGAGCGCAAAGCGCTGATCGAAGCCAAAAACCTGGCCGACAACCTGGTTTATCAGAGCGAAAAGACCATCCGCGAACTGGGTGATAAAGTCGATGCGACGCTGAAAGCCGAAGTTGAAGCCAAAGCGGCCGATGTGAAAAAGGCGCTGGAAAGCAACGACAAAGCCCGGATTGTCAGCGCCAGCGAGGCGTTACAGCAGGCGCTGAGCGCGCTCGGCCAGGCTGCTTACCAGCAGGCCGGCGGCCCGGCTCAGAGCAGCAACGGCCACAGCGATACATCCGGCAGCGACGAAAACGTGGTTGAAGGCGAATACAGCGAGGCGTAAGCCTGAAGTTATACCCCCTCCCCTAGCCCACCTGTACCCCGCAGGGGCATCCCCCTGTCAGGGGGAGGGGAATAAAAGAGGTGAGTGACGGCTGGCGCGTAGCGCCAGCCGTCACTCACCAAAAGACCCCCTTCTCCCAAAGGGAGAGGGGGGTAGGGGGGAGAGGGTAAATCCCCACAATTTATTGCGACTAAATAGCCATCAAAATATTTACTTTTCCGAGGTGAAAAACAATGACCGAGACCGTCAAAGAAGCCGAACCCAAGCAGATTGAGTTTAAAGCCGAAATCCGGCAGTTGCTCGATATTTTGATTCATTCGCTTTACTCCAATCAGGAAATTTTTCTGCGGGAACTGCTCTCCAACGCGTCCGACGCGCTCAACCGGATTAAATTTGAAATGCTCACCAACCGCGATGTGCTCAACCCCGACGCCGAACTGGCTATCTGGCTGGAGGCTGACGAGGACAACCGCACCCTGACCATTCATGATACCGGCATTGGCATGGCCGAGGACGAAATTGTGGGCGGGCTGGGCACCATCGCTCACTCCGGGGCCAAGGAATTTCTCAAAGCGATGGAAGAGGCCGGCAAAAAAGGCCAGGGCGTCACCACCGATGTCATCGGCCAGTTTGGCGTGGGTTTTTACTCCGTGTTTATGGTGGCCGAAGAAGTGAAGGTCACCTCGCGCTCATTCCGGCCGGACGCGCAGGCCGTCACCTGGACCTCAACCGGGCAGGGCGCTTACTCGGTGACTCCGGCGGAAAAAACCGACCGCGGCACGGTCATCGAAATTAAACTGAAAGAAGAGGCCAAAGAGTACGCTCGCAATTACCGGCTGCGGCAGGTGGTCAAGGCCCACTCCGATTTTGTGGCCTTCCCCATTTATTTAAAAGAAGAAAAACCCCCGGCGGAAGGCGAAACCGGGAAAAAAATCGAGTGGCCGCAAATCAACGAGCAAACGGCCATCTGGCGGCAGTCCGCGCGCGAGGTAGACGCGGAAAAATACAAATCATTTTACCAGCAGTTCACCTTTGATTTTGGCGACCCGCTGCTGCGGGTGCACACCTCGGCGGACGCGCCGGTGCAGTTTTACGCCCTGTTGTTTGTGCCTTCCAAAAAGGATTACCGGTTGTTTGGCGGCAAGGATGATTACGGCCTGAAACTGTACGCCCGCAAAGTGCTCATCAAAGAAAACTTTAAAGATTTGCTGCCCAATTATTTGCGCTTTATTGAAGGCGTGGTCGATTCTGAAGACATCCCGCTGAACGTTTCCCGCGAAATGGTGCAGGCCACGCCGCTGCTGGAAAAAATCAAAGGCACGCTGGTGCGCCGTTTGGCCACGGAACTGGGCAATCTGGCCGACGAGGAGCCGGACAAATACCGCACCTTTTGGCGCGAGTTTGGCCCGTTTATCAAAGAAGGCATCGCTACCGACCCCGACGCCAAAAGCCGGTTTATGGACCTGCTGCGCTTTCCGTCCAGCAGTAGTGAAAACGCCGATGATCTGGTCTCGCTCAAACAGTACGCCGACCGCATGAAGCCCGATCAAAACGAAATTTACTACATTTTGGGCGATGACTTTAAAGTGCTCTCGCGCAGCCCGCACCTGGAATATTTCCGCAAGCACAATCTGGAAGTGCTCTATTTGACCGACCCGCTGGACAGTTTTATGTTGATCAACCTGGCCGACTACAACGGCAAACCGCTGAAAAATGTGGACGACGCCGGGCTGGATCTGCCAGAAGCCGATAAAACCGACGAGGAAACGCCGGCCGAAGAAACCATTTCCAGCGACGATTTTGAAAAGCTGGTGGCCCGGTTTAAATCGGTGCTGGGCGAGCGGGTGGAATCGGTGCGCGAAAGCAAGCTGCTCACCGACAGCCCGGCCCGGTTGGTTAACCCCGCCGACGCTATGAACGCCTCGATGCAACGGGTGCAACGGTTGCTGGGCAAGGATTATCAGGTGCCCAAGAAAATCCTTGAAATCAACCGCCACAACGCGCTCATTCAAAATCTGGCGGAGCGGCTGGCCGTCAATGACAGCGACCCGCTGGTGGATGTGCTGATTGAGCAGTTGTACGCCAATGAACTGGTCACCGAGGGGTTGCACCCCAACCCCGCCGAAATGGTAACCCGCATTTACGAATTAATGCAGGCGGCCAGCAAAGGGTAAAATACAAGTAACACTTTCCCCCCTCATCCCCCCTAACCCCCTTCTCCCACTGGGAGAAGGGGGTTAGGGGGGATGAGGGGGGAGTAGTTACCAAAAACGGGCCGGCAGGTGTACACCTGCCGGCCCGTTTTTGATTGGTGACGGAAACAAGTTATGTATCAAGTGCCTGCCGGATGGTTTTGGCCAGCATCACCGCGCTGAAGGGTTTGTGCAGCAGGGTGACGCTGCCGGTGGTTAGCCCGTGCCGGGCAATGGTGCTGTCGGTGTAGCCCGACATGAATACGGTTTTGATGGATGGCCGTAATTCCAATAATTGGGCGGCCAATTTGGGGCCAACAATATCGGGCATCACTACATCGGCCAGCAGCAGATGAATCTGGTCCGGGTAGGTGCGGGCGGCGTTTAGCGCTTCTTCGCCGTTGCCGGCTTTTAACAGGCGATACCCCAGCCCGCCCAAAATATGCGAGGTCAGCTCGCGCACACCGATATCGTCTTCGGCAATGAGGATGGTTTCTGTGCCGGTTGGCAGCCGGTTGTCTGGTTTTAACCGGGCCGGTTCCGGCAGCGCCACTTCTACCCGGGGCAGATAAATGCCAAACTGGCTGCCCTGGCCAACTGCGCTTTGCACCTGAATTTCGCCGCTGTTTTGTTTGATAATGCCGTACACCGTCGCCAGCCCCAATCCGGTGCCTTTGCCAATCTCTTTGGTGGTAAAAAATGGCTCAAAAATGTGGGGCAGTATTTCTTCGGGCATGCCGATGCCGGTATCAGAAATAGTGAGGACAACGTGCTTTCCGGGCTGTAAATCGGGCATTGGGTCAAGTTGAGTTTGGGTGAGTTCGATGTTGGCGGTTTCAATGCTGAGCCGGCCGCCATCGGGCATGGCATCGCGGGCATTGACCGCCAGATTGACAATAATCTGCTCGAGTTGGGCCGGGTCAAACAGGATGGGCCACAAATCCGCCGCCAGTTTGGTTTCCAGTTGAATATCTTCACCAATAATGCGCTGGAGCATCTTTTGCATGTGGTGAACCACGCTGTTTAAATTGAGCATTTGTGGTTCGATGATCTGTTTGCGGCTAAAAGCCAGCAACTGGCGCACCAGATCAGACGCCCGCTGCCCGGAGTGGAGAATGTTGTTCAGCATCGGTTGGCGCGGGTCTTCTGGCCCGAGCTGTAGTTTGATCAGCTCGGCAAAGCCGTTGATGGCGGTGAGCAGGTTGTTAAAATCGTGGGCTACACCACCGGTCAACCGGCCCAGCGCTTCCATTTTTTGAGCCTGGTGATACTGCTCTTCCAGTTGCAGTTCGTGGGTGATATCGCGCTTAACCGCCACAAAATGGGTGATCACGCCGGTTTCATCGCGCACGGGTGAAATTGTGGCGTCTTCCGTGAACAGCGAGCCGCCTTTGTTTCTGTTGATCAACCGGCCATGCCACACATGGCCATTGGTAATGGTTTGCCACAGATTCTGGTAAAATTCCAGATTGTGTTTGCCGCTTTTGAAAATACGCGGATTTTTGCCCAAAACGTCGGCGCGGGAGTAACCGGTGACCTGTTCAAAGGCAGGGTTAACATAAATAATGCCGCCGCTGGTATCGGTAATGATGATGCTTTCGGCGGCCTGCTCAATGGCTTTATCAAGGCGAATGTATTCGGCGTTGAGCTTAACCAGCTCGCTGTTGCGGCGTTTAAGCTCGGTCTGGCTTTCGCGGATGGCTTTATCGGCCCGTTTGCGTTCGGTGATGTCGTGGAAAATAGTGGCAAACTGGTTTTTTTGCGGGCTGATGGCAATCACCTCAAACCATTTGTCATCGACCGCGTGCGCGTAATTTTCAAACTGAACCGGCTGGCCGGTTAGGGCTACCTGGCCATAAGTTTCAATCCAGTACGGTTCAATTTGGGGGATCACTTCCCGCACGGTGCGGCCCACAATGTCGCGGCTCATCCCGGTGTGGCGCTCAAAAGCGGGGTTGATATCCAAAAAGCGGTAGTCGATAGGTACGCCGGCGTCATCGCAAATGATTTCGTGCATCGCATAACCATCGAGCATGCTGTTAAACAGCAAAAAATAATTAGACTGGCTTTCTCGCAGGGCGTTTTGGGCTTTTTCACGTTCCGCCATTTCCGCCAGCAGTCTTTCGTTGGTGGCGATCAAATCGGCGGTGCGGGCGTTGACCAGCTCTTCTAACTGGTTGCGATACTGGCTGAGTTCCTGTTCTACATTTTTGTTGCCGGTTACATCCCAATCAATGCCCACCCAGCGAATGGGGCGGTCTTTATTGTCTCTGATAATCCGGCTGCGGCTGTGCATAAACCGGATTTCGCCGTTTGGCTGCCGGACGCGATAATCGTATTCCAGATAATCGGTGAGACCGTAAAAATGAGCGCGTTCGAGTTCGTTCTTTTCGGGCAGGTCTTCGGCCAAAACCGGGTTTTCCCAGAAAGCAGACGGCTCGGATTCAAGTTGATCCTCAAGTAAGTTTGATGGCCGCAGCCACAGCCGATCCAGGTTGGGCTGGTCATCGTACCCAAGATTGGGGTCCAGTTGGCAGTCCCACAAAATTCCGCCAGTTTCGGCAATGGCCAGCGCCAGCCGTTCCTGGCTCCGGCGCAGTTGATGTTCAACAGCCTGGCGCATGGCAATTTCGGTTGAGAGCTGCTCGTTGGCCAGTTGGAGTTCGGCGGTGCGCCGGGCCACATGCTCTTCCAGCCGATCTTTAATGGCATGCAGTTCGCTTTGAGCCTTTATGCGTTCTGTGATTTCCTGGTAGAGCTGCTCGTTTTTTTGCTGCAATTCCTGCCGCATTTTGTTGAGCATTATGTGGGCGTCAACCCGAGCCAAAACTTCGTCAACATCAAACGGCTTGCTGATATAATCGACGCCGCCGGCCTGAAAACCCTCAAGCTTGTTGCGAACGTCGCCCAGCGCGCTGATGAAAATTACCGGGATGTTGGTGGTGTGGGGATCGGCTTTGATTTGGCGGCAAATGGCGTACCCGTCAATGTCGGGCAGCATAATGTCCAGCAAAATCAGGTCGATGTTTTCCTGGGCGATGCGGGCCAGGGCAGACCGCCCGGTTGTGGCTTCTATTATCCGGTAGCCGCGTTTGGATAATATGGGCCGGAGAATTTGCAGGTTTATCGGCTGGTCGTCAACAACCAGAATTGAACACTGAAGCAACTCTGCTGAGTTCATAAACGCTTGCCTTGATTCTGATTTTTGCTGCATGTTCTTTGCCCTGGCCGGGGCAAGCTGGCAAAAACCGGCTCACTTTAACCGTCGAGAGCGGCGCGTACGGAATGAATGAGCATATTTTTTTTGAAGGGTTTTTGCAGCAACTCCGGCCCCGGGTCAAGCAAGCCATATTGGGCCAGGGTGCTGTCGGCGTAGCCAGACATATACAGCACTTTGAGTTTTGGACGGGCCTGAGTAAGCTGTTTGGCCAAAAGGGTGCCGGCGCCATCGGGAATGACCACATCGGTGAGCAGCAGGTGGATGGGCGCGGTGTAGTCGCTGGCCAGCCGGAGCGCATCGCGGGTACTCATCACCTGCAAAACGGTGTAGCCTTCGTTTTTTAGCAGCCGGCGCACCAAATCACCCACAAACTCGTCGTCTTCAACTACCAAAATGGTTTCCTGCCCAAAGGTAGTGGCGTGTACTGGCGGCGGCAGATAAACCGGTTTTTCCGTGGTGGTTATGCAGGGCAGGTAGATTTCAAAAGTGGTGCCGGTGCCGGGGTAGCTGTGGACCAAAATGTTGCCTTTGGCTTGCCGGACAATACCCTGCACCGTGGCTAATCCCAGGCCGGTGCCTTTGCCCGGTTCTTTGGTGGTGAAGAATGGCTCAAATATGTGTTTTTTTATGTCGTCGGTCATGCCCATGCCGGTATCGGTGATGGCAAAACGCACATGCGGGCCAGTTGCGGTGTTAGAGCTGTAGGCCGGGTGGTTGGTGCTGAGGGCAACGTTGGCTGTGGTCATGGTCAACTGGCCGCCATTGGGCATGGCATCACGCGCGTTGATGGCCAGATTCATAATGATTTGCTCAATATGGGTGGGGTCGGCTTTGATGGTTTTGAGATTGGGCGTGAGATCAAGGTGGAGTTGAATATGTTCGCCGATGATGCGCTGCAACATTTTGTGCAGATGGGCCACGGTGCGGTTGAGATCAAGCAACTGCGGCTGCGGCTCTTGCTTGCGGCTGAACATAAGCAACTGTTTCACCAGATCGGCGGCGCGCTGACCGGCATCCATAATTTTTTCAAGTAATTCTATTTGCTCGGGGACGGCGCTCAGGTCGGTGTGGAGCAGGCTGGCAAAGCCGTTGATAGCCGTGAGCAGGTTGTTAAAATCGTGAGCAATGCCGGCCGTCAACTGGCCAATGGCTTCCATTTTTTGAGCCTGATGGTATTGCTCCTCAAGCTGGGTTTCGCGGGTGACATCGCGCTGAACCGTAACAAAGTTGACTATCGTCCCGTGTTTGTCTCTAACCGGGCTGATGGTCACTTCGGTGTGGTAGGTGGTGCCATCTTTTCTGGTGTTGGCCTGCCGGCCGTGCCACACCTGCCCGGTGGTAATGCTTTCCCACAGTTTTTGGTAAAACTGGCTGTTGTGTTTACCGCTGCGCAGGATGCTGGTATTTTGGCCCACAATTTCGGCTACGGTGTAGCCAGAAATCCGCTCAAAGGCCGGGTTGGCGTACACAATATTGCCGGTGGTCTCGGTAATGATCACGCTTTCTGCGGCCTGTTCAATGGCTTGAGTCAGCAGCCGGTGCGCGGCATCGAGCCTGGCTCTGGCTACCGCGCCCGATATTTGGTAGGCAATGCTCTCGGCCAGCCTGATTTCGGCGGGGGTGAAATCTCGTGGTTCTTTGGAGGCCAAACAAATGCTGCCAAAAACCCGGTCATCGTTGAGCAGGGGTAACAGAATCAGCGAGGTTGTCTCGGGCTGGCACAATATGGTGTGGATATCCTGCAGCCGCAAATCCTGCTGGACCGGGTTGATGACCAGCGGCATTTTGTAGGTTAAAAGATACTGCACCAGGGGATTGTCTTTGAGTTGAATAGGGGTGGGCGAGGCCGGGCGGGCCGCCAGCGGGTGCTGAGCCACAACCCGGGCGCTACTGATGGCGGGGTCAAGCTCTACGGCGGTGACGGTGGTTACATTGAAAAACTGGGCTAGTTCACGGCAAACCATCGCCAAAATTTCGACCGGGTCAGAGAGTGTGGTGGTGGCAGCGATCAACCGGTTTAGCAGCGCCAGCTCACTGTTTTGCCGCCGTACCTCGGCTTCGGCCAGGTTTCGCTGGCGGCGGATTTCGGCCTCGCGCAGTTCACGGGTGATCGCCGGAGCCAGGCGGGCCAGATTGTTTTTCATCACGTAATCGTGCGCGCCGGCTTTGACAATATCTACGGCCAAATCCTCACCAATCGCGCCGGAAACCACAATGAACGGGGTGTCGAGCTGTTTTTGTTTGACCAGTTGGAGGGCGGCCAGCCCGTTAAACTCGGGCAAACTGTAATCAGAAATGATCACGTCCCAGGTTTGGTCATCCAACGCGGCTTGAAGATCTGCCACTGTCCAAACCCTTTCCAATGTTGTTTCATAACCGCCGCGCAATAAATAGCGGTCAATTAACAGGGCGTCGTTTTCTGAATCTTCAATTAGCAGCACACGTAATGAGTTTTTCATTCACCTTTTTTTGGTTCAGGTTGCCGCTGCCGGCGGCGGTTCGTTCAAATCTAACCAGTACAATTTTAGCTGGCGGACCGCTTCTGTGAACTGAATAAAATCTACGGGTTTGCGAATGTAACTGTTTGCTCCCAATTGATAGCCGGTGATCACATCCTGTTCTTCGTTGGATGAGGTCATCACTACAACCGGTAACAGGCGGGTGCGATGATCTGATCTGATGCGGCGCAAAATTTCCAGGCCGTTTAATTTGGGCAGTTTTATATCCAGCAGGATCAAGCGGGGCATTTCCCGGGGGTTTCGATCAGCGTAGATGCCCGTGCAAAACAAATAATCCAGCGCTTCGGCGCCATCGTGAGCCACAACAACCTGGTTCATTACCATATTTTTTTTGAGGGCGCGCAAGGCTAATATTTCGTCGTCGGGGTTATCTTCAATCAATAGAATTATTTGCCTGTCCATATCCTGCTTCCAAATTCGCACCGTGCGGTTAGGGTTGCGGTTTCACCCCCTTGAGTATAATTGAAACCGTAATTGGAGCAACCTGTCGCCCCAAAAAATGGTTATAAATCGGTTTGAGGTGATACGGTGAAATAAAACGTAGCACCGCAGTCTGGTTCGGCTTTGGCCCAAACCCGGCCGCCGTGCCGTTGGATCACCCGTTGAACAGTGGCCAGCCCAATGCCGGTGCCTTCAAATTCTTCGTCGCGGTGCAGCCGTTGGAATGCACCAAACAGGCTGTTGGCAAACTGCATGTCAAACCCGGAGCCGTTATCTTTGATAAAATAGACGGTGTCGTCATTGGTTTCTATTTGACCAAACTCAATGACTGCGCACGGCCGGTGGCGGGTAAATTTCCAGGCGTTGCCGATGAGATTTTCCAGCGCCACTTGCAATAACCTGGGGTCGCCGGTGGCAATGAGATTGGGCCAAATGGTAAATTCTACGTGGCGTTCCGGCTCTACCTGGCGCAGCGACGCGCCAATGTCGGCGGCAAGCTGTGACAGGTTTACCGGGACAAGTTGCATATCACCCCGCACCAACCGCGACAATTTTAACAGCGAGTCGATGATCTGGCCCATACGCTGGCTGGCACTCCTGACCCGCCTGAGATAGGTTTGCGCGTCGGTGGGAAGTTCATCAAAATAATCCTCCAGCAAAATCTGACTAAAGCCATCAATACTGCGTAACGGGGCGCGCAAATCGTGCGATACCGAATAAGCGAACGTTTCCAGTTCTTTGTTGGCAGCCTGAAGCTGGGCTGTGCGTTCCAACACTCGTTGCTCCAGAACATCGTTTAATATGCGGATTTCTTCTTCGGCGCGTTTGCGGTCGGTAATATCGTGGGCCACAATGGTGATTTTGTGGGGGAATTCCGGCGAGGACGATTTTCTGGAATTGATCAATACCCAAAATTTGCGTTTGTTTTTGCCAATAATCTGATATTCAACGGGTTCGTTTAACCCTTCGCCCTGGAGCATGCCGGGCACGTGTTGAAGGAAGCGTTCTTTGCTGGTATCAACCAGCAGGTTGAGCGGCGACAGCTCCAAAAATTCTTCACGGCTGTAACCGGTGTATTCGCACATTACGTCGTTCACGTCAAGGAATTTCTTGTTTATCAGATCAAGCTCGTAAATGCCGGCCGGGGCATATTGCACCAGTTGGCGGTAGCGGGTTTCGCTTTCGCGTAGCGCCTGCTCAACGCGAATACGTTCTTCGAGTTCCTGATTGAGGGTTTGGTTGGCCACAATCAATTCGGCGGTGCGCTGCTGAACCGCGGCAGCCATTTGCAAAAAACTGTCTTCCAGGCTGGCAATTTCGGTGTATGGGCTGGTTTGCAGCGTTCTGAGCTGGTCAAAATCGCCTTGCGCCAGGACATCTGCTTTTTGGGCCAGCCGGTCGATGGGGTTGGTAATCTTTCTAACGCTGAAATTCTGCATAAAAAAGAACAGGCCAAAGCTGAGCGTTAACGCCAGGGCGGCCACAACCAGCAGAATAATCAGCGGGCGGGCGGCGAGCATTGCCGGCTGGGCGGTAACCACCACCCAGTTCGTTGCCGACATGGGCATGGCGCTGCCAATGAACCATGTTTCGCTGTCTTCGTCCAGAAACAGTTCGGGGCCGGATTTTTCAACGGGCGGCAGGTGGGAGAGGTGTCGCTGCTGCTGAACCCAACTCTGGTTGGGATGCGCCACCAAAATGCCGCGGTGATCGACAATAAATGAAATGCTGCCGGGCCGGGTATCCACCTGTTTGATGCCGTTTTGGAGCTGCTCCAAATTCAGTTCGCCAACCAGTATTCCCCGAAGCAGACCGTTGTTTAAAATTGGCACTGCATAGATAACCGCAATATTGCCGGTAGAAAATGAAATGTACGGGTCCGACAGGTAGGCGGTGCGGGTAGCCACAACCTGCCGAAAGTAATTTTCGCCAGAAAGGTCCAGGCCGTGGAGTTCGAGCGCGCTGGTGTTTTCTACCAAAACGCGGCCGGTGTGATCCAGCAAAAACAGGGCGGTTAATTGGGGGTAGTTTTGGCGGACATTAGCCAGGAGGTGGCTTTGCTGCGCGGCAGGCAGCTCAAATATATCATTGGCCAGCAGGTTCATCAAGCGGTTGATTTCTATTACATAAGCGTCGCTCTGGCGGGTCAGAACCGTAATAACAGTTTGTTGGTGGTTAGAAAACCCGTTTTTGATCAGATTAAAACTCAGCAGGATGACACCCACCATCAGCGCTGTCACGATAATGGCCGGCAACACCAGGCCGGTAAACAAGGCTCTGCGTAACGATTGCTTTTGCGCGGACACGAGGGCTGCTCCTGAACTTGGGTTAACGTAACGCCGGAACGGTAGCCTTAACCGCAAATTTGCCATTTTCAACGGTGACAATGTAAATATCGCGATTAACATCACCAAAGGCGTCAATAGAAATTGCGCCCTGTATCCCGGCCAGGTTGTTGATTTGAGTGAGCGCCTGAGGCAACCCATCGGCCGAGCCGCCGGTTTGTTCCAGCGCCCGGGCCAGCACCAATACCGATTCGTAGGCGTAGGCCGCCGGAAAATCCGGGTTGTGCTGGTACAAACTGGTAAAGCGATTGAGATAGGGCGTAAAAGCCGGATAAGGGTTTTGGGCATTGTAAAAAGATCCCAAATCCATCCCTTCAACGGCCTGCCCGCCTTTTTCCAGCAGTTCGCCGGTGTAGGCCCACGACGATGAAAACAAGTGTGACCGCAGGTTCTGCTGGCGGCCATATTGGGCCAGCAACGCCGCATCGATGGCGGAGGCGACAATAACCACCCCTTCTGGCTGCACGGCGGCCACCTGGGCCATCAGTTGTTTTAAATTTGTTTCGCCGGATGTAAACGTAAACACCGGGCCGGCCTCTCCGCCGAGCCGCTCAAATTCGGCCCGAACAGCTTGCCACTGGGTTTCGGCAAAAGAGCGATTGCTCAAATCATAAATGCCGACAATTCGCTTTATCGAACGGTTACGATAAATATGCCGGGCCAGAGCCATCCCCAAAAAATCATTGCCGGGAATAACCCGGAAAAAGTAATCGGCCTGGCGTGAAAAATCGGTGCTGGTGGAAGTTGGGCTGAGCAACACAACTTTGGCTTGATTCAATTGGTCAAATACGGCCGTGGTTTGCTGGCTGGTGGTGTGGCCAATAATGGCCACAACGCCGGCAGCGACCAGCTCGGCATCCACCTGCCGGGCAGTTTCCGGCTGGCCCTGGTCATCTTGGATGAGCAGTTTCAGGGGGCGATGGTTGACCCCGCCGCGCTCGTTAATTTCGTTCACTGCCATTTGGGCGCCGTTTCTGGCTGCAACGCCAAGTTCGCCGCGTTTGCCGGTTAGTTCGGCGGCAAAACCCACAAGTATCGGGTCGCTGCGGTTGCATCCAGCCACAAACACCATTACCATCAGCCAGCAGAAAATGTGCGTCAACGTTGTGGACCACATTGTGCGCCTCCTCGCTTTTGGACTGGATTAATTGTTTATTCGACCCGCATGAGCACAAACTTGAGGTATCTGAATTCAGAAAAAACCAACGGGGTGGGATGGTCGGCGGGCTGGCCGGCAATGGCCAAAATGGTGGCCCGCCGCCGCGCTTTGGAAACACCCTCTTCGCAGACAAGCAGGAACGCGGCCAGATCAACATGGCTGGAACACGAAGCCGCGGCCAGCAGCCCATCGACATTGACCACCGCGGCAGCAGCGGTGATCAGTTTTTGGTAGGCGGCCAGCCCGGTTTTTAATGTTTCTTTGGATGGGGCAAACGAGGGGGGATCGACAACAACCAGGTCCCACGCATTTTTGGTTTTGGCGGCGTCGGCCAAAAATGAGAAGGCATCGGCCTTGATGGCGCGGTGCTGTGCCGGGGGCAGGTTGTTGCTGTGCCAGTTGTGTTCTGCGGTTTGCAGCGCCGGCCCGGAAAGATCAACCGTAGTCACCCGGCTGGCGCCGCCCAGGCCGGCATACACCGAAAAGCCGCCGGTGTAACCAAATACGTTCAACACGGTGCGATTGGCGGCCATTTGGCCAACCAGTTTGCGGTTGTTGCGTTGATCCAGAAAAAAGCCCGTTTTTTGGCCATTAATCACATCGGCCACAAAATGCACGCCATTTTCCAAAAATGGCACCGGGTTTACCGCTAACTGCCCCACTAAAAGCTGGTCGGTGCCGCTGCTGCGAGCCTGCGGTTTGAGTACAACCTGCTTCAGCCTTAACTGCTCGGCCAGCCAGCGGGCAATCCCGGCGGCATCCCAAAAACCGGTCGGGCCGGGGCCATCGAGCTGCATCACGGCGGTGTCGCTATAAACATCGCAGATGAGGCCGGGCAGGCCATCGCCCTCGCCATTAAAAAGGCGGTAGCCGCTGGTTTGGGCCGGCACAACGGTTTTTCTCAGGCGCAGGGCGCGAGTCAGTTGCGCTTCGGCCCAGGCGTTGGTCAGCGGTTCGTCCGGGTTGGGGCTGCAAACTCTAAATGCCAGCGGGCTTTGGGCGTGGTAAAAGCCGTGGGCTACGGGCCGGCCTTTTTTGTTATCGAGCAAAATTGCCGGCGAACCGGGCCGGGCCGGCGGCAGGTGACGCAGGGCATCGGCAAAAACCCACGGATGGCCCCGCTTGAGTGTTCGGACAAGGTCGCGTGACAATCTGAGTTCGACGGGTGGCCCTTGGGGCGGTTTGATGAGCGGCATACAAAGTATCTTATACCAAACCAAATCTGCGAGCAAGTAAAAATAAAAAGGGATCAGGTCAGAATTTTGCGATAACTTGACGTAAAATTCCAGCTATGATATTATGTAACGTAATCAGGTTTTATGTCTACTTACTGAGCTTATTGAAACCCGTGCGGAGGAGTATTACTATGGCAAAATCGCCCAAAATATTTTATGCGCTGATGATGCTGGCGTTGATTGTGGCGCTTAGTGGCTGCGAACTCCGGCGAGACAGCAGCGACCTGGCCGAGCCTGCCCCCCTGTCTGATTTGCCGCCAACTCTGGCTCCGCTGGGGGCGGAAACAGACATGCTGGCCGAAGCGACCGCGGTGCCAACCGTTATCAATGTTCAGCCGACCGCCACTCAAACCAATCTGGCGCCCGGCCAAACTGCCGATGACCCGTCGGAACCGGTTGCGGCTGCTCCCAGCCAGGACACTTCGGTGGTTGTTGCCATGAATAGTACTACCGCCGAAGGCGCCGCCGCCGCGCCGGTTAACGCCGCGCCCGCCGCCGAAGGGGCGGCAATGGCCGAACCAGGCTCCCCGGATTCGATTGTGGTTGACGCCTCGGAAGATTTGCCAATAGGTGGCCCGGTGGCTTCCAATCCCCCGGCTAATCCGGCCGATGGCTCCTATTCGCCGGCCTATGGTGAAACAAGTTACATGGTTCGCCCCGGTGACACGCTGTTTAGTATTGCCCAGCGATTTGGCACAACTGTTGAAGCCATTGCCTACGCCAACGGCCTCAACTCCGATGTGATTGGGATTGGCCAAACGTTGAGCATCCCCGCTGGCAGCACCGGCGCGTATACCGACCCCGGTTATCAGCAACAGTCGCCGCAGTATTCGCAACAGCAGCCGGCTTACGGGTACCAGCAACCCTACCAGCAGCCGGGAGGATACCCCCAACAGCCCTACAACCAACAGCCCGGCGCTTACCAGCAGCCGTATGTTCCCGGCCCGGCCGACCGCTTCCATATGGTTTCACCCGGCGAAACACTGTTTGGTATTGCTCTGCAGTACGGCAGCTCCGTTGAAGCGATTGCCTCCGCCAACGGAATTGATTATCCGTACAATATTCAAATTGGGCAGCAGTTGATTGTTCCGGCGGGCGGTGGGAATTACGGCGCGCCGGCTCAGGGCTACTACCCGCAGCAGCAGCCGTACCCGCAGCAACAACCCGGCAACGATTATTACTCGCAGCAGCCGTATCCGCAGCAACAACCCGGCAACAATTACTATTCGCAGCAGCCGTATCCGCAGCAGCAACCCGGCAACGATTACTATTCGCAGCAGCCGTATCCGCAGCAGCAACCCGGCAACGATTACTACTCGCAGCAGCCGTATCCGCAGCAGCAACCCGGTAACGGTTACTACAACGCGCCCGGCGCGGCCGGAACGCACACCGTCGCCCCCGGCGAGACGCTCTTTTCCATTGCTATGCGTTACGGCACTTCCGCCGAGGCGCTGGCAGCGGCAAACGGCTTGTACAATCCCAACCAGATTTTTGTGGGCCAGGTACTTTATCTGCCCTGAAAGATGTAATTCTGTCGCGGGTTTAATGTGTGCAGCTATTGGGGCATCCATTGGGATGCCCCTTTTTCTTTGGTTTGCCCCCACCTGCCGCCAGACTCAAGGGCCATCCCACCAAATGTTAACTCAAGCGATGCAGCTTGTTGCCGAAGTATGATATAATGGACGAGAATTTAAATTATTTTGGGAACAATAATGACTTTTGCCGTTGAACAAATCTTTGACATCTGTCAGCAAATTGTCTCAAGCCTGGATTCGGTTGAAGTAGCCCAAAATGCGGTAACGCTTGTTCAATCGCTGGTTGGAAAAGCCGGTGTGGCTCTGTGGCTGCAAAATGACGATTATCTGGAAGTTAGCGCGGTGGCCGGCGCCCCACTTCCTTTTCCGCCCGGTACCACCCGGCCGCTTGAATCTGCCGTAACCGCAGACACCCCGCCGTTCGAGTTGTGGCTGCCGGTTAAGTTTGGTAAAAAAGAGCTGGGCCGGCTGAGTGTGTACAGCGCCCGGCAAAGTACCCTCGATGCGCTGAATCGAACTCAATTGGAAATTGTGGCCGGTTTTGTTGGAACAGCGCTGCAAAATGCCCATCGGTTTAGCGCGATGAAACAAATCGGGACCCCGCGCCAGGCCGAAGCTGACGATCTGTATGTTAGCGAAGAATTATTCCGGCAGGTGGTTGCTTCGGTCAGCGCCCATATTTATGTGACCGAAGTAACGACCGGCGACAAACTGATCAATCATTACATTGCCCCCAATGTTGAACCACTAACCGGCTATCCGCACGAAAAATTCATTACCGACTGGGGATTTTGGCCCAATGAGGTCATCTATCCCGAAGACCGCCCCCTGGCCGCGGCGCAATTTTTGCAGTTGCGGCAGGGGTTAACCAGCACTGCCGAATACCGGCTGCGGCGCGCCGATGGCCAGGTAATTTGGGTGCGAGACAGCGGCCGGGTAGAGCCGCGCGGCAACTCGCGGATGATTTACGGCGTGGTGTCTGACATCACCGACCGGAAAGAGGCCGAGCTGGCTCTGGAGCGAGAGCGGGCGCTGCTGGCCGACCGGGTGGCCGAGCGCACCAGCGAACTGAGCGCCGCCAACGCCAAACTGGCCCGGGCGGCCCGGCTCAAAGACGAATTTTTGGCCAATATGAGCCACGAACTCCGTACGCCGCTTAACGCCATTTTGGGCATGGCCGAAGTGTTGCAAAGCGGCGTTTACGGCCAGTTAAATGACGAACAACTTAACGCAGCCAAACATATTCAGGAAAGCGGCACCCATTTATTGGCGCTGATCACCGATATTTTGGACCTGTCCAAAATTGAAGCCGAAAAGCTGACGCTGGACATCGGCCCGGCCTACATTGATTTTGTGTGCGAAGCCAGCCTGCGCATGGTGGTTCAGGTGGCCAAACAAAAACAGATCAAAGTTGTGTCGCAATTTGACGAACGGGTCAAGTCGATTCAGGCCGACCAGCGCCGGCTCAAACAAATTCTGGTCAATTTGCTCAGCAATGCGGTCAAGTTTACCCCGGAAGGTGGGCAGGTTGGCCTGTATGTGCAGGGTGACCGCGAGCGTGAAGTGGTGCGATTTATTGTGTGGGACACTGGCATCGGTATCGCGCCGGAAGATATGAGCGAGCTGTTCAAACCCTTTGTGCAGCTCGATAGCAAACTATCGCGCCAGCACGAAGGCACCGGGCTGGGGTTATCGCTGGTGGCCCGGCTGGCCGAACTGCACGGCGGTGGGGTAGCCGTAGAAAGCGAACTGGGCCGCGGCAGCCGTTTCACCGTGTCGCTGCCGTGGCACGAGTCTGCCGTTGAAACCCCGGCCGCCGATGCAACACCTGCTGATCCGGTCGCCGAACCTCCGCTCCCGGAGGAGGCTCCCGCTGCCAAAACTCCGCCGTTGATTTTACTGGCAGAAGACAACGAAGCCAACGTGATCACCCTGACCGAATTTTTGACCAACATGGATTATCGCGTTATTGTGGCCCGCAACGGAAAAGAAGCCATCGCTCGCGCGGCGGAGGAGCGGCCGGATATTATTTTGATGGATGTACAGATGCCCGGCATGGATGGCCTGGAAGCCATGCGCCAAATTCGGGCCGATGGCCAATTGTCGAACCTGCCCATCATTGCCCTCACCGCTCTGGCCATGCCCGGCGACCGCGAACTGTGTTTGGAAGCCGGGGCCAACGATTATTTGAGCAAGCCGGTTGGCCTGCGCCGGTTGATGAACGCAATTGAAGCTCAGCTACACCCCGCCGCTTAAGAGTAATGGATTATAAAAGTACCATCCTGATTGTTGACGACCAGTTGAGTGCCCGCGAAGTTTTGCGCGGCCTGCTGGCGCAGAAAAATTTCAGCCTGGTTTTTGCCACCACCGGCGACGAAGCGCTGGCCAAAGCCGCCGAACTGATCCCCGATTTGATTTTGCTCGATGTGATGATGCCCGGCATGGACGGTTTTGAAGTTTGCCGCCGGCTGCGCGCCGATACCCGGCTGGCCGAAGTGCCGGTGATCATGGTTACTTCGCTGGATGACCCCGACTCCCGGCTGACCGGATTGGAGGCGGGCGCCGATGACTTTATCAACAAACCCTTCAACCGGGCCGAACTGCGGGCGCGGGTCAATACCATCACCCGCCTCAATTTTCAGCGCCGCATGCACACCATTGCTCTCCAGGCCGAACGCGACCGCACCCGCGCCATTTTGGATGCATTGGGCGAGGCCGTGATTGTCACCAACACCGACGGGCTGATTGAGTACGCCAACCCCGCCGCTGCCCGGCTCACCGGCTTTACCACCGATGAAATTTTGGGCCAAAACTGGCGCACCTGGCAAAATATTCAGCCGGAACTGTACCAGGAAATTATCGACTGCCTGATTCGCGGCCAAAACTGGCAGGGCCAGGCCACCAAAACCCGCAAAGATGGCAGCACATACGATGCCGCACTGACCATTGCCCCCGTTTTTCACGTAACCGGCAGCGACGAGCCGGTGGGGCTGGTGAGCATTCAGCGCGATATTACGCCGCTCAAACAGGCGGAACGCTCCAAAAATGAATTTGTGTCCAACGTGTCGCACGAATTGCGTACCCCGCTGTCGGTGATAACCCTGCTCAGCGATAACCTGGAATCGCTGTACGAGCGCCTGCCGGATGCCAAACGGCTGAAAATGGTGCGCGACATTCAAAAACACACCCAGATTTTAAACGATCTGATCGGCGACGTGCTGGAGATTTCCAGAATCGACAGCGGCCGGGTGTCGATGGAGCGCGCCCGGCTGAACTTCAGCCAGTTGGCCCGGGAGCAAACCCGCGAACTGCTGCCGCTGGTTCAGCAAAAAATGCAAACGTTGCAACTGCTGGGCAGCCAGTCGTTGTATGTGATGGGCAATTCGGCCCAGCTCCGGCAGGTGGTTAGAAACCTGCTCAACAACGCCATCAAATACACCCCCGATGGCGGCCAGATTGTGTGCGAATACCGCTCGCTGGCCGCGCCGCCCGCCGGCCCGCTGCCCGGTTGGCCGGGCGTTGCTGAGCTGCCGGAGGGCCAATGGGCCGCCCTGCGGGTAGAAGATACCGGCATCGGCATTGCCCGCGAGCACCTGACCCACCTGTTCAAACGCTTTTACCGGGTCAAATCGGAGCAAAAGATTCGCGGCACCGGCCTGGGGTTATCGATTGCGCGCGATCTGGTTGAATTGCACGATGGGCTGATCAAAGTTGACTCAACATTGGGCCGGGGCAGCACTTTTGCCGTCTATTTGCCGCTACTCACCAAAAATAAAGCCGTTGAATGAGAGGAATATCTGTGAATGAATCGCCCGCAATTCTGATTGTTGACGATGAGCCGGATTTGCTGGACAACATTGGGCTGGCGCTGGAGGCGGAAAATTACACGGTGCTCACCGCCGCCGATGGCGTGGAGGCGCTGGCCGTGCTCAAACGCCAGCCGGTTCAGCTGATTCTGGCCGACATCGCCATGCCCAACATGAACGGCTACCAGCTTTTTGAGCGGGTGCGCCAAAACCCGGCCTGGATTACCATCCCCTTTATTTTTTTGAGCGCCCGCAGCCTTGATAGCGACGTGCGCTACGGCAAAGAATTGGGGGCCGATGATTATTTAACCAAACCCATCCGCGCCGCCGATCTGCTGGCCGTGGTTCGGGGCAAGCTGCGCCGCGCCCGGCAGTTGGTCCAAACCATCAACCACGCCGAGCAGGCCGCGGCACAAAATCAGCGGGTGTTGTCCGCCGGCGAGCTGCGCATAGAACCGGACCAACACCGGGTCTGGCTCAACAACACAGAGGTGCGTCTGTCGGCCAAAGAATTTGCCCTGCTTGAATTTTTGGCCCGGCAGGCCGGCGGTGTGGTTTCGCCCCAGGATTTGATTGAGTACACCCACGGCTACACCACCGACTCCATCGAAGCCGGCTCGCTGCTGCGCCCCATCATTTTTTCGCTGCGTCAAAAATTAAACATCCCCGCCGGCGAGGCCGGCTACATTGACAACGTTCGTGGCGTTGGTTACCGCCTGGTTGTGCCCCAATAATTCCCAACAGTTGGCAATACTTCTCAATTAAACCCCAATAGTCCGGGCATATAAGCCAATGCCCATTCCTGATAGGCTAAAGAGGAAATTATCAGGAATGGTGTTTGGCAATGAACCGGATTTCCTCAGCTTTCAGCAAAATCACAATCGCCCTGATCATCGCCATTGGCGCAGCGTGGTGGGGGTTAACGCCACTGGCTTACGCCGATGGCGGCCTGACCCCGGCCTTTATCCTGCTCACCGCCGGAGCCGATGCCCGGCCGGTAGAAACCGCCGTTGTTAGCCGCGGCGGGCAGGTAACCCACATTTTCCCCAACCAGGCCCTGATTGCCCGGCTGCCGGCCCCGGCCCTCACCGAGATAGCCGCCCTGCCGGCGGTGGCCGCTGTTCGCACCGGCCGGGTGGAACTGGCCGAAATGGACCCGTTTGGCCCCAACGCCCGCCGGTTGGCCGGAGTGTGGAACAGTCTCATTTCGCCCCAAACCGATCTGATTGCCGCCGCGCAGCTCGATGCCCAGCACCCGGAACAGCACCCCGATCTGCTCATCGCCCCGGACCGCCCCGCCGGCGGGCTGGCTATCGCCGGCAGCAGCGGCCGGCCCGGTTATTACGATACCAGCACGTTTATGGCCGGTTCGGTGGCGGTGGGCATTGTGCTGTTAGAAAGCAACGGCACGGTAGAAGCCTCGTCCGAGGACTGGACCACCGACGAAAAGCAGTTGGTGCTCAATGAAATTGTCAACGCGCTCAACTGGTGGACCAATTTAAAGCCCGAAGCCGGCCTGACCTTCGTCTACGATGACCACGCCAGTTCGCCGCTGCCTACCGGCGTCGAACCCATCCGTCACTCGTCCTTTGATTATACCTACGGCGAATGGCGCTGGATTGGCGACGCTATGAACGCTCTGGGATACAGCTCGTACAGCTATTTTACCCAGGTGCGCAGCTACAACGACGCCCTGCGCAAAACCTACAACACCGATTGGGCCTTTACTATTTTTGTGGTTGACAGTTCCAATGACGCCGACAACAAATTTGCCGACGGTTACTTTGCCTACGCTTATTTGGGCGGGCCGTTTATGGTAATGACTTCCGGTAACAATGGTTACGGTCCATACAATATGGATGCCGTGGCCGCTCACGAAATGGGCCACATTTTCAACGCGCTCGACCAGTATTACAGCGCCGCCCAATCCTGCACCAAAAAAGCGGGCTATTTGCAGATTGAAAATCAAAATAGCCAGTACGGCGGTTGCAGTTCAAATGTTACCAGCATTATGCGCGGCCAAATTTACCCCTACACCACCAAAGCCATCGACCGCTACGCCGCCGGGCAAATCGGCTGGCGCGACGGCGACGGCGACGGCATCATCGACCCGCTCGATGTGTCGCTGCCCGTGGCCATCGACACCTTTGTGCAAAACGACAACGCCATTACCGTTACCGGCTCGGCGCAGATTGTCCCTTTCCCATCACCCACCGGCGACAGTTTTACCATTAACGATTTCAGCTCAATTCAGTACCGGCTCGACGGTAAAACGTGGCAGGCGGCAACCATTACCCAATTAGACGCGACCGGCCTCAACGCCAAATATGATTTTTCGCTGGTTGATATTGGCGCGGGGATGCACACGCTTGAGGTTGCCGCGGTAGATAGTGTTGGCAATATGTCGGCGGTGGTTGCCAGCCGCAACTTTACCGTTGACGATGCCGTGGACGGCGGGCTAAACACCGAGCTGTACCCCTCAACCGGGCAAACGGTTCCGGGGGTGGCTTACCACAGCGGCGGCCGGGCTGTTGTTAGCGTTGAATATCGGGTGGATAACGGGCCGTGGCAGACGGCCACCGCCGAGGACGGGGCGTTTGACAGCAGCAACGAGCCGTTTGTTATCAATCTGGCGTCGGTGGCGGCCACTACCGAAGCGCAGAGCGTGCGCCTTGAGGCCCGGGCTATTGATGAAACGGGCTACGTTGAGCTGAACACCGTCAGCGAAGAAGTTCAAATTGGCGGCGGGCAGCAGTATTCGGTGTTTATCCCGATGGTGGTGCGGGGGTTGTGAGAAAGCCGAGGTTGAAAATTTAACCGGTAGCGGGTTGCGGGTGGCGAGTAACACCTTACAAACTCACCGAACTCACCAAACCCACTCAACTCACCAAACTTATTTTCAAGGGAGTTACCCAATGAACGCCGAAGTATCCGTTTTATTAGTTGATGACCAGCCTGATTTTTTGGAGAACATGGCGCTGGCGCTGGAGGCAGCCGGTTATCACACCTGTAACGCCGCCGATGGATTTGAGGCCCTGGCCGTGCTCAAAGAGCATCGGATTGATGTGATTGTATCAGATATTGGTATGCCCCATATGGGCGGTTACCAGTTTTTTCAGCGTGTGCAACAAAATCCGCGATGGGCCGCAATTCCGTTTGTGTTTCTGACCGGCTACGAATTTTTGTCGGAGAAGGAAATTCGGTACGGCAAAAAACTGGGGATACAGGCGTATCTGACCAAGCCGGTTCGGGCCGCAGAATTGCTGCTGACGGTTGAAAATATGTTGGCCGTTTGATCCGGCGTCACCCATTTTCAAACTTACTCTATCAGAAATCAACGGCAAAGTGTTGCCTTAATAAAACTTTGCTAATAGAATAAAGTTAACTATGACTCACACAAACACTATTCTCATCATCGATGATCAACTGAGCGCCCGGGAAACTCTAAAGGCTGTTTTATTTGACCAGGGCTACAATCTGGTGTTCGCCATTAACGGCATCGAAGGGTTGCAAAAGGCCGCTGAGCTGCTGCCGGACGTTATTATTTTGGATATTATGATGCCGGGCATGGACGGCTTTGAAGTGTGCGACCGCCTGCGCAATGACCCGCGGCTGGCCGAAGTCCCAATTATTATGTTAACCTCATTGGATGATTTGGATACCCGGGTGCGCGGCCTGGACGTTGGCGCCGATGATTTTGTGAGCAAGCCGTTTAACCGGGTAGAACTGCTGGCCCGGATCAGAACAATTACCCGCCTCAACCGTTACCGGCGGCTGATGCTGGAACGGACCAAGTTTGATTGGGTGGTTGATCAATCGCCCGATGGCTATCTGTTGATTGCCGATGATGACTCCATCACCTACGCCAACACCCAGGCCCGCCTTTTTTTGGGCCTCAATGTTGACGACAGCGAGTCGGTGACCGGCAAATTTCTGGAGCTGGCCAGAATGCAGTACCGGTACGAGCCTCAGGAAGCATGGCTCACCTGGCCGGAGGTTTCGCGGCGCGGTCTCAATGCGCCCCGATACCTGGTGCGGCCAGAAACGCCCACGGCCAACGTATTCTGGCTTCAGGTTGAAACATTAAAACTGCCGACCAGCCCCAGCGGTGGTTGGGTGGTGCAGCTACGCGATGTGACCGCCCAAAAGATTTTAGAACGAGACATGCGCGGTTTTCATATGATGGTTTCTCACAAACTGCGCACGCCGCTGGCCGGTATTTTGGGCAGCCTCAAGTTGCTGGCCCAGTCGGGCGCGTCGCTGCCGCAGGATAAAGTGGTGACGCTGTCGCAACTGGCGCTGGAAAATGTGGAACGGCTGTATCATTCAATGGGCGACGTGCTGGAGTTTCTCAGCGCCCCGTTTGCCACCCGGTCCCGCATAAAATTTAAACTGGCCTATCTGGAAAAATCCGTGGCCGAAATCAGCGCCAATTTTGAAATTGATTTTGTAACCATTTCGTGCCCGCCAGAATTAAAGGACGTGTATATAGCCCTTTCCGAACGCGCGCTGGAGTTGTCGTTGTGGGAGATTCTTGAAAACGCCAAAAAATTCCACCCCCAGCAGGCGCCTCATGTAGAAATTGTTATTGGCCGGGAAAGTACACGCCACATCAGCCTCAAGGTTATTGACGATGGAACCGGGCTGTCGCCGGAGCAGTTGGCCAATATCTGGACGCCCTACTATCAGGGCGATAAATACGCCACCGGCGAAATCAAGGGCATGGGCCTGGGGCTGGCAATGGTCGCCTCTTTGGTGCGTGAAGTGGGGGGTGAATGCCGGGCCTTTAACCGCAAAGACAAATCTGGCCTGGTGGTTGAACTGCTCCTGCCGGTTGCAGAGGAAAACGAAGTTGGAAATTAACAAACCGGCCCGGGTTTTAATTGTTGACGATGTGGCCGCGGCGCGGGAAACGCTGGGTGCGTTATTGAGCATCGACGGCCACCAAATCCTCTACGCTGCCAGCGGCGACGAACTCCTGGCCAATATTGACCAACTCCAACCAGATGTTATTTTGCTCGATGTGATGATGCCCGGCCTGGACGGTTTTGAAGTGTGTCGCCGGCTCAGAGCCAGAGAAGAGTGGTTGCATCTGCCCATCATTTTGGTGACGGCTCTGGACAATCGGCAGGATTTGGTGACCGGCCTTGACGCCGGCGCCGACGATTTTCTGCACAAACCGGTCAATGGTGTTGAACTCCGCGCCAGAGTCCGGTCGATGTTGCGTATCAAGCATCAGTTTGATGCCCTCACCGTTATGCTCCAGCTCCGCGAAGACCTGGCCAATATGGTGGTGCATGATATGCGCACCCCGCTCACCGCCATTGTCGGGTTTACCGAGCTGCTGCGCGGCGGTTACATCCCCTCCGGTGATACTCCCGATATTCGCAGCCTGCACCGGCAGGTGCTGCGGCTCAATGCGCTGGTCAACGATATTCTGGTGCAAGCCAAAATGGAGTCGGGCCGGCTGCTGCCCAATCGAACCGACACCGATGTTAACGACCTTATTCGGCAGGTGGAGGATAGTTTCAGTTTTGTGGTTCAATCCAGAGATTTACGCCTGATTCTGGACCTGCCCACCGATTCCCCGCTTGTTAGTGTTGATGCCAACCTGATGCAGCGGGTGCTGGATAACTTGTTATCAAATGCGCTGAAATTTTCTCCGCCAAACAGCAGCATCACCATCCGCGCCGAATACCCGGCCAAAGCTGGCTGCTCGCTGCGGCTGCAAGTGATTGATCAGGGGCCGGGCGTGGCCCCCGAAGACCAGCAGCGGATTTTTAACAAGTATGAAATCGCTGCGTTAAAGAGCAGAACTGATGTGCCGGTTGGTTTGGGCCTGGCCTTTTGCAAATTGGTTGTTGACGCCCACGGCGGCCAAATTTTTATGGCAGACAACCACCCCACCGGTTCCGTTTTCACTATCGAAATCTAGCAGCACTACTTCACTCTCTTTTCCCTCCCACCAAAATTTTTGGCAATCAGTTGGAATCTGCGTTTCAGCAACAGGTCACGCTTGTAGATCACGCTTGTAGCGTGACTGTCGGGCTGCAGGCCCGACCTACTATACTGAAAACAGAATCAAAACATAACTTTTTAGAACCTGGTTGCGTCATGCCCGAATGCTTTTATCGGGCATCCACTGTAGGCATACCAAGATGGATTCCCGCTTAAAACATGCGGGAATGACAGTGCAAAAGTTATGTTTTCAAACTAATCTCAGTATATATTCAAATGGAGGCAAACTATGAGCGACAAAGTATACAAACTGATTGAAATTACCGGCACCTCGTCGGTGGGGCTTGAGGAGGCGATACAGACCGCAATCACCAAAGCCGCCAAATCGGTGCGCAATCTGCGTTGGTTTGAGGTTATTGAAACTCGTGGGGCGATTGACGGCGATAAAGTGGCCCAGTGGCAGGTCACCCTGAAAATCGGCTTCAGCCTCGACGACTGATATTTTCCCCGAAGAGTTTACGCATTTTATTGGCCTGCCCGCTGATCTGCGCCAGGTGTTTGTTACCCATCACCGCGAAGCGGAGTATTGGCGCGGCATCCAGGCCCGGCTCAACGCCGCCGAGGTTATCCATATTTTCCCCTGTAGCCAGCGGTTGCGGTTGCCAACTGTTGAGCAGGATTTGTTATAAACCTTGCTCGCGGAAGCAGCCGGGATTCTCTCCTTTTTAAATTGCTGCGCGATTTAATCCACACATAAAAGTTTTTTCTCACCCTTCTCCCCAGTAGAGCTAACTCTACATTAAACCATGGTCGCTCATTTTTCCCCATTCCCCCTGGCCTCCCTTCTCCGCTTACGGGTTCAGGGCGGACAGGCGCTAAATTTTTGAGATGCGTTTCTTTCATTCACCCTCATCCCCCCTCCCCAAATTTTGGGGAAGGGGGCATTTATTTACGCAGCTTTTATGGAGAATTACTGGCGGCGTGCCGATACAAAAACAGTGTTTCGTAATGAAATACTCTTTGTGCTATCAAACTAATTGGGGTTAATTTATGAGATTCTTCAATAATCTAAAAGTTGGCGCCCGAATTATGACCGGCTACGCCATCGCTTTGATTCTGTTGGTTGTTGTTGGAACAGTGGCAGTGATCGGTATCCATCAAGTTGGCAACGTGGTAACCAACCTGGCCACCCACCTGGCAGCGGATCAGCAGATGTCAGACAGTGTTATCTCCAAAAGCTGGTCAATCCAATATTTTTCACAAAAGTATATCAGTAATCAGCAAAAAGAAGACCTGGACAGGTATCGCGTTGCATTTGCCGACCTGCGGGATTTGCTGCAAGTGGCCGATCAACAGATTTCCAGCCCGGATCGAGTGCAACTGCTGGCCGGCATCGAGACCGATGTTGAGCAGTACAATAACGACTTTTCACAAGTTGTGTACCTGATAACTTCTCGCAATCAGATTGTGCAAAACACGTTGGATGTTAAAGGTGCCCAGGCAGATGAAGCGCTGGAGTCGCTGCGCAAAACCGCGTTTGGCACCAACAACACGGCTATGCTCAACCATGTAACCGTGGCCCGGCAGGCGTTGGCCGGCATGCAGTTGGCCACCAACAAATACCTGACAACCGGCCAGCAAACCTGGACCACGCAATTTAAGGATTACAGAACCACTGTGCAGACGGCTTTGGACCGGATTAAGGTAATAGCCCCACCAGACTCAATCACTGCGTTTAACCAGGCCGACGCCGTAGTTAACGCCTTTAGCAACGGCTTTGATCAACTGGTAGAAAATCTGTCAAAGCAAAATGCTGTTTTAAGCCAGGGGCTTGATGCAACCGGCCCTCGCATCCGCGCCGCCGGGTTGGCTATGTCTGACAGCGTTGAAAGAGATTTCAAAGCCCAAAATGTAACGGTCACTACGCTGGTCAGCCAGATTCAGGCCGGTTTGATGGCGGCGGCCGCGTTAGCAGTGCTGGTTGGTTTGGGGTTGGGTGTGGTTATTTCCAAAGGGATTACCCGTCCGCTCCGGCAGGTAACTCAAACATCGCAGCAGATTGCCGGGGTTGATTTAACATCCCTGTCGCGCGAGCTGGAGGCGCTGGCTCAGGGCGATCTGACTCGCACCATTAACATCACCGCCCAGCCGGTGGCAATTTCCAGCCGCGACGAAATTGGCCAGATGGCGCAGGCGTTCAACGCCATCATCAGCGAACTGGCCGTAACCGGCGCCGCCTTTGATCAGGTGAGCCGCGGCCTGCGTGATTTGGTGCACGAGGTCATTGACAGCGCCGGGCAGCTTGGCGCAGCGTCGGTGATGTTGGCAGATACCGCCGAGCAGGCCGCCGGCGGCGCGTCGCAGGTGGGGTTTGCCATTCAGCAGGTGGCGCAGGGTGCTAACGAGCAAACCACCGGTGTTTCCCGCGCTGCCGAACGGGTGGCGCAAATGTCGCAGTCCATCGACGAGCTGGCTGCTGGCGCTCAGGAACAGGCCGCTTCGGTTGCCTGGTCGGCGCAATTAACGGAACTGATCGATGAAATGATCCAGCAGGTTACCGACAACGCGCGCAAAAGCGCGGATGGCGCGCTTACCGCCTCGCAGGTAGCCAGCCACGGTGCAGAGATCATCGCCGAAACCATCGCCGGGATGACCAATATTCAAACCAAAGTGGGAGCATCCGCGCAGCGGGTGCAGGAGATGGGCGCGCACAGCCATCAGATTGGCGACATTGTGGACACCATCGACGATATTGCCCGCCAAACCAATTTGCTGGCGCTGAATGCGGCGATTGAAGCGGCGCGCGCCGGCGAGCACGGCAAAGGCTTTGCCGTGGTGGCCGACGAGGTGCGGAAACTGGCCGAAAAATCGGCGGCAGCAACCAAACAAATCAACACCCTGATCACAACCATCCAGCAGACCGTGGCGGCGGCGGTAACGGCCATGAATACCGGGATGACTGAAATTGAACTGGGCGTTGAGCGCACCAATCGCGCCGGTACGGCTCTGGCAGAAATCCAGCAAACCTCGGAGGCAGTGCGGCTGGAAGTTGACCAAATTACCGTCGCTGCCGAAAAAATGACCGAATCCGCGCGCAGCCTGGTTGATGCTATGGCGCAGGTTTCCACCGTGGTTGAACAAAATACAACCTCTACCGGACAAATGGCCGCCAGTTCCACCGAAGTCACCACACTGATCGAATCGATTGCCAGCGTTAGCCAGGAAAACAGCGCCGCCGCCGAGGAAGTCAGCGCGGCCACTCAGGAAATGAATTCTCAAATTGACGAATTTCGCTCGTCGGCTGCCGATTTGAGCCAAATGGCGCAGCATCTGCAAACCGTGGTGGCTCGCTTTAAATTAGATGATGCTGCTGACCCCGCATTGCCCGCAGACGACCCGGCCCCGGAACCGGTGGCCGATGAATCCCTTGAAATTAATCCCGAACCTGCCGCTGACACCCTTGAAGATGCGCCGCAGGAAGAGTTTGTTGAACTGTAAGTGTTTGTTGTTGAGGCAGCAGTTGGCCAACCCAACCAACGCCTGTTCATCCAATAGTTGTTGAATTAACCCAAAAAGGAGGTTTTCTATGGAAAATCAGCTCGTTGTTTTCAAACTTGCCAGCGAAAATTATGGGGTTGATATTGCCGCCGTTGAAGGCATCATCAAAATGCAAACCATCACCAAAATGCCGCATACGCCTGCTTTTGTGGAAGGGGTAACAAATTTGCGGGGTGCGGTTTTGCCGGTTGTTGATATGCGCAAACGGTTTGGGTTGGCTGCCCACGAAGAAACCAAAGACACCCGGATCATTGTGGTAGAAATGGACGGGCTGACCGTTGGCGTGATCGTCGATTCTGTCAATGAGGTGCTGCGCGTCCCGATTGACGACATTGAACCGCCATCGCCAATGGTTACCACGGTTGATTCGGCGTTTGTTACGGGCATT
Organism: Anaerolineae bacterium; assembly: GCA_022071955.1. Classification (GTDB taxonomy): domain Bacteria; phylum Chloroflexota; class Anaerolineae; order 4572-78; family J111; genus J095. The sequence continues at coordinate 206,343 of JAJVIM010000020.1, forward strand.
GCCAAAGTGGCAGACCGGTTAATTATTTTGCTCGACCTGCGCAAGGTACTGTCGGTGCAGGAACAAAAAGCACTGCAAAAAATGCCCACAGTTTAGTAAAGGAGTTGCTGTGAACCCAGCCCCCATCATTCTGGTTGTTGACGACGATACTATCATCCGTTCTGTATTGACCCGCGCTCTGAGCAATGAGGGGTACGTAGTTGTGCAGGCGACCGACGGCGAAGATGGCGTGGCCGCGTTTAAAGGATGCCAGCCCGATTTGGTTTTGCTTGACGCAATGATGCCCAACCTTGACGGTTTTGCCACGTGCGCCCTTTTGAAATCCCTACCCGGCGGCGACCGGACTCCGATTCTGATCATCACCGGCTTGCAAGACCGCGAGTCTGTGGACAAGGCGTTTGAGGCCGGGGCCACGGATTTTATTACCAAGCCCGTTCACATGCCGGTACTGCGCCAGCGAGTCCGGCGCAATATTCAGGTTCGGCAGGCCGAAGACGCGCTCCGTGACAGCGAACGCCGGCTGGATTTGGCGTTGCGTGGCGCCAACCTGGGGTTGTGGGATTGGGGCATTACGGCCAAAACAATGGTGGTTAACGACCGCTGGGCTGAAATACTGGGTTATTCGCTGGCAGAAATAGATGTATCAGTGTACACCTGGTTTGATTTTTTGCACTCCGATGACGTGGCACCCACCAGAAACGCCATCACCGAGTTGTTAGCCGGCGAGCAGGACCAGTACGAAGCCGAATTTAGAATGCGCACCAAAAGCGGCGATTATCGCTGGATTTTGGCCCGGGGCCGGGTTGTTGAGCGCGACGAAAACGGCAATCCGGCGCGCGCTGCCGGAACTCACCTGGACATCACCGAACGCCGCCAGGCTGAGCAATCGCTGCGCGATAGTGAGGAACATTTTCGGCAGATGGCGGCCTCAATTCCAGATTACATCTATTTGGTAGAGATGTTTCCCGATGGCTCCTACGTTAATCGCTACAACTCGCCCAATTTAGAAAAACTGACCGGCTTCACCGTTGAAGAAGTGGCCCCGGACTGGAGTTTTTGGCCCAACCGGCTGATTCACCCCGAAGACCGGGACCTGGCCCAGGAAAAATTTACCGGCCTGCTGGTGCGCCCAAATTATGAAGCGGAATACCGGCTCATTCGGCGCGATGGCTCGATGATTTGGGTTAGAGACAGCGCCCGGGTGAACGGCGCCGGCAGTTCTCGCCTGATTTACGGCGTTGTCAGTGACATCACCGAGCGCAAACGCTCGGAAGAGATGCTGCGCGCCTCGCAAAAACTGGTGGGGTTGGGTACGCTGGCGGCCGGCGTGGCCCACGAAATCAACTCGCCATTGCAGGTGATTACCGGGGTAAGCCAGGGGTTGCTCAAACGGGCCGAAGAAAATCGGCTCGACCCCGATTTTTTGGTGAACAAATTAGATGTTATTCATCGCAACGGCTGGCGCTGCGCCGAAATTATCCGCTCGCTCAAAACATATGCGCACGCCTCGTCGACTACGTTGGAAGCCAACGATCTCAACCAGATTGTCGGCGATACGCTGCTTTTGATTGAACATCAACTCAGCAGTTGGGCCAACATTCACGTGGACACCGATTTGCAGCCCAACCTGCCGGCGTTGATGTGCGACAGAAACCAGATGGCCCAGATACTGATCAATTTGCTCACCAATGCCCGCGATGCCATGCCTCAGGGCGGCCAGATTTCTATTACCACGGCCTACAACTCCACCGCGCAGGAATTTTCTTTGCGCGTAGCCGATACCGGCCTGGGGATGATTGAGGCGGTGCGAGCCAAAATTTTTGATCCGTTTTTTACCACCAAAGCGCTCGATCAAGGCAGCGGCCTGGGGTTGTCGATCATTGCCGGGATTGTCAAGGCGCATGGCGGCCAAATTGAGGCAGACAGCCAGCCGGGGCATGGCTCGGTGTTTAAGTTGACCTTTCCGGCGGTGAGCCACTGCCCGGAGATACCCGCAAACGGCGTTGGCCGGTATGACGATGTGCAAACCTCAATGGCGGCGCTGACGTATATTGAAACCCCACTGTAACTTCAGGAGTCACCCGGAAAAATGACCAAAATTCTTATTGCCGATGATCAGCATGATTTGCTGGATATGCTTTGCGATGAACTGGCTGAGGCGGGGTTCAAAGTGAAAACCGTGGATAACGGCGCCGACGCAGTTGTGCTGGCCGCCGAGGAATCGTTTGACCTGTTTTTGCTGGATATGTACATGCCCGGCCTCAATGGCCTGCAAGCCATCAAAGTGCTGCGCAAATTAGCCCCGGATGCCCCTATCATTGGGCTTACGGGCTATCTGGGCCGCGGTTACATGGCCGAAGCCGCTGCGCTGGGTGTTACCTGTTTGAGCAAACCCGTCACCCTGGCCGAATTGCTGGACGAAATTTACGATGTTCTGGCGGTAAAAAGCGCCGGATTCTCCAAAAAATAGCGTGATCTGCATAAACAAAGGGGGACAAAAATGGCGCGCATATTAGTGGCAGACGATGAAGCTGATGTGCTTGAACAATTAGTAGACATGCTGGAATACGTTGGCTGGCAAACCGGCACGGCCGCCAACGGCGTAGAGGCGGTAATCAGCGCTTTGGATGAGTCCTGGGATTTGGTGTTGATGGATATCAGAATGCCCAAATTGGATGGCATCAACGCCCTGAGAATCATCAAACATTTTCATCCGAACCTGCCCGTGGTGATGTTTACCGGCCAGGCCGGGCAAGGCGATATGCTTGAGTCGGCCCGGCTGGGCGCGTTTACCTGCCTGACAAAACCTATCGACACAGATAAATTGACTCAGGTCATCCATCAGGCACTGAGTCATTCTGCGACGTTGCTATAAACCATCGAACCGAAACAATAACTTCGTACCGAAATCAGAACCAGGAAAGGAAGACCACCGTGTTCAACAAAACCATTTTACAAAAGTTTATGTTTTACCAGATCATAATTTTACTGCTGGGCTTTGGGCTGCTGTTTGGAGTTTTTTATTATATGCTGGTCCAGTACGAAAATTATGTTCTTTCAGTATCAGATGATTTGCTGAACAGCAAGTTTGAGCAAGAACTGCAAAGCTCAACCGAAGCGATGGCCAGCCTTCTGCAAGAAATTTACCAATCACCGGATTTAGGCAGCGACCAAAAGCTGCAATTGGCGCGGCAATTGGTTGGCGCCTCGCGCTATGGCAAGGAAGGTTACTTTTTTGCCTATGAGCTTGGCACCGGCGTTGCCCTGATTCAGGGTGGCAATCGCGCTCTGGAAGGCACTTCAATGTGGGATAGCCAGGATGCCGATGGTGAATATTTTATCCGCCAACTGGATAACGCTGCTATGAAAGGCACCATGTTTGTGCGGTATAAGTTCCCCAAGCCGGGCACAACAGATGCCTATCCTAAATTGAGTGCGGCCAAACTTGTACCCAACGCCAACATGTGGGTGGGAACCGGCCGCTATATTGACAGCATTGATGCCGACAGAGCCGTAATCAATCAGGAAATTGACTCGATTACCAACCGCACCCTGTTATCTGTGAGCGGTGCTTTTGCGCTGTTGCTGGTGGTGCTGCTGGGGGTGGTTTGGATCATTGTTGGGCGTATTACCCGGCCCATCCGCCAGATTGCCGGCGTGGCCCAAAGTATCGCCCAGGGTGATGTTGACCAGCAGTTAACAATTTACCAGCAGGATGAAGTGGGCCAACTGGCCGATGCTTTCCGGCAGATGATTGCCTACCTGCAAAGTGTGGCCGAGGCGGCCGCCGGCATTGCCGCCGGCAACCTGACCAAAGATGTTACGCCCCGCTCAGAAAAAGACCTGTTGGGCAACACTTTTGTGCAAATGATCACCAACCTGCGCCAGATGGTTCGCAAATTAACAGATGCAGCCATTAATTTAAACAACGCTTCGGCCCAGCTTTCCGGCACATCGGATCAGGCCGGACGCGCGTCATCGCAGATTTCGTCTACCATTCAGCAGGTGGCGCTGGGCGCCAGCCGCCAGACAGAAGGGATCAACAAAGTGATGTCTTCTGTGGATCAAATGAGCCGGGCTATTGAGGGCGTGGCTATGGGCGCGCAGGAACAGGCGTCGGCGGTAGCCCGCTCAACAGAAATGACCGGCCGCATGGCCGACTCGATTCAGCGGGTGGCTGCCAACGTGGCCAAAATGGAAGATGTACGCGACAAAGTGGGCTTATCAGCTCGCAAAGTCAACGAAATGGGGCGGCGCTCGCAGCAGATTGGCGCAATAGTACAGACCATCGATGAGATTGCGGCGCAAACCAACCTGCTGGCGCTGAACGCGGCCATCGAAGCCGCCCGTGCCGGTGAGCATGGCAAAGGTTTTGCCGTGGTCGCTGACGAAGTGCGGAAACTGGCCGAACGTTCCAGCTCGGCCACCAAAGAAATTTCGCAGCTGATCCAGGGCGTGCAGGCCGCGGTTGCCGAGGCGGTGGGTGCAATGGAGCAAGCCTCTACCGACGTGGATAATCAGGTTGAACAGATTTCCGTAGTGACTCGCGAAATGAACGTATCTTCCGATGAGCTGGTACAGGTGATGGAAACAGTATCGGCGGTGGTTGAAGAAAATACCGCCTCAACCGAAGAAATGACGGCGGGGTCAACTGAAGTGGCCGACGTGATTCGCAGCATTGCCAGCGTGGGCGAGGAGAACAGCGCCGCGGCCCAGGAAGTGAGCGCCGCCACCGAGGAAATGACCGCCCAGGTAGAAGAAGTGGCCGCTTCGGCTCAGGAATTGGAAGATATGGCCCTCTTGCTGCAATCACTGGTGAGCCAGTTTGTGATCGACGAGCAGAACCAGGCCAGCCAGCCGCAAAATGGAGCTGCGCCTGTTCAAAATGGCCACGGTCCGGCGCGAGTAGCCGTTGGCAAGATCAGCTAAATTCACCCTTTGGCGCTGAATTGTTTGGTTATTGCCCCGGCTCCAATTTTTGGAACCGGGGCATTATTCACTTTGTGGCGGTATGGCTAACGGTGTCGCTATTAAACACTAATGTAACCTTTACCTATTATTTATGGAGAAATTCAATAAAGTAGTCGATAATGAATAAGGAAAGTTTCAACACCGTACTCCTGTCAGGATAAGATTATGCCCAAAATTGATTTAAGACTCGTTGATGAAGTCACAGACCGGCTGCCAAGTTTGCCCCAGCCCACGCTCAAGGCGTTGCAACTGATTGACGATCCCAAATACAGCGCTGCCGGCTTGGCCAAAATTATCGGTATTGATCAGTCGTTGGCCGGCAGGCTGCTCCAGTGGGCCAACAGCCCGTACTACGGGTTACGTTACAAGGTATCTACGCTGGAACGGGCCATTATGGTGCTCGGTACCCGGCAAATCAGAGAACTGCTGATGGCCGTATCGGTCAACGAGATGCTCAGCCGCAAAATGCCGGGGTATGGCCTGGAACGGGGCGATCTATGGCGACATTCGGTGGCGGTGGCGTCTGGCACACGCTGGCTCACCGTGGAACACCATTACAGCCAGCCGGAGCAGGGCTTCATCGGCGGCCTGCTGCACGATATTGGCAAGCTTATTATGGACGAACTGCTGGTGTACGAACCGTCCTGGCAAGTAGAGTGGAACCAACTCCGCGCCGAAGGTGCGACATTTGTGGATTTGGAACGCTGGCTCACCGGTTTTGACCACGCTCAACTCGGTGGCCGGGTGGCCGAAAAGTGGAATTTACCCACCGCGTTGGTGGAGGCAATTGCCTACCATCACGAACCGGAAAAAGCCACCATCGAGCCAATTATCACCCACTGCGTTCATCTGGCCGACTCCGCAGCGTTGATGCTCGGCATTAGCCTGGGCTTTGACGGCTTGAATTACCAGCTCAGCGAGGCCAGCATTGAGGCCACTCATTTTCAATCGCTGGACCTGGAGGCTTTAATGCAGGTAGAAGTGCAGGCTATCAATCAGGCTGAGGGCGTTTTTACGTTCAGAACTTGATTGTTTATGCAACTTTTACGGTGGCCCGGCTCAAGAAAGCGCGGGTTGGGTCGAAAACAAATTTGACTACCACCACGAGGTAACCAATGGCCAACATATTGATCATTGATGACAATGCCATTATGCGCAAAAACATTTGGTTTATGTTACGGCGCGAAAAACACACCATTTTTGAGGCAGAAGACGGCCCCGTTGGCATTGCCATTGCCCGCAAAGAAAAAATCGATCTGGTTCTGCTGGATTTTATGCTGCCGTATATGTCTGGTGAGCAGGTGGCCCGTTACCTGTTTGACCACGACGACTTGAACCACATCCCCGTCATTATGTTGACCGCGATGAATCAATCCGAATTGATTTTTAACTTGCTCAAGCTCAATGTGCGCGCTTATCTGCTCAAACCGGTCAAGGCAGAAACGCTCAAAGAACGGATAAGCGTCGTGCTGAGCGACTCGGCGCCCGGAGCGACAAAGCCGGTCGCGCTCGAAACCGAGGCCCAGGCTCTGGCCGAAACCGAAATTGTCTCTGCGGCTCACTCGGAAGAATGACGCCCTCGCACTTGAACTGGTCAACTCTCATCGTCAACAAGGCGCTTAACTATGGACACAAAACTCACCTTTGATATTGAAGCCGACGAACTGGAAATTTTTCTCGACGAAGTCAATGAGCATATGCAGGTGATGGAATCCGGCATTTTGGAGCTGGAACGCACCACCGATGCGGCGCTGGTTAACGCTGTTTTTCGGGCGGCGCACACCATCAAGGCTCTGGCCGGAACGGTAGGCCACCACCAAATGGCCGACATCACCCATACTATGGAAAACATTTTTGATGCCGTGCGCACCCAGCAGTTGGTGGCCAACCAGGCCATCATCGATGACTTGCTGGGGGCCGTGGACGTGCTCAAAACTCTGCGGGATGAAATTATCACTCAGGAAGCCAGCGGCATTGATGTTACCGCTACTCTGGCTGCCCTCAAAGCGGTGGCCGGCGGCCAATCTGCGGCCGGTTCCAACGGCGCTCAGGCCGCGCCCCGGCTCTCACCGGCGGAACTGGCGCTGGTAGACCAGGCCCGCCAAAACAACAAACTTATTTTTGAAGCCGAAGTCACCACCGGCCCGGACACATTTGCCCCCGCCGCCCGCCTGATGCAGGCCGCGATGGCTCTGGAAGAGGCCGGGCAGGTGGTTAGCCAGCACCCCAACCTTACCCAACTGGCCAACGGGGAGCACAATGGCAAACTATGGGCGGTGGTGGTTGCCAAAAATGGCAGTTCCGCCGAAATTGAAGCGCTGCTGGCCGATGTTTCAGATTTGGCCGGGTTTAACGTGCGCCCCTACAACCTGTCTCCTGCCGCCCCATCTCCCGCCGAACAGGTTGCGCCCCAGCCGGTTCCATCCCAGGAAAATGGCAAAAGCCCCAAACCGGCCACCAAAACAGAATTGACTGCCGAAAAGACAGTCAGAATTAGTGTTGAACGGCTTGACGCGCTGATGAATTTGGTGGGCGAGCTGGTAACCAACCGCAACCGGCTGCAACAGGTAGAGGACGAACTGCGGTTGCTGCACGGCAAAGAAGAGGCGATGGGGCAGTTGAATGAAACATCTACCCATATGGGCCGGGTGGTAGACCAACTTCAGGAAGAAGTGATGCGCGCCAGAATGCTGCCCATCAGCAGCCTGTTTGATAAATTCCCGCGGATTGTGCGTGATGTGGCCCGTGTGGCCGGCAAACAGGTGAACCTGATTATTGAAGGGGGTACCACCGAGCTGGACCGCTCGCTGATTGAAGTGATTGGCGACCCCCTCATTCACCTGCTGCGCAACGCCGTTGACCACGGCATTGAGCCGCCCGCCGCCCGCGAAGCTGCGGGCAAACCGGCTACCGGCACTGTCAATTTGAGCGCGGCCCACGTTGAAGGCCAGATTGTGATCTCAATTGTTGACGATGGCCGCGGCATCGACCCCGACAAAGTGCGGCGCGCCGCCATAAAACGGGGGCTAATGAGCGAAGAACGAGCGGCCCAACTGAGCGATACCGAAGCCATCGATTTAATTTTTGAACCCAACCTGTCCACCGCCGAAAAAGTGACCGATGTTTCCGGGCGCGGCGTGGGTATGGACGTGGTGCGGACCAACGTTGAGCGCCTGAGTGGCGCGGTAGAAGTAGAAAGCGCGTTGGGCAAAGGCACTACTTTTCGGGTAACGCTGCCTCTTACCCTGGCTATTGTCGATACAATGCTGGTTCAGCTATCAAACGGCGTTTTTGCCATTCCGTTAACCAGTATCAACGATGTGCTCTACCTCTCAGAAGTGCAGGTGAGTACCCTTACCGGCCAGCAGGCCATCCGGTGGCGCGGTTCTGTGCTGCCACTGATTGATCTGAAAAAATTCTTTGCCGATCCCCGCATGCCCAATGTAGACCTCAACGACGCCAAACGGGCCATTGTTTCGGTGGCCTGGGGCAAGCAAAAATCTGGTCTGGTGGTTGATAAAATCATCGGCAAGCAGGGGATCGTTGTTAAATCGTTGAGTCGAATTATGGGCGAGCTGCCGGGAATTTCTGGCGGTACTATTCTGGGAGATGGCCGCATTGCGCTCATCATCGATGTGCCCAGTTTGATGAACGCCGCTCTGCGCGCCCGCCGAGGGAGCATAACTTAATGACCATGATGATTGACACCAAAGCCTTAAACTGGGAAAAGCTGGGAAACAGCGAAAAGTTTATGGACTTGCTTGACAGCGCCATTCAAAATGTGGCCCGCGGCTTAACCGAAATGGTGGGCCGGACAATTACCATTGAAACCACCAATATTGAGTCGCTGTCGATTGGCCACCTGCCGAGTTGGCTGGGTAACCCGGAAGCCGAGATGGTGGGCGTGTACCTGCTCATTGATGGCGATATTGCCGGCCAGGTCATCCTGATTTTGGCTTTGGCAGAAGCCCTCCATCTGATTGACTTGCTGCTGGGCGAGCCGGACGGCACTACCACCGAACTTGACGATTTGGGGCGGTCGGCGCTGGCCGAAACCGGCAACCTGGCGACCTCCTATTTTCTCAACGAGATGGCCAAGCGCACCGGCACAGAACTGCGTCCTTCGCCGCCAGCGGTGATGGTAGATATGCTGGGCGCTATATTTAATGTTATTTCCGCTCCGGTAGCGGCTGTGAGCGATCAACTGATGATTGTTGAAGCGGAATTTAGAGAACCGGACCGAACCGTAACCGCCCATTTCTGGGTGATGCCTTATCCCGTTGAGGAATAATGCCAGGTTTTAACTACACCCACCCCTACATCTACGAGGAAAGCCGTGCCAGAAATTGTACACTCTGTTTCAATTGGCGAACTAAAACTAGGTAACAGCCCTAATGATTTGTTAGTGGCTTATGGATTAGGTTCGTGCGTTGCCATTTGCGTGTACGATGCCGTTGCCGGGATAGGAGGCATGATCCATTCGCTGTTGCCCCAGTCGGCCAAAAATAACGGCGCTACGGCGCCCACAGCAAAATTTGTTGACGAAGGCGTGCCGCTACTGCTTGAGGCCGTGAAAAATGCCGGCGCACAAACATCTCGGCTAGAGGTGTATGTTTGCGGCGGAGCGCAGATGCTGTCTGCGCCAGGGTTTAAGAATACGCTCAACATTGGCGAAAGAAATGTGGCTGCCGCCGAGGCCGCCCTGGCGGCGGCCGGCCTCAGAATCAGAGGCCGTGACACCGGCGGTACATCGGGCCGAACCGTTAAACTCAGAATAGATTCCGGCGAAATTACTGTTAAAACTCTGGGCCAAGGCGAGAAGGTCTTGAACCCGTCCTTAATCAAGATGAGATAGGAGGCTTATTAAGCATGAGCAAAATTATGGTTGTTGACGATGCGCAGTTTATGAGAGTGAGGCTAACCAAGCTGCTGTCTGGGCATGGTTACGAAGTAACCGAAGCTGAAAACGGTGATCAGGCCGTAAAAACCTACCGCGCCTTCAAACCCGATGCGGTGTTAATGGATATTACCATGCCGGAAAAAGACGGTTTGGAAGCCCTGGCAGAAATTCGCGGTTTTGACCCCAACGCCAAGATTATTATGCTCACGGCGCTGGGGCAGGAATCGATGGTAATTCAGGCCATCAAAAGTGGGGCCAAAGATTACGTGGTTAAACCTTTTGATCCCGACAGGGTAATGCTGGCATTACAAAAAGTTTTGGGTTAACTCCTATGGTCGATCCCATTAGAGTTTTGGTGGTAGATGACTCGCCCTTTATGCGGTACACTATTGCCAAACATTTATCATCAGACCCCGATATTGTTGTGGTTGGCAGCGCCACAGACGGGCTGGACGCGCTGAGCAAAATTCCGGCGCTCACCCCGGATGTGGTCACTCTGGATGTGGAAATGCCGCGCATGGACGGTTTGACCGCCCTGGAACACATTATGCACGACTGTCCCACGCCGGTGGTGATGTTGAGTTCATTAACTCAACGCGGCACGCGCACCACAATCCAGGCGCTAATGCGCGGCGCGGTTGATTTTGTGGCCAAACCCACTACCAGCACCGATATGCGCGCGGTAGTGATGGATTTGAGCGTTAAAATTAAAGCCGCCGCCTGTACCCAACCCAGCGAACCGCCCGCCCGGCAAAATGGCACCAGGCCGCTGCCGCTGCCGGCGGCTCCACCGCAAAAAACAAACAAAACCGGGCTGCGTCCCTTTAAAGACGGCGACCCCGTGGTGGTGATTGGCGCATCAACCGGCGGCCCGCGCGCCTTGCAGCAGGTCCTCTCTGGCCTGCCCTCTGATCTGCCGGCGGCGGTGGCCGTGGTGCAGCATATGCCGCCGGGTTTCACCCGGTCGCTGGCCCAGCGGCTCAATGAGCTATCTGGCCTGACGGTGCAGGAAGCCGCCGAGGGCGACCGGCTGGCGTTGGGGCTGGCTTTGCTGGCGCCCGGCGATTTTCATTTAAAATTTGAGTCCGGCAAAAAAGTGTCTTTAGATCACGGCGCCCGGCGCAATCATGTACGGCCGGCGGTTGATGTGGCAATGGAAACAGCGGCCCAGCTCTACGGCTCGGCGGTGATTGGCGTGGTGCTAACCGGTATGGGGTCCGATGGGGCGGTTGGGGCGCGCTGTATTAAAGAGGCGGGCGGCCGGGTTATCGCCGAAGACGAGTCGACGGCGGTGGTGTACGGTATGCCCCGGAGTGTTATCGAAGCCAACCTGGCCGATGAAGTGGTGCCGCTGCCGGTGGTTGCTGCCAAAATTGTGGAGATGCTGCGTGATGGAACTCGATGATTATACCTACATCAAACGAGAAGTGCTGGCGCTTACCGGCATCGATCTGAATTTTTACAAAGACACCCAGATGCAGCGCCGCCTGGGCACCTATCTGCTCAGATCGGGTGAACCAACCTGGCAAAACTATTTTCAAAAAGCTAAACGTGACTCCACCGAGCTGCGCAAACTGCGCGATTATCTGACCATTAATGTGTCATCATTTTTCCGTGATGTTGAAAAATACAACGCCCTCCAAAATAACGTTCTGCCCGAACTGCTCAAAGGGCGATCCAGTTTGCGGGTTTGGAGCGCCGGTTGTTCCAGAGGCCAGGAGCCGTATACCCTGGCCATGATGCTCACCGAACTCACCGGATCATTTCGACGCCACTATATTTTAGCCACCGATCTTGACCGTTCGGCGCTGGATGCGGCCATTGCCGGCGGCCCTTACACCAAAGATGATGTGGCCTATGTGCCGCCTGCCCTGTATAATCGCTATTTTAGGGAATCGGGCGGAAAATATTGGGTCAATGACGACCTTCGCAAATTGATCACGTTTCGGCAGCACAACCTGCTGGCCGATTCCTTTGAAATGAATTTTGATTTGATTGTTTGCCGCAATGTGGTAATTTATTTTACCGCACCGGTCAAGGATCAACTTTACTACAACTTTTTTAAGGCGCTGCGCCCCGGTGGGGTTTTATTTGTAGGCGGTACCGAAATTGTGCCAAAGGCCACGGAAATTGGATTCGATGCGGCGGGTATCTCCTTTTATCGTCGGAACGGGGCAAAATAATTTTTGCAATACAGGTGAATGGTGATGAATGTTCAATTTCTTAACCCGTTTATAGAAGCCGCTTTTATGGTATTAGAGACCGAGGTGGGGATCAGCGCCAAGCGCGGGCCACTTTCACTGCGCCGTTCTGCGGCTACCGCCGACGATATTACAGTGTTGGTGAGCATGGTTGGGCAGGTGAACGGTGTTGTTTTATATGGTTTGAGCGAAACCACGGCTATTGCTATTGTTTCTAAAATTTTGGATCAACCGTTTGATGAATTTGACTCGCTGGCCCAAAGCGGCATCGGCGAGTTGGGCAATGTGATTACCGGCCAGGCTGGCAAACGGCTGGCCGAAGCCGGCTTCGACTCCAAAATTTCGCCGCCAACTATGGTAATGGGCAAAGGGACATTAATTTCTACGCTCGATTTTGAACGGCTGCACGTTCCGCTGGAAACTGAAATAGGGCCGATTCAGATTCATTTGGCCTTGCGAGAAGCTAACAAATAAAACCAGTTTCCAAAGACTATTCCAGATTGGATGGGAGTGTCATGAGAGTTGAATTATTAAATCCGTTCATAGTTGCCGCCGGCGAGGTGTTAAACAGCGAGCTGGATGTAAAAGCCACGCGGGGCCAGCTCCGTTTGCAGCGAGACACCTATGTTAGCGATGACATTACCGTGCTCATCAGTTTGGTTGGTGATGTGTGGGGCGTGGCCATTATCAGCCTGAGTTTTGAAACCGCCAAGGCTATTGTCTCGCATATGCTCGGTGAAACGCTCACCGAATTTAATGAACTGGCCCAAAGCGGTATCGGCGAGCTGGGCAATGTGATTACCGGTCAGGCCGCCACCAAGTTGGCCCAGGTGGGTTACAAATGCGATATTTCGGTACCAACCATGATTGTGGGCAAAGGCTCGCGCATTTCAACATTTGATATCGACCGGCTGATTGTACCGCTTCAAACAGAATTTGGCATTCTTTCGCTAACCCTGGCCCTGCGTGAGTCTCAGGGAAAATAATTTTCATCGTCTCAACAACGAAAGCTCAAACGCGCCAGAATATTTCTGGCGTGTTTTTGTTTTACGCAGCTTTTACGGTTTGTTTAGGTAAGGTTTACTGAAACCGAAGGTGGGGGGTGGTAGAATGGGGATGCGTGCCTGGTTTTATAGGTTCAAAATCCGTTAATCTGCTCGGCAGCCCTCAGTGAAAGGAAATATCCAGATGTATAAATCGGCAGAATTCATGCAAAGGTTTAGGTCGGTTGGTGAAAATGTACAGGTTTTTGAAAATGCTCTGGTTTTAAGACCGGAAATGATTTCGTTGGCCGATGGCGTAAGGATTGATGATTATTCCAGGCTGGAGGGGGGTAGAAGCCTGAGTATTGGTAAGTTTGTGCATATTTGTTCTTTTTCCAGCGTGTATGGGGGTGGCAGAACTGAGATTGGCGATTATGTTGGGATAACTCAAGGCGTGCGGCTGGTTACCGGCACGGAACAATTGGACTCGGTTATGACTGCGGCTGCTCCGGCTCATCTGAGAAACCCAAAGGCCGGCTATATTGTGTTGGAGCCGCACAGTTTTGTGGGCGCGAACGCTGTTATTCTGCCCGATATTGTGATCGGTGAAGGGGCGGTAATTGGTGCGGGAGCAGTTGTCACCAAAGATGTCCCTCCCTGGACAATAGTTTCTGGCGTGCCGGCTCGGGCAATTGGCGTGCGCTCTAAATCAGCCATCAACATGCTGCTATCTGCCACAGAGGAAACGCAACTTCTATTGCAGCTTACCATGCCCAACCAACTTTTAGATATACGGTGAACGGTATGAATTTACAGGACTTTGTTACCGCCCGTTACGAGCAGATTGCAGCCAATCTCGGTCATCCAGACCTTACCCAAGATACATTTCAAACACTTGAGGCCCTGTCAACCGATGAGGTAAATAAGCCGGCTTTGCTGGCATGGTTGTCTGACGGCCTGCAAAAAAACGACAGGCGCTGGGAAATTCGCACCGCCCTGCGCTGTTTGGCTCAAATCATTCAACCCAGAAGTTACCTGGAAATCGGCACCCGCCGGGGATGGTCTATGGCTCAGGTTTTGTCTGTTGCTCCCCGGGTTAACGTCTATTCGGTTGACATGTGGATCAAAAATTATGGTGATGTGACCAACCCGGGGCCAGAATTTGTGCGCGCAGAAATGAAGCGTGCCGCTCCAGATTTTGTTGGTAATATTTCTTTTTTAAACGGTAACAGTCATCACCTCCTGCCCATTTTTCTGGATGATATTATCCCGCAACAAAATGGGGTTGATTACACTGAACTGATCCGGCAAGCCGAAAATCGGCCCCACCAGTTTGATCTGGTTACTGTAGACGGTGATCATACCGCACTGGGCGCCTGGTGGGATTTGTTGGATGTGATGCCCCACGTGGCTTTGGGCGGCGCGGTGGTATTTGATGATCTGCTGGACAGAAGCGACGAATTGTTTGGTGATCAGCCAACCTCTCCCTTTGCTAACCGTTACCCGCCACTAACCAACTTTAAACCGTCGCTCAAAGATGTCTGGCTGCGGATAAAGCGTATTTTTGGCAACTTTGCCTACATTGAAAACTATGATGGCCAGCCGCCCATTGGGGTGGCCATTAGAATGAGATAAGCGGGCTTATTAATGAAAACAAAATATCCGATGCGCGTGGCTATTTTTGATCAAATGGTATCTGCCGGCGGGATACGCCGTTTTACGCTGGCCATGCTGCAAAGCTGGCTGAAGTTGACCCGGCCAGAAGAATATCATTTTACCCTGTTTTGGCCAGAGAACGATACAGCTGGAGTTTCTCTGGGTTTTCCGTTTGAGATTGATCCGCAACATTTAACTATTATTCAGTTGCCAAAGTTGGCCCCCGGCGACGGCATTACCTGGTTATCGCAGCACAGCCATAAGTTTGATCTGATCTATTTTCCAACTACCGTCGGCCTGTTACGATCTGACCAGGATTTGAACCTGGCCGCGCCTTGTGTGGTCACCCTGCACGACCTGGCGCATGAGCAAACTGAAGCCTGGGGGGCTATGACGTCCGAGGCGCGCCGTGAAAATCGTCAATGGGCCCACAGCGCCAACGGAATCATTTTTTCGTCCGATTATATTCGGGATGAGGCAACGCGTCTGTATCGTATCGACCCCGATAAAAGTTACCGGGTTTACCTGGCCCCGCCATTGGTCACTGAAAAGCGGGAGAGTGCCGAAAAACTGGCCGCGCTTCGGGCAAAGTACAGGCTGCCCCGGCAGTTTTTGCTGTCACCCGGTACTGCAATGGTCCACAAAAATCCCAAAGTAATTATTGAAGCGGTTGGCTTGCTAAAAGCATCCGGTATTTGTATACCGGCAGTGTTTATTGGCCCAATGGCGACAAATTTAATTCCGGGCGAACGGAACCCCACCGTGTCACACTATCACCTTTCGCTCCAGAATTTGATCAGCCAACTTAATTTGGAACTCAATCGCGATATTTTTATTCTTGGCCATGTGCCGGATGCCGAACTCCCGGCTTTGTATCAGGCGGCAAGCGCGGTTGTAACAGCATCATTCAGCGAAGCCGGGTTGAATGGCCCTGTTTTGGAAGGTATGTGGCACCAGACTCCGGTGATTTGCTCGGCGCTGCCTCAATTTGTGGAGCGGTTGGGTACCGATAATTCGCTGGCTTTGTTGTTTAATCCAAACGACCCAACTGATTTGGCAACGACAATCCTGCACTGGTTGAATGACCCGGCAGGCTCACTAACCCGCGTCGAAAACGCTGCCAGGTTTATTCGCCAGCGTTCCTGGGATGATGCGGCCCGTGATTATCTGCACATTTTTAGCCAGGTTGCCGCAAAAACAAAGCCAAAATCACCCCCCATCACCTGGGCCGAAGGAATTTTTACCTTTAGCGGTTATTCCTTTCTTTCTCGCCAAACCATTACTGGCCTGCACCGGCAGGGAGTTCCCGTAGCGGCCCAACCATTTGCGGCTGATGAAAGATTTGTTGACCAGCTTACCCCCTCTGAACGGGCTTATTGGGAAAAACTGATTGAATCAAAGCAGCCCGGTGGTCTTTATATCTGTTTTCACCCTCCCGTCTTGTGGGATGGAACCGATGTTTTTGCTTTTTATCGCCAACAGAATCCTGATCAAAAAGGCTATGTTGGCCTCACCATGTTTGAAACCGACCGGCTGCCAGCCGGTTGGGCCAAAGCCTGCAACGGCATGGACGAAGTTTGGGTGCCCACCACTTTTAACCGCGATACTTTTGCCCGGGCCGGGGTTGACCCGGCTAAATTAAGGGTTGTTCCTTTTGGGTTGGATACCACTATTTATAATCCCCGGGCCGTGCAACCGCTGTCTGTTCCGGGTAAAAAAGGCTTTACCTTCCTGTCTGTTTTTCAGTGGAACAAACGGAAGGGCTGGGATGTGTTGTTAAAAGCGTATTTGCAGGCTTTCACCGCCGCCGATGATGTTTGCCTGGTTATCCGCGCCTACCCGGACCGCGTCAAAGAGCCGCCCATTCGCCAGCGGATCGATGAGTACGTGCGCCAGCTCGGTTACAACCCGGCCAACATTCCGCCGATCATTTGGCTGGACCAGTTTATCAATGAAAAGGATATGCCTGCCCTGTACGCCGCCGCCGATGCCTTTGTGCTGCCAACGCGCGGCGAAGGATGGGGTATTCCTTTTATGGAAGCGATGGCGATGGGCCTGCCAACTATTGCCACCCGCTGGAGCGCCCACCTTGATTTTATGTCTGATGACAACAGCTTCTTAATTGATATTGATGGGCTGGCCGCCGTAGATGCCGACCAAACCTTTGAAAATCCATTTTACACCCCGGATCAGCAGTGGGCCGAACCTTCGGTGGCGCACACCGCCGCCCAAATGCGTTACGTTTTTGACCATCAGGCCGAAGCCCGCAGCGTGGGCGCTCGCGCCCGCGCTCATATTACAGCCAACTGGTCGCCGCAGCGTACAGTAGATTGGGTTATGGAGCGAGTTGCCGAGCTTGCCGGCCAGGAAAATAAGCAGCCAGCGCCGGCCGTAACCCCGGCTGGGTTCCCCGTTCTCTGGCACGCGCCCATTTTTGACCCCAGCGGTTACGCCGACGAAGCCCGCAACTTTATTGTGCAGCTTCGGCGGCAGGGCCAGCCCATTGCGGCCCGCGCCGCCGGTCGCCACTCCGACAAATTCCGCAGCCAGTTGGGTGCGCCGGTTCGCCGTGAGTTGGATGCTGCCTTGCAGGCGTCCGTCAACAATGAATTTATCAGCCTGATCCACTTTCCGGCCTACGGTTTTCAACGCCACCCACAGGCGCGCTACAACATTGGCCGCGCGATGTTTGAAACCGACAGCCTGCCCCCGGAGTGGGTAGAAAAATGCAACCAGATGGACGAAGTCTGGGTGCCAACTGACTTTAACCTTGAAACCTTCCGCCGGGCCGGCGTTACCACCAAACTGGTCAAAGTGCCGGGCGGAATCGATACCGACCATTTTAAACCCGGCGCGGCTCCACTGCCCATCCCCGGACTGCGCGGCACGGTCTTTGTTTCAATTTTTGAGTGGCTCTATCGCAAGGGGTGGGATGTGCTGCTGCGAGCCTGGGCGCAGGCTTTTGTCCCCACCGACGATGTTTGTTTGGTACTGCGCACTTATCCGGTCAACGCCACCGATATTTCAGACGGCAAGGCCGAAATTGAACGCCGTATCGACCACTTTTTACAAACCGAACTCAAAATAAACCGCGCCGGTGTGGCTCCAATCATCGTTTTAGATGAACAGATACCCGAAGCAGATTTACCCCGCTTTTATGCCGCCGCCACCGCCTACGTTTCCTCCTCTCGCGGTGAAGGCTGGGGCCGGCCGCAAATGCAGGCTATGGCCTGTGGCTTGCCGGTTATCGCCACCCGCTGGGGTGGCAGCCTGGAATTTATGACCGCCGATAACAGCCTGCTGCTCAATTTCGATGAGCTGGTAAACATCGACGAACGTATGGAAATCCCGTTCTATCGCGGCCAGAAATGGGCCGAACCGTCCCCCGCGCATTTGGTTGAGTTACTACGGGCTGTTTTCGCTAACCCGCAGCAGGCGCAGGCTGTTGGCCGCCAGGCCCGCGCCGATATGGTGGCCAACTGGCAGTGGCCCGCCATCGCCGGCATTGCTGCCCGGCGGCTGGCCCAGATTGAAACCGAACTGCGCCAGCCGCCCGCCGCCGAACCCGTGAGCGTGGTTTGGGAAGGCAGCCAGTTTGTTACCCACTCGTTGGCGCTCATCAACCGCGAAGTCGCCATCCGGCTGGGGCAGGATAGCCAGATCGAGCTGTCGCTGCTGCCGTTTGAGCCGCACCAGTTTGGCCCGGAGGCCGACCCCCGCTTTGCCGTCATTGCTAACCATCTCAACCGGCCGCTGAGCCAGCCGGCGCAGGTGCATGTGCGCCACCAGTGGCCGCCCAGCTTCACCCCGCCCGCTGCTGGCCATTGGGTGGTCATCCAGCCGTGGGAATTTGGCAGCCTGCCCAAACAATGGGTTCAGGTGTTCGCCTCGCAGGTGGACGAGATGTGGGTGCCCAGCAACTACGTGCGCGACAGCTACATTCGCAGCGGCATCCCCGCCGAGCGGGTGTTTACCGTTCACAACGGCCTCAATCTTGATCAGTTCCGGCCAACTGCGCCGCCGTATCCGCTCAAAACCCGCAAAAAATTCAAATTCCTGTTTGTCGGCGGCACCATCCTGCGCAAAGGCATCGACATTTTGCTTGAGGTGTACAGCCGAACCTATAGCGCTGATGATGACGTGTGCCTGGTTATCAAAGATATGGGCGGCGACTCGTTTTACCAGGGCCGTAACGCTCGCCAGCACATTGAGCAGTTGCAGGCCCAACCCGGCGCGCCGGAAATTGAATATATCGGCGCCATTTTGTCCGATGCCGAACTGGCCGGCCTGTATACCGCCTGCGATTGCCTGGTGCATCCCTACCGCGGCGAAGGTTTTGGCCTGCCCATTGCTGAAGCGATGGCCAGCGGTCTGCCCGTAATTGTCACCGGCCACGGCGCGGCGCTGGATTACTGCCACCCCGGCAACGCCTATCTCATCCCGGCCCGCGAGGTGCGGCTGCCGGAAAAACGGATTGGCGATTGGGAAACCGTCGATTGGCCGTGGTGGGCCGAACCGGACGCCGCCGCGCTGCAACTGCTGATGCGCCGGGTGCTCAACAACCCCACCGACGCCGCAGCCAAAGCCAAAGTTGGCATGGCCGAGGTGCGGGCCAATTTCTCGTGGGATAAAATGGCCGCGGCCATTAAAGACCGGCTGCTGGTTTTGCGAAACCAACCCATCCGGCGGCACGCCGCGACTCCCGCCGGCGCGGTTGAAACAATGCAGCGGCTGCTCCAACCCGGCCAGGCCGCACTGGAGGCCGGCAACCTGCCCGCCGCCGCTGAAGCCTTCCGGCAGGTGGCCGAGGCCAACCCAAAGTTTGCCGCCGCGTTTGTGGCCTGGGGCTCTACTTTGCAGGCGTTGGGCCGGCTGGCCGAAGCCGCGCCGGTGCTGCGCCGGGCCGCCGAACTGGTGCCCACCCTGCCCGATCTGCCCAACCAACTCGGCGTGATTTATGTGCAACTGGCCGAATGGGAGCAGGCCGAAGCCGCCTTTTGGCAGGCCCACCAACTGGCCCCGGAAGATGTCAACACCCTGCTCAACCTCATCGACCTGTACCGGGCCGCCGGCAATTATGACGCCGCCAGCGAAATGGTCAACCGGGCGCTGGCCATCGATCCGGCCCACTCCGATGTGCTGCTGGCCTTTGGCCAGATCTGCGCCGATCTGGGCGATGTTGACGGTGTTGAGCTGGCCATCGAGCGGCTGCACGGCCAGCCCGGCGCGGACGCGCTGCGCCAACGGCTCGCCGGCGCAGCATCGGCGCCGGTCGGCGACGGGCCGCAGGCAGCAGCAACGCCCAATAACGGCCACCGGCAAAACCCAACGGCGGCCGGGCTTGAGTCATCAGCTTTTGATGAGCAACTGACGCGGGTGCAGGCGGCGGGTGATTGGCCCGCGGCCATCGAACTGCTCAACGCCGAACTGGCCCGCCGCCAAACCGACGCCGACCTGTGGAACAGTTTGGGCGTGGCCTACGTGATGACCGGCCAGTTGGAAGCCGCGGAAGACGCGCTGCGGCAGGGGCTGGCCGTTGTCCCCGAACACCTGCCCATCCTGCACAATCTGGCCGACATTTACCTGCAACTGGAGGCGTTTGACCAGGCCACCGGGTATCTCAACCGGGCGCTGCGGATTGACCCCAACGACGTGCCGCTGCTGCTGTCGCTGGGCAACTGCGCCATCCAGCTTGGCGGGTTTGATACCGCGCTGGCTGCGTTTGAGCGGGTGCGGGAACTGGCCCCGGACACCGCCGGCATCGACGAAGTTTTGGCCCAATTGGCGGCGCTGCAATGAAGCCGGCCCCGTTGCTCACCCTCTCCTTTGACGGGCAGACCGCGCCGGCCCGCTGGCCGTCGGTGTCGCTGTGCATGATTGTGAAAAATGAAGCGGCCAATTTGGCCGGCTGCCTGCGCTCGGTGGGCGATTTGGCCAGCGAAGTCATCGTTGTTGATACCGGCTCCACTGACCAGACCGTTGACATCGCGCAGGCCCTCGGGGCGCGGGTGGAGTATTTTACCTGGATTGACGACTTTGCCGCCGCCCGCAACGAGTCGCTCCGCCACGCCAGCGGCGACTGGATTTTGTGGCTCGATGCCGATGACCGCCTGTCGCCGGCCAATGTGAACCAGCTCAAAAACGCGGTCGCTTCCGGCCAGGCCGATGCCTATCGCTGCCGGATGGTCAGCCCGCTGGCCGGCGAAAACCCGGCGTCGAACCAGGTTTTTTACACGCTGCTGTTCAAAAACCATCTCGGCGTGCAGTTTGAAGACCCCATCCACGAATCCGTCACCGAATCGCTGCTGCGGCGGGGCTTGACCATCGCCCACACCAATATCAGCATTCAACACACCGGCTACAGCGGCGACCCGGCCAGCCTGCGCCGCAAAGCCCGGCGCAACGCCGCCATTTTGCGGCGCTGCGTGCTTGAGCAGCCGCAGCGGCTGAAATGGCGCTACCATCTGGGTTTGAGCCTGTACCAGCTCGCTGATTATCGCGGCGCTATTGAGCAGTTTGAAATGATTATCAACCACCCCGCGCCGGAGCTCAACGCGAACAGCCACCTGTACAAAGCCTACATTCTGTTGATGTCGGCTTACACCACGCTGCCGGATATGGCCCGCGCCGAGGCTGTGTTGCAGCGCGGCCTGGCCCTGTTTCCCGGGCGGCGGCACGGCTGGATTACCGCCGGGATGTTTTATCTGCGCCAAAACCGGCCGGAACTGGCCCGGCAATGTTTGGAACGTGCCCAAACCCTGCCCCCGGAGTCTGACGCGGAGGGCGAAAGCTGGGCCGCCGGCGTGCTCGAAGCGCAGTTGGGGCTGGCCTGCCGGGCCGCCGGGCTGGCCGCGCTGGGCCGGGAAGATTTTGCCGCGGCCATCGACGCCCTGCAAACATGGGTCGATGTGGCCCTGCCGCCGGAACGGGCCGAAGCCTGCAAAATGCTGGCCGTGGCCCTGCAAAAAAGCGGCCGCCAATCCGAGGCGCTGGCCTGCTGGCAGTTAGCGCTGCAAACACCGGTCGCAGCGCCGCAGGCTTCGTCGTGAGCTCAGCCGAACGGCCGGGGGGTGAGGGGGTAGTTCCCCCCAACTTCCACCTTTCTTGAAATTACTATATTTGCACTTTTCAAACTTCGCTCAAAATAGGACACAGATTTACACAGAAAACACAGATGAAGTAAATAATTTTCAAGAAAATCTGTGTAAATCTGCGAAATCTGTGTCCAGATGCCGAAAGTGCAAAGGTAGTAAAATGCACCCACAGGAAATGGACTGAATTTACAAGATAATTGCCCTATGTCGCCACCCGACCTGCTCTCAACCGCGGTTCAATACCATCAGGCCGGCAATTTTGCCGCCGCCGGCCCTTTGTACCGGCAATTGCTGGCCGAACAACCGGCGCAGCCGCAGCTTCATTTTCTGTTCGGGTTGTTATCGTACCAACTGGGCCACAACGATGTCGCGGTGCAGCATTTGCGGCAGGCCGCGGCGCTGGCCCCCGCCGAGCCGGTCTATCACAGCGGTTTGGGGCTGGTTTATCGCGGGTTGAAGTTATTCCCGCAGTCGATTGCCAGCTATCGCCGGGCGCTGGCTATCAACCCAACCAACGCCGCCGACTATTACGATTTGGGGTTGGCCTACATGCAGCAGGAAGAGCTGGCCCCGGCGGCGGACTGTTTTGAGCAGGCGCTCAAACTGGAACCGGCGCAGCTTTTCTGGCGGTTGGAACTCGACGGGTTGTGCCCGGCGGTGATGCCGAGCGCCGCCGCCATCACCGACTGGCGGGCCAACTTTGCCCGCGCGCTGGAAAAATACCCGCCCGGCAGCGTCAATTTGAGCGAGTGGCTGGCCGGCGGCGCGCCGATCAACGTCTATCCGCCTTTCAATTTGCCCTATCACGGTCACAACGATTTGCCGCTCAAAAGCCGTTACGCCCAAATTTTCAGCGTCGATGCGCCGCCGCCCCGGCCGACCCCCACCCCGCCCTACCGCGTTGGCTTTTTAGTCACCCGCACCCACGAACGCATTTTCCTGTCGCTGATGGGCGGCCTGCTCAATCACTGGGCCGACCCCGAACTTGAGCCGGTGATTGTGGCTCCGCCGCCCAGCCTGGAACGGCTGCGAGCCGGCATCACCAACCCGCGCGTCAGCTACCGGCCCATCCTGGAAGAGCTGCCGCTGGCCGTGGCCGCGCTGCGGGCCAACCCGCTCGACCTGCTTTATTATTGGGAAGCCGGCAGCGACGCCCTCAACTATTTTTTGCCCTTTTTCCGCCCCGCGCCGGTGCAGTGTACCTCGTGGGGGCTGTCGAGCACCAGCGGCATCCCGCAGATGGACTATTTTATTTCCAGCACGCTGCTGGAACCGGACGGCGCGGAAGCCCACTACTCCGAGCGGTTGGTCAAACTGAACACCCTGCCCACCTGTTTTGCCCGCCCGGAATTACCCAACCCGCTGCGTCCGCGCAGCTATTTTGGCCTGCCGGAGCAGGCGCACATCTATTTTTGCCCGCAAAATCTGCTCAAAATCCACCCCGATTTTGACGCCATAATGGCCGAAATTTTGCGCCGCGACCCGCAGGGATTGGTGCTGCTGCTGGAAACCAAAACGCCGCGCTGGAAAGACGATTTGCAGCAGCGTTTCCGGCAGTCAATCCCGGATGTGGCCGGGCGCATCCGCTTTGCCCCGCCCCAGGAATTTGCCGATTTTATGAACCTGCTGGCCGTGGCCGATGTGCTGCTCGACACCGTTCATTACAGCGGCGGCAACACCGCCCACGAGGCGCTGGCCACCGGCACGCCGCTGGTCACCCTGCCCGGCCCCTATTTGCGCGGCCGGCTGACGCTGGGTCGCTACCGCCAAATGGGCCTGCTCGACTGCGTGGCCGCCAGCCCGCAGGAGTACGTGGACATCGCCGTGCGGCTGGGTACCAACCCGGCCTGCCGCGCCGAAATCAAGGCCAAAATTCTGGCCGCCAACGCCGTATTGTACGATGACCGGCAGGCCGTGCAGGAAATGGCCGACTTCTTTAAAAAGGCTATCCGCCGCGCCGGGGCCGCACCCGCCGGCGGCCGGCTCAAAAAAATAAAGTTCGATGGGCAGAGCGCCCCGGCCAGTTGGCCGTCGGTGTCGCTGTGCATGATTGTTAAAAACGAGGCGGCGACGCTGGCCGAGTGTCTGCGCTCCGTGGGCGATTTGGCCGGCGAAGCCATCGTGGTAGATACCGGCTCCAGCGACGACACCGCCGCCATCGCCCGCTCGCTGGGGGCCAGAGTCATCCATTTTGATTGGGTCGATGACTTTGCCGCCGCCCGCAACGAGTCGATCCGCCACGCCACCGGCGACTGGATTTTTTGGATGGATGCCGATGACCGGCTGTCCGCCACGGACCGGACGCGGCTGAAGCAGGCGCTGGTGTCCGGCCAGGCCGATGTGTACGCGGCCAACATTGTCAGCGGCGAGCCGGGCGACCGGCTTAAAACGGTGGGGCAGCACTTGCGGCTGTTTCGCAACCGGCGCGGGCTGCGCTTTATTTACCCCATCCACGAAACGCTCGATCTGTCGGCCGGCGGAGTGACGGTGGCCGACACCAACATCAGCATCACCCACACCGGTTACGCCGTTGACGAGGCCGGCCTCAAAGCCAAAGCCCGGCGCAACCTGGCGATTGTCCGGCGAGCGCTGGAACGCGACCCCGGCAACCTGCACTGGCAGCACCATTTGGGGATTTCGCTGCATGTGCTGGGCCAGTACGCCGAGGCCGCCGAGGCGCTGGCCGCGGTGATTGCCAACCCGCCGCCCACCCTCAGCCGCGAGGTTGACGTGTACCAGGCTCACCTGTCGCTGGTGGCGGCGTATATCAAAACCGGCCGCCGCGCCGATGCCGAAAACGTGCTGCGGCAGGCGCTGCAAACTTACCCCCACCGGCAGCATTTGGCCGTGGCTGCCGGCATGTTCTATCTGGATAACGATGACCCGGCGGCGGCGCTGCGCCACTTTGAGCAGGCTGCCGCTTTGCCCGACGCTGCCGGCGAGGTGGGCTACGCCTGGTCGCCGGAAGTGCTGCCGGTCAATTTGAGTCTGGCCCACTTGCTGCTCACCGACCGGCCGCGCGCCGCCGCCGCGCTGCAACCCTGGCTGGCAAAGATCGACCCGCTGCCTTTTGATGAGGCCGCCGCCGGGCGCGATTTTCGGGCCGGCCGTTGGGCCGATTTTACGCACCGGCTGGTCGGGGTAACGGTTACTCGCCCCGACCTGCTGCGCCAACTGGCCCACGCCCACCGCCAGTTGCAGCAGTGGGACGACGCGCTGGCGGCGCTGGCCCAGGCGCTGGCCCTCGCTGCGCCGCAGCCGGGCGAGTGGCGGGCGCTGGCCGCGCTTTATTTGCTAAAAACCGGACAGGCCGTCACCGCCCGGCGGCTGCTGGAGTGGGCGGCCAGCCACGAACCGGCCGATCCATTGACGCCGCGCCTGCTGCGCTTTTTGGTCGGGAATCTTTGGGCGCAGGTGACGGCGCTGGGGCAACGCTGCCTGGCCAACCCCGACGACCGCGCCGCCCGGCAATGGCTGGCCGAACTGGCCGCCTGTTTTGAGTTGACCCCGGCGGCGCTGGTCGGCGTGCAGGGGCGGCGCCTGCTCGGTGAAAAAGAATTTGCGCTGGCGGCGCAGCTTTTCAGTTATTTAATTGAAGAGCGCCCCACTAACCCCGAACCCTACCGGCTGCTCGCGGTGGCCCTCAACGGGCTGGGCTACAAAGACGATGCCGTTACCGCCTGGCAGGCGGCGCAGCAGCTATCGGCGGCAGAGCGAGGTTGAGCGATGGCCAAAAGACGACATCGACCCCGAACCGAAACCATTTTACCCGCCGGGCCGCCGTTACCGCGGCTTGAGCTGGAGTTCAGCGGGGCAAACCCGCCGCGCCGGTGGCCGCTGGTCTCGCTGTGTATGATCGTTAAAAATGAAGAGGCCAATCTGCTTGACTGTGTGCGCTCGGTGGGCGATTTGGCCGGCGAAGTCATCATTGTGGATACCGGTTCAACGGACCGCACCGTGGAGCTGGCCCACTCGCTGGGGGCGACGGTCAAACATTTTACGTGGATCAACGATTTTGCTGCCGCCCGCAACGAGTCGATCAAAGATGCGGCCGGTGACTGGATTTTCTGGATGGACGCCGACGACCGGCTGTCGCTGCTGGGGGTGGCGCAGTTGAAAGAGGCGCTGGTTTCCGGCCGGGCCGATGTGTACCACTGCCGGGTCAGCAGCCTGCGCGGTGAAAATGACCGGGTCAAAACCACGGTCAACCACGCCCGCCTGTTCAAAAATCGGTTGGGATTGCATTTTGACGGCCCGCTGCACGAAACAATGGAACCGAGCGCGGCCCGGCAGGGGTTGACCATCGCCCAAACCAACATTGATATTACCCACGTGGGCTACGACACCACCGATGCCGCCATCAAGGCCAAAGCCCGGCGCAATCTGGCCATCGTCGAGGCCCGGCTGGCCCGCGAGCCGGACAACCTGTTCTGGCAATTTCATCGGGCCACCTGCCTGTCTAATTTGGAAAAGTACACCGACGCCGCGCCCATTTACGAGCAAGTGATCGCCATGCCGCCGGCCGAACTTGACCGCGAATTTTACCTGTACCAGGCCTATGTGGCCCTGCTGGATGCCTACCTCAAGCTCAACCAGCCGGCCGAGGCCCGGCGCGTGGTTAAACTGGCGCTGGCCGCGTTTCCGCACCGGCGCAGCATTGCCACCACGGCCGGCCTGTTTTATTTAATTGACGATGACCCCGCCGCCGCCGTTGCAGTTTTAACGGCCGGCCTGTCTCTGCCGGAGTCCGGCCAGGGCCACGATTGGTCCCCGGGCCGGTTGGAAGAGACGCTGGGGGTGGCCAGTGTACTCACCGGTGATCTACCCACGGCTCACCGCGCGTTTGGCGCAATGCTGGCCGCCCGGAATATCAGCCCGCCGCCTGCGGCGGCTCAGTTGGAACAGCAGGCCCGGGAACTGCTGGCCGCCGCTCAATTTGCGCCAGCCATTGCGCTGCTCGAACCGGTGGCCGCCGGCCAGCCGGCCCTGCTGCGGCTGCTCTGCGCCGCCCAGGTGGGGCAGCGGCAGTGGGGCAGCGCCGCCCGCCATCTGGCGCAGGCAATGGCGCTGGCCGGCTCGCTGCCCGGCGATTGGGCCAGTTTAGCGGAATATCTGCTGCGGGCCGGCAAACCCAACAGCGCCGCCCGTCCGCTGGAGATTGCGCTGGCCGAGGAGCCAGATAAGGCCGCGCCGCTGACCGTGGCCGCGCTGCTGGCCATGCATCGCCGCGAGCCAAACACCGCGCTGTCGGCGTTGGTGCAGGCGCTGCTGGCCAATCCCGCATACCAACCGGCGCATGACACGCTGGCCGAAATTGCCGGCGCGCTTCAGCTTTCGCCGGCCGAGGCCGTTCGCCAGCACGGGCTGCGGTTGCTGGCGCAAAAACAATTTCAGCCGGCCGCCGAAGCGCTGCTGCTGTTAACTCAACTTGTTCCGGCCGATGTTGAAGCGTACAAGGCGCTGGCCGTGGCGCTCAATGCGTTGGGAATGCAGGACGATGCCCTGGCAGCGTGGCAAACCGCGCAGCGGCTGGAATCATAATTTCTTCGTAAAATTACCGTAAAAATTCCCCAATCATCTAAAGTTTTATTTGGCCCTGACGATAACTACTACAGACAACTGAATAGAGTAAAAACTGTATCGGGAAAGGAGACGGCATCGAATAGACGATAATACACCATCTCTCAGGTCAAACCCAAAGGGGTCTGGAAACCGCGGCTCCTTTGGATCAAAATGGCAGCCGGCGGTTTCTTAACGGCAACCCAAAGATCTGTACAAAATTCAAAATAGGTAAGGATACCTAATTAGTTAATCACGGAGGATATATACAATGGCAACAGCAGATTTCACCCGAATTGCTTCTAACATCGGCGCTCTGAACGCGTTGAACTCACTGAAAGACGTCAACACCAAATTGGGCATTCACCAGCAGCGGCTGGCGACCGGCCAACGCATCAACAGCGCCGGGGATGACCCCGCCGGGAACACCATCGCCAATAAATTGATGGCCCGCTCAGAAGGTATGAAAACGGCGCAGAACAACATCGCCGACGCCAAAAACCTGTTGGCTGTGGCCGACTCCGGCCTGGGCAAGATGAGCGACATTCTGGTTAAAATGCGCAACCTGGCCCAAACCGGCGCCAGCGACACGATGGGCGCGGATGAACGCGACGCCCTGGTCAAGCAGATGACCTCTTACGCCGAGCAACTGGACGACCTGACCAAACAAACCAAATGGAACAACACGACCCTGCTCAGCACCAGCGCGTTAACCTTCCAGACCGGCGCCGACTCCAGCGACACGACCCAGTTTACCGGCCTGACCGGCCTGGACTCGGCTGGTTTGAGTGTTAGCATCAGCCTCACCTCGGCCAGTACCGCCAGCAACTTTGCCAGCTTTATGACCACCGTCGACACGGCGATCAACACCGTTTCGTCCAAAATCGCCGATGTGGGCAAGCTGATCAACAAGCTGACCTTTAAGGAAGAGCAGTTGGCTGTGGCCCAGGTGAACGTCGAAGCCTCTTACAACCGCATTATGAACGCCGATATGGCAATGGAACAGCTTGAAGCCACCAAGTACAGCATCTTGCAGCAAACGTCAACCACGATGCTGGCCCAGGCGAATACGGCCCCGCAGGGCGTTCTGAGCCTGTTCCGGTAGACGGTAACGTTCTAACTAGTACTGTGTAGGGGGGCCAAAAGCCCCCCTATTCGGTCCTGTTGGGCAAGTCAGGTTGTATGATGCTAACTGATCCAAACCAGTACATACGGAGTGAATCATGTTGAACCTTCAAACGGCGGCGCAAAGCTATCGCACCAACCAGATTAATGGGGCCAGCCCGCTCGATCTTTTGATTATGACTTATGATGCAACATTGGTTGCCTGTAGCCAGCAAGATCTTGACCGTACTACCAGGGCTTTGGGCGTGCTGCGCGATGCCCTTGATTACAGCTACGACCCGGAAATTGCGCTCGGCTTTTTTAGACTTTACCAATATTGCGGCGATCTGGCTCGCAAAGGTGAATTTGAAGAAGCCGCCGGCTTGATCAGAGAATTACGAGATACCTGGTTGCAAGTGAAGGCCAAATATCAATCGCCGCAACCGGCGGCCAGTTCTGGCGCTTATGGCGGCGTGGCCGTCCCAACTGCCGGTGGGTTTGTTCTGGCAGGATAAGGAGTAAGCCGATGGCTACTGTTTCGAGTGTGTCTCCAACCAGCGCGTCGTGGGTAACCCAGCTTGTAGAGCAGACAATGGCCTTTGAGCGACAGCCCCTGCAGAAGCTCGAAACCCGGCGCGACACCCTTCAGGTTAGGAGCGCTATCTACAATGATGTTGGCACCAAAATTACAGCGGCCAGAGACGCGATTGAGGCGTTGGTGGGTACAACCTATGGCCTGACCAACGCATTTGCCTCAAAATCGGTGTCGGTCACCAATGCCAACCCGGATGTTACCCCGGCCAAAGTAACGCTAAATGGCAGTTCGGCAGCGCCCGGAACCTACGATCTGGTGGTGGGGCAGCTTGCAAAATCGCACCAGATCAGAACCAATCAGCAGGCCCAAATCAGCGAGGCTTTGCAGCTTTCCGGCACGTTTGTAATTGGCGGCCTGGCGGCTCGGGCGGTGGCTGGCAGTACCGGAACCAACAACCCGGTTACCGGCTTTGGCACGGGCGCTTCGGTGCGAACCGGCCAGTTAGAGCTGGGTAGCGGCAGCTACTCGGTTGAATTTCGGCAGGACAGCGGCTCAAACTGGCAGTTTAGAATTGTTGACAGCAGCGGTAAAGCCGTGAGCATTGACGATGCGTCTGATGCGGACTCGGTGATGACCTCGAGCTGGCAGGATTTTAGTACGGTCAAAGGCACAACCTTTGACACCGGCCGGGGGCTGACGGTGACCTTTGCCAACGCCGATCCAACCCAACAGCAGCTATTCGGCGACGCCAATATTGCTTCCGCGAGTTACTCGGCGCAGGGGGCCAGCATTCAGGTATCTGCCACAGATACTCTCAACGATATTCGGGACAAAATCAACAAAGCCACCTATGCCAGCGGCAACGGGGTGCAGGCCACCATTGTTGACCGCCGGCTGGTATTAACTGGCGCGAGTACCGGCACAGCCCACGCCATAAAGCTGTTTGATAGCAGCTACAGTGGGAGCAACGGAAACGGCGTGCTGTATAACCTGGGTATTGAGGTAAACAATGCCGGCGCGTTGACCGATGTGGTTAACGACCAGCTTCGACCGGCGCAAAATGCCAGCTTTACCATCAATAATATCACCATCAACCGCAGTTCCAACACCGGCTTAACCGATGTGGTGCAGGGGCTATCGCTGGATCTCACCGCCGAAGGTTCATCAACCATCACCGTCGCCAAAAACCAGGACAAGGTGGTGGACAATGTTAAAACCATGCTTAACGCTGTTAATGACCTGGTGAAATATCTCAAGGCCAAGGGCCAACCGATTCTTGGCGACAAAGATGAACGGGGCAACCCCACTTACACTCCGGCCCCGCTGGGCCATGATTGGTCCATTCGCTGGCTGCATCAGGAGATTGCCTCGGATTTGCTGGGCAAATATAGTTCGGCGGTGGGCAATTCGCCCAAATACCTGGTTGATCTGGGCATTACTATCAACAGCCAGGGTAATTTTGAATTATCCAACTCCCAAAAGCTGCAAGACTTGCTAACGTCGGACTTTTCGGGGGTGAAGGATTTGTTGTCGGATGTATTGGGCAAGCTCGATAGCCGGCTGGAAAAGTATGTGGATGGCACCGGCTCGCTGCTCAGCACAACCAAATCGGCTTTGGAGACGGAACTCAAAGACGTGAACGATGGCATTGATCGACAAAATAAGCTGCTGAAAATGCGAGAAGAGGCGCTGCGCACGCAGTATGCCTCAATCCAGCAGCAACTCATTGGTATGACTTACGACTTCCAGTCATTCAGGTCGATTTATGGATCGTACAATCAGTCGTATTAACAGAGTAGTATGAAGAATTGAGGTGCAGGATGGAACCCATAAAACCTATCGAAGGCCACTTGAAGGATGCAGAGGGGCAGAGTTCGGCTCTGGCTGAGGTGGTGCGGGCCAGATATTGGCAACAACTGGCTCAGAAACTACCGCCGGTAGAAGCCAGTGAAGAAGCCCACGTTGGCGATGAAAAGCACCCCCCGGCCGAAGAACAAAAAACAGTTCATCCCCAGGCCCGGCATACCTATGCCGAATTTGAGATTAACCAGGAAACCCGGGAAGTGCTGGTGCGGATTTTTGATGCCGAAAGCGGTGACCTGGTGCGCACCATTCCCCCCGATGAACTGGCCAAAGAAATTGCCAAAGGGAATTTTCAACCCAACCAACTCAGACGGCGCGCAGTATTTATTTAGGAAACTAAATTGTGACTACTCAACAGACTACACCCGGTTGTCAATCTGAAAACTACACCTATCCCCAATTTGTTATTGATGAAAAAACCGGACGTGTTGACGTGAACTTCATTGATTTGGCCAGCGGCCGGGTTGTTCGGCACATTCCGGCCGCTGAACTCAACCAGATTGTGCGCGGCCAAAACTTAATGTCAGATATCCGCTTGCCCTGACCCGGAGAAAATTTATGCCGATGAATGTGCCTGTGCCCGGGCCAGAAAAAAATCCAAACCGATGGCTGGGCATTGCAGCGATTGTTGTTTTGCTTGTCAGTAGCCTGGCCTGCCGGCTGGAATTTGGCATGAATCCCGAAGTTTCGGCGCAGGCTCAGCCGCCGGCTTTTGCCGATTATACCGCCGCCAACGGGCCGGCTTCCGCACCCGCGCCGGCGGACCGGGTGTCAACGCCCTCTCCCACGCCAACCGCCCGGCCAACCGTCACCCCCACAGCCTCTCCCACGCCGTACAACCCAATTTTAGCGCCCACCGTGCCCGCCGAAGATCAGGCCCGGCCAACATCTACCCCCGGCATACCGCCCACGCCAACCCCCATTCCGTTGATTCCGGCTCGCTATCCGCCGCACCGGATCATTATTCCGGCTATTGGCCTTAACGCGCCGGTTGAAACCGCCGATTGGACAACCTCCACCGGAAAGGACGGCGTGACTTCGGTGTGGAATGTGCCGGAAAACGCGGCCGGCTGGCATAAAAACAGCGCCCTGCCGGGCCACGGCAACAACGTGGTGCTGTCCGGGCATCACAATCTGGGCGCCGAGGTTTTTCGGGATTTAGTCAATTTGAAGATTGGCGATGAACTGGTGCTACAGGCCGACGCCTACGAATATCACTACGTGGTCACCGACCGCTTTATTGTGCCGGAGCTCAACGCCCCGGAAGAACAGCGCCAGCAAAACGCGCAGTGGATCCTGCCCACCATCGATGAGCGGGTAACGCTGGTTACATGCTGGCCCTACACCGGTAACAGCCACCGGCTGATTGTGGTGGCCAAACCTGTTGGGTTTAACGAGTTATAGCAAACTCTACTGTTCCATCTCCTTTTTTTCCGTTCTCTTAACAGTTTGATCGGCACGGACTGACGCAGTGTATTATTTTACATTTATTCTGCTGCGTCTGCCCGTGCCTTTTTACTTTGTTGGGGGTGCGCGAATAGCGAATAATGAACTCTACTTACCCAACTTGTTTTCAGCGTGACTGTTGAGCTACATGAAGATTAAAAATTTAATTCGGTAATTCCCCTCCCCTAACCCCTCCCCCTGAAAGGGGGAGGGGAAAAGAGGAATTTGGTCGGTATCAGTTTCGGGCGCTTCGCGCCCGAAATTGATACCGTTTCCTAAATTCCCCCCTTCCCAAAGGGAAGGGGGGCCAGGGGGGATGGGGAAAACTATTGAATTAAATTGTGAAAGTTCATCAAACCCCACCTACGGCTGCGCAGATTCGTTTATTTTCACAGGAGCTAAAAACTGCCGGGCACCGGCAACAATTCCCAGTTTTTACCGCCGTCCCGGGAATAGTGCGGCACGTTGTTGAGGTTGGCAAACAGCACCCACTGCCGGTTGGGCCAGCTCCCGCCCAACAGTGTGATCGGTTGCGGGCTGTCAAAAACCAGTTCCCAGCTAACTGCGCCGGCATCCGGCGAATTAGGGTTGGGGCTGCGCCACAATTGCGCGCCGGTGGTTACGTACAACGCCCCGGATACCCCATCGATGCTAATGTTTAAATCGATGGGCCGGCTGGCCGGCGGGCCGGGCAGGGTGGCCCACTGGCCGTTGTTCGCTCCCCGGCGCAGCAGACTGCCCGGAAAATCCGGCCAGACAACGGCGAACAATCGCCCGGGGTCGATGGGGTCAAACATCAACCGGGCCACACCGTTGCTGTGTTCCAGATAACGGCTGGCGGGTGCCCACGTTTCGCCGGCGGCGGCTTGAATAACCGGCACGTCGGTGGGGCCAAACGGCTCGGTAGCCCACAACAGGCGAGGCTGCTCCGGCAGATTGGTTACCGCGCCCACCGGTTTGGTCTGCTCCTGTTTCCAACCTACGGTAGTCCAGTGGTAAATGCCCTGGCAGGTGGCCAGAAAGAAAAGTTCGGGGTTGTGGTAATCCAGGTTAAAACTGTTAATGCAGCCCGGTTCAACCGGCCAGCCCGTAATGAGCGTGGCCCAATGCTGGCCGTAATCGTTGCTGGTGAGCAGCCGGCGGCCAGTCGCACCGGTTTGCAGCGCGACCAGCCGGTTGGGTAGTTTGGGGCTAAAAAAGACGCCGGTTACCTGCCACGGTACGGGTGTGCCTGTGGGGCTGGCGGTTGGGGTTGGCAGGATGATGACCGGCTGCGGCGAGATTGGCGTTGGGGGGAGTGGAGTGACGGTGGGTGTAACTGTGGGCAGCGGCGACGGGGTTGCCGGGGGCGGCGCGACAGTTGGGGTTGACTCCGGCGCGGTAGCCGTTGGCCGAGCCTCCAGCGTTGAAACCTGCGCCGCGAGCTGGCTGTTGGCCGTTACCAGCAGGGCAATGGTTGCCGGCAGGTTGGCCGTGGCGGTTGGCGTGGCTTTTGGCCGGATTTCAAAGCCAAATAGCTGGCATGCCATCAACCCGAGCGCCAACAGCAGCAGCGCCGCCAGCGGGCGGAACCGGCTCATTTGGTAGGCCATAATTGAACTTCGCCGGGTTCGCTGCGCAAGTTAGACATCGCGACTTCGCGCAGTTTCTCCCAATCTTTGGGGTTGTACCGCAAATGGGTTTCGCTGGCCCAATTTTGGGCCGCAAAGCTGATCACGGCAACAGCGTTGGGATGTCCCAAATCGGCGTGGTATTTGCCTTCTTCCAACAGCGCTTCCATCACTGCTTTGTTGGTGTATTCGTCCAGATTTTTATCGGCCCACCCCACAAACTTGGGGCCGGCATTGAGCTGGTTCTCGTAAAAGAACATGCGGACTTTCTGTTGCAGCGACAGCGGCGTATTAAAACCACAGCCCGAAGTGAATAGTACTATGAAATTAATGGCAATTAACGCCAATAGAATATTTTTAAAGCCCTTCATTTTGCTCCTCGTCTGTTTCAAAGGGGATTATCAGTTCAACCACAACTCCCGGGCCGGGGTCCTGGTTATACATGCGGCACTTGCCGCCGGCATTCCATACGGTTGAAGCAACCATTGCCAGCCCCAGCCCCATACCAGTTGACTCGCCGGTGAAGTATTTTTCACCCTGATAATATGGCGTCCAAACCTGGGCTAACTGCTCGGAAGAAAGCATAACGCCATTATCCGCCGCACGGATAACAAGCGACGGGCTGTATCTGGCTTTTGACAGGTTAATTGTGACAATGGGTTGCCGGGCGGGATGGAATTTCTTAGAATTTTCCAGTATTTCACGGAGGATTATGTTCATTGAGTTGGCCGGGATCGCCAGGGTAAGCCCGGAGGAAATCAACTCGGGGTCAATTGTTATCGACACCGATTCAATTTGCAAATCGGTGCTGATTTGGTCAACCATAGCAGCGATTTCATCCAGGTTCAGGGTTTTGGCGTTCAGTTGTCTTTTTGAGGCGTGCAGATACGTTAGAATGTCTTCAATTTCACTTTGTAGTCGCTGGATGCCCAAAATAGCTTTGCCGGCAATATCTTTTATCTCATCGATTGAAAAGTCTTCGCCGTAATTGAGCAGCAAATCCATGCCGGTTACCAGCGGGATCAACGGCGTGCGAAATTTGTGGGCAATCATGGCTTGAAATTGCCATTTATCCTGTTTTACCACCATTTGAGCGGTCACATCGCGCAGATGAACGACCCACGGCGCATTGTCTGATGAATTTAGCTGCAGGGTGTCAACTCGCAGCCAAAAAGGTTTGGACGATGGCGTTTCTGGCCGAACGAGATAGCGCGGGCTATCGTGATCTGAATCCGGCCAGATAGCCCAGGCGGTTTCTGGCTGGGCGTGATACTGTTTGCGGATAAGCTGGTGGAACGTTTCAGTCATCGGCGTTGAGTCGTCAGATGGCAGCCCCAAATAGAGCCGGGCTTTGGTGTTGGCATAATGAATGTTCCCCGCATCGTCGGAAATCAGGTAACCATCATCGGCCTGTTCTACCACCCATTCAAATTTGGTGCGCTCGGCTAACAGCCGCCGAAACCGGTTGAGCCGGGTGATGGTACGCACCCGGGTGCGCAGTTCGGCCCGGTCAAAAGGTTTGGTTACAAAGTCATCGGCGCCGGCTTCAATGCCCAGCAGCCGCGAGTCGCGGTCATCGAGCGCGGTGACTAAAATAACTGGCACATCGCGCAGCAAAACGTCGCTGCGCAGGCGGCGGCACGTTTCAAATCCATCCATATCCGGCATCATCACATCAAGCAAGATCAAATCTGGTATCAGTTTAGCGGCCTGGGCCAGGGCATCAAACCCATTGGCGGCAAAGGCCAGGTTGTAGCCCTGGTTTACCAGAAGCATTTCAAGGTTGTCCCGGCCAAATGGCTCGTCATCAACAATCAAAACGGTTGAGTTGGTTTTTTGTATCGTTATCCTGCCTGGGTTTGCTTTAGCAATAGTTCAATGGTTTGCCGTAAATTTTTTAGGCTGACGGGTTTGCTCATATAATCGTTGGCCCCTGCTTCCAAACAGCGTTCCCTGTCGCCGGGCATGGCCAGGGCGGTCAGGGCAATGATGGGCACCGCGGCAAAACGATGTTCGGCGCGCAGGCGCTGCATAGCCTCCAGGCCGTCCATATCCGGCATCTGGATATCCATTAAAATAAGATCGGGTGTGATTTCCTGAGCGCGGTTAATCGCTTCCTGGCCATTCCGGGCCGGCACAATCCGGTAGCCGTTGCGAGTTAAATAATCGGATACGGTGTGCAGATTCATTTCGTTGTCTTCGGCCAGTACAATCAGCGGTTTTTTGTCTGAGTCTGGCTGGGATGCCGGCAATATGGCCGGCTCTTTCTGGCAGCAGATGGATTTTAGGGTCTGCAAGAGCTGCTGCCGGGAAATAGGTTTGGTGAGGTGAGCAACGGCGCCCAAAGCCTGAGCCTGGCCCTCGTCATCCAGTACCGATGCCACGACCACCGGAATGTGGCGTGTGTTTGGGTGTGCTTTGAGATCGGCCAAAACGTCCCAGCCGGTGTGATCGGGTAACAAAATGTCCAGAATGATAATATCGGGTTGAGTATCCACCGCCGTGCGCAAGGCATTGGCCCCGGTGTGGCACACCGTACTGCTCAAGTGAATTTCTTGCAGATAACGCGAATATTGGTCGGTCACCACCGGCGAGTCCTCAATAATGAGCGCCCGCCGGATGACCGGCCCGGCGTTTTCTGCGAGTGGGGGAGCGGTTGGTGTTTGATAATTGCCCTCCCACGGCAGCAAAACGGTAAAACGGCTGCCGTGACCTTCTGTGCTTTCCAGCGAAATACTGCCGCCGTGCAACTCCACCATTCGCCGCACCAGGGCCAGCCCCAGCCCGGTGCCGGAGTACCGCCGGGACAGTTTGCTGTCTAACTGGACAAATGGTTCAAATAACTGTTCCATTTTGTCTGCGCCAATGCCAATGCCGGTATCCCATACTGATAGAGCAACCCGCTGCTGCTCGGGGTTAGCGGTGACGTCAAGGCCAATCTGGCCGCCTTCTGGCGTAAATTTAACGGCGTTGCTTAACAGGTTTACCAGAATTTGTTTCAGGCGGCGTTCATCGGCTTTAAGGGTTACAACCTCGTCAGAGATGTGGGCGTGGACAGTGATCCGTTTTTGGTGGGCCAGTTGTTTAACAAAAAGCAGGCTGGCCCGGCAAACCTGTTCAATCGGGATTATGTCTAACTGTAAATCCAGCTTGCCGGCTTCAATTTTTGACAGGTCCAAAATGTCGTTGATGAGCGCCAGCAGATGCCGGCCGCTGGCTTCTATATTTTTGAGCGCCGTTGTTTGGAGTTTGTTGAGTCCGCCGTATACCTCTTCCTGAAGCGCTTCAGACATGCTCAGAACGGTGTTGAGCGGCGTGCGGAGTTCGTGGCTCATACTGGCCAAAAATTCGTCTTTAAGGCGGGCTGCCCGAGATAGTTTAGCATTAGCCATACTTAACTCGGCGGTGCGTTCGGTAACGCGGCGGGCCAGCATAGCGCGCTCTTCTTCCAGCGCCGCTTCGGCCTTTTTGCGATCAGCCAGTTCTTGCTGCGCCTGCTGGTAAAGTTGAGCGTTTTCAATGGCGCTGGCCGCCTGGCTGGCCAGTAGTTGCACCAGCGAAATTTGCTGGTTGGTGAAGGTGAGGTCAACTGAGCTATCAGCAATTTCAAGGTAGCCTACTTCGTGGTCCTGAAACACCAGCGGCGTTATCAGCAGGGTTTTTACCGCGCCCGGGAGACCCTCCCCGGAGATGTGGCGGTATTCCCGGCTTGACATAACTTCTTTGGCGATGCCTGGCTGGGCTAACGGCCCGTTGTCCCACCAGCCATCCGGGCCATAGTTGGCTACCAGCGTGCCGTGGTTTTTGCTCCACTCAACAATGGCCGAGCCATCAACTTTGAGCATATCTACCAGCTCTCGGGTGACAGTGTGCAGCACAAATTGCAAATCCAGGCTGGAAGCGATGGCCGCGCCGGCGTATTGCAGAGTTAGCAATTCCTGGTTAAAGCGGATGACCTGGGCCTCGGCCTGCCTGCGGTCTTCGATAACCTGCTGTAGCAGTATATTTGAGCGGGTCAAAGCGGCGGTTCGTTGTTCAACTCGTTTTTCCAACTCGTCGTGGGCCTGTTGCAGGGCGGCTTCGTACCGTTTGCGTTCGGTAACATCACGGGCCGCAATAACCAGTTCGGTGTCGTCGGCAGGTGTTGAACCGGGAATACCGCGCAGGCTGGATTCCAGCCAGATATAAGAGTCGTCCTGGCACTTGAAACGAAGCGTAAATGGAAGCTCGTTGCCGGGGTCAAGCAGAGGCGGGTTCATTTGTAGAATTTCGGCCAGGTCTTCGGGGTGGATAAAGCTGTAAAAAGATTGCCCCATTAATTCGGTGGGGGCGTACCCCAAAATTGATTGGCTGGCCGGCGAAACATAAGTGTACGTGCCGTCCAGCGCGAGTTTGGCAATCAAATCCCGAACATTTTCGGCCAGCATGCGGTAACGCTCTTCGCTTTTGCGGAGCGCCTGTTCGGCTTCAATGCGCTCGGTAATATCAATCCCGTATACATTTACATAACCCAGTTGGGGAAAGGGGACAAAGGTGCAACTGTAATCGCGATGGTTGTAGGTGTGCTCAACTTCAAATCGATTTTTGCCGCGTAGCGCCTGTTGTACCAACCTTTGCCAGGCGGGCGGAACACTCATGGCCGGATCATCCAGGCTTTCCGGGTTGACAAGGTTGAGGCCGGCCAGATTACTGTACATTAATTGGCCGGCAGCAGAAATGCGTAAAATAGGATGTGGGGCTTCGGTGGGAAAGCGCGCCAGAGCGTTGATTTTTTCTTCGGCGGACCTGCGCTCGGCAATGTCACGGGCAATGACGAGCGGCACCGTATCGCCCTCGTAATTGATAAGGTTAACGCTAATTTCCAGCGGCACATGCTGCCCGTTTTTGTGGAGCATGTCCAGTTCGTAAATAGAAGTGACCGGCTCGCCGGATAGATGGCGCTGGTATCTTTCTTTAATCTGGGGCAAAAGATTGGGCGGAAAGAGCTGGTCAAAATCCAGCTCCAAAAATTCTTCTTTGGAATAACCCAAAATTTTCTCGATGGCCCGGTTGACAAACACGCCGCGGAAATCTTTAAAGATCATAATCGCGTCGTTGGCGTGATCGATAATCGTGTGGAATTTTTTGGCGGTTGCCGCCGCGCTGTCGGTGCTGCGCTTGATTTTTAGGTGAGTTTCTATCCGGGCAATCAATTCTGCCTTTTCAAAGGGTTTTGCCAGATAATCGGCTGCGCCCATTGCAAAGGCTTTAACCTTGTCTTCAACCCGATTTTTGGCGGTGAGCATAATTATGGGGATGTCACGGGTTTTGGGGTTGTTTTTTATAATGTCCAGCACGTCAAAACCATCAAGGCCGGGCATCATCACATCAAGCAGAATCAGATCGACGGCGCTGTTGGCCTCTAACAATACCAGCGCGTCCTCGCCCGTCAGGGCGCTTGAAATACGATAATTTTGTCGTTTTAACAGTTGGATGATAAAGCTGGCTGTATCGGCTTCATCATCAACTACTAAAATTCTGATTTGTTTCATTAACCTTATTCCGATAACTTTCAATGAGGTTGACCAGGCACTCTTTTTTGAACGGTTTGGTCACAAAACCATCGGCGCCAGCATCCCGGGCTTTATCCTCGTTTACCTGTTCGGTGGCGGCGGTAAAAATTAGCACCGGTGTGGCTTTGGTTTTTGGGTTTCGCTTGAGGGTGCGGCACACATCGTACCCGGAAATACCGGGCATCATCACATCGAGCAATATTAAATCTGGCTGGCGGGCAATGGCCTCTTTTAATCCGGTTGCGCCGGTTTGGGCGGTGATAATGGTGTATTCGCTGGCCAGCATACGGCGGGCAAGATCCAAAATATCGGCTTCGTCATCGATGATCAGAATTTTGAGCTGGCCAACCTTGCTGATGCCGGCGCTAATGGGTTGGGCAATCTGGCTGGCTCGATAGATGGGGGCGCTGTTGCCAGTTTTGTTTGTATCGCCTGCCAGCGGCAGCGACACGTGAAAGGTTGACCCCTGGCCGTATTGGCTGTTAACCCACACTTCACCGCCGTGCGCCTTGATGATGCCTTTGATAATGGACAGGCCCAAACCGGTGCCGCCGGCCATAAATTCGGTTTTGCCGCTCTTGTGTTTGGTTACATCGCCCACGGTTGAAAATCGTTTAAACAATTTGGGCAGGTCTTCCGGCTTAATGCCGATGCCGGTATCGCTGATACTAACCTGGATTGTGTTGTCAACCCGGCGGGCCTGGATGGTAATTTTTCCGCCGTCCGGGGTGTATTTAATGGCGTTGCCCAGCAAGTTGATAATTACCTGGGCGATACGGTCACGATCGGCGGCGGCCGGGGGGAGGTTGGGTTCAATATTCAGCGTCAGGCTGTGGCCGCGGTTGTTAAGCGAGGGTTTCAGCTCGGCGGTTACTTCGCGGATAACCTCGGCCAGCAGCACGGGTTCGGTTTGGAGTACCAGTTTGTTTTCTTCTATCTGCGAGATGTCTAAAAGTTCGGTCACAATTCGGGCCAGCCGGTTAGTGTTGCGCGAGACAATATCGAGCATTTGCAAACGTTCAGTGTCGTCGGCGGCATCGTCTTCGCGCAGCAGATCAACGTAACCCTGTATGGCAATGAGCGGGGTGCGCAGTTCGTGGGAGGCCATCGAAATAAATTGCGATTTTAGCTCGTCGAGCTGGCGCAACTCGGTATTGGCGGCTTCAATTTCGGCAACTTTGGTTTCCAGTTCGCTGGCCATTTGATTAAATGTTTTGGCCAACTCTTCAATTTCGTCGCCGGAGTTGATGTTAATCCGGTGAGCCAGGTCGCCCTGCCCAATTTGTTTTGAGCCGTTTTCCAGCACTTTGATGGGGTTAGAGATGGTTCTGGAAAATACAGTGGCCAATGGAATAATAACCACCACAATGCCCAGCAAAACCCATATTAACGAATTTGTGGTTTGCTGTGATTGCCGGGCAATTGTGTTGGCCGCAGCCTGGGTGTTGTGGGTGATCTTTTGGTTGGTGGCTAACGCCGGCCTGATCACTTCTTCCTGCGGAACAACAATCCCAACACTCCAGCCGGTTTGCGAAATGGGATGGTAGGCAAAAAAATATTTTTGGCCGGCTTGCGGATGGGTGTAGATGGCTAACCCCGCCTGGCCGGCCTGCATGTTTTGGATAATGGTTTGAAAGGCGGTGTCGTTGGCCCGAGTCAGAAAAAACGAGAATTGTTCGTTGTCGCCAAAGTTGCCCTTGAGGCTGTCTGTAAAACCCAAAAACGGCGCAGCGCGTTCCGGGAAAGCAATGGCCTGGCCGCTTTGTGACATTAAAAAGGCAAAGCCGGTCTCTTCAATTTGAACATTAATAATCTGGTCGGTCATTTTGTCCAAAGTAATGTCAATCCCAACCACACCCATTAACTCGTTGGTGCGGTAAACCGGGGCAATGCTGGAAACCATCCAGCCCAGCCCGGCCGGGTCCCAATACAGTTCAGTCCAAA
This sequence comes from Anaerolineae bacterium, assembly GCA_022071955.1. GTDB lineage: Bacteria > Chloroflexota > Anaerolineae > 4572-78 > J111 > J095. The sequence goes on from JAJVIM010000020.1 coordinate 247,761, forward strand.
CGGTTTTGCGTTGGGGGTTGTGGGCTTTATCGGCCAGGTAGTAAAAATCAAACGCGGCTACATCCGGGGCGTTGTTAAACTGCTCAACGGCGTCAACCCACACATATTGCCCGTTAACAAAGGGCATGCCGCGGGTCAACTGGCTGTGAGTGTTGATGTACAACTGTGTTGCATACGGGTTGCGCTGAGCGATACTTTTAAAAGGGATATCCAGAAATTCGGTCAGCTGGATTTCAGCCAGCAGTTCCGGCGAGACATTTCCTTGCCCATCGGTGCCGCTGCTAAAAACTCCCAGCCACGAATTTTGGTTGGGTTCAACGCTGCCAAACATATTTTTTTTGGAGTTGGCCCGGTACACGCTTGGGAGGGCATACCGGTTAACGGAATCGGGGTGGTTGTACAGGTACGTGGCAAAATCGGCCAGTTGACCGGTGTCGGCCTCTACCCGGGCCAAAACCTCGCTGATGTCACCGGCCAGGCTGGTAACCACCGACGTAAGATGGATTTCCTGTTCCTGGGTTAGCGTTTGGGTACTGTCAGACATCGCCAGCCCGGCGTTCTGCTGGTTTACATCAATGGCCAACTGGATGATGCTGCGGCTCTGGTAAATGCTCAGTAGCCCGGCGATGAACAACGGAATTAGCGAGGTCAGGAGCAGAACGATGACAAGTTTGGTGGCGATTCTGATCTTCATAGCGGCAAAACCTTAATTCTTGCTCCGCTGAAATGTTAGCAGGTAGTTTACGTGATGGTTGCCCGGCAGCCCTAACCCGCTGATGGCGTCGCTGGGCGCACCATCGACGTATACTTTGTAGGTGCCTTTGTCCATTGGGCCGTACATCGGCGCGTTGGCGGCGTATTCCGGGTAGGGTTTGTCTTCGGTGATCATTGTGGCTTTGCCATCGCTCCAGGCCATAATCACCGGCTGGCCCAAAATCCGTTTGCCCTGCTCATCGAGCACTTCCACAAATACGTTGTGCATCCCGCTGGACTCGGTGTCGTCCTGATAAATGGCGGAAACCAGCCGGAATACCGCTTGGCCCTGCCCCCGGGTTAGTTTGATGCCCAAATCATCCAGACGCGGGTCCCATTTTGAATTGCTGCTGCCGCTACCGGTGGGTGTGGGCGCGGCCAGTGTTGAGGTTGGTTGCACGGTGGGCACCGGCGTGGCCGGCGAGCCGCTGGTTTCTACGTTGCGTTGAAACGTAAGTTGATAACTAACGTGATGTTTGCCCGGCAACCCCAACCCGCTGACCGTGTCGCTGGGTGCACCATCGACGTAAACTTTGTAGGTGCCATCTTCCATTGAGCCATATAACGGACTGTTGGCGGCAAATTCCGGAGCGGGTTTGTCCTCGGTGGTCATTTTGCTTTTGCCATCGGGCCAGGCCAGCGTGACCGGCTGGCCGAGAATCCGCTGGCCCTGCTCATCGAGCACTTCCACAAACACGTGGTGCAGTCCGCTCGCTTCCCATTCATTGAGGTATTTGGCCGAAACCAGCCTGAAAACAGGTTGATCCGGCTCTTTGCTGGCGCGGGTCAGTTTGATGTCCAAATCGCTCAGGCGCGGGTCCCACACCAGGGTAACCGGGGTGGGGGTAGCGGTGGCCGGCGCGGTAGTTGGCCACGGAGTGATGGTCGCCGTCGGTGAGGCGGCTGGCACGCTGGCCGCCGCCGCAATGACCTGCGGCTGGCTTTTATCGGGCAAAGCGGGCAGGGTTTTGCCCAGCGCGGCCACCTCGCGGCCGGTGTTGTCAAACAACGAGAGCCCCCACTCGCCGCCTTTTTCCGCCGCCGCCGAAAAACTGCTGCGGAACGGCGATTCGGGGTAAATGGTTACCGGCCAGCGTGCCGCTTCTTTTTGATTTTGCCACAGCAGCAGCGTGCCGTTGATGGGTGAAGTGGTGGCCGCCGCCACCTGCACCGAGTTGGGCAGCACGCCCAAATTGAGCGCGGTATCGCGGTTGGCCACGCTAAAGCCGCCCATATCGCCCACGGCGTACCACTGTTCCTGCCAGGTTACCCACGCGCCCGGCTCCAGCGAAACTTCATCCCAAAACGTGGGAGCCAGCCCGCCCCACAGCTCAAAATAACCGCTTTTGTCGATGGTCCACAGGGCCGGGTCCAGATCGCCGGGGGCGAAAATTTTGGCCCCGCGCGCCAGTTGGTGCGGAAAAACGCGGGCCACGCCCAGCCGGGTCTGGTTGTTGTACGCGCCCATAAAATCGGCCTGGGCGGCCGGGGCGGCAAACACGCCCAAATATTTTTGCCACGCGCCGTAATTGGCCAGGTTGCGGCCATCAAAGGTGGGCCAGCTCATCAATTGATGTTCGGCGGGCAGGCGGGTATCGCCGGTAGAGTGAACGGTGACCTCGCCGGTGGGCAGGATAAAATGGACGCCGTCGCCCGGCTGTTTGGAGCCGAGATTGAACATGCCGTTGATCCAGAATTTATAGTCGATGGGCCGGTTGGTGGGGTTGAGCAGGCGCGGCGTCAGCGTAAAGTAGGCGTGGTCGGCATCCAGGGCGATGTTGATTTCTGAAACGAGGCCGGAATTTTCCTCGGTATCGGTCAGAGTCACGCTGGCGTCGGCGCTGTTTTGGTGCAGGGTGTACTCCCACGGCGAAGCTTCGCTCAGGCCGTGTTCGTCGGTGGGCAGCGCCCATTCCATACCGCCGGCGGCCAGCCACCAGCCGCGATTACCCCATGTGGTCGGTTTGATAACCGGGTTTTCGTAGAACAGATTCTGGCCGCTGGCTTTATCGACCCAGCGGAAAATGCGGCCGCCCAGCTCCGGCAAAATGGTGAGCTGGGTGTAGCGGTTTTCCAAAATGATGGCTTTGTACGGCTGCGGCGCAACCGGCCCCACGGCATCAAAATTGAGGCGCGGGTAGGGGTAAACCGGGTCATCGGGTTGGGTGGCTACCATTGCCTGTTTGTAGCCGGCGGTGTTGAGCGTGAGCGTGGTTTCGCGCACGGTCGCCGGGCTGTCGGCCAGCAGAGATTCGTCCGAGGCGGCCAGCATGCTGGTGGTGGCGGTCGCCGCCGGCGGCGAGGCGGGCAGGGTGGCCAGCGGGCTGCCGGTATTCGGCGAAGGAGTGGGCGTCGGCAGCAGAGTAGATGTTGGCAGCAGCGGCGCGCCGGTGGCCGTCGGGATCGGGGTGGGGCTGGCGGTGACCGGGATGGGCGTTTGGGTGGGGGTGGCGGTTTCGGTGGGGGTGTTGGTGATGGTTGGCGTGGGGGTGCGGGTGGGGCTGGGCGTGGATGAGGGCAAAACAAAGGCAATCCGGGTGGGCGTGGGCGGGGCCGGGGTAAAGGTGGGCGTCGGGGTGGTGGGGAAGGGTTTATCGCTAACCACCACGGCGCAGCCGCTGGTGGCCAGCAGGATGATCAAAAAGATAACGGTGATCGGTTTGTTATTCATAGTACGTACCCTAACTCTTGCCTGTCAGCGTAAAGGTTGCGTTCAAATCATAGCCGGCCGCGCCGCGAGCACGGACACCCTGGCCGCTGCCGCCGGCAATTTTAATCACGTACATATCGGCCGGGCGCTGGATGGGCAGAGTGGCGTTGTAGCCTTTGCCCGGCTCGGTGATGAGCAGCGTCCAGCCGCCGGTCCATTCCACGCGCACCTGCTGGCCGGCCATCTGGCGACCGTATTCATCCAAAATATTCAGCCGCAGGCGCGGGTACGGCGTGGCCGAACTTTTCCAACTGGCGGCGGTAACCTGCCAGCCAGGGCCATCGCCCGGCACATCGATGATTTCGGCCTGCAATTTGTCCAGCGGGAAATCGGCGGTTTCGGGGTCAAACTGCCGGGTGATTGGCTCGGCGGGTTGGTCCGGTTCAACCAGCGATTTGTAGCCCCAGTTGCGTGTAGCCCAGCGGCGGGTGTCGGCTTTGAGGGCATCCACCACGGGCAGGGTGCTGCCATCGACCTTGTACCAGGCCGCTTCTTCCCAGGCCCCGTCCCAGTGGCCGCCGGCGGCGTTGGCCATGATCCACGGCGCGTAGGCAAAGTAGTAGGCCGGCGCGTCATCGAGCATGTAGTGGTAGGCGCGCAGGGTCAGCTCTGTCAGGTCGTCCTGGGTGACGGGTGGGTAGCGCGGGTCCTGCGCGTCGCCAACCAGCGGCCCGCCCTCGGTGGTGATGATGGGGATGTAAAAACCGAACTCGTCAAAGAAGATATTCGCGTAGGCATCAAACTTACGAAAGCCGTTGGAGTCGGCGTCGATGGTGTCGCCAACGTAGTAGCCGCCGGGCAGTTTGGCGTTGAGCCGGGCGTTGTTGATGGCCTGCACCTGCGCCGGCGACAGGCCGCGCCGGGCAATTTCGGCGTCGGTCAGGCGCACGTCAAACAGGTTAACCTGATCGGTGGGGTAATCAAAGGGATGGTTGAGAAAATAGTTGTGCAGTGGTAGCCAGGCGTGTTGCAGCAGGTCGGTGCGGCCGGTGGCGGCCAGTTTGCGCAGAAAATCGCGTAGAAATTGCATATCGTCAACGGTGCCGCCGGTGGCCAGCGTTGGCAGGCCGGGGTAGCCGCCGGCGTTGTGAATGGCTTCGGCGGCGGGCAGCCACAGTTCCAAAATACGGTCCACGCTGATGGCTTCGCCATCGCGCCAGCCGCCGGGGAAGCCGGCAATGTTCGGCTCGTTGTACAGCTCAAAATAGTGGACGCCCAGCGGCGCGGCGGCTTCAACCAGCCCGGTCAGATGCTGGTAGGGATCGTTATAGGGCTTGTAAACGCGGATGATCGGCTCGATGTCGTTGGCGATGAGCTGCTCAACCAGATATTGGTGCTCTATTTTGGGCACGTCGCCCTGCATAATTTTGACCCACTTGATGTTCATTTCGCGCAATTCATCGATGAAAAAATCGACCATGCCGGCGGGCTGGCCCAAAATGGTGGGCGCGTAATGAGCGCCGCGGCCGTTGTCGTTAACCGGGCGGGGGTAATCGGCCAGCCGGCCCAGTGCGGAGAGGGCGCTGATGGTTTCGGTTTGGGTGGAGAGCGAGGCGAACGGTTTGCCGGTGGCTGCGGCGGGCGGCTGCTGGCTGCCGGCCAAATCCCAACGCGCCTGCCCTTTGCGCGGATGGTTTTTGAGGGCGTCAACCACGGGCAGGTGGTTGCCTTTGCGGTCTTTGTACCAGGTGTTGCTTTCCCACACGGTGCCGCCGCCAAAATCGAGCGCTTTGATGCCGATGAGCCAGGTGCAGTTGGCCAGATACCACTCCGGCGCTTCGTTGAGCATGTATTCGTAGTAGGCCAGCGTCCATTCCATTTGCAGTTGCTCATCCACGCAGGGGTAGCGTGGGTCCTCGCACGAGCCGACGGTGGCCCCGCCTTCGGTGCTGATGAGCGGGATTTTAAAGCCAAAAATTTCTTCAAACTGATTTTGGTAGCCAATGAACTGCAAAAAGCCGGTCACGTCCAGCCGGGGGTCGTTGCCCAAAAAGTAGCCGGAGTCTTCAAACTGCTGTTTGCGGGCCTGGTTGATGGCGTAAACCTGGTGCTCGTTCAGCCCAAATTTGGCAATTTCCGCCGGGGTGAGCGGCCGGCCGGTCTGGTTGACATCGTCGGTGGGGTAATCCGGCGGGTGGTTGATGGCGTAATTGTGCACCGCGCCCCAACTGGCAAACAGAATGTCGGTGTCGCCGTTGGCTTTGATGGCGTGCAGAAAACGCTGAAAAAAGCTGTCGCGCCAGTCCATTGAGCGGGTATTTTTGCCCACCGGAAAAATGGACGGCAGCGAGGGAAAGCCGCCGCGGGCAATAACCTCGCGGGCGGCGGGCGCCCACACCGCGGCCAGATGTTCGGGGTTGGGGTCGTCCTTTTTGCACCAGCCGCCGTCAATGCCGGGGATGTCCGGCTCGTTGTACAATTCAAAATAAACCAGCCCCATTGGCCGGTAATGCTCAACCATTTTGCCCAGCGCGCCCAGATCGATGGCGTCGTTGCACTGCATATAAATGCGGGCGATGGGCATAATATCGTTGGCGACAAGCTGCTGCACCAGATAATCGTGCTGGCGGCCGCTGACGCCATCGTTCATAAATTTAACCCACTTGATGCCCATCGCCTTGATTTCGTTAACAAAATAGTCGGTCACTTCCGGCTCTTCGCCGTAGGGGGTGGTGCTCCAGTGGATGCCCATGCCGTTGTCGTTTTTGGGCCGGGGAAAAGCCGAAAGCGGCAGCGGGCCGGTCAATCGCCCCTGCTGAAAGGCGGGGCTGACTTCCTGCGCTGCGGCGGCGGGCGTGAGGCTGATGATTAAAATGAGAGCGAAGAGTAGTTTTTTGAGCATTTATTCAAATTCGTAATGCGTAATGCGTAAAAATATCACAAATTACGCATTACGTATTACGCATTACGTTTTCACAAATTTTTCCCTTTTATCCGGTACACAAAGGCCAGCACTTCGGCCACCACGGCGTACAGCTCGGGCGGGATCATCTGCCCCACATCGAGCTGGGCCAGCAGTTCCACCATATCCGGGTCTTTGCGGATGGGCACGCCGTGCTCTTTGGCCAGTTCGATGATCTTCTCGGCGATGGCACCCTGGCCGTTGGCGCTCACTTTGGGCGCGGCCATATTAGCCGAGTCGTAGCTGATAGCGACCGCGCGGTTGCGAGCAGGTTTGCGCTGGCTGCGAAGGGAGCGATACTGCGCCATTATCAGGCCGTGATGTTGAGCTGCGGCAGCGGCACTTCAACGCTGTCAGCCGGGGCGGCTGCCTCAAAAATCGATTTGTCGCGGGGCGAGAGCCGGTCGGCGGTCAGCGAGTCAACGTGGTAGCCGAGCTTGCGCAGGCTGCGAAACAGATCGGGCAGGCCGGCTTCAACCAGCCGGTGAGTTTGGGTGCGGCCGCTGACAATTTTGCCGTTGAGATGGCGTTCAAACACGTTGAGGTTAACGGCAATTTCGCCCAACTCGGGCAGATCGAGCAGCAGCGCCAGCCGCAGGTTGCGGGGGTCGATGGCCGGGGTGGAGTTGTTGCGCCGAAACACGCGCAGGTGCGCCGTGCGCGGCCCGTCAACAGTTTGCAGAGGGATGGGAAACAAAAAATAGGATTCGTTGATGGGGTTGGCCGGACTGCTGAGATTAGATATGTGGATGGCCCCCAAATCTTTGGCCACCGCCTGTAACTGCTCCGAAAGCTGGCGCAGCGTGTGAGCGGTGGCTTGGTCAAGGTTGGGTGTGGCCAGAGTTTGCTGAATGACGGCGGCCAGCCGCTGAAGCGGCGCAGCGTTTTCCGGCAGGGCCGGTTGGGCGGCTGCCGGGTGCGGCGTTGGGCCGGCCGGCGAGTCGGTTGGCCGGGCCGGTGCGGTGGCATCCGGCGCGGGCTGCGGGCCGGTGGCGACATTTTGAGCCGGAACAGGGGAAGCGCCTCTCTCGCTTCCCCCGTTCACAACAAATTGAGTTGCTGGACGGGGTGCAAGTTGGGATTCTGGTGGTGTACCCAGTTGGGTGATGACTTCTGCCAACCGGGCAGCAATTTGCTCGGACGGCATCTTCTCGGAGATGGACCAGCTAGATAAGTGCGATAGGGTGGCGGTGATGGTGGTGAGCAGGTTGGCAAGCTGTGGTGAGTTGGCAGCAGGTTGTTGTGATGCGCTGGATGTGGTCAGGGTGTGGGTGAGGGCGGTTTGAAGAGTTTGCAGGGTCTGTTGCAGGGTGGTTAAGCGTTGGGCGATGGGTAGCGAGTTGTCAAGGAGATGGCGGGCCAAGGCGATGGATTCGGAGTTGATGGGAAGTTGATGGCTGTGCAAATAAACAACTGCTTCAAGAGTTGCCGCTTTGTCTCCGCTTGCGGCGGGGAGAGAGGTCAAAGCGGGCAATTGCTGCCAGATGGTTCGTACCTCGGAAATGGCATTGGGGTTGAGGCTGTGGCTGTGAGCGAAAAGGGCTTTGGCAATGGTCTGGTTGGTGGCGTCGGGTTCGAGTCCAAATGAGGTGAGCAGGGTTTCCAGGTTGGTGGGAAGCAGAGCGGGTGCGGTTCCGGGTTCGGCGGGAGGTGGAGATTGTTGAACAATTTGCAGCGAGACTTTTTCTGGACTGGTCTGGGTGACTTGCAGGATGACGCGTTGTTGGGGTTGAAGCGGGACATCGGTTTGAACCATCACGGCTTTGCCGTTAAAGTTGAGCAAAGCCATTTCATTTTCTACGCGCTGCACAGTGGCGCGCAGCAAATGGCCTTGGGCAAGCTGAACCAGTTCGGTATCGGCGGTTTGGGGGATGTGTATTAAGTTGGTTGCAAGTAAAGCGCCGGACACCGAGTTGTTCATTGCTGCCTTTTTTAAGAGACACGGGCGCAGTTTATGGCTGCGCCCGTGTGCGCTTACCAATTAGTTTATCGTTTCAGGTTCACCAACTCCTGCAGCATTTCGTCAGAAGTGGTGATCACGCGGCTGTTGGCCTGAAAACCGCGCTGGGCGGTAATCATGCTGGTAAACTGCTGGGCCAATTCCACGTTAGACATTTCCAGATAGCCGGCGGCAATTTGGCCGCGGCCTTCGGTGCCGGGCAGGCCTACCTGCGGCGTGCCAGAGTTGGCCGAAACCACAAACAGGCTTTGCCCTTCTTTTACCAGACCACCGGGGTTGGTAAAGTTGGCCATTGAAATTTGCCCCAGCGTGCGGTTTAACCCGTTGGAGAACAGGCCGGTCACTTCGCCGGTGCTGCCCACGGTAAAGGTGGTCAGGTTGCCGGGCGGCAGGCCGTCCTGGCTGGCCGAGTTGACGTTGCTCAGGCCATCAAGCTGGGTGAGGTTGCTAAAATCGAGCGCAACCGTGCCGGTGTTTGACCCGTTGCCAAAATCAACCGAGAGTGAGGTGGTGGGATTGCCGGTGTTGTAGCTGCCATCGGCATTAAAGGTGATGGTGGTGCCGGCGGGGGTAATGCTCACCCCGGATTCGGTGGTGGAGGCAGTCCAGGTCCACTGGTTGGCCGTGGCGCCTTTGGTAAAGGTCAGATTGATGCTGTGCAGCACCCCCAGTGAGTCATATACGCCGATGGTTGAGGTAGCGATGTCGCCGGACACGGCCTGGGCATTCAGGTTGCCGCTAGTAATCAGGTTGCTGGTGGCGCGGGCCATGCTCTGCCCAAAGGGAATGGTAATTTCCGTGAGCGCCTGACTGGTATCAACCACGCCGGTCAGCGGATCGGCCTGCCAGCCCATCACCTTCATCCCGGTGGCCAGGTTTAACAGCGCGCCATCGATGCCCACATCCAGGTTACCGTCTCGGGTGTAGGCGTAACCGTTTTGGCCGTTATTCAGGATAAAAAAGCCATCGCCCTGAATAGCCAGGTCGGTGAGTTTGCCGGTGTCCTGCAAACTGCCCTGGGTAAACATTGTGTCAATGCCGCCGAGCGCCATCCCCAGGCCAATTTGCACCGGGTTGAGGCCGCCAATCCCGCCGCGGGGCGCGCTGCTGCCGCGCAGGGTTTGGCTCAGCAATTCCTGAAACGAAATGCGGCTGGCTTTAAAACCGGTGGTGTTAACGTTTGAAATATTGCTGGAAACCACATCCATATAAACCTGGTGGTTTCGCAGAGCTGCAATTGCTACAGACATAGATCGCATCATTTTGGGTTCCTCCTGAGAGAGTCCCGGCTTCCTCAGCGAGGTCCGGCCGGGTGAAGTTGAAATAGAAATTAGAGATAAATTGTGAATAAAAGGTTAGGTGAGAACCACGCTGTCGATATTGGTGAATATGTTATCCTTTCTGCTGTTGGCATCTACTGCCGTAATCACCACCTTGTTTTTTATGCTGACTACCAGCGCCAGATCGTCCATCAAAATTAATGATTCCCGCGAGCCTTTGTTGGCCGCTTTTTCGATGGCCTGTTCCAGCCGGGCCGTTTCGTCCGTGCCAAATTCAATTTGGCGCGAGGCGATTCGCCGTTGGGCGTGGGCCGAGAATTTTACACCGGACTCGTTGCCCAGTTGCGATTTGAGAATGTCGGCAAAGCCCGGCGATCCGGGTGGAATAACCGGCTGATTGTGCAGGGGAGCGGGCTGGCTAACTGGTTGTAGGGCTGGTGTTAGATTGAGTTTGTCCACCATTTTGGCTGCTCCTTTCGGTGTCTGTTACTGTGTCTACTTTGTTCAGCGCCATCCGTTGCCCGCTGATATCCAGCACAACGTTGCCGCCGCTGATTTGTAACCCGGTAACCACCCCGGTGAGCGTTTGGCCATCGCTGCCCAGGCCGCGCACCGTTTTGCCAATCAGAGCCGCGCCCTGGCCCAGCGCCTGCGCTTTGACCAATTCGTCGATATTTTGAGACATTTTGGTCATTTCGTTCAGCGAGTTGAACTGCGCCAGTTGGGCGATGAAATCTGAGTCTTTCATTGGCTCCAGCGGGTCCTGGTTGCGTAACTGGGCCAGCAGTAACTGCATAAAGGCGTCTTGCCCCAGGTCCTGGCTGGCGGTGGCATGGCTGGCGCCGGAAGTGGTTTTGGTTGTCGAGTTTGCAGCGGAAACTCCGCTCACTGACATAATTGAAATACTCCTTATGCTTGAAAATCAATTGAATACAGGCTGTTCAATAAACCAGAACGCGACCAGTTTGCCGGCTGCTCGTCGCTGAACTGCTGCCGGGCAGGCTGGTAGCCATTGCCGTTAAACTGGCCGTAACCGGGTTCGCGGCCGGGCGTATTAAACGCCGAGGCGTTGTGGCCCAGATCGATGTTGAGCGATTGAACTTGCAGCCCCTGAGCGGCAAACGCGGCTTTGAGCTGCGGCAGGTTTTCCTGAATCAACGATTGGGCGTGGGCGGTGTCGGCCAATAGCCTCACCGATACATCACTGCCGGACATGTGCAGTTGCACCGTTACCTGCCCCAGCGATTCTGGCCGGAGTTGCAGCCGGACTTCCGTTTCGCCCTGCTGCCGGATCACTTTGACCGATTCGACAATTTGCTGCAGCGCCGGGATTTCCGGCGGGTGCGGCGCGGCGGCGGGTGCAGCGGCGGTATTGGCTGTTTGCACCGCCGGTGCGGCCGGGTTGGCGGCCGCCGCGGTTTGCACCGCTGGCTGCTCAACGGCAGGCTGCGGCCGGGCCGATGGCGGGTCAACTGCTTCCGCTGCCGGCTGCGGCTGGGCCACGGCAAATTCTGGCCGGGGTTGCGGCTGCGCGGCGCTCAAAGGCGGCGCGGCTTGCGGCTGGCTCGTCAAAACCGGTTCGGCGGCCGGGTCGGCGGGCGCAACCGGCACTGCCGGCGCCGGTTGCGCCAGTGGCGGCTGCGGAACAGCGCTGGCGTGCGGCTGCGGTGCGGGTTGAGATTGCGGCGCGGCCGGGGCCAGTGTTTTGGCTTCCGGTAGGGAGAAACTGGCTGCGGCTTTGTTGCCGGTTGGTTCTGCCTGCCCTTCAACCGGGAGTGGTCGCGGCGTTGGCGGCAAATCGACAGTGACCGGGTTGGCCGGAATTGCGGTGGTCGCCGGGATCGTGGTTGAAGTCGAATTCGGTGGAGTGGAGGCCGGGGTTTCCGGGCTGGCCGCCGGCGTTGTTGGCGCAATGAGCTGCGCCAGTTGCACCAGCGCCGCCACGTTGGCTTCGTCGGCTAATGCGTCCGAATCAGCGGTGATGGCATCTGCCGGGTGCCCGGCGGCCAGGGCCGGCACGGCTGGCTGGCTTTCGGCATCACTCTGTCCGACCAGCGGTTGGAGGACGGTCATTAACTCTGTCAGCGAAACGGTGGTTTCACCTTCAACAGTGTTTAACGCTTCCCCGGTGGGGTCCGGCGTCTCAAACAATTGCGGGTCCTGGTCAAACAGTTTCAGCAGAATACCCAGCCAGTTGGGGGCGGCTTCTGTGGCCGGCGCTTGCGGCGGCTGAGCTTCGGTGCCAGCTACCAACGCCTGCAAAATCCCTTTGAACTCTCCGGCGACGGCCGCATCGAGGGGCAGCGCCGGGGCGGGTTGGTCTGGCAGTGTGCCCGATGAACTTATGAGTGCGGCGATATTCACGTGTTTTACCTCCTTTCTATAAAATTTTTACTAATGTATCACGTTCGCGGTTTTATTTCAGTAAACCTTGGGTGAAGGGTGCGTAAAGTTAAAGTAAATTTATCGTCCACCGCGAACAATGTTTTTTAACAAACCCAATTTGCCGGCGGTGAGTTGCGCCAGCGCCTGATAACGCAGCGAGGTTTCGGCCAGGTTGGTCATTTCCAGGTCGATGTCAACATTGTTGCCATCATTGCGCAGGTCGTTGTCGTTTTGGCCTACTTCGATGAACTGCGCTCCCGGCGAGGGGCTGAATGGCAGGTGGCCCGGGTTGGTGGTTTTGAGCGGCAGGCCGGGCTGGTCCAGTTCGCTGCGGAGCGCCTGCTGGAGCTGGTCTTCAAACTTCACAAACTGGGCCTTGTAGCCGGGCGTATCGACATTGGCGATATTGTTGCCGGTTACCCGCTGCCGCAGCGACAGGCCATCGAGCGCCGTGGACAGAGCGTGAAAGCCGAGATCGTTAAAAATTTTCATACGGCCCTCCTAACCGGTCCAGCTTTTATACTGGTTGCGTAAATCAAGAATGCGCGGCACGTAGGTTTGCGTTTCCTGGTAGGGCGGCACGCCACCCCATTTATCCACCGCGCCGGGGCCGGCGTTGTAGGCGGCCAGAGCTAATACCTCGTTGCCGTGGTAGCGGTTGAGGAGCTGGCTCAAAAATTTGGCCCCGCCTTCAATGTTTTGCACCGGGTCAAACGCATCGCGCACGCCCAGTCCGGCGGCGGTGGCGTCCATCAATTGCATCAGTCCTTTAGCGCCGGCGCTGGAAATTGCCGTGGGCGTAAAGTTGCTTTCGGCCTGGACAACCGCCTTTAGCAGCGACTCGTCCAGCCCGTGTTTTTGGGCGGCGGCGCTGATCAAATTATCAAATTCCGAGGCGCGGGCTTGCAGCATTTTACCGCTGCCGGGCCGCAAATTTTGCCCCCCCAACAGGGATTCCAGACGGGTGAGCACCGATTCCAAAAGGTTGTGTTGAAGCTGGGATAAAATGGGATCGATCATTATTTACCTTTCTCGCGCGTAACGGGTGGTAACCAGGTCGTCGATGATGCGGGCTTCGCGCCGGCGTTCATCAAGCTGCTGCGAGGCGATGTGGTTCTCTTTGAGTTTTTCCAGGGTCTTCTGGCTTTTCATCGAATCAACCAGTTCGTCGCGTTTCGCATCAACTTTGGTCGCGGCGGCCTTTACCCGTGTTTTTTGCCGGGAAATCTGGGTGTCGAGCACTTGCAAATATTTTTGGCGCAGCAGAATGGCTTCGCAGTCCAGCAGGCCGTGCTGCTGGTGCTGAAGGTTATCCATTTCTTCAATCTTGGCGGCTTCCAGCCGTTCCAGCACTTCCATTTCGTTTTTGTGGGCCAGCTTGAGCTGGGCAAATTCCAACTCGAGCGTATCAACCATGCTGCTGGTGTAATTTAACACCGGTTCTAACCTGAAACTTCCTTTGCTTAACATTACTTACTCTCCTGTTTCTTCTGTGCCTGACCTTTGCTGATATTGCTGAGCTGGGTTAACGTGGTTTCGTACGGGGTGGGTTCGTGCGCGCCTTGCCGCAAAAAATCAAGAATAGCCGGCATAAGCGCCACGGCCTTGTCAATGGTTGGGTTTGAGCCTTGAACATAAGCGCCAATATTGATCAAATCGCTGGCTTTTTCGTAGGAGGCCAGCAGGTCTCGCAAATTACCGGCTGCCTGCCGATGTTCGGCGGCGGTGATGGCCGGCATGACCCGGCTCACACTTTCCAGCACATCGATGGCCGGGTAGTGGTTTTGGCCGGCCAGTTCGCGAGACAGCACAATATGTCCATCCAAAATTGAGCGAACGGCGTCGGTAATCGGCTCGGTCAAATCATCAGATTCAACCAGCACGGTGTAAAAACCGGTGATGGTACCCCGTTCGCCGGTGCCGGTGCGTTCCAGCAGTTTGGGCAGCATGGCAAACACCGACGGCGTGTAGCCTTTCATCGCTGGCGGTTCGCCGATAGCCAGCCCAATTTCGCGTTGGGCCATGGCAAAGCGGGTAACCGAGTCCATCAAAAATGAAACATCCTGCCCTTGGTCTCTGAAATATTCGGCGATGGCGGTAGCCACCCAGGCTCCTTTCAGCCGAACCAGCGCCGGCTGGTCGCTGGTGGAAACCACCACCACCGACTTGGCCAGCCCGTCCGCTCCCAAATCACGTTCGATAAATTCCTGTACCTCGCGGCCGCGTTCGCCAATCAGGGCGATCACGCTGATATCGGCGCGGGCGTGGCGGGCAATCATGCCCAGCGTGGTGCTTTTGCCCACGCCGCTGCCGGCAAAAATGCCCATACGCTGGCCTTTGCCAATCGTCAAAAATGCGTCGATGGCCCGAACACCGGTTTCCAGCGGCTGGCTGATCATCATCCGGCCCAGCGGCGGCGGCGCATCGCCGGCGGCCGGGTAAGCGGCGTCGCAGTGAATGGGGCCTTTGCCGTCGATGGGGTTGCCCAGGCCGTCCAGCACCCGGCCCAGCAGCGCGTTGCCAACCGGCACGGTAAACAGCGAGCCGCTGGTTCGCACCGAACTGCCGGGGCCAATGCCGCGCATTTCGCCCAGCGGCATCAGCAGGGTGCGGTTATCCCTGAAACCCATCACTTCGGCGGGGATTTCTTTGCCGCCGTCTTTGGCCGAAATAAAACATAGTTCGCCAATTTGAGCCTGCAGCCCCTGGGCCTCAATCGTCAGGCCAATCACCTGCATCACCTGCCCGCGCCGGACAAAGGTGCTGGTGTTGGCTAAAGCTTTATGATAAGTTGGCCAGTTTACTACGATCGTCATTTTCTGAATCTGCCAATTATCTGATAAAATATGAGCCATCTACCGATTTTGGCTCTAGGGTTACTCTATCACGATTGATAAGCTGCTGTCAGTAAAGCTAACGTGAAGCGCGCGTAAAATCAGCGTAAAATAAAACTGGGATAGATGTGCCATAGAATGTTAAGGTGAGGTGTGATAAGATTAGTTGGAATTGGCTATGCAGATGCCATAACGGCCGGGGTAAACCGGGGTCGTGCTCTTTTACAGGCGGATTCAAACGGGCGACTTCATGACTAATCAGGAACAGATAAACCAGCCAGTTATCGGAGTTGTTGGCCGGCAGGCTCGTCTTTTTGAACACATCAGCGATGGGTTAATGGTCATCAACCACGACCAGACTGTTGCTTATGTCAACAAGTCTGCGGAGCGGCTTTTGGGGATTGGGCGTGCCGAAGTGGTTGGCCGCCCGCTCTTTAAAGTGTTCCCCGGCGCCAGGGGCACCGATTTTGAGCAAAAGCTTTTACTGGTGCGGCAGCAGGCAGCGCCCGTTAAATTTGATACCACATTCTATTCCCCTGCCGGCACAAACTGGTACCACTTTACCGTAGTGGCAGAAGATAACGCCTGCTTTGTTTATTTTTACGCCGGGCAAAGGCCTCAAACTGAAACGAGCCCGGCGGCCACGGGCGTTTCGGCCAACCGGCAGATCGCCAAAGAGTATGAATCCGTGCTGGCCGCCGAACGCGAGCAGCGCCTGATTGCCGAAACCCTGGCCGAAGTCACTTTGGCGTTAACCTCGCAAACCAGCCTCAAAAATGTGTTGGACGAAATGCTGCGCCAAACTCAGCGGTTGGTCTCTTACCGCACGGCGCACATTATGCTTTTAAAGGACGATCATCTGCACATTGCCGGCTGGCAGGGCTACCGCGAGCTGGGCAGCGAGGAGCTGGTCTCTCATCTGGTGCAGCCGCTGGCCGAATTTCCAATGGACGCCGAAGTGGTGCGCTCGCGCCAGCCGCTGGTTATTGTTGATACGCATCAAGAGTCGCGCTGGGTTATTCAGGAGCAAACAGCCTGGGTGCGGTCTCACCTGGTGGTGCCTATCTGTTTGGGCGAGCGGGTGCTGGGTATTCTCCGGCTGGACGCTAATACCATCCACGCTTTTTCAGAAGAGCAGGTGGTCAAGCTTCAACCGTTAACCAACGTGGCCGCCATCGCTCTGGAAAATGCCCGCCTGTTTGAACAGGTGCAGCAGGAACTGGCCGAACGCAAACAAATAGAAAACGAGATCCGCCGCCGCAACAGCGAATTGGCGCTGCTCAACCAGGTTATTGCAGCTTCGGCCACCAGCCTTGAGCCAGAGACAATTTTGCAGATTACCTGCCAGGCCGTGGCCCAAACGTTTGAATTGCCCATTGTATCGGCTACTATGCTGAATAACGATAAAACCGCGGCCAACCTTGTGGCCTGGCATCCCCGCAACTTGCAGCCAACCGAATCACAGCAGCACTTCCCTATTGCCGCCGATCCCATTTTTCAATATCTGCTCCAAACCAAAACATCGCTGATAATTGCCGATGTGGCGACCGACCCCCGCCTGGCCGGCTCAACCAGCCCCATTTGCGCCGAAAAAGCGCAGTCGCTCCTGGTTTTGCCGGTGGTGGTTGAAGATCACGTGGTTGGCAGCCTCAATTTGCAGTCTACCCACAGCCATCAATTTACGCATCAGGAAATCAACCTGGCCTGGCGAGTCATCGATCAGGTGGCCGGCGTTCTGGCTCGCGCCCAGTTAGATCAGCGCCATCGCCGCTTGAGCGAAGCCATTGAGCAGAGCGCCGAAAGCGTCGTTATTACCGATACCTCCGGCACTCTGGTTTATGTTAATCCCAGCTTTGAACGAATCACCGGTTACTCCAGCGATGAGGTGCTGGGTAAAAAGCTGAATATGCTCAAAAGCGGGCGGCAGGATGAGGCTTTTTATGATAACCTGTGGAAGACCATTCGCGGTGGGCAGGTGTGGCACGGCCGATTTATCAACAAACGCAAAGACGGCACGCTTTACACCGACGACGCCACCATCAGCCCGGTTCGGAGTGAAAATGGAACAATTGTGGGCTTTGTTGGCGTGCAGCGCGATGTAACCCGCGAGCTTCAGCTTGAAGAGCAGTACCGGCAGGCTCAAAAAATGGAAGCGGTGGGGCTGTTGGCCGGCGGCATTGCCCACGATTTCAACAATTTGTTGACCGTTATCAACGGTTTTGCCGAAATGATCCAGTTTGAACTGCCGCCAGATAACCTGCATTTGCAAAAATTGGCCAGCCGGGTGCGTTATTCTGGCACGCGGGCGGCGGCGCTGGTGCGGCAGTTGCTGGCCTTTAGCCGGCGCGAGTTTGTCGAACCTAAGATTCTCAACCTCAATAAAGTTGTCACCGATATCAGCAAAATGCTGGAACGGCTGATTGAAGAAAACATTTCGCTGCGCACAGAATTTGCGCCGGATTTGTGGGCCGTTAAAGTTGATGCTCACCAGATTGAACAGATAATTGTCAACCTTACCGTTAACGCCCGTGACGCCATGCCCGATGGCGGGTCGTTGAGCATTGAAACTGAAAACAAATTGCTGGATGACGAATTTGCTGCCGCTCATTTGGGCTTGAGTCCCGGCCGGTACGTGCTGCTCACCGTTATCGACAGCGGTACGGGCATGACGGATGACGTTAAAGAGCATCTGTTTGAACCGTTTTTTACCACCAAAGAGCAGGGCAAAGGGACCGGTTTGGGGCTGGCAACCGTTTTTGGAATTGTCAAGCAATATCAGGGCGCTATTTTTGTGTACAGCGAACCGGCCAAAGGCACGACATTTAAAATTTATCTGCCGGCTTTTGTTGACAGTAGCGATGAAGAGGGAACGCCCGAACAGGCGGGGGGTATTCCGCGCGGCACCGAGGTGGTGCTGGTTGTTGAAGACGAGGCCGCCGTGCGCGATCTGGCGGCTTACATGCTGCGGCGACAGGGCTACACTGTGATCGAAGCGGGAAACGGCGAAGACGCGCTGCGGATTGCCGAAAAGCGAACCGGCAAAATAGACCTGCTGCTCACCGATACGGTCATGCCCAAAATGAGCGGCCACGTACTGGCCAATGAATTTAAGGTTTTGTACCCGGACACCAAAATTCTGTTTACTTCTGGCTACACCGATAAAAATGTAATGCGCCAGGGTATGACCGAGTCCGGCATTGATTTTATCCCCAAGCCATTTTCGGCGGCCGAACTGGCCCGTAAAGTGCGGGCGGTGCTGGATAGCTGAAGCGTATTTTAGGTATTGAGTTTATCTAACGCCAGCCCAACCTGCTCAAGTTGCGATTCAATCTGAGCATCCAGCATCCCGCCATCGGCTTCAATAATACAGCCACCGCGAGTTACCTTTTTATCGGCCAGCAGTTCCCACTTGCGATCACTGGGTTGCAACGAGGGGATGGTTTCCCAGGCCGGGCTGAGCAGCTCAAAATCTGCCGGGTTTACCCTGATCCGGCACGCCCCGGTGATATTTGCCTCTTTAATGGCCTGGGCCACAATTTCTGTGACAATTTTGGGGTTAACGCTTAATTCCCGCCCGATAATTTTTTTGGCAATGGCTACGGCCAGCCGGCCCACCTCGTTTTGACTCTGGCGCAAAAACTGATTGTGCGCCTCTACCGCAGAATCAACCATTTGCCTGAGCGAAACCACCTGCCCGCGCAGTTCCTGTTCCACGGTTTGGGTCGCTTCGCTGTAGCCGGCGGCAAAGCCGGCCTTGCGGGCTTCTTCTCTAATAGAGACAACCTGAGTGCGGGCCTGGTTGAGCATAGCCTCAACGTGGGCCTGGGCCTGAGCCAGCAGCATTTCCGGGGTGCGTTGGGCCGCATCATCGGCCGGCGCGCCATCTGCCCCCGCCGCCGGCGAACCTTCCTCGGCGGGCGAGCCGCTATATTTTTTTACAGCGACCGCGACCGTGTTTTCCCGTTCAAATTTTACGGATTTCAGAATAGCCATAAGCGGGCCGGGTTACATAATAACGTCATCTTCACCACCGTGCGAAATAACAATTTCTTCGGCGGCTTCCAGGCGGCGGATAACATTGACAATGCTTTGCTGCGCCGCTTCCACATTGCGCAGCCGCACCGGGCCGGTAATGGCCAAATCCTCTTTGAGCAGATCGGCGGCCCGTTTTGACAGGTTGCGGAAGATGAGCTGCTGCACTTCGTCGCTGGCGCCTTTGAGGGCCAAAATCAAATCCTTGTTGTCCACATCGCGCAAAATCCGCTGAATTGCCCGGTCGTCCAGCGTGATGATGTTTTCAAACACAAACATCTTCTGCCGAACTTCTTCGGCCAGTTGCGGCTGGGCTTCATCGAGCGTGTCCATAATCAGCTTCTCCGTGCCGCGGTCAACCTGGTGCAAAATACTCACCAGCGACTGGACACCACCGGCAGTGGAGTAATCCTGGGTGAGCAGGGTTGAAAGTTTGCCCTTCATCCCGGCTTCCACTTCTTTGATCACATCCGGCGAAACGCGGTCCATAATGGCAATGCGGGTGGCTACATCACCCTGCACGTGTTCATCCAGGTTGCCAATGACCGCCGCGGCCTTGCCGGCGTTAAGGTGCGATAAAATCAGGGCGATGGTTTGCGGGTGTTCGTGTTTGAGCGAGTTGGCCAGTTGAGCCGGGTCGGCGTCGTCCAAAAAATCAAACGACGACCCTTCGGTGCGCATTTTGATGCGCTCGATAAATTCGCGGGCTTTTTGCGTGCCCAGCGCCCGTGAGAGCATATCCTTGGCGTATTCCACGCCGCCGGAGTCGATGCCTTCTGTAACAAAAGACATGTGGTAACATTCTTCGATGACTTTTTCTTTAACGCCGCTGGGGACGCGCCCCATTTGGGCAATTTCGTAGGTAAGCTGTTCAATTTCGCCATCTTCAAAGTGACGCAAAATTTGAGAAGCGGCCTCTGGTCCCAAAGTGATGAGCAGAGCCGCGGCTTTTTGCGGGCCGGTCAAATCCAGGTCTCTGTTCACGCGCGTTTTCCTTCTTCCTCACCCAGCCAAAACTGGATAATCTGCGCCAGGGTTTCGGAACGATTTTTGGACATAAGCTGCAATTGTCGCACCATTTGGGCTTTTTCTGCGGCGGCTTTTTGCCCGTCGGTAAAGGAAGGCGGCCCTATCTGGCCCAGGCCGCTGTTGCCGGCGGCCCGTACCTGATCGAGCAGAGCCGTGCGCGGGTCCAGCGGTGAAGCCAGTTCCGGCAGGCCGTCGTTTTCTTCTACGGTGATGGTTGGCTTATGCCGGAGGGTGCGCTGCAAACTGCGAACCACAAAGAACAGCGCGATCAATGCAATGGCTACCACGGCCCACTGCGCAACCTGAAGATAGAGTTCACGCTGCTGGGTTTGCGCCATTGCCTGCGCCTGCTCCTGCTCAAAACTGCGGTCAAACTCAATGCTGCTCACGGTGAGCACATCGCCACGGCCCTGGTCGATGCCGGCGGCGGCGATAGTGGCCTGCTCAATGGCGCTGAGGGTTACGGTATCGGTGATGCTGTCTACCATTACCGACACGGATAGTTTTTCAAGCTTGCCGGTAGCCGGCACAATTTTTGAAACGGATTTGGAAACCTCAAAATTGTGGGTGATATCGGTGCGGTTGTAGCCGCTGCCGGTGGTGCCGGTAATTTCGGTTTGGAACGAGGGCGCGGCGTCGGGGACGTTGCTGGCCGTGCCGGGAACCCCGCCGGCGCTGGTAGCATCGGTGCCGGTGAATTCGGTGATTTCACGCGAGCTGCGCAGCACGCTGCCTTCTGCGGCGGGGGTGTAGGTTTCGTTTTCGGTTTCAATTTTATCCCAGTTCATCACCGAGTTGACTCTGACAACGGCTTTGTTGGGGCCTAGCACGTTGCGCAGCATGGTTTCAATGCGCAGTTCCATGTCGCGTTCAAAATTGCGCTGGGCGTCGAGCTGGGTGGTGCTGGCGGCCACCGCCGAGTTGCTGTCGGCGGCCGCGCCATCGGCCAATACGTGGCCGTTCATGTCGACAATGGTCAGGTTGTCTGGCGTCAAGCCTTCTACGGCGCTTGAAACCAGGTGACTGATGGCCTGTACCTGTTCTTTGTTGATAGTTTGGCCGGATTCAAGTTCCACCACTACCGAGGCGGTGGTGGGCTGTTGATCTTCGCTGAACAGGCTGGGCTGGGGAATAACAATGTGTACTCTGGCCGAGCGCACATTGTTGAGGCTGCTGATGGTGCGGGCAAGTTCGCCTTCAAGAGCGCGCTGGTAATTGACCTGCTGTACAAAATCGGTCATGCCCAGATTGGTGGTGTCAAACAGCTCCATGCCCACCGTGGCTTTGCCGGGCAATCCCTTGCCGGCCAGCGCCAGCCGGATTTCGTGAACCTGATCGGCGGGTACGCTGATGGTGCCGCCGCCGGAAACTTGATAGGCGATGTTGTTTTCTTTTAAATAGGAAACTACAGCGGCTGCATCCTGGTCTTCAAGGTCGGTAAAAGCGACGGCGTAATCCGGGGTTTGGGCCCAGGTAAAAAAGAAAACCAGCCCGGTAATGGCCGCCGCTGCCAGCGCCATCAGGCCAATTTTTCTGGTTTGGCTGAGCTGCTGCCACACCTCTTTGATTTCAGTTTGATTTACGGGAACAAGCGCTTGGCTCACTGTAATTTACCCTTCACATTGAAAACCCGGCGGTTAGCCTACATCTGCATCCGCATAATATCCTGGTAGGCGTCAACAATTTTGTTGCGAACTTCCAGCGCCAGTTGAAACGAAATGTCGGCTTCTTGCATGGCAATCATAACCTGATGCAGCTCAATGTCTTCGCCGGCGGCCAGGCTGGCAACAGCCTGATTGGCCGTGTTTTCTTTTTGGCTGAGGGTGTTGATGGCGTTGTTTAAAATGCTGCCAAAATCGTCAAAAGCGGCGCCAACCTGCCCGGCGTTTTTAGCGCCTTCGGGTTGGGTGAGCCGGGAGATGCTGCTGATTGAAGAGACAGGATCAACGGGCATGGGTTACTCCTTTTACTAGCTGCGCCCAATTTCAAGGGCTTTGGAAACCATTCCTTTGAGGGCGTTGAACACGGTAACGTTGGCTTCATAAGAGCGGGTCGCCGATAGCATATCGGTCATTTCTGTGGCGATGTTGACGTTGGGGTAGGTGACAAAGCCGTCTTCGTCGGCATCGGGGTGTGTGGGGTCGTAGGCGCGATGGCCGGGGGTGTCGTCAACCAGAATTTCATCCACCCGCACGCCTTCGGCGGCGCGCGAGGGGCTGGCCGCGGCCGGCGCCGGGCCGGGGTCAACCTGACCGGCGGCAAAAACCACTTGTTGGCGCTGGTAAGGGCCGCCAGCTTCGGTGCGGGTGGTTTCGGCGTTGGCCACGTTGTTAGAAATCACGTCCATGCGCAAGCGCTGCGCGGTTAAAGCTGATGCCGTAATTTTGAACGCTGAAAAAATTCCGCTCATGATTTTACTCCTGCGGCCATATTTTTGAGCGCCTGGGCCAGCCCGGTGGGGCCGTTATCGGTAAAGAGTGCGTGTTCATCCCAGGCCGAATCGTGGCCATTGGCAATAATCCAGTAGGTGTAGGCAAAGTTGTACGGTTCGCGCTGGCGTTCCATATAATTGTAGGCGTTGGTGACCATATCTATCTGTTGTGATTCATTAACATATTCAGAAATATGGGTGCCGCCTTCGGTGCCAATTACAGGAATCTGCCGGCCTAAAATTTGCTGCACAATGTTGTTGTACTGCTTAAAACGCATAAAACCGTCGGGGTCGTTGAGTGGGCGTGGGCCGGTGTAGTTGTGCATGGCCAGCCAGCCCTGGTTGAGCAGGTAGCCGGCTCCCCGCTGGATCAGCCCGGTTAGCGATTGTCGCAAAAAGTCGCGGTCGTCCATTTCACCCTGGGGGCTGAGCGCGCCAAAACCGGGCAGACCGCCGCCTTCGATGACCTGTTTGGCTGCCGGTACCCACACATCCAAATAGTGATTGGCGTCGGGGTACTGGCCGCCGGTTTCTACCATTAAATTCGGTTCGTTATAGAGTTGAAAGTAACGTACCCCCAGCCCGGTGAAATGCTGAACCATCTTTTTAATATCGCCATTGATGGGGGCGAGACCGGGGGTGTAAATGCGCATTACTGGCTCAATGCCGGCCGCGGCAAGCTGTTTAACCAGGTAGTCGTTGTCGCCAATGTTGGCGCCATCGTTCAAAAAGACTACCCATTTCATCCCCATCGATACCGCTTCGGAGACAAATTTATCAACAACGTCTGGCGTTTGCTTCACGGTGGGGATCCAGTGAATGCCTTTGCCGTTGTCGCCCAGCGGCCGGGGATAATCGTCCAGCGACATGGTTGGCCCGGAAGGTTTGGGTTCAACCGGAGCCAGTACCTCTTTAACCGCATTTAGCCCGGCCGCAAAGGTGCGGTCTATGGTGCGATCAAAGTTTGGCTGGAGCCAGGGCCAGTTGATGCGCGGCAGCGAAGGTGTGGCCAAAAAGTTAAGGCTGTGCCAGCGGCTAACCGCCGGTTTGGCCGTCGTCCGCGATACGCTCGCGCCGGCCAGCACCGACGAAAAATCAACCTCTCCGTTGCCTTTTTTGGCCGGTGGAGTTGCTGCCGATCCTGCTGTTAAAGTTCTGCCGGAACTGGATGTTGGTGGAACTTTATCTGAACTCATAAGCTGTGAAGTATCCAAGCAATTAACTGCCCAAACTATAGCATGCCCCTCTTCAACTTTCAGTAAACTTGGCGTGAAACAAACGTATAGGTTGCGTAAAGGCCCATGCTTTACGCAAAGTTTATGGCCTCTTTATGTGCCGTTTACTGACACCCCACAGCCAAAATGATATATTGACTGGTGTACAGGGTAAATGCCCGCCTGTGCATTTTAGCGTTTGTTGCAAAAATTACTGTCAAAGTGGGCTTGTGGGTGATAGGCAGGGCGTTGTGATAAAAGTTTCGCGCTTAAACAAATCTGAGTTGTGGATAAACGCCGAACTGATTGAATTTATTGAAGAAACCCCGGATACAGTGATTTCATTGATCAGCGGCAAAAAAATAATTGCCCGTGAACCGGCGGGTGTGCTGATTGATGAAATCATCGCCTATCGCCGGCGTGTTGGCTATCAGCGGCCGCTGGTAATTCCTGAAACGGATGAAAAGGAAGAATAGGTTATGGACCTGGCAACGATTATTGGCGTGGTAGTGGCCTTTGGCGCAATGTTCTTTTCAATTGCGGTTGATGGCGGTGACCCAATGGCGCTCATCAATATCCCGTCGGTGATTATGGTTGTTGGCGGTACCCTGGGCGCTACCATGATGGCCTATCCCCTTAAAACTTTCATGCAACTCCCAACCCTGGTGATGCAGGCCCTCAAAGTTGAAAAGGCCGACCCCAAAGAAAAAATCGATCTGTTTGTAACCCTGGCCGACCGCGCCCGGCGCGAAGGTCTCCTGTCGTTGGAAGAGGAAGTATCTAAAATTGACGATGATTTTGTTAAAAAAGGAATTATGCTCATCGTCGATGGTATGGACCCGGCGCTGGTGCGGCAGGTACTGGAAATTGATAACGATATGGCCGCGCAGCGCCACAGCGTTGGGTCGGCTATGATGGGCACGCTGGCCGGCCTGTCGCCGGCAATGGGCATGGTTGGAACCGTGGTTGGGCTGGTGGGGGTACTCCGCAACCTGTCGGACCCGTCCTCGCTGGGGCCGTCGATTGCGGTGGCGTTTTTGACCACGCTGTACGGCTCGCTGCTGGCCAACCTGTTGTTTTCTCCGCTGGGCAACAAGCTCAAACAAAAAGATAAACAAGAAATGCTGGCCCGCGAGGTGATTGTCGAAGGGGTGCTAGCGGTGCAGGCCGGCGAAAACCCGCGTATTATCCGCGAAAAACTGGAATCGTTTTTGCTGCCCAAACTGCGCGGTGTGGCTGCGCCGGAAACGGTTGAAGCGTAACTATGGCTCGCAAGCAGCGCGAAGAACAGGAATCCAATCCATTGGAATGGTTGGTAACCTACGGCGATATGATCACGCTGATGATGGTGTTTTTTGTGGTGCTGTACGCTATGGCCAATACCGACCTGCAAAATTTTCAAAAGATCGCGTTGTCGCTGCGGATTGCTTTTAACGGCCAATCGCAATTCCCCTCCAGCGAGGTACTGCAAACCCAACCGGAAACATCACAGGCCAGCGTTACCGATACCAACGCCGCGCCGTTATTTTTTGATAACCTGCCGCCCAAGCGCCGCGATTTTGTGCGCATCAGCACCGAACTCAAC
Source organism: Anaerolineae bacterium (assembly GCA_022071955.1). Taxonomy (GTDB): domain Bacteria; phylum Chloroflexota; class Anaerolineae; order 4572-78; family J111; genus J095. The sequence goes on from JAJVIM010000020.1 coordinate 272,876, forward strand.
TCTTACGCCCAGGAATTGGGCGTAGCCGGCGACATCAGTGTGAATATGTCGATGGAAGGGGTCATCATCAGCCTGTCTGAGAAACTCACCTTTGAACCGGGTGAAGTTGGGCTGCGTCCAGACGTGGTAAAAGTGTTGGACAGAGTGGTTGAATTGCTGGCGCCCATCGATAACAAGGTACGGGTGGAGGGCCACACCGATAGTATCCCCACCAACAACCCCCTGTACCCCACCAACTGGGAACTATCCGTGCTGCGGTCTGTGTCGGTGGTGCGCTACCTGATAGAAGAGGGCCACATTGCGCCGGAGCGAATCCAGGCCGCCGGCAACGCCGAATTTAAACCGGTAGCCGCCAACGATACCCGCGCCAACCGCGCCCTCAACCGCAGAATAGACATTATCATCATCTATCCGGGCGAATCGCGCCGGCTGTCACTCACGCTGCCGCCCTCGTAAGATGATTGTGGAAAGGACTGATTGATGAAAAAATTCCTGAGTCCCAAAATTATTATTCCTGTTGTGGTATTTTTGCTGCTGGTTAGCGCCGTGGGCTACATTTTACTGGCCCCATCAACCTGGTGGAAACCGTTTTATGTAAAAATGGAATTAGACGGCGCTTCGGCTGTGCCCGAGGCGCAGGCAGCCACCATGCCGCAAAGCCCGGTGCCGGCCCAACCAGCGGCGGGTTCGCTGCCCGGATCAGGCATCCAGCAGCAGCCCGGCATTATGTATGAACTGGATAACAAAGTTGTCAACCTGGCCGAACCGGGCGGGCTGCGTTATTTGCAGGCAGCCATTGTGCTGGAATTGGTGCCGGTTGACCCCATGTATTACTCGCTGCAACCCGGCGAAGAGCGCGACAAAATTGAAGAGGATTTTATCGGCCAGATTGATGCCCGCCGGCCGATTATCGACGACATTATTACCACCAAATTATCCAGCAGATCGTTTAACGAAGTAGCGACCGTTGAAGGCAAGCAGGCGCTCAAAGACGAATTGATGACCGCCATTAACGATGCTTTGGGATATCAGAGCGTTACCAACGTTTACTTTACCAATTTTGTAGTCCAATAAAAGCCGGTTATGGAAAAAGAGAAAACTCTTTCCCAAAAAGAGATCGATGCCCTCTTATCAATATTGCCCTCTGGCGACGACCCCATGCCCCACATTGGCGGCGGTGGCAGCAACCGTTACATTGGCTCGGTGCGCACCTACGATTTCCGCTCGCCGGACAAGTTCTCCAAAGAGCAGATTCGCACCCTGCAAATGATCCACGAAAACTTTGCCCGGCGCGTTGGGTCGGCGCTGGCGGCCTATTTGCGGGCCACGGTGCAGTTGGCCTGCGTGCATATTGAACAGGGCAGTTTTGCCGATTTTCTGCAAAACATCCCGGTCTCATCGCTGGCGGCGGTACTCAAAGCCGACCCGCTGCCCGGCCGGATTCTGCTCACGCTCGATGCCGCCACCACCACCATTGCCATCGACCGGCTGCTGGGCGGTTTTGGCGCGCCGCTGGATGAGCACGCCGTCACCGATATTGAGCAATCACTGATCAGAAGCGTGATCAAATATTTTGCCAACGGCCTGCAGGAAGCCTGGCACAACGTGGTGGCGCTCGATGTTACCCTGGAAGAAATCACCCTCAACCCCGAATTTGTGCAGGTGGCGCTACCGTCTGATGCCGCCATCTTTTTGGGGTTTGAGATAAAAATACGTGATAACAATGGCATGATGAGCATTTGTATTCCCTACTCGGTGCTCAAGCCGATTGTTTCAGAACTTAGCCCCCACGCCTGGGTGGCTGGTGAAACCAGTGAGTCAACCAAAGACCGGCAGGGACTGGTTGACCATTTGCGGCAAACGCGGGTTGGGTTATCGGTGCTGCTGGGTGAAGCCACCGTCAATTTTGAAGAACTCCTGAATTTGCAAAACGGTGATGTGCTGGTGCTGAATACGCTGGTAAACCGTCCCATTCCGGTTTTGGTCGGCGATAAAAAGCGATATTTGGGCCAGCCCGGATTGTCCGGTAGCCACATGGCCGTGCAAATTACCAATGTATTGGAGGAAATTTAACTCATGGACGATCTTGCAATTAGCCCCGAAGAACTGGCGCAAGTGACCGGCGCTTCAAGCGCCGACGTATTTACCTCACCCTCAAAACCGGCCATCGGCCTGGGCGATTTGCCGGGGTTGGGCGTTATGGCCGATGCCGATTTTCCGGTTCCACCGTTGGCCGACACCCCCCGCAAGTCGTCGGCTACCGTGTCGCCACCCGCCGGCCATCGCAGCGATATTACCGCCAACCCGGTTCAATTTGCTCCGCTGGATAAAGCCGGCAATGGCGCTGGCGGCACCAACCTGGATTTGCTGCTGGGGGTAACGCTGCAAGTTACCGTTGAGTTGGGGCGCACCAAAATGAACATCGAAGAGATTCTGCACCTGGGGCCGGGTTCGGTGGTGGAACTGGACAAACTGGCCGGTGAGCCGGTCGATGTGCTGGTGAACGATAAAATGATCGCCCGCGGCGAGGTGGTGGTGCTCGATGACCGCTTTGGGGTGCGTATCACCGATGTATTGCCGCCGGTGCAGCGGATCAACTCGCTCAGGTAGGCGCTTACGTATGTTCAATGCCAGCTTGTTGAAAAAGAAAAACCTCAATTCTACCGGGTGGATGGTGATTGCCGTAGCCGGCGCGCTGGCGGTGCTGCTCATCAAACAATTATCGCCGGCAGTTACGCCGCCGCAACCCGCCCCCGCCGCAACCGAAACTGCTCCCGCCGCAACCGCCTATCTGGCTGAATACGACACCGCCGAAACGCCTTTGGCGGGCGCGGACCAGCCCGCGGATGATCGCTCTGGCTGGGAGATGAGCCTGGATGTGGTGTTGAAACTGGTGGTTGTGCTGGGGCTGGTTTACCTGGCGATGCACGGGCTGCGCTGGCTGCAGCGCCACAAAGTTAATGGCGCGCCGGGTGGAACAACCATCAACGTGCTGGAAACAACCGGCCTCGCGCCGGGGCGGTCGCTGCATTTGGTGGTGGTTGGTGAAAAAACACTGCTGTTGGGCGCTACGGACCACCAAATTTCGGTGCTGGCCGAACTGGCTGACGCCACCATTCCGGTTTTGGAAGAAGAGACCAGCTTTGAGCAAACCCTCTCGCAGCAGGCTGGGCCGGCCGAGACACCGCTCGCGCCGCCGCTGCCCATTGACGATGACGCCGCCGAATACACCCCCGATTGGCAATCTACCCTCAACCATCTGCGTTCCGGCATCCGGCAAATTCGGCAGGTTGTAGGAGACTGAAATGAACAGAAACTTGCGCTTGCCCGGCGTAATTCTGCTGTTGGGCCTGGGGCTGCTGCTATCGGGCTGCGCCGGGCAGGTAACCAGCAATCCCAACTCGATGCAGTTGGGCGTTGAGTTTGGCCAGGGCGGCGAGCCGCAGGTAGTGAGCAGCAGCCTGCAAATTATGCTGCTGGTCACGGCCCTCAGTCTGGCCCCGGCCATTTTAACAATGATCACGGCCTTTACCCGGATTGTGATTGTGCTCTCTTTTGTGCGGACGGCGCTGGCCACGCCGCAGCTTCCACCCAATCAGGTGCTGATTGGCCTCTCGCTGTTTTTGACGATTTTTGTGATGGCTCCCACCTGGACCAAAATTAATCAGGAAGCGCTCCAACCTTATCTGGCAGAAGAAATCACCCAGCAGGAAGCTCTGGATACCAGCCTGGGTTACGTGCGCCAATTTCTGTTTAAACAAACCCGCGAGCGCGATATTGCCCTGTTTGTGCATCTGGCCGATCTGCCCCGTCCCCAATCGCCGGACGATGTGCCGACCTATGTACTGATTCCGGCCTTCACCATCAGCGAGCTAAAAACCGCGTTCCAGATGGGGTTGATTATTTTTGTGCCGTTTCTGGTGATTGACATGGTGGTTTCCAGCGCGCTTATGTCGATGGGGATGATGATGCTGCCGCCTTCGTTGATTTCACTGCCGTTCAAGCTGCTGCTGTTTGTAATGGTTGATGGCTGGCACTTGATTGTGCGCTCGCTGATTACCAGTTTTGGCAGCTAACAGGAGATAGAGCAATGACCGAAGCTTTTGTGATGACTCTGGCCAAAGACGCCATGATGGTGGCTTTATTGATTGCCCTGCCCATGTTGGGCGTGAGTTTGGTGGTGGGGTTGGCCATTGCCCTGTTTCAGGCCATGACCCAGGTTAACGAAATGACGCTCACCTTTGTGCCCAAATTTATTGCTTTTGGTTTGGTGTTGATGTTTTTTGGCCCGTGGATGTTGCAGGAGATTGTTCGGTTTACGGTGCAGTTGTTTGAGATGCTGCCCTATATGGTGCAGTAGCTGGCCGGAACGGGGCGGGCGTCGCCTAATCCAGATCGTACATCAGCCGGATTTCAGCCTGAATTTGGGCTGCCAGCGCCGGGTTATCGCCGGCAATATTTTGCGCGTACTGGTAGCTGGTGCTGGCCGCATCGAGATTGCCCTGATAAAAATTGAGCCGGCCGGTGCGGTAGTACAGTTCGGCCAGTTGTTCCGGGTTGTTTTTGGCAATTTCCCACACCATTTTGTAACAGGCCGCAGCCTGGCCAAAATCGCCGGCAAAGGTGTTGGCGTCACCCAGCGCGTTGACCACCTGCAAAATAGTGGTGGTGTCCGGGGTGGGCACCGTTTTTAGCGCACTCAGCGCAATCCCCAAATGATGGACCGCGTCGGTAAACTCAAAGTTTTCCAGAGCACGCTGGCCAACCATCCAGTTGTAAATAACCACTTTTTCTTCCTGCCCGCCGGCCATGTAGTGGCGCGCCAGCGACTCGATGCTTTCGGTGTCAATATTGGTGCTGGGCCGGGCTTTTTCGGTAAGTGACACAATCTTCTCGTGGAGTTCGCGGCGGCTTTTGCGCAGCATGCTTTTGTAAGCCACCTCTCGCACCACCATCTGCGAAAAAGCCAGCATTCTGTCGGAATCACTGGCCTCGGCCGGTTCGATAATCAGGCCGCGTTGAATTAGATTTTCAAGGGCGCGGTCAAATTCTTTTAGCGGGGTGATGGCCTGCAACAGTTCGTAGCTAAAGCTGGTGCCAATAACAGAGGCGTGTTGCAGCACCATCCGGCTGGCGTCATCGAGCATATCCAGATGGGCCATCACCTGCCCTTCAATGCTATGCGGAATGTAAATTTCTTCAATGGAGCGGGTTAGCCGCCATTTGCCATCCTGCCGGATCAGTTGCTCAGATTGCACCAGGCCGCGGGCTGCTTCTTCCAGATAGAACGGGTTGCCGCCGGACTCGTTGATGAGCCGGTCAACCAGCACAACGGGCAGTTCGCCGCCGGGGAGCAGGCTGTTGATAAGATCGCGCCGGGCGTGGACACTGAGCGGCGCAAGTTTAACAATGGCGTTGGGTTGAAACAGCTCCAATGGAATTTCCAGATGCGGCCGGGTAGCCGCTAAAACAAACAGCTCTTGCGCGTTTTGGTTGTGCGCCGGGATTGATTTGACAGCGCCCAATAATTTGAGCCACTCCAGCGAGTTGGCATCGGCCCACTGCAAATTGTCAACAAGGATTACCAGCGGCCGGCGCGTGGCCTGCTTTAAAAACAGGCTCACCGCCAGGCTAATGGCCGATTTGCGAACCTGATCCAGTGTTTGTTCAATGCCGGCCAGCCGTTCGTCCTCTTGATACCAGCCCAAAAAATAACCCATCAGCGGCACAAAATCGCGTTCTGAAAACCCCAATATCTGGGCCCGGTCTTCTATTTTGCGGTGCTGCATCAGCCGGGTATCATCGGCTTTTATGTCAAACAGTTGCAGCAGCAGGTCTTTGAGCGGCGAGTAATCGTTGCCGGAACTGGCCACGCCGTAAACCTGCAAAACCATTGGGGTTTTGTTGAAATTGTAATTTTCAACGTCGCGGATAAAATCGGCCAGCAACCGGCTTTTGCCCATACCGGCCTCGCCGGTGAGCAGCAGAAACTGGCTTTTACCGGCCATCGCCAGCGACAGGTGGGCGTGCAGAGTTTGCAACTCCATATCACGTTCAATCAGCGGCGATCTGTGGTCGAGCCGCTGTTTTTTGTGGTTAAAACCCTGGCGCACGCGCAAAGGCTGGTAAATGGGCACGGCATTCTTTTTGCCCTTTACCTTGATGGGGTCCAGCACCTTGTATTCAAAATAGCGGCGGGTGAGGGCGTACACCGGATCAGACACCAGAATCTGGCCGTTGGAGGCGTGGCTTTCCAGCCGGCTGGCCAGGTTTACATCATCGCCGATAACGGTGGCGGCCATGCGCCCCGCCGGCCCCATTTTTCCCCACACCACAATGCCGGTGTTAATGCCAATATTCAATTTAAAGGCGTGGCCCACTTTTTCTTTCATCAGCGGGGCCAGCTCTTCCATTGCCTGTTGCATGCCCAGCGCCGCCCGCACGGCCCGCACCGGGTCGTCTTCGTGGGCGCGGGGCGCGCCAAACAGCACCATCAACTGATCGCCCACGGTTTTGTCCAGATAACCGCCTTCGCGATCGTATTCTACCGCCAGCCGGGTAAAAACCTGGTTGAGCATATCGATCACGTCTTCGGGGTCGGCATTTTCACTGGTAGCCGTAAACGAAGCCAGGTCGGCAAATAAAATGGTTACCAGCCGCCGGTCGCCCATCCACAGTGAGCCGGTGGCCGAGGTTTGTGGCTGGCCGCAGTGGGGGCAGTAGGTTACCGCAAAAGGCAACGGTTGGACGCAATGGCTGCAAGTAAACGGAACGGCGCTCATAATGTCGCCTCAATCAGCATATCCTGTTTGACAGCCAGGTTCAGGTCGATGGGGCTGATCCGCCCGCCATTGGGGTTAAACAGCAGCCGGACAACCGGCCGGTCGGGCTGTTTGCCTGTTTCAAGAACCACCCCTTTGTAATTGGCAAACCGGCCGGTTCGCAACACCACGTTCAGACCAACCGGAAAGACTGGCAACATCGACAGAAAAATATCAACAACTTCCCGATTTAAAAATGTGCCGGCCAGTTGGCGCATAGTGTTTGCCACCTGCATGGGGGCCAGCGGCGGGTGATGAGCCGTGCCATTGCTCAAAATGTCAAACACATCGGCCACGCCGGCAATTTCGGCGATCAGCAGAATGTTGTCGCGGCCAAAGCGGGTGCGTTCCAGCCCGTTGGTGCCGCGCAAGCCGCGGGGATAGCCCTGTCCGTCCTGCCGTTCGTGGTGTTCCAGGGCCACGTGATTGATCATCACGTTATCCGGATTGCGCTGGCGCAGCAGTTCGTAGCCCAGGCGGGGATGCTCGCGCAACTTGAGCCGGTTGGGCATGTGGCCGTTCAATTTAAACAGATGGGGGTCAAAAAACACCTTGCCGATGTCGTGGAGCATGCAGCCGGTGCCCAGCCGTACCAGGTCGTCCAGCGCCAGGTGCAAATTAATGCCGATGAGCATGGCGGCCACCGCTACATTTACCGCGTGGCTAAATTGGGTGTGACTCTGGTTTCTGATCTGGCTGAGGCCGGCCAGAGTTTTCTTTTCAAACAGCTCGGGCAGCAGCGAGGCCGCGGTTTGCTCCAGTTGGACAAAATCCGGGCTGGATTGCACAGCCTGGGCCAGTTCGGCCTCGGCGGCGGCTTCTGCCGGCGGCTCATCGATGGTTGCCAGCAATTGCCGGACAAACTCAAATACCCGCCCGACGGTTTGCTGGGCTTGCTGCCGGGCGTCGTCGGGGATGGCTGAGTCGATGTGAATGGCGTCGGCATCTTCAACCGTTACAAAAACCAGCGACAGACCTCGCTGCTTGAGAACGGCGATATACTCGTCGGTTAGCGCCACCCCCTGTCTCAGCAAGGTGCGTCCCTTGTCGTCGGTAATGGGTTTGGCCAAAACCATGCCGGGCTGCACGATGTCGGTGGGTAGTTTCAGCATACATATCCCAATGGAATAGAGTAGTAAAAAGTGTGACCAGTGGTGTGCTCTGTTCAATTTTCGGCAGGTACAGGGCCGGCTTTAGGCTCTTTACGCTAATTTTATGAACCGTTGACACGAACTTTACAGACACAGTGGGTGCCATGTGATATAAAGAGACTGTGCTCTGTATTGGAAGAAAAGTGCGACCAGTGGCCGCTCGGTGAGCGGCAGAAACCATATGCCAACACCACTGCAATTCCTCAATTTATTCCTGATTTTTGTTCGGGTGCTAGCTGTCTTGATGACGGCGCCCCTTTTCAGTAATCGGGTGATCCCCACGCTGGTGAAAATCGGCTTTGCTGCGATTTTTTCATTGATTATGCTGCCGCTGCCGGTAACTGCCTCTGCCCAGCATCTGGCCGCCATTGCCAACAGCCTCACTATGTTTACGCTGGCGGTGGCCCAGGAAGTGCTGCTGGGGGTGCTAATGGGTTTTGTGGCCAACCTGGTTTTTATTGCCGTAGAAATTGCGGCCAGCATGATGGGGTTGCAGGCCGGTTTCAAGGCCGGTGAAATTTTTAACCCGTTCACCAACTCTTCTTCCTCGGCGCTGGACCAGTTTTATACGTTGGTGGCTATTGCCCTGTTTTTGGCCGTTAACGGCCATCACATGCTGATTACGGCAATGGTTCGCACCTTTGAGCTGACCCCGCCCGGCACCTTTGCCCTTGAACAGATTTCGCTGGACCGGCTACTGGCTATTTTTAACCAGTCGTTTGGCACAGGTGTGCTGCTGGCGCTGCCGGTCGTCGGCACGCTGCTGCTCACTGATGTGGGGCTGGGGTTGGTGGCCCGGGTGGTGCCGCAAATTCAGGTGTTTTTTGTGGGCCTGCCGCTCAAGGTTGGGCTGGGTTTTTTAACCCTGGCTCTGACTATGTCGATCACCCTGCCGGTGATCAGAGATTTATTCAGCAACATTTCTCGCAACATTCTTTGGATAAGCGTCCCGTAGAGTAGCTATGAGTGGAGAACGCACCGAACAAGCAACCCCTCGCCGGCGAGACGAAGCCCGCCAGAAGGGGCAAATTGCCAAGAGCGTCGAAATCAACTCGGCAGCGGTGATGCTGGCCGCGTTTTGGCTGCTCCGGCTGATGGGTTCCCATTTTTATGATGGGCTGGCCACCGTGATGCGCCGTTCGTTTGCCCATTTGCCCGGCATCGATATGACCATCGAGGAATTGCAGGGCGGGGCGCTGGCGACCGGGCTGGCCATGATCTGGACCATCGCCCCGTTTGTGCTGCCGCTGCTGCTGGTGGGGGTGGTGGCTAACGTGGCTCAGGTAGGCTGGCTGTTTAGCGGCAAAACGCTCCAGCCGGATTTTAATAAAATCAACCCGGCCAACGGGTTTAAGCGACTCTTTTCGCTGCGCGGGCTGGTTGATCTGCTGAAATCGCTGCTGAAAGTGGTCATTGTCGGTTTTATCATCTACATCACTCTGCGCGATAACTACCCGACCATCATTTCTACCAGCCGCATGCAGCTTGCCAGCGGCGTGAGCATGCTGGCTCAACTGGCCATTGAAATTGGTTTCAGGGTGGCCATGGTGATGGTGGTGATTGCGGCCATCGATTATGCCTACCAGCGCTACGAGCATGAAAAAAGCCTGCGAATGACCAAGCAGGAAGTTAAAGAAGAAATGAAACAGCAGGAAAATCCGCAGCTCAAAAGCCGAATTCGCGCCCGGCAGCGGCAACTGGCTATGAGCCGGATGATGGCCGCCATCCCTCAAGCCGATGTGGTGATCACCAACCCCACCCATTTTGCGGTGGTGCTGCGCTACCAGCAGGGCAAAATGGCCGCGCCGCAGGTGGTGGCCAAAGGGCAGCGGTTGGTGGCCCAGCGCATTAAAGAAAAAGCCCGCGAACACAACATCCCGCTGGTAGAAAACAAACCGCTGGCCCGGACTCTGTTCAAAATGGTTGAAGTAGGGCAGGCTGTGCCCACCGAATTGTACCAGGCAGTGGCCGAAGTGCTGGCCTTTGTTTATCGGCTTAAATCACTAAAATCCGGCAGCCGCTAATTTTTGGAGAATTTGATGAGCGTTTCAAGCCCGGCTCAAAACACAGGTTTGCGCCGCCTACTCGGTAACAGTGATATTTTGCTGGCCGTCGCCGTAATAGCGATTGTGGCCATGATGATCATTCCGTTGCCCACGGCCGTGCTGGATATTATGCTGTCGTTCAATATTGCTTTGGCCGTAACCATTGTGCTGGTATCGCTGTACATTGAAAAACCGCTCGACTTTTCAGTATTCCCCTCGCTGCTGCTCATTTTAACCCTGTTCCGGCTGGCGCTGAACATTTCCAGCACCCGCCTGATTTTGCTCACGGCCAACCCGGGCAACGTGATTGTGGCCTTTGGTAACTTTGTGGTTGGCGGCAACTACGTGGTTGGGGTGGTGGTTTTTCTCATCCTCACCGTCATTCAGTTTATTGTGATCACCAACGGCGCGGGCCGCGTGGCCGAAGTTGGCGCTCGTTTTACTTTGGACGCCATGCCCGGCAAACAAATGAGCATCGACGCCGACCTGAACGCCGGCCTCATCACCGAAGACGACGCCCGCGCCCGCCGCAAAGAAATTGAACACGAAGCCGATTTTTACGGCGCAATGGACGGCGCCAGCAAGTTTGTTAAAGGCGATGCCATTGCCGGTGTGGTAATTGTGCTGGTCAACATTATCGGCGGCTTCATCATCGGCATGATCCAATTGAATATGTCTTTTTTGGATGCGCTGCAAACCTACACCCTGCTCACCGTTGGCGACGGGTTGGTTTCGCAAATTCCGGCGCTGCTCATCAGCACAGCCACCGGTATTATTGTTACCCGTACCGCCGCCGAAGAGAGCATGGGCGGCGACGTGATGAAGCAGCTTACCAGCAAGCCGCGGGCGCTGATGATTGTCTCGGCGATGCTGCTGGGTTTTGTGCTGGTGCCCGGCCTGCCCAAAGTTCCGTTTTTGATTATGGGGCTGGTGGTTGGCGTTGGCGCGTATTTTATCCGGCGCGATCAGCAGGCCGAGGCTGCGGCCAAAAAAGAAGTGGCCGTTAAAAAAGCCGCCCACCCCATGCCCACCGAGTCAGAATCGGTGACGACGCTGCTGCAAGTGGACACGCTTGAAGTTGAAATTGGCTACGGTTTGATCCCGCTGGTTGACAGCGGTTCCAGCTCCAGCCTGCTGGACCGGATTACCATGATCCGGCGGCAGGTGGCGATGGAAATGGGTTTTGTGCTGCCCAAAATCCGCATTCGGGATAACCTGCAACTGCCACCCAATGTTTACCTGATCAAACTGCGCGGCGCCGAAGTGGCTCGCGGCTCAATTATGCCGGCCCAGTATCTGGCCATGGCCGCCGGCCCGGTCGCCGAGCATGTGCCCGGCGTCTCCACCACCGAGCCGGCTTTTGGCCTGCCGGCCGTTTGGATTGACTCCACCCACAAAGAACGGGCCGAAACCCTGGGCTACACCGTCGTCGATCCGGCGTCGGTGGTGGCCACCCATCTCACCGAAGTGATCAAAGCCCACGCCCCGGATATTCTCACCCGGCAGGATGTGCGCGATCTGCTGGACAATTTGAAACAGGCCTACCCGGCTCTGGTCGATGACCTGGTGCCCAACACCCTCCACCTGAGTGATGTCCACGAGGTGCTCAAAAATCTGCTCCGCGAGCGGGTCTCCATTCGGGATTTGGTCACCATTTTGGAAACGGTCAGCGGCTTGGCTCCCGGCGTAAAAGACCCCGATCTGCTGGCCGAAGCCACCCGTCAAAAACTGGCCCGCTCCATCTCAAACCAAAACCGCGCCCACGATGGCACGCTGCACGTGATCACCCTCAGCCCGCGCATTGAACGGCTGCTCAGCCAGGCGATGGGCGACATTCACCAGGGTATCAGCCTGAATCTGGAACCGGCCCTGGCCCAACAAATTTTAGAGATGACGGCCCAGCAGATGGAACAGGTGGCCAGCCACGGTTACACGCCCATTATCCTGTGTTCGGCGGCGGTGCGGCTGGCCTTTAAACGGCTTTCGGAACGGGCGCTGCCCAACCTGATTGTGCTGTCGTACAGCGAAATCGCTGCCGGCGTTGATGTGCAGGCGGAGGGCATGGTTGAGTTGCCGCTCAAACAACAGGCCCAGGCCGAACCGGCCGCGGTTTGATCGGCTTCAAATTTTTGGTAAGTGAGCTGACGCAATGCGAGTAAAAAAGTACATCGCTAACAATATGCCAGAGGCAATGGACCTGATCCGGCTCGATTTGGGGCCAAACGCGGTTATCCTGCATTCTGAAAAAGTGAAGCAGGGCGGGATTCTGGGTCTGTTTGGCAAAACCAAACTGGAAGTGATGGCCGCGGTAGATACCGACCTGCTGGATTTTCCGCAGAAACCGGCCAGAAACGGCGATCACGCCATCCAGGCCATGCGCGACGAACTGGAAAGCCTCAAAGTGGCCATTACCCAGGCCACCCAAAGCCGTCCGGCGTTGCCCGCCGCCGCCCCCCGCGTGGCCAGCCTGGAAGACTGGTATCAACGCCTCATCGATCAGGGCGTCAGCCAAACGCTGGCCCACGATATTATCCAGCGCGTGGCCAACGAACTCAGCCGCTGGACGCTCGATAACCAGGGTGTGCTCAACGAGCATCTGCACTGGTATCTGGGCCGGCAGTTGCCCGCGCCCAGCCCGCTCACACTGACGCCCGGCCAGCCGCACGTTTTCTTTATTGTGGGGCCAACCGGCGTGGGCAAAACCACCACCATCGCCAAACTGGCCGCCAAATTTGCCCACGCACCCTACCACAAAGCCCGGGTGCTGATGATTACCACCGATACGTTTCGGGTGGCGGCCATCCCCCAAATATCGGCCTTTGGCGAGATTTTGGGCATTCCGGTTGAGGTGGCTTACACGCCGCAGCAGCTCAACGAGTTGATTGCCCGCCACAGCCATCGGGATTTGATTTTGGTGGACACGCCCGGCCGCAGCCAGCGCGCCGCCAGTGAGGTGGCCGCCCTGACAGATTATCTGGCCGCCGTACCCAACAAAACCGTCCACCTGGCCCTCACCGCCGGTTCCAAACAGGAAGACATGCGCCACACTATCAACGCCTTCAGCAGCATGCCGCTGAACGGCCTCATTTTTACCAAAATCGACGAAACGGCGTCGCTGGGGGCGGCCTACTCAATGGCTTGCGAATGCGGCCTGCCCCTGAGCTATTTAACCAACGGCCAGCGCGTGCCGGAAGACATTGAAGTAGCCACCGCTGAACACGTGGTTGACCTGCTGGTCGGTTCGGTGCCCGATGAAATTCGCAGTACCCGAAATGGCGCGTCGCCAAACAGCGTTTCGGTGTTGAACAGGAGATATTCCTATGGCGCTTAATTATCAGGTTATGTCTGATTTAAACTATCTCACCTATCCCCACTACCACAGCCGGGTCATCGCTGTGGCCAGCGGCAAAGGCGGGGTGGGCAAAACCAACCTGGCCGTTAATCTGGGGCTGGCGCTGGCTCGCCGCCGGCTGCGAGTGGCCCTGCTCGATGCCGATTTGGGTACGGCCAACGCCGATATTGTGCTGGGGCTGCACCCGCGTTATCACCTGCACCACCTGGTAACCGGCCAAAAACAACTATCGGAGATCATTGTTGAAGCGCCTTTTGGTTTAAAAGTGATCCCCGGCGCGTCCGGCCTGCCGGAACTGGCCGACCTGCCGGAACGCCAGCGCGAACAACTACTGCACAGCCTGCAAATGCTGGACGGCCTGGTTGACCTGCTGCTGATTGATACCGGCGCCGGCGTTGACCGCAAAGTTATCCAGTTTATCCAGGCTGCCGGCGAGGTGCTGATTGTGACCACCCCGGAACCCACCGCCATCACCGACGCCTACGCCATGATCAAAATTCTCAATAGCTATCACGTGCCGGTTGATATTCGGGTGGTGGTTAACAACGCCCGCCACCGGGAAGAAGGCGAAATTACGGGCCGCAAACTGACCACCGTGGCCCACCAGTTTTTGGGCCGCCAAATTGACGTGCTGGGCGTGGTGCCCTACGACGACATGGTCCCGCGCGCGGTTCGTGCCCAATCGCCGCTGCTGCAAAGCTACCCGCGCTCGCCGGCGGCGCAGGCCATCACCCGCCTGAGCGAACAGTTGTGGACGGGCCAACTGCCCGCCGCCCCCCAGGCTGAGTTGGGCGGCGTGGCCGGCTTCTTAAAACGAATTTTGTCGTTCAAATCCGAGCCGGCTGAGTAAAAACGATGCGAGTGGCGAATAGCGAACGACCAATTACAAATGACCAATGACCAATGACCAATGACCAATGACCAATGAACAATGACGGTTTACGCAACACGCATTACGAATTGCGACTACATATCTGAATATTTTCCTAATTCCTAATTCCTAATTCCTAATTCCTAATTCCTAATTCCTGACTCCTGAATCCTATTTTCGGAGGAAGACATTATGGCAGATCATCATTCGGACTGGATTTTCAATATCGGCTTAAAAATTGCTGTGTCAATCTGTTTGGCAACGCTGGCGGTGGCCATCTTTACCGGCGCCGGCCCGCTGACCGCCGTATTCAGAAGCGGTGCGGCTTTTACCGTATTTGTGGCGCTGGGTTGGGCCGTGGCTGTGGTGTGGCAGGCTCCGCAGCCCACCCTCACCGAAACAGACCCCGACCAGCCCGAAGCCTCGCCCCCGGATTCGGCAACGACGTTTGAGCCGCAGGCGGACGCATCGGCTCAATAAGCCCGGCAGGTTAACTGCCAATTAGTAAGGAAGATAGTATGATGGACAACGCGGTAGAACTCTGGCAACGCTACAGACAACAAAATGATCGTCAGGCCCGGGAGGAGTTGATTATTCACTACAACCGGCTGGTGAAATATGTGGTTGGCCGGCTAACCCTGGGCCTCCCCCCCAGCCTGCAATACGAGGATTTGGTGGGCTACGGGATTTTGGGCCTCATCGAAGCGATTGACCGCTTTAACCCGGAACAGGGCGTAAAGTTTGCCACGTATGCCGTTACCCGGATTCGCGGCCAAATCATCGACTCGCTGCGGGCGATGGACCTGCTGCCGCGCTCGGTGTACCGGCACAACCGCGAAGTTGAAAGCGCGCTCGCCGCGCTGAGCCAGGAATTTGGCCGCGCCCCGGAAGACCACGAAGTAGCCCAGCATCTCAATATCAGTCTGGAACAATACTACGGCTGGTTGGGCGACATCAACTTTTCAATTGTATCGCTGGACCAAACGTTGGTTTATGACAACGGCGAAGAAGGAAACCTGTACGGATCGTTGGAGGATACGCACATGCCCTCACCCTCACAAGAAATTGACGACACTGAAATGAAAGCCGAACTGATTGCCGCCATTCGCAAACTGCCCCAACGCGAACAGCTCATGATTTCGCTTTACTACAACGATGGCCTGACCATGAAAGAAATTGGCCAGGTGCTCGATGTTTCGGAATCACGTGTGAGCCAGATTCACGCCCGGGCGGTACTTACCCTGCGCGGCATGATTAAAAGCCGAACCGAACCCAACCCCGTAATGTATAACAGGAGAGGAGCCCATGCTTCAGTATTCGCTGCTGCTGGTTGAGTTTTTGCTGCTGGGCGCTACCGCCTACCTTTATTGGACTACCCGCCGCCTGGTTGAAAATAGCGGCGCGCCCGCGCCGCTGCCCCAGCCCGGCTGGGTGCAAAATCAGGCTTCAGTTACCCAGATGGCTCAGGATGTGGCAACCCTGGTGGCCGAACTGCAAATCGTGGCCGGTGATACCCGCACCGATCTGCTCAAACAACGGGCCGAATTGCAGGTGATGCTCCAACACGCCGAAGCCGTAACCGCCGAACTCCGGCAGTTGGTGAGCCAGGCCGAAGCCGCGCCCGCCGCCGCGCCGGAAACCGAAGCCGACACGGAACTGGTTTGGCCGGGCGGCCCAACTGCTGCGCCGGCCGCCGAACCGGCCGAGCCGCCTTTGGTGCCGCTGGAACTGCTTTACTCGCCGGCCCGTTTTGGCAATTTTTTGCGAACCAGCGGCTGCGGCCCGGAAGTGGTCACTCTGGCTTCGCAGCACGCTCAGGAATTTATGATCTGGTTCACCGGCCAGTTTAAAGATGACGAACCCGCGCCGCATCGGATTGCCCCGCACTACCTTGACCAATACGCCGCCGATTTGGCCGCCCAGCGGGTTGACGCCGATACCATCGGCCGCCGGGTTATCGCCCTGAAAGCCTACCTCAACTGGATTAATAATTTGGTGCCGGCTGACGCCATCGAACCTGCCCCCGCCGCCACCGGCGACGACAGCGCCCACACCGAACGCGAGGCGCTGCTCGGCCCGGCTGACGCCGAGCAGCCCAAAGCCGACCGTTACCGCACCGTATTTTCACTGGCGGAAGAGGGGCTGGATCAATTGGCCATCGCCGCCAAAACCGGGCTGGAGCAAGAGGCCGTCCGTATGTTGCTGCTGATGGGCCAAAAAGCGTATGCCGGTTCGTAACATTTATTTTTTTAACTGGATGTGATATAGTGCCCCCAATCACATTTCAGGAGGAACCGATGAAATCTTTAAAATGGGCGCTAATTTTGGCAGTGATGTTACTGGGAACCGCCGGCATATGGTCGGCGGCTTTGGCCAATGGCGCGCCGGTTAAAATATTTCTCAACTATCTGCCAGAACTTTCTAACTACGGCTCCACCACCGCCAGCGGCGTGGCCCAGGTGAGCGTGGGCGAGGCCTGGGTAGAAATCAAGGCCGAGGGGCTACCCCAACTGGAAGGCATTCAATATGAAGCATGGCTGGTTACCGCCGACAATAACCAGATGATCAGCCTGGGCAAATTTACCAGCGACGCCGACGGCAACGTGGATTACTACGCCGAATTCGACGACATTCCGCTGCTGGAGTATCGCTATTTTGTGGTCAGCGTTGAGCCGGATCCCGACCCCAACCCCGCCGTCGCCGACTCGCGCCGCACCATTGCCGGCGTCTTTCCCAACACCCGGCTCGAAGTTGTGAGCGGCACGCCTACCCCCACGCTGGGGCCGGGCATTACCGCCACGCCGGGCGCGCCCGCCGGGCTGCCGGTAACGGGCAATGTCGATTTTACGGCACTGGCCGCGATTATCTGGTTGGCCCTGGGGCTGGGGTTGTTCGGTCTGGGGCTGGCTATCAAACGCCGCTCGATGTGATTTTTTTTGCGCGTCCCAAATTTTGGGAAAACGCCGGGGGTGCGGGGGTGTCCCCCGAATCTTCTCCGGTGTGCCCCAATTCCCCGAAAGCTGGGATGCACGCTGACTTTTCTGGAGGTTTATTATGATCAGAGGCCTGTACACCGCCGCCGCCGGCATGCTATCCAGCCTGCTGCGGCACGAAGGCATCATCCAAAACCTGTCAAACGTGCGCACCATTGGCTACAAAGCCGACCGCGCCACCGTGACCGATTTCCCGTCGATGTTGCTGACCCAGGTTTACAAAGATAAACCCGGCGTTGAAATTGGCCGGGCCGGCACCGGTGTATCGCTCTCTGATGTGGTGACCAATTTTGAAACCGGCCCGCTAAAATTAACCGATCATCCAATGGATTTTGCCGTGGCCAACGAAGGCTTTTTTCAGGTGCAAACTGAAGAAGGCGTGCGCTACACCCGCGATGGTCGCTTTCACCGCGACAGCGACGGCCGGCTGGTCAACGCCGATGGCTATCTGGTGTTGGGCCGCAGCGGCACGCTAACCCTGCCCGATGGCCTGCTGACTGTTTCGCCCACCGGCCAGGTATTTGTGGATGAAGCGCTCGTTGGCGAACTGGCGCTGGTCAATTTTGAAAATACAGATGACATCATCAAAGTGAACGATACTATGTTTACCGGGCGCAACGGCGTTGAGCCGCAAGTTATGGCCGCCGCCGACACCAAAATCTATCAGGGTTACCTGGAAGACTCCAATGTTGACACCTCGCAGGCCATCACCGAAATGATGAGCGTGCTCCGCGCCTACGAGGCCAGCCAGCGGCTGCTCCGCTACCAGGACCAGATCAACGAAAAAACCGTTAGCGATATAGGGAGAGTTTAATGCCAGCAATTTCACTTTCGGCGCTGCTGCACGTTTCCCGCGCCGGTCTGCTAACCCAACAGGCCGGCCTGGATGTAACCGCCAATAATATTGCCAATGTCAGCACCACCGGCTTCAAACGCAGCCGGGCCGAGTTTCAGGAGCTGCTCAATGACCGGCTGGAAGAGCCGCCAGAAGGCAACAATCGCGCCGCCGGAGAAGCCGCCGGGGCCAGGTTGGTAGATACCCAGCATATTTTCAGCCAGGGCGTCATCGAAGCCACCGATTTTCAGTGGGATTTGGCCATAGAAGGCGAGGGCTTTTTTCAGGTGCTGCGTAATGACGGCACACTGGCCTACACCCGCGATGGCACCTTTCGGCTGGATGGCGAGGGCCGCGTCGTTAACGCCGATGGCCATCTGCTGCAGCCGGAAGTGATTATTCCCCCCGACGCCGAAGAAACAATGATCACCGGCGAGGGCAAAGTGATGGTCCGCCGCACCGGTGAACTGGAACCGCAGGTAATTGCGACCATCAACCTGGCCCGCTTCACCAATCCGGCCGGGCTGGAAACCGCCGGCCAAAACCTGTTTCTGCCTACCGACGCTTCCGGTGCGGCCCAGTTGGCCCAGGCCGGCAGCCAGGGGTACGGTACGGTGATCAGCTACGCGCTGGAGCAATCCAACATTGATTTGAGCAACGAAGTTGTGGATATGATCAGCGCCCAGCGGGCCTACTCGATGATGGCCCGGGCGCTTCGCACCACCGATGAAATGATGGGGCTGGCCACCCAAATCCGGTAGAACCTTCTTCCCCTTATCCCCCTACCCCCTTCTCCCTCAGGGAGAAGGGGGATTTGATTCTTGGGGCCAGCCAAATTCCCCAATCCAAATCTTAAAAAATCTAAAGTTGCCCCACCCTGTGCCGATACTTTTACCAGTAGCAGGTTTTCTGCCAATTAGAATTTCGGCAAAAGCGTGAGAGGTAAAAATGATCGATAAAGTTCAACACAGCTTGCCCTCCGGGTACACCAACAGTGTCAACAACATTGATGGCAAGCTGGGGGCAGTGCAAAACGGAAAAGTGCAGCAGGTTTCCAACTCCACCGAAGTGAGTCTGTCGGGCGATGCGCTGGCTTTGCAACGAATTATGCAAGCCGCCAAAGATGCGCCGGACGTCCGCACAGACCTGGTCCAAAAAATCAAAGGCCAGATTCAGGCCGGGACCTATCAGGTGAACACGGAAAACGTCGCTGCCAAACTGCTCCCCTTTATGCAATAAGGACGGGTGGCAATGGCTCAAGATAGACACTTCTTTATTGAAGAACTCCAGTCTATCCTCACCCACGAAGCCGGCGGTTATCGCCAACTGGTAGCCCTGGCCCAGCGCGAACATGAGGCGCTGCGGCAGGAAAACCTGGTCCAACTCTCGGCGGCGGTGCAGGATAAAGAATCGCTCCTCCCTCAATTGAAAAAATGGGAAGCAGCCAGAGAGCAACTGGTGACCCGGTTGGCCGGTGAATTTCACCTGCCGGCCAGCGCCACCCTGTCCGATTTAATTGACCGCCTGGATGAAGCGATGGCTCGCAAGCTCAGCGCACTGCGGCAGGAATTTGTGACCTTGCTGGAACAACTGCTGCGCCTCAACCAAACCAACCAGATGATGCTGCAAGCCGGGTTGGTTAGAGTTGACGCTACGTTTGGTTATTTGGCCTCATTGGCCGCGCCCAGCAACGGCCACTACACCCCGCGCGGGGCCAGCCAGAGCCAGTCTTCAGCCGGCCAAATGTTAAATTGGGAAGCCTGATATGTACACAACCTTTGGCAGCTTAAACACCGCCCTCCAAACGCTGCATTCCATGCAGCAATCCATTCAAACCAGTTCGCACAACGTGGCCAACGCCAACACGCCCGGCTATTCGCGCCAGTCAACCGTGCTGGTGGCCGGCCACCCCTACTCGGTGCCGGCCATGAACCGCTACGCTCCGTTTGGCCAGGTGGGCACCGGCGTGGTGGTAGACCGGATGAAGCGCTTCCGCGACAGCTATCTTGACACCCAGATTCGGCAGGAAACGCTGGCCCGTGATGGCTGGGAAGTTCGCCGCGATGTGCTCCAGCAAGCCGAGGTGGTTTGGAACGAACCTTCCGAAACTGCCATCAACAGCCAGATGAGTCAATTTTGGACAAGCTGGCAAAATATGGCCACCACTCCTGCCGAAACCGGCACACGCACCAATTTATTGGCCGATGCCGATGCGCTGGCCACCACCATTACCGATACCTACCGCCAGCTCAAAGACCTGCGGACCGAACTCGATGCTCAGGTAGGCCGCCACGTGGGCAGCATCAACACCCTGGCCAGCCAGATTGCCAGCATCAACGAGCGCATCCGCGATGTGGAAGGTGTGGGCCAGCAGGCCAACGACCTGCGCGACCAGCGTGACCAGCTCCTCACCGAGCTTTCGGGCTACATTAATGTTGACATACACGAAGGCGAAAGCGGTACGGTAATGGTCAGCCTGGGCGGCAAATTGCTGGTGATGGACCACGTGGCCACCCAACTCCGGGTAGAAGCCGACCCGGCCAATGGCACGCTCAATCGCGTGGTATGGGCCGACACCGGCCAGATTGCCCAGGTAGGCGGCGTGCAACTGGCCGGCGGCCTGTCGGCAGTAGCGCCGGATCGGCTGGGCGGCAAGTTGGGCGGTACCCTCATTGCCCGCGATATGATTGTGCCCGGCCAGATGAACCGGCTGGACCAGATTGCCAATACCCTGCGCACGCAGGTGAACACCCTCCATTCCGCCGGTTTTGGGCTTGATGGTTCAACCGGACTGAATTTTTTTACCGGCACCGGCGCGCAGGATTTTGCCGTTAACAGCGTGGTACTGGCCGATACCAACAAAGTGGCCGCCGCGGCCGATGCGGCCAGTCTGCCCGGCGACGGCTCAAACGCGCTGGCGATTGCCCGGCTGGCCACCGCCAAATTAATGAACGGTGGTACGGCCACCATCGATCAGTATTACCGTTCGGGCATCGCCGAGTTGGGCCAGCAGGCCCGGCAAGCCGTTTTAATGACCGAAAATCAGGATTTGCTGGTGCAGCACCTGGAAGAGCGGCAGGAACAGATTGCCGGCGTGTCGCTGGATGAGGAAACTACCCGGATGCTGCAATACCAGCACACCTACCAGGCCGCAGCCCGGGTAATGACTACCGTCGATGGCATGATCGACACGATTATCAACAAAATGGGCCTGGTTGGCCGATAAGACAGGAGGTGACTGATGCGTATCACGCAAAAAATGCTCGCCACATCGGCGTTGAATGGCATGCAAACCAACCTGCGCCGCCTGTCGGAATTGCAGCGGCAGGCTGTTACCACCAGGCGCGTCAACAAACCAGAAGACGATCCGTTTGCCGTGGAGCAGAGTTTGGGCTTTCGCTCAAAAATCAAGGCCAGCGAAACCACGCGCGGCAATATCGGCCTGAGCCGCGATTGGCTGTCGGCCACTGATCAAGCCCTGGATCACGTAGGCAGCCTGCTCAACCGGGCGCAATCGTTGGCACTGCAGGGCGCCAGCGACACCCTCGGTGACGAGGGACGGCAGGCGGTGTCCGTCGAAGTGAATGAAATTCTGGAAGAAATGATGGCCGTAGCCAATACTCGCCACGGCGACGATTACCTGTTTTCCGGTTTTAAGTTGAGCACGCCGGCCTACGCTGAAACCCGCGATGTTCAGGGGCAGATCAGCTCCATTGCGGCCAACGGCGTGATCAGCGGCCAGATTGTGCGCGAAGTTGAACCCGGCGTCAATATGGTCGTCAACGTTTCCGGCGACAGCGTTTTCCCCGGCATCTTTAACATGCTCATCAATTTGCGCGACGCGCTGGTGCAAACTCCGTATGATCCGGCGGCGCTTGAAACCGCCATCACCGATATTAAAGCGGGGCTGAATACCACTCTGGATGTTCGGGCGGCGGTGGGCACCAAAATGCGGCGGCTGGAATCGGCCACCGCGCGCATGGAAGATGCCGAACTGGGGATGCAGGAGCTGCTTTCCAAGGCAGAAGACGCCGATATGACCAAAGTGATTACCGATCTGAACCAGCAAAAATTTGTGTACGAAACAGCCCTGGCCGTAAATAGCCGCGTTTTGAATACATCATTGTTAGATTATCTGCGGTAGGATACGGCGCGGCATCGATTAATCTGGATAATACGGCCGGTGAGATAAATGAGAGGCAAAGGGCTGGCCCCATTGTCTCTTTTTTATCTCAGGTAATAGCCTTTACGTTACATTTACCCGGCCTTAACTCTAAGTTTATGCAAAAAGAAAATGACCTGTGCTAAATTAGACTCAGGTTCAATAGAAGTCTAATGAAGTTTATAGTAAAGAAGGTAACGCATATGAGTGAACACGAAGAGACGGCGTCGCTGCTGGGCGATGACGTAACCCCGATAGAATTTTCAAAGGGATTGATTGGCCTTGAGGAATGGCATCGGTTTGTGATGATTTCACACCCGGCCGGTGGCCCGCTGCGGCTGCTCAAATCGCTGCAAGATGCCCGTATGTCGTTGATTGTGGCCAACCCGTATCAAGTAATGCCCAACTACAAACTCACCCTTTCCGAGGCCGACATTCAGACACTGGGCTACGCCGGCCCGCCGGGTGTGATTGAGCCCAACCACCAAACGCTGGATATCAGTTGCATCATCTCGGTGCAGGAAGAGCCGTTTGGGGTTACCGCCAATCTGCTGGGGCCGCTGGTTGTCAATAAAGAAACGGGGCTGGGGGTGCAGGTCATCCTGGCCGAGTCGGCGTACAGCGCCCGCCATCCGGTGGTCAACCCCGCCTCTGCCAAAACCAAATCGCCGGTAGAGGAGGTGTAGCATGCTGGTTTTAGGCCGCAAACCCAATGAAAGCCTGCTGATTGGCGACGATATTGTCATCACTGTTCTGAGCGTTGAAGGCGACCGGGTAAAAATTGGTATCAGCGCGCCCGGTAATGTGCGTATTTTGCGCCAGGAACTGTACGACGCCATCAAAGAAGAAAACCTGCGCGCCACCAAGCTGGCCGCGCCCGCCAATGAAGCCCTGCTGACATCGCTGCAGGATTTGTTTCAAGCCAACGAGTAACAATGAATTTTATGCCGGAGCATCGAATCAAAACAGCGGTTATTTTACTGCTCATGATTGTGATTTTGGTTGCAACCAGCGGTTGCGCGCTGGTCATTCGGCGGCGCAGCGATCTGGTTGAAGCGCCGCCAACGGCTGCACAAATTGCGGCCACGCCGATTCCGGTTGAGCTGCCTTCTCCCGCACCCGTGCCCCCGGAGCAGATAACACCGGTGCCGGTCGCGGCCATTTATTCACTGGGTGCACCCTATGTGCCCACTCCCACGCCGGCAGCCCGGGCAGATACCGGCCCTATTGTCTACGTGGTTCAACCCGGCGACTGGCTCAGTCTGATCGCCGATCGCTTTGGCATTGAAAACCATTTGCTCATTGCTCAGTATAACAACCTGCCTGATCCCAATAAGCTTGAGGTTGGGCAGGTGCTGCTGATTCCCCGAGAATTAGCGTCTATTAACGCCGTGGGGGGAGCGGTACCGGCCGGTGCAATCCAAACGCCCTACTATACCTACCCCACCTACACGCCCAATCCTACGTACACCGTTCAGCCAACTTACACGCCCATCGGTTCACCCACTGCTACCCGGCCGCCAACCAATACTCCGGCTCCAACTGCTACTACTCGCCCAACCAGCACCACCTACCCAACCAGCACGCCTTATCCCACCTACACGCCCGATCCATCCAAGGTTACGCCGACACCCTACCCAACCGACACACCCTACCCAACCAGCACGCCCTATCCGCAGCCTACCTACACGCCCAATCCCACCTACACCAGCCAGCCTACGTACACGGTTACACCACCGACGCCGACGCCATCCAACACGCCGACCGTTACCGCTACCCCCACCGGCACATCAACCCAAACGCCCACCGTAACCCCCACGTCGACGCCGACTCAAACGCCAACCGCGACAACCGACCCGTCTCGGACGCCAACGCCAACCAGTACGCCGACGCCCATTCCGCCTAAATAGGGTTTGCCAGTATGACCAGCATTCATCGTACCCGCTCCCATTCCAACCAACTGCTGCTCAAATTGACGCGCCTGATTTTGCCCATTTTTGCGGCCATTCTGTTTTTGTCGCCGCTGGCGTTCATTGGCAGCACCCCAACCCGGGCCGCCGGCTTTGGCGAGATCACCAAACAGGTGTCAAAAAGCTCGGTGCAGGCCGGCGAAGAGTTTCAGTACACCATTGTCATCACCAACCTGACCGGGGCCAATGTCGTTGCTACCATCACCGATACCGTCCCCACCGGGATTGTCGTCCAACAGGTACTGGATGGCGGCACGCTGTCAAACGGCGTTATCACCTGGAATGCTACCGTCAATAATGGCCAAAAAACGCAGGTTCGCTTTACGGCGCTGGCCCAACAAAGCGGCACGCTGTACAACAGTGATTACGGCGTAACGTCCGGGCAATACAGCAGCGTCGGCAGCCCGGTGCCCATCACCGTTAGCCCCGGCAATCCCCACCACCTCACGGTCAATGTCAACCCCACCTCGCTGACGGTTGGCCCAGCCTCTACAGCCAGCCTGAATGTGACGGTAGAAGACGTGTACGGCAATCCGCTCGGCGATAATACCGTGGTATCGCTCAGCTACAATCTGGGGTCGATTGATGGCCAGCCGGCCGGCAGCACCATTACCGCCACCACGACAGCCGGCCAGGTTAACAAAACTTTCAGCGCGATGACTGTCGCTGGCACCGCCCGGATTACGGTAACCGCCGGCGCTTTGTCTCCGGTAGTCAAAACGATTTCTCTGTTGCCCGGCCCGCCAAATCTGCTGTCTGCCTCCGCAGCGCCTACAACTATTTCGGTGGTTGGCGGCCAGCAGTCGGTTATTACCGGCCAGGTGCAGGACCAATACGCCAACCCCATCGATGGCCAGCCGATTACGTTTACTACCAATTTAGGCCAGTTAAACGGCGTGGGTACGACGGTGGTAGCCGCGACCAGCGGCGGCAAAGCAACAGCCACGCTGGCCGGCACCACCGCCGGCACCGCCACCATCACCGTCCAATCCGGCGCGCTGGCACCGGCCAATACCCAGGTTTACCTGTCGCCGGGGCCGCCCACTCAAATCCGTTTCAATCCGCCCTCAAATGTGCCTATTTCAATTGAAGCCGATGGCCAAAGTTCGGTTAACCTGGAATTGCAGGTGCTGGATATGCACGGCAATCTGGTTACTCAGCCCACCCCGGTAACCATCACCACCAGTTTGGGCAAATTGACCGGCGGCGGTACCACCTACACCAAAACCACCACCGATGGCCTGGTGCCGTTTACGCTCACGTCCATCACCCAAACGGGCACGGCGAATTTGTCTGCCGTGGCCGGCTCGCTGAACACAGATCGGTCGGTAAACTTTTTGGCCGGCAATCCGGCCTCGGTTGAGCTGTCAATTACTCCGCCGGCCATTGTGGCCAACGGCGCCAGCACCGCCGCAATTGTGGCCACCGCCTACGATAAATTCCATAATATTGTCAAAGACAAAACCATTACCTTTACCTTTGCTGCGGCTCGCGGCACCCTCAACGGCGCTGCCACCGAGTCGACCACCAGTGGCAGCATCAATCGCACCCTCACCAGCGACACCACGCTGGGCACGGTACCAATCACAGTCACAGTAACCGGGCTGATCACCCCCGGCCTGGGCAGTGTTCAATTTATTGTTGGCCCGCCGGCGCAGGTTAATGTGACGGCCGCCACTCTGTCTACCGAAGTGGGCCAAACTGTGCCCCTCACTTTTACCCTGTACGATAGTGTTGGCCACGTGATTCCTGCTGTGCCGATTACGGTTGCCAGCACCATTGGCAACGTTAACCCGGCCACGGCCAACACCGACGCCGGCGGGCAGGCATTTTTGTCGCTGTTTTCTACCCGGGCCGGCGCGGCCACGCTGGCGGTAACCAGCACTGCCGGCGCAGTTTCGGTAACCGGCAACCCAACCATCACCTTTAATCCCGGCCCGCCGCAACTGGCCAGCCTGCAAGCCAGCCCCACCAGCATTGTGGCCGATGGCCTGACCACCGCGGTGATTACTGCCACTGTCACCGATATTTATGCCAACCCGGTGCAGGGCGTTACGCCGGCCTTTTCCACCACGCTCGGCACGCTGGCCGGCGCGGGCGCTACCAACGCCGGCGGCGTCACTACCCGCACCCTGCGCTCGTCAACCACGCTGGGTACCGCCCAGGTGAGCGTGAGCGGTTTAACGGCCAGCCCGGTCAATGTGAATTTTGTGGTTGGCCCGCCGGCCAGCGCCATTTTGCAGGCTACGCCGACCACGGCGTATGTCCTTGGGCTGGGCACGCCGGATGCGGTAACCGTGGTCATTACCGTTACCGATCAGGTGGGGCACGCCATTGCCAACGCCAGCCCGGTGGTTACCAGCACTTTTGGCACCCTGTCTGGCTGCACCGGCACTAACAGCCAGGGCATGCTCACTTGCACATTAAAATCGACCAAATCCGGCACACCGACCATTTACGTGGGCGGCATTGCGGCCACCGGCGATACCATCACCTTTATCCCCGGCCCTACGGCGGCCTCAATTGAGGTAACGCCGAGCGGCACGCTGGCCAGCCCCGTGCACGTGACCTCGGGGCAGTCGTTCCCGTTTTCGGCGGTGGCCAAGGATGTGTACAAAAACCCAATTCCATCGGCTATTTTTAACTGGGGTATCCGGCCCAACCCGCCCGGCGACGGCACCGGTACCATCGATACCGGCGGCGTTGTGATTGGCCAAAAAGCCGGCCGGATGATTGTTTCGGTTTCAAGTAACAAGGGCGGATATGTTGAGTCGCATCTGGTGGTTGATCCCGGCCCGGCGGCCAAGGGCCAGCTCACAGCCTCGCCAACATCGCTGCCGATTGGCACGTTTTCTGATATTTCGCTGCTGGTTACCGACAGTTACGGCAACGCCATCAACACCAGCTACTGCCCAACCTTAAACAGCAGCATTGGTATCCCCACCATCAACTGCGTTAACCCTTCAACCGGAATTGCCATTGGCACCGTCACCTCCATCACCCAAACCGGGGTGGCCAATTTAACCGTGCCGGGGCTTTCGCCGGTAACGGGTAACACCAGCCTCACCTTTACGCCCGGCCCGCCGGTAAAAGTCACCGTCAAAGCCGGGACAACGACGCTGCATGCCAACGGCGTTTCGTCCACGCCGATCACCGTCACTTTAAAAGATAACTACAGCAACCCGGTGCTGGCCGGTTATACCATCCACAGCATTTCCAGCACAGCCGGCGTTTTGAGCTGCGGCAGTTTTACCACCAACTCGGCCGGGCAACTGCTGTGTACCCTCACGGCCGGCACCATTGAAGGCGTGGCCGTTTTCACGGTTCGCTATACCGCCGGCCAAACGTTAATTCACGAAAACTCCGATACCGTCAACATCGTCATTACTGAACCGGTGTCGATGATTATTGACCCGTCCGGGCCACTCACCGTTACTGCCGGTATCACCACGCCGTTTCAGGTGACGGTGTACGATGTGGGCAACGCGATAGTGCCGCCCAGCCGGCTCAATTACAGTTGGTTTGCCGAGTCGCAGGGGGGGCAGGGTGATTTTTCGCCGGTGCCCGCCGACAGCCGCCAGACCTCATTTATCGGCAAAATTGCCGGTACAGTCCGGGTTCGGGTTTCGGTGTGGGATGCCAACTTCAATTATGTTTCGCCGGGGTTGACGTATGTGACCATTTTGCCCGCGCCGCCGATCAACGGTACGCTGGCCGTTAGCCCCGGTGCGGTGCCCGCCGACGGCGCCAGCCCGGTCAACCTGACGCTCTCGGCGATGAACGATGTTTACGGCAACGTGCCCCGCGACGGCGACACGGTGACCTTTTACATCAACACGCCGCAGCCGCAGGTGGTTACCGGCACCGTGGCCGGCAATCTGGTTTCGGCCAGCTTTACCTCAACTACTGTGGCCGGCACCTTCCCTATTACTGTGGCCAATTCTTACAATCAGCAGATCAGCCTGTCCGGCCAAACGGCGGTCACCTTTACCGCCGGCGCGCCACTCCGGGCGACGATTGCCACGGCCACGCCGCCACAAATCATCGCCAACGGGGTGAACACCAGCACGGTGGTGCTGCAAATCACCGACCAGTACAGCAACCCCGTGTCGGCCGGTTGGCCGCTGAGTCTGGCTTCATCGCTGGGAACCTTCCCGGCCAGCGGCACCACCGCCGCCAACGGGTTGGTGACCGGTACATTGCAGGCCGGTCTGATTTTGGGCGATGCCCGGATTACCGTAACTCACGGCGTTAACCCGTTTTTGGCCGGCGGCGCAGTGCCGTTGGTGGCTGGCCCGGCCGTTTCGGCCACGTTAGCGGCCAGTACAACCACGCTGGCTGCCGGCGATCCCGGCACGCAGCTCACCTTCACCGTGGCAGATGCCTGGGGTCACCCGGTTTCCGGTCAGGTGCTCACCCCCACCATTTCGCCGGCGCTGGCTTCGTTCAGCGGCAGCCAACTGGTACAAAACGGGCAGTTGGTGCGCCAGCTTGTGCCGCTCACCCAAACCGGGGTGGCCACAGTTGGCTTGCAGGGGGTGACGGTTACCGGCAGCACCGCCTTTACCGTTGTGCCCAACGTGGCCGCCATCGCCAGAGTGACCGCCGCGCCCAAATCGCTGACGGTTGGGCAGGATAGTTCGCTGCTCATCACCATCACCGACGCCTACGGCAACCTGGTGCCGGCTACCGCCATCACCGTAACTTCAACCCTGACCGGCACGTTCGATGGGTTGACCTCGCCGGTGACCAAAACCACCGTGGGCAGCAGCGGCCAGATCAGCACCGTGCTGCGCTCGACCAACGCCGGCCTCGACCCGCTGGCTTTTGCTGGCCCGGCCGGGCCGCTGAGCCGGCACCCCGGCTCGGACGCCGTTGAGTTCAAGCCCGATTCATTGATCATTGTCACGCTGGATGTAACCGGCCCAATTACGTGGATGGCCGGCACCCCGCTGACCATCACGGCCAGCAGCCGCGACCGATTTTACAACATCATCGATCCGTGGCAGCCGGTGGATTATATTTGGAGTCAGAACGCCGCGGTGAACGGCCCCGGCTACGGCACCGTTACCGGCATCGATGCTCGCAACCGGTCGGTGGAATTTTTGCCGATGAAAACGGGCGTCAACGCTTTGCAGGCCATTAACGCGCCTTTCAGAAGCAATCCGCTAACGGTAACGGTGGTGGCCGCGCCGCCCACCCAGGGGTTGGTGCCGGTAACGCCGGCCAGCGTGCAGGCCAACAACGCCAGCACCACCACCATCCGGCTCACCAATTTAACCGATGTTTACGGCAACGACGTGGCCGACGGCCACACCATCACGGTTACGGTGGATACGCGCTCGGCGACGGGCGTGGTGAGCGCCGGCGAGGCTCGCGTGGTGCTTACGGCCACCACCAAAGCCGGCACGCACGCCATTACCGCCCGTAGCGCCGCCGGCCCAATGGCTCTGACCGGCTTCCCCAGCGTGACATTTACACCCGGCCCGCCGGCCAAAGCGGTGGTCACCGCCACCCAAAAAATTGTGCCGGTTGACCAGCCGGCCACGCTCAATATTCTGGTGTATGACCAATTTAACAACCTTGTCTCTGACGGCACGCTGATCACCGTGACGGTGAGCAAAGCCAACGTGGCCGGCAACAGCTCGCCGACGCTCGGCGGCGGCACGAGCCGCACCGTCAACCCCTTTGCCCTGGGCGATGGCCTTATCTCGATTGCCGGCGCCAGCGGCACGCTGTTTTTGCAGGGTGATACCAAGCTGACCTTTATCCCCGGCAGCGCGGTCTTTGCCGAAGTGACCGCCTCGAAAACAAAGGTGCTGGGCGATGGCGTCAGTACCTCCGCCCTCGACATTGTGATTAAAGACGGGCTACACTTCCCGGTGACCGGCTCCGGCACCGCGGTGATGACCGTGACCCGCGGCGTGGTGCTGCCCACCAGCACGCTGGTCACCGATGGCCGCTTTGCTGTGGCCTACACCGCCAACCGCTCGGTGGGGCCGGTGGCCATGCAGATCAGCTACAACGGCCAGCCGATGACGGTGCAGGGCGACTCGCTGGAGTTGATTGCCGGCCCGCCCTACGCGGCGGTACTTACCGCCACGCCCACGGTTATTCGCGTTGACAGCAGCGACCAATCGACGCTGCGCTTTAGCCTGTTTGACCAGTGGAACAACCCGGTCCCGGCTGGGACGGTGGTCACTACCACCGCCTCGATGGGACTGGTTGCGCCGCTTAGCGGCACGACCACCGGCAACGTTATCACCTTTACCCTCACCCCGGAAACCGCGGCCGGGCCGGTGGTCTTTACCGTTACCGCAGCCTCGGCGGTCAACCCGCTTGTTCTTTCCGGCGACGCGGTGACGATTACACCGGGCGATATTCATCACATTGCCGTACAGCCCGATGTGCCGGTTTGGGTAACGGCCGGCGGCAGTACCAGCTTCAGCGCCATTGGCTACGACAAATACAATAACCAGACCAGCACCGGGCCGTTTAACTGGCGCA
This sequence comes from Anaerolineae bacterium, assembly GCA_022071955.1. Classification (GTDB taxonomy): domain Bacteria; phylum Chloroflexota; class Anaerolineae; order 4572-78; family J111; genus J095. The sequence goes on from JAJVIM010000020.1 coordinate 303,583, forward strand.
AAGTGTACGGCAGTGGCGATGGCCTGTTGAGCGGCGGGGTTTTTACCGGCACGCTGGCCGGCACGCTGGGGATTCAGGCCTACACCGGCACCATTTACAGCCCCGAAAAATCGGTGACAATTCTGCCCGGTTCGCTCTTTACCACCGTGGTCAAAGCCACGCCGATCACCGTATCAATTGGCGGCGTGCCCAGTCAACTGGCCATTACCGCCCGCGACGCCTACGGCAATCTGGTGGCCGATGGCACAGCCGCCTCGGTTACTACGGATTTGGGCACATTGACCGGCACCGGCGTAACCAAAAACGGCGTGCTGACCCGCACCCTGTTGTCGAGCAATTTTTCCGGGCGGGCGCACATTTTTGTCAACGGTAAGGCAGCCAGCGGCGATACCGTCTTCTTTTCGCCGCGGGCCTGGATGACCGCCATCCCCGGTACGCTGGTGGCCGATGGAACCAGCCAGGCCGAAGTGCGCGTTAGAATTCTGGATGGCGATGGCCTGCCCACCGGCCAACTGCCCAAAACGGTCACGTCAACGCTGGGGATTTTAAATTACAATCAGTGTACCACTTCCGCCGACACATTTGTCTGTACGCTGACCGCGCCAACCACGGTGGGGCAGGCGGCCATTTATGTGGATGGTTTCCCGGCGCAGGGTGTGGTCACCTTTACTACCGGCACGCCGTCGCGGGCAACCATCAGCGCCTCGCCCAAATTTGTGACGGTGAACGGCTGGAGCACCAGCACCCTGACCATCTCCGTGCAGGACGATTTTGGCCACGTGATTACCAATTACACCGGCCCGCTCACGGTCACAACCTCGCTGGGCAGCATTGGCGGCGTCCAATCGACGGTTAACGGGGTCACGCGCCGAACGTTGACCGGCGGGGCCTTGCCCGGCGTGGCGACCATTTCCGTGGCCGGCTTATCGGCCTACGGCGATTACAAAATTCCGGTGCGGGGCGTGGCGGCCAGAATCAGCGCCTCGCCCAAGTATCTGATTGCCAACGGCAAAGACTCGGCGGTGCTGACCATCGCGCTGGAAGATGATACCGGCCAGCCGCTGACCGGCGTTAATTTGCCCATTACCGTGACTACCTCGCTGGGAACCCTCAGTGGGGTTAAGCCCACGGTCAATGGGGTCACAAATCGAACCCTGACCGCGGCCAGCAGTAGCGGTATGGCGGCCATTTCGGTGGCGGGCATGTCCGCCACGGGCGATACCAAAGTGCAGTTTGTGGGTAATTCGTTTGTTGATGGCGATTTTGAGAGCGGGTTGGCCAACTGGATTGTGGGTAACAGCTACGCGCCGCTCACGTCTACGCAGGTATATTCCGGGCAGGCCGTGGGCAACGATACGGTGGGCAGCACGATGGTGACCCCGCACGGTCTCGGCTCAAAAATGGTGCGGCTGGGGGCAACCTCATCGGACAACCGGAGTCACGCCGTGGGCGACACCTGGCTCCGCCAGTCGGTGTATGTAACGCCGACGGGCGTGACGCAGGTTTCCTACTGGTACCGGCTGCTGAGCTACGATGTGTCGGTGGGTTCGGCGGACCGGGGTTATCTGGAGTGGGACCCGTTTAAAGTGTATCTCAACGGCCAGCAAAAATGGCAGGACAAAGACGCTATCCCCGAACGGGTTTGGTCGTGGGAGTGGCAAAATTGGCGCGATGGGCCGCCCAGCCCGCCGCCGTCGCCGCTGGATACCGGCTGGCGGCAGGGTGTGCTGGATTTAACGCCCTACGCCGGGCAGGTGGTTAGTTTGGAATTCCGGGTGTCGAACAATGTGAAACCGGAGGATAATACCTGGGTTTACATTGATGATGTGGGTGTAACCTACCGGGAGAGCCAAATCCACAACGTATATCTGCCAATAGTGATCAAATAAGCGGAGCGAATTGTAAATAGCGCGTGGCGGGTGGCGAATTACGAATTAGTTAGCGTCTTTAGTTTTTCGCCACTTAAAAAGGCGGCGAGTTGCAAGTAGCGGGTGGCGGGTAAAAACGCGCCACTTGCCACCCGCCACCGCTACCGACTACGACCAGGTGCATTGTGGCGAACATTCTGTGACACTAACCGAATTACGAATTGTGTGACTCTGCGACTCGTCTTATCCTTCACCCATCCCCCTCACGCACTGCCTTCAATGGGCAGCGTCACCGTTACCACCGCGCCGGGCGCATTAAGGTTGTTGTCTATTTCAATTTTCCCCTGGTGAGTCTCCACAATTGCGCCGCAGGTAAACAGGCCCAGCCCCAAATTTTTGCCGCTGCTTTTGGTGGTAAAAAACGGATGAAACAGCCGGTCGCGGTGCTGCACCGGGATGCCGATGCCGTTGTCAATCAGCCTGATTTGCACATCGTAATTATTTGCCTGCCCGGCGATGATCTCGATAGCCCCGCCCCGCGCCTCAGTTGCGTCGATGGCGTCGCGGGCGTTGAGCAGCAGGTTCATCCACAGCAGTTTCAGGTGGCTGGCGCTGGCAATGATTGTCGGCATTGGGTCAATCTGTTTGGTGACAGAAATATCGCTTTTGCGCAGCGAATGGCTCACCAGCGTCAGCGCATCATCAATGGTTTCTTCCAGATCGGTCTCAAACCAGTCGTAGCTGTCCTGCGTAGAGAAATCGAGTAGATTCTGTACAATTTTGCGGATATGCGTGCCGGCTTCTTCAATGTGCTTGATCATGCCAAAGTCCGGCGAGTCCTCAGACATTTCCATGCCCATAATTTGTGAATTGGCAATAATAATGGTCAGTGGGTTGTTGATCTGGTGGGCCACGCTGGAGGCCAGTTGCCCAACCGCGGCCATATTGGCCGAGCGGAACAGCGACGCCTGCAAACGCAACTGCTCAGACATATCCTGCGCCAAAATAATCACCTGATTTACCGCGCCGGAGGATGAAAAAATGGGGTAAGTGTGTACATTCCGGTCGGCAAACAGGTTGCGGTTATCGATATCGGCTTTGGTTTCCCAAATACCTTCTTTGCCGGTGGCAAATGTATCCTGCACAATCCGGGTGAGCGCCGGCGCGGCCTCGCCCCACAGCGCCTCGTTGCACGGCCGGCCTGTCAGGGTTTCCGGGGTGGTGCCCAACCGCTGCGCCTCGGCCTGGTTAATGGTTACAATGTTCAGATTGGGGTCGATGATGTACAGACCGTCGGTAATCCCGTTAAACAGGGCCTTGAGCGTGCTGTGGCTGCGTAAAATCTCTTCCTGTTTGGTTGACAGATCAGTATAGGCTGATGACAGATCGCGGAAGAGGTTGGCATTTTGAATGGCGATGGAGGCGTGGCTGGCAAAGGTGTTGAGCAGTGTTTCGTCGCTGGGGTGAAACGCGTCGGGGCGCGGGCTTTTCACCGAAATCGCGCCAATCACCGCCTCACCCACGCGCAGCGGCGCTACCAGCAGCGACCACGTGCCATGCTCGCGGGTTTGGTGAGTCATGCGGACGGTGTCTTTTGTTCGCATAGCCAGTTGAACTACATGCTGCTGAATTGGCTCAAGCTCGACGGGCAGGGGGTGTCCCGGTGCCGACGCCCGGCTTTCGAGCGCGTCCGACTGGCTGTTGGGGTTGAGCAGGTACAGCTCGCTGTGAGTGGCCACGGTGATGGTTTTGGCCGCAGATTGCACCACCAGTTCCAGCACCCGGTCCAGGTGCAGGGTTGTGCTGATGCTCTGGCTGATGGTGTTGAGCGCTTCGGTTTGCTGGAGCTGGTGCTGAACTTCCTCGTACAGCCGGGCTTTTTCAATGGCCGCCGCCGCATGTGAACTGACAATCTGCATCAGGCGCACATCGTTGGCCGAAAAGGTGTTGGGGTGTTCGCTGCCCAGTTGCAGCACGCCCATTACGGTGCTGCCGCTGGGCAAAGGGATAGCCAGCCACGATTTTATTGTTTGCGGCGGAGCGCCGTTTTGTGGGGGCTGCGGCTCAATAATCAGGCCGGCTTGCTGGCTGGCAGCGACATTTTGAGCGATAGCTGCCGCCCGGCGGCGGTCGGCGTCGGTCAATTCCACGGCGTCGCTCAGCGTCACCACCGAGTCGATGCGTTGGTTTTCGCCGGCGTACAGGTAAACGTTGCTGACCGAGGCGCCGGTGAGGCTGCGCGAAACCGCCATTGTGGTGGTCAGCGTTTCTTGCAAATTGAGGGTGCGGTCAATGGCCCGGCCGGCTTCGTAGAGCGCCTCAATTTCGTCTACCCGCTGCGCTTCGGCGTACAGCAGCGCGTTTTGCAGAGCGATGGCTGCCTGATTGGCCAGCATGGTTAAAATCTGGTGCAGGTCTTCGTTGAAGGCGTTGGCTTTTTGGCCGATGAGCGCCAGCGCGCCCATGGGTACCGCACTCACTGCCAGCGGCTCAATCATCAGCGACCGGACCGGTTGGTCGGCTTGCGGCTGCCAGGCGGGTTGGTAAATTGGGAGCCGGTCAACCAGCGCCTGGGCAATGAGGCCCTGGTCGATGGGTGACGTGGTGAGTCGCTCATTTTTGGCGGTGAGCGTTACCACTTCCAGATCGTTTTCAACGTTGGTTCTAAAATAGAGCGCGGCCAATTCTACGTGGGGAATCACGCGCAGGGTCGCTTCCAGCACGGTGTTGACCACCTCGGTGCGGTCAAGCATAGTGGCGATGCGCTGGCCGGCGCTCACCAGCGTGTTGCGCGCCCGCAACTGGTTGATTTGCTGCGAAAACAGGCGCGAATTCTCCAGCGCGCCCACAATCTGGTTGGCAAATATTTCCAGCCGCAGAATTGTTTCGATTGAGACGGGCAGCTCCAGATCGATGATCCACAAAATGCCGGCCAGTTTGCCGCCGCGGGTATCCAGCGGAATGGCCAGCAGCGGCGTGAGCGAGTCTGGCGGGTCTGGCAGGGTGTCAAACGGAAAAGGAAAAGGCTGTTTCAGGGGGTCAAACAAAAACGATTGGCTGATCCGTTTGCCGGCGGCTAACAGGCTTCGTAGGATTGCTTCTGTGAGTTGGTGGTGGACCAACTGCTGGCCCCACCAATGCTCAACAAACGAGTCGGGGGCAACGGTTTCCAGTTCGGTGTCGCTGGGCATAAAGGCGCTGATGGCCACTTTTAAATTAAGCTGGCGGTGGGCAATTTCAGGAATTTCATTGAGCACCAGGTGGGGCAGCGGGCTGAGGTGGGCCAGCCGGTTGCTGGCTTCGAGCATTTTGGTGAGATTTTTGTTGCTTTCCTGAAGGGTGACGATCAGTTTTTGGTGTTCGGCCCGGCTGCGCTGGTAGTCAAGGGCGCGGTGAACGCTGTGCGCCAACTCGGCGTTGTTGATGGGCTTGGTCAGGTAATCGTGCGCGCCCAACCGCAGCGCCTCCACCGCCGATTCGATGGTGCCGTAGCCGGTTACCAGAATAAATTCAATCTCCGGGAAGTTGGATTTGGCCCAGGTGAGCAAATCCAGCCCGGAAAATTCTGGCATCACCAGGTCAGACACCACCAGATCGATGGGCTGTTGTTGTAACAGGGTTTGGGCTTCTTCCCCGCTGGTGGCTGTAACAACGTGATAGCCTTCGGCATCCAGAATTCGTTTCAAAACGCGGCAAACGCTTGCTTCGTCATCGACAACCAGAATGTGATTTTGTAGGTCCATGTTGAAACTCATTTGAAAAGGCCTGACAGGGTGTTGACCTGTCAGGCCTGAGGATACGGGTTGATTGGGTCAATCAGTGGCAATGGTGTAACCGTGCCTGGGTACGGTGAGCAGAAAACGCGGGTTGCGGCTGTCGGGTTCAATTTTTAACCGGAGGTTGCGCACGTGCATTCGCACCAAATCCGGGCTGCCGGTATCGCTGGGATAATCCCACAGTTCACGGAGCAGCCGTTCGCCGCTAAAAACCTGCCCGGGATGGCTCATCAGGTGGTACATCAGATCAAACTCTACGGGGGTGAGGAGGATGGTTTTTTCGCCGGTGGTGAGCTGGTAATTTTGGCAATTGAGCTTGAGTTGCCCGATGGTAATGGTATCGGCGGGCGGTTTTTCGTCTTGCCGGTCAGTGACGCGGCTCAAAATAGCTTTAACCCGGAGCAGGAGTTCGCGCACGTCAAAGGGTTTGGTCAGGTAATCATCGGCGCCGGCTTCAAAGCCCTCTATCCGGTCTTCAACCCGGCCGCGAGCCGTTAGAAACAGAATGGGGACCGGCTTTAAAATGGGGTCGGAACGAATTTCCCGGCAAACCTGCAAACCGTCCATACCGGGCATCATAATATCCAGAATAATCAAATTGGGGTTGACTCGGCGAGCAATTTTGAGGGCGTCTGTACCGTTATAGGCCACCCGGACCTGGTAGTAGGGCTGCAAACTCCGTTCTATACTGAGTGCAACTCGTTCTTCATCATCAACAACTAGGATGCTGGCCATAGCGTCTCCTCTAAAATGTATTTGATTTTCTTCCCCTGGTCGGAAAAATACGGGTTGACTCTCTGCTCCAAATAGAGGTGGCTTGGGGCAGGGAGTTTGGGGCCTCATGCCGTTTTAAGTGAATCTATCATTAGCCCGCTAAAAAAGCAAGGATAGGCGGACTAATGTCCTGTTGGCGGGGATGAGCTGAGGTTGCCGGCCGGCTACGAGGTGATGATGGCGCTGAGTTTTTTGAGAGCCAGCTCGTTGGCCCACATCAGCTCGTTAGATTGGCTTTGCATGTACGGCACCCGGGCAATGGGCGAGCGAGCCAAAACAATGTTGTTGCCCACCGGTCCGTAAAGCTGGTTCACCACGGGTAGCAGCCGGGCCAGATCAAACCCCAGTTTGCGGGCCAAAATGAGAAAGTTGTCAAGCGCTTCGTTTGCCGAAGGCTGGCCGGAAGTGAGTACAAACACTTTGTCGCAGCGTTGCACGGCGGCCAGGCTCAATTCGGTGAGCGCCGAACCGAGGTCGAAAATGGAGATGAAGCCGGCTTCGGTGAGTACTTCCAGCAACCGGGCCAGATTGTCTGCGGTGGGGCGAATTTCTGCGGCCGGGTCCGTGGCCGGGGCCGGAATAACCTGATAGCCGCTGTCAGAAATCTGCATAAAGCGATTGACCGTTTGCGTGGTGATCTGCGCCGTGGGCAGCGACAGCAGTTTGGCCGTGTGTTCGGCTGGGTTAAGTTGCAGCAGCGGCGCGACATCGCCAATGGGCAGGGCCAGGTCAACCAAAACTACCGGATATTTTTTTCGCTTGAAAACGGCCTCGCTGAGCCTGAGGGCCAGGGTGGTGGTGCCCATTTTTCGCTGCGGGCTAAACACGCCAATCACCTGTCCGGGAGTCAGTGTGGGTTCCGGGGTAACATCGGCATTAACTTTGGCCAGAAACTCTTCAATCCTGCTGTTGAGTTCGTGCAGGTTAATCGGTTTGGTCAGGTAATCATCGGCGCCGGCTTTAAAGGCAAACTTTTTGTCGCCCAGGCCCGCCCGCGCGGTTAAAACAATGATGGTGGTTTCGGCAATTTGGGGAGTGGCTCTGATGCGTTTGATCACTTCAAACCCGTTTTCGCCGGGCATCATAATATCCAGCAACACCAGATCAGGTTTTTCTGCCGAAATAAGCTGCAAGGCGGTTGTGCCGTCTTCGGCCTCAACCACATCGTATCCCTGTTGTTTGAGATTGAATGACAGCATCCGGCGCGTTGTGTGCTCGTCTTCAGCCACCAAAATTTTTTTGCGGGTCATGGGCGTCTCTACCGATGAATTGATAACTGACCTCAATTTTAACCCTATTTTGGCTTTAATTCAACCTGATCATTCATACTGTCGCTGAAAGGTGAGCCGGTAATTTACGGGCTGGCCGGCCGGTAGCCCAAGGCCGTTGACCACATCGCTGCGGGCGCCGGTAACGTAAATAGTGTAATTGTCCGGGCCTTGCGCGCCGTACATAGGAAAATTGAGAGCGTATTCTGGCCAGGGTTTGTTTTCGGTGTGGCCGACCGCCTGCCCGGTGTTCCAGGCCTGGATGACCGGCTGGCCCAAAATGCGCTGGCCGTTTTCATCGAGCACTTCAACATAAATGTGGTGCAGCCCGTTTGATTGAGCCTCGTCCTCGTACTCAATCCTGATCAACCGGAAAATGGGCTGGCCGCTGGCCGACTGGCCCCGGTTAACCCACACTCCCAACCCGTCCAGGCGAGAGTCCCAATCCAGGGGCGGTTCCGCTGCTGGCTCGGGCGTGGGCGGGCGCGGCGGCGGAGGAGGTGGTGCTGGCAGCGTGGCATAGGGCAGCGTGTATTCAACGCCGTCAACCAAAACCAGGGCTGTTTCAGTATCGTTGTATTTGATAATAGATACGTTTTTGGCCCCGGTGATGGGCGGCGGCGGGGGCGGCGCGGGGACTGCGGCCGGAACCACCGTATAATCTGTGGCGGGCGGCGCGGTGGGCATCGGCGTGGGGGTGGGTTCCGGGGTGGGGGTTGGCCACGGTGTGGGCGTAACGGCGACAACCGGCTCCGGGCCGGTGAAAAATTGAATTTCACCGGGGGCAAGCTGCACCCCGCACGCGGCGGTGGTCAGTGTGATTGAAAATAATAAAATAACCAGTTTGAACCGATTCATGGGCTGCAATTTTATTGGCATTCAGTCTCAGATACATTTTCGACCTTTTACCGGCAAACTTGAGTCCCGGCCCTTCTTTTACGTGAATTTTATGACAATGTTACAGAGAGTTTACATACAATTAGTTAGAGACGTGTTACAATCATACTCAATAGGGCGGTGTGTTAAGCCCACGGAGGCAAGCTAATGCTTACATTAATTGATACGTCCCAATCCGCAGCCTGTAGTTGCAGCCGAAAATGCCAGCCTGCGCCGCCGGAAAACAATCTGGTTGTTGTCTGCGCCTGGTGCAACAGCCTCAGAGACAGCAGCGGCCGCTGGGTTAAGGTAGATAATATGCCCCGGCTGGTTTCGGAAAACAGCGTTACTCATACTATTTGCGGTTCCTGCAAAAGCGAATTTACCCGCCAACTCGGTGGAATGCTGGCTCCGCAGCCGGCGCTTGGATAGCCTTGCCTCTGTTTTTAATGTTACTAACCTGTTTCATTTTTTTCTCCTCTCATATGTGCGGCGGTTGAATATTCAACCGCCGCATTATTTTTGTCCGGTCTTTACCTGTTTTTTATGCAGAAATGGGCTGTTTGTGCCGATAATCTATTTAATAACGGAAAAAATGTGCGTTGTTGACCGCTGGGTGGGTTGCCGGAAGCCGAAGGTTCGACTCCGTCGGTGGCGGTCAACAGCGCATATTTCAACCCCATTTCTGATTGATAACGTTCTATGGCGGTTCACGAAAAATTTTCACGGTATATTTATGGCCGCGGGCGGCAATACTGCCGATAACATGGAGAATATGTATTTGTCTGTACAACTCAACAGGAGATTAGCATGTTGAGTCAAACCACTTTAAAAAATAATGGACGGCAGCGGGTAGAAAAAAGAGAAAGCTGGAAAATTCTGCTGGTTGATGACGATCAGCACAACCACAGAATGATCCGGCTTTTTCTTAGAAAATTTACTTTTGAGGGACTCCCGCTTGAGTTTGTGTCGGCCTACTCCGGGGCCGAAGCCAAAACCTTGATCCAGCAGCACCCCGATACGGCTCTGATTTTTTTGGATATGGTGATGGAAGAGCTTGACTCTGGCCTGCGGGTGGCGGATTTTATTAGAAACGACCTTGGCAACACGCTGGTGCGCATTGTTATGCTCACCGGCCAGTCGCAATATCGCACCGAAGAGGACGTTATTACCGGGTATGACATCAACGATTACCGGCTCAAAACCGAGTTTTCCCGGCAAAAACTTACCACCACGGTACTTACCTCGCTGCGTTCCTACCGTGATCTGATCACCACCGAAACCAGCCGGCACGAACTGGCCGAGCTGTCAACTCGTCTGGCGGCGCGTTCTGCGGAACTTGAGCTGTTAAACCATCAGCTTAAAATTGAAATTACCCGCCGCGAAAAAGCGGAACAGGCTTTATCCCACCAATCCACCAAAAATGAAATCGATCTGAGCGCGGCCACCATTTTGGTTGTTGACGATGATGCTATTAGCCGCAAAATGTTACAAACTGCCCTGTCACACAACGGCTATCAGGTGAGCACCGCGGCCAACGGCGAAGTTGCCCTGCAACAAGCTTTTGCGCAGCCGCCCAACCTGATTCTTTTGGATATTATGATGCCTAATATGGATGGCTTTGCCGTGTGCGAGCGCCTGAAAGCCAGGCCGGATACCCGAGACATCCCCATTATTTTTGTCAGCGCCTCAGACTCGGTGCAGAGCAAAATCAGGGCGTTTGCCGCCGGCGGGGTGGATTTTGTGACCAAGCCCACCTCGATGGAAGAGTTGCTGGTGCGGGTTAGTACTCATCTGATGCTGCGCGCCGCCCAAAAACATTTGCAGCAAAATAACGAAGCCCTGCAAGCCGAAATTGCCCGCCGCAAGCAGGCCCAGCAGGAATTGGAAGAACAGCGCAACCTGCTGCGCAGTGTTATGGATGCAATTCCTGACGCGATTTTTGTGAAAGATACCGAGAGCCGGTTTGTTATCAACAACGTTGCTCATTTGCATAATTTAGGTGTTACCTCGCAATCAGAAGTGGTGGGGAAAACGGATTTTGATATTTTTCCGCCGGAACTGGCCAGCGCTTACTTCAGCGATGAACAGGCTGTGGTTAAATCTGGCCAGCCGCTGCTAAACCGCGAAGAGCCGTACACCGACCCCATTACCCAAACCAAACACTGGTTATCTACCACAAAAGTGGCGCTGACCAACAGCAGCGGGCAGATTATTGGGCTGGTCGGCTCCAGCCGCAACATCACCGAGCAACGGCAGGCCGAGGCCGCGCTGCGGCAGGCCTACCGCCAGCAAGACCGGCTGCTCACGGCCATCCCATCGGTATTGATTGGCGTGAACGGCGACAATATTGTTACTCATTGGAACACACCTGCCGAAACAGTGTTTGCCATCACCGGCCAGGCCGTTGTATCTCGGCCGTTGGCCGATTGCGGCGTGCAATGGCAGTGGAACAGAATAAACCCGGCGCTGGCACGCTGCCGCGAAACGGACCAGCCCATCGACCTGCACGATGTGCGCTACAACCGCCCGGATGGCAAAGAGGGTTTTCTCAAAGTAACCATCACGCCGTTTGATGATCACACTTCGCTGCTGCTTTTGGCCCAGGAAATTACCCAACGCAAAGTGCTGGAGGGCCAGTTGGCGCAGGCTCAAAAACTGGAAGCTGTGGGTCAATTGGCCGCCGGTATTGCTCACGAAATCAACACGCCAACGCAGTACATTGGCAACAATGTGAGCTTTTTGCAGGCTTCGTTGGGTAGTTTGCAAACGGTTTTTAACCAGTACCAACGGTTGATGCAGGCCGGCAAAGAGGGCGTCATTCCACCGGGGTTACTTGCCGAAGTGGAAACACTTACCCGGCAGGTGCGGGCCGATTATTTGCTGGAAGAACTGCCGCTGGCCGCTCAGGAAGCAATGGACGGCGTGAACAGGGTTACAGAAATTGTTAAAGCCATGAAGGAGTTTTCTCACCCCGGAATTGATAAAAAAATGGCGATTGACATTAACCAGGCCATTAAGAGTACTATCACCGTAACCCGAAATGAATGGAAATACGTGGCCCAGGTTGAAACCAATCTTGATGCCAGTTTGCCTCGGGTGCCCTGCCTGCCCGGCGAATTTAATCAGGTTATTTTGAATATCATTGTTAATGCGGCCCACGCCATTGCCGATGCCGGCGGCGCGCAGCAAAAAGGGACAATTACTATTTCTACCGAGCGCCAGGGGGATTGGGTCGAAATAAAAATTGCCGATACCGGCGCCGGTATTGCCGATGACATTAAACCCAGAATCTTTGATCCATTTTTTACCACCAAAGACGTGGGCCGAGGCACAGGCCAGGGGTTGGCCATTGCCCACGCGGTTATTGTTGAAAAGTACCACGGCTCTATTTCCGTGGAGTCGCAGCCAGGCCAGGGCGCTACGTTTATAATCCGCTTGCCTGTTTATCCCAAAGAAGAAGGTTCGGAGTCCTATGGTTAACGATAACAAAATTTTGCTGGTTGACGACGATGCCTACGTGCTGCACAGTTATCAGCGTATTCTGAAAGATTTATTTGTGCTCGAAACCGCATCCGGCGGCCCCGAAGGCCTGTCGATCATTGAAACGGCCGGGCCATTTGCCGTGGTTGTAGCAGATATGCGCATGCCAGAAATGGATGGCATTGAATTTTTGACTCGCGTTAAAGATGTTGCCCCGAATACAGTCCGTATGATGCTCACCGGCAATGCGGACATGCTAACTGCCATCGAAGCGGTTAACAAGGGTAACATTTATAGATTTTTAACCAAACCGTGTCCTGTTCAGCAATTTATCGAAGCCATGCAGGCCGGCATAAAACAGTATCAGCTTGTTACCGCCGAACGCGAACTGCTGGAAGGGACGCTCAACGGCAGTATCAAGGTGTTGATCGAGGTGTTGAGCCTGGCCAGCCCCATTGCCTTTGGGCGAGCCAACCGGCTGGCCAAACTGGTTGGCCATATGGCCGCCCGGCTTAACGTGCCGGACCCGTGGCAGTACAAACTGGCTGCTCTGCTATCGCAAATTGGCTGTATTACGCTGCCGCCGGGGGTGCTGGAAAAAGTGAACGCGCAAATTCCGCTTGAGCCGGCGGAAAAAAATATGTACGATGTTCACCCCACCGTGGGGCATCAGTTGCTGGCCCACATTCCGCGGCTCAAAATAATTTCGCGGATGATCGAGCGGCAGCACCAGCCGGCGGCCCAGCCCGTGTTACCCAAGGATTTAACCTCAGAAGAGGTGCTGGTGCTTTTTGGCGGGCAGTTGTTGAAAATAGCCCTTGATTTTAACGAACTGCTGATGCATGGGGCTAATTATCACGATGCGCTGGCCGTGTTGAAAAAACGCGCCGATACCTACAACCCGCATCTGCTGGCGGTGTTGGGCCAGCACGCCGAACCCGCCTTTGAAACGGAGGCGCAAACCAGCGCCGGGCCGCAGGCGTTGCGGGTTCAGGATTTAAAAACCGGCTTCATTGTTAAGCAGGATGTTTGGTCTAAAAGTGGCCTGCTGTTGGTGCAGAAAGAGCAGGAAGTAACGCTGCCGGTACTCATGCGGCTGCGCAACTTTGCTCAGGGTATCGGCGTAGAAGAGCCAATTTTGGTGCAGCGGCCGGCCTGAGTTTGCAGCCAACAGCGCAAGATTCGTGTGGCATCGGACGGGGGTCACCTGTATAATTTGCAGTAAAGAAACTAAAAACACAGGTGAACCGATGACAACTCAATCTTTAGATATTTTAATGCAGGATTATCTGCGCGTTGAACAGGCCATTCACTACCTTGAAGCTAACTTTAAAAACCAGCCCTCGTTAGATGACATTGCCCGACAGCTCAATTTAAGCCCGTACCATTTTCATCGTCTGTTCAAACGCTGGGCCGGCATTACGCCCAAGCAATTTTTGCAATATTTAACCATCAATTACGCCAAACAACTGCTCACCGAGTCGCAATCGGTGCTGGATGCCAGCCTGGAAGTAGGGCTGTCTGGCCCCGGCCGGCTGCACGATCTGTTTGTTACCTTTGAGGCCATCTCGCCCGGCGAATACAAAACCAGCGGGGCCGGGCTGGTGATCAAATACGGGTCTCATCCCACTCCCTTTGGCGAGTGTTTGCTGGCCGTAACCGACCGCGGCGTGTGCGGTCTCTCGTTTGTGCCGCCGCAGCAGCGCCCGGTAGCCCTGGCCCGGCTGCGGCAAAACTGGCGCCGCTCAACGCTGGTCGCTGATCAGGCGGCTACCGCCGCGCTGGCCCAGACAATTTTTGGCGGGGTTGGTCACAATGGGCCGCTGCCGCTGTTTGTCAAAGGGACAAATTTTCAGGTAAAAGTGTGGGAAGCGCTCATCAAAATTCCGGCCGGCAGCGCCGCCAATTACAGCCAAATTGCGGAAGCTATTGGCCGGCCGGCGGCGGCGCGGGCCGCGGCTAACGCTATTGGCCAAAACCCGGTGGCGTATCTCATTCCGTGCCACCGGGTTATTCAGAAAACAGGGGTTATTGGCGGCTACCAGTGGACTCCGGTCCGCAAAAAAGCCATTTTGGTGTGGGAAGCCGGCCAGCGGGCTGCCTGACTTTATGTGAAATTTTTGCTTGTGCTTTGTTGCCCGGTGCGGTACAATGACCCTAAATTTGCTCGATAACGGTTGTTTTCCCTGTGAGATTTTTTCTGAGAAACTTCAGCAGTATATTTATTTCGCTTGTTCTGGCAGTTTTGGTGTGGGTAGCCGCCGTCAGAGAGCAAGATCCCTCCCGCGAAGGTGAGTACGCCCGGCCTATTCCCATCGAGGTGATTCCCCCGGCCGAAGGGTTAACCAACACCGCCCTGTTGCCCGAAGCGGTCCGGCTGCGGCTGTTGGCCCCGGAGAGTAGTTGGACCACCCTGTCGCCCTCGCAATTTACCGCCACCGCCGATCTGTCGCAGCAACCGGTGGGCGCCCGCGACATCCCGGTCACTGTGACCACCACCGATCCCTACGTAAAGGTGGTTGAGCAGTTGCCGTCGGTGGTCAGCATTAATATTGAACCACTGAAAACAATGACGTTGCCGGTAGAAATTGATGTGCTCGACAGCCCGCCGCTGGGCTACATCAACCGCACGCCCACCGCCAACCCATCCGAGGTGGCCATTACCGGGCCGGTGTCGCAGGTAGATCAGGTGGTTGAGGCGCTAACCGAGGTGTTTATCCGCAATTCAAAAGAAACGGTGCGGGCTTCGCGGGAAGTTGAAGCCCGTGATGGCGAAGGCCGGTTGGTGCGCGGCGTTACGGTTAACCCGCTGCTGGTAGCCATTATTGTGCCCATCGAGCAGCGTTTTGGTTACAAGGATGTCTCGGTGCGGGTTAATCTTGATGGCCAGGTTGCTCCCGGCTACCGGGTGAGTAACATTCGCGTAGACCCCCCAACGCTCACCGTGGTGGGCAACCCCAAAGGGCTGGCGCAGATCGCCGGGCTGGTGGAAACCGCGCCGGTCAACCTGGACCGGGCCACCAAAAGTATTGTGCGCACGGTGCCGCTCAATCTGCCCGATGGCGTGACCACCGTTGTTTCCGAGCAGGAAAAAAATGGCCCCGAGGGGGTGCAGGTGACGGTTGAAATTACGCCCATCGAAGATGGAATTAATTTGCAGCGGCCCATCACCCAACAAGGGATTGACCCCGATTACTGGTGGCAGGCCGCCCCGGACGAAGTGAGCGTTTTTTTGTCTGGCCCGCTCACCCAACTCCAAAGCCTGCGCGCCAGCGATGTTGAGGTGCTGGTTGATCTGTTTAACCTTGAGCCGGGGGTGCACATTTTGCAGCCTACCGTTTTTAAACCCGATGGGCTGCGGCTGGACGCGATTGTGCCCGATACCATTGAAATTACCATTGGCCGGGCAGTGACGCGCCCGGTGCAGCAGACCGGCCTCAATAGCCGCTACACCTGGCGGGTATCGCCCAATAATATCAACGTCCGTTTGTCAGGCGACGCGAATCGACTAAAATTGCTTCAGCCGCGAGAAGTTGAGGCTCAACTGAATCTCGATGGCTTGCAGCCGGGAGCTTACCCGCTGCAACCAACTATTATTGTGCCCGATGGCTTGAATGTGGCTTCGCTTCTGCCCGAAACCGTGACCGTGACCATCGATCTGAAACCCGAGCTGCGCGGCACGGCCTCGCTAACGCCAACGGTTAGCCCGGCCAGCGCCACACCGCCAGCCAAAAAGGATGTTGTTCAACCGTGAGTGAAAAAAAATCTAGCCGCAAGCCAATTGTCGCCCTGGTTGGGCGGCCCAACGTGGGCAAATCTACCCTGTTTAACCGGCTGGTAGGCCAGCGCAAAGCTATCATCGAAGACCTGGCCGGTACCACCCGTGACCGCCTGTACGGCGACGCCGACTGGGGCGGCCGTGATTTTGTGGTGGTTGATACCGGCGGTATTGAATTTGATTTAATGTCGACCACGCCCGCCGCCCGCGCCGCCGATTTGGAAGCGCAGCAACAGGCTTTGCAGGGCGGGTACACCGCCGGGGTATCGAGCCGCCTGTTTTTAAAGGAGATCCGCCAGCAGGCCGAAATCGCCATTGCCGAGGCCGAGGTGATTGTTTTTTTGGTGGATGCCGATGCTGGCCTCACCGGCCCGGATCAGGATATTGCCGACCTGCTGCGCCGCACCGATAAACCGGTGATTCTGGCGGTGAACAAAGCCGATAACCCGGTTCGCCGCGACGAGGCCGTTGAATTTTACGCGCTGGGGCTGGGTGAACCCATCCCGGTTTCGGCGTTGCACGGCACCGGCACCGGTGATTTGCTCGACGCGATTGTTGAGTCGATGCCGCCGTTGATGGAGGAAGAAGAAGAGGACGACTCGATCAAGATTGCCATTGTGGGCCGGCCCAACGTGGGCAAATCATCGCTGCTCAACCGGTTGCTGGGCGAAGAACGGGTGATTGTGTCCGACGTGCCCGGCACCACCCGCGATGCCATCGATATGCGCATTAAATACGAGGGGCTGGAGCTCACGCTCATCGATACGGCCGGTATCCGGCGGCGGGGCAAAATTGAGCCGGGCGTGGAAAAATACAGTTTTTTGCGCGCACTCAAATCCATCAACCGCGCCGATGTTTGCCTGCTGTTGATCGATGCCGGGCAGATGGTAACCTCGCAGGATGCGCACATTGCCGGCATGATCATCGAAGAGGGCAAAAGCGCGGTGGTGGTGGTAAACAAATGGGATTTGGTGGAAAAAGATACCCACACCATGAACGAGTACACCCGGCAGGTGCGCTCTGATTTAAAGTTTCTGGATTTTGTGCCGGTTCTGTTTATTTCGGCCAAAACGGGGCAGCGCGCCCCAAAAGTGCTGCCCACCGCTTTGCAGGTGCAGGAAGAACGGCTGCGGCGTATCCCCACCGGCGAACTCAACCGGCTGGTTCACGAAGCCGTGGCCGCCAATCCACCCAAAGGCGGCCAGCGCAGCCAGCTAAAATTTTATTACATCACTCAGGCCCGCACGGATCCGCCCACCTTTGTCTTTTTTGTGAACAACAGCGACCTGGTCCACTTTACCTACCAACGCTACCTTGAAAACCGGATTCGCGAGCAGTACGGTTTTTTGGGCACCCCCATCAAACTGATATTTCGCAGCCGGGGTGAAAAAGAGCAATAGTCAATCTTCCCGCAGGAATTTCCACACCAGCCCCAGCGCCGCCAGCAGGCTGGCCGCGCCGGTAAGGCTTACGCCCCACAACCCCACCGATTCCCACACGGTGGTGGTTAGCGGTGAGCCAATGGCCACGCTCACGGCTGTGCCCAGCCCCACCAGGGCAAACACCGTTGCCCGTGCCTCCGGGGCCTGCTCGGAGTAGAGCGGGATCAGCGACACCACTGTAAATTCCACGCCCAGCGACAGCAAAAACAGGCAGCCCACCGCCAGCACCAGGGCATGTTGAGTGGCTGGCAGCAGCAGAAAAATAAGCGCACAAAACAGCAGCCCCAGCATGCTGCCGCGCTGCTTGCCCATTCGGTCAATGAACAGGCCAGATACGCCGGAGCCGCTCAGTTCGGCCAGGCCGGCAATAGTGGCTACCAACCCCAAGGCCGATGCCGTCAGCCCAAAATCAAATGTTAGCCAGATACCCCAAACCGTGGACAAAATCGATACGGCCAAAAACAGCAAAAAACCAACGCCAATGGCCGCCGCCACATTGGGCCGCAGGCTCACCCGCCAAACATCCGGCAGCGACAGGCTGGTGAGCGTTTTGTGTTCGGCGGCGGGCAGGCCAAACCAAATGGCCGCTGCCCCCAGCAGACTAAACAGGGCCAGCACCAGCAGCGGCCAGCGCCAGCCAAAAGCATCGATCAGCCAGCCAATAATGGGCAGGCTGACAATGCCACTGATGGCCCAGGCAAATTCCACTGCGGCCAGCGCCCGGCCTCGTTTTTGGTAGGCCACGCGGTCGCTGAGATAGGCTTGCTCGGCGGGGATAAAGGCGGGCAGCGCCAGCCCAAAAATAAACATCGGCACCGCCGTCCACCAGCCGGGCAGGGCCAGCACGCCGGCCACGCCCACCGCCTGCGCCAGCAGCCCCAGCGACATCAGCGTGCGCCGGCCAAATTTATCGGCCAGCATACCCAGCAGTGGGCCAAGAACGCCGGCAATGGCTCGCACAAAAAGGAGCCAGCTAAAGCCAACCACTGTCAGCCCCAGCCCGGCGGCAAATTGGGGAATAAAGGGATAAACGGCGCGGGTGCCGGTATCAATGACCAGCCGGCCAAACATTAAAATGCCGATGACGGACACGCCAATACCTAAAAATTCGGCCAGCCGCTGCCGGCGCGTGGGCGGATTAATGGGAGCGATGATCGGCCTCCTGGCAGCAGGCAGCGCCGGTGAGCTGGCGGCAGTGAGGCGCAACCGGCGGCAGCGCCAGCCCGAGCTGCGGTAAAGCCGCGGCCAGCTCGCCGAGCGGGAAGCCCATCACGCTGGCAAAACAGCCATCCAACCGGGCCACCGGCGCAAATTGCTCATCCTGAATGCCATACGCCCCGGCTTTATCCAGCGGCGAACCGCCAGCTACGTAAGTTTCAATTTCGGCGTCGGTGTAGGCTCGCATCCAAACGGTGCTCTGCTGCAGCCGGGTAACGGTTTGCCCGCTGGCGGCGTGGATAACAGTGAGGCCACTGACAACCCGGTGCGGGCGCTCGCGGAGCCGGCGGAGCATGGCCGTTGCTTCGGTGGGCGAGGCGGGTTTGCCCAAAATGGTCTCGCCCAGCACCACCGAGGTATCGGCGGCAATGATGACCGGGTTGGGGTAGCGGCTCGCTTTCGGGAACACATCGGCCAGCCGGTGGGCTACCGCCTGCGCTTTGGCCAAACTGAGGCGCTGCACCATGCGGTCGGGCTGCTCGTTGGGCAGCGGCGTTTCGTCAACTTCCGGGATGGACTCCACTTTGCCCGGCGCCAGCACGGTGAACGGAATGGTCAGGGCGCTCAAAAATTGCCGGCGGCGCGGTGAGGCCGAGGCAAGTACAAAATAATCGGGGCGTGGCAGCCCCGAGTGCAGATTGGTCATAGTCAATCCAGGGGTAACAGCACGTAAAATTTGCTGCCGGGCGAGTCTTTGGCGTGACGGCCCTGGCTTTCTACCCAGATGCGGCCGCCGTGGGCTTCGACAATGCCTTTGGCAATGGGCAGCCCCAGCCCCAGCCCGCCGCCTTTAAAGGCAATTTTACTGCTGCTGTGGTAGGCCGTATCCTCAATAATGTAAAAACGCTCAAAAATATCCTGCTGATCCGAGCGGTCAATGCCGATGCCGCTATCCTGCACCATAATGACCACACTGCGCTGCCCGGATTCCCAGGTTGATGGCCGGAACTCGGGGATGGCCGGGCCGGATTCCGGCTGCGGCGCGACCCAGCCGGTAATCAAAATAGAACCGGCGTCGGGGGTGAATTTTATGGCATTACTGAGAATATTCCAAAAAACCTGCCGCAAGCGGCGTTCATCGCCTTTGATTGGGGGGAGGGCATCCAACCCGGTTACCGAAATTTGCAACGTTCGGTCGTTTTTGTTGGGGTCAAGCTCGTTGAGGGCAGCCTGGACGACGTGCGACAGGTAAACCGGTTTCTGCTCCAGCCGCATTTCATCGGCATCGATCAGCGAAATATTGAGAATATCGTTGACTACATCGCTCAGGCGGTGAACCGAGTAATAAATGCGGGTAGACAGGTCGGCCACGCTGCCGTGCTCAATCAAGTTGCCATCGGAAGGCGCGGTTTTTTTTTGCAGCAGGCGGGCGTAGCCATAAACCAGGGTAATCGGTGTGCGGAGTTCGTGGGCGGCCACGGTGATAAAATCGGATTTGAGCTTGTCTATTTTTTGCAGCCGCTGGTTGGCCTCTTCCAGTTCCAGGATTTTGCTTTCAAGCCGTTCCACCAGTTTTTGGCTGTATTTGCCCAGGTAGTGCTCCCGCTCATCGGTGGAGATGGTTTCGCGGCGGCCTTCCAGATAAGCAATTACCTGGTGCGGAAACTGGTCAATGTCGATGGGTTTGGGGATGTAGCCATCGCAGCCGGCGGCCAGGGCCATTTCACGCGCGCCCTTGGTGGTGTGAGCCGTTACGGCAACAATGGGCGTTTGGGCCAGGCCGGCCAGGGTGCGCATGCGGGTGGTGGTTTCGTAGCCGTCCAGCCCCGGCATGCTGATGTCCATTAAAACCAGATCGGGCCGGTGTTTTTGAGCAAGCTGCAAGCCCTCGATGCCGTTGTTGGCCTCAAGAACGATGAAGTTGTAGCTGGAAAGCAGCCGGTTGACCAGGGTGCGATTGGTGGGGTCATCGTCAATATAGAGAATGTGAGGTTGTGCTGCCAAAATACTCGCTCCGCAGAACCGTGGTTTGGAATTATTTTAATACATCGCTGATGCTTTCAAACAGCCCTTCTTCCATAAATTCCCCTTTTTGCAGCAGCGACTCTACCCGCCCGGACAGGCGGCGATAATCGTCGCTGGTCAGGTCTTTGGCGGTAATCACAATCACGGGGATGTTTCTGAGCTGCTCATCTGCCTTTATAGTATCCAGTACGGCAAAACCGTCAACATCCGGCATCATCAAATCGAGCAAAACCAGATCGGGCTGCTGGGTACGAATTAAATTGATGCCGCTGGCGCCGTCATCGGCTTCAAAAATTTTGTATTTGCGCTTGTACTGCAAAATTCTGCGGAGCAGCAGCCGGGCGTCGGGTTCGTCTTCAACAATGGCGATGCTTTGCACGCGCTCGTCGAGCCGCTCCAGCGCCGCCAGCAGCCGTTCCTGCCGCAAATGGCCGTTGTCGGTGACGCTTTCAACTTCGTGGCGGGCCAGATTTTGCACCCGGGTGTGGCTTTTAACGCTTTCGCGCTCAAGAATTTGCTTTTCGATGGGGAAGGCGTGGCCGGAGGCGTTAACCACCACCGTTTCGTCGGCGTTGATGAGTCCTTCCTGCATCATTTTGATCAGGCCGGCGCAGGCCACCGCCGCGGCCGGTTCCATCGACAGCCCTTCGAGCTGGGCCATCACCCGCAGCGCCCGAAAGGTGGCTTCGTCTTCAACTTTAACAAACGCGCCGCCGTGCTTTAACACCAGATTGCGCAGGTAGGGGTAGGCCGGGCCGGGATTGCCGGTGGACAGCACGTTGATCACGCTCGATGGCTGCTCGACAATTTCGGCGGTTTCCAGCCCTTTTTCAAAACTGTTGACCATTGGCGCGCAGCCGGCGGCCTGAATGATGGCCAGTTTGGGGATTTTATCGACCAGCCCCATCTGGTACAGCTCGTGGAAGCCGCGCCACACGCCAATTGGCCCCATCCCGCCGCTGACGGCCTGAATGTACCAATCGGGGGCGGCCCACGGCCGGCCTACTTTTTTGCCCAATTGTTCGGCGGTTTCAAAAGCCAGCGTTTTCATGGCCTCGCGGGCGGCAATGGAGCGAATGCCTTTGTCCAGAAACAGGTTACGATGCTTGGCAAAGCGGGCGGCCACCTGTTTGGTGTTGTCGTAGGTGCTGGACACTTTGATCACTTCGGTGCCGTACAGCGTCACTTCGCGCATTTTTTCGTGGGGGACGTTGCTGTCCAAAAAAGCCCACAACTTGATGCCGGCGCGGGCGCAGTAGGCCGAGTAAGAAATGGCCACGTTGCCGGTGGAAGCGACCACCAGTTCGGTGACGTTGGATTCTTTGATCACCGAAATAGCCAGCGACGCCTGCCGGTCTTTGAACGAGGCGGTGGGGCCTTGCCGCTCGTCTTTGATAAAAATGTGGCGGTGGCCGAGCATCGCTCCCAGGTTGTCGGTGTGGATCAGCGGCGTCCAGCCTTCGCCCAGGGTAACAATGTGGCGCGGGTCAAGCAGGGGCAGCAGCTCCCAGTAACGCCACATGGTGTTATCCCGGCTCGATAGCTCATTTTGCCAGATTTGGGCGGTTTCCGGCAGGTTGTAAATCGGGTCCAGCCATTCGCCGCCGCAGGCCGGGCAGGCGCCAATCTGGGCGATGTACGGTTCTGAGTGGCCGCAGTTAAGGCACTGGTAAGAAAAATCTTTGGTCACAAATTTTCTCCACCGTTAGTTGTATAACGGGTACTCTACAGGTGTGGCGGCGATTTGTAAATAGCCTTTGTGTCACGGTATTAAATGAGCGCCTTTTCTTCAAATTTAAGCCGTTCCAGCGCCTGCGCCACATCTTCCAGCAGCTCTTTTTCCGAGAACAACCCTTTGCGCAGCAGCACTTCTACCTGCCCCGTGAGATAATTCTGCTCTTCTGTGGTTAGCTCCTGCGCGCTGACAATCACAATGGGAATGTTGCGGGTGGCTTCGTTCTTTTTGAGCGCCTCGATCATGGCAAAGCCGTCCATTTCTGGCATGTTCAAATCCATAATGATCAGGTCTGGATTTGTGGTGGCTACCAGTTCCAGCCCCTCTTTGCCGTTGCCGGCCTCAAAAATGGTGTGGTTTGACTGGGCCTCTAAAATGCGCCGGATGAGCAGCACGTCATCGGCCTGGTCATCCACCACCAGCACCCGCGTTTCATCTTTGTGGTGAGTGTCCAGATGTTTGAGCGCCTCAACCAGCTCGTTTTCAATGATCGGTTTGGTCAGGTAATTGGCCGCGCCCAGTGAAAAGCCCCGGTTTTTATCGCTGACAATGCTGCAAATGACCACCGGAATATTTTTGGTGAACGGGTCGTCTTTAAGCTCCTTGATTACGGTCCAGCCATCTTTTTCGGGGATGATGATGTCGAGCAAAATGGCGTACGGCTCAATTTCCTTGATTCTGGACACGGCGTTTTTGCCGTGATTCAGGCCGACAACCTGATAATTGCGCTGTTCCAAAAAACGGCGGTACAGGTCGATCACGCCGGGGTCGTCATCGATGGCCACAACCACCCGTTTCTGGTTAATTTCCGGGTTGTCAAAGGCGGCGGCGATGCTCGGCGCGGCCTGGTTTTTGCCCGGCGGCGAGGTGGGAATGTAAAAGCCAAAGGTGGTGCCGTAACCCAACCGGCTTTGAACCCAGATTTCGCCGTGATGCATTTCAACAAAGTGGCGGCTGATGGGCAGCCCCAGCCCGGTGCCGCCCACTTTGCGGGTGGTGCTGGCGTCAACCTGGGTGAACTCTTCAAAAATGTGCTCCAGCTTTTCTTCCGGGATGCCGATACCCGTATCAGACACGGTGAAAACCACGCGGCCCGGCTCGGTGTAAACGCGAGTGGTCACGTCGCCCTCATCGGTAAATTTGCAGGCGTTGCTGACCAAATTGAGGATAATCTGGCGCACCCGGGTGGGGTCGGCCCAGATTTTGGGCAGGTTGTCCGGCAGTTCCTGTTTGAGCGTAACCGGCTTGTCTTTAACCAACGCAATGGCCGTAGACATAACCGTTTTGATGATCGGTTCAATATCGGCCTCTTCAAAATTAAGCTCCATTTTGCCGGCCTCAATTTTGGACAGGTCGAGGATGTTGTTGATCAGCCCCAGCAGGTGCTGCCCGCTGTTGTGGATGGAGGTCAGGTCGGCTTTTTGCATTTCGGTGAGCGGCCCATCGATCCCTTTGATGATCACCCGCGAGAAGCCGATAATTGAGTTGAGCGGCGTGCGCAGCTCGTGGCTCATGTTGGCCAGGAATTGGGTTTTGAGTTTGTCGATTTCTTTGAGCCGCTCGGCGGTTTCCTGCTGCTCTCTAAAGGCCCGCGCGTTTTGAATGGCCACGGCCAATTGGGCAGCCAGCGTTTCCAGCGTGGAGATTTCTTCGCCGGTGAAGCCGGCGGGGGTGCTGGTATGCACGCTCAGCGCGCCAATCAGCGCGCCGCCCACCTGCAACGGCACGGCCAACTGCGACTCAAATTCGGGCCGGTGGTTGGCCACCAGCAGCGCGGTGTCGTCGTCGGTGGCGCGGGCCATTACCGCGCGGCGTTTGGCAACGGCCTGCCCCACCACGTTTTGACTCCCGCCGGCGATTTTTTCGGTGAGACCCAGCACATCGCCTTTGTGCAGCACGGCATTTTGGCCGGCGCTGTCCATCAGATAAATTTCGGCGTGCTCAAAGCCAAAGCCTTCGCGGATCAGCTCGACAATCTGGTCCATCATCACATTTTCATCCAGAATCGAGGTGGCTACCCGGCCCACGTCTGAGCTGGTTTGCAGCAGGGCGGCGCGGCGCTGCGTTTCTTTGATCAGCCGCCGGTTTTGCAGAGTGATGGCCAGTTGGTCGGCCATGGCTTTGGCCAGGTTCATTTCCCGTTCGGTAAAGTGATGCCGTTCTTCCACCGCGTCCGCGCCGAGCGCGCCCACCACCTGATCGTTAATTACAATGGGCACCAGCAGCAGCGAGGCGATGCTGGTAGAAATGCCGTGTTGGCGCACTTTTTCCACCAGCGGGTCGGTGGCAAAATCATCGATGGCAACCGGCATTTTGGTTTCGATCAATTTTTCGTACGACATGTTGCCGGTAATGGGGATGACCACCTGCGGATTTTCAACCGGCTGGCCGTCGCGGAACAGGGCGTGCAGCCGGCCGGTTTCGCCATCGTCATTAAAAAAGAGGATGCCGCCCTGCTTCAGCCCCATTGTTGACAGCATTTTATCGAGCACGGTGTTGAACATTTCGGTTTCATTTTCGGTGGCCACCAAAATCCGGCCCACTTCGTACAGCGCCTCGGCCTCGCGGCGCGAAACCTGGGTTTGCTCAAACAGCCGGGCCGCTTCGATGGCCTGGGCGGCCTGGTTTGAAACCGCTTCGACAATGGTCAGCAGCTCGCTATCCAGCGCGTCTTGCGGCTCGGCGGCCGGCAGAGCAAGTTCCAGCGTGCCGATGACCGATTGGCCGTAGGGGCTGAGCGGGGTCACCAGCCGGGCGTCCGGGGCGGGCTGCGAGTTGTTGCTGCTGGCTTGCAGGACAATCACGCCGCCATCCTCGGCAAGTTGAAAGCCGGTGATGGCTTCTTTTTCCTTAAGGTAAGCTTGCCACTGTTCCTGCAGGTAGTGCTGGTGAATTTTTTGCACCTCTTCCAGCGCCCGGGTCGATTCCTGGTAGGCGCGGGCGGCTTCGATGGCGTTGGCAAGCTGGTTGGCCATTGATTGCAGAATGGTCACATCGGTCTGTTTAAACGCGCCGCGCCGGGTGCTTTGCACATCAAGCGCGCCGATGACGCGCCCCTGGGCCACCAGCGGCAGGGCCATCTCCGAGCGGGTATCTGGCAGAAGCGGGTTGTTAAAGTGAACCGCGTCTTTACCCACATCAAGGGCAATGCGCGGTTTGGCCGTGCCGGTAGCCGCGCCCACAATGCTTTTGCCGCCAACTTCCAGCTTGTGTTTCATTTCCAGCATTTTTTGCCCAATTTCGCCGGTTGAAGCGCGCACAACGGCGTAGCGCCGGTAGTCATCCACCAGAAAAATGGAGGCGTGGTAAAAATTAAAGCGCTCCTTGATCATTTCCACGGTTTCAAAGAGCAGGGTATCCAGATCAAGGTAGGCCGTGGCCGCCTGGCTAATATCGGCGGCGGTTTGGAGCTGCCAGGCGCGATACTGCGCCTCTTCAAACAGGCGGCGGTTTTCCAGCGCCCCGGAGGCTTCGCGGCTAATATCTTCGTACAAACGAATGGTTTCGGCGGGGATGGGGGTGCTGCTCTGGTTGCCAACCAGCAAAAAGCCGTTGACCTGCTTGTTGATCCACAACGGCACGGCCACCATCACTTTGATCTGCATCATTGTGAGCAACTGGCGCAACATCGGTGAAAAGCGCTCGTCCTCCGGGCCGTTGCCGGAGATAACCGTTAGCCCGGTTCTGAGCAGCGGCACCAGCCCCAACTCCTCGGCGGACAGCCGCGACCCCACCGGAATGGTTGGCCATTCCTGGCCGGGGTAATCCCACACGTCAACCAGTTCCAGCTCAACGCTGGACTCAATCTGGTCGTACATAAAAATGGCCGCGCCGCGATCCGGTTCGGTGGCGGCAATGGCCTCCAGCGTGAGGCTGTGAATGGCTTCCTGGGTATCGGCGGTGAGCAGGTTTTGGCCCAGGTTTGACATTACTTCTGAGTAGTACAGGTTTTGCTGGGTTTCATCAACCAGTTGCAGGTTTTGCAGCACCACCGCGGCCTGGCTGGCCAGCGTGGCCGTTTGGCTGATGGTGTTCACTTTAAAGACGTAGCTTTCAAATTCGCTGCCCAGCAGCAAAACGCCCAGCCAGTTGCCGCCAACGCTCAGCGGCACGGCCAAAATACTGCGCAAGCCAAACAACTGCGCATCGACATTGGCCTGAGTGGCCGGCTTTTGCTGGCTGTAAAAAATTTCAACCGGAGCGGTGGAGTCAAACTGGTGCAAAAACTCAAAATCGACGGCCGACAAAACCAGAGAGGAGGCGGTGACTTCGCCGCTGTTTTTCTGCCAGCAGGCTTTGATCTCTACCCGCAGGGGCAGGCCGTTGTTATCCAGGCCGGGGATAAGCCCTATCGCCATATAATCAATGGCCGGGTCGATCAGGTTTTGGGCCATAACCCGCAGCAGGTCGGCGGCGGTTTGGGCGGCGTTAAAGCCGCGGGTAATGTTGTACAGCAGTTCGGTTTCGTGCAGCACAATGTTGGTTTGGCGCAGCAGCCAGGCGTTTTCCAGCGAGGTGGCGGTTTGGATGGCCACCGATTGCAGCGTGGCCACCTGATCTTCGCTAAAGCTGTTTGGCTCATCGTGGTACAGGCTCAGCACCCCCTGCAAGGTGCTGCGCTGCGAGATAAAAGGCACGCAAACAAAGCTGCGCACCGGCTCAAGATGTCTGGTGTTGGCCAATGGCCACATATCGGCCGGTACGTCATCAATGGACATCGACAGGATTTCCTGATGGCTCAGGGCGTAGGCTTCGTGGCCGCTGCCGGTGCTAATGGCCATCAATTCCTGCCGGGGCAACTGCTGCCGCCGCCGGATGGTGGAGGCCAGCGACACAAACTCGTCGCCATCGGTAATATACAATTCGCCATCGGCGGCGCTCAAACTTTCAATAAAGTTGAGTACCACATTTTGCACCTCACCCACCGAGGTGGTCTGGCTGAGTGTCTGGCTCAGCTCGTACAGCAGCGAGGCCCGGTCGCGTTCCTGGCGGGTGGTTTGCAGCAGGCGGTAGTTTTCAATAGCGATGATCGCCTGATCGGCCAGGGTTTGGTACACCCGAACTTCCTGCGGGCTGTAGGTGTGCGGGGTTCTGGTGTAAATGGACAGCACGCCTTTGTAAACCGGCCCCAAAAACATGGGGGCGGAAAACAGCGTTACCGCGCCCAGTTCGTTGGCGGTGTACTCCCGAAACGCGTCGTCCAGCCGTTCGTCCTGATTTTCCGGGCTGCGCAAATTGTGCGAAATCAGCGGGTGAAACGGCGGTTCGGCAAATGTTTTGACCAGCGAAAAATTGGAGCCGGAAAAACGGGTGCCAACCGGCAGCCGGTAGTTGGGGTCGCGGTCCCAACTGGCGGCAATCACCGTGGCGTCGTCATCGGTGCGGTCCGGGTCGATGAGCGAAATACTGACCCGGTCTACATCATACGAGCGCACCGTATCCAAAACGGTGTTAAACACATCGTCGATGCTGGTGCTTTCTACCAGTTTGCGGCTGATGTCGTACAGTTTTTGGGTGTCTTTGAGGGCGGCTTCGGTTTGCTCAAAAAGCTGGGCGTTTTCAATGGCCACCGTCACCTGAGAAATAATGGCCTGCGCCAGTTGGAGTTCGTTGGCGGTGTATTCGTGCCGCTGCTGCTGGTGCTCCACTTCCATCAGCCCAATCAGCGTACTTCTGACAATGAGCGGGAAACGGGTGAGCGAGCGCACCAACCTATCCGGGTTGCGAGTCATAAAGGCGCGGGTGGGCGCGTCCAGCCCCAGGTCGTTCAGGTGCTGGACGGTGCGTTCCGGCCGTTTGAGCATCTGCTGCAGCAGCGGAAAATCCTCTACCGCGGCAACCCGGGTTTCCGGCAGAGTAACCGGCTCGCTGTGCTCGCTGCGCCCTTTGGCCAGCGACAGGTGAAAGTGGGTTCTGGCCGGGTTGAGCAGCAGCACGCTACAGCGGTCGGCGTTGAGGTAGTCCATAATCTGCGTGGTCAAAATGTCGTAGATATGTTCAAGCTGAATGGTCTCGGTCAGTTGGCGGGTGGCCTCAAACAGAATGGACAGTTCGTTGGTTTGCTCCTGCGTTTGCTGCAACAAGCGGGCGTTTTCAATGGCCAGCGCCACCTGCGAGCTGACCTCTTCCAGCAGCCGCATGTCGTCGTCGCTCCAGGGGACGGCTTCGTCGTCAAATTCTTCCAGCCCCAGCGCGCCGATGGTTTCGCCGTGCAGTTTGATGGGCGAGACCAGCAGTTGGCGGCCCTCGTCCTGCTGGCTGACAACGCCGGCGGCGGGGTCTGGCAGGGCCGGGATGTCGGTGGTTTTGATGAGCGTGGAACGGGTGTACTCGTAGCCCATCGGCTTGCCGGCTTCGCTGCCGCGCTGGCGTTCGGCCAGCTTTTCGTGGTGCTGGAGCTTGTACAGGGTTTTGATTTCTTCGATGCTGTCTTCGAGCTGGTCAATTTTGCGGGTGTGGCGCATCGTTGAAGCCAGCAGGTTGGCCAAGCTGGTGAGGCAGGCAATATCTTGCGGCGGGAAGGCATCGAGCTTGCCGCATTCCAGCCGCAGCACGCCCAGTTTTTCGCGGCCAAATTTCAGCGGGATGGCCAGTTCCGAGTTGTGGAGGGGCTGGTCGCCGGCCGGTTGCGGATAGGTGTAGGGGCCGGCGCTGATGTTGGGCACGTAAAGGGTTTCGTCGCGCCGGAGCGCATCACTGACAATATTGGCCTCGTCCACGGAAAATAAATCCGGGATTTGGGTGACGGGTTTGCTGCTGCTGCCTTTTTCCAGGTAGAGCCACACATCGTTGCCAGAGGCGGAGAGCTGGTAAATTTGGGCGGCCAGGTAGCCCAAACTGTCCAGCAACCGGTCGATGGCGGCCGAGAGAACGGCCTCGGTAGCGTCATCGGCGGTGATGAGTTGGGTAATATCCTGCAGCAATTTTAACTGGCGCGCGCGTTTTGCGGCGGCGGTTGTTGGTTTACTCATTGGCCGGTCCTCCCGTGCGTGAGTCCCCGTTGGATTTTGGCGGGGCAGCCAGGTGAATGTAGGCGCGTTTGTTGGCAATGGCGTTGCCCACTTCTTTAACGGTGGTCTGCAAAATGGTGTCGAGGTTGGTTGACGCCCGCACCCGGGTGGTAATTTCTTTGATGAGTGCCTCGCGGCGGGCGGCCTGCTGGCTGGCCCGGTAGCGTTTGGCGTTGTCCAGCGCCAGCACCGTTTGGCTGATGAGCGCCTTCAAAAAGCGAACGTGCGTGTCGGTGATGGTGGCGGTGAGCGAGCGGTTAAAGCCGGCTTCTACCAACCCCACGTTTTCGTGGCGCAGCACTACCGGCGTAAACAGGCGCACCCAGTTGGCGTGGCCCTCAACATCGTACAATTCCTGGTTGAAGCGAGGGTCCCAGCCGGAAATAATTTCAGTTTTGCCGCTGCGGACAATATCGGCCATGATGTCGCCGCTGTCCAGCGACTGCACAGAACGGGCCAACTGGTTTTCCGACAGCCCCGCCCCGCCCCAGGCTTTAACCTGCCGGCTGGCCGGCTCTACCATCGACAGCATCACGTACTCAAAGCCAATTTCAGAAATACAGGCTTTAAAGAAGATATCCAAAATATCGTCAACTTCCAGCGTTCCGGCCAGCCGCTGGCTTACCTGCTGCAGGGCGGCGGTTTCGTGCAGCCGTTCTTCGGCCTCTTTTTGAGCGCGGGCCACGTGTTCAAAAAGGCGGGCGTTGGTCAGCGCGTTGGCCAACTGGTCGGCCATCGTTTGCAGCATGGTGATGTCTTCGTTGGAAAAGGCGTTGCGCTCGGTGCTTTGCACGGTGATCGCGCCCAGCACTTCGTCGCGGCTGATCAGCGGCAGGGCCATTTCCGAGTGGGTATCGGGCAGAATGGGGTTGACAAAACGCACCGCCTCCTCGCCCACATCAAGCGCGATGCGCGCTTTGCGGTTGGCCACACTCCAGCCAATCATCGACTCGCCGCCAATTTTTAGCCGGTGCTTGCGGGCCAACTGGATTCGGCCGGCTTTGCCGGTGCCGGCGCGCAGCACCGCCCATTCTTTGGCCTCGTCTACCAAAA
This sequence comes from Anaerolineae bacterium, assembly GCA_022071955.1. Taxonomy (GTDB): domain Bacteria; phylum Chloroflexota; class Anaerolineae; order 4572-78; family J111; genus J095. The sequence continues at coordinate 333,829 of JAJVIM010000020.1, forward strand.
ACAACCCCACGTAGTAAAAGCCAAAACTGTTGCGGATAAGGTTAACCGAGGTATTGATCAACTCATCAGCATCCAAAATAGAGCTGGCCGCCTGGCTCACTTCGGCGGCGGTTTGCAGCCGCTGGGTGCGGTAGTTGATGGCTCGCAGCAGTTCGCGGTTTTCCAGCCAGATGGTGAGCTGGTCGGCTACCACCTGCCCAATTTCAATATCACTTTGGGCAAAAGTGTAGCCGCTGCCTTCTGCGCCCACGGCCAGCGCGCCAATCACGACGCCCTGCATAATCATTGGGATGAACACCAGCGACTGCACCGCTTCGTCCTGCTGCCAAAAGCGGGGGCTGGTTTTGGTGAGCGGATGCCGGCGTACATCCTCGATGACCAGCGGCGCTTTGTGCTCAATCAAATGGCGGCCCACCGTATCCTGCAGGGCAGAATATGACAGGTTGCTGGGCACGGGCCGGCCTTTTACCACCAGCGCCCGCACCTTGCTGAAATCTTTGGCGTGCTCAAAACGCAGCACGCTGCCGTAGGCCGGCTGAATGTTGAGCAGGCGCAAATATTCTACCAGTACGGTTTCGTACAGTACCTGTTCTCTGGCGGCGCTGGCAATGGCGTTGCCAATCCGGTACAGCGATTCGGTCCTTTCCAGCGCCATCAGCAGCCCCTCTTCGGCGCGCTGCCGGTCGGCAATTTCCTGCTGGGCTTGCTGGAACAGCACGGCGTTTTCGATGGCGTTGGCCAACTGATCGGCCATCGTCTGTAAAAAGATGATGTCCTCGCGGCTGAAGGCGGCCTGCTCGCGGCTTTGCAGGGTGATTGCGCCGATGGTTTTGGCGTGGTAGAGCAGCGGCAGGGCCATCTCCGAGCGGGTTTGGGGCAGGTGCGGCTGGTTGAAAACTACGGCTTCCTGGCCAACATCGAGAGCCAGATTGGGCTGGCGGCGCAAAATGCAGCGGCCAACGGGCGATGAGTCATCGATTTTGAGGCGGTATTTGGCGGCCAGTAGTTCCGGCCCGGCCGGAGGGGTGCCGGCCATCAGGCTGGCCCACTCGCCGCTGCCGTCTACCAGAAATACGCCGGCAAAGTACAGGTCAAATCGATCCAGCATCAGCGCCGCCGCCGATTTGAGCAGACTGGGCAAATCTACCAGCGAGCTGGCCGCGCGCACAACTTCGGCGGCGGTTTCCATTTGGATGGCCCGGTAGGCCGCTTCCTGAATAAGCTGGCGGTTGCTCAGGGCCATACCGGCCTGATCGATCATGGCCAGCCAGTAGCGGCGGGTTACTTCCGGGAAGCTGGCCGGCGTGGTAAAGTGAACCAGCACCACCCCGATTTTTTGGCCGATGAAACTGAGCGGCAAAATGGCGCTCGAATGCGCGCCGGCGGGCGCAAAACAGCCCCGCTGTTCGGCGGACAGGCGCGGGTCGGCGGCGATGTCTTCCACAAACATGGCGTTGGTGGCGCTGAGAATATCGCGCAGCGGCGACTCCGGCAGGTAAATTTGGGCGGGGGCGGGGCCGGCGGCGCTGCCGGGTTTGGTCCAGCTATCGCGCAGTTCCAGCCAGATCGGTTCGTCGTGCACGCTGCGAATACGGTAGGCGGCAATCTGGCAGGGATCGTACCGCCGAATCTGGTCGAGCAGCGCGGTGAAGATTTGCCGCTCGCTGAGCGAGGTGGCAATTTGCTGGGTGCCGGTGTACAGCGCCGACATTTCGGCCACAAACTGTTCCCGTTCGGCTTCGTGAGCGCGGCGCTCGGTGACATCGTGGCTCAGGCCGAGCAGGTATTCTGTTTCGCCGCCTTCGCCGGGAATGGGGATGAGCCGGGTGTAGGCGACGTGTTCGGCGTTGTCGGCCCACAGCGTTTTGTCTTCGTGCTCAAAAATTTTGTTGGATTCAAACACCACGTCGTCGCGGTGATAAAATTCGGCGGCCAGTTCCGGGGCAAAAAAGTCGCTGTCGGTTTTGCCCAGCAGCTCGGTTTTGGCGTAGCCCAGCACCCGGGCGTTGGCCTGATTCATGGCAATCCAGGTGTGATGACGGTCTTTAATAAAAATGGGGTCGGGGATGTGGTCAATTACGGTTTGCAGAAAACGGCGGCTGTGTTCGGCTTCGGTGTACAGCCGCGCTTTTTCAATGGCCGCGCCGGTTTGCGAAGCCAGCAGCGACAGGGTGTACAGATCGTTTTCGTTAAAAGCTTGCGGGTTAGAAAAGTGCAGCACCTCAATAGCGCCCACAATTTTGTCCTGGCTGTGAATGGGCACGTTGAGCACTGCCCGCACATTTGGGCCGGGATTGAATTTTTGGGCCAGCGGGTGTTCCGGCCAGTTGGCGGCCAGCACGGCCTCGTGGGTTAGCACCACGTGGCCGCTCAGGCTGGCATTGGCCGGCTCGATGGTGTTAACGTGCAGCCCGGCGGGCGGGCGGTAGGCCGCTTTAATTTGCAGCGTCTGGCCTGGGGCATCAAAAAAGCGCAGCAGGCACGCATCGGCGACCACCAGTTTGGCGCTGAGGTCAACAATATCGGCCAGTAATTTATCAAGGTGATGGGCGTTGCTGATTTGCAGGTTGATGCTGTGCAGCGTGATCAACTGCTCAAGCTGCTGGTCGGCGCTGGCGTAGAGAATGGCGTTTTGCAGGGTGTTGGCCAGTTGGACGGCCACGCTATTTTGAAAAAGCCGCACAAATTGGGGGGTGAGCTGCGGGGCCGATGGCTTTACCAAAATAGCGCCCACAATTCGGCCCCGGTTGAGCAGTGGAAAGGCGGCTTCGGTGATGTCTGCATCTGCGCCGGCCGGCTGCGGTTCCTGCTGGAGAATGGCCCGGCCAACCAGCGACTCGCCATCGATTTTGATTTTTTGGCCGGCGGGGGAATCGTTGCCGGCGGCGGCGCGACATTCGGCCCACTGTTCGGTGCGGGTGTTTAAAAAAATGAGTACCTGCGCAAAGCCAAAGTGGTTTTGGATAATATTGGCCGAAATATCCAGCAGTTCATCCACGTTGGTGACTGAACCGGCGGCGTCTGAAATGGCTGCGGCTGTTTCCAGCAGCAGTTCCTGTTGGCCGGCCAGCTCGGATAGTTGGCCCAACCCGGCCAGCGCCGGCGCGAACGATTGCTGGCTGTCGGCCGGGAGGCCGGCGATGCTTTGGGCCAATTGGTCAACCCGGGCTTGAAGTAGTTCTGAGACTTTGCTGCTCATAAGCTGTTCCCTCTACGACGACGTATCGCCGTTGCGTTTGGCGGTTTGTGGCGGTAGTTGCAGGGCAATCCGCCCCTGCGATGTGCCAATCACCTTGCCCAACTCGGTGATGGTGGTTTTCATAATGTCGTTAACGTCGGTGGCGTTGCGGATTTTGCCGGTGATTTCACGGATAATCTCTTCGCGGCGGGCCCGTTTCTGCGAGTCGTCGAGCAGGCGGATGTTTTCCAGCGTTACAATCATTTGCCGGCCCACCGTGTTAAAGAAGCGAATCTGGTTAGCGCTGATTTTTTTCTGCGGGCTTTTGTAACTGGCCATAAAATAACCCAGCCGCTCGTGGTAAGCCACCAGCGGAACTACCAACTGCGACGAAATTTCCAGCGAGATCAGGGCCTCGCGCATTTGGGGCGAAAGGCGCGGGTCGGTTGCTACGTCTTCAACCATAAACGCTTCGTCGGCCGGGACTTCCTGTTCCAAAATAAAGTCCGTCACTTTGAAGCGATCGCCGGGAGTCAATGCCGGCTGGCCGTCGCTGCTCCACACGGCTTTCACTTCAACATAAGAGTCGGCCGCGCCGGGCTGCAGCGGGTTATAAATAAAGATGGTGGCCGCATCGACGCCGGTGGTGGCCATTGAGTTGATGGCCAGCCGGTAAACCGTATTTTCATCGCGGGCCGACGAAATAGCCTGGGTGAGCAGGTACAGGGTTTCGGCTTCTGACAGGGCAATTTGCGATTGGGTGAACAGTTCGGCGTTTTTGATAGCGTTGGCCAACTGGTCGGCCATGGTTTGGAGCAGAGTGATGTCTTCGTTAGAAAAGGCCAGCCGTTTGGTGCTTTGCACGGTCACCGCGCCCAGCACTTCATCGCGGCTGATCAGCGGCAGGGCCATTTCCGAGCGGGTATCGGGCAGCACCGGGTTTCTAAAGTGGACCGCCTCTTCACCCACGTCAAGGGCAATCCGGGCTTTGCGCTGGGCCACACACCAGCCAATCATCGATTCGCCGCCAATTTTGAGTTTGTGGTTTTTGGCCAGTTGGATTTTGCCCGCTTCGCCGGTGCCGGCTTTGAGCACAGCCCATTCGCCGGCTTCATCGAGCAGGAAAATCCCAACGTAGTAAAAGTCAAAATGGTCGCGGATGAGGTTAACCGAGGTTTCGATCAGGGCATCGATGTTGAGGATGGAGCTGGCCGCGCGCGAGACTTCGGCCGCGGTTTGCAGGCTGATGGAACGGTATTGGGCTTCTTCCAGCAACTGCCGGTTTTCCAGCCAGATGGTGAGCTGGTCGGCGATGGCCTGGCCAATTTCAACATCTTCGTCAATAAACATGTGGTCGGGGTTGGTCGCGTCGATGATGATGTCGCCCACCAAAGTGCCGCGAATGAGCAGCGGCAGCACCAGCATGTGCGTTACCTGCTGCTGGCTGCGGGTGCTTCGGGTCGATTTTACCAGCGGGCTTTCGGCCGGGTTGCTGATGAGCAGCGGCCGGGGGTCTTGCCGGAGCCGGTTGAAAATCCGGTCTTCTGAAACGGGCAAAACAAGCTGGGGCGGCACCGGGCTGCCGGCAATAAAACGAGCTTCGGCTACGTTGCTGTTGGCCGCCCGGTTAAAGAGCATAATGGCGCCCTGCTGCAAGCCCAGCAAGGTGAGGTATTCGCCCAAAACGGTTTCAAAGGTGCCGCGGCGCTCGGTGGCGGTAGCCAGGGCGGCGCTAATGCGGAACAGCGTTTGGGTGCGTTCCAGCGTGCGCCGGGTTTCGTTGATCAGGCGTTCGCGTTCAATTTCGCGCTGTTTGATGTGGGTAATATCCTGGATGATGCCAATGAGATAGTTCGGCCGGGTTTGGCCGGCGGTGAGCGCCAGCGGTACTTTGCGGGTGTACAGGGTGCGGGTGCTGCCCGAAGCGTCGGTGATGGTTTCTTCGGTTTCGTGGGGCTGGCCGGTGGTAAAAACCCGGTTATCCTGCTCCCAAAAGAAATCGGCTTCGGTGGTGTTGGTCAGAAAATCGTAATCGCTTTTGCCCAGAATTTCTTCTTCTGGCAGGCCAAAAATGCCCTGGGCAAAGCTGGTATTTACCACCACCCAGCGATGCTCCCGGTCTTTGATAAAAATAGGGTCGGGGAGCTGGTCGATGATGGTTTTCATAAACGTTTGGCTTTCGCGGACGGCCTCAAACAGGCGGCTGTTTTCAATGGCGTTGGCTGCCAGCAAAGCCACCGAGTCGAGCAGGGCAATATCGTCGTTGCCGATGCGGCGGCCGGGCCGGTCATCGTATATTTCAAGCAGGCCGATGACTTCATCGCGCAGCAAAATGGGCACAAAAGCCATCACTACCCCGTGATGCCGGGTGAGGTATTCAAACTCGCGGCCGGCGGCTTCCGGGTCGTCGGCGTAGACAACCAGTTCATGTTTGCTGGCAATCACTTTGGTCAGGCTGGTAAACTCGGCGGCGGGCGCGCGCTGGCCGGCTTCGAGTTTAAAGATTGAGCCTTTGCGGGCGTAATCGCTGATGGTGTACAGGGTGTCGCCGGCTTCCAGCAGGGTCAGCGCGCAGCGGCCGATGCGGAGCATTTCGGCGGTTTCAGACACCAAAATATGGGCAGTCTGTTCCAGGCTGAGCGTGCTGGAAATGCGCGTGCCAATGCGATACAGCATGGCTTGCTCGTGCAGGCGGCGCTGGGTTTCTTCAAACAGGCGGGCGGTTTCGAGGGCGGTGGTAATCTGATCGGCCATAATTTGCAGCGCTTCGATGTCTTCGGCGGCAAAGGCGTTGGCCTCAACGCTTTGCACATCGAGCGCGCCAATGGTGACGCCGCGGGAAATCAGCGGCAGAGCCATTTCTGAGCGGGTATCCGGCAAAAGCGGGTTGTTGAAGTGGACGGCGTCTTTACCCACGTCAAGGGCAATGCGCGGCTTGGCGTGAAAGGTAACAAAGCCGACAATTGAGTTGCTGCCCACGGCCAGCCGGTGCGGCCGTTCAACCATAATTTTGCCCACGTCGCCGGTAGAGGCTTTAACCACGGCCCATTCGCGACGATCGTCAACCAGAAAGATGGAAACGTGATAAAAGCCGAAGCGGTCGCGGATGAGGTTAACCGTCAGTCGCAGCACTTCGCTCAGATCGGTCAGGCCGGTGACGGCCTCGCCCACGGTGGCCACGGCGCGGAGCTGTTCGGCCCGGCGCTCGGTTTGTTCCAGCAGCAGCCGGTTTTGAATGGCAATGGTTACCTGATCGGCCATGGCCCGGGCCAGGTCCGTTTCCCGCTGAGAAAAGCGGCGCTGTTCGTCGGCAGAGACAACGGTGAGCCAGCCGATGGTTTCGCCGCGCATAATCATGGGCGCTTGCAGCACTGCGCGGATGGGTTTGGCCAGAGTCGCGTGGCTAAATTCGGCCAGCGGGGTGTCATCCGGCAGCCGGTTGGTGACAAAAGGCTGGCCCGATAGCATCAGCTGCTGGCTGGGGTTGCTCCGGTTTAGCGGGAATGAGAATCGCTCCACCGGCTGAACATCGCCCTGATCCATGTAAACGGCCAGCTCGCCGAACTGCCGGTCGTCGGAAACCTGAACAATCGCGCCCTGCTGCAAGCCCAGGCTGTAAACAAATTCAACCAGTGCTTCCTGCAACACAGCCTGAACGCCGCCGGCGGCGGCCAGCACCCGGCCGGCCCGGTAGAGGGTTTGGGTTTCGGCCAGGGCGTCTTCGGTGCGCTGAATCTGGTTAACGTGTTCCAGAGCGATGGTGGTTTGGTTGGAGAGGGTTTGGTACAGGGCCAGTTCGCGTTCGTTGAAAATATGGTGGGCGGCGTGGCCAATCAACAGAATACCAACTACGTGAATCCGCTGGATGAGCGGGTAAATGGCAATGCTGCTCACGCCGAGCTGGTGCAGCAAATCGCGGTCGGTGGCCGAGAGGCGCTCGTCTTTGGCCAGATTTTCAATAACCAGAATATCCTGGTTGGCCGCCAGATCGGCCAGGGCCGGATAATCCTGCAAATCAAGGTGTTGTTTGGTGAGTTTGTGGACCGATTTTGGCGATTTAACATTGCCCACAAACGAGACTTCGGCATGGGTGGGCAGGTTTTTACCGCTGAGGCCGTAGCATACCAGCATGCCGCATATATCGGCCCCAATGGCCGCCGCGCTGTGCTGGATGGCGCTGTGCACGCTGCGCAGGTTTGATGTGCCGGAAAGATGGCGGCTGATGTCGATCATCAAGTGCGCTTCGGTCAGGCTGTCTTTAATATCGGTCACCTGATAGGCATTTTCCAGCGCAATGATAATGTGGTCGGTGAGGTTGCCCAGCAGGTTGAGGTCCTGTTCGTCAAAATGGTTGGGCTGCGGATGCACAAAGGAGAGCGCGCCCCGCAGCCGGCCACGGCTGATTTTGATGGGGGCGCAAATGGCCGAGCGCACTTCGGTGGTTTGGTCCGGGTGTTTCACATCGAGCCAGCGGTCATCAGTTTGGGTGTCTAGCACCAGGGCCATCTGGTTGGTTTGCTGCACCCAGGCATCCAGCCCCTCGTCCAGCACCCGCCGCACCAGTTCGCGCCGGGCCAGGTCGTCAAGGTTGTTGCGCTCGGCGTAGGTGCTTTTAAAATAAACATCGCCGGTGTCAGACAGGAGATGGATTTCGCCAGAGGTGGCTCCCAGATGTTGGGCAAAATTTACGGCTCTGGCCACAATGGTTTCAAAATCAAGGGCGGTGCTCAAAGAAACGCTCACATCATGCAGCAGGTTGGCCCGGTCTACCTGATGTTGCAGTTTGGTGTTTTTCTGGGTTAGCTGCTCAATTTTGGCTTCGAGCTGGCTGACCAGTTGCTGAGTCGGTTCATTCATAACTGTATCTCCGACAGTGACATACCGGCGTGATCACGCTGGCTGTTGAGTTTTTAATGAACAAAGGTTGCGCCCACCTGGTGCGAAACCGATTAACTTTGATACCCAAGGTCCCAAACTGATTCCCCCTGTAAAATTGAAATGATCTGATTGGGAAATTTATCGGGATCGATGGGTTTGCCCAGAAAACCGTCAAACCCGGCCAGGCGGGCTTTTTCCATAGCTGTAGAGTTGGCGTCGGCGGTTACGGCCACAATTCTGGTGTTTTCAAAACGGGGGTCATTTTTTAACTTGGCCAGGGCGTCGTAGCCGTCTTCGTAGGGCAGGTGCAGGTCCATAAGCACCAGATCAACCCGGGGCATGGTATCGGCAAATTCAACCACCTGCCATCCCGAGGCTTTCCATTCGTACCGGCGCACCCCGACAAAAGCCAGCAGCCGGGCAATTAACACCAGGTTTTGCAGGTTGTCTTCTACCACAAGTACGTAGGCATCTTTGGGGTTAACAGGTTCGTAGCGGGTGGAGTCTGTGGTCGCTAGCTGGTTCATTGGTAACCACCTTTAATAAAATTCTCTACCTGAACAGGCAGATCATCAACATCAATGGGTTTAGAAATATAGCCGTCGCAGCCGGCCTGAAACACGCTTTCGCGGTCTTTTTTCATGACGTTGGCGGTCATGGCCACAACCGGGATGTGCGCGGTTTTTTTGTTTTTCTTCAGGGCGTCGGTCACTTCGTAGCCGTCAATGTCGGGCAGGTTGATATCGGTAATGATCAAATCCGGCAGCAACTCCTCGGCTTTTGATAAACCTTCTGTGCCGGTACCGGCGGGGATAACTTCGTAACCTTCAATTTCAAGCACGCGCCTGACCAGGGTCATGTTGTCAAAATTATCTTCAATATATAAAACTTTGGCCTTGCCCATACAAAAAAAGACTCCTTATCAACCTGGGTGCGCGAGCAGGGATTTGTTGCTGGTGGCAAAAAGATTTTCGGTTAAATCGCGCAGTTGCGCAGTGGGGAAGGGTTTGGTCAGGTAACCGTCAACGCTGAGTTCTTTGACTTCCGTTTGCACGTCGTAGGAACCAAAGGCCGTCATCAAAATGACTTTAATATTAGGCTGGAGTGAGCGGGCAACCTCTACCAGAGTAAAACCGGTAATATCTGGCATTTTCAAATCGGTAATGAGCAAATCGTAGGTGGTGCTGGTTAACTTGCCCAGGGCATCGTCACCGCAATGGGCCACATCGATGATGAAATTATGGCCACTCTCTTGCAGCGATTGCTGCAGGAAAAAGATTAACGTAGCTTCGTCATCAACAATCAATATGCGCCTGGGAAAAGTACCATAATCTGGCATAAGAGCTTGCTCCTTATTGTTAAAGACCATACTAACGCTCTTAATATAACACAAAATTAAAGCCAGGCGACATTACAGGATTGTTACAATTGTTAACGTGTACTCATTAAATAGCGGCCACCGGCAACGGTGGTAACGTATTTGGGCGCGGCCGGGTCTGGCTCCAGCTTGTGGCGCAGTCGATGAATATGCACCCGGGCAATGGCCCGCGCGTCGGTTTCGCTGGCCTCGTAGCCGCGCACCAGCCGTACCAGCGTCATCGCATCGATGGCCTGGTTGGCGTAAGACATGAGCGTGGCCAAAATATCAAATTCGGTGGGGGTCAGCTCGATGCGCTCCCCCGCCCGCAACACCTGCCGCGAGGCCCGGTTCAATTGAATATCCTGCACCGCCAGCACCTCGCCGGCATCCGCCGGACGTGGTGGGGGCGCGGCGGCGCGCCGGGCAATGCCATCGGCCACACTGGCCAGCAACTCTTCGGTGTTGTATGGTTTGGTCAGATAATCGTGCGCGCCCTGGCGCAGCGCCTCAATGGCGGAATCGACGGTGGCGTAAGCGGTTAAAATGATCACGCTGGTATCGGGCGTGATTTTGCGCAAATGGCGCATTATTTCCAGCCCGTTCATATCGGCCAGTTGCAAATCCAGCAGCGCCACTTCAAAGGTGTTGTGGGCAATCAATCGCAGCGCTGTTTGGCCGTTGGCGGCTTCAGATACGTGATAACCTTTGTCTTCAAGGTGCAGCCGCAAAAAATAGCGTAGCGTATCTTCGTCGTCTACCACCAAAATTTTGTGTGTCACAGTTGTTTCTGCTCCCCAACAGGCAGTGATAAAGTAAAACACGTGCCGCGCCCGGCCTCGCTGGCAACGGTAATGTCGCCGCCGTGTTCCTCAATGATGCGCCGGGCCACGCTCAACCCCAGCCCCGTCCCTTTGGTTTTGGTTGTGTAAAACGGGTCAAAGATTCTGGACTGAATATCCGGGTCGATCCCCGGCCCGGTGTCTGCGACGTTAATTATAATCACCGGCCGGGCGGCGTCGACGGCGGCAGAAATGGTAATGGTGCCCCTCTGCGGCAGGGCTTGGGTAGCGTTGATGACTAAATTGGTTAACACCTGTTCCAGCCGCTCGTTATCTACCCACAGGTTGGGCAATTCTTCGTCAATATCGATGACCAAAGCAGCGCCACAGGCTTCAATTTGTGGCTGGCAGCGATGCTGAACCATGCGCACAATCGGCGGCAGCGGCTGCGCGGTTTTGTTCAATGGCAGCGGCCGGGCCACAAACAAAATATCTTCCAAAATGCGGTTGACCCGTTTGACCTCGTTTTGAATCATCACCGCCCCCTGCGCCTCGGCAGTGCCGGGCAGGGCGTTGCGGGTGAGATAATCCACTCCGGCGGCGATGCCGGCCACCGGGTTGCGGATTTCGTGGGCCACCACCGCCGACATTTCGCCCAGCGCGGCCAGCCGGTCCAGCCGGCGGTGTTCGGCTTCGAGCGCCTTGATCTCGCTCAAATCCTCAATAACGCCCACCGCGCCCACCGTTTGGCCATTTTCCTGGCCCAGCAAAGCCGTGCTGATAGAAATTGACAGCGAATGGCCGTTGCGGTTTGCCGCCAAAATTTCTGTTCGGGGTACGGCCTGCCCGGTAGCCAGGGTAGCGTTGAACACGCCGGCCAACTGTTCCGCCGCCGGGATGGCCTGAGCCAGCGGCCGGTTGAGTGCCTGCTCAATGGGGCAGCCGAGCATGGCCGCGGCCGCCGGGTTAAAGGCAGTGATCACCCCGGCCCGGTCAATGGCGATCAGACCGTTGGTCATATTTTTAATGATGTCCTCGTTAAACGCCCGCAGGGTTTCGGCCTGCTGGAAAAGCTGGCTGTTTTCAATGATGATGGCCAACTGGCCGGCCATCACCGTGAGTAAATCCAGGCTGATCTGCCCAAACGGGGCGCTGCCGGCCTCGGCGGTGAGAATCCCGGCCAACTGACCTTTGATGAGCAGCGGCAGCGCCGCCCCTACAATGTTCACTTTGCCGGCGGCATCACTGATTAATTGGCCGCTGCCCAACACCCACACCGGCTGCCCGGACTCGGTAACGGCGGCGAGTGCGGCCGGGGGTAACGTTGAGGCCGGGGCAACAGCCGGCACTACCGCCACCTCGGCTTCGCTGTGCGCGTTGAGCCAGGCCAGCCGCGCCGCGCCAAGCTGGGTGCAGGCGGTTTCAAGCACGCGCTGCACCAGCGATACCTCGCCGCCGGTAATTTGCAACATTTTGTTGATCTCCAGCAGCGGCAGCAGCGTTTGCAGCCGCAGGCTGTCGCGCAGCAGGTTGCGTTTGGCCAGGCTGGTTTCGATGGTTTGCACCAGCTCTTTTGGCTCAAACGGTTTCATCAAAAAATCCTGCGCTCCCAGCCGGATAGCCCGAATGGCGTCTTCCATTGTACCGTAGCCGGTAATCAAAACCACGGTAATGTGCGGGTCAATTTCTTTGGCAATTTTCAGCAGCTCCAGCCCATCGATCCGCGGCATTTTAATATCGGTCAGTAGCAGGTCAAACGTTTCCTGCCGGAGTACGTTGGGCACGGCGGTGCTATCGGTAATGCCGGTCACTATAAAATTGTTGCGTTTTAAAATGCGCTCGCACGAGTGCATCACCGCCGGTTCATCATCGACAACTAAAATTCGTTCGCTTGCCACAGTGAGTCTTCCTGTTGAGATTGGTCAGAAACCGGTTCAACCGGTAGGGTAACGGTAAACGAAGTGCCCTGGCCGGGCGTGCTATCCACGGTAATGGCGCCGCCGTGCTGCTCGATAATGCTGTAACTGATCGAAAGCCCCAGGCCGGTGCCCTGGCCTACTTCTTTGGTGGTGAAAAAGGGATCGAAAATTTTATCCAGATGTTCCGGGGCAATGCCGGGGCCGGTATCGCTGACGGTGAGGGTGATGGTGGGGGGCTGGCTGTTGGGGTTGGCGCGGGTGGCAATCATTAATTTGGCCGGCCGGCCCTGATTGTTGTCTTCTAGCATGGCCTGAACCCCGTTATTTAGCAAATTGACCACAATCTGTTTAACCTGGTTGATGTCCAGATAGAGCGGCGGCAGCTCTGACAACGACTTTTCCAGATCGATTTTGTAGCTGACGCTTTTGGTGTACACCAAAAAAATGGCGTCTTCAATGAGCTGGTTCATATCGGCGGCCTGCCGCTTGGGCGAGCCGGTGCGGGCAAAATCCAGCAGGCCGCGCACAATATCGCGGGCGCGCTGGGCTTCGCGGTTAACCATGTCCAGATCATCGCGGGCCTCGCCGTCGATGGTGGTGCCCGGCGGGCTTTCCAGCAGCAGGCTGGTTAGCCCCAAAATGCTGGTGAGCGGGTTGTTGATTTCGTGGGCGATGCCCGCCGCCAGTTCACCCACGGCGGCCAGCTTGGCGCTCTGCACCAATTGCGATTGGGTTTGGGCCAGCCGCTCGATGGTTTTGGTTTTTTCGGCGTACAACTGTGCGTTTTCTATGGCTGTGGCTGCCGGAGCCGCCAGCGCTTGCAGCAATTCCTGGTCGTCCTGATTGAAGGTACCGTTACCTTTGTTCATTACTTCAATCGCGCCGATGGTGTGGCCTTTGGTTTGCAGCGGCACGCACAAAATTGAGCGGGTGGTAAAACCGCTGTGCTCGTCGATGCCGGGGAAAAAGCGCTGGTCGGTGTAAACATCCGGCACAATCACCGGCTGGCCGTGTTCGGTAACCCAGCCGGCCACGCCCCGGCCGCGAGCCATGCGCACCCCAATCACCGAATCGGCGCCCTCACCGGAGGCAGCGGCAAACCACACATCCTGGCGTTGTTCATCCAGCAGCGCCACCGACGCGGCGGCCACGTTCATAATCTGGATGGCCTGGCTGGTAATGAGCGTGAGTATTTCCTGCAAATCCAGGCTGGAGGTGATGGCCTGGCCAATATCGTTGAGCGTTTTTAATTCCTGCACCCGGCGGTGAATGGCGTCGTACAGGCGGGCGTTTTCTATGGCAATGGCCAGTTGATCGGCCAGCGTTTCCAGCGCCGCCACGTGATACCGTTCAAAGGCATCGAGCTGGGTGCTTTGCAAATCCAGCACGCCGATGGGTTTGGTGCCCAGCACAATGGGCACGCACAGTTCGGAGCGGATGGCCTGCTGGCCGCTGGCCGGAATGTAGCGCGGCTCATGCAGCACATCGTTGGCCACAACCGTTTTGCGCGTTGCTGCCACCCAGCCAACCAGTCCCTGCTCCATGCGGTAGGTAGAAATGTAATCCTCCGCACCGGCGGCCGGCTGGCTCATCGACGATTTGGCGTGCAGTTCAACCCAATCTGCGGTGGAGTTAACCAGATAAATGGCCGCGCCGTAAAACGTAAAGCTGCGCCGAATGGCCTGCACCACAGTGCGGAGCATCGCATCCAGGCTGAGAATGGAGGTGGCGGCCTGGCTCACTTCATTAATGAGCGCCAATTGCACCGAGCGCTGCATTTGATTTTTAAAGAGGATGGCGTTTTCAAGGGCCATGCCAATTTGGTCGGCGGCGGCTTCAAGCAGAGGCAGTTGGTCGGGCGTGAAATGGCCGGGCGTATCGTGGCCCAGCAAATAGACGGCGCTGGCGTTGACCCGGCTCAAAAACAGCGGCAGCGCGATGACGGCGTGATCGGCGGCGGGCAGGTAGGGGGCGTTCAGCCAGCGCGAATCCTGCCGGGTGCTGGTAACAATGGCCGGTTGTCGCTGCTGCAATACCCAACCCTCCAGCCCATTGGCTACCAATCGCTGGGCAAATTTGCGGCCAACCGTGCGGTTCAATTCTTCCCGACCCGGCTGCGTAGAGCGATAATACATCACCTGCTCGTCTTCCAGCACCAGCAGCGCGGCAAACGAGCCGTTCAGATAGGGCGCCAGCTCCAGCACTCGCTCAAACAGATCGTTGATGTCCAGTTGGCCGCTCAGAAATTGGGTAATGCCAAACAACAGCGGCAAATAATCAAGTTTCTGCGGTTCAATATCAAAATCAGGTGAGCGGTGCGGAAAGTGGCGGCTTAGCTGGTTCAGAACATCATCCGGGTTGCGGTCAAGATGATGCAGCGAAATATGGCGCGCGCGCAGCCAGGGCGGGAGTTCGTCTTTGGGGTTGGCGGAAAACACCAAAATGGTGGGTACGCGCACGTACTGGCCAGATCGAGGCTGGCGGGCCGTAGCAATATCCAGCAGCAGAATGTTGACCCCGGCCAGTTCCGAGATAAGGTCGGCATCCTGGCTCAGCAAAACGGTCTGATAGCCTTGTTCTTGCAGGGTGGGGCGCAGGGCGGCCAGCCGGTCCCCGTCAATTAACGCGATGCGGATAGAGTGTTGGGCGAGCTTCACAAATTGCTGATCCTGCACTCTCATGGTTGTAAACGTGCCTTAACGAATTTAACATTTGACCCGTACAGTATAACACGACCGTAAACGGGTCGCAACAGGATTTTGTGGCTACCGGGCAGGCTGCGGCTTAAGGTAATAAACCGTGTGAACCAGCCAAACCACCGCTGTTGCGGCGCTAACCAGGCCCATTGCCAGGGCAATCTGGTTGGGACTCCAGCCCAGGTTATCGCTGGCCCAGCCGGCCCACAAGGTTGAGGTTGACGAGGCCAGAGTCATCATGGCCATATCAAAAGCGAAAACCCGGCCCAGATAGTTGGGCGGCACCGAGAGTTGCAGCAGCGACGAGGCGTACACCCAGTTAATGCCGGTGCCGATGGTGCGGATAAACGTGGCCAGCAGCACAATGGGCAGCGACGCACCCCAACCCAGCAACAGATAGCCGGCCAGCATCGCCAGATAGCCCACAAAAATGGCCCAATACATGGGCGATTTTTCGTCGCCGGTAATGCGGCGAGCCACCACCGGGCCAAGGCCGGTGCCCAATCCTACCGCTAAATAGATTAGCCCCAGCGTGCCCGAGGCATCACGCCCCAGCGGAAATATCTGTTCCGCAAAGGCCACCTGCACAATTTCAATCCCGCCAAAAGCCAGCGCCGACGACGCTTTTAGCAGGGCCACCATCAGCGTGCCCGGCCGGTCCCACAGATAGCGCAGCCCGTCCACAAACATGCCCCAGCCGGGGCTGCCCGGCTGGTCGCCGGTATCGATCAGGCTGGCCCGATCGCTCAGGCGGGTAATGAACCAGGCCGACAGCAGGAACGTGGCCGAGTCGATGACAAAGGCGCTGGTGATGCCCAATGCCGCGGTGGCCAGCCCGCCGAGCGCCGCGCCGAGCGCCAGCATGGTGCTCCAGGTAACGCTGGCCAGCGCGTTGGCCGTAACCAGATTCCGGTAATCGACAATGCCGGGCAGGATGGCGGCCCGGGTCGGCTCAAAAAAAGCGCTGATACTCAACTGCAATACGGTGAGCACGTACAACAGCCACACATCCTGCGGGGTGCGCACCAGCAAAAAACCGAGCACAATCACGGCCCGCAGCAGGTCGCTGGCAATCAAAATTTTGCGCCGGTCAAAACGGTCGGCCACCACGCCCACTACCGGCCCCAGCAAAAAAGGCGGCAGCAGCCGGGCAATGAACAGGCCGCCAATGGCCAGCCCCGAGCCGGAGAGTTGGGCCACCAGCGCCGCCGAGGCGATCAGGTTAAACCAATCGCCCAACTGGCTGATAATCTGGCTAAACCACAACCGCCGGAAATCGTGATTCTGTTTGACTAAGTTGACGTAACTGCTAAGAAATGATGTGTGCATGGGCGGAATTTTTGACAGGTGGCAAGTATATCATACCGCCGGTACTCCGGCCAACATGGGTTGACTCTGATTTGAATTGGGCCATAATAAAACAGTTTTGCAATACTCATCCCGAAAGGAATCTACCCAATGTCCAAACCCTCAGAAGGCGTCATCAAATTTCAACTCGATTTTACGCCGGCCCCGGCTTTGCCGGCAGCCGAACTGGCCGAACTCAATGCCTGGCGCAAAATTATGTTTCAGCTTGACCTCATTGGTCAGCAGCCGGACCGCTACGCAGGTTACGGCTTTGGCAACATCAGCCGCCGGCTGCGCGGTGAGCGGTTTGTTATTTCTGGCACGCAAACGGGCGGTCTGCCCAACCTGTTGGCCGAGCATTACGCCGTGGTGCTGGCCTGCATGCCCCACCTGAACCGGCTAACGGCTCAAGGGCCAATCAAACCCTCCGCCGAGTCGTTGACCCACGGTGCGGTTTACGCCCTTGACGAAACCGCCAACTGGGTGATGCACGCCCATTCGCCGCACATTTGGCGGCACGCGGCGGCGCTTAATTTGCCAACCACTCACCCGGAGGTGCCTTACGGTTCGGTGGAAATGGCCGCCGAAGTGGAGCGCCTGTTTGCCGAGACGCCGGTTAAAGAGACACGCATTTTTTCAATGGGCGGCCACGAGGACGGCATCGTCACCTTTGGGCCATCGGCGTTGGCGGCCGGGCAAGTGATGCTCACGGCGCTGGCTCGGGCCTATCAGTTAGGGATGATCTCTTTGCAGGGGGCAGGAGCTGAAGGATGAGGGGCGCAGGGGCGCAATTCATAATATGCTGCCCGCCACGCGCAACACGCAATTTGCCATTCGCAACCGGACTCCTGCGTTGTTATCAATTTGTACATCTTACGTTGGGATGGTAGAATTTACATAATTCAAGTTTTGCGGTATAATCACCCCTATATATAGTGTCTATCCTGTAAACCGATCCCAGATGTAGTACAACTTGAAATCTTCGGCTTGACGTGGCAGTAATCAGGGCAGTAAAAACAGGTGGATTGAATGTCGATAGACCGGCACCTTCAGGAAAAAATATATCGCCTGGAAACGCTCCGCAAATATCAGGCGTATTACGGGCCAAACACGCCGCAGCAAATTATCGCTGAGATCAACCAGTTAGAAGCCGAGCTGCGCCGGATGCTCAAGGCCGATGTGACCCGGCCAACCAAAGTTGCGCCCAGATTTTCCGGGCAGAAACCGCGACAGGCTGCCCGCGCAAAACAGCCGCAGCCGCCGGCCAAAAAGAAAGCGGCTGCCAAAAGCGCCCAGCCCGCGGCCAGGCAACAGTCGCAGCTAACTACCGACCTGCTGGCGACGGTGGCGTTTGTGGGGCTGGTATTGCTGCTCGGAACAATTGTGTTTATTGCCTATCTGGAGTCTCGCCCCAGCAGTAACGCCGCGCTGGCTCAATCTAACAACCCATCGGCCGGGGTGATTTTGCGCCCTACCTTTACGCCAACTGTTAATCCCAACGCGCCGGGCGGCGCTGAAGCCGCCGGGATGGTTGTGGCCGATAACTCGCTGCTGCCGCCGGCCCAACGCGAACCCACCCCGCTGCCCACAATGGTGCCCACTCTCACCCCCAGCCCGGCGCCGCTGCCCACCGATACCCCAACGCCGTTGCCCACCAACACCCCGCCGCCAACGCTGCCGCCGCCTCCGCCGCAACCAACGGCAACACCCGCGCCGCCAACGCCCGTCCCCGCGCCCACATTTCCGTTTAGTGTTACGGAACAGGGCAACCGTATGTTTCAGAGTACCAGCTACCACGGCATTACTATTTATGTGGCCATTGTTTCAGAGGGGAACATCCCGATGGGCGGCTACAAAATTGTGGGTGATCACGTACCTTCCGGGCAGCACGCCGAAAGCGCCCTCAGCACCTGGAATTGGAGTGTGACCAACTGTCTGGATTGCGATTACGTAAAATTTGGTAATGTTAAATTTGAACCGGGCTCTTTTGAGGATGGCACCTGGAATATCTACGTGGCCGACGAGGCCGGCAACAAATTGTCGGATGTTGTGCCGCTCTCGTACTCGGCCGACCCGGCCCAGTGGGTGTGGGATTTTGTTATTTTTCAGCGTAACTCATCGTAATCAGTCCAATAAAAAAAGCCCCGGATCATCCGGGGCTTTTTTTATGGTGTATCCAGCACCTGGCGAACTTTGGCCACCAGCTCGCCGGGCGAAAACGGTTTCTGCAAAAAAACAATCTCGGGATCGAGCACCCCGTAGTGTGAAATGGCATCGTTACTGTAGCCCGACGTAAAAATAACCTTGATATTGGGGTTGATTTCGCTCACCCGGTCAGCCAATTCTTTGCCGCCCATCTGCGGCATCACAATATCGGTGAGGAGCAGGTGGATCTCGCCCTCGTGGTTTTTAAACAGCGTCAGCGCCTCTTGGCCGTTGGTAGCTTTGATTACGCTGTACCCCTGGGCGGTTAATGTTAGCGTCACCAATTCCCGCACCGCCGAACTGTCTTCTACCAGCAACACCGTTTCCGTCCCCTTAGAAAGTTCTTCCGCGCCGGTTTCGGTTGGGACATCGATGACGGTATCGGTGGCGCGGGGCAGGTAAATTTCAAAGGTTGAACCTTCACCCTCGCGGCTGTAAACCTGAATATCGCCGCCATTTTGCTTGACAATGCCGTACACGGTAGCCAATCCCAGGCCGGTCCCCTTGCCGTGTTCTTTGGTGGTAAAGAACGGCTCAAAAATCCGGCTTTTGACGGTTTCGTTCATCCCCACACCGGTGTCAATTACCGACAGCACCACGTAATCACCGGGCTGCAATCTGAGCAGATCGGCGGTTTGATTTTTGATTTGTATATTGGCCGTTTCAAGGGTAAGTTGGCCGCCGGTGGGCATGGCGTCGCGGGCGTTTACGGCTAAATTGACAATAATCTGTTCAACCTGCGATGGGTCCAGTTTAATCGACCACAGTTGCGGGTGCAGCCGGGTTTGCAGGTTGATGTCTTCGCCAATGATGCGGCGCAGCATTTTGTCAATTTCGGTCACGGTATCGTTCAGATTGATAACCTGCGGTTCAACAATCTGTTTTCGGCTAAAAACGAGCAGTTGCCGGATCAGGTTGGCCGCGCTTTCGCCGGAGGCCACAATCCGGCTGGCCATGTCCTGAAACGGGCTGTCTTTGGGCAGCCGAAACTGCATCAGTTCGGCAAAGCCATTAATGGCCATCAGCAGGTTGTTAAAATCGTGGGCAATGCCGGCGGTTAGCTGGCCAATCGCTTCCATTTTTTGAGCCTGCCGGTACTGTTTTTCAAGCGCAAGCTCGCGGGTAACATCAACCTGGGTGCTCACGTAATTTACAATTTTGCCGTTGTCATCTTTAACCGGCGTAATGGTTGTTTTGGTGGTAATTGGGGAGCCATCTTTGGTTTGACTGGTGATGTTGCCCTGCCACACCTGCCCCGCCCGAATAGTTGACCAGATTGCATCGTAAAAGGCGGTGTCGTGGGTGTCGTTGGGCAAAATAAAAGGGCGCTTGCCGATAACCTCAACCCGGGCAAATCCGGTAATTTGCTCAAAAGCGGGGTTGGCGTACAGAATTGTGCCCTGCTCATCGGTCACTACAATAATATCGGCGGCCTGATTGATGGCGGTGCTCAACAGCCGTCGTTCTTCGTTGAGCCAGGCTTTGGCCACCGCCCCGGCTACCTGATCGCTCACACTCCAGGCCAGGTTTACCTCACTGCTGGTGAATTGGCGGGGCGAATAAAAATATATTTCCAGACTGCCAATGACCTCATCTTCAACAATTAATGGGATCAACAACATGGCGGCGATGCCCAATTTTTCCATCCACTTGCTAAACGCTGCGCCATATAAATCTACTTGCGCGTGCGGCAAAACCAGAGGCGCGCGAGTTTGCAGCAGGTATTGAGCAACTACATCGCCCTCAACTCGAGTCACCCGGTTTCTGACCGAAGGTTGATCGCCCAGCACGTACTCGCTTACAACCATCGCCGTAGATTTGTCTTTGCTGAACATGCTGGCGCTCACACACGGCGCCAAAAAATTTTCGGCCAGCTCGCGGCAGGCCAGTTCCAAAAAAGAGTTGGGGTCAAAATTAGCGGTCGCGGCCGCAGCGATTTTATCGAGCAGCTCCAGTTTTTTGCTGTGCTGCTTTATTTTGGCTTCCGCCTTTTTCCATTCGGTGATATCGCGGGTAATACTCAAAATATGAGGTTCATCGTCAAGGTTGATGATTTTGGCCGAAATTAATCCGGCGCGGATGTTACCCGTTTTTGTCTCAAACTCAATTTCCATATTCGAGACGATACCGTGCGTTGCCAGTTCGGTTACAAACCTGTCACGATTAACGGGGTTGCGCCAAATATTGATTTCAAGAGAAGTCCGGCCAATAACCTCGGCGCGGCTATAACCGGTGATGGTTTCAAAGCCGTCGTTAACTTCAACATATTGGCCGTTATTCAGGCGGGAAACGACAACGGCGTCGGGGCTGGTTTTAAAGGCGGTCTCGACCAGCGCTTTGTGGTGGTGCAGGTCAGCGATAACCTGCCGGGCTTGAGCCTCGGCCGCTTCGAGCGTGGCGATACGTTGCCGAAGGGTTGAAATCTCTTGAAGAAGC
The DNA here is from genome assembly GCA_022071955.1 of Anaerolineae bacterium. Taxonomy (GTDB): domain Bacteria; phylum Chloroflexota; class Anaerolineae; order 4572-78; family J111; genus J095. The sequence continues at coordinate 354,627 of JAJVIM010000020.1, forward strand.
TGAGCTTTGGTTTCGTTCTCGTCTTCCATTAGCCCACGTCACTTTTTCTGCGATTGATGAGCTGTATCCTAGCACGATTGATTCCGGTATGCAAAGCATCCAAAACAGTTTGTGGCAGAAATCTTTGACTATCGCGGGCAATTGTTGTAAGATGCTCAAAATTTATTTGGGCCGGTGGCGGAATGGCAGACGCAGGGGACTTAAAATCCCCCGAGGCTAATACCTCGTGTGGGTTCGACTCCCACCCGGCCCATCCAATTGACAAAGTGAAGAACGGTCGCGCCGACGGTTGAGGTGTGACCGTTTTTATTTGCTGCTGGCTGATGGCGATTTGTTGGAAGAGGTTGGCCAGCAGATCTCGCTGGGTGCGGGGGGAAGAAGATACATCCGGGCGACCCGGTAGCCAGCGCCGGTAACACGGTCAACTGTCGCTGCCGGCAGCTGCTGGTGGTCCCAGGAATTGGGCCCATCAAAACGCCAATGGACGTGCTGCTCGAACAGGAGAACAAGCGTCGTAAGCGAGCGTAGAGTGACCGCCGGCCGGAAGCGGCTGCACCACCGGGCGGTAGATATCGACCAATGCGGCTTTGTCTACGTGGGCGGTATCAAGTTTGCCCGCTACTACCCCGAACGGGCCACGCTGGAGTTCATCAATCACAGTGCCACCCGCCACGAACCGGGCCGCTTCGTTGAGGTCGACCTGCTTCAATTTACCGCCGAATTACAGCGGTTGAGTGAAAGTCGGTGAGCCTGGCGGCGATATTACTCTGTCACAGGTATTTTTACGCCATCATCGGCCACGGTGGGCCAGTAAGGCAATGAATAACTCCGCTGAAATAAACCCCCCAGGTGCCCATCACCAGGTCACAGCGCAACCGCGAAGGAATTGAGACATACGGCCGGCGACAGAGGCGGCTTTGACCGGGATAAGAGACAGCGGAGTGATCGCAAGATAAAGTTGTGGTTACTCCCCTACAGTTATCTCCATTCACAAACAGGGGGCCCCAGGAAATTCCCTGCTCGCAGTTGAGTCTGTTCCGTAACCACCGCGGGAGATGATGACAAATGTCACCCCCACAAAATGACAATTGGCAGTGTTGTTGATGCAAAAAATGTGCTATTATTGACCACGGGAGAAAAGGCCGGTTCACGCCGGTTCAGGCTGAAATTCCAAAGGTAAAAATTGATTGTGGGCCGGTAAACCAACGGCGTGGGCCAAATTCCCGATAATAATTTATGCCGGTTTCCTGAATACCGGGTGTCAGACCAGATATTCAGGAGTCCCGATATTAAAATATGGCGGTTTCCTTCTAATTCAAAGTTAGGCTGGTTCGTCGGGAAAAACGTGTAAAATTGCGGTGTTTTCGGGCCGGGTTAAAAACGTAAGGTTTGGGATTCAAAACGGGCGGTTAGGGATTTAAGGCGTCAGGCGTCGAATCTAAACCGCACAGCGTGGCATCAAAAACGCCGGGGTTGGAACCCATAATTTCAGCCTGAGAAAAAATAATTACTCAATGAGAAAAAATAATTTCAGCCTGAGAAATTAAAAAAACAAGGTGAGCAAAAAATAATGTGCAGCCGGCAAACGTGCTGAGGTTGAGCAGGTGGTCTCAGCCCGTAACGGTTCGATTGTTTTTTGTTGGCGTTTGATCGGTTTTTTGGCAACAAATTGTGGCTGGCTGGTCGGCGTAAAAGGTGATAAAAAGACAACTACTTTTTTCTTTTCTGTTCGCGGTCGTTAAACTGTGAGCCGGGCGAAGCACAAGCGTTGGAGGGCGGCGCGTCAGGCGCTGCGCGCCCCACGCGCCGGAGCGAAGGTTGATCATTGAAAAGATTGGGCGTCGTGCCTCGCTGAGGTGGGGCGGTGGTTTGCCGGCCAGGTTGGTGCAGTTTGCGGCAATCGATGCCAATGAGATGGCGGCACCACGCCCTCTGTTGGGCGGTGGGGGTTGTGCAAACGGGGCAAGCCTTTCAGTGCCAAGCCAGCCTAACAAGGCTGTTGGTGCGGACGGCCCAAGCAAGATTTTTGGCGCAAGGCTTGGCTTTGATTGTCGCCCACTGGCCGCCGCACAACAGCGGCGTTATACGGCTGGATGGTTTAGTTAAGGTTTTTTCAGCGCCCTGTTCCCCGGTGAGCCTGCTGCACTCGGAACTGAGCCGTCGTTGACGGGGCGGCGTCGCTGGTGGACACACCCCCCTCTGCC